>NZ_JAYKYT010000002.1:0-1555312 GCF_035818795.1 Nocardia sp. CDC160 | reverse complement strand
TGCGCGGTGGAACGGCGATCACGTTGCGCGGCAGCCTCCACCGCCTCCGGGGTGAGGTGTTCGTCGGCAACCCAGGGGCTCTGCGGGTCGTCGGGGTTACACATGCCAGGACGTGCGGCCTTGGCCAGGTACGGGTCCAAGACGGCGCTCAGGGCGGGGGTGAGCAGCCCGGAGATCGGACGCATCCCATCGGCACGCTGCGCGCCGATGCTGACCCCGCGCATGCGGGCACGGTCCTCGTCGCTGCTGCGCTTGCCGTCCGGGTCGAGGTAGGCCAGCAGATGCTCACCCGCCTTCGGCAGGGCGTCGGGGCTGGTCTGCACGGCCAAATGCACGAGCTGGCTTTCGGCGATGGCACGGTCGTCGGCGTTCACGCTCCCGGGAATCCGACCCATGATCTTCACGATGGCGCGCACGTGCGCGTCGGAGATGAACCCGCACTCCTGCGCCGAGGCCGTCCACGCCAACTCCGCAGCCTTCTCCGCGCCACTGGGGTCAGTCTTCGTGGCCAACACCTGCACCGCGTTCGCCCGCGCCAAGGCTTCCCCACGCCCCAAATGCAGGGTCTCGGCCAGAAACCGCGACAACTTCCCCACCCCGAACTTCTGCGGCAGCGACCGAGTTTCGGCCTCGGCGGCCAACTTCCGCGCCACCGCCTCCAACTGCCGCCGCGCCTCCTCGATCTCCCGCATCGTGGACACGATCTCGTCATCGGTGCACGGCACAAGCGATTGGTAAACGAGGTCGTCGGCAGCTTCACGCAACGCGGCGGTCGCCGCGAGCGCATCAGCGTGAACCAACTCCCCACATTTCATAACTCCTATTCTAGCAACCGAATTCACCACAATACATGTGAATTCCATTGTGACTAAACGAAATTCAACAATACCGACCATTCTTAATGGCTGTAGACCATCCGCCCCGGAAGCCACCGCAACCTAGCGGAACTCAACACGCGCCGAAGCATGTTCGTACGAATTCGGAACACCTCACAGCTACAAGCAACGTTTACTTCCGAACTGCCCAATGACTCCGAACCGCCCTCCTGGTGACGATGCTGTCTGTGAGAATCTCAGTGGGCTGGGGCACGCTGGCCGTGGCGGCGGGAACCGTTGGCGCCCTGATGTCGCCGATGACTCCGCAGGCACATGCGTTCGCGCCCGTCAGCGCCGCCACCGATCGGCAAGAACAGGTGCTCGACAATCGCGACGGCGTCATCGTCTCGCAGGTCAGCTTCCTGCTCCCACTACCACCGAACGCACCACCACATCCACCCGAGTGTGACCGGGCCGGATTCCTCCGCTATCGCGCCGCGGACGGCCCAACGGAGTCCGCCGACGCCGACTCCGTGGTGGTCCAGCAACAGGGATTCAATGGCGGCGCAATGAATTCCGACAGCGTCGCCGCCAACACCGTGCGCTCGGCCGCTCAGCTGGGCCGCAAGGTGGAGTTCTGGGCCATGGCGCGCCGCAGCAGCTGCCTGGACGAGACAACCGGATTCGACTACGCGTTGAAGACCGGCAATTACCTCGACGCCGTCGACTACTACTTCAACGGCATGCCGATCGATGGCCGAGTTTTCCCGGGGTTCAAGAACTCTCAGGATCTGCCACTCCTGGATTCCATGGGCCTCGAACGAGTACTGCGCGATCAGTACGAGATCATGCTGCACGAGATACCGGATCAGATTGTGCGGCAACATAAGTACGTATGCACCGGCATTTCCATGGGCGGTCTGGTCACCGGCTTCTTCGCCGACTGGGATTTCGGTAATGGCGATCCGGACGCCGCGGGCTACAGCCAGTGCGCGGCGTTCGTGGCGCAGGACTCCATGGTGTCCTCGGACCCGGTCGCCATTCAGAACACGCCGTTCCTGCACGATCTCACCAATGCCATCATCTCGCCGGTCAACGACATCCTGAAGGCGACCCAGAACATCGGTGTGCTGCCGCGCATTCTCGGGTCGACACCGGTCATCGGCACCAAGGCCTTCCTGATCTACCGTCTCGCCGGGCTCGCCGCGCATCTCGATCCCGATGGGGAAAGCCAACTGCTGGCGCATCTTCCACACGACTTCGAGATCGATTCGACCCTGAACTTCCTGTTCGCCCCGACCTGGGTCGGCTTCGCCACCAATGGCGCGGACGGCACCGGAACCCTGCGCGACTACCGCTTCACCAATACCGCCCTCCTGGGCGAGTTGCTGGACAACAACTCCTGCAACTTCGAACTCCTGCAGCAGGGCATGGGCGTGCTCGACGGCGGCCCGGTGCAGCCCAAGAGCTTCCCGAACCCCGGCGACGCGACCCAGATTCCACTGCTCGGCAACTACCTGCGACTCACTGCGGGCCCGCAGCAACGGTTCGCACCATCCGACCGGTCGGTGCTCTACACCTGGCGAAACTACGACAACGTCCAAGGCGTGCCCTACACCGCGCCCGGACACGAGGTAGCCGATATCCGCGATGTCGCACGGCAATTGGGCTCCGGCGGCCCCTACGCCTACTGGGAGACCTACTTCCCGCTCCGCGTCGTGCTCGATATCGCCGCCGGTTACGGCGGCGCGCGCACCGGCGACATGGGCAACCTGCGCTACCACGGCATGGAACGCACCAAGCCGAATCTGGTGCTCTGGGCCGGTGACAGCGTCGTCCAGTTCGGCCCCGGCCTGCTGTTCCCGGTTCCGCAAACCGCCATCGTGCAGACCCTGCCGGGCTACAACCACATCGACACCATCGGCGCGGCCGCGGTCCAGAACAACGGCCTGAGCGACTACAGCGGACGTTATCTGGCGGAGTTCCTGAGATCACTCGGATGACCTGCGGTACAGGTACATTCGACATGTGACGCTCGGTAAGGGGGAGCCGCGGTCAGGCCTGGGACGTTTAGCGCCCACCGCGGATGGCCCCGCCTTGGCCGCCCGGCTGCGGGCGGCGGTCTTCGACGCGCATGCCGAGGCGGTGCGCGCCAGTGACACCGCCGACCCCTCGGGTCCACCGATCAATCGGGATCTGATCGAGTTGCTCGCCCTGCAGCGGCGAATCACCGTCCTGGCCGATCAACTCGCCGCCGACGCCCTGGCCGCCGCGCCGCGCCGCGAGGACGATTGGGCATGGATGCATCGATCGCAGAGGAAAGGCAATTCGATGAGTGTCAGTTTGGCCAAGGGCGGCAATGTCTCACTGTCCAAGCAAGCGCCGAATTTGACGAAGGTGGCCGTCGCCCTGGGCTGGGATGTGCGCAGCACCACCGGAGCCGATTTCGATCTGGACGCCAGCGCCATGGCCTGCGGCCCCAACCGGCGTGTCGTCTCCGACAAGCATTTCGTCTTCTACAACAACCTGCGCTCGCCGGAGGGCACCATCGAGCACACCGGCGACAATCTCACCGGCGAGGGTGAGGGCGACGACGAGGTGATCAATGTGGATCTGGCGGCCATGCCGCCGACCATCACCAATATCTTCTTCCCCGTCTCGATCTACGAGGCCGAGACGCGGCGGCAGGCCTTCGGGCAGGTGCGCAATGCCTATATCCGGGTCGTCGACGCCGTCACCGGCACCGAGCTGACCCGCTTCGATCTCACCGAGGACGCTTCGACCGAGACCGCCATGGTGTTCGGCGAGCTGTATCGGCACGGGAACGAGTGGAAGTTCCGGGCCATCGGGCAGGGGTACGCGTCCGGATTGGCCGGTATCGCAAGGGATTACGGCGTTAACGTCTGAGTGTCGAGGCGGTACACCGGGGTGCTCAGGTATTTCAGGCCCGAGTCCACCAGCACGGTGACCACCCGCGCTCGCGCGCCCAGCCGCAGCCCGACCCGAATGGCGGCCAGCACATTCGCGCCGGAGGAGGTGCCCGCGCACAGCCCCTCCTCACGCGCCAGGCGGCGCGCCATCTGCTCGGCATCGGCGGTGGACACGGCCACCGTCTCGTCGACCAGGCTCGGATCCCACAGCGGCGGCAGGTAACCGATACCGATGCCCTCGATGCGATGCGCACCCGGCGCGCCGCACGAGAGCACGGCGGATTCGGCGGGCTCGACCGCGACCACATGCAGCCGTCGCTGCTTGTGGTAGCGCAGCAGTGACGCCGCGCCGCGCAGCGAGGCCGCCGTGCCGACCGCCTGGACGAACGCGTCCACCCGGCCCTCGGTCTGCGCCCAGATCTCCTGGCCCAGTGCGTGATAGCCGGTAATGCTGTCGGTGTTGCGCAACTGATCCGGCCAGAAGGTGTCCGGCTCGCGGCTGAGCCGCTCGGCCGTCTCGACCATGGTCGTGAACAGGCGCTCGGTGAACATCCCGTCCGGACTCGGGACCAGGGTGAGCTCCGCACCGTACGCGGCCATTTGCGTGAGCTTTTCGGCGCTGAACGCCGTCGAGCTCACGATCCGCAGCCGATAGCCCTTCGCGGCGCACACCAGCGCCAGCGCGGCACCCGTACTGCCGCCGGTGTATTCGACCACGGTGCCACCGGGTTTCAGCCGCCCGTCGCGTTCGGCCACACCGATCACGGCCTGCGCCATGCGGTCCTTCATGCTGCCCGTCGGATTCTGGCCCTCCACCTTCACCAGAATCTCCGCGCAACCCGGCGGCACCACCCGGTTCAGGCGCACCAGCGGAGTATCGCCGATCGCCGCCAACGCGTTCTCGCCGATGAACATGATCCGCACCGACCCTTCCGCCCCCCCACTGGGCTCAGGGTCGATTGTCCGGCAGCGGAGGTGGTTTCAGTACGGGAACGGCTGTGCGGCCGCGAGCCGGACCGGCAGCGGCTCGGGCCGTTTGGCGGTGCGATTGTCGCCGGAGGACAGGCCGCGCAGGCGGCGCAATACCCACGGACCCAATGCGACGGCCGCCCACTGCAATTCGGCCGCCATCGCACGAAACACGCCGTACTCGGGCAGGGCGGGCGTGATCGGACGGGTCCAGGCGTCGTCCGCGCCGGGCAGGCGCAAGGCTTCGGCCATGGCGTCGGCAATGCGCTGGTGGCCGAGCGGGCTGGCGTGCAGGCGATCCGGGCTCCACAGGCGCGGGTCGGCGACCACGGCGTGATGGCCGGTCTCGGCCACGATCACGTCGTAGCGGCGGGCCGCCGCACGCAGGCGGTCATTGAGGATCGCGATGCGGCCGCGAATGGGCCGGACCAGCGGAATGTTCTGCGCGATATCGGGAAAGGTGAGCGTCGCGACGACCGCGCCGGTGCGGGCGAAGGCCGCGAACATGGCCTCGACGTGTCCGGCGATCTCGTCCGGATCGAAGTTCGGCCGCAGCAGATCGTTCATGCCCGCCAGCACGGTGACCAGGTCCGGTCGCAGCGCCAGCCCCACCTCGAGCTGGTCGGCCCGGATCTGGTGGGCCAGCTTGCCGCGCACCGCCAGATTGGCATAGCGCAGTTCGGGATTGGTGACGGCGAGTCGCTCGGCCAGCCGGTCCGCCCATCCCCGCAGGCCGGTCAGGTCGTCGCCGTCGCCGACACCCTCGGTCTGAGAGTCGCCCACGGCGACATAGCGGGTGAAGTTGCCATCGGTCATGGCGGATCGGCCTTTCGGTGACTTTCGTGGATCATCCCAGGAAATCGGCGCGGGTTCGTGCCCGGCCAAGTCAATTCACGAGCCCGCCGCCTGCCGTTCGATTTGCGCGACGGCCTCGGCCTGAATCCGGTCGAACTGGGCGGCCATCGCCTCGGCGAGCGCCTGCGCGCCCGAGAGCGGGCGGACCATCACCATGAATTCGTCGATCTTGCCGTCGACGTCGAGGTGGATGAGATCGCAGCCGGTAATGCGCTTGCCGTTGACGGTCGTCTCGAAAACCAGCGCATGGTCGACGGCATCGTCCGCGCCGATCTCCTTGACGTAGCGGAAGTCTTCGAAGACCCGCATGACCCCGCGCAGGATGGCGGCGGTAATGGCCTTGCCCGGGTAGGGCTTGAAGGCGACCGGGCTGGTGAACACCACATTGTCGGCCAGCAGAGCCTCGACGGCGGCCTCGTCGCGGGCCTCGATGGCCTTGCGGAACGGATGCATGATGCCTCGATTCTGATAGTCAACTCATTGCATATCCGTTGTGAACCGTAGCGCGATTCCTTGGCGAGTGTCCAGAGTCTTGATAGTCAAAAAATTGAGTATGCATTGCCTGGTCAATAGACTGGTTCGGTGCGACATAGGCAGGCCGATGGTTCGATGGACCTGGCGCAGCTGCGAACGTTCCTGGCCGTGTATCGAGCGGGTTCGATTACCGCGGCGGCCGGTCAGGTCGGGCTCTCGCAACCGACCGTCACCACCCAACTCCAAGCCCTCGAACGCCACCTGGGCCGCCCCCTGTTCGAGCGACTCCCGCGCGGCGTCGCACCCACCGCCGCCGCCCACGATCTGGCCGCCCGGGTCGCCGCGCCCCTGGACGCCCTCGAATCCGTCACCGGCACCGGCACCCTCGACAGCCCGCCCGTCACGGAACCGCCCGTACTGCTCGGCGGCCCCACCGAACTCCTGGGCACCCTGGTTCTTCCGGCCCTCGCGCCGCTGATCGCCGAGGGCATCCGACTCACGGTGACCACCGGCCTCGCCGATGACCTCCTGGTCGACCTCCGCGTCGGCAAACTCGATCTGGCCCTGTCCACGGTCCGCCCCCGCGGCCGCACCGTCCTCGCCGACGCCCTGGCCGACGAGGAGTTCATCCTGGTCGGCGCGCCCGACCTCGCCGCCCGTGCCGACCCGAACCGCCTGCGCGCCAACGACTTCACCGCCACCCCGCTGGTCGCCTACGCCCCCGACCTACCCATCATCCGCCGCTACTGGCGGCACGTCTTCGACACCCGCCTCGAGGCCGAACCCGCCCTGGTCGTCCCCGACCTACGGGCCGTCCTCGCGGCGGTCGTCGCCGGTGCGGGCATCTCGGTCCTCCCCACCTACCTGTGCACCCGCGAATTGTCCTCGGGCGCAATCGAACCCCTGCACACCCCCGCCGACGCCCCGATCAACACCATCTTCCTGGCCCGCCGAGTAGGCGGCCCACCCCGCCCCCACGTCGACCGCCTCCGCACCCACCTCCGCGAAACGGCCCGCCACTGGCAATCCTGCGCCGATTGATCGGCCCTGGGAATCGGGCCATTCGGTTGCCAACGCAATGTCCGATACCCGCCAGCCATGGGCAGTGGTTGCGGCGAGGGTGGGGTTATGGCCAACTGTTTCGAAGGGATCGTTGATCGGTTCGTGTTGTCGAGCGGGATGTTCGAGGCGAGGTTGCGGGAGGTTCGGGCCGGACAGTGGGGTGGGCCGACTCCGTGTGCGGAATGGACTGTGCGGCAGCTGGTCAATCACGTGACTCGGGGGAATCTCAATTACACGGCCCTAGTACAGGGTGGGTCAGCCGCGGAGTTCCTCCGCCTGCGCGACGCGGACGCCCTGGGGTCGGATCCGCTCGCCGCATATCTGCGTTCGGTCGACCGTGCGGTCGACGCCTTCACCCAGTCCGACGCTCTGTGCCGGATCGTCGATTACCCCTTGGGGAAGGTCTCCGGCCGCCAGGCCTTGGCGATCAGAACCACGGATACCGCCATCCACACGTGGGATCTGGCCCGCGCTATCGGCAGCGATGACACGCTCGAACCCGCCCTGATCGACTGGATCGGCAGGAATCTCCAGGATATCTACGGCGATCTTCCTGAGACGCCGCTCTCCTCCGAATCGACCCACCGATTCTTTGCCGCCCCAACCGGCACCTCCGGATCCGCTGTCTCCCAGCAAGATCACCTACTTCGCCGGATGGGGAGAAGTCCGGAGAAGGTCCCGTTCTAGGCCAGCGCGGCGGGAGTCGCTGTCTAGCATCGGGTTATGGAGCTGTCGTATGTGGTGACCGGGGGTGGGCGGGGGATTGGGCGGGCCATTGTCGAGCGGATGGTGCGGCGGGGGCATGCGGTTGTGGTGGTGGAGAAGGAGGGTGGGGGATTGGGGTGGGGGGCGGAGTTGGTGACGGTGGTGGAGGGGGATGCGGGGGTGGAGGAGGTTGTCGAGGAGGCGGCGGATTGTGCTCAGCGGGTGGGGATTTTGAGTGGGTGGGTCAATAATGCGGCGATCTTTCGGGATGCTTCGCTGGATCGGAGTGGGGCGGGGGAGGTGTTGGAGTTGATCGATGCCAATTTGCGGCCGGTGGTGGTCGGGTGTGGGGCGGCGGTGCGGCGGTTTCTGGCGGCGGAGAGCGGGGGATCGATTGTGAATATCAGTTCGCACCAGGCGGTTCGGGCGGTGCCGGGTGCGCTGCCCTACAGCACGGCCAAGGCGGCTATCGAGGGGCTGACGCGGGCCTTGGCCGTGGAGTACGGGCCGCGGGGGATTCGGGTCAATGCGGTCGCGCCGGGGTCGGTGGCGACCGAGCGGTATACCGAGTATCTGGAGTCGTTGGATCCGGCGGACGCGGCGGCGGTCGAGGCGCAGATGGCGGTGCTGCATCCCATGGGGCGGGTCGCGACCAGTGATGAGGTGGCCGCCGCGGTCGAGTTTCTGCTGTCCGCGGAAGCCGGGTTCGTCAATGGAGCAACGGTTCCTGTCGATGGTGGTCGATCGGTGCTGGCGTTGGATCCCGAGGCGCGCTGATGGTCACTGCCGGGTCGATTCCGCGTTGATCACCAGGGGGCCGCCCTTGGCGTCGGTGCCGACCATGGTCGAGATCTGGTGTTCGGCCGCGACGGCTATGCTCCAGAAGCGCAGTGTCACAGCGGAATCGCCCTGGGTGCAGGTTTGTGCCGGTGGGTCGAGTTTGGCGGTGTCGCCGCGGGTGACCAGGGTCCAGGTGCAGCCGTCGTCGGTGCGGGCGAGTAGGCGGTTGCCGTAATTCCTTGTGATGGTGGTGGTTCCCTGCTGTGGGGCGTTGGCGACCCAATGGCCTTCGAAGGCCTTCGCGGCATCCGGATCGTCCTCGTGGACCCGGGTGCGCGCACCGTGTTGCAGGGTGAAGGTGTAGTCGGAGTCCTGGTGATGACTCACCGCGGTAATGGATTCGGTTTCCTTCTCGCCGTTCACCCGTACCGTCCAGGCGGTGGTGGTGTAGGTGTAGCCGAAGGTGGGGTTGTGGCAGGTCTGGTTGGCCGGGTCGAGGGTCAGGCCGTCGGAGGTGGCCTTGAATTCCCAGGTGCAGCCCACATCGGTGCGGCCTGTCACCCGGCCGGGCGCGGCCGAGGTGAAGACGATGTCACCGATCTGCGGGCTGTCCGGGATTCCCGGCACGTTCTCGGTGGCGTAGTTGAGCATGGTCGAGTGGTCGGGGAAGTCGTAGTTCCAGCGGCCCAGGTAGGCGGCGGTCGAGTCGGGGTCGGCCGCGGCGGGCGCGGCGGCCAGGGCGACTGTGGCGGTGAGGATTACGAGGGTGGGCAGCGATGATCGCGACATGGCTCGCACGGCCTTTCGATTAGATATCCTGAATACAAGGTAACCTAGAATGCTAGGAAACCTAGTAATCAGGATGGCGAAGGGTTCGCGAGATGTCAACGCGCAAGGCGGATTTGATCAATAGCGCCCTGGCCGGGCTCGGGAGCACGGCCGAGCGCGGCATGCGTATGAATCAGCGGGCCGCCGCTCGGCTGGGGATCAATGCCAGCGATATGCAGGTGCTGCAGCTGTTGCAGGCGGGGCCGCGCACCTCGGCAGAGCTGGCGAAACTCACCGGGCTCACGACCGCCTCCATGACCGGGCTCATCGACCGGCTCGAGAAGGCCGAATTCGTGACCAGGGTGCGTGACGACTCGGACCGGCGGAAGGTCCTGGTCCACTTGAACGATGACCGCGCTCGCGCCGATATCGCGCCGCTCTACGGCGGCCTGCTCGGCACCTGGCGGCGGGCGCTGTCGGGCTACTCGGTCGAGGAGCTCACCCTCATCGTGGACTTCCTGACTCGCGTGGAGCAGGGTTTCGACGCGGAGCTCGGTACGCGGGAATGAACGAGCGGCCCGATCCCTGGGGACCGGGCCACGGTGGTCGGTGACTACTTGCCGATGACGCCGTACTGGGTCAGGAGCTCGCCGATCTCGTTGTTGCCGAGGCGTTTTGCGAGTCCGCGCCAGAGCAGCTCCGGGCCCGGCAGATCGATGGGGTCGCCGTCGCGGAGGCGGGTCATGGCGGCCAGCAGGGTGCGGACGTCGTAGGTGGAGTTGAAGACCTCGGGGACGCCGCGTTCGATGTCGAGCAGTTGGTAGGCGGCCTCCATGCCGGTGCGGACCGAATACTCGGTGGTGAAGATGCAGTCGCGGCTGGTCTCGGCGAACTGACCGATGAAGGCGAAGTTGACCGCGCCCTCGGGCACCACCTGCGGGCGGTCACCGGCCTTGCGGGGCATGAAGAAGGCGGTGACGTACGGCATCATGACCGGCACGCACTTGGCGGCATTGGCGGCCAGCTCCGGAATGTCGGATTCGGGAACGCCCAGGTGGTACAGCCACTCCTGGGTGATCTCCTCGCCCGTGCACTCCTGCATGGTCTTCTTCACATAGTCGCCGGGCTTGTCGACGAACAGGGAGTAGACCCAGACCACGATCTGGTCCTTGGGCTGCTGCTTGAAGTGCGGCTGGCGGTTGACGGTCCAGCTCATGAGCCACGAGGAATCCTTGACGGTGACGATGCCGCCGGTGACGACCTTGCCGCTGAAGGGATCTCGCTTGCAGATCTTCTGAATGTATTCGGGGATGCGCTGATCCAGCGTGGTGACCGTGGCCGACTCCCACTTGGTCTCGGGAATGTGCCCACCGAAGACATCCGGATTGCCGAATGCCTTGTCCTTGGCCGCGATTCGCCGCCACAGGTCCCAGGCCGGTGCCGGGCCCTCGTTGAGCTTGGCGGGCGTGTGATGGTCGCCCTCGTCGGAGTTCTCGGTGAGCGAGCCGATGGTCATGAGAACCAGGTCGTTCGGCCCCAGCTCGACGCCGCCCTCGACGCCCTCGGAGATCCAGTGAATCCTGGTGGCCTGCTTGCGATTAGCGGACAGCTCGAAGTCGACGTCGGTGACCGTGGTGTCGAACTTGAAGGTCACACCCTGATCCAACAGCCAGCGGTACAGCGGCAGCACCAGCGACTCGTACTGGTTGTACTTGGTGAACTTCAGTGCCGAGAAGTCCGGTAGGCCGCCGATGTGGTGAATGAAGCGATGTAGGTACAGCTTCATCTCCAGCGCGGAATGCCAGTCCTCGAAGGCGAACATGGTGCGCCAGTACATCCAGAAGTTGCTCTCGAAGAAGTCCTTCGAGAACACCTCGTTGATGCGCTTGCCCTCCATCTCCTCGCGGGTGGCCAGGAAGATCTTGGTGATGTCCTTCTGCGCCTTGTCGTTCAGCGTGAAGAGGTCCTTGGTCTGGGCACTCTGTCCGCGATTGACGGTGGCTCGCTCCAGCGAGAAGTTCGGGTCGTCCTTGTTGAGCCAGTAGAACTCGTCGAGCACGCTGCCCTCGACCTCGATCGACGGGATCGACCGATACAGATCCCACAGACACTCGAAGTGGTTCTCCATCTCGCGCCCGCCGCGAATGACGAAGCCCTTCTTGGGTTCCTTGATGCCGTCCAGCGCGCCGCCGGGAAGTTTCAGCTCTTCGAGGATGGTGATCTTGTTACCCGGCATCTGGCCGTCGCGGATCAGGAAGGCCGCACCGGAGAGCGAAGCGAGACCGGACCCGACGAACCACGCCGTCTTCCCGTCCACTCCGGCGGGCTTGCGCGGCCGGGCGAACGCTTCGTAATTTCCACTGCTGTAGTACATGAGATCTCCTGTCCGAGCGCTAGTACTTGTAGAAACCTTCCCCGGTGGCAATGCCGAGCTTGCCCTTGTCGATGTAGTTGTCCTTGAGCCACTTGGCGATTCGCTGCGAGGTCTCGTCGCCGTTGACCATGATGTTGTAGGGCGTGGTGAGGCCGATGATGTCGAGAATCCGGAAGGGTCCGGCCGGTGCGCCGGTGCCGATGGTCCAGGTCTTGTCCACGTCCTCCGGGCTCGCGTACCCGCCCTCGGCCAGGGTCATGGCCGCGTCCAGCAGCGGCACCAGCAGCGAGTTGAGAACGTAACCGGCCTTCTCCTTGTGCAATTCGATCGGCACCATGCCGATGGCCGAGGCGAAGTCCACCACCGCCCGGTACACGGCCGGATCGGTGTCGGCGGTGCCCATGATCTCGGCGGTATTGAAGTGCCACACCTGATTCGCGAAGTGCAGCGCCAGGAATCGGTCCGGACGTCCGGTGAAATCCTTCATGGCACTGGGCAACAGGGTGGAGGAGTTGCTGGCGAAGATGGTGCGCTCCGGCGCGAGCTTGCCCAGCTTCTCGTAGGTCTCCTGCTTGATGGACAGCACCTCCGGCACCGCCTCGATCACCAGGTCGGCGTCCCGAACCGCTTCCGCCAGATCGGAAGTCAGCGCGATGCCCGCCGCTGTCGTCTCGGCCTTGCCATCCGCGCCGCCGGGCACCTGCTCGCGGTAGACCGCGGCCAGCTTGTCGAAGCGGCCGCGCGCGGCGGTCAGCGCGTCGTCGGAGATGTCGTAGGCGGTGACGTCGAATCCGCGGAACGCGGTCTGGAATGCGATCTGGGAACCGAGCACGCCGGTTCCGAGCACGGTGACCTTGCGGATGTCGATGGTCATGGTCATTGCCTCCCTAGGGGTTGAGGTATCCAGCGATGATCTGTGCGATCTGCGCGCGCAGATCGGCCAGGGCGTCGTGTCCGGGATGCGCCCCGGTGGACGGTTGCACCAGGGCCAGGTGCAGGACGGCGAAAATGCTGCGCCCGGCCAGGCGGGCGCGCTCCTCCAGGCGCTCCGGGTCGATGTCACCGCCGCGCGCGTCGGCGACGAGCCGCTCGGCGATCATCGATTCCAGCCGTGCCACGAGCGCGAGCCCCTCGGAGCGGTACTTGTCGGTGGGCGAGCCGAACAGCAGCTCGCGTTGATAGACGATGGTGTTCTCGGGCTGCCGCTCGGCCGCCCGCAGCAGCGGACCGATCATGGCGACAACGGCTTCGACGGTGTCGGTCTGGTCGCGGGCCGCGGCCGCACCGTCCGCCAGCGCGGTCCGCAGCTCCTCGTTGTAGACCATGAGCAGCAGTTCGCCTTTGGAGGCGGCGTACCGGAACAGCGTCCCCGCCGCGATATCCGCGCGATCGGAGATCTGCTGTGTTGTCGTGCCCTCGAAACCATGCTCGGCAAACATTGCGGCGGCAGCCTGGAAGATGCGCGACTGTTTATCGCTCATCTTCCGTTCTCGTCGGCTGACGTGCACAGACTTGGTCTTGGCGACCATTCGTACACCTCCAACCCGGCAATCGGAACTGAGTGAACTCAAAAATGAGCGTACTCACGGTTACCAAATGCGCAAGGTCATCATGTCATTGACCGGGAGTACGTTTGTCACATGGCCACGCATCTCACCCACTGGGGGGTCTTCGAGGCGAGCAGCGACGGCGATCGGCTGACCGCCGTTCACCCCTGGCGCGAAGACCCGGAACCCACGCCGTTGATCGAGAATGTCGCTTCGGCGCAACATCATCCGGCCCGCATCGACCAGCCGTATGTGCGAAAAGGCTGGCTGGAGAACGGTCCCGGGCCCGCCGAACGCGGTGCGGACGAGTTCGTGCCGGTGTCGTGGGAGCAGGCGCTGGATCTGCTGGCCGGTGAATTGTCCAGGGTGTACCGGGAATTCGGGGCCTCGGCGGTGTACGGCGGCTCCTACGGCTGGGCCAGTGCGGGGCGATTCCATCACGCGCAGAGCCAAGTTCACCGCTTCTTGAACACCCTGGGCGGCTACGTCGCACATCGCAACAGCTACAGCCTGGGCGCGTCGACGGTGCTGCTGCCGCACATTCTCGCCGATATGGGCACCATCATGGCGCGGGCCACCACGAAGTCGGTGCTGGCCCGGGAGTCGAAGCTGGTGGTCGCGTTCGGCGGGCTGTCGCCGAAGAATTCGGCGGTGTCGCCGGGCGGTGTGTCCCGGCACAATGGTCGCGGGTGGATCGAGACGGCGCGGGAGAACGGCTGCCGGTTCGTCACCATCAGTCCACTGCGAGACGACATTCCGGTCGGGGCGCAGGCCGAGTGGATCGCGCCACGACCGGGCAGCGATGCCGCGTTGATGCTCGCCTTGGCGCAGGTGCTGGATGCCGAGGGGCTGGCCGATCGCGCCTTTCTGGACAAGTACACCGTCGGGTACGAGCGGTTCGCGAACTACCTGCGCGGTGGTGAGGACGGCATCGTCAAGGATCCGGAATGGGCGCAGACGCTCACCGGCATTGCGGCGGAACGGATTCGGTCGCTGGCCCGGGAGATGGCGGGCACCCGGACCCTGATCTCGGTGAGCTGGTCGTTGCAGCGGGCGCAGTACGGCGAGCAGCCGCTGTGGCTCGGCGTGGTGCTCGCGGCCATGCTGGGGCAGATCGGCCTGCCCGGTGGGGGATTCGGGCACGGCTACGGGTCGGCCGCGAATGTCGGTCTGGCCGTGCGGGTTACGTCGCCGCCCAAGCTGCCGCAGGGCCGCAATGGGGTCGACGACTTCATTCCGGTCGCGCGCATCGCGGACATGCTGCTCAATCCCGGTGCGCCCTATGAATACAACGGCGAGCATCGCACGTATCCGCATATTCGCCTGGTGTATTGGGCGGGCGGCAATCCCTTCCACCACCACCAGAACCTGGCCCGGCTGCGCACCGCGTTCGGCCGCCCCGACACCGTGGTGGTGCACGATCCGTTCTGGTCGGCCACCGCCCGGCATGCCGATATCGTGCTGCCCTCCACCATGACCATCGAACGCGACGACTACGGCTCCGGCGAGGGGGACCGGTTCTTCTTCCCGATGCCCGCCCTCACCGCACCGCACGGCCAAGCCCGCGACGACTACTGGATGTTCTCCGAGCTCGCCGAAAGACTCGGCGTCGGTAAGGAATTCACCGAGGGCCGCACTGCCCAGGAGTGGCTGCGCCACCTCTACGACGAATGGCGCGAGCGGCTGGGCGAGCGCGGCTACGACCTGCCCGACTACGACGCGTTCTGGGCCGGGGAACCCATGAATCTGCCGCTCGAGGCCGAGGAGCACGTCGCGTTCGCGGACTTCCGCGCCGATCCGGCGGCCCACCCGCTCGGCACCCCGAGCGGGCGGATCGAGATCTTCTCCGAGACCATCGCGGGCTTCGGCTACGACGATTGCCCGGGGCACCCGGTCTGGCTGGAACCCGAGGAGTGGCTGGGCGGTCCGACGGCGGCGCGCTTCCCGATCCAGCTGGTGGCCAACCAGCCCCGCACCAAGCTGCACAGCCAGCTGGATATCGGCGCGCACAGCCAATCCACGAAAATCCAAGGCCGCGAACCGGTCCGCCTCCACCCCGAGGACGCCGCCGCCCGCGGCCTGAGCACCGGGGACATCGTCCGCCTCTTCAACGACCGCGGCAGCTGCCTCGCGGGCCTGGAGATCAGCGACGCCGTCCGCCAGGGCGTGGCCCAACTCTCCACGGGCGCCTGGTACGACCCCGACCCGACCGACCCAACCTTCTGCCACCACGGAAACCCCAACGCCGTCACCAACGACCGCGGCACCTCCCGCCTCAGCCAGGGCTGCACGGGCCAACTCTGCCTGGTCGAGATCGAGCGCTACACAGGGGAACTTCCGCCGCTGACTGTGACCGGCCCGCCCCGTATCGCTCGCGCCTGACCCCGACCGACCGCGGGCTCCGCTCGAAAGGGTTGAGCCGCAGGCATTCCGGCGTGCTGTTGGCCGGAACCTACAGCCGAGGTTGGTGGTCGGCGGGTACGGACCCCGGCCACAAGCATCCCGGGATGACGCGGCGGGGTTCGTGCTGCGGGGGCGGGAGATGGGTTGCTGCTATTTGCCGATCAGGGCGTCGATGACGGTGCGGGCCGCATTGGAGGGGGTGCGGTCGGCGGAATGGCCGACGCACAGCTTCCAAGGCAGAGGGCGGGGTGCCAGGTCGGCGTGGGGGAGGTGCGGGAACAGGCGGGCGACCGACAGCGGGATGAGGGCGACGCCGAAGTTCTTGGCGGCCAGCTCTACCGCGAAGGCTTGGTCGGCGACCTCGATGACCGGGTCACGGTCGGGGAAGAGGTCGTCGGCGATGGAGCGGATGCCCCAGCCGGGCGGGTAGTCGATGAAGCGGACGCCCGCGAGGTCGGTGGCGCGGAAGGGGCGACCGGCCAGGGGATGGTCCGGCGCGGTGCACAGCACCAGTGTTTCCTCGGTAATGAGATGGGTGGTGATGCCGGGGAACTCGTCGGAGCGGCCCGCGAGGAGGGCCAGTTCGAGTGAATTGTCGCGCAGGCCAGCGAGATTCCCGGCCATGCCCGAGATGCTCTGGCGCATCCGCAGAGTCACGCAGGGAAAGCGCTCGTGCAGATCGGCGATGATGCCCGCCAGATCGAAATTGTGGACGTTCATGAGATTGCCGATGACCACCTCGCCGCGGATCTCCCCGCGCGCGGCATCGATGGCATCGACGATGTCGCGACGGGCGCGCAGCAGGGCGCGGGCGGGCACGACCATGGCCCGCCCGGCCTCGGTGAGTTCGAGGGTGCGGGGTGTGCGGTCGAAAAGACGCACGCCAACCTCGTGTTCGAGCTTCGCCACACTGGTGGAGACCGCCGACTGCACCAGATTCAATTCGCGAGCCGCGGCGGTGAACGAGCGGTGGTCGCAGCAGGCCAGAAAGCATTCGATCTGACGCATCTCCATACCGCCGAGCCTACGCTGCCATCTACATGACAGATACCGGCATCAAAAAGCATCGCTTTTGCTGATCCCAACGAACGCCCACCATGAAGTCGTGACTATTTCCACGCCCCGCACCTCCGGGGATCCCCGGACCACCCAGAGTCCCCACGCCGCCGGGGAGTCCAGCACCTCCGAGGAGTTCCGTGCCGTGCAGGAGTTCCGCGCCGCCGGAGACCCGAGTGCCGCCGGGGAGTTCCGCGCCGCCGGGCAGTCCAGCGCCGGACAAGAGTTCCGCATCGCGAGGGAGTCCCGCGCCGGACAGGAGTTCCGCGCCGCCGGGGAGTTCCGTGCCGTGCAGGAGTTCCGCGCTGCCGAGGAGATCCAGGGCGGAAAGGATTCCCGTACTGCTGGGGGATCGCACGCCGCCGGGGAGGCTCGGCCTGCGGTTACTCCGGCGCTGAGTCGGATTACCGTGCTCGTGTTCGCTGTGACGGCGGGGTCGTCCGCCGCCGGAAACTACTATTTGCAGCCGCTTTTGCACGAGGTGGCGGGGGATCTGCGGATCTCCACGGCTACCGCGGCGCTGCTGGTCAGCGCGGCGCAGATCGGGTATCTGTGCGGTTTGGCTTTCTTGGTCCCGCTGGGTGACTTTCTGCGGCGTCATCGGATGGTTCCGGCGCTGTTGGTGGCTTCGGTTGTGGCACTGCTGGTTTCGGCGGTTGCGCCGAACTTTGCGGTGTTGTTCGCGGGTGTCATCGCCACGGGTGTGACGGCGTCGGCGGCGCAGGTGGTGGTGCCGTGGGCCTCGGCACTGGCGCATCCGGAGCGGCGGGGGCAGGTGGTCGGGACCGTTATGAGTGGGCTGCTGCTGGGGATTCTGTTGTCGCGCGTGCTCGCCGGTGCGGTCGCGCAGTTGGGTGGGTGGCGTGCGGTGTTGGTGGTGGCGGCGGGGCTGCAGGTGGTGATGGCGATCAGCGTGTATGTGCTCGCTCCCGCCACGCCGCGCGCCGCGGCTGGGGAGAGCTACTCGCAGGTGCTGGCCTCGATCGTGGGGCTCATTCGCCGCCACGCGGTGCTGCGGCAGCGCATGATGCTGGGTTTCCTTGTCATGGCCAGCTTTTCGCTGGTTTGGACCGCCGTCGCCTTCCTGCTGGCGGGTGCGCGCGGAAGTTCCTACCACTATTCGGAATTCGCCATCGGCCTGTTCGGTCTGGCCGGTGTGCTGGGCGCGCTGGGCGCACCCGTGGTGGGCCGTCTGGCCGACCGTGGGCATCTGCGCCGGGTGACCACCCTGACCTGGCTTGTGCTGCTGTCGAGTTGGGCGCTGGTGGCGTGGGGCGGCCACAATGTGGTGGCGTTGATTGCCGCGCTGCTGGTCTTCGACTTCGGTATTCAGGGCTCGCACCTGAGCAATCAGAGCGCCATCTACGCCCTGGACCCGGCCGCTCGCAGCCGCCTGACCACCGCCTATATGGTCACCTATTTCCTCGGCGGCGTCGCGGGTTCGGTGACGGCGGGCGTGGCATATCAGACGGGCGGCTGGAACCTGGTCTGCGGAATCGGTGTCGCCGCGGCGCTGTTCGGTCTGCTGCTGTGGGCGGTGTTCGCGTTCCGTCGAAAGTAATTCGCCCGCTCTATTCCGCGGCGCTGAAGAAGCGCTCGCCGCATACCATCCGATACCGCCGGGGCTCAAATGGCCTCGGCGGTATTTATGTCTATTGAATTCCCTTTTATTCGAGTAGTGCGAGGCTCGCTGTCGCGCAGTCGAATCGAAGCTGTCTCAGCCAATCGTGCTGGGCCGCAACGGTTGTCGAGTGCGACACCATAGGCGATGCGAGGTCGCAAATCAATGGCTTGCCGAATGCAATATTCCACAAGACTGGACGGGCGTCCTTGTGTACTGTCAAGTAATCTACTGGCCGGTAGTGGACCCGGGTAAGGTCCGCCATCGGTGCGAAAGACGGTCCGGCCGTAGGGCGGACAGGGCAGGGTAAGGGACGGGCGTGGATCAACCGGCCTCGATGGTCGTTTGCCGTGTGATGCGGCGTGATATCGGTGTGATGCTGCCGGTAATGAAGGTTGTTGCGCGCGAAGCGGAGCGGGGCGCCGCGCCATAGCCCACTCGCGGGGTATTCCCGCATATCACTTCTCGGGGGGATTCGAGTTTACCGAGGAGACTCTTTGTCTGACATTGCCATTGTCGGTATCGGCTGCCGCTATGCGGGTGGGATCGATTCACCGGAATCCTTCTGGGACTTCGTCGCCGACAAGCGCGACGGTGTCGTGGACATCCCGGCGGAACGATGGGACTACCGCCGCTACTACGACCCCGACAAGCGGACCCCGGGCCGCATGTACACCAAGCGCGCGGCCTTCCTGACCGGCGACCCTTGGGAATTCGACCCCGACTTCTTCGGTATCTCGCCCCGCGAGGCGACCTCCATGGACCCGCAGCAGCGGGTGGTGCTCGAGGTGGCCTGGGAAGCCTTGGACGACGCCGGTGTGGCGGCCCGCGTCGCGGGCACGCGGGTCGGTGTGTTCGTCGGGGCGTTCACGCTGGACCAGCTGGCCGTCTCGGTGTCGGGTGACGCCCTGCCGCACGTGGACATGCACACCGCCGTCGGCGCGTCCTACACCATGCTGTCGAACCGAATCGCGTACGTGCTCAACCTGATCGGGCCCGCGATCACCGTCGACACCGCGTGCTCGTCCTCGCTGGTCGCCCTGCACCTGGCGTGTCAGGCGATCGAGAACGGCGACTGCGAGGTCGCCATGGCGGGCGGCGTCACCATGCTGCTGCAGCCGGAACCGTTCGTCTCCATGTGCAAGGGCGGCTTCCTGGCCGCCGACGGCCGCAGCAAGCCCTTCGACATCTCGGCCGACGGCTACGGCCGCGGTGAGGGCGCGGGCATGGTGGTGCTGAAGAAGCTGGCCGACGCCGAGCGCGACGGCGACCGGGTCTACGCGGTGATCAAGGCGACCGGGTCGAACCAGGACGGGCGCACCACCGCGATCACCGTGCCCAATGCCGATATGCAGGAGGAACTGGCGAAGGCGGTGACCCGCCGGGCGGGCATCGAGCCGCACGAGGTCACCTACGTCGAGGCGCACGGCACCGGAACCCCGGTCGGGGATCCCCTGGAGTTGCGGGCGATCGGCCGGGCCTACGGCGCGGTCCCGGGCCGCACCGCGCCGCTCGGCGTCGGCTCGGTGAAGGCGCAGCTGGGTCACACCGAGGCGGCGTCCGGAATCGCGAGCGTCATCAAATCCGCGCTCGCCATCTCGAAGCGCACCATCGCCCCGCAGGGCTGGCTGGAGACGCCCAATCCCGACATCCCGTTCGACGAGCTCGGCATCAAGCTGCAGCTGGAGCTGCAGCCGGTCGGCCCCGAGGTCGAGCGAATGACGGTGGCGGTCAATGGATTCGGCTACGGCGGCACCAACGCGCACGCGATCCTGCAGGAGTACGCGGCCCCGGTGTCCGAGCACGAGCCGAAACACTTCGGCGTGCTGCCGATCTCGGCGCGCTCCGAGCAGGCCACCCGCGATCTGGCCCGGCGCTTCGCCGAACTGATCGCCGACGGAGCCGATCCGGGCCATCTGGCCGAGGCCGCGTGGACCCGCCGCCAGCATCATCCGATCCGCACCGCGGTGACCTTCGGTGACGACACCGAATTGGTCAGTGCCCTGGTGGAATTCGCCACCGGGTCCGGGCGCGGCGCGACCAAGGTCGTGGGTGGCAAGGTCGCCGAGCCGGTGTTCGTGTTCACCGGTATGGGCCCGCAGTGGTGGGCCATGGGCCGCGAATTGCTCCAGGCCGGTGGCACTTTCGCCGAGGAGGCCGCCCGCATCGACGCCGTGTTCCAGGAGATCTCCGGCTGGTCCATCGTGGCAGAGCTGCTGCGGCCCGAGGAGCAGTCGCGAGTCACCGATACCGCGGTCGCACAGCCCGCCAACTTCCTGGTGCAGGTCGCCCTGTTCGCCCTGCTCCGCGAGCTCGGCGTGCGGCCCGCCGCCGTGGTCGGCCACAGCGTGGGCGAGGTGTCCGCGGCCTACGTCACCGGAATGCTCTCCCTGCGTGACGCCCTGCTGGTCAGCTACCACCGGGCGCGCCTGCAGGCCACCACCGCCGGTTCCGGCGGCATGCTCGCGGTCGGACTGTCCGAGACGGCCGCCCGGGAGCTGATCGACGGCGACGACAGCATCGATGTCGCCGCGATCAACAGCCCCACCGCGGTGACGCTGGCCGGTGCCGAGGAGCGACTCGACCGGATCGCCGAAAGCCTCACCGAGCAAGGGATTTTCGCCAAGCGACTACGCGTCGAGGTGCCCTATCACAGCTATCTGATGGACCCGATCCTCGACGAATTGCGCACGGTGCTGGCCGATCTCGCGGTCTCGAAGCCCAGCCTCCCGCTGTATTCGACGGTCACCGGCGCACGGGTCACGACGGCGGAATGGGACGCCGAGTACTGGTGCGCGAACGTCCGCAGGCCGGTCCGCTTCGCCGACGCGATCACCGCCCTGGTCGGCACGGGCAGCCGGGTTTTCCTCGAGGTCGGCCCGCATCCCGTGCTGGGCGCGAACATTCGCGAGATCCTGCTCGACGCGGGCGAGACCGGCACCACCGTCGCCACCCTCAACCGGAAGCAGGCGGACGCGGACAGCATTCGGCAGACCATCGCCGGGCTCTACATCGCGGGTGTGCTGGACATCGACGCCCTGTTCGCGGGGACTCCGGTCACCCCGCACATCGGCCTGCCGCGCTACCCGTGGCAGCGCACCCACCTGCGCAATGAGATTCGTGAGTTCCAGCAGCGCCGCCAGGGCACCCCGGGCTCCTACCCCATGCTCGGGGACCCCGATCTGGACAATCCCTCGACGGTCTGGACGAAGCAGCTGAGCGTCGCGTCGCTGCCGTGGCTGGACGATCACGTGGTCGGCGGGGCTCGAATCCTGCCCGGCGCGGCGTATTTGGATGCCGCGCTGAGCGCGGTGGCCCTGCGCACGGATTCCGCCCGCGCGGCCGTGGCGGACGTGGCGTTCGTCGCGCCGCTCGTCATCGACGAGGGCGAGGCCCCGATCGTCGAGCTGCGCGTGGAGGAGTCCACGGACCGGTTCACCATTCGCTCGCGGGGCGTGGCGGGCACGGTCTGGACCGTCCACGCCACCGGGCGACTGATCACCGGCGTGTTCGAGCCGACCAAGGTCGAGGTGCCCGATGTCGAGGAGATGCTCGAGGTCGATCCGGCCGAGTTCTACACCGGTCTGGCGGCCCGCGGCCTCCAGTACGGACCCGCGTTCCAGCGCGCGACCTCGGTGCGGGTCTCCGGCACCACGGTCGTGTCGACCTTGGACGGCGGGATCGCCCGCGACTCCGGTCATTTCGCGCATCCCGCTGTCGTGGACGCCGCACTGCAGAGCATTGCCGCGCTACTGGCGGGCACCGGTAGCTCGGGTGACGGTGCCATGGTGCCGGTCGGCGTCGCCGGGGTGCGGGCGTTCGCGGCCGTGCCGGACGAGGTGACGGTGGTGGCGCGCCTCGAGACCTCTGATGCCGCGCAGCCCACCGCCGATATCGCCCTGCTCGACGCTGAGCACAATGTCGTCCTGCAGATCCTCGGCATGCGTTTCGGCTCGATCTCGCCCGGACTCGGTGCGCTGCAACGCATGTCGGACTTCTTCTACGAAGACCGCTGGGAGCTGCGGGATCCGGTCGACGTCGCGGAACTGCCCGCCGCCGAGACCGCGTTCACGCTGGTCGTCGAGCTGGGTTCCGCGCCCGGGGAGCGCGCCGCGCAGGTGGCCCGCACGGCCGCCCACGCGGAGGTCCTCGCGGTCGGTGACCCGGCGCGCGGCGACCTGGAAGAAACACTGCGCGAACGGCTTTGGGCCGCCGCCCGGCTGGACGGGATCGAGCGCCTGCACGTGGTGTTCGTGGCCGGTTCGGAGTTCTCCGACCTGGACAACCTGTGGACACTGCGCCGCCTGGCCGTCGCCGCCGAGGAGTTCCTCAACGCGTGGCTGGACGAGCGCGGCGCGGAGACCCCGATGACCGGCGACGGGTCGATCCACGTCACCCTGCTCACCGAACAGGCCTTCGCGCATCCCGACGGCGACGCCGCGCCGAACCCGAGCCACGCCGCGCTGGCGGGCGCGCGCCGGGTGCTGCTCAATGAGCAGCTGCGGCTGCGCTGGCGGCTCGTCGATGTCGAATCCGAGGTCACCGACGCCGATCTCGCGGCCGAGCTCGCCATCCCGGGCGCGTTCACCTACGACAATTCCGACGAGGTGTTCCTGCGCAATGGCCTGCGCTGGGTGACGGTGGTCGAATCCTCGCTGCCCGGCCGGATCGACGCGCTGGATCAGGCGACCCCGCTGACCGATCCCGAGGCCAACTTCACCCTGGAGGTCCCCAAGTCGCGGGTGCTCTCCCGGCTCGGCTGGCGTCGCTGCGATCGCCGCGCCCCGGAGGCGGGCGAGGTCGAGGTGCGGATGCGGGCCATCGGCCTCAACTACAAGGACCCGCTCAAGGTGCTCGGCGTGCTCGACGAACGAGACCTGGCCGGAACGTTCTTCGACACGGTGCCGGGCATGGAGGGCATGGGCACGGTCGTCCGGGTGGGCGAGGGCGTCACCGATATCGCCGTCGGCGACCCGGTGCTGCTGGTGTCGAAGGGCCTGATGAGCCGCTTCCACACCACCTCCCGCGATCTGCTGTTCCCCGTCGCCGCCGACACCGAGCCCGGCCATTGCAGCAGCAATACCGCCTTCTCCACCTCCGAGCACTCGCTGCTGGAGCTGGCCCGGCTGGAGGCGGGCGAGACCGTGCTGGTGCACGGCGCGGCGGGCGGTGTCGGCGCGGCCGCGGTGCAGATCGCGAAGCGCCACGGCGCCACGGTGATCGGCACGGCCAGCACCGACGAGCGCCGCGCCTACGTGCTCGCCCAGGGCGCGGATCACGTGCTCGACTCGCGGTCGCTGAACTTCGCCGACGACGTGCTCGCGCTCACCGACGGACGCGGCGCGGACGTGGTGATCAGCACCGCGCCCGGCGAGATCCTGCGGCACAACTTCAAGGCCGTGGCCGAATTCGGGCGCATCGTGGAGATCGGCAAGGCCGACATCTACACCGGCGGCATGCTCGACATGCGGCACTTCGACAAGAACGTCTCCTACCACTCCTTCGACCTGGATCGAATGCTGGCCAAGCGGCGCAAGGCGACCGTGGAGCTGGGGCAGCGGGTCAATGCCAAGCTGGACGCGGGCACCTACCGGCGACTGCCCTACGAGCTGTACGAAACCAATGACGTGGCACGGGCATTCGAGGACGTCGCCCGCTCGAGCCAGCTCGGGCGCATCGTGCTGAGCCTGGAAAGCGAAGCGCCGCTGGTGCGTCCGCGGATTCCGGAGGTCACCGTCGATCCCGCCGCGCGGTACCTGATCACCGGTGGCTTCGGCGGCTTCGGCCTGGCCATTGGCCGCTGGCTGGTCGGCAAGGGTGCGACGCATCTGACCCTGCTGGGCCGCGGCGGCGCACGCACCGAGTCGGCCCGGCGACAGTTGGCGGCCTGGGCGGAGATGGGCGTCGAGGTCGTCACCGAACGGGTCGACGTCACCGACGCGGCCGCCATGGCCGAGGTCGTCGGTCGCGCGCACAGCCCGGAGCACCCCTTGAAGGGCGTGTTCCACACCGCGGGCATCGTGGACGACAAGCGCATTGCCGTGATGGACCGCGACAGCCTGGCCTCGGTGTACGGCCCGAAGATCGACGGCGTGCGCGCGCTGGTGCACGGAATCGACACCGCCGGAGCCGAACTCGACATGTTCGTGCTGTTCTCCTCGGGCAGCGCGATCTTCGGCGGCATCGGCCAGTACTCCTACACCGCGGCGAATATCGCCCTCAACGCCGTGGCCGACCGGATCGTCCGCCGCGGCGGGAACGCGCTGTCCGTCGGCTGGGGCCACATGTCCGGCGGCGGTATGGCCGAGGCCGACGAGAACCTGGCGCACTACCTGATCGCCACCGGATTCGACACCGTCGACATGGACGAGGGCACCGAATTCCTGGAGGCCGCACTGACACTCGGCCTGCACCACCACGCCGCGATCATCCCCATCGACTGGGGCAAGGTCGTCGCCGGTGGCCCGCACTTCGCGCGGACCGGCCGGATGATGGAGCAGATCGCGGCCTCGGCCGAGGACGATTCGGCCGCCTCGCAGCTGGTTTCGGCGCTGCGCGAGCTCGATGAGGCCAAGCGCAAGGACGTGGTCGCGCACATGCTCGCCGAGCAGATGGCGGTGGTGATGGGTGTCGCCGCGGACTCGATCGATCTGACCGTGCCGGTGCCGGAGCTTGGCCTCGACTCCCTGATGGCGGTCGAGTTCAGCGCCCTGGTGACCCGGGCGCTCGGGGTGGACCTGACGGCGCTGAAACTGGGGCGCACGTTCACCCTCGAGCAGGCGGGTGCGCAGGTCGCCGAGTTCTTCGTCGCGGGTACTTCGGCGGCCGGAGCCCAGCAGGCCGGGGTGATCGCATGAGCGAGTCGGCACGGGACCTGGCACGGAAACTCTTGGCGGGCAATGCCGCAGCACCCTCGGCGGCGAAGGTGTCGACCCCGTCGGCGGGTGCGGCGCAGCGTGCCGCCGCCCCGGCGGCCGCCACGTCGGCTCCCAAGGTGCGTCGCGGCCCGGGGCGGCAGTTCGCCGATCATCCGGAAGTGGCCGCCGCCGTGCGGAAGTGGACGGCCATCGACGCGCTCACCGAGCAGTCCGGCATGGCGAACCCGCTGTTCCTGCCGCGAAACAGCCCCAATGACACGGTGATCCGGGCGGCGGACGCCGAGCTGGTGAACTTCAGCGCCTACAACTACCTGGGGCTGGCCAACCACCCCCGGGTGGTCGAGGGGGCCAAACGCGGACTCGACCAATACGGTGCGTCGGCCGCGGCCAGTCGCATTGTGGCGGGCGAGATTCCGCTCTACGGCGAACTGGAGCGGCGACTGGCCGACATCTACCAGGTCGGCGATGCGATGGTGACCACGAGCGGCTACCTGACCAATGCGGGCGTCATCGGATTCCTGCTGGGCGAGCGCGACGTCGCCATCTGCGACGCGCTCATCCACGGCAGCGTCGTCTCCGGTACGCAGTGGGCCGGATGCCGCCGAATCAACTTCCGGCACAACGATCCCGAGTCGCTGCGTTCGGTGCTGCGCATGTCGCGCTCCGGCTTCGATCGGGCGCTGGTGGTGATCGAGGGTCACTACAGCATGGACGGCACGGTGGGCCGGGTCGACGAATTGGCGGCCATCGCACGGGAATACGACTGCGCGGTCATGGTCGACGAGGCGCATTCGTTCGGTGTGTTCGGCGCGCACGGCTTCGGTATGCGTGAGCACCTCGGCATGGCGGGCTCGGACGTCGATATCTGGATGGGCACGCTGTCGAAGGCGCTGGGCAGCTGCGGCGGTTTCATCGCGGCCGACGCCGACCTCATTCGGGCGATGAAGGCGAGCGCCCCGGGTGTCGCCATGCTCACCGGCGGCCCTGCCCCGTCCACGATTTCGGCCGCGCTGGCCGGGCTCGAGGTGCTCATCGACGAGCCGGAGCGGGTCGCCCGGTTGTGGGACAACACCAAGCTGTTCAACACCGCACTGCGGGATCGCGGCATCGATCTCGGCGTCTCCGAGGGCACCCCGATCTGCCCGGTGATCGTGCCCGGAGAGATGCGGGCCGGATTCGTCTCGGCGACGCTGCTGCAGCGCGGGGTGTACGCGGGCGCGATCTCCGCCCCGGCGGTGCCGGTCGGCAAGGAGCGGCTCCGGTTCTTCGTCACCTCGGAACACACCGAGGCACAGCTCATCTCAACCGCCGACCTGCTGGCGGAGACCATTGCCGCGGCGGAACAGATACCGGAGCACGCGGCCGCGGTCTGAGCGCGGCAGCGTGTCCACAAGGGGGGTACCGAAGTTCGACCAGTTGACCGAGGAGTTCAGTGACCGACATCGCGACCGGTGGCATGCCCTTCGAAATGCCGGGTGGTGTTCCGTGGGTGGTGTCGGCGCGCAGCGCGAGTGACATTGGCGTGCGGGCCGCCCGGCTGTGCGAGTGGCTGCTGCGCCATCCGGAGCTGGATGTGGTCGACGTGGCGCGGTCGCTGATCGCCGCGTCGGACCGAATGCCGTGGCGCGCACGCATTGTCGGGCGGAACCGGGCGGAGCTGCTGGCCGGTCTGGCGGCGCTGGCCGACCCGGCCGATCCGGCCGCTCCCGCCGTGGCGATCGAGCCCGCCCTGGAGCGAGCCGAGCGGCGGCGGGTGGCGTTCGTTTTCCCGGGGAACGGTGCCCAGTGGCGGGGAATGGCGCGCGAACTGCTCGAGGCGGACGAGGCCTTCGCGGAGTCGATCGCGGAATGCGAAGCCGCGCTGGCACCGTACGTGGACTGGTCGCTCACGGCGGTGCTGCGTGGTGACGTCGACGCACCGGCGCTGGACCGGGTGGATGTGGTGCAGCCCGCGCTGTTCGCGGTGATGGTCGCGCTGGCCGGAAAGTGGCGGGCGGCCGGTGTGGAGCCGGACGTGGTGATCGGTCATTCACACGGTGAAATCGCCGCCGCCTGCGTGGCCGGTGGGCTGTCGCTGTCCGACGCGGCACGGGTGGTGGCGCTGCGGTCGCGGGCGCTGGCCGAGGAACTGGCCGGGCACGGCGGCATGGTCTCGGTCGGCCTCGACGTGGATTCCGTGCGGGAACGTCTTGCGGCGTACACGGATCGGCTGTCGCTGGCGGCGGTGAACGGCCCGGCGCACTGCGTCGTGTCGGGCGAGGTGTCGGCGCTCGAGGAGTTCCTCGCCGACCGGGCCCGCGAGGGCGTGTGGGCGCGCCGGGTCGCGATCGACTACGCGTCGCACTCGCCCGCGGTGGAGAGCATCCGGGAGCGGCTGCGCTCGGATCTGGCGTCGATTCGCCCGCGCTCCGCGGCGGTGCCGTTCCTGTCCACGATCGTGGCCGAGCGGCTCGATACGGCCGGACTGGACGCCGACTACTGGTATCGCGCGGAGCGGGAGTCGATTCGGTTCGCCGAGGCCGTGACGGCATTGATCGCCGACGGCATCACCGGATTCATCGAGGTCGGTGCCCATCCGGTGCTCGCGATGGACATTGCCGCGATCGCCGAGGCGGCCGGGGCGGGCGAGGATGTCTCGGTCGTCGGATCGCTGCGGCGCGATGAGGGCGGCCCACAACGGTTGCTGGCGGCATTGGCACAGGGCTACTGCGCCGGTTTCGATGTGCGTCCGGCCGCGCTGGTCCACGGCGGGTCCCTGGTCGACCTGCCGGAGGAAGCCTTCGGGCAGACCGACGCCGGGGAGGCGGGACCGCTCGCGCGCAGGCTCGCGACGACTCCCGAATTCCAGTGGGACACGGTTGTTCTCGACATCGTGCGCGAGCACACCGCCGCCGTACTGGGCCACGAATCCGCCCGATCGATCGAGCCCGACCAGCCGTTCACCGAGTTCGGCATCGATTCGGTCAGCGGCGTGGAGCTGCGGAATCGACTGATCCGGGCCACCGGTGTGCAGTTGCCCGCAGCCCTGGTCTTCGATCATCCGACGCCGAATGCTGTTGCGGCACTGCTCGAGGCGCGTGTCACCGGGGCGGACGAGCGCAAGCATCGGGCGCTGCGGCGGACGAGCGTGGACGAGCCCATCGCCATTGTCGGCATCGGTGCCCGGTTCCCCGGCGGAGTGGGCTCCGCCGAGGAGCTGTGGGACCTGGTGGCCGCGGGGCGGGACGTCATCAGTGAATTCCCCACTGATCGCGGGTGGGATCTGGACCGGCTGTTCGACCCAGACCCGGACAAGCCTGGAACGGTCTACACCCGCCACGGCGGATTCCTCGGCAACGCAGGCGATTTCGATCCGGGCTTCTTCGGCATCAGCCCGCGTGAAGCCTCCGCCATGGATCCACAGCAGCGGCTGTTCCTCGAAACCGCCTGGGAGGCGCTCGAAGACGCGGGCATCGACCCGACGACCCTGCGGGGCAGCGATACCGGCGTCTTCGCCGGTGCCTGCTCGTCGGGTTATTCGCGCCGCGTGACCGGTGAGCTGGAGGGTTTCCGGCTGACCGGCACCTCGCACAGCGTCATCTCGGGCCGTGTCGCCTACGTTTTCGGCCTGGAGGGCCCCGCCGTCACGGTGGACACGGCCTGCTCCTCCTCGCTGGTGGCCCTGCACCTGGCGTGCCAGGCGCTGCGGCAGGGTGACAGCTCGCTGGTGCTCGCCGGTGGCGTGACCGTCGCGGCCAGCCCGTACCTGTTCGTGGACTTCGCCCGCCAGCGCGGCCTGTCCCCGGACGGCCGCTGCAAGCCCTTCTCGGCCGACGCCGACGGTGTGGCCTGGTCCGAGGGCTCGGGTGTGCTTGTCCTGGAGCGGCTTTCGGAGGCCCGCAGACGAGGCCACAATATCCTGGCCGTCATTCGCGGTAGCGCCGTGAACCAGGACGGTGCGAGCAACGGCCTGACCGCGCCGAACGGTCCGTCGCAGGAGCGGGTGATCGCGCAGGCCCTCGCCAATGCGGGCCTCGCCGCGCGCGATGTGGATGTCGTGGAGGCCCACGGAACCGGTACGGCCCTGGGCGATCCGATCGAAGCGCAGGCCCTCATCGCCGCCTACGGACAGGAGCGCGGCGACCGGGAGCCGCTGCGGATCGGGTCGGTGAAGTCGAATATCGGGCACGCCGTGGCCGCCGCCGGGGTGGCCGGGGTGATCAAGATGGTGCAGGCGCTGCGGCACGAGCGATTGCCGCGCACGCTGCACGCCGAAACGCCGTCCCCGCACGTGGATTGGGCCGCGGGCGCGGTACGGCTGTTGACCGAGGCGGAACCGTGGAGCGCCGGGGAGCGCGTGCGGCGGGCGGGCGTGTCGTCGTTCGGGATCAGCGGCACCAATGCCCATGTGATTCTCGAGGAGGCTCCCGCCGCGCCGGTACCGGCCGCCGCGGAGTTCGACGACAGCACCGGCCCGGCCGTCCCACTGCTGGTGTCGGGCAAGGGCGAAGCGGGCCTGCGGGCGCAGGCGGCTCGACTACACGCGTGGTTGTCGGAGCGGCCCGAGATCGATATAGCGGCGGCCGCCCACGCGCTGGCGACGGCGCGGGCGCACTTGGATTCGCGGAGTGTGATTCTCGGCCGCGATCGAGGCGAGTTGTTGCGGCACCTGGCCGATCTCGCGGCATCGGGAACCGACGCCGGGGTCGTGACGGGCACGGCCGGGAAGGGGCGAACGGCCTTCCTGTTCACCGGCCAGGGTGCCCAGCGGATCGGTATGGGCGTGGGCCTGTACGAGGCGTTCCCGGTGTTCGCGGACGCCTTGGATACGGTGTGCGCTCGGTTCGATGCGACATTGGGATGTTCGCTGCGAGAACTCATGTTCGGCGGCGCTTCCGATGCCGCGCTGCTGGATCGGACCGAGTTCACCCAGCCCGCGCTGTTCGCCTTCGAGGTGGCGCTGTATCGCCTGCTGGAGTCCTTCGGCCTCACCCCGGATGCGGTGATCGGTCATTCGATCGGTGAGATCGCCGCCGCGTATGTCGCGGGCCTGTGGTCGCTCGAGGACGCGTGCCGATTGGTGGCGGCCCGTGGCCGCCTCATGGGTGCGCTGCCCGAGGGCGGTGCGATGCTGGCCATCTCCGCCACCGAGGCCGAGGTCACCGATGCCGTCGACGGGTATGCGGGGCGGGTGTCGATCGCGGCGGTGAACGCGCCCGCGGCACTGGTGGTCTCGGGTGACGAGGACGCGATCGGCGAGCTGGAGGCCCGATTCGCCGAGCGCGGTGCGAAGACGACGCGATTGCGGGTCAGCCACTCCTTCCACTCCCATCGAATGGAACCGATGCTGGCCGAATTCGAGTCCGTGGCAGGGGATTTGACCTACCGTCGGCCGCGCCTGCCGATCGTTTCGAATGTGTCCGGTCGGCTCGCCGGAGACGAGATATTGGCGCCCGAATACTGGGTTCGGCAGGTGCGGGCCGCTGTGCGATTCGCGCCCGGAATCGAGACCTTGGCCGCCTCGGGCGTGCGTAGATTCCTGGAAGTCGGACCCGACGCGGTCCTGGCGGCCATGACCCGGCAGACCCTTCCGGAGGATGCCGGGTCGGTGGTGGCCGCCGCCGCCCGCCGGGATCATGATGAGCCACAACAGTTCCTGACCCTGCTGGCACGCGCCCACGTCTCGGGCGCGCGCGTGGATTGGACGCCCCTGCTCCCTCGCGCGGTGCGCCGAGTTCCCCTGCCCACGTATGCCTTCCAACATCAGCGCTTCTGGCTGCCGCCGCATCCCGAAGTCTCCGCCGTCACCGGGGCGCACCCGCTGCTCACCGGCGTGGTGCCCGTGGCCGGGAAGGACGAGTTCGTCTGCACCGGCCGGTTCTCCCTGGCGACCGACCCGTGGATCGCCGATCACCTCGCCTACGGCACCGCGGTGCTGCCGAGCGCGGCCCTTGCCGAATTCCTGCTCGTCGCGGGCGACCGGATCGGGTGCGGTGTCCTCGAGGAGCTGACCCTGGAGGCTCCGGTGCCGCCGTCGGAGGACGGTGAGGTCGAACTTCAGGTATCGGTGCGGGAGCCGGACCCGGCCGGGCGACGACCGTTCACCTTCTACTTCCGCCAGGCGGGCGACTGGGTGCGCAATGCCAGCGGTGTGCTGGCTCCCGCGCAGCACGACGAGAACGCGCTCCTCGATCGGCTGCGGGACGAGGACTGGCCGCCGCTCGATGCCGAAACCCTGGATCCCGCAGAGATTCCCGAGCGAATCGCGACCGTGTCCGGGCTCGAGTACGGCCCGGCGTTCACCGGTGTCGCCGCCGCCTGGCGACGCGGTGACACAGTGTTTTCCGAGATCGCCCTGAACACGGCCGCCGCGCCCGGACCGGAACGATTCGATATCCATCCGGCCCTGCTCGACCAGGTATTGCACACCGGGCTGGCCGAGCTGCTCTGGCGTGATCAGGACGGCGACCCGAATACCGGCCTCCTGCTGTTCCGCTGGGGCGGAGTGCGACTGCACCGGCCGCTCACCACGCCGACAACCCTGCGCGTCATCGCCACCGTGAGCGGTGTGGAGACGATTTCCGCCGCCGCGGTGGACGATTCGGGCCAGCCGGTGGTCTCGGTCGACGCGGTGGTCATGCGGCCCTATGACGTGAAGCAGCTCCGCGACACGGTGGGAGCGCAGGCCGCGGACCTGTACGAGATGCACTGGACGCCCACGGCGGCGACGACACCGAGCGTGCCGACGGACCGGACGGCCGTCCTGGGTCCGGAGCCGGTGGCCGGAATCGAGACGTGTGTGCCGAGCCTTTCGGAACTCGCTGATACACAACAGATTCCGGAGTTCGTGGTGTGGCGTCCGGAACACGGTGTCGACGGCGAGGACCCGGCGGCCGTGCGCGGCCACCTGGAAACGATGCTGGCGACGGTGCGGGCGTGGGTGGCCGAAGATCGCCTGGCCGACACCCGTTTGGTCGTGGTGACCACAGGTGGTGCCGAACTACCCGGCGAGACAACGGACCTCGCCGCCGCGGCCGTGTGGGGCCTGATGCGCACCGCACAGTCGGAATATCCTGGCCGATTCATTCTCATCGACGCCGATCCATCGGCCCTTGCGTCCCCGAATGATTCGCTACCGATCGGAGCCGTGCTCGCGACGGGCGAACCGCAGGCCGCCGTGCGTGCCGGGGCACTGCTCATTCCGCGCCTGGTCCGCGCGCGGGCCGAACTAGACCCAGAGCCGACGCCGTCCTTCGGCGGCGGCACTGTCCTGATCACGGGCGGCACCAGTGGCCTCGGTGCACTGCTGGCCCGGCATCTGGTCACCGTGCACGGCGTCCGCCACCTGCTGTTGGTATCCCGACGCGGCGAAACCGCCGAGGGGACAACAGAACTGGTATCCGAACTGACTGCGGCCGGAGCCGCCGTTCGCGTCGCGGCCTGCGATGTGGCCGATCGCGCAGCGCTGGGTTCCCTGCTGGATTCGATACCGGAGCAGCACCCGCTGACCGCCGTCATCCACGCGGCGGGTGTGCTCGACGACGGCACCCTCGCGGGCCTGACCGCCGAGCAGCTGCGGCGCGTGTTCGTTCCGAAGGCGGAGGCCGCCTGGCATCTGCACGAACTCACCCGTGACCGCGATCTGTCGGCCTTCGTGCTGTTCTCCTCCGTCGCCGCCACGATCGGATCTGCGGGGCAAGGCAATTACGCGGCGGCCAATGCCTTCCTCGACGCGCTCGCGCACCGTCGCCGCGCGGCCGGGCTGCCCGCCCTGTCGGTGGCCTGGGGTCCCTGGAACTCGGCCAGCGGCATGACCGGCGGCCTGGATCGCAGTGCCCGCGCGCGCTGGGAGCGGCTCGGACTGCAACCCCTGGCGAATGACGAGGGCCTGCGGCTGTTCGACGCGGCCGTCGGCAGCGCCGCCGCGCACCTGACCGCGATCCGGTTCGACCCGGCCCACCTGCGACGCGAAGCCCGCGACGGCACCGCGCCCACGGTGCTGCGCGGATTCCTGCCGCGCGTCGGCGAGCGGCCCGCGGCCGCCTCGAGTTCGCTGGCGGCCCGCCTGAGCCTGGTCCCCGAGGGGCAGCGCGCCGAGGTCGTGCTGACCCTGGTCCGGGAGCACGCGGCGGCCGTCCTCGGCCATGAGTCCGCCGACGATATCGACCCCGGCGCGCGTTTCGACGCACTGGGATTCGACTCGCTCGGCGGTGTGGAGTTCCGCAACCGGCTGTCCAAGGCCACCGGCGTGCGCCTGCCGTCCACGCTGGTCTTCGACCATCCGACGGCCGCGGCGGTCGCCGCGCTGCTGCGGTCCACTCTCGAGGGCGCGCAGGCCGATCCCGCGACGGCCCGGGTATCACGTCGCGTCCGTGCCGACGAGCCCATCGCGATCGTGGGCATGGCCTGCCGATTCCCCGGCGGCGTCGAATCACCGGACGCGCTCTGGGATCTCGTCGCCTCCGGAACCGACGGCACCGGCGACTTCCCCGCCGACCGCGGCTGGGACCTGGAGCGGTTGTTCGACCCGGACCCGGACAAGCCCGGGACCGTCTACACCCGTCGCGGCGGATTCCTGTACAACGCGGGCGATTTCGATCCGGCGTTCTTCGGGATCGGCCCGCGCGAGGCGACGGCGATGGACCCGCAGCAGCGGCTGCTGCTGGAAGTGTCCTGGGAGGCCCTCGAAGACGCGGGCATCGACCCGACCTCGTTGCGCGGCAGCGACACCGGCGTCTACACGGGCGTCATGTACCAGGACTACGAAGCGGTCGCGGGCCAGGCCGGTCCCGGGGTCGAGGGGTATCGCCTCACCGGTGGCCTGGGCAGCGTGGCGTCCGGACGGGTCGCCTATGCCCTGGGGCTGGAAGGTCCCGCGATGACCGTGGACACCGCCTGCTCGTCCTCCCTGGTGGCGCTGCACCTGGCCTGCCAGGCGCTGCGCCAGGGCGAGAGCTCACTGGCCCTGGTCGGCGGTGCGACCGTCATGGCGACACCCATGGTGTTCCAAGAGTTCTCGCGCCAGCGCGGGCTGGCACGCGACGGCCGGTGCAAGTCCTTCTCGGCCGCGGCCGACGGTGTCGCCTGGTCCGAGGGCGCGGCGGTACTGGTGGTCGAGCGCCTGTCCGACGCGCGCCGCCTGGGCCACGAGGTGCTGGCGGTGGTGCGCGGCAGCGCGGTCAATCAGGACGGCGCGAGCAATGGCCTGACCGCGCCGAACGGCCCCGCACAGCAGCGGGTCATCGTTTCGGCGCTGGCGAACGCCGGACTGCGCCCGCGCGACGTGGATGCCGTCGAAGCACACGGCACGGGAACGACTCTCGGCGATCCGATCGAGGCACAGGCGCTGCTCGCCACCTACGGGCAGGACCGGGCGGGCGAGCCGCTCTTGCTCGGCTCCCTCAAATCGAATATCGGTCATTCGCAAGCGGCCGCGGGTGTCGGCGGCGTGATCAAGATGGTGCAGGCCCTGCGGCACGAACTGCTGCCCAAGACCTTGCACGCGGACGATCTGTCGCCGCACGTGGATTGGTCGGCCGGATCGGTCCGGGTACTGACCGAATCCCAGGCGTGGTCGGCGGGCGAGCGGGTCCGGCGGGCCGGAGTGTCCTCGTTCGGCATCAGCGGCACCAACGCGCACGTGATCCTCGAGGAGGCACCGGCACTCTCGACGCGCGAGAGTGCCACGGGCCCCGCGGATTCCGACGCTAGCGTGGTGCCGTGGCTGGTTTCGGCCAAGTCGGACGAGAGCCTGCGGGCGCAGGCGTCGCGGCTGCGGGACTGGCTGGCCGACCGTCCTGAGGCCGACATCTGGTCGGTGGCAAGGACATTGGTGGAGGGACGGGCCGCACTGGACCACCGCGCCGTCGTTGTCGGGCGAGATCGAGACGAGTTGCTGGACGGTCTCGCCGATCTAGTCGCCCGTGCGCCGGGCAGCATCGAAGGGATCGCGGGAACCGGGAAGATCGCGTTCCTGTTCACCGGCCAGGGCGCACAGCGGGTTGGTATGGGTGCCGGTCTGTATGAGGCGTTCCCGGTGTTCGCGGCCGCTCTGGACGAGGTCTGCGCCGAGTTCGACCTGCTGTTGGGTCGGCCGTTGAAAGACCTGATGTTCGCCGACCCCGAGGGCGTGCTGGACCGGACCGAATTCACGCAACCGGCATTGTTCGCGTTCGAGATCGCATTGTTCCGGATGCTCGAATCCTTCGGTGTCACACCGGATCTGCTGATCGGGCATTCGATCGGTGAACTGGCGGCGGCGTATCTGGCGGGTGTGTGGTCACTCTCGGATGCGTGTGCGCTCGTCGCGGCACGCGGCCGATTGATGGGCGCACTGCCGGAGGGCGGTGCGATGCTCGCGGTCGCGGTACCGGAAGCCCGGGTGACAGAGCTGCTCGCCGCATACAGCGGCCAGGTGTCACTGGCCGCGATCAACGGCCCGTCGTCGGCGGTGCTGTCGGGAACAGCGTCGGCGATCGACGATATCGGTGCCCGGCTTGCCGGAGAAGGGGTGAAAACCTCACGGCTTCGAGTCAGCCACGCCTTCCACTCGGTCCTGATGGAACCCATGCTCGACGAGTTCCGCTCTCTCGCAATGGGGTTGACGTACCGGGAACCGCTGCTGCCGATCGTGTCGAACCTCTCGGCGGACGTGGTCGCGGCCGAGATGACCGATCCCGAGTACTGGGTTCGGCAGGTACGGGATTGCGTCCGCTTCGCCCCCGGAATCGAGGCCCTGGTAAAGGCGGGTGCGCGGCGATTCGTGGAGATCGGCCCGGATGCGGTGCTGGCTGCCATGACTCGGCAATGCCTGGCCGAAACCCCTGCCGTCGAGGCCAAATCGACGGTGATCGCGACGGCCCGGCGTACCGGTGAGGAGGCGGCGCAATTCGTGTCCGCCCTCGCGCAGGCCGCCGTGGTCGGCGTGGATGTGGACTGGACGCCGCTCTATTCGGATCGGCTCACCCATCGGATCACCTTGCCCACCTATGCATTCGAGCATCGGCGCTACTGGGCTCGGCCGGTAGACGCGCCGACCGCGTGGCAATCGGGTCTGGACGAAGCCGGACACCCGCTGCTGAGCGCGATGGTGCGGGTGCCGGAATCCGACGACGTGGTGTTCACCGGAAGGCTGTCGCGCGCTGCCCATTCCTGGCTGGCCGACCATGCCGTTGCCGGGGTAGTACTGCTGCCCGGCGCGGCCCTCGTGGAGTTGGCCCTGTCCGTGGGCGCGATGGTCGATTGCTCGCGACTGGCGGAATTGGTGATCGAAGCGCCGCTGCCGCTGCCGGACGCCGAGGCGGTCGACCTGCGCGTGGTGGCGAGCGGCCCCGACGAGACCGGAGCTCGGACCGTATCGATGTACTCGCGATCCAGTGCCGATGCGGCACAGTGGATTCGCCACGCGGTCGCGACGATCACCGCTGGGGCGACCACACCCGTGGCCGCCTCCGACCTCACGAGTTGGCCGCCACCCGGTGCCACGCCGATCGCGATCGACAACGCCTACACGGAGTTGTCCGAGCACGGCTATGAATACGGGCCCGCCTTCCGCGGACTGACCGCCCTCTGGATGCGCGACGGCGAGGTGTTCGCCGAGATCGCGCTGCCTGAGTCCGCAGGCTCGGACGGCACGAGATTCGCTGTCCACCCGGCACTCCTGGACGCCGCGCTGCACGCGATCCTGCTCGGCGGCCTGGCCCCTGACACCGAGCCCGGTCAAATCGCAGTCCCGTTCTCGTGGGAGAACCTGGCACTGTACGCAACGGGCGCGACAGCCTTGCGAGTCCGGGTCGCCAGGACAGGCGACGGAGCGGACAGCGCGCCGATCGCCGTCACCCTTGCCGATCCGACCGGGATGGCGGTGGCAGAGGTGCAGGCCCTGACGCTGCGCAGCATGTCGGCGGGGACACTCGGCACTTCGCCGCGTCGCGCCGAAGGCCTTGGCTACGAGATGGACTGGGTAGCACTGACAGCGGTCGACCGTGACCTCCACGCGGTGTGGACCTCCGGCGAGGACGGTGAACAGGCGACGATCGCGGGGCAAGAACTGACCGTCGTTCGGCTCGCCGCGCCTGGGTCGGAAACATTGCGGCACCGCGATTCAGTGGTCATCGACCGTGATCCTCCCTCGGCGGTGCGCGATTCGGTTACCGCACTGTCCGCGCGGGTGCAGCGGCTGCTATCGCAGGACCGGCGCATTGTCGTGGTAACCAACCGGGCGGTCGCGGTGCATCCGGACGAGGCGGTGGATCTGTCCGCCGCAGCGGCTTGGGGTTTGCTGCGGACCGCGCAGAGTGAGAACCCCGGTCGGATTCTGCTGGTCGATGTCGACGAGTGGGAGGACTATCGCGCCGCGGTGGGATTGGCCTTGGCCACGAATGACGAACCACAACAGGCCGTTCGACTTTCGACCGCGTATGCGCCGCGCCTGCACCACGGTGATTCGAGCAGTCTCGACGTTATATCGCGCAATGCCTCGGCATGGGAACTCGTCCTGCGCGGCAAGGGCACTCTGAGCGCGGACAATTTCGCCATCGGCGAGCGTCCGGGTGCGGTGGAACCGCTTGCACCGGGGCAGGTTCGGGTGAGTGTGCGGGCGGTTGGGCTCAACTTCCGGGATGTGCTGATGGCGCTGGGCACCTACCCCGACAAGCACGCTCGGCCCGGCGGTGAGGGAGCCGGTGTCGTCGTGGAGGTCGCACCGGACGTCACCGAATTCGCGCCCGGTGACCGGGTTTTCGGGCTGATCCCGGGTACCGGATCGATGGCGGTGGTCGATCGCCGACTGCTCGCGCGGATGCCCGACGGCTGGTCGTTCACCCGGGCCGCGGCCGTTCCGATCGTCTATGCGACCGCGTACTACGGCCTGGTCGATCTGGCCGCCGCACAACCTGGCGAGACGCTGTTGCTGCACGCCGCGACCGGTGGCGTCGGGCTCGCGGCCGTGCAGCTCGCGCGGCATCTGGGTTTGCGGATGCTGGTCACCGCGAGTGAGCAGAAGTGGAATGTGCTGCGTGAGATGGGGTTCGAGGATGCCGTGATCGGCAATTCGCGCACCTTGGAGTTCGAGCAGAAGTTCCTGGACGAGACCGACGGTCGTGGCGTGGACATCGTGTTGGATTCGCTGGCGGGCGAATTCGTCGACGCCTCGTTGCGGCTGCTGCCGCGCGGCGGCCGGTTCGTCGAGATGGGCATGATCGACCGGCGTGATCCGGCCGAGGTGGCCGCCCGGTTTCCGGGTGTGGACTACCGCAGCTTCATGCTGATGGAGGCGGGGCCGGATCGGCTGCACGAGATTCTTTCCGCACTGGTCGAGCTTTTCGAGGCCGGAGCCTTGACGCCCGACCCGATCCTCGCCTGGGACATGCGGCGGGCTCCGGAGGCCTACCGGTACCTGAGCCAGGCCCGGCACATCGGCAAGAACGTGCTCACCGTGCCGATGCCGGTGCGGCCCGAGGGCACCGTGCTGATTACCGGCGGCACGGGCGGATTGGGCGCGGTCACCGCCCGGCATCTCGTCACCGAGTACGGCGTGCGCAGCCTGGTGCTGGCGGGCAGGCGGGGGCCGGACGCGCCGGGCGCGGCCGAACTCGCCGCCGAGCTCACCGCGCTCGGCGCGCGGGTGGATGTGGTCGCCTGCGATGCCGCCGACCGAGCCGCCCTGGACGCGATGCTGGCGGCGATTCCGGCGGAGCATCCGTTGACCGCCGTCGTGCACGCCGCGGGTGTGCTCGCCGACGGCCTGTTCACCTCCATGACCCCGGAACAGTTCGCGAAGGTGCTGCGCCCCAAGGTGGATGCGGCCTGGAACCTGCACGAGGCGACCAAGGACCTGGACCTGTCGGCCTTCGTGCTGTACTCCTCGATCGCGGGTGTCCTCGGCACTCCGGGCCAGGCGAACTACGCGGCCGCCAATGTCTTCCTCGACGCGCTGGCCCGCCACCGGCACCGCAACGGCCTGCCCGCCACCTCGGTGGTCTGGGGACCGTGGGACCAAAGCGGCGGAATGACCAGCGCACTCACCGCGACCGACCTCGCGAGGCTACGGCGCGAAGGTCTGCTGCCGGTGGACGAGGCGCACGGCATGGAACTGTTCGACGCCGCACTCGCGGGTGGGCGCTCGGAATTCGTGGCGATCCGGCTCGACCGGAGCGAACTCGGCGAAGTGCGCGCGGTCATGCGCGATGTGGCCAGACCCGTTGGCCGCCCGACGGTTTCCGCGCCGACCGCTGTGCACGAGCCCGGCAAGGGCTCGAATTCCTTGGTGGAGCGATTGGTCGACCTTCCGGTCAGCGAACAGGAGCGCGTGATTCTGGACGTCATCCGCACCCAGGCCGCGGTGGTGCTGGGCCACAGCGGTGCCGACTCGACCCCGCCGGACAAGCCGTTCAGCGATATCGGATTCGACTCACTCGGTGTGATGGAATTCCGCAATCGCTTGAAATCGGCTGTCGGAGTGCACTTGTCGGCCACCGCCATGTTCGACTACCCGACCCCCGAAGCCCTGGCCGGGTACCTCCGCCACGAGCTCGTGCCGGTCGAAGACCCCGCGCAACGCCTTGCCGCCGAGGTCGATTCGCTGGCCCGCGGCCTCGCCGCGGCCGAGCTGTCGGCCGCCGACCGGTCCGAGATAGCAAGCCGATTGACCGCGTTGCTGCGCGAACTCGAGGGCGACGGAACCGGCGGCCACACCGCTGGCTCCGACCTCGACAGCGCGGACGATCGCGAGCTTTTCGACTTCATCGACCACCTCAGCTGAATCTGGAGTTCTACCGATGGCCGACAATGACGAGCTACGCCGGTATCTGAAGAAGGCCGCGACCGAGCTCTACGAGACCAAACAGCAGCTGCGCGCGCTCACCGACCGGTCGCGCGAACCGATCGCGATCGTCGGTATGGCCTGCCGGTACCCCGGCGGTGTGCGCTCCGCCGAGGATCTGTGGCGGGTGACGGCCGACGGTGTGGACGCCATCGGCGGGTACCCGGCCGATCGCGGGTGGGACCTGGATCGGCTGTTCAACCCGGATCCCGATGCGCCGGGCGGCATTTACACCCGCGACGGCGGATTCCTGGACGCCGTGGGCGATTTCGACGCGGCCTTCTTCGGCATCGGGCCGCGCGAGGCCGCGGCCATGGATCCCCAGCAGCGCCTGATGCTGGAGGCGTCCTGGGAAGCCCTGGAGGACGCGGGAATCGACCCGATGTCGCTGCGCGGCGGCGATACCGGCGTGTTCGCCGGGGTGATCCACCAGAACTACGGACCCCGCATCGGCGGGCCGAATATCACCGCCGAGACCGAAGGCCATGCCTACCTCGGTGTCTCGAATGCGGTGCTGTCCGGCCGGATCGCCTACACCTTCGGGTTCCAGGGCCCGGCCATCTCGGTCGACACCGCGTGCTCCTCGTCGCTGGTCGCCCTGCACCTGGCGTGCCAGGCGCTGCGGCAGGGCGATACGTCACTCGCGCTGGCCGGTGGCGTGACCGTCATGTCGGACCCGTCCCTGCTGATCGCGTTCGCCCGGCAGCGGGCGCTCTCACCCGATGCGCGCTGCAAGGCCTTCGCGGCGGCCGCCGACGGGACCGGCTTCTCCGAGGGCCTCGGTGTCCTCGTGCTGGAGCGACTCTCGGACGCCCAGCGGCTCGGGCACACGGTGCTGGCCGTGATTCGCGGCAGCGCGGTCAATCAGGACGGCGCGAGCAATGGCCTGACCGCCCCCAACGGTCCCTCGCAGGAACGGGTCATCGCGGCCGCCTTGGCGAATGCCGGTCTGACACCCTCGGATATCGACGCCGTGGAGGCGCACGGCACGGGCACGATGCTCGGGGACCCGATCGAGGCCTCGGCCTTGATCGGCGCGTACGGCAAGCGCGAGGGCGAACCGCTGCGGGTGGGGTCGCTGAAGTCGAATATCGGTCACACCTCGGCCGCGGCGGGTGTCGGCGGCGTGATCAAGATGGTGCAGGCCATGCGGCACGGCGTGCTGCCGAAGACGCTGCACGTGGACGAACCCACCCCGCACGTGGACTGGTCGTCCGGAAAGGTACGGCTGCTGCAGGACAGCGAGCCGTGGCCGGTGGGGGAGCGGGTTCGGCGCGCCGGGGTCTCGTCGTTCGGGGCCAGCGGCACGAATGCCCACCTCATTCTCGAGGAAGCGCCCGCCCCGGCCGAGAGCGAGCCGGAACCGGCGGGCGAACCCGTTGCGGCCGAGATCGTTCCCTTGCTCCTGTCCGCCAAGTCCGAGGACGCCCTGCGTGCCCAGGCAGATCGACTGCGGCAGCGGCTGATCGACGATCCCGACGCTGACATCCGGGATGTGGCGTACTCCTCGGTGACGTCGCGGGCGCAGCTGGAGCGGCGCGGCGTGGTCCTGGGACATGACCGGGGCGAACTCCTCGCCGCGTTGGCCGATCTGGCCGAGGGTTCACACGAAACCCTCGAGGGCACCGCACGTTCCGGCCGGACGGCATTCCTGTTCACGGGCCAAGGGGCACAGCGGGTCGGCATGGGTGCGGGCCTGTACCAGGCGTTCCCGGTGTTCGCGACCGCCCTCGACGAGGTCTGCGCGCGGTTCGATCCGTTGCTGGGTCGCTCGTTGAAAGACCTGATGTTCGCCGACCCCGACGGTGTGCTGGACCGGACCGAGTTCACCCAACCGGCATTGTTCGCCTTCGAGGTCGCGCTGTTCCGGTTGCTCGAATCCTTCGGCGTCACACCGGATCTGCTGATCGGGCATTCGATCGGAGAGTTGGTCGCGGCCTACGTGGCGGACGTGTGGTCGCTGGCCGATGCCTGCGAATTGGTCGCGGCGCGAGGCCGGTTGATGGGCGCGTTGCCCGTCGGTGGCGCGATGCTCGCGGTGGCGGCAGGCGAAAGCCGAGTCGCCGACCTGGTCGCCGGTTTCGCCGACCGTGTCTCGGTCGCGGCGGTCAATGGTCCGGCCGCGACGGTTCTGTCCGGCGATGTCGAGGCCATCGAGGAGATCGGGCGGCTCGCCGCCGCCGAGGGCATCAAGACGAACAGGCTGCGGGTCAGCCACGCCTTCCATTCGGCGCGCATGGATCCGATGCTGGCCGAATTCCGCGCGGTGGCCGCGCGCGTCGAATACCGTTCGCCGCGTCTGCCGATCGTGTCGAACGCGTCGGGCGAGCTCGCCGGGAGCGCCGTGACCGACCCGGAGTACTGGGTGCGACAACTGCGCGGCTGCGTGCGGTTCGCGCCGGGCGTGGACGCACTCGTCGAGGCGGGCGCGCGGCGGTTCGTCGAGGTGGGCCCCGACGCGGTGTTGGCCGCCATGACCCGCGACTGCCTCGCCGAGCACCCCGAGAACGACTCGGTGTCGACGGTGACGGCAACGGTCCGGCGGTCGGTCGACGAGGTGGAGCAGTTCGCGACGGCCCTGGCGCAGGCGCATGTCGCGGGCGCGCGGGTGGACTGGCGGCCATGGTTCGCGGGCCGTGCGATGCGTCGAATTCCCTTGCCCACCTACGCCTTCCAGCGGAAGCGTTTCTGGCTGTCGGGTGGTGGCGAAGCGCCGCAGTCGCCGACGGATCATCCGATCCTCACGGGCGTGGTCGGTTTGGCGGGCTCCGACGAATGGCTGCTGACCGGCCGATTCTCCGTGCGCACGCATCCGTGGATCGCCGATCACATGACCTACGGCGTCGTGGTGGTGCCGAGCGCGACCTTCATCGAATTCCTGCTCGTCGCGGGCCGCCGAATCGGTTGCGGGACGGTCGAAGAGCTCACCCTGCAGGCGCCGATCCTGCCGACCGCCGACGACGAGGTCGAACTGCAGGTGCTGGTGCAGGCGGCCGACGAGTCCGGGCGTCGACCGTTCGAGTTCTACTTCCGCACCTCCGCCGGGGCGGACTGGATTCACAATGCCACCGGTGTCTTCGGAGCCGAGTGGGCGGGCGAATCGGAGCTGTCGGAGCGGCTGCGGGCGGAGACCTGGCCGCCGGTCGATGCCGAGATCCTCGACAGCGCAGGGCTTCCCGAGCGGATCGCCAGGCGCGCCGGACTCGAGTACGGCCCGGCCTTCCTCGGCGTCCGCGCCGCGTGGCGACGCGACGACACCGTGTTCTCCGAGATCGCGTTGAGTGCCGAGCCGGGACGGCACGATCTGCATCCGGCCCTGCTGGACATGGTCATGCACACCGGCTTCGCCGAATTGCTCTGGCGTGACGGTGATTCCGGCTCCGACTCCGGCAAACTGCTGTTCCGGTGGGGCGGTGCTCGGTTCCATCGGCCGAGCGATCGGTGGCCGAGCGAGGTGACCGCGCTGCGGGTCATGGCGACCGCGACCGGCCCGGATACCATTTCCGTCGCGGCCATCGACCCGCAGGGCACGCCCATTGTGTCGGTCGACGCGGTGGTCATGCGGTCCTACGACGTGAAGGAGTTCCGCGGCAGCCTCGTCGGTGACGAGGCGGGTCTGTACCGGGTTCACTGGGAGCCGCTCGCGAAAGTTACTGCGGGCGTGGACCAATCACCGGCCTCTGTCGGGGATGCGACGGTATGGCGGCCACCCATCGATTCGGTGCGTGCGCAGGTGCACGGTGCGCTGGCGGCGGTACGAGCTCTGCTCGCCGACTCACGTCATAGCGATCGACGGCTGGTCGTAGTGACGACCGGTGCTCTCGGAATATCCGATGAGGCCCCCGATCCAGCCGCCGCGGCGGTGTGGGGATTGCTGCGCAGTGCGCAATCGGAGCATCCGGACCGATTCATCCTCCTCGACGAGGATCCGGCACGGCCCATCGATTCGGAAGATATTGCGGCAGCGGTAGTTTCGGGCGAGCCCCAGATCGCGATCCGCGACGGGAAGCTGTTGGTCCCCCGATTGGTGCGCGCGTCCTCCCCACAGGGCCAGGATGTGCGACCGTCGTTCGGCGACGGCACCGTTCTGATCACCGGCGGCACCGGTGGATTGGGCGCGTTGTTCGCTCGCCATCTCGTCGCCGAACATGGTGTGCGCCATTTGGTTCTGACCTCGCGCCGTGGACACCACGCCCACGGTGCCGACGAACTGGTCACCGAATTGCATCGGGCCGGGGCCACGGTTCAGGTCATCGCCTGCGACATCGCTGACCGTGACGCGGTGGCGAAGCTGCTGGCGGACATCGCTGCCGACCACCCGCTGACCGCCGTCGTGCACGCCGCCGGAACTCTGGACGACGGCACCGTCGAATCGCTCAGCGCCGACCAGGTGGACCGGGTGCTCGCGCCGAAGGTCGACGGCGCATGGCATCTGCACGAGTTGACCCGAGAGCTGAATCTCGGTGCGTTCGTGATGTTCTCCTCGATCGCGACGGTGCTGGGTGCGGCGGGGCAGGGCAATTACGCCGCGGCCAATGGCTTCCTGGACGCCCTGGCGCAGCGGCGTCGGGCCGACGGGCTGGCCGCCACCTCGCTGGCGTGGGGGCCGTGGAACCAGAGCGGCGGCATGACCGCCGGAATGGATCGCGCCGCGCTCGCGCGATGGGAGCGCTGGGGTCTGAGTGCGCTGGAAAACGCGCAAGGCATCAGGCTTTTCGATGAGGCGCTCACGCATGCGGACGCCTGTCTGGCCCCCATTCGCTTCGACGCGAGCGCCCTGCGCCGCGAGTCCGATATAGATGCCGTCCCGGCCGTTCTGCGCGGATTCGCGCGCCGTTCGCCTCGTCCCACGCCACCGGCGGCCGCGACGAGCTCGCTGGCCGCCCAACTGGCGGAGGTGCCACCCGCCCGGCGCGGCGAGCTGGTGCTCGAGCTCGTGCTCACCCAGGCGGCGGCGGTGCTGGGCCATGACTCGGCCGCCGATATCCGAGCCGACCAGCGCTTCGACGAGATCGGCTTCGATTCGCTCGGCGGTGTGGAATTCCGCAACCGGCTCGGCAAGGCCACCGGCCTGCGGCTGCCCTCGACGCTGGTCTTCGACCATCCCACCCCGGCGGCCGTGGCGAAGCTGGTGCGGTCCAGCATCGAGCCGACCGTGGGCCAACCCGTCAAGCAGGCGGCCCGCCGCATTCGGGCCGACGAGCCGATCGCCATCGTGGGCATGGGCTGCCGGTTCCCCGGCGGCGTCCGGACCCCCGAGCAGCTCTGGGATCTCGTGGCCTCCGGAACCGACGCCACCGGCGAATTTCCCACCGATCGCGGCTGGGACCTGGAGCGGCTGTTCGACGCGGATCCGGACAAGCCCGGAACCGTCTACACCCGACGCGGCGGATTCCTCTACGACGCGGGCGATTTCGACCCGGCGTTCTTCGGTATCAGCCCGCGCGAGGCCGCCGCCATGGATCCGCAGCAGCGGCTGCTGCTCGAGGTGTCCTGGGAGGCCCTCGAGGACGCGGGCATCGACCCGGATTCGCTGCGCGGCAGCGACACCGGTGTCTATGTCGGAGCGGGCTATTCGGGCTATGTCGATCGGGTGGTCGGCGAGCTGGAGGGCTACCGGCTCACCGGCACCACGAGCTCGGTGATGTCCGGGCGCGTGGCCTACGTGCTCGGTCTGGAGGGCCCGGCGGTCACCGTGGACACCGCCTGCTCGTCGTCGCTGGTCTCGTTGCACCTGGCCTGCCAGGCGCTGCGCCAGGGCGAGAGTTCCCTGGCGCTGGCCAGTGGCGTGACCGTCGCGGCGAGCCCCTACCTGTATGTGGATTTCGCACGGCAGCGGGGACTTTCGCCCGATGGTCGCTGCAAGGCGTTCTCCGCCGCGGCCGACGGTGTGGCCTTCGCCGAGGGCGTCGGCGTGCTGGTGCTCGAACGCCTCTCCGACGCGAAACGCCTGGGCCACACCGTGCTCGCCCTCGTGCGCGGAACGGCGGTGAACCAGGACGGCGCGAGCAATGGTCTGACCGCGCCCAACGGCCCGTCGCAGGAGCGGGTGATCGCGGCGGCCCTGGCGAATGCCGGTCTGGCCCCGGCCGATATCGACGCGGTCGAGGCACATGGCACCGGCACGACACTCGGTGATCCGATCGAAGCGCAGGCGCTCATCGCGGCGTACGGGCAGGACCGGGAGCGACCGCTGCGGATCGGATCGATCAAATCGAATATCGGCCACACGGTGGCCGCGGCGGGTGTGGGCGGCGTCATCAAGATGGTGCAGGCGCTGCGCCACGAAACCCTGCCCCGCACACTGCATGCCGACGAGCCGAGCCCGCACGTGGACTGGTCCGCGGGCGCGGTGCGATTGCTGACCGAGGCCCAGCCGTGGCCGAGTGGTGACCGGGTGCGGCGAGCGGGCGTGTCGTCGTTCGGTGTGAGCGGCACCAACGCCCATGCGATCCTCGAGGAAGCGCCTGCCCGACCGGTGGTGGTCGAGCCCGCCAGCGGTGACGGCCCCGCCCCGATGCTGCCGTGGCTGCTGTCGGCCAAGACCCCGACGGCGCTCCACGCGCAGGCCGCGAAACTGCGGACCTGGCTGAGCGATCACCCCGAGGCCGACCCGGCCGCCGTGGCGCACGCGCTCGCCAAGACCCGGTCGCGGCATCGCTCGCGGGCGGTGATCCTGGGTCGCGACCGTGCCGAACTGCTCGCGCGACTCGACCGGCTGGCCGACGAATCCGCTACGACCGGAGTGATTTCCGGCACCGTCGGCGGCGGCAAGACCGCCTTCCTGTTCACCGGTCAGGGCGCGCAGCGGGTCGGTATGGGCGCGGGTCTCGCCGCGGCCTTCCCCGTCTTCGCCGCGGCGCTGGACGAGGTGTGCGCGCGCTTCGATCCGCTGCTCGAATGTTCTTTGAAGGAGGCGATGTTCACCGGACACCTGGTCGACGATCGGGGCGTCGGTGACGAGGTCGGGATTCTGGATCGAACGAGACTGACCCAGCCCGCGCTGTTCGCGTTCGAAGTGGCGCTCTACCGCCTAGTGGAGTCGTTCGGCATTGTCCCGGATGTGGTGCTGGGCCACTCCATTGGTGAGCTGGCGGCGGCGTATGTGGCCGGTGTGTGGTCGCTCGAGGACGCGTGCGCACTGGTCGCGGCGCGCGGGCGGCTGATGGACGCGTTGCCGGAGGGCGGGGCGATGCTCGCGATCGCCGCTTCCGAGACCGAAGTCGCCACGGTAATAGCCGAATTCGGTGCAGAGGTCTCGATCGCCGCGGTGAACGCGCCTGCCGCCGTGGTGGTCTCGGGTGACGAGACGACCGTGGCGGAGATCGATCGACGATGCACCGACCTGGGCCGCAAGACGAACCGGCTGCGTGTCTCCCACGCGTTTCACTCCCATCGGATGGAGCCGATGCTGGCGGAGTTCGAAGCCGTCGCGGCCGAGGTGACCTACGCGGCACCGCGAATCCCCCTGGTATCCAATGTCTCCGGAGAGACGGCCGGTGCGGAGATCCTCGCGCCCGGGTACTGGGCGTCGCAGGTGCGCGCCGCGGTGCGTTTCGCACCGGGTGTCGAGACGCTGGTCGCGTCGGGTGTGCGCCGGTTCCTCGAGATCGGACCCGACGCGGTGCTCTCGGCGATGGCGCGGCAGACCCTGCCCGAGGACATCGAGGCGCGGTCGATGGTCGCGGCGGCCGCCCGCCGCGACCACGACGAGGTCGAACAGTTCCTGACCATGCTCGGCCAGGCGCACGCCGCAGGCCTGGCTGTCGACTGGAAGCCGCTGTTGGCCCAGCGGCCGGTAGCGCGAATCACCTTGCCCACCTACGCCTTCGAACATCGGCGGTACTGGCTGGACCCGAGTGTCCAGGAATCCCGTAGGACCGAGGACCACGAGCTGCTCACCGGAGTGGTGCGGGTGGCGGACCGTGACGAATGGCTGTTCACCGGGCGGCTCTCGCTCCGCACCCACCCCTGGATCGCGGACCACACCACCTACGGAGTGGTGCTCGTCCCGAGCGCCGCGCTCATGGAGATGCTGTTGGTCGCGGGCGCGCGCATCGGCTGCGACGCCGTCCAGGAGTTCACCCTCGAAGCCCCGATCCTGCCGCCCGCGGACGGCGAGGTCGAACTGCAAGTGCTGGTGCGGGAACCGGATTCGACGGGACGGCGATCGTTCACCTTCCACTATCGCACCGGCACCGCCGACGACTGGACGCGCAATGCCAGCGGTGTCCTGAGCGGCGCGGGGCCGCTCGACGACGGACTCATGGACCGGCTGCGCGAGGAGCCGTGGCCGCCAATCGACGCGGAATCGGTGGATCCCGAATGGATTCCGGCGCAGGTCGCCCGCGTCGCCGGACTGGAATACGGTGCCTCGTTCCTCGGTCTGCACGGCGCGTGGCGACGGGGCGACACCATCTTCTCCGAGGTCACGCTGAACCCGGAGGTCCGAGCCGACGGATTCCAGCTGCATCCGGCACTGTTCGACATGGCGCTGCACGCCGGACTCGTGTGCCTGATCTGGACGGGCGAGGGCAACGCCGCCGAGGGCAAACTCCTGTTCCGATGGGGCGCAACGCGATTCCACACCACCGGCAAGGTCACCTCGCTGCGGGTGATGGCCGTGCAGCGCGGTGCCGAGACCATCAGCGTGGTGGCCGTCGATCAGGACGGCAATCCGGTGGTCTCCGTCGACGAAGTGGTCATGCGCTCCTACGACGTCGAGCGATTCGACGCCGCGCGGGCGGGCGAACGCGCGGCCCGGTACGGAGTGCGCTGGACAGCGATCGAGCCGTCCGATGGCCACTTTCCCGCCGGGAGTATCGCCGTTCTCGGAACCGCGCAGGTGCCCGGAGTCCAGGAAAGGTATTCGAACCTCGCCGCGCTCACCGCGGCTCCGACCGTTCCCGATATCGTCGTGTGGTCGGAATCCGCCGAAGCGCACCAGGTTTCGACGGAGTCGGTGAGCGATCGGGTGAAGGCCGCCCTGCGCACGGTGAACGGCTGGCTGGCCGAGGAACGCTGGGCGCGATCGCGGCTCGTCGTGGTCACCGATCGTGCGGCCGCCCTGCCGGAGGAGACCCCGGACACCGCGTCGGCCGCGGTCTGGGGTCTGATCCGGAGCGCTCAGACCGAGTACCCCGATCGCATCGTGCTGCTCGACACCGCTGGTGGACAGGATCTTTCGGCCACGGCGATCCGGGCCGCACTCGCCACCGGGGAGCCGCAGCTGGCGATGCGGAGTGGCCGCGTCCTGGCACCGCGCCTGGAGTCGCTGACATCCACTGTCGCCGAGCCGGTTTCGTTCGGCGACGGAACGGTCCTGATCACCGGAGGTACCGGCGGACTCGGTGCACTGCTCGCCAGGCACCTGGTCACCGCGCACGGGGTGCGGCAGCTCCTGCTGGTATCCCGACAGGGTGAACGTGCCAATGGCGCAAGGGAACTCGCGGCAGAGCTCACCGGCCTCGGCGCGGAGGTCCACATTGCGGCCTGCGACGTCAGCGATCGCGAAGCCCTGCGGAACCTGCTGGCGGACATCCCCGCTCAGCATCCACTCACCGGCGTCCTGCACGCCGCGGGCGTACTCGACGACGGCACCTTCCACACCCTCACCGATCGGCAGATCGACCGGGTCCTCGCGCCCAAGGCCGAGGCCGCCCGGCATCTGCACGAGCTCACCCGCGAGCTGAATCCGTCCGCCTTCGTGCTGTTCTCCTCGATCGCCGGATTGATCGGATCCCCGGGGCAGGCGAACTACGCCGCCGCGAACGCCTTCCTGGATGCCCTCGCCACCCAGCGCCGCGCCGCAGGGCTGCCCGCTCTCGCGCTCGCCTGGGGCCCGTGGCAGCCCGATCTCGGCATGACCGGCGCACTGGACCGGCACGCCCTGGGCCGATTGGACCGCATGGGTCTGATCCCCTTGGACCGCGCCGAGGGCCTGCGATTGTTCGACGAATCGCTGACCACGGCGGAACCGGTGGCCGCGCCGGTGCACCTGGACACCGGCAAACTGCGCGTGGCCGCGCACAGCGGTCCGGTCCCGGCGGTGCTGCGCGGATTCGTTCGCACCCCCGTCCGACCGGCCGCCGCCGCGACCGTCGAACCCTCGCTCGGCGACCTGCTGCACGGTGTGGCGGAGCCGAAACGGCATCGGGTCGTGCTGGATCTGGTGCGCGAACACGTGGCCGCGGTGCTGGGTTACGCGTCGGCCGACGATATCCGGCCCGACCAAGGTTTCGACGAACTCGGCTTCGATTCCCTTGGCGGAGTGGAGTTCCGGAACCGGCTGGCCCGGGTGACGGGGCTGTCGCTGCCCTCGACCCTGGTCTTCGACTACCCCACGGCGGGAGACATCGCGGGCTACCTGCTGGAGCGGGCCGTTGTGGCGGAAGCCGCGCCACCCGCCGCACCGGTGTCGGGCGAGATCGCGCGCCTCGAGGCCATGGTCGAGCGGATCATCGCCGCCGACGACAACGCCGAGGAGACCGTCGCGGCCCTGCGCGGCATTGCCGAGCGGCTGCGCGCGCATCTGGGAGACACGCGGTCGGGCAGCGGCTACGACGACCTCGAATCCCATTCCGACGAAGAGCTTCTGAACCTGATCGACGAGGAGTTTGGCCCCGCATGAGCAATCCGAGCACCAGCAACGAGGAACGCCTCAGCCGGTACCTGCGGAAGGTCACCGGAGATCTCCGCACCGCCAACAAGCGCATCCAGCAGCTGGAGGACCGTGCCGGGGAGCCACTCGCGATCATCGGCATGAGCTGCCGCTACCCCGGCGGTGCCGACACCCCCGCGCGGCTGTGGGAGCTGGTCTCCTCCGGCACCGACGCCGTCGGCCCCTTCCCGGCCGACCGCGGCTGGGACCTCGAGCGCCTGTTCGACGCGGACCCCGAGGTCCCGGGAACCATCTACACCCGCGAGGGCGGATTCCTGTACGACGCGAGTGAATTCGACGCGGGCTTCTTCGGCATCCCGCCCAGCGTGGCCGAAGCCATGGACCCGCAGCAGCGGCTGTACCTGGAAGCCACCTGGGAGGCCCTGGAGGACGCGGGCATCGATCCGGCCACGCTGCGCGGCGGCGACACCGGGGTGTACGCGGGCGTCATCCATCAGGACTACGGACCGCGCATCGGGTCGCCGGGGCTGACCCCCGAGGCGGAAGGCCAGGCGTACCCGGGTGTTTCGGCCAGCATTCTCGCCGGGCGCGTAGCCTTCACCTTCGGATTCAAGGGTCCGGCGCTGTCGGTGGACACCGCGTGCTCGTCGTCCCTGGTCGCCCTGCACCTCGCCGGTCAGGCCCTGCGCCAGGGCGAGACCTCCCTCGCGCTGGTCGGCGGCGTCACCGTCATGTCCGATCCCGCCCTGCTGATCGCCTTCGCCCGCCAGCGCGCGCTCTCGCCCGACGCCCGCTGCAAGGCCTTCGCCGCGGCGGCGAACGGGACCGGATTCTCCGAGGGCCTGGGCATGCTCGTGATCGAGCGACTCTCGGATGCCCGCCGCCACGGCCGCCGCATCCTCGCGGTCATTCGTGGCAGCGCGATCAACCAGGACGGCGCGAGCAATCGGCTGACCGCCCCGAACGGCCCGTCGCAGGAGAAGGTGATCGCGGCGGCCCTCGCCAATGCCGGTCTGGCCCCGGCCGATATCGACGCGGTCGAGGCGCACGGCACCGGCACCTCGCTCGGCGACCCGATCGAGGCGCAGGCCCTGATCGCCGCCTACGGCCGCGATCGCACCGGGAATCCGCTGCGCATCGGTTCGCTCAAATCCAATGTGGGACACACCTCCGCCGCGGCCGGGGTCGGTGGCGTCATCAAGATGGTGCAGGCGCTGCGGCACGAAACACTGCCCGCGACACTGCATGTCGATGCCCCGACGCCGGAGGTGGACTGGTCGGCGGGCACGGTGCGCCTGCTCACGACGGCGGAACCGTGGCCCGTCGGCGAGCGGGTGCGGCGCGCCGGTGTGTCCTCCTTCGGGGCCAGCGGCACGAATGCCCATGTGATTCTGGAGGAAGCACCCGCCGAGGCTGTCTCGCCCGAATCGGACGATTCCGCGCCTACCGCGCAGGTGGCATCCGGCCTCACGCCGTGGCTGATCTCCGCGAAAACCGAAGCGGGCCTGCGGGCTCAGGCAGACCGGCTGCGGCACTGGGTGATCGAGAACCCGGATCAGACCATCGACGACATCGGCTACTCACTGCTGACGACCCGCGCCCACTTGGAGTGGCGGGGCGCGGTGGTGGGCGAGGACCGGGACACGCTGCTGGCCGGACTCGCGGCGCTGGCCGAATCCACCGACTCCGCCGATGTGGCTGCGGGGCGGGCGGTTTCGCGCAAGGTGGCGTTCCTGTGCACCGGCGGCGGTGCGCAGCGGGTCGGCATGGGGCGTGAACTGTACGACGCGTTCGGGGTGTTCGCCGCCGCGCTGGACGAGGTCTGCGAGCACTTCGATCCGCTGATGGGCGGCTCGCTGAAGCGTTTGATGTTCACCGGGCAATGGGGCGAGGAAAGCTCGACCGATGCCGATGCCAGTGTGCTGCACCGGATCGAGTTCAGCACGCCCGCGCTGTTCGCCTACGAGGTCGCCCTCTCTCGCCTGCTGGAATCGTTCGGCGTGACACCCGATGTCCTGGTGGGACATTCGACAGGTGAGCTGGCAGCCGCGTACCTGGCGGGGGTGTGGTCGCTGCCGGACGCGTGCCGACTGGTGGAGGCGCGCGGTCGCCTCATGGGGCAGCTGCCCGACGGCGGCGCGATGCTGGCCGTCGCGGCCGACGAGCGCGAGGTGGCCGAGGCGCTCGCCGGGCACGCGGGCCGGGTTTCCGTCGGCGCGGTGAACGCACCCGGCTCCCTGGTGGTCTCCGGCGACGAGGACGCGGTGGCGGCGGTCGAGCAATGGTTCGCCGACCGCGGGCGCGAGACCTCCCGGCTGCGGATCTCGATCGCCTCCCATTCGCACCGCATGGACCCGATGCTCGACGAATTCGCCGCTGTCGCACGGGAAGTCACCTCCCACCGGCCGCACACCGCGCTGGTGTCGAATCTCTCCGGCCGGATCGCGGGCGATGAGGTGCTGGCGGCCGACTACTGGGTCGCGCACATCCGGGGAACCGTTCAATTCGCCCGCGGCGTAGACGCTTTGGTGGACTTCGGCGCGCGGAGATTCCTCGAGATCGGGCCGGACGCCGTGCTGACCGCCATGACCCAGCAGTGCCTGTCGGCCGATATCGCGTCGCAGTCGCTGCTGGCCGCCGGGGCGCGGCGCGGGCGCGGCGAGACCGAGCAGTTCCTGAACTTCCTGGCGCGCGCGTACACCGGCGGGGTGGAGGTCGACTGGACCGTGCTGTTCGCGGCCCGCCCGGTCTCTCCGGTGTCGTTGCCCACCTACGCTTTCCAGCGTCGCCGCTACTGGCTTCCGCTGGTGAGCGGCCTCGCCGGTGTCGAGGCCGCTGGCATGAGCGTGGTCGACCACCCCATGCTGGACGCGGCCCTGCCGATGGCGGACGGTGGTGTCGTCCTGACCGGGCAGCTGTCGGTGCTGGCGCAGCCTTGGTTGGCCGACCACGCCATCCGGGAGGCCACGGTACTGCCGGGCACCGGGTTCGTGGAACTGGCGCTGTGCGCCGGTGCGGAAACCGGCTCCCCGGTCATCGAGGAACTGACATTGCAAGCGCCACTGGTCTTTCCGTCCACCGGCGGCGTGCGCATCCAAATCGTGGTCGGGCCCGCGTCCCCGCACCGGCCCCTCTCGATCTACTCCCGTGGTGAACACGACCACGACGGCCAGTGGGTCCTGCACGCGCACGGGCTGCTGACCGACCGAACCGACACGGCCACACCCGAATCGGAGGTATGGCCGCCCACCGCGGCGACCGAGATCGACCTAGCGCGCACGGTCCTGGCACCCGACTACGCCATGGGACCGGCCTTCCAGAACGTGCGGGCGCTGTGGCGACGCGGCGACGAGGTATTCGCCGATATCGCCCTCGACCCCGAAACCGGGGTGCGCGGCGAAGGATTCGGGATTCACCCGGCCCTGCTGGACGCGGTCATCCAGGCCGGACTGCTGGCCGACGCGGTCGAGATCCCGGCGGGTCACGTGGTGCTGCCGTTCTCGTGGGAATCGGTGTCGCTGTACACGTCCGAGGCGTCAGCACTGCGCGCCCATCTGACCGTCGACGGGGCATCGGCCGCGCTGCGGGTGACCGACGAGAAGGGTCAGCCGGTGCTGTCCGGCACGGTGACGAGCCGACCCATGCCGGTCGGGCAACTGGCCGCGGCGAGCGGCCCGGCCGACGCGGTGCTCGAACTGGTGTGGTCACCGGCCGACGTGAGCGACTCCCGCACAGCGGATTCGAGCGTGGGTTGGTGGGACCGACTGGCTCCGGACGCGCCGGTACCCCCGGTGGTGGTAGTCGAGGCCGGGGGCGGGTGGAGCGACCGCACGGGCACCGACGTGGTGGCCGAGACCCACGCCGAGGTCGCCCGAATGCTCGCGGTGGTGCAGGCGTGGCTGGGCGACGACCGGTTCGCCGCGAGCACCCTGGTGGTCGCCACCCACGGCGCGGTCGCACTGCCCGGCGAGGACTGCACCGACCTGGCCGGCGCCGCGGTCTGGGGGCTGACCCGGTCCGCACAGGCGGAAGATCCCGGCCGGATCATCCTGGTGGACACCGATATTCGACTCGACGAGCAGCTGGCCGCCGGTATCGCGGCCGGGAATGAACCGCAGTGGGTCGTGCGCGACGGCATCGCGCACACCGCCCGGCTCGTCCGGCCCGCCGCGCCGACCGACCGTGCCGATACCGTCACCGCCTTCGGCGATGGCACGGTGCTGATCACCGGCGGCACAGGCGGTTTGGGCGCGGCCGTGGCCCGGCACCTGGTCGTCGAGCACGGCGTGACCTCGCTGGCGCTGGTCAGCCGCAGCGGCCCGAGCGCGGAGGGCGCGGCGCAGCTGGTCGCCGAACTCGAGCAACTCGGCGCGCAGGCACGGGTGATCGCCTGCGATGTCACCGATTCCGGCGCGGTGGCCCAGCTCCTGGCCGAGCTACCGGCGCAGCGACCGTTGACGGGTGTCATCCACGCCGCGGGTGTGCTCGACGACGGCACCATCGGTTCGCTCACCGCGCAGCGGGTGAACGCCGTCCTGGCACCCAAGGTCGATGCGGCCTGGCATCTGCACGAGGCGACCGCGGACCTGAATCTCTCCGCGTTCGTGGTCTTTTCGTCCGTCTCGGGCACGATCGGCGCACCCGGACAGGCCAACTACGCGGCCGCGAACACCTTCCTCGACGCCCTGGTGGCGCACCGCAGGGCACGCGGCCTGTCCGGTCAGTCGCTGGCGTGGGGGCTGTGGGCCCGCACCAGCGGCATGACCGGTGGCCTCGACGCGTCCGACGTGGCTCGGCTGAGTCGCGGTGGCTTCGTCGCCATGCCCGACGAGCAAGCCTTCGCGGGTTGGCACGCGGCGCTCGAACGAGACACGGCCCACGCCGTGATCGCCGCGGTGGACCCCGCCGAGCTTCGCGCCCAGGCCGACAGCGGACTCCTGCCCTCGGTGCTGCGCGAGCTGGTCTCGCCCGCCGACCGCCGCCCACGCGGGACCCGGCCCCCGGCGGCGGCCCTGGCTGCCCCGGATCTGCGGGATCGACACACGGTGCTGGACATCGTCATTCGGCACGTCGCGGCCGTCCTCGGACACGACGGCGCCGACGCGATCGATCCCGAGCGCCCGTTCACCGACCAGGGTTTCGACTCCCTGGGCGCGGTCGAACTGCGCAACCGTCTGCAAACGGCCACCGGCCTGTCCCTCCCGCCCGCGGTCGCCTTCCAACACCCCACCGCGACCGCGCTCGCCGACCACCTCCACGAGCAACTCGCCGACCGCCGGGAAAAGCTCGCAGACCGCCAGGAAAGAGAAATCCCGGCCCGCTCGATCGACACGGTGTTCGACGAATTGGAAGCCGTTCTCGCGAACGGAGATTGGGACGATCCCGAGAAAGCCCGGATCGCAACCCGATTGCGCGCCATGGCCGCCCGGTCCGCCACCCCGGTCATCCGCCGCGCCACCAAGGCCGATATCGAGGACATCGTCCAGGTCGTCGCCCGGGCCTTCGACGAGGACGACCCGGTCGAGGAGTACGTCTTCCCGAATCCGGCGGTGCGGCACCGCCGCGCCCCCGACATGGTGCGGCTCATGATCAAGTACCGCTTCCTGCCCGTCAATGGCGCGGCGGTGGCCACCGTCGACGGCAAGATCGTGGCCGCGCTGCTGTGGTACCCGCCGTACTACCGCAATTCCCTGTGGCGAGAGATGATTTCGGGTCCGCTGCTGTTGAAGGCCATGGGCGCCGCGACGCCGCGCGGCATGCACGTCGATGCGGCCATCGCGCGGGTGTCGCCCCCACAACCCCACACCACGCTGGTCTACCTGGCCTGCGCCCCCGAATGGCAGGCCGCCGGGGTGGGCATGGCCCTGGCCGAATGGGCCGTCGCGGAGGCGGACCAGGTCGGCGCGACGGTCGGCGGCATCTGCAAGGACGCCAATCTTCCCTTCTATGAGGCATTCGGAGGCAAATTCGTCACCAAGACCCGGCTCGGACGCAAGGGCCCGGAAATGAACTACGTCCTGCGCCCGGCCACAAGCGATATGGCTTCGTTTCATCCCGGTGATCGGGCATTCCCATAGAGTGGGAGCGTGGCCGCACTTCTCACCCAAGGGCAGACCGGGGAACTCGGCGTCGCGGACGTCACCGTGACGGTGCATTTCAGCGCGGGCATCGACCTGGCCGCGCTGCTGCTCACCGATCGCGGCACACCGTGCGCGGCGACACCGATCTGGTCTTCTACAACCAACCCGCCGGGCCCGGTGTGCAATTGGTGCCCGGGCAGAACGCCATTGCCGTGAGCCTGCACTCGGTGCCGCAGGGGGTGGCTCACATTCGCATCGTGGCCACCCTCGACGATCCCGACAAGCGGTTCGGCAATTTCCCGCCGCCGCACATCGCCATTGCCGACGACCGGGGAAACCCGCTGTACGAGTACGTGATCGAAGGTCTGGGCAATGAGACCACGGTCGCCGCGGTGGACCTGGATCGCGGCACCGACGGCTGGTACGCCCGCGCGGTCGGCTTCGCACACCCGCGCGGGTTCGCGGCCCTGATCGCCGATCACGGGGTGGCCGTCGCCAATTCGCAGCAACCGGCGCGCCCGACCGCACCGGTCATCGCACCGGTGCTAAAGTCCGGCGACACCGTCGCGCTGCGACGGCAGGGCACCGACCTGACCTTCGTGAAGATGGGGCTGGGCTGGGATCCGGTGCACGTGCAGCACAAGTGGGGGACACGCCCGGTAGAGATCGATCTGGACGCCTCGGCGCTGGTGTACGCCGGGAACGATCTCGTCGATGCCGCCTACTACGGGCAGTTGGTCACCAAGGACGGCGCCATCCGGCATTCGGGCGACAACCTGACCGGTGAGGGCAAGGGCGACGACGAGGTGATCACCGTCGATCTGACCCGTGTCGGCCCGCACGTCACCGCCATCGTCTTCGTCATCACCTCCTACGCGGGCCACACCTTCGAGCGGGTGCGAAACGCGTTCTGGCGCTTGATCGACGGCACCACCAGCACCGAGCTCACCCGGTCCAATCTGAGCGCGGGCGGTCCGCACACCGGCATGGTGGTGGCCAAGGTGCATCGCGAGGACGGGGTGTGGAAGGTGCAGGCCCTCGGCCATGGGATCCAGGCCGGACATCCCGTCGAGGCGGCCGCGCAGGTCGTCCAGTTCCTCTGAGGTCCGGGCTCGCCCCTCCGAGGTCCGGGTTCACCGCTGGTCCGGGTTCACCGCTGCGCGATGCGGATTCAGACCGGCGTGATGAACCGGCCCAGCTGCGGCACCGCCTCGCCCGGATGCTTGGCCTGGAAGCCCTCGCCGATGGCCTCCAGCCGCCACTCGCCGCCGGAACGGAACACCTTCGCCATGGCGATGGCCGTGAACGGCATGCCGCCCGCGAGCGCGTAGCGCGCCAGCTCCGCCTGCGTGGTGTCGTCCACCAGGCGGCAGTAGGCATTGCTGACCTGCTCGAAGGTCTGGCCCTGATACGAGGTGACAATGAACAGCAGCGTGGTGACCTGCTGTGGAACGCGACTCAGATCCACCGCGATCTGTTCGTCGTCGCCCACCCCGCCCTCGCCGGTGAGATTGTCGCCGGAATGCCGGATGGAACCGTCCTTGGAGGTCAGCTGACCGTAGTAGGCGACATCCACCAGATGCCGGTCGGCGAACATGGCAACCCAGGCGTCCAGATCGATATTGACGACGCGCTGCCCGAACAGCCCGCCGCGCTTGGCGGGATCCCAGCCCAGGCCCATGCGAATCCGGGTCAGCGCTACCCCGCCTTCCTTGCGCAGGGTGACGCGCTGCCCCTTGGACAGATTGACCGGGCGACCGCGCGACAGTTCGCCCTCGGTGGGGCGTGGTGGGGCCGGTGGCGGCGGCGCAAATGTCGAATTCGGCGGTGGCGCAGGGGGATACGGTGCGGGTGGGGTCGGTGCCACCTGAGTCGGTTCGAGCGGCGGCGGGTAGGCCGAGGGCACGGGCGGCGGTGGGGGAGGAGTGCGCTGCGGGGCGGGGCGCGGCGCGTCCTCGACGGTGACGCCGTGATCGGTGACCAGGGCCGCGAATCCGCCCGCGTAGCCCTGCCCGACCGCGCGGACCTTCCAGCCGCCGAACCGGCGATACAGCTCGACCGCGATCACGATCGATTCGCTCTGCAGATCCTCTATCCGGTACTCGTACAGGGGATTACCGCCCGGATCGGCGACGACCGCGACCGGCGGCGCGATCCGTCCGAAGGTCGCGCCCGCCTGGTCCAGGGTGATCACCGCCCGAATCTGCGCGATCTCCGCGGGCACCTGGGCCAGCGACACCACCAGATCGGCGGGCTGCCCGGACACCCCGTTGCGCAGCCGTACCCCCGGTCCCGCGGGCTGGTTGTAGAACACGAAATCCGCGTCCGTGCGCACCTTTCCGTGCTCGGTCACCAGCAGCGCCGAGAGTTCGGCGGCCGCCGCGACCTTGACCGAGACCACCACCTCCGCGGCGTTCAATGCCCCGTTCTGACCCTTGACTAGCGTTGTGGACAAGGCCGACCCTCCCGTATCGAAACGTCCCCCTGCCACTGTAGGAGCCTCGAGGTCCCTCAGGCTCCCAGCTGATCGGCCAGATCCAGGAAATCCACGGCATTGATATCGAATTCGTCGGAAAACTCCGCATCGCCGAGCGCCGGGTCCCCGTATTCGAGTGGGCGGGCCACGAACGCGGTGTGGAATCCCAGCTGCCCGGCGGCCCGAATGTCGTATTTGTGACTGGCGACCATCATGATCTCGGCGGGCTCGAGGCCCAGGTAGCGGGCCGCGAGGTGGTAGGTCCGCGGATCGGGTTTGAACACGCCGACCATCTCGGCGGCGAAGATCGCGTGCCACGGCAGGTCCGCGCGGCGTGAAATCTCCACCACCGCACTGACATCCGCATTGGACAGGGTGGCGAGGGTGTAGTGCTCGCGCAGCCGCGTCAACCCCGCGACGGTGTCGGACCAGGGTTCGAGCCGGGCCCAGGCCCGGGCAAGATCATCGCGCTCGGCCGCGCCCAACCCGATTCCCCTGCCGTCCAAGAGGGGATCGAGGGTCTCGCGGTACACCGCGGCCACACTCATCCAGGGCCCCTGCTCCGGCCGCCGCGACGTCGCCTCGAAATAGGCCGCGCGCCACTCGTTCACGAACGCGGACCAGTCGTGTCCCGGCGCGTGTGGCCCGGCAATGGATTCGGCCGCGCCCCGAATGGTCGAGTGGAAATCGGTCGCCGTCCCCTGGACGTCGAACAACAACGCCTTGATCACGACCCGACCGTACCCGCCCGGGTCGCGCGAACGGATTGAGTGGTTTCTCATACTCCGCGCGCGCCGCCCGGATCTAGGCTGACGGGTATGGAGACCGGGCGAGCCAGCCGGACGGCGTTGGCCACAGCGTATGCGCGTGCGCATCACCAGCTTTCGGGTGAGCCCCGGGTCTTCACCGACCCGCTGGCCGCGCGGATCATCGGATTGACGGCCGATCGGATGCAGGAGTTCGAGACCGAGCGCCTCGACAGGCCGGGTGGGAACGATCCGCGTCGGCGGGCTCGCCGATACTTTCTGGCCGCCCGGGCCCGCCTCGCGGAGGAGGTCGTCGCCAAGGCCGTCGCGGCCGGGACCCGCCAGGTGGTGATCCTGGGCGCGGGTCTGGACACCTTCGGTTACCGGAATCCGTACCCGCAGGTCCGGGTGTTCGAGGTCGATCATCCGGATACGCAACGGTGGAAGCACGAGATGCTCGCGGACTCGGGCATCGAGATTCCCGAGTCGGTCACCTACGCGCCCGTGGATTTCGAGACCGGCACCCTGGCGGCGGGTCTCGCCGCCGTCGGATTCCGGCGCGACGAACCGGCCGTGTTCGTGTGGCTGGGCGTGGTCATGTACCTGACCCGCGAGGCGATCGTGGAGACGCTCCGATTCATCGCGGACCAGGCGCCACCGGTATGGGTGGTCGCCGATTACCTCGGCCCCGGCACCACCGACGAGGAACGTGCGGCCGTGCGCGAGCGCGCCGAACGGATCGCGGCCCTGAACGAACCCTTTCTGAGCTACCTCGAACCGGCCGAGTTCGACGAGCTGTTGCGCTCACTCGGCTTCGACACGGTCGAGCAGTGGCGGCTGTCCGAACTGCTCGCGGAATATCTCGAGGCACCGATTCCCGACCTTTCGCTCGGGGGAGGCCCGGTGCGAATCATGTGTGCCAGCCGCGGCCCGGCGACTGAAGATTGACTGAAACTCCCTGAGCCGAGCCCCGCCGGGGCCGCTCTGCGCTCGATACTCGGGGCATGGGCATGTCGCCGGAATGGATGCGGACCGCGCGGGTTCTGCGGCGGTCCGGGTTCGGGACGACCGGAGCCGAGGTCGACGCGGTCACGGATGTGGCGGGTTACCTCCGCGCCGCCCTGACCGCCGACCCGGAGGACGATCCCGGGGCGCGCGCCAATCCACTGCCGCGGTTCACTCCGCCCGCTCCGCTCGGGAAGGGCGCGACGGTCGAGGCCCGCAAGCAGTATCGGGCCCAACTCACCGGACAGCTCGACACGCTGACCTGGTGGTGGCTGCGACGCATGGCAGCCGTCCAGGTACCGGTCCGCGAGAAGCTCACGCTGGTGTGGCACAACCACTTCGCGACCTCCGCCACCAAGGTGCGCGATGCCGCGGAGATGGCGGCGCAGAATCAGACGCTGCGCACGCACGGGGTCGGGGATTTCACCACCCTCGCCTACGCCATGCTCACCGACCCGGCCATGCTGCGCTGGCTCGACGGCGTGGGCAATACCGCGAAAGCGCCCAATGAGAACCTGTCTCGCGAATTCATGGAGCTGTTCGCGCTCGGGCACGGCAACGGGTACACCGAAACCGATGTGCGCGAGGGCGCGCGGGCGTTGACGGGGTGGACTATCACGGGCGGAGTGGCCACCCTCGAGGCGAAACGTCACGATGGCGGCGTCAAAACCGTACTGGGAGTGACGGGTCCACTCGACGCCAAGGGCTTCTGTGACGCCGTGCTGGCTCGCCCCGAATCCGCGCGCTTCGTGGCCGCGAGCCTGTGGCAGTCGCTCGCCTCCGACGATCCACCCTCCGACGCCGCGCTGAACCGGCTCACCGCCGCCTACGGTCCCGGCCGGGACCTCTCCGCCCTGATCACCGCGATCCTCACCGACGCCGAATTCACCTCCGCCCGAGACACCGTCGTGCACGGCCCGGTCGAATGGCTGATCGGCGCCGTGCGGGCCCTGCGGGTTCCGCTCACCGACGACGTCTCCGCGCGCGCACTCGCGGGAACCCTGCGCAAGCTCGGCCAGTTGCCGTTCTATCCGCCCAATGTCGGTGGCTGGCCGCGCGGTCAGGGCTGGATGTCGAGCGCGGCCGCGCAGATACGGCTCACGGCGGCAACGGATCTGGTGAAGAAGGCGGATCTGTCGGCGATCACCCAGGCGAGCCGATCGAGCCGACTGGACGCCACCGCCTACCTGCTCGGCCTCGGATCCTGGTCGGACCGCAGCGCGAAGGTGCTGAACACCGTCCTCGACCAGCCGCCCCGGCTCGTCGCCCTGGCCATCAATACTCCCGAATACCTCACCAGCTGAAGGTCGTTCACCATGCCGCAAGTCAGTCGCAGACAGTTCCTGGTCGGCACCGGCGTGCTGGGCGCGCTCGGCGTGGTCGGCGCGTCCGCCATCACCTGGGACGAACTGCACCAGCGGGCCACGACCACGCCATTGGCCGCCGGGTCGGGAATCCTGGTGGTGCTCACCCTGTATGGCGGCAATGACGGGATCAGCACCGTGATTCCCTACGCGGACAACGCGTATCACGATGCCCGACCGGAATTGTCCTACCGGCCCGAGGAAGTCTTGCACCTCGATGATCAGCTCGGCCTCAATCCGGCCCTGAAGGGCCTGTCCGGCCTGTGGCAGAACCATCAACTGGCCATAGTGCGCGGTGTCGGCTATCCGCGGCCGGACCACAGCCACTTCCGCTCCATGGATATCTGGCAGACCGCCTCACCCGACGAGCCGGTGCCGACCGGTTGGATCGGGCGCTGGCTCGACGCCACCGGAGACGATCCGGTCCGCGCGGTGAATATCGGCCCGGTCCTGCCGCAGCTGGCCATGGGCGCGAAACACACCGCGGCGGCGTTGGATCCGTCCTCGGCTCCGCTGTCGGCCGATCTGGCCGCGACACTGTCCGGCCTGGCCGCCACCGATCCGGACGACAGTCCGGCACGCGGCCGGGTCTGCACCGGCTATCAGGCCGAACAGACTGTCCGCCAAACCTTCTCGTCGTTGAAGCAGTCGAAGGGGCAGGCCGCCGACGCCCTCGTCGCTCAGCTGGATCTGGTCTCCCAGTGCATCAAGGCCGGTGTCCCTACCCGCGTCTACTCGGTGAGCCTGGGCGGCTTCGACACCCACGCCGACGAACGCCACACCCAAGAGCAACTGCTGGGCCGCCTCGACGCGGCCGTGACCGGCTTCCTGAAGGACCTGTCCACTCACCCGCGTGGCCGCGATGTGGTGCTGCTGGCCTACAGCGAGTTCGGCCGCCGGGTGGCCGCCAATGCCTCGCAGGGCACCGATCACGGCACCGCCGGACCGGTCCTGCTCGCGGGCGCGGGTGTCGCGGGCGGCTTCCACGGCGACGAGCCCAGCCTCACCGACCTCGACAATGGGGACCTGAAGGCGACGGTCGATTTCCGCGACATCTATCACGAACTGCTGCACCGGGTATTGGACGCCGACCCGGGCGCGGTGGTCGGTTCCGGCCGCCGTGACCTCGGTCTCCTGACGGCCTGACCGTTTCGGTCCGCCGCACCGGTGCCGAATTTGCTCGACATTAGCGCTGGTAGCCTCGGTTTCAATCAATCTGTTCACGTCTTGCCTACCCCGCTCGGACGCGGTATTCATGCGCTTGTGGGGGAAGGCGAATCGAGGCTGAAAGTAGGAACCGGTGAGTGCCGACGTTCTTGCGGCACGCCGGGCACCGACGCCGCGTGGCCGCCCGCGGGTATGCACGCTGCCCCGCCTGCTGGCCACCGCCGCGGAGACTGATCCGACCGGTATCGCGGTGTGCACGGGCGGACGCTCGCTCACCTACGCCGACCTGGACGAACGCTCCACCCGCCTGGCCCGGGTACTCATCGCGCGCGGCCTCGGGCCCGGTGACCGCGTGGTGCTGGCGCTGCGGCGCTCGATCGAGTCCGTGGTCGCGGTGTGGGCGGTCGCCAAGTCGGGCGCGGCCTTCGTGCCGGTCGACCCCAACTATCCGGCCGACCGTGTCGCCCATATGCTCGCCGACTCGGGCGCGGCCCACGGTCTGACGCTCTCGGCTACCCGCGAGCGACTCGGCGACGGCCTCGACTGGCTCGAACTCGACTCCCCGGCCTGCGCCGCGGCGCAGGCCGACGCCTCGGCCGAACCGCTGCACTTCACCGAACGCACCCGCCGACTGCACGGCACCGACATCGCCTATGTGATCTACACCTCCGGCTCGACCGGTCTGCCCAAGGGCGTGGCCGTCACCCACACCGGGCTGGCCGGACTCTGCCGGGAGCAGACCCGCCGATTCGGCATCACCTCCGGCTCGCGCACCCTGCACTTCGCCTCGCCGAGCTTCGACGCGGCCGTGCTGGAACTGCTGCTGGCCGTCGGGTCGGCGGCGACCATGGTCATCGCACCGGCCGACTGCTTCGGCGGCGACGAACTCACCGAACTGCTGCGCGCCGAGCGGGTCACCCACGCCTTCATCACCCCGGCCGCCCTGGCGGGCCTCGACGCCACCGACTTGCCCGATCTCGCGGTGGTGGTCGCGGGCGGTGAGGAATGCCCGCCCGATCTGGTGGCCCGCTGGTCGCCCGGACGCTCCTTCTTCAATCTGTACGGACCCACCGAGACCACGGTCGCCGCGACCATCAGCGAGGCGCTGACCCCGGCGGACACCGTCGCCATCGGCGGGCCGATTCCCGGGGTGTCGGCCCTGGTGCTCGACGCCCGGCTGCGGCCGGTGCCGACCGCGGTCGCCGGTGAATTGTATTTGGCCGGACCGGGTTTGGCGCGCGGCTACCATCGGCGGCCGGGATTGACCGCGGCCCGCTTCGTCGCGCACCCGGACGGCACGGGGGAGCGGCTGTATCGCACCGGCGATGTGGTGCGGTGGATCGTGGGCGGGGACGGTCGGCCGACGCTCGAATATCTGGGCCGCAGCGACGCGCAGGTGCAGATCCGGGGCTTCCGGGTGGAACTCGGCGAGATCGATGCGGTGCTGTCCGCGCACGAATCGGTCTGTCACGCCAAGACTCTGCTGCGCCGCCTGCCCAGCGGCGCGACCGCGCCGGTGTCGTACGTGGTGCCCGCGACGCACACCGAACCCGATCCCGACTCCTTGAGAGAGTATGCGCGCCAGCAGCTTCCGCGCCACGCCGTCCCGGCGGCCGTGGTCGTCATCGAGCGCATTCCGCTGACGCCCGTGGGCAAGCTCGATTACGACGCGTTGCCCGAGCCCGTCCTGGCCACCCACGCCACCCGGCGGGCCCTGACCGACACCGAGCGCACGGTCGCGGCGGCCTTCTCCGAACTGCTGGGCGTCGGTCCGGTCGGGGCCGTCGACGACTTCTTCGAGCTCGGCGGAAACTCGCTGCTGGCAACGCGATTGGCGGGACGACTCGGTGTCGGCGGGAGCGCGCGCGTTCCGGTCCGGCTGATCTTCGAGCATTCGACTGTGGCCGCGCTGGCGGCGGCCATCGAGGCGCTCGGCACCGAGGATCGGTTGCCGCTGCGGCCTCGGCCGCACTCCGCGACGCGGCCACCGCTCTCGCTGGCGCAGCAGCGCATGTGGTTCCTGGCGCGCCTGGATCCCCGCTCGCCCGCCTACAATATTCCCTTCGCCCTGCGGCTTTCGGGCGATCTCGACGTCGGCGCGTTCGGGCTGGCCGTGCGTGATCTGCTCGAGCGGCACGAGGTCCTGCGCACGGTCTTCCCCGAGAGCGCGGGACACGGCTATCAGGACATTCGGCCCGTCGACGAGGTCCCGGTGGACCTGACGCCCGTGGAGCTTCCGGAATCCGAACTGAGCTCGGAGCTGATCGCCTTGGCGGGCAAGGGATTCGACGTGACCGCCGAGGTGCCGCTGCGGCTGCGCCTGTACCGCCTCGCCGAGCACGACTTCGTGCTGGCCGTCGTGATCCACCACCTGGCCGCCGACGGCTTCTCGATGCTCCCGTTGACCCGCGACCTCATGACCGCCTATGCGGCCCGCACCCGAGGCGACGCGCCGGAGTGGTCGCCGCTGCCCGTGCAATACGCCGACTACGCGGTCTGGCAGCGCGAATTACTCGGTCCGGCAAGCAAACCCGATTCCCTGCTCGCGACCCAGCTGCGGCACTGGCGGACGGCATTGACCGGACTGCCGCCTCTGTTGGAACTCCCCACCGACCGCCCGCGCCCGCCCGTGGCGTCGCAGCGCGGTGCGGCCCGGCATTTCCCGGTGGACGCCGCCGTGCATCGCGGGCTCGAGGAACTGGCTCGCGCACAGGGCGTGTCACTGTTCATGGTGGTGCACGCGGGCCTGGCGGTCCTGTTGGCGCGGCTGTCGGCGACCGCGGACATTGCCGTCGGCGCGCCGGTGGCCGGGCGCGGCGAGCCCGAACTCGACGATCTCATCGGCATGTTCGTCAATACGCTGGTGCTGCGCACCCGCGTCGAGGCCGCCGAGAGCTTCACCGATCTGCTCGCACGGGTCCGCGATACCGATCTGGCGGCCTTCGCCCATGCCGAGGTGCCCTTCGAGCGGCTGGTGGCGGATCTGGACCCACCGCGCACCCAGGCGCATCACCCGCTGTTCCAGGTCGCCCTGTCCTTCCAGGAATTCGGCGAACGACAGCTGCGGCTGCCCGGCCTCACCGTCGACGCCATCGACCTCGGGGAATCGGTCTCGCCCATGGATCTCCAGCTCACCGTGGTCCCGCGCCGGGACGCGGAAGGCGCTGCGGGCCTGAACTGTTCCTGGCGGTATGCCACCGATCTCTTCGACGAGTCCACCATCGACGCGTTCGGGCGGCGATTGAGCGCCCTGCTGGCCGCCGTCGCCGCCGACCCGGAGCGTGCCGTCGGTGATCTGCCGCTGACCGACGTCGCGGAGGTGACGAACTTCCCGAGTGTGGGCTCGAATCACGCTGTGCCGCACCGCTTCTTCTTCTCGGCCTTCCGAGAGCAGGTGCGCCGCACGCCGGATGCCGTGGCGGTGACCGATGAAAGTGCGGCGCTGACCTATCGCGAACTCTCGGAGCGTTCGAATCGACTCGCGCGCAAGCTGATCGACGTCGGAGTCGGTCCCGGAACGACCGTCGGCACGGCGCTGCCGCCCGGCGTGGACCTGGTGGTCGCGCTCTACGCCATCGTGCAGGCGGGCGGCGCCTACGTCCCGATCGATCCGACCCAGCCCGCCGAGCGGGTGGCGGACATGGTGGCCACCGTCGCACCCGTGTGCGTCATCACCGCGGACATGCTGAATTCCGAAGAGCTGTCGAGCTTCTCGCCAACACCCGTCACCGACGCCGACCGGCCGCGCCCGCTGCGCGAACAGGATCTCGCCTACGTGATCTTCACGTCCGGATCCACCGGCCGCCCCAAGGCCGTCGGCATCTCGCATGCGGCCATGGCCAATCACATCGCCTTCCTCACCGCCGAATACCACCTGACCGAGGCCGACACCTATCTCCAGTTGGTGCCCACCACCTTCGACGCCTCCCTGATCGGCTACACCGCGCCGCTGGCCGCGGGCGCACACCTGGTCATCCCCACGACCACCGGCCGCACCGATCCCGAGTACCTGGCCGACATCATCGACCGCCACCGCGTGACGTGCTTCCTCACCGTCCCCTCACTGCTGCGCGCGCTCTTGGAACACGCACCCGCCCAAGCCCTGTCCGGGTTGCGGGTGGTCTGGGTGGGTGGCGAGGCGCTGCCCGCCGAGCTGATCGCGCGCTTCACCGCCGCGAGCCCGGCCCGGCTGCACAACCTGTACGGCCCGACCGAGGCGACCATCTCCATTACCGGCACCGAGGTGACCGATCTCGGCGACCGGCCCGTGTCCATCGGTGCGCCGCATTGGAATTCGCGCGCGTACGTGCTCGACGCCCGCCTGCATCCGGTACCGGCGGGCACGCCCGGCGAACTGTACGTCGCGGGCGCGCAGCTGGCCCGCGGCTACCTCGGCCAGGCGGACCGGACGGCGGATCGCTTCCTCGCCGACCCCTTCGGCCCGGCCGGTGCGCGCATGTACCGCACCGGCGACCTGGTCCGGCGCACCCGCGACGGCGGCCTGGAATACCTGGGCCGCACCGACTTCCAGCTCAAGCTGCGCGGCCAGCGCATCGAACCCGGTGAGGTGGAGGCCGCACTGCGCGCGCATCCGGGCGTCGCCGAGGCGGTCGTGGCCATTCGGAGCGAGCGGCTGGTGGGCTATCTGCGCGGCGTCGGCGGCGTCGCACCGGATCTCGCCGAGGTACTGGACGCGGCCCGAAAGCGGTTGCCGGGCTACATGGTTCCCAGCTACCTCACCGTGCTCGAGGCCTTCCCGCTGGGGTCCACCGGCAAACTGAATCGGGCCGCGCTGCCCGATCCGGAACTGCCGGTGCGGGAATACCGGGCTCCGGAGACTGCGGACGAGCGGATCGTCGCCGAGGTCTTCGGCGCGGAGCTCGGCATCGACCGGGTCGGCCGCGATGACGACTTCTTCGCCCTGGGCGGAAACTCCCTGTCCGCCATTCGCGTTCGTGCCGCGCTGGCCGATCGGCTGGCCATCGCGGTGCCGCTGCGTCCGCTGTTCGACCATCCGCGGGTGCACGACCTGGCCGCCGCGCTCCGGGCGGACCCGGCGACCTCGGACGGCGGACCCGATCCGCTGGCCGACGCCGTGCTGGACGCGGACATCACCGCCGCCGATCGAGAGCAGCGTGACTCCGGCGCACCCGATGCCGTCCTGCTCACCGGCGCGACGGGTTTCCTCGGTGTCTTCCTCCTGCGGGAACTCCTCGAACGCACCTCGTCCACCGTCTACTGCCTCACCCGCGCGACCGACGAATCCCATGCCCGGCAGCGCATTTCCGACGCCGCCGCGAGCTTCCGCGTGGACCTCTCCGGCTACCCGGACCGCATCGTCCCGGTCCCCGGCGATCTCGCGCGGCCGCGGCTGGGCCTGACCGCCGAGCGGTTCACCGAGCTCGCCGAGCGCGTCGACGCGATCTACCACAATGGCGCGCACGTCAATCACCTCGAGCCGTACGCCCGCATGCGCCCGGCCAATGTCGAGGGCACCCGCGAGGTGCTGCGACTGGCCGCCACCGGCCCGCTCGCCCCGGTCCACTACATCTCGACCGCCTCGGTTCCCGACGGCCCGCCGGACGGGCTACCCGGCTACGTCCTCACGAAATGGGTTGCCGAACAATTGGTTCGGACCGCCGCCGACCGCGGCCTGCCAGTCCGCGTCTATCGACCCGGCCTGATCACGGGTGATTCCCGCACGGGGGCGGCCGGAACCGACGACGCCTGGTGGACCATGCTGCGCGCCATGCTGGTGCTCGGCGTGGCCCCGGACCTGCCCGACGGCGAGGTCGCCATGCTGCCCGTCGACCAGGTGGCCGCCACGGTCGTCGCCGCGCCCGCGCGCGAGCGCGTGGTCGCCCTGCTGCCCGGACGGACGGTCTCCCTGAAATCCATTCGAGACGAGATCCTGCGTCGCGGTTACCGCCTGGACCTCGCCGACCCGATGGAGTTCGCCACCACCCTGCTGACCTCGGCCGAGCGGTCGGGAGCCGACGAACTGCTGGTTCGCGCGGCCGCCCTGAGCATCAACTATTCCGCCGAGGTGACCGGTGTGGCACCGAGCGATCCGAGCTCCCCGTGCCCGGGCGTCGACTGCGCGACGCTGGCCCGCTACTTCGACTACTACGTCGAGGTCGGCTTCCTGCCGCCTGTGAGCTGAGCCGCACGCCCGGAATCAAACCCGGCCGTTCGGGTTTGCACTGGGCATGGTGGCAATGGACACGATTCCGGCGTGGCGGTCGATTCGCTTCTCGATCCTGGACCGCTCCCGGGTCCGCCGGGACCAGTCGCATCCGGAGGCCCTGCGCGAGACCGTCGAGTTCGCCCGCCTGGCCGAGGAGTGGGGCTACCACCGCTTCTGGGTCTCCGAACACCACAGCGTCCCGGGCGTGGCCGGTTCCGCGCCGACCGTGCTCGCGGCCGCCATCGCGGCGGCCACCTCCCGCATCCGGGTCGGCACCGGCGGCGTCATGCTGCCCAACCATCAGCCGCTGGTGGTGGCCGAACAGTTCGGCGTCCTGGAATCGCTGTACCCGGGCCGCATCGATATGGGTCTGGGCCGTTCGGTCGGCTTCACCGACGGCGTGCGCCGCGCGCTCGGCCACGACAAGCGCGACGCCGAGGACTTCGATGCCCAATTGACCGAACTGCTGGCGTATTTCACGGGCGGACGCCGGGGCGTGCACGCCTGGCCCGCCGAAGGGCTGCGCGTGCCCGCCTTCCTCCTCGCCACCGGCTCGGGCGCCGAGCGCGCCGCGCGCTTCGGCCTGCCGCTGGTCATCGCGGCGGTCTCCGGTGAGGACGCCATGGTCGAGGCCATCGACCGGTACCGCGCCGAGTTCCGGCCCGGCCCCGGCGGCGACGAACCCTACGTCGTTCTCTCCGGTTCGGTCGTCATCGCCGACACCACCGCGCAGGCCCATCGCCTGCTGCTGCCCGAGGCCTGGTCGGCGGCCTGGTCGCGGACGCGCGGCGAATTCCCCGCCCTGCTCCCGCCCGAGGTCATCGAACGCGAACCCATGACCGACCGACAGCGCGCCCTGTTCGACGACGCGCTGCGCGGCCACATCCACGGCCCCGAAGCGCAGGTGCTGGCCGAGCTGGACCGACTGATCCGCCGCACCGAGGCCGATGAATTCCTCGTCCACACCAGTACCTACGACCGCACCGCCCGCCTCGAATCCCACCGCCGCCTCGCCGACGCGGTGGGTCTGCGGGTGTCGGCGTGAAGTACGGGGTATGCCGATGAAGATGAACGGAAGATGAACGGAACTTGACTGGACGGTCGAGTATCGGCAATAATGGCCGTTCTGTGCCTCGCGACCCGGCGAGGCCCGTAATCGGTGTCATGGCTAGTAAGAGGAGGTGAGGGACGAATGAATCACGGCGACAGTCCGTGTCCGAGACCGATTCACCACCCTCGTACTTCCCGGCCTACCGGTGCGGAGCTGTAGTTCTCTCACGCGGTGGTCGGCCTGACTCCTGAAGGAGGGCTGTCATGGCTTTCATCAACTTCTCCCGTAACCCGTTGACCGTACTGTCGGTACTCGGCGAGCGTCGTTCCCGGTCCGCGCTGACCGTGTCGGAACGCGCCAACCTGCGCGCGTCGCGCACCCCGGTCGCCGTCTTCAGCGCCTCCCTCGGCGCGCACGGCAACCGCTGAGTCCCGGAGAACGGCCGAAACAACGCCGACTGCCCCCGAATCCTTCGGGGGCAGTCGGCTTTTCCGGTCCGGGCGCTACTCCGCGCGCCGATGCAGTTGGGCGTACAGCTCGGCCGGGGTCTGGACGTTCCAATGCGCGAAGGCCTCGGCCGGGGTCATCGTGCGCGCCTCCCGGGCCGGGACCTTGCGCAGGAACGGCGCGGCCACCGGGGCCGTCATCGGCGAAAGCCAAGCCAGCAGGCTCAATTGGAGCCGCCCGCTCTTGGACAGCACCCAGAAGACCGGCTTGGCCAGCAGTCGCACCGCCAGATCGGCCAGCGGTGACTGGCGGATCGCGGCCAGGTCGCGCTGCCAGTGCGGCAGCGTCGCGATGGTGGCGGTGCGCAGGAATTTGTTCGCGATCCAGGCGAAGGGTCCGAGCTTGCCCAGCAGCGGCGGATACATGACCCGGGCATTGAGCAGGTGGTCCATCATCTGCTGGGTGACCTCGCTGGCGGCCAGCCGCGGCCGAATGTCCTCGAAGTAGGCGCGAATCCCCTCCCGGGTGCGCGGCACCTTGTTCGGATCGCAGGTCTGCAACTGCGCCGCGATCGCGCACTCGTTCCAGAATTGATGCTCCTCGGCATCCGACAGTGGCCCCGGTCCGAACTGCTCGTAGACGTAGAGAATCGAGTGCCACGCCGTCAGGTGGATCCACAGCTGCGAGTCCGGATCGTTTGCGTCATAGGGCAATCCGGAGACCGGCTCGATGCCCACGCCCGTCTTGGCGTGGATCTTCATCAGCACCGCGGAGGCCTTGGTCGCGGTCTCGGTATCGCCGAACATGACCGTCGCGAAGTAGGCGAGGGTGTGGTCGTAGCGAGTCCTGGCCTGGCTGTACACCTTTCCCGTGTGCTGCACCGAGGCCACCAGGAACGGATCCAGCTCCTCGATCACCACCGCCCGGTGAAACCCCACCGACAGCGAGGTCGGATACCCCCACACCTTCCACGTCACCGACCCGGGCCCGAAGAACCCGTTGTCCCCGGCGGGCTCCACCGGCGCCCGCAACCACGCCAGCGGTTTCGTCCGCGCACTCCCCGCCTCGACACCCGTCGACTCCATATCGATGGTCATAGCTGAAAGGTATCAGTTGTGTTGCCGTATGGCGTAATCGCACCTCGCAAGGATACTTGAACACTGTTCAAGCTCGAGGTAGATTGCGATCGCATGACAAGCGATCTGCTGAAAACGTTGGTGGACAAGGCATTACAAAGACGAGCTCCGGAGCGTGCGGAAGCCCTTGCGCTCTTGGGTGATTCGGAGCCATTGATCGATGTGGTGGCGGCCGGTGCGCGGGTGCGTCGCGAATTCTTCGGCACCCGAGTCAAACTCAACACCATCGTGAACATGAAGAGCGGTCTGTGTCCCGAGGACTGCGGATACTGTTCGCAGCGCCTGGGTTCCGAGGCCGAGGTGCTCAAGTACTCCTGGATCGCGCCGGGCAAGGCCGCCGAGGTCGCGGGTCAGGCGGTGCGGGCCGGGGCCAAGCGGGTGTGCCTGGTGGCCAGCGGGCGCGGGCCGGGGGAGCGGGATCTGGGGCGCATCGAAAACACCATCGCCGCCATTCGATCCGAGCATCCGAAGGTCGAGATCTGCGTCTGCCTGGGACTGCTGGCCGACGGGCAGGCCGAGCGGCTGGCCGCGGCGGGCGCGGACGCCTACAGCCACAACCTCAATACCGCCGAGGCCCGCTACGCCGACATCTGTTCGACGCACACCTTCGCCGATCGGGTGGACACCCTGGGCCGCGCGACGGTCGCGGGCCTGTCCCCGTGTTCGGGCGCGATCTTCGGCATGGGTGAATCCGATGACGACATCGTGGATGTCGCGCTCGCGCTGCGCGAGCTGAATCCGGACTCGGTGCCGGTCAACTTCCTCATCCCCTTCGAGGGCACCCCGCTCGGTGACCGCTGGGATCTGACCCCCGAGCGCTGCCTGCGCATCCTGGCCCTGTTCCGCTTCTACTTCCCGGACGTCGAGGTCCGGCTGGCGGGCGGGCGGGAGATCCACCTGCGTGGAATGCAGCCCCTGGCACTGCACTTGGCGAATTCGATCTTCCTGGGCGACTACCTCACCAGCGAGGGCCAGCCGGGCGCGGACGACCGCGGGATGATCACCGACGCCGGATTCACCATCGAGGGCATCGATGAACCGACCCTCCCCGCCGCCCGCCACGACCTGGTCGCGATTCGCCGCCGCGGCGCGGGAACCGGTCTGCCCGCCAATGCGTGAGCGATTGTTATCAGTGTGAGCGGTTGTTACGAATGTGCCATTGACAACTGTAACATTCGGGGGTGATGCTTGGGGCATGAGTACAAGGTCAACGGCGACCTTCCCCTCGGCGGCGGTTCCCACCCGACCCGCGACGCGGACGCGCATGGCGGCCGCGGCGTCGGTGGTGGGGTTGCGGCAGGTCAATGGGTTGTTGCCGAACAATCGAATCGGGATCGAGGCCGGGCGCGGGCTCATCGCCGCGATCATGGCGGCCTTCGGGCCGACACTGCCGGGGACCGCGGTCATGCCGGTGCGGTCGGGCGGGGTGCGCGGCGAGTGGGTCCGCGCGGCGGGGGTTCGGCACGCGGAGCGGGCCATCTACTACATCCACGGCAGCGGATACGTGGTGTGCTCGGCGCGCACGCATCGGGGGCTGGCCTCGCGACTGTCGAAGCTGACCGGGCTGCCGGTCTTCGTCGTGGATTACCGGCTCGCGCCGGAGCATCCGTTTCCTGCCGCGGCGCAGGATGCCGCGGCCGGGTATCGATGGTTGCTCGAACACGGGTACCGGGCGCGGGATCTGGTGATCGGCGGTGACTCGGCGGGGTGTCATCTGACGCTGGATCTCTTGCTGCAGAACGAGATTGCCGGGGCGGCGCAACCCGCCGGTGCCTTCATGTTCTCGCCGCTGGTCGACCCGACGCTGACCCTGGCCGAGCGGCGGGATCGGGTGCTGCCCGACCCCATGGCCCCGGCGTGGGTGGGGCGGCGCATGATCGCGCTGTACACCGGTGCGGAACCGGAGGATTCGCCGCGGCTGCGGCTGCGGATTCCGGCGGGCGCGGCGCTGCCGCCGCTGTTCGTGCAGGCCAGTGCGGGGGAGATGCTCGCCGACGACGCGCGGCAGCTGCGGGATATGGCCGCGGCGGCGGGGGTGCCGTGCGAACTCCAGCTGTGGCCGGGCCGAATTCATGTGTTCCAGGCGCTGCCGCTGCTGGTTCCCGAGGCGGCCGCCGCGCTGCGCCAGACCGCGGCATTCGTGACTTCCACACTGGCGCGGTCGGACTCGCCGGTTCGAGAACAGGTGAGCTGATATGTGGCCGATCGACGAGCTGGCGTTCGCGCTGGGCGGCAAGCGCCGCACACACCGCGCCAAGGCGATTGTGACCGGGGCGGGCAGCGGGATCGGGCGGGCCTTCGCGCTCGAACTCGCCGCGCGCGGTGGGGAAGTCGTGTGCGCGGACATCGACAAGGAGCGCGCCGACGAGACCGTGCGGCTGATCGAGCAGACGTACGGGCGGACCGCGCATTCGATCTTCTGCGATGTGTCGCGCCGCGAGGATATCGAGAGCCTCGCCCTGCATGCGGAGCTGATCTTCCGGGGCGCACCGACGCTGGTGATCAACAACGCCGGTGTCGGCATCGGCGGGAAACCGGTGGGAGACATTGGTTTCGGCGACTGGGAATGGGCGCTGGGGATCAATCTGTGGGGGGTGGTGTACGGCTGCGAGATCTTCGCGCCCCGGCTGCGCGCGGCCGGGCGCGGCGGGATCATCAATGTGGCCTCGGCGGCCGGATTCGCCGCCGCGCCCGGGATGGCCGCCTACAACGTGTCCAAGGCCGCGGTCGTCTCGCTGTCGGAGACCATGGCGGCCGAGCTGGCGGGCAGCGGGGTGGCCGTCACCGCGCTGTGCCCCACCTTCGTGCGGACGAATGTGGTTGCGGACGGGCGGATTACGGCCGGATCCGCGCGGCTGGCGACCGGGCTCATGCGGCTGTCCGGATTCTCGCCCGAGCGGGTCGCCCGCACCACCCTCGATGCCCACGACCGCGGTGCGCTGTACGTGGTGCCGCAGCTGGACGCCCGGCTGGTCTGGCATCTCAAGCGGCACTTCCCGGCTCTCTACACCCAAGCCCTCGGCGTCTTGAATCGTGTCCTGCCACAGGAGGACTCGACAACGCCGCAGCAGACCATCCAGCAGACGGGAGTCTGATATGTCCGCCAAGAATCAAGCCTTCGATTTCGACAACATGCTGGCCAAGATCAAATCCAAGCAGTGGGCGCTGGCCGATATCGACTGGGACGCACCGGGAGCCGAGCTCATCGATCCCGCGCTGCACGCCAAGCTGAAGCCGTTCATGGCCGATCTCATGTGGATCGAGAATGTCGGCGCACGCGGATTCGCGGCCATGGCCAAGAAGGCCCCGACGGCCACGCTGGCGGAGATCTACCGCTACTTCCATGCCGAGGAGCAGCGGCACGCCAATGCCGAGCTGGCGCTCATGCGGCGCTGGGGCATGCTCGACGGGGACGAGATCCCCGAGCCAAATATCAATGTCAAGCTGGTCATCGACTTTCTGGACAAGCATTCCGACGGCATGTCGCTGTCGTTCCTGGGCACCGTCATCCCCATGCTCGAGGTGGCCCTGGACGGCGCGCTGATCAAGTTCGTGACCGACGAGATTTCCGATCCGGTGGCGCAGGAGGTGTTCAAGCGGATCAACAATGACGAATCCCGGCATTTGGCCACCGATTACGCGGTCATGGAGCTGCTCGGGCACGCCAGCGCGCGCAAGCTGGCCATCGATCTGGTGGGCGGGTGGGTCAAGCCCTCGCTCATGATCGGCGTGCTCAGCTATGTGCCGCTGCTGAACAAGATGCGCGACAACATTGTCGAGATGGGCGTGAACGAGGAGAAGCTCTACGCGGCCATGGCGCGGTTCAAGCAGGTCGGGGAGCGCAATCCGATCGCCAACCGGGTGCCCATGTATCGGATCGTGAAGATGCACGCGGGCTGGGTCATCAACCGTGACCACCCGTATCACCTGCTCGCGGACGGCCTGGTCAAGCTGACCGGGGCCATACCCGAGCGCCTGCTGCCCGCGCAGCCGACCTGGTCCAAGGAACTCACCTACGAGCCGGTCGCATGAGCGCCGTGCGTAAGCCACTGGACGTGGCGATCATCGGGGCGGGCTTCGCGGGCATCGGCGCGGCGATCAGGCTGCGACAGAAGGGGATCGGCGACTTCGCGCTTTTCGAGCGGGGAGAGCGGGTGGGTGGCACCTGGCGGGACAACACCTATCCCGGTGCGGCCTGCGACATCCCGTCGCGGCTGTACTCTTACAGCTTCGCGCCGAACCCGGACTGGTCGCACACCTATTCGGGCAGTGCGGAAATCCTCGGGTATATCGACTCCATGGTGGAGCGGTTCGGCATCGGGCCGCGTATTCGCTTCGGGCACAACGTCACCGCCCTGGCATTCGACGAAGCAGCCGGACTCTGGACCGTCTCGTTCGCCGAGGGCCGCCCGGATGTGCTGGCGCGGACGGTGATTCTGGCCTCGGGGCCGCTGGCCAATGCCGGATTCCCGGATATCAAGGGCATCGATACCTACGAGGGCCACAAGATCCACAGTGCCCGTTGGGATCACGACTACGACTTCACCGGCAAGAAGGTGGCGGTGGTCGGCACCGGAGCCAGCGCCGTGCAGATCATTCCGGAACTGGTGAAACAGGCCGCGGCGGTGAAGGTCTTCCAGCGCACGCCCGGTTGGGTGCTGCCCCGGGTGAATCGGCGCACGAACGGCCTCACCAAGCAGCTGTATCGACGCGTGCCGGTGACCCAGTCGCTGGCGCGCGAGGCCTGGTTCTGGGGGCACGAGTCGGTGGCGCTGGGCGTGGTGTGGAACACGCCGCTGACCCGGGTCGTGGAGTCGGTGGCGCTCGCGCATCTGCGTGCCCAGGTGCGCGATCCGTGGCTGCGCCGCCAACTCACCCCGGATTTCCGGGCGGGCTGCAAGCGCCTGCTGATGAGCAGCGACTACTACCCGGCGCTCCAGAGCGAGAACTGCAAGCTCATCACCTGGCCCATCGCCGAGATCTCGCCGCGGGGCATCCGCACCGCCGAGGGCATCGAGCACCGCTTCGACTGCATTGTCTTCGCCACCGGGTTCGAGGTGTCCAAACAGGGCACGCCGATTCCGGTGACCGGTCGCGGCGGCCGGGTGCTCGCCGATGAATGGCGCAGGGGCGCATACGCGTTCAAGAGCGTCACGGTGGCCGGATACCCGAATCTGTTCCTCACCTTCGGCCCGAACTCCGGTCCCGGCCACAATTCGGCGCTGGTCTACATGGAGGCGCAGATCGACTATCTGACCGACGCCATCAAGATCGTGCTGGATGGCACCGCACGCACCCTGGAGCCGCGACAGGATCGGCAGGACCGCTACAACCGTCGCCTGCAGCGCCGGTTGACGGCGACCACGTGGAACTCCGGCTGCCGCAGCTGGTATCTGACCGAGGACGGCTTCAACGCCACCATGTACCCCGGTTTCGGCACCCAGTACGCCCGCCAGCTGGCCACGGTGCGCCTGGCGGATTACGACCTGCGCTAGTGTCGTGGCCGATCGATGATTCGGGTGGTCGGCGGAAAGGACGGGTGCGATACGGATGGCGGAGTACCGCATCGACGATCTCGCCCAGGCCGCCGGGACCACCACCCGCAATGTGCGGGCGTATCAGGAGAAGGGCCTGCTCCCCACGCCGACCCGGCGCAGTGGGCGGGCCCTGATCTACGACGAGACGCATCTGGCGCGGTTGCGCATCATCGACGCGCTGCTGCAGCGCGGCTTCACCATCGCGCACATCGCGGACTTCATCACCAGCTGGGAGACCGGCAAGGATCTGACCGAGATCCTCGGGCTGCAGAGCGCGGTCACCGCCACCTGGGGTAAATCCGAAGAGCCGGTGGAGATTCCGCGCGAACTCATCGACACCTTCTTCGGCGAGACCGAGGAGCACCAGGTCGATCGCGACCAGCTCGCCCGCCTCGAGGAACTCGGCCTGGTCCGTCTGCACGGTGACACCGCCGAGCTCACCCGCCCCGATCTGCTCGAAACCTTCGCGGCCCTGAACTCTTACGGCTTCGACCTGCCCGGCATCATCGACCTGCACGCCGCCATCGTCGACCGGCTCGAGGACATCGCGCGGCTGATGGTGGTCGCCGCCAAGGACCACATTGTCGACCAGCACGGTCCCGGATGGCTCCCGGACTCCGACGCGGAGGTGGCGGCCACCGCCGAAATGCTCACTCATCTGCGCGATCTCGGCGTCCGGGCGGTGCGTGACAGCCTCGATCAGGCCCTCGACAAAGTACTGGAGTCCGAACTCGGCGCCTATTTGGAAACGGCCGCCCGCAAGCGGGGCGCACAGGGCTGACACCGGGCACGCTGGCCATTGCTTGTGGATACGACCGACCGTATTCTTTTGGAATGACGGTTACCGAACAGCCTTTGACCGAAGAGACCGATCCGGACGTTCTCGCACCGCAACTCGCCGCCGCGCTGCTGCACGACGCTCCGTGGCGGCGGTTCGCGTCGTTCGGCGACAGCCTGTCGGCGGGCGTGTGCGGTCCGACCCCGGGCTATGAGCACCTGGGCTGGGTCGGCCGGGTGGAGCGTGTGCTGCGCATGGTCTACCCGGACCTGGCCTACCTCAATACCTCGAAGGTCGGTGCCACCACCGCGCAGGCGCTCGCGGAGCAGCGGCAGCTGATCGAGGACTTCGAACCCGATCTGCTGCACGTGAACAGCGGTGCGAACGACATCGTGCGCCGCCATCCCGATTGGGACCAGATCGAGGCCGGGTTGCGTGAAATGTGGGTGTGGGCGGCCGGAACGGGCGCGCAACTGACGGTGTTCACCCTGGTCCGCCGGTTCGTCATCCCCGCGTTTCCGGACTGGACCGATCGGGTCGCCCGGCTCAACGACATCACGCGCAAGCTGGCCGGTGAGTTCGATGCCGTGCTCGTCGACACGTGGGACCACCCCATCAACGAGCGGGCGAATCTGGTGAGCGAGGACAAGATTCACGTCGCGAGCGGCGGACAGGCGGTCCTGGCGACCTTGATGGTGAAGGAGCTGGCCTATCGGCTGTAGCGCCATAGGCACCGTGCATCGGAACGTAATCGACCGGTTCGCAATCGATTCCACACGTATTCGGACCGATGAATTCACTGTGATTCTTATTCTTGACCAAAGGTGTTGAGTAACAGCATCTTCGGTGTCTGTCCTGCGGTGGACCGAAGTGGCGCAGCGGATTATGCTCTCTGGAGAGAGTTCCGTTCAGTGGATATTTGCCTCCGCTTTGTGGAAATTCATGCGGCAGGGGGTTGTTGACTGTGCCAACGTGGCTGCGGCGGGAAGGGCGCGCCGATCCGATCACGGCCCTGAGCGTCGCACGGCAGGTCTCCGCGCATCTCGGGGAGGGGCTGCGCGGGCCCGGCGGCCGGGCGGCGGCACGGCGATTGCGCTGGCTGCTCCGGGCGCGCGCGGTGGGACTGGCCGGACCCGAGGGAACCATCGAATGGTCGGGGCCGCCGACCGATCCGGCGGCGGCGCTGGAGCTGGTCGGGTCCGTGCTGAACCGGGGGAAATCGGCCAGCGATGGGGACCTGGCGGCGCGTCCGCTGGTCGTCGATCACGAGGTGGCCGGAGTGCTCGTCGTGGACGGTGTCGGCGCGGCCAAGGCCGTGCGCGAGGCCGCGTGGCTGGTGGAGAACGCCCTCGAACGGGTGCGGTTGGAGCTCTCCGAGCGGGAGGCCGCGCGCTCGGAATTGCGCGCGCTGCGGGCGGAGATGTCGCCGCACTTCGTGTACAACGCGCTGACGGTGATCGCCTCCTCGGTGCGATCGGATCCGGAGCTGTCACGGGAGCTGCTGCTCGACTTCGCCGACTACGCTCGCTACAGCCTCGGCCGCCACGGTGAATACACCACGGTGGCAGACGAATTCGAGGCAATCGAGACCTATCTGGTGTTGCAGCGGGCGGTGATGGGCGACCGGTTGCAGGTGCAGATCCGGGTGGTACCCGATGTGCTGGCCGTCCCGCTGCCCTATCTCGTGCTGCAACCGTTGGTGGAGAACGCGATTCGACACGGCCTCGAGCCGCTGCGCGACGGCGGCACCGTGCAGGTGCAGGGCGAGGCCCGCGACGGGGACTGCATGATCAGCATCGAGGACGACGGAGTGGGTATGGAACCCGATGCCGCGGCCGCACTGCTGGCCGGAAAGGCCGGTGGCCGAGTCGGATTGAGCAATGTGGATCGGCGGCTGCGCACCGCGTACGGGCCGTGGTACGGATTGGTGGTGGAGACCGAACGTGACGCCGGGACCCGGGTGCTGGTCCGAGTTCCATTGTCGCAGCCGGGAATCGTGCCGTCATGAGTAGAGCCGAGTCATGAGTAGAACCGAGCGCCGCCTGCGTGTGCTGGCGGTCGATGACGTGCCCTCCGCCCTCGACGATCTGGCCCGGCTGCTGCGCGAGGCCCCCGAGGTGGCGGAGGTCGCCTTGGCCGGTGACTCGCTGGCCGCCCTGAAACGCCTGCAGGGCGAGCACTTCGACGCCGTCTTCCTCGACATCTCCATGTCCGGGCTGGACGGCCTGGAGCTGGCGAACCTGCTGGCGCGGCTGAGTGAGCCGCCGGTGATCGTGTTCGTCACCGCCCACGACAGCCACGCCGCGACCGCCTACGGCATCGGCGCGGTCGACTATGTGCTCAAACCGGTTCGCGTGGAACGGCTTTCCATGGCCTTGAGCAAGGTGATGCGGATGCTGCCGGAGGCCGCGCCCGCCGCGGTATCGCAGGATCTGGCCGATGCCATGGCCGCGCTGCCCGTCGAGAGTGCCGGGCGCACCCGCTACGTCCATCGCGACGACGTGGGATTCGTGGAGGCCCAGGGCGATTACGTGCGGCTGCACACCGCCTCCGGCGCGCATCTGGTCCGCATGTCCCTGTCCCGGCTCGAGGAGTACTGGGGGAGCGCCGGATTCGTGCGCACCCATCGCGGCTATCTGGTGGCCCTCGACGCCATTCGGGAGCTGCGCACCGACTCGGCCAGCGGCCTGCGCGCCCACACCGACCTGGGCGATGTGCCCGTCAGTCGGCGGCACGCCCGGGATCTGCGGGAGCGGCTGCTGAGCGCGGCGCGTCGCAGTGCCTCGGGCGGACACGGCAGGTCGGGCGGTCGGCGATGAGCGCGCGCCGGGCCACCGTCATGAGCCCGCAGACCCGCCTGGCCCAGGCCCGCCGTCACCGCCGCCCGGCGCTGCGCCCGATACCGCCGCCGGTCACCGATCTCGAACGGGCCCTGCGCAGTTACCGGGGCCAGCGGCGGCGGGCGGTGCCGACTCTGCTGCTGCTGTGCGTGCTCGTGTTCGGTATCCCGGTGCTGCTCAGTGTCTATCCGGACTTGGATCGGGTTCGGGCGCTGGACATTCCGGTGTCGTGGCTGGTGTTGTGGCTCGCACCCTATCCGGCGCTGGCGGCGTTGGGCGGGTGGCATCTGCGGCGCGCGGAGCGTGCGGAAGGTGATGGGGGAGCGGGGCCCGATTGATGGTCGGCCTGCTCGCCGCCGCGGGGATCATGGCGGCAACGCTGCTGGTGGGGTTGCGGGGAGTGGCGGCGGTACGGACCACGTCCGATTTTCTGGTGGCGTCGCGGCGGACCTCGCCGCTGGTCAACTCGTCCGCGGTGGCCGGGGAGTACCTGTCGGCGGGTTCGTTCGTGGGCGCCGCGGGGCTGATGGTCAAGGACGGCGTCGGATCACTGTGGTACCTGGTCGGATTCGCCGCGGGGTACGTGACCATGCTGGTGCTGGTGGCCGCGCCCATGCGGCGTTCGGGGGCGCTGACGGTGCCGGACTTCGCCGAGGCACGGCTGGGATCGGCCGGGCTGCGGCGGCTTTCGGCGGTGGTGGTGCTGGTGATCAGCACGCTGTACCTGGTGCCGCAGTTCCGGGCTGCCGGACTGGTGCTGAGCGTGGTGAGCCCGGTGCCCTACTGGGTGGGGATCGTGCTGGCCGCCGGGGCGGTCAGCATCACCCTTGCCTTGGGTGGCATGCGGGCGGCGACGTATGTGCAGGCCTTCCAATTCGTGCTCAAGATGGTGCTTTTCGCGATTCCGGCGATCTGGCTGGTGGTCGCCGTCGGCGCGGCGGTGCGCACGCAGGCCCTGCATCCGGTGGAATTCGACCGATTCCCGCGCGAGACCACCCTGGTGTTTCGGGACCGCGTGACCGTCGAGACCGCCGCGCCCGTGCGGGTGGACGGTGAACTGCTCGCCCCGGGCACCCACAGCTTCCACGGCGGCCAACGGGTGATCTTCCCGGCTGGCACGCCGACCCCGCGCGTGGGCGCGCTGGAGCCGCCGGGCGGAACAGCCTGGCAGCGACCGCTGTTCGATATCGGGCACCATGGCTACCCGCTGTTCAGCACGTTGGCGGTGCTGTTCGCGACCGCGCTCGGCACCATGGGCCTGCCGCACATGATCATGCGTTTCCACACCAGCCCGGACGGTCGCGCCGCGCGCCGCACGGCCGCGCTGACCATTCCGCTCATCGGCCTCTTCTACCTGTTCCCGGCCATCTACGGTGCGCTGGGCGGGGTGCTGGTCCCGCAGTTGTACCTGTCCGGCGACACCGACACCGTGGTCGTGGCCCTGCCGTCGCAGGTCGATTCGGGTTGGCAGGGAACGCTGTTCACCGGGCTGCTCACGGCGGGCTGTTTCGCGGCCATTATGACCAGTTCGCTGGGCCTGCTGCTGGCCGGTGCCAGCGCGATCTCCCACGATCTGGGCGCGGGCGGGCTGGGACGGCTGCGGCTGTCGGTGCTGGGGTCGGCGGCCGCGGTGCTGCTGCTGTCGCTGCCCGCCGCTCGGCTGGATGCCGGGATTCTGGTGACCTGGGCGTTCACCGTCGCGGCGTCCACGTTCTCACCGCTGCTGGTGTTGAGCATCTGGTGGTCGCGGCTGACGGCGTTCGGCGCCTTGGCCGGAATCCTGGTGGGACTGTTGGTCTCCTCGACCGCCATCGGCGTCACCGTCGGCGTGCCGAACCTCTCCGGCTGGGCTGCCGTGCTCGCGAATCAGCCTGCGCCACTGTCGGTTCCGGCCGCCTTCCTGACCATGACGGTGGTCTCGCTGCGCGGGCGTCCGACACCCTGGGCGCTGTCGGCCATGCTGCGTCTGCACGTGGACGAGAACGACCGTTCGTCGCGGACGAGCGGTCGTTCTCGGACCGTTCGTCGCAGACGCTGACGCTTCGCCGCACGGCGATTCCGCTGCGCCGCTCCGCTTCCTAGCGTGATTCGTGTCATCGAATTCCCGCTCGCACCAAGGAGGTTGAGTGACGAGCACCGACCGGGAGCTGATCGGCACCGAGCAATGGACCCGCGTGCACACCAGCCCCGAATTCAATCTCTTGCGACGCAGCCTGCGCGGCTTCGTCTTTCCCGTCACCGCGCTCTTCCTCGGCTGGTACGTGCTCTACGTCGTGCTCGGCGATTACGCGCACGGGTTCATGTCGGTGAAGCTGGCGGGCAATATCACCGTCGGTCTGGTGTTCGGGCTGCTGCAGTTCGTGTCGACCTTCGCCATTACCGGGCTGTATCTGCGCTTCGCGCACCGCGGTCTGGATCCGCTCGCGGACCGGATTCGTGACGACGCCGAGGGAGGCCGGTGGTGAACTCCGGTCTGCAGGGCGGCAATGTGCCCCTCAATATCGGCATCTTCGTGGCGTTCGTCGCCGTCACCCTGGTGGTGGTGTTCCGGTCCGGACGCGGATCCCGCACGGCCTCGGACTATTACACCGGCGGGCAGGCCTTCACCGGCCGCCAGAACGGCGTCGCCATCGCGGGCGACTACCTCTCGGCCGCCACCTTCCTGGGCATTACGGGATCGATCGCCATCTACGGCTACGACGGCTTCCTGTACTCCATCGGATTCCTGGTCGCCTGGCTGGTGGCGCTGCTGCTGGTCGCCGAATTGCTGCGCAACACCGGCAAATACACGCTCGGCGACGTGCTGGCCTTCCGTATGCGGCAGCGTCCGGTGCGCGCGGCGGCGGCCACCTCGACCCTGACGGTGAGCCTGTTCTATCTGCTCGCGCAGATGGCGGGCGCGGGCATTCTGGTGTCGCTGCTGCTGGGCATCTCCGGCGACGCCGGGCAGGCGGTGGTCATCTCGGCGGTGGGCGTCGTCATGATCGTCTACGTCCTGGTCGGCGGAATGAAGGGCACCACCTGGGTGCAGATCATCAAGGCCGTCCTACTCATTACGGCGGCCGCGGGCATGGCCGCCTGGGTGCTGGCCAAATACGGATTCAACTTCTCGAGCCTGCTACAGGGCGCGGTCGAGGAGGGCGGGCCGAACGGCGAGCGGCTACTCGCTCCCGGCGGAAAGTACGGCGTGAGCGGCACGTCCAAGCTCGACTTCCTGTCGCTGGGTTTGGCGCTGGTGCTCGGCACCGCGGGCATGCCGCACGTGCTCATGCGCTTCTACACCGTGCCGACCGCGAAGGAGGCGCGCCGCTCGGTGGTTTGGGCCATCGGCCTGATCGGCGCGTGCTACCTGTTCATCCTCGTCATCGGTTACGGCGCGGGCGCGCTGGTCGGTCCGGCGCGGATCGTCGCGGCCCCCGGCAAGGAGAACGCCGCCGCGCCGCTGCTGGCGCAGGAGTTGGGCGGGCCGGTGCTGCTGGGCATTGTCTCGGCGGTCGCGTTCGCCACCATCCTCGCGGTGGTCGCCGGTTTGACCATCACCGCCTCGGCGTCCTTCGCCCATGACATCTACGCCAATGTCATCAAGCGCGACCGGATCGAGGACAAGGACGCCGAAGTCCGCGTCGCCCGGATCACCTCGATCGTGATCGGTGTGATCGCCATTGTCGGCGGCATCCTGGCCAAGAACCAGAACGTGGCCTTCCTGGTGGCGCTGGCCTTCGCGGTGGCGGCCTCGGCGAACCTGCCGACCATCCTGTACTCGCTGTACTGGAGTCGGTTCAACACCCGCGGCGCGCTCTGGAGCATCTATGGCGGACTGGGGATCTCGGTGGTGCTCATCGTGTTCTCGCCCGCCGTCTCCGGCAATGCGAAGGCCATGTTCCCGCATGCGAATTTCGACTGGTTCCCGCTGCAGAATCCCGGCCTGGTGTCCATCCCGGCCTCGTTCGTGCTGGGCGCGCTGGCCACGGTGCTGTCCGGCGAACGCGACGCGGACAAGTTCGCCGAAATGGAGGTGCGCGCGCTCACCGGCCTCGGCGCGGAACAAGCCGTCGCCCACTGACTTTCCCGATTCGTCGACCTTCCGACCGTTTCATCAGATCGATCACGAGGAGAACCCCAGTGTTGACCTTCCCCGTCGGCCACCAGCCGCGGTACCAGAACTTTTCCATCAAGGCGATCTCCGACGAGACCATTCGCGAGGGCTGTGAGCGCGCCCCGTACGGTGCGGGCGACAAGGGCAAGCTCGCGCTCATCGAGGCGGTCACCAATGCCGGCGTCACCGATATCGATGTGGGCTCGGGGATTACCGAACCGGCCTTCGTGCGCTCGGTGCTGGACGACAAATTCCTGGTCGGCCGGATTCCCGAGGCCGCGCAGTTCTCGTTCAATCTCACGCTCAAGACCTGGGAGCCGCTCACCGAGCAGCTGGCCAAGGAACTGCCGCCGGAGTACCTGAGCGAGATCTACGTCAGCATTGGAATGATCGAAATCGACTCGGACAAAAAGCTTTTCGAGCGGGTCGTGGAGCGCCTGCATGCGATCGGCGTGCGCAAGCTGCGCTCGAGCCTGCTCAACGCGTTCTCGATCACCGTCGACGAGGACAAGTACGAGCACCTGAACCGACAGATCGATCGCTGCCGCCAACAGGGCATTTCGCTGATCCGCATCAATGACTCGGTCGGGACGCTGGTGCCCGACGCGACCGCGGTGCTGGCGGCGAACCTGGTGCACGACAACCCGGATTTCACCTTCTACCTGCACGGCCACAATGACCGCGGGCTCGGCACCGCGAACTCGCTGACCTCGGTGTTCCATGGTTTCCAGATGGTCGAGGGCGGTGTCGCCGGTGTCGGCAACCGGGCCGGGCTGGCCGAGATCGAATCCATCGCGGCCACCTTCGAGGACAACAACATCTCCGTCACCGACGGTGCGCTCGATATCGAGAAGCTCAGCGAGGCGGCGCGGCTGTCGGAGGTGGTCTTCCTGACCGCGCCGAGTCCGTACCGTCCGGTCAGCGGCTTCCTGGTGCGCAATGAGAACGCGGGCATCGTCAATGTCCCCGACTATCTGGGCGTGGCCCGGCCGGTGGACTACTTCCTGAATCGAATCGGCCTGTTCCCCACCTACATTCGCCAGATTCTCGCCGAGCGGGGCATGGATCCGCGGGTGCTGGCCGACGACGACTACGTCAACGACGTGTACCGGCGACTGGCGGCGCACATGGATGAACTCTTCGAGCGTAAGCAGGGGGAATTCAATGAACTGGTCGAGAATATCGAGGACTTTTACCGGGATATGGTCCGGCTGGACGAAGTTCAGCACTTCGCTCTGGAAGCTCTACGAGATCGAGAATTCTCACCGCGGTTGAGCGACGCGCAGGACTCGCGGAGCGACGAGACGGACATCAGCGTGGAAGCCGCAGTGGCCTGATGAACGTCACGGTCTTCGGCGCGGGCGGGATGGGGCTGTACTTCGCGGCCATGCTCGCCCGCGCCGGGCATCGGGTCACGGTCGTCGGCCGGGCGGACACCGTCGCGGCCGCGGCCGAGCCGCTGGTGCTCGAGGTTGGGGCGCAGACCTTCTCGGTGCCCGGGGTGCGGGCCGTCGCGGACGTGCCGGTGGACGCCGAGGCCGCCGATCTGGTCGTGGTGGCCGTCAAGGCGTGGCAGGTGGCCGCGGCCGCCAAAACCATCGCTCCGCTGGTGGGACCCGGCACCGTGGTGCTGCCGGTGCAGAACGGCGTGGAGGCCGGGACGGATCTGGCCGAAACCCTCGGCGCGGCATCGATTCTCGGCTGCACGTGCGTGGTGATCGCGCAGCGGGTCGGGCCGTGGGCGGTGCGCTGCCTTGGCGCCCACGCCACGGTCGAAATCGGGGCGCTGGCACCGGAATTCGAACCCGCGGGCGGTCGCTTCGACGGGGTCGCGGCGGCGCTGTCGGACGCGGGGATCGCGGTGACGCGGTCGGCCGACATTCAGGCCACGCTGTGGCGCAAGCTCATGCTCATCTCGTCCTACGGCGGTGTGGGCGCGCTGGCGCGGCAGCCGGTCGGTGTCACCCGCGCCGAACCCGCCACGGCGGAGCTGGTGCGGGACGCGATGCTGGAGGTGCTGGCGGTGGCCCAGGCGCGGGGGATCGCGCTGACCGAGGCCGACGTGGATCAGATGATGGGCGTCTATCGCGGATTCAGTTCCGACACCACGTCGTCCATGCAGCGCGATCTGGCGGCGGGACGCCCGTCGGAACTGGAGTACCAGAATGGCGCGGTGCTGCGCTTCGGTCGCGCGGCCGGGGTGCCCACGCCCATTCACCGGACCATCTACGCCTCGCAATTGCCGGGGGAGTTGGCGGCCCGGCGATCGGAAGGACCGTGAGAGTGACCGAACTGCGGACCACGGACGGCGTTGGCACGACCACCCAGCTGGGTTTGGCCGGTGTGATCGCCGTCAGCATCGGCAATTTCCTGGTGGCGTTCGACGCGTCGGCGGTCAATGTCGCCCTGCCGACCGTGACCGGCGAACTGCACGCGTCGGCGGGAGCCGGGCAGTGGTTCCTGGACGGCTACACCATTCCGCTCTGCGTCTTCCTGATGGTGTCCGGGGCGGCCGGTGATCGCTTCGGCGCGGCTCGCGTCTACAAGGTCGCGCTCCTGGTGTTCCTGGTGGCCTCGGCGCTGTGTGCCGTGGCGACCACCGGGCCGGAATTCATCGGTGCCCGCGTATTGCAAGGTGCCGCAGCGAGTTTCGCGCTGCCGATGACCCTCGCGATTCTGGGCAAGGGCATTCCCGACGTGAAGCGCCGCGCCCGCATGATCGGCGCGTGGGGTGTGGTCGGCGGGGTCGGCATCGCGTCCTCGCCGGTGCTGAGCGGATTGGTCACCGGGCATCTGGGCTGGCGGTGGATGTTCGCGGTCAATGTGCCGGTGTGCCTGGGCGCGCTGTGGATGCTGCACCGGTTCTCCGATGCCCCGGAAGCGGTGCGGCGCAGGGTGAATCCGATGTCGCAGCTGCTGTTATGCGTGGTGCTCACCGCGGTGGCCGCCACCCTGATCGAGAGCAGGCACGGCGCGTGGCCCGTCGGGTGGCTGATCGTGGTGGGCGTGATCGGGGTGCTCGCCGCGGCCGGACTGCTGCGCATCGAACTGGGATCGGCGAATCCGACTGTCCCGCCGGAGCTTTCCCGCAATCGGCCCTATCTCATGGTGGCGTTGGCCGGGGGCTGCTATCAGTTCGCGTCCTACGGGTCACTGCTGGTGCTCGCGCTGTTCCTGCAGCAGAAGCACGGTCTGAGCGCCGAGCGCACCGGCTATGTGCTGCTGGTGTGCGCCATCGCCTGGTTCCTCGGCAATGTGACCGCCTTGACCATCACCCCGGCCCGGCGTGATCGCGCCATTCTGGCCGCGGCGAGTCTGGGCCTCGTTGGGGCGCTGGCCGCCGCGTTCGGCTCGGTCGGCGGCAATCTGATCGCGGCCATGGCACCGACGGCGTTGATCGGTTATGCCGCAGGCATTCTCGCGTCCAGCTTGAGCGCCGCGGCCATGCACTCGAGCCCCGCGGCGGTCGCGGGGACCGCCGCGGGGTTGCTCAATACCAGCCGCCAGTCCGGCATGGTGATCGCGGTGGCGGTGCTCGGCGGCATGAGCTTCTCCCACGAACTGCTGTGGCCGATGCTGTTGATCGCCACCGCGTTCGCGGGCGTGCTCACCGCAGTGCGGCGCGGGCTCCGGCGGCCTCGAGTTTGATGCGGGCCGCCTCGGCGGCGTCCTTGTCGACCTTCTCCAGGACGGCCTTGGGCGCCGCCTCGACCAGATCCTTGGCCTCCTTGAGGCCGAGGCCCGGGATGATCTCCCGCATGGCCTTGATGACCTGAATCTTCTTGTCCCCGAAGGATTCCAGGATCAGATCGAATTCGTCCTGTTCCTCGACGGTCTCCACCGCGGGTGCGTCGGTCGCCGCCTGGACGGCCACCGGCGCGGCGGCGGTGACGCCGAACTCCTCCTCGAACGCCTTGAGGAACTCCGAAAGCTCCAGCAGCGTCATACCTTTGAATACGTCGAGCAATTCGACGACGGTCATCTTGGCCATGATGTACCCCTTGCGACGCTGACCAGGCGATGCCATCAATTCTAAGCGCGCGGGGCGGCCAAGGTCATTAAATATTCGCGCTCGCTATCGGTGAGCGGGCGTGGCGCGCCGCCGTCGATGGCGACCAGGGTGGAAGTCGCGGCGAGATACAGGTTTTCATGATCACGCACCTCGTGCGCGAGGGTGAACGAGGTGGTGCCGATGCGCTCCACGATCGAGGTGACGCGCACCGGAGTATCGCGGAACAGCAGCGGCAATCGGTAGGACAGGCGCTGACCCGCGACCACCACGTGCCAAGGGGCCGCAGGGGACTCGTGTCGATCCAGCAGATCCGAGCGGGCCTCGTCCAGGAACTGCGCGAAGACCACATTGTTCACGTGCTGCTGCGCGTCGATATCGGTGCGGCGCAACTGGATCTCATAGGTGTGCATCAGGGCTCCAGATCCTTCAACAGGACCCGCTGGTCCTCGGGCAACGGACGCGAGCGCTGGGTCTCCGGATCGAAGGCGACCATGGTGCACACGGCCGTCGAGTAGACGACATCCTCGTCCCGGATCTCCTGCTGCAGCGCGAACGACGAGGTGCCGATCTTGGTCACCCAGGTCTCCACCCGCACCGGCTCGGCCCGATAGCGCAGCGGCGTCAGATAGTCGATGTCCATCTGCGCGACCACATTGGACCCGCCGAAGCCGCGCGTCCAGAACAGGTCGATCCGGGATTCCTCCAGGTAGCGCAGGTGCGCCGCATTGTGCACATGCCCGTCGGCGTCCATATCGGACCACCGCAGCGGACAGTGGAAAAGGTGTCGAGCCACCCGGCATTCATATCAAGCGCGCGCTTACCGCAACCGTTCGGCCACCGCCGCCATGGCTGAATCTGCAAGAGTCGTGTCGTTGACGCCATGGGGTCCGGGCAGCAGGCTGGACGGTATGCGGGTGGTGCTGATCGTCGTCTTCGACGGCTTCCAACTGACGGATCTGGCCGGTCCGGCGGATGTTTTCAGTGGTGCCGCGGTGCTGGGCGCGACGCCGGGCTACCGGGTGGAGTTGGCCGCGGCGCAGGCCGGGCCGGTGCGGTCCTCGTGCGGGATCGAGGTGACCGCCAGCCACGGGCTCGACAGCTGGGACGAACCGGTCGACACGCTGCTGGTGGTCGGCGGGCTGAGCGTCTTCGCCGCGGCCGACAACACCGCGTTGGTGGACGGCCTGGCGCGCATGGCCGGTGACGCGACCCGGGTGGGTTCGGTCTGCTCGGGCACCTTCCTGTTGGCCAAGGCCGGGCTGCTCGACGGCCGCCGGGTCACCACCCACTGGGCCGGGGGTGAGCTGCTGGCCCAGCAGTTCCCGGCCGTCACCACCGAACCCGACCGGATCTATGTGCGCGACGGGCCGATGTGGACCTCGGCCGGGGTGACCGCGGGCATCGATCTGGCCCTGGCCATCGTGGCCGCCGATCACGGTCCGGATCTGGCGCGCGAGGTGGCGCGCTGGATGGTCGTGTATCTGCATCGACCCGGTGGACAGAGTCAGTTCAGCGCGCCGCTGGCCGCCAACCCGCCGAAGCGCGATTCCCTGCGGGCGCTGCAGGTCTGGATGGAGGAGAACCTGGAGGCCAACCTGTCGCTGCCCGCCTTGGCGGCGCAGGTGGGGATGAGCACCCGGCACTTCTCCCGGGTCTTCGCGCACGAGACCGGCACCACGCCCGCCCGCTATGTCGAACAGGTCCGCATCGCCGCCGCGCGGCGCATGCTCGAGACCACCGATCAGCCCCTGGATCGGGTGGCCACGGCCGTCGGGCTGGGCTGTCCCGAGACGCTCTATCGAATCTTCCACCGGCATTTGGGAATACCGCCGGGCGAATACCGCGCCCGGTTCACGAAATTTTGAAAGGGGGACTGTCCCATGACATTCCAGATCGCCATCGTGTTCTACCCGGGCATGACCGTGTTGGACGCGATCGGACCCTACGAGGTGCTGCGGTCGCTGCCTGACAGCGAATTGCGGTTCGTCTCCAATGAAGTCGGCCCGGTCGTGTCCGACAGTGGGGTGCTGGCGCTGGGGGCGACCCACACCTTCGCCGAGACGCCCGCGCCGGATCTGGTGCTGGTGGGCGGGTCGGAGGCGTCCACCACCGACGCCATGGCCAATGGGGAGTTGATCGAGTGGCTGCGGGCGGTGCATCCGGGCACGCAGTGGACCACGTCGGTGTGTTCGGGCGCGCTGATCCTGGCCGCCGCCGATATTCTGCGCGGGCATCCGGCCACCACGCACTGGGCCGCCCAGCCCGCGCTGGCCGCCTTCGGGGCCGAGTCGCGGCCGCACGACCGGATTGTGCGCAGCGGCAAGATCGTTACCGCCGCAGGGGTTTCCGCGGGCATCGACCTCGGGCTGTGGCTGGTGGGGGAGATCGCGGGCCGGGAGTTCGCCGAAATGACCCAGCTGGGCATCGAATACGATCCGCATCCGCCCTTCGACACCGGACATCCGGACAAGGCGTCGCCCGAGCTCATGCGCAAGGCCCGGCTCGATATGACCAAGCGGGCCGCCAAGCCGCGCATCCCGGTCGATCTGGCCACCACCTTCTGGCGACTGACCCTGAATCGCATCCGCGATCGCGCCGCCGCCCGGCACTGAATTCCCGCACCCGACCGGCACCGTATTCCCGTACCCGACCGGCACCGTATTCCCGTACCCGACCGGCACTGATTCCCGTACCGTCGAAAGGGTGGCCGACCTGCTCGACGATCGATTCTTCGCCAATCCCCATGCGTACTACCGGCATTGGCGCGAGGAAGGTCCGGTGCGCCGGGTGCACTTCGGCGACGGCGTCGAGCGCTGGCTCATTCTCGGCTACGAGGAGGCCCGGGCGGCGCTGGCGGATCCGCGGCTGTGCAAGGACATCGACGGTCTCGAGGCCGCGATCGACCGCAAGTACGACGGCAAGTGGGTGCGCCCGCGCACCCATGACGGCCTGCGGCACATGCTCAATGCCGATCCGCCCACCCACACCCGGCTGCGCAAGGCGGTCTCCCAGGCGTTCACCGCGCGCCGGGTGGCCGCCCTGCGCCCGGTCATCGAATCCACCGCGCACGAGCTCCTGGACGCCATGGCCGAGCACGACGAGGTGGATCTGCTGCAGGCCTTCGCGGTTCCGCTCCCGGTGACGGTCATCTGCCACCTGCTCGACGTGGACATCGAAGACCGCGCCACCTTCCGTGAGTGGACCAAGGCGCTGGTCGGCACTCTGGACCCCGACACCGACCGCTTCAAGGCGCATGCCGAGATGGTGTCGTTCCTGCGGAAGATGCTGCAGCGCAAGCGAATCGATCCGGGCGAGGACATGCTCTCGGCACTGGTCACCGACGCGGACGCCCGCCTCGACGAGGGCGAACTAATCGGCACGGCCCTGCTGCTGCTCGTCGCGGGCCACGAAACAACGGTCAACCTCATCGGCAACGGCACCCTAGCCCTCCTCCGCAACCGCCCCTGGCTCGACCGCCTCTGCGCCGACCCAACCCTCATCCCCGCCGCCGTCGAGGAATTCCTCCGCTACGACGGGCCCGTGAACATGGCCACCTTCCGCTTCACCACCGAGCCAATCACCGTGGGCAACACCGTCATTCCCGCAGGCGAGATCGTCCTGGTAGCCCTGGCCGCCGCAAATCGCGACCCCCGCCACTTCCCCACCCCCCACACCCTGAACCCCTCCGCCAACCACACCGCCCACCTGGCCTTCGGCCACGGCCTCCACTACTGCGTAGGCGCCCCCCTAGCCCGCCTCGAATCCCAAATCGCCTTCACCGCCCTCCTACAACGCTTCCCAAACATCGAACTCGCCGTACCCGATTCCCACCTCCACTGGTACCCCAACGCCGTAATCCACGGCCTGAAAACCCTCCCGGTGCACCTACGCAACTAACCAATACTCGGGGCCTCGAACCGAGCTCCGGATATTTGTCGCGGGACGTTCGGCCGACCTCAAACTGGTGCCGCCACTTGATCTTTCACCCCGCCCCGCTGTCCGGTTCGAGCCGCGCCGCCAGCGGCAGAAGTGGACGTTCTTGGCACGCTACATGTCCGTCATTCAAGTCGTTCTCCGCAGTTGGTGCAAAGCCACTCGATGCGGAGCGGAGTCAGGAGCAGGGCCTGAAGGTGTCTCGGCAGCCCCGTCTACTGCAACGAGCAGTGTTGGTTTGAGGCCGACCGCCGATGCGCACATCCCGCCTGCCGCCTGTCGTGGTCGCTCAAATCGTAACCCTCAGCACGATGCGGCATGAGGATGTCGCCCTCAGCAGACTAAGAAACTGTGCCGTCCTCGACCGGCACGCGGCTAGCAACATTATCCTCACCGCATGAGACAGTGTGAGCCGCAACGTATCCGAGGGTGGTTTTATCTGCCTGAGGCGCCTGACGAGCGAGTGCCAGGCATCCTCACCTGGGAGCCGTCAGACGGCGCCACGCTCGAATTGATCGGGGGCTTCTCGCCGGGACCTGACTACCAGCCCAGTCCAGAGGGCAACGGGGTTTACGCCACGCAAATCGTTGGAGACGTGCGATCGGGCACCATTTTCGGCGAGTCTGATTCCGGTAAGAAACTCTCTATCTGGGATGCGCAGCGCGGGAGCTACACCGCTGGTATCTCGGGCGAGGTGCGCGAGGAGTTCTGGTCATCGACGTGGGTGTGCGTCGGTGCTCACATCGGCAGCCCTCAAGATCCCGCCTTCATAGAAGCGACGCTGGAACCGGATGAGCTGTATTACCTCACCAACGACAGGCGCTTCTGCCCACCGCAGTGGGCGAAAATCGCGGGTGTTGAGAATCCAGGAGAACGCCTAGTCAACGGTACTCAGCTCATGCCCTACATCCTGCCGGTGATCGGCGGATATCACGCTGAGTACGCCATCGCGGACATTGATGGTGCCAGATACTCTGTCAACACTCATGCAACGCGACCGTGGGTCAGCGAAGCCACTGAGGCATTTCCGGAACTCAAGCTCGACATGATGACAAGGAATCTGCGCCGGGGTCGGGCAATTGAGCTACAGCTTGGGGCGAATGTGAGCATCCGTCTGCAGGACGAGGCCGCCGGGAGCGCAGCCGCCTTCGTCGACAGCATGGCGGCGGTTCTCGACCTGATCCGTTTGGCGACATTCAGCACGTGTGATGTTGAGGCGATCTGGCTTGAGGCTACCAACGGTGACCAGCTGTCTTTGCTCTCCCTGATCGGGGAGCCGGCGGCGCCGCACGAAACTCACTTGCCCGCAGCCATTGTCTTCACTTTCGGCGACGTTACCCTTGATTCGTTTCTAAGCACTCGAAAGAGTCTTACCGAAGGTCGCCAGGCGGCTTTCGCCTGGAGTATGGTGATAGGTCATTGCGGCTACTCGCCGCAGTTCGTCGAGCAGTACGTTAGCCAGGTGCTTGCCGCAGCAGAGGGTTTTGACACCTGGTGCCTCCGCAATAGTGGTCAGGTTGAGCTGAACGCGAGGCTCAAAGCGTTGCACGGCAGACTCCCCAATGAGGTGCTAGCGCTAATAGATCTTGACGTAAACAATTGGGCAGATTGGGCAGTTTGGGCGCGAAACCATGTGGCGCACGGCGGCACACGGAGACGCCGGTTTATCCAGGACAGTCTGCAGTTATTGGCGATTGCGAAGTCCGTAAACCTCGTAACCTACCTCGTCGTGCTTGCCGAACTCGGCGTGCCGTCCGAGAAGATGGTTGATGCGCTGCGCAACCACCCCCGGCTACAGGGATTGTTGTTGCATTGCGAGGCAGTCAATCAGATAAAGGAGATGCCAGAACCTCCGCTGTAGATGTCCGGCTGCCCGTCGGGTGGTGGGGGGAGTTAGTCGGGGGTTAGGGCGGTGAAGGCGGTGGGCCAGTCGAGGGGGATTGGGGCGTCGTAGAGTTCGAAGGTTTTGTTGTGGGATTCGGGGTGGAGGAGGGCGGCTACTGCGGCTTGGGCTACCGTTTCTCGGCTGATTTGGCCGTCGCCGTGGTCGCCCTGTTCGAGGCGGGCGCCGGTGGCGGGGGCGTTGGTCAGCCAGCTGGGGCGGACGATGGCGTAGGGGGCGCCGCTGGTGCGGAGGGACTGTTCACCGGCGGCGCGGGCGCGGATGATGCCTGCCATGTCGGGGTGCTCGTCGGCGCGGGTGATGTAGATCTGCGAGACGAGGATGACCGGAATCTTTTGGGCGGCAGCGAGTTCGGCGAGGCGGGCTACGCCCTGGTGCATGACGGCGTCGGCCCCCGCATCGTCGGTCGGCGGCTCCACCGAGACGATAATGCCGTCGATGTCCGCGAAGATCTGGGGCTCGAGGGGCGTCGCCAGGTCGATCGCGAGGCTGTGTTCGTCGCGGGGGTGGCGGGTGCCGATGAGGACCTCGTGGCCGAGGTTGCGGAGTTGGGTGACGGCGTGGGTGCCGGTGCGGCCGGTGCCGCCGATGACCAGGTACTTCATGGGAGCTCCTGTGTTGCTGGGTGATTCGCTACCAGGGGAGGGGGTGGCCGTCGCGGAAGAAGCCGCCGGTGGGGCCGTTGTCGGGGAGGGTTGCGGCCCAGACGATTCCGGCCGCGCCCTCGGAGACGGGGCGGCCGCCGGGGCCGCCCATGTCGGTGGCGACCCAGCCGGGGCAGATGGAGTTGACCAGGATGTGGTCGGGGCGTAGTTCGGCGGCGAGCATGCGGGTCAAGGCGTTCAGGGCGACCTTGGTGGTGTTGTAGGCGGGGGTTCCGGCACCCATGCTGGCGAGGGAGGCCGCCTCGCTGGAGACGTTCACGATGCGAGGGTGTGCGCTCTTGCGGAGTAGGGGCAGGAGGGCCTGGACCATGCGCCAGGGGCCGTAGAGATTGGTTTCGGCTGCCTCATGGACTACGGCGAGGTCCGCGGTTGCGGCGCGCTGCCAGGTGTCGTAAGTGATTGCGGCACTGTTGATCAGGACATCGAGGCGGCCGTACGTCTGCTCGACCTGCTGGGCCGCGGCCGCAATGCTCGCGGGGTCGGTGACATCGAGCCGCAGCGGCACCGCGCCGACCGCCTGCGCCGCGTCTCGTGCGGCGTCCTCGGACCGGGCAGTGAGCAGCACGGTGTATCCGCGCTGACTCAACTGCCTACAGACCTCCCGCCCGAGTCCACGATTGCCGCCCGTCACCAGCGCGATATCGCTCATGACAGTTGATCTTGCACGGTCAGCGCGGCGTGAGGAAGTCCTCCAGGAATCCACCCAGGCGCTCGGCGCGGGTGGCAATGCTGCGGCTCGATTGCAGATAATCGTCGAAGCCCTGCTCCTGGGCGTCCTTCAGGTAGGCGGGCAGCGGCTGTTGGATCTCGGTGTCGATGGCCCGGGCCAGCAGCTGTTCCATGCTGGCGCGCAAGGGGTTTCCGGTCCCGGCCTGGTTGTCGAGCTCGAGTCGACCGTTGTCGGTGGAGTAGTCGTAGAGCTCGAACTCCTGCTCGGCACCGGCGTCGATCTGGATGCGGCCGTCCACCCACTTGGAGTACGAGGCGAATTTGGCGTCGGCCGTGCGCACCATGGCCACATGCCCGGGGGCATTGTGGTCGAACATGATCGCGGCCTCTTCGATGGTCGACTCGTCGGTGGTGTGCGCGATGAAGGGCCGACCGGCGGCGGAGCCATTGCGGCACAGGGCCGCCAGATCCAGTCGGGACCGCAGATGCTCGTAGCGGTCCTCCGCTCGCCAGTCCGCGCCACCGGTGGCAATGGTCAGCAGCAGCGGTGCGAGATCGACACTCGAGGTGAGTTGCGTTCGGGCGCTGACGGAATCGATGGGGCTCAGGTATCCGCGCGGGTCGTGGACATAGAGCGGCACCCGCACCGCCTCGTCGTATGCGCCGCCGCCCTTGCCGTGCAGGCCGTGCGAACCGGCGTAATCGCCGTGGTCGGAGGTGAAGACGATGACGGTATTGGCCGCGACATCCGGGCGGGAGTACAGCGTGTCGAGCACCCGGCCGATCTGAATATCGACCTGCTGCTGCAGCCACAGGTACAGATTGCGCATGTCGATCCAGGCCCGCATGGCCTCCGGCGTGCCGTACGGCGCCAGGCCGAAGGCGATGACCGAGGCCTGGACCAGGGCCATTTGTAGTCGCGGCTTGGCCGAAAGCTGTTCCAGCGATTCGAAATTCCCCGGTAGCTGATCCACCCACTGCGGAATACTGAGGTTGGCCTGATCGCGGCGGGTCCAGCGCGGCCAGTACTGGATGTCGTGCGGGTTCACCAGGGACACCGTGGTGCACCACGGCGAGCCGCCGGAATCGTGGTCGAACCAGTCGACGAAATCATCGACGATCTTCGGATCCGCCTGCAGCCCTTGGCCCGGAGCGCCGTTCGGGGACGGGTAGGTGCCGCCCCCGAAACCGTAGGCCTCCAGCGCCCCCGGGGTGCGGTCCGGGTAGTGGCCCAGATGCCACTTGCCCCACCAGGTCGTCTCGTACCCGTGCTCGCGCAGCATCGAACCCCAGGTCGGAAAGCGTGGGGAGAGCGTGGATTCCGAGACGACCATGCACCCGGTCTGGTGGCTGTAGAGCCCGGTGACGAGCGCGCCGCGCGAGGCCGTGCAGTCGTTCGCGGCGGTGTAGTGCTGTTCGAAGGACACGCTGCCGTGGCGAATGCGGGCCAGATTGGGCAGCAACTGGTCCAGGGTCGGCTGATCCGGGAACCACACCGGGGCGCGCATTTCATCGACGATGACAACGAGAATGTTCGGCCGCGACGGATCCACGTCCGCGCGTGCCCTCGCCACCGGTCCGGCCCCGGTGGCCGCCACGGCGGCACCGACCGACGCGGCCGCCCCCGTCAGAAATCCGCGCCTGCCGAACAACTGGTCCTCCTCCGCCGGAATGGGCTTGCACCCGGCAGCGTAGGCCCACCCGGACGCGCGATCATCACGCGGACGTGGGACACGCCATCCCCCGAGCGGGGGATATCCGCCGTGCGGATTCCCTGATCACCGCAGTGCGAGAACCTCGAGGCAATGCTCGACCTCGCGGCGGACGCCGTCGCGTCCCGGCCCCAGGTAGCGGCGGGGATCGGAGAGTTCGGGGCGATCGGCGAGGGTCGATCGGATCGATTGGGTGAGCGCGATATTCAGCCGGGTGGCGATATTGATCTTGGCCATGCCGTGACGGATCGCCGCTTGCAGGCCGGAGTCGGGGACGCCCGAGGAGCCGTGCAGGACCAGGGGGACGGGGAGTTTGGCGGACAGGCGGGCGATGAGGTCGGTGTCGAGGTGGGCGTCTCGGGTGTGCATGGCATGGGAGGAGCCGACGGCCACGGCGAGCGCGTCGACGCCGGTGGCGGATACGAAGGCCACCGCCTCGTCGGGATCGGTGCGGACGCCCGGGGTGTGCGCGCCGTCCTTACCGCCGATCGCGCCGAGCTCGGCCTCGACGTGGACGCCGTGTTCGTGGCATTGGGCGGTAATGGCGGCGGTGGCCTCGACATTGGCGACGTAGTCGAGGGCGGAGCCGTCGTACATGACCGAGGTGATGCCGAGTTTCATTGCCTCGGAGATCAATTCGTGGGACGTCGCATGGTCCAGGTGGACTGCGAGCAGGGCTCGACTGTCGGCCGCCAGTTGGAGACAGGCGCGGGCCAGGGGCTTCAAACTCCCGTGATAGTGGACTGTGTTCTCCGAAATTTGAAGTACAGCAGGGCGGTTCGTCGACTCGGCGGCCGCGACTATGGCCTCGGCGTGTTCCAAGGCGATGACATTGAACGCACCCAAACCGCCGGGGCGGGCGGCAGCGAGTAGGTCGGGGATCGGGCACAGCGTCACTGAGGCGGCTCCGCGGCTGGCGCGTCCAGACGGGTGACGCGGACGGTCGGGGTGAGGCGGTCGCGCAGGGTCAGGTCGATCTCGCCCGCCACCGGAATGACCACGGCCGCCGCGGAAGTCGCCACGGCATCGGTCAGCACGGCGGGCCAATCCGGTTCGTGGTCGGCGGCGAGGGCGCGGATCACGGCGGCGGTGGCGGCGTCACCCGCACCGGTCGGATTGCCCGCCAACGGCTCCCGCAGTTCCGCCGACCAGGCTCCCGCAACGGTCACCGCCACCATGCCCGCCGCGCCACGGGTGGCGATCACGGCGCGAACGCCCGCGTCGAGCAGTGGGCGGGTGGCGGTCACGACGGCCTCGGGGCGCTCGGCGACGACACCGGTAAGACGTTCGAGCTCATCCTGATTGGGCATGAGCACAATGCCCGGGACGGTGGCGGCCACCTTCAACGCTGGCCCATCCACATCGCAGACAGTGGGGACACCCGCCGCGACGGCGACCCGCGCCAGGTCGGCCGGGACGTTGTCGTCCACCCCGCCCGGCAGCGAGCCCGCGACCACCAGGCCGTGAAGTTCAGGAAGCAGGAATTGAATTCGGTCCCGAAGCCGGTCCACGGCGTGCAGCTCATGGACATACGCGCCGGGCTCCCAAAGCCCGGTGGCGGTGCCGTCGCGGGATTCGCTGACCACCACCGTCCGGCGCACCCACGGCAGAGCCGGTACGAAGTCGGCGGGGAATTCGTCCGAGGCCGCGGCGGCGAAGGTGTGGTCGGCGAATCCCGTTGCGCAGGTGGAGCTGCCGAGCTGACGCAGCACACGGGTGACATTGATCCCCTTGCCGCCCAGCCGCTGCTCGACCGACAGCACCCGCTGGGCGCGACCACGTTCGAGCCGCTCCAGCCGATAGGTCATGTCGTAGGCGGGATTCATGGTCACGGTGAGGATCACGCCAGCCACCGTCCTCGACGCAGTACGCGGCGCAGCTCGAGGTCTTCGTCGAGGACGACCGCATCGGCGTACAGGCCCGGGCGCAGGTCCCCGACCTCGGACAAACCGGCCGCCTCGGCGGGGGTGGCGGTGACGGCGGAGACCGCCTCCGCCAAAGGAACACCGCACTCTCGAACCGCCCAGCGCAAGCCCTGAAGCAGAGTCGAGGTGCCGCCCGCGAGCGAGCCGCCGGGCGCGCGGGCCACGCCCTCGCTGACGGTGATGGGCCGCGGGCCAAGTTGATACTGGCCGTCCGGCATTCCGGCCGCCTGCATGGCGTCGGTGACCAAGACGACCCGACCGGGCGCGGCGGCGAAAACCAGTGCGCCGAAACCGGAATCGACGTGCACGCCATCGCCGATGAGTTCCACGAAGGCGTGCCGGTGCGCCGCCGCCACCAGGCCCGCCGCCACCGGCCCGGGTGCGCGATGGTGCAGGGGCGGCATGCCATTGGCCAGGTGGGTGACCAGGGTGGCGCAACCGTCGGGGCCCAGGGCCGAGCGGAAGCGGGCGAAGCTCGCATCACTGTGGCCGAGCGCCACCACGACTCCGGCATCGGCGAGTTGTTTGGCGGCGGTGTCGAATCCCGCGCGTTCCGGCGCCAAGGTCATGATCCGCAGCCGCCCGTCGGCGGCGCGCAGGAGACGGTCGATGAGGGTCGGATCGGGATCGATCAGATGGTCGAGATCATGTGCGCCACAGCGGATGTGCGACAGGAACGGGCCCTCGACGTGTATTCCCGCGATCACGCCGTCGGAGACCAGAGGGCTGAGCGTTCGAGCCTGCGCCACCATGGCGTCCGGCGCGGCCGTGACGATACTGGCGAGGACGGTGGTGGACCCGTGCCGGTGGTGGAAGGCCGCGGCGGCGCGGGCCTCCGTGGGATCCACGGTGTCGAATCGATGACCGAAGCCGCCGTGGGTGTGAATGTCCACCAGCCCCGGTATCACCGTGCCCACGTACTCGGGCGGCAGTTCGCGATGGGTGGTGGCCCATTCGGCGGCCGGTCGCACCGCGGCGACGCGTTCGCCCTGCACGGTGACTACGGCGTCGTCCAGGACACCGGCCCGGGTGATCACCCGGCCGCGTAGCTCGAGTCCGCGCCTACCGTTCATAGCAGCGATCCCGCCCGGGCCAGGTGGGCCGCGCCGATCAGACCCGCGCGAATACCGAACTCGCCCAACACGACCCGGGGGACCGGAGCGACCCGCAGTAGCTCGCCGAGGCGGGCGTGCAGGGCCTCGGAGAGCACCGTGCCCGCCCGGGCCAGGCCGCCGCCGAGGACGACCAGCTCCGGGCAGCTGGCGTGAACGACGCCGAGCAGCCCCGCGGCCAAGGCGTCGACGGCGTCGTCCACGACCGCCCGCGCCCGCGGGTCGGTGTCCATGGCGGCGAAAACCACATCGGCCCCGGGGATTTCACGACCGGTTCGGGCCGCGTACGCGCGTGCGATGGCCGGGCCGGATGCCACGGTCTCGACACAGCCGACATTGCCACAGGGGCAAGGCAATCCATCGCGATACCGCACGGGAATGTGGCCGTACTCCCCGGCCTGGGCAAGGCCGACCTGGCCGGAGGAGGCGCGCACCAAGCGTCCGCCCACCGACAGCGTGCCGCTGATGCCGGTCCCGATGATCAGCACGCACACATCGTCGACCCCACGGCCCGCACCGAAACGCCACTCGGCCCAGCCCGCGACGGTCACATCGTGATCGATCAGGACGGGCATGCCCCAGCGATTGGCGAAACGGCTGCCCACCTTCACATTCCGCCACCCGAGATTGGCGCTGAACACCGCGATGGACCGTTCGGGGTCGACCAGGCCCGGCAGGATGACCGCGGCCCGGCTCACTCGCCCGCGTTGCTCCGCCGGGAGTCCGTCGAGCAGCTCGATGCCCAGTGCTTCGATCGCGTCGAACGCGGATTCACCGTACGGTGTCTCGATGGTGCTCGTGCACAACACCATTCCGTCGGCGTCGGTGATCTCGCCCTTCGTGGTGCCGCCGCCGACATCCACGGCGAGCACCAGATCCGTTGCTGCGTCGGCTAACACGGGACACCCATCAGCCCAATATGACCGAACGGCTCAGATTGCGCGGGCGATCCGGATCCAATCCCAGGTCGGCGGCCCGCAACAGGCACAGTCGGTGCACCCGCACCAGCTCGGCCATTGGGTCGATTGCGCGATGCTCGAAATGTGCTCCGGTGCCCTGGATCTCGTCGGCCAGACCCGGAATCACCGGACCGAAGGCCCACACCGCCCGGCCCGGCCCCGCCAGGCTGATCGGTCCGTGACGGTACTCGGTGGCCAGGTAGGAATCGGTCCAGGAGCGACAGGATTCGCGCAGCTTGAGCGCCGCCTCGTCGGCGAGGGCGGCGGCGAATCCCATTCCCACGAAGGCGATCTGCTCGGCCTGCCGCAGATTCGCCAGCGCCGCGGTCTCGGTCTCGGCGAGCACGTCGCGGGCCTGCGCGATCACGGGGCTCAGATCCTCGCCGAGGTGCCAGCGCAGCAGGGCCAGCGTCGTGGTGGCAAACCGGGTTTGCACCACCGAGCGCTCGTCCACCTCGTCGATGAGAATCGGCTCGGCCAGCGTCAGGGCCGGGGTGCCGGGACTGGAGCTGATCACGGTGCGCGGAATGGCCTCGGGCAGTGCGGAGATGGCGGTCAGCACCTCCGTGGTGGTGCCGGAGCGGCAGATCACCAGGAATCGGTCGTACTCGCGGCCGCCGGGCACGGCGCTCGCGGGCCAGGCGTCGGTCAGCCCCTGCCCCGCCGACTCGCGCAACGCCGCGAAGGCCCGGGCCATGAACAGCGAGGTGCCGCAGCCGATCACGGCCACCCGTTCCCCCGGCGCGGGCAACAGGTCCCGGTGGGCGGTGGCGGTGCGGGCGGCGCGGGCCCAGTCGTCGGGCTGGGTGGCCACCTCTGTGGCGAGATGGGTGGTGGGGGCCAGATGGGTTGCGGGGGCGGAGATTCGCTTCGCCGGGGAAGACATTCGGTTCGCATCGGGCGGCACCCACCCAGGATCGACCCAGTGATCGTTCATGTCAATTTTACAGTCCAAACGATCACATTCGAGCAGTCTTCACGTTAGATTCAGACGATACGAATCGTTCGCTACATCATCCGCGATTCGTGTCGCGGGGTGTGCAGATTGAGAGGCCCTTGTCGTGAAACGTCCACTGCGCGGCGCGCTTTCCTCGGTTGCGCTGGTCACCGGCCTGGTTCTGACGGTGTCGTCCTGCGGGTTCGGCGGTAGTAAGTCGGACGACTCGGACCCCAACACACTCAGCTTCCTGGCCCCGAGCTACAGCGACGGCACCAAGGCCGAGTGGGACGGGATCATCGCCGATTTCCAGAAGGCCAACCCGGACATCAAGGTCAAACTCTCGATGGAGTCCTGGGATTCGATCAATGACGTCGTGCGCACCAAGCTGCAGTCCCAGGGGACCACGCCCGACATCCTGAATATCGACGCCTATTCGACCTTCGCCACCGACGGGCAGCTGTACCCGGCCAGCGAGGTGGTGGACGCGTCGGTGATCAGCGATATCCAGCCCGGCTTCGTCAAGAACGCCTCCATCAATGGAACCCAGTGGGCGCTACCGCTTTTCGCCTCCACCCGGACGCTGTTCTACAACACCGACCTGTTCACCAAGGCCGGGATCGCCGCGCCGCCCAAGACCTGGACCGAACTCACCGACGACGCCAAGAAGATCCAGGCGCTGGGCGGGGTCTCCGGCTACGGTCTGCCGCTGGGCAGCGAGGAGGCCCAGGGCGAGACCTCCATCTGGACCTTCGGCGCGGGCGGCGAATGGTCCGACGGCACCAAGATCACCGTGGACACCCCGGCCAACCTCGAGGGCGTGAAGGCCATGAAGGCCATCGCGGATGCCGGTGTCACCGAAGCGAATCCGGGCGCGACCAACCGGCTCGACGTCATCAATGCCTTCATTCAGGGCAAGATCGGCATGATCGAGGGCCTGCCGCCAACGATCAGTCAGATCGCGTCGAAGAACCCGGGCCTGAAGTACGCCACCGCACCCTCGCCCACCAAGACCGGCGATCCGGTCACCCTCGGCGTCGCGGATCACCTGATGGCATTCAAGAAGGACGGCAAGAAGGCACCGGCCATCAAGAAGTTCCTCACCTACTTCTATTCGGCCCCCGTGTATTCCAAGTTCGTGAGCAGCGAGCACTTCATCCCGATCACCAATAGCGCGGCCGCCGCGCTGGTGGACGATCCGGTGACCAAGGCGTTCGCCGCCACCCTGCCGGTGGCCAAGTTCTACCCGAGCAACAACCCGAAATGGGGTGCGGCGCAGGGCGCGATCCGGCAGCAGATGGGCACGATCGCGCAGGGCAGTGATCCCGCCTCGGTGCTGCAGAAGATTCAGCAGGCGGCGAGTTGAGGGGCGTCGCCTCCCATCGATCCACGGCCACCCCGCATCGGTCTCTGGCCACACTGCGGGCGTTGCCGTGGATCGGCCCCGTGCTCATCCTGATCGCGGCGGTGGTCGCGTTCCCGGCCGGATACATGTTCTGGACCTCCACCCGCGATCTCAGCGCCTACGGGCAGGATCGGGGTCCGGCCGGATTCGCCAACTTCCGGCGGCTTTTCGCCATCGACGAACTCCCCGCGATCCTGGTCCACACCGTGGTCTGGGTGGCGGCGGTCGTGGTGATCACCCTGGTGCTCTCGGCGGCGCTGGCGCAGTTCCTGAACAAGGAATTCCCGGGGCGGACGGCCGTGCGGCTGGCGATCCTGGTGCCGTGGGCGGCCTCGGTGGTGATGACCACGACGATCTTCGACTACATGCTGGATCCGAATGTGGGCGTCGCCAACCGGTTCTTGGTCGATATCGGGTTGCTGGACCGGGGTTTCGGGTTCACCAAGCAGCCCGGTCCGGCGTTCGCGGTGGCCATCGGGGTGGCGGTGTTCGTGTCCGTGCCGTTCACGACGTACACGATTCTGGCGGGGCTGCAATCGATTCCGTCGGATGTCGATGAGGCCGGGCGGGTGGACGGTGCGAGCCCCTGGCAGCGGTACCTGTATTTGACGCTGCCGCAACTGCGTCCGGCCATGGCGGTGGCCACGGTCATCAACATCATCAACTCGTTCAACTCGCTGCCGATTCTGCAGGTCTTGACCGGCAGTATCGCCGGATTCTCCGCGGACACCACAACGACGTTGACGTTCAAGCTGATTCGACAGAACCAGCAGGTCGCCACGGCCGCGGCCATGAGCGTGCTGAACTTCGTGCTGATTCTGGTGATCATCGCGATCTACGTGAAGCTGATCCGGCCCGCGGGGGAGGAGGCACGATGACCGCCCCGACGGCGCTGAGGACTCCGACGGTGCGGCACCGGCGGCGGTGGGGATTGACGGCGGTCGGCGTCGTGCTGGCCTTGTTGTTCCTGCTGCCGTATCTGGTCATGCTGCTGGGCTCGCTCAAGCCGCGCTCGGAGATCCTGCGGATTCCACCGACGTACATTCCCGAGCAGTGGCGTCCGGACAACTACGCCACCGTGTGGCACACCCCCGAGACGCCGCTGCCGTTCAATCTGATCAGCACCGTGGTGATCTCGGTGTTCGGCACGCTGCTGGTGCTGGCCGTCGCCATTCCGGCCGCGTATTACACCGCGCGGCGGCGGTTTCCGGGCAAGGGGCTGTTCCTCGGACTGGTGCTCATCACGCAGATGCTGCAGCCGACCGTGCTGGTGACCGGCCTGCTGCGGGAGTTCTTCACGCTCGGCATCAATGACACCTGGCTGGCCATGATCCTGGTGAACGGCGCGTTCAATCTGTCGTTCGCGGTGTGGATTCTGCACAGCTTCTTCGCGGGCATCCCGATCGAGGTGGAGGAGGCCGCGCAACTCGACGGCCTCAATCGGTGGCAGATCCTGACCCGGGTGAGCCTGCCGCTGGTGTGGCCCGGCATTGTCACCGCCACGGTGTTCGCCTTCGTCTCCTGCTGGAACGAATTCGCCGCCAGCCTGGTCATTCTCACCACGCCGGAGAATCAGCCGCTGTCGGTCGCGCTCACCAAGTTCGTGGGCCAGTACGACGTGGCTTGGCAATACGTCTTCGCCATCTCTACCGTCGGCATCGTGCCCGTTGTCATTCTCTTCGCGCTCATCGAGAAGCGCCTGGTCGCCGGTCTCACCGCCGGTAGCGTGAAATGACCGCTCCGACCGATCGGTCCCAGCGGTGGAGTCGGCTACTGGGATTGCTCGCCGAGTCGGGGCGGCTCACGGTCGAGGAGGCCTCGGCCCGGCTGGGCGTCTCGGCCGCCACGGTCCGCCGTGACTTCACCGCGCTGGCCGATCAGCAGTTGGCGACCCGCACGCACGGGGGGATCGTGGCCACGGCAGTCGCCTACGACCTACCCGCGCGCTATCGCGGCGGGGCCGACGACGCCAAGCGGCGGGTGGCCGAACACGTTGCGGCCCTGGTGGATCCGGCCGAGGTGGTGGCGCTCAACGGCGGCACCACGACGACGGCGGTGGCCCGTGCCATCGCGAGCCGCACCGATCTGCCCACCTCCGCCGATCACGAGCTCACCATTGTCACCAATGCCTTGAACATCGCCGCCGAGCTGGTGTTGCGCCCGCACCTGCGCACCATCTGCCTCGGCGGGATGGCCCGCCGCGAGTCCTACGAACTGCACGGGCCGTTGGCGGCGCTGGCCCTGGCCGAATTGCGTTTGGACACTGTGATTCTCGGTGTCGGCGCGATCTCGGCCGAGGGCGGAGCCCAATGTCGCCATCTCGACGAGGCGGGCATCAATGCCGAAATGGTGCGTCGCGCGCGCCGGGTCATCGCGGTGGCCACGGCCGACAAACTCGACCACACCGCCCTCGCCCGCATCTGTCCCATCGAATCGATCGACATCCTGGTCATCGACCGCGATGCCGCCCCGGCCGCACTCACACCCATTCGCGACGCGGGCGTGGAGGTCCGACTGGTGTAGCGGCGGCACCGATGAATTCCGGGTGGCTGCCTCGTCGATACCTCTGGACGCGACGACGAAGCGGGAGGCGCTGTGAGCGATACGAAGATCTTGGTGGCCGGGGCGAGCATCGCGGGACCCGCGCTGGCCCACTGGCTGGTGCAGCGGGGTGCCGTGGTGACCGTGGTGGAGCGGGCACCCGAGCTGCGTCCCGGCGGGCAGGCGGTGGACGCGCGCGGGGTGACCAAGGAGGTCATTCGGCGCATGGGACTCGACGAGGCCGTGCGCGCGGCCCGCACCGAGACCGCGGGCGCGAACACCGTGGACGCGAACGGCACGGTGCTGGAGACCTTTCGCGCCGAGGACGACGGCGGCGACGGGTACGTCTCGGAGATCGAGATCCTGCGCGGGGACCTGTCGCAGGTGCTGTACGAGGCCACCCGCGACCGCGTCGAATACCTCTTCGGTGACCGCATCGCCGAGCTCGCCCAGGACGCGGACGGTGTCGATGTGGTCTTCGCCGGTGGCGACCGGCGGCGCTTCGACCTGGTGATCGGTGCGGACGGCCTGCATTCGTCGTTGCGCGAGATGGTTTTCGGGCCGCGTGAGAAGTTCCTGCGCCATCTCGGGCATGTGCTGGCCTTCTACAGCGTGCCCAATGAGTTCGAGCTGGATCGCTGGATGATCGAGTACAAGGAGCCCGGGCGCTCCGCCATCCTGCGGCCCATCCCGGATATCACCCGCGCGATGGCCATCTTCTCCTTCGCCTCGGCCGACGTGGACATCGACTACCGCGATGTCGAGGCGCAGAAGCGCCTGCTGCGCGAGCGCGTGTCCGATATGGGGTGGCTGACCCCGCGCATCCTCGCGCACCTGGACGACACCCCGGACTTCTATCTCGACCAGGTCGCCCAGGTGATCATGGACAGCTGGTCGAGCGGACGGGTCGCGCTGCTCGGCGACGCGGCATTCAGCTCGTCGCCGCTGTCCGGGCAGGGCACCGGACTGGCCCTGGTCGGGGCCTACCTGCTGGCCGGAGAGCTGGCCGCCGCCGACTGGAACCCGGAAATCGCCTTCGCCGCCTACGAAACCCGGATGCGCCCGTTCGTCGAGGCCAACCAGGAGATCGGCCGCCTGCACGCCCGCAGCCTCGAGGTCCCCGACCCGGACGCCGAGCCGAGCCCCGAACCCGAATGGGACTTCGAGCTGATCGACCGCGCCCTCAATGGCATCGAACTGCCCGACTACGAAACACCGATCACGGCAGCAAGTGCCGACCGCCATCGACCATGATCCGTTGCCCGGTAATGAAACCGGCTCCTTCGGAGACCAGGAAGCTCACCGCGTGTGCCACCTCCTCGGGCGTGCCCATGCGCCCGACCGGCACCGAGAGCCGATAGGCCTCGCGCTCCGCGCGCGGAACGTCGGAATGTCGTTCCACCGGAACGAATCCCGGTGCGACCGCATTGACCGTGATCCCGTCGGCGGCGAGCTCACGGGCCCAGCTGCGGGTGAGTCCGATCTGTGCGCTCTTGGCCGTAGCATAGGCCGACCGGCCGGGCGGGGAGTGCAGCGCGACCTCGGAGTCGATCTGCACGATCCGCCCGAATCGGCGTTCCCGCATGCCTGGAATTACGGCGCGGCCCAATAACACCGGGCTTTTGACGAAGAAGTCGAGCTGGGCCAGGTGATCGTCCCAGGAGACCTCGTCCAAGGGCGCATTGGGCTGCGGGCCGGTCGCGTTGACCACCAGCACGCCGATCGGACCCAGCGTCGCCTCGATCGCTCCGACCAGCTCGGTCACTTCCTTCGGATCGGTGACATCCGCCGGAAAGGACTCCGCCGCACCGCCTTCCGATCGGATCCGCTCGGCGACCGCGGCGGCCTGGCCGGTATCGTGCCGTTCGTTCACCGCCACCGCCAAGCCATCCCGGGCCAGCCGCCGTGCGATGGCCGCGCCGAGCCCTCGGGAACTGCCGGTCACCAATGCGACCGCGGAGGTGTCGCCCATGGTCCCCCTCGATTCTGGGGCAGCGTTCCTCGCCGCTTCCTTGTTCGAGGGTAATGAATTGTGCGGGGAGACAAGGTGGTTGTGCAGTTGGGAAGGGATGGGTGAATCCGCTTCGCGGGTGGTGCCGAGGTTGTTAGAACGATCGGTGTAGTTACTCGCTCTCGTGGGGAGCACGCCGATGTGGGCATCGCGTTTCGCAATCCTTGGTACCGCCGCGCTGGGCAGCGGGTTCCTGGTCGCCGGTTCCATTGTGGCGGAGGCCGATTCGGCGGCCGGGATGACATTCGTCGTCACGACCACGGCCGATGGGGCGGCGGCGGATCCGCTCGCGGGCGAGTGTCGGACGCGGGCGGGGGAGTGCACGCTGCGGGCGGCGGTGCAGGCGGCGGACGTGCGGCCGGGGAGCACGATCGTGGTGCCGCCGGGGCACTACCTGTTGACCATCGCACCGAATCTGTTGAATACCGAAGGGCCGGTGGTGGATCCGACGTCCGGGGATTTGGATGTCACCGCCGACACCACGATTATCGGTGCGGGACAGGCGGAGACGGTCATCGACGGTGGGCACCGGGATCGGGTGCTCGTCACCACCGCGCACGTCTCGATCAGCGGATTGACGGTCACCGGCGGGAACGCGGCCGAGCACGAAATCCCCTTGTACGACACCGGGGGTGGCGGGATCGCGAACTCCGGGAAATTGCGGCTCGACCACGTCACCGTGACCGGCAATGCGGCCGACTACGGCGGCGGCATCTTCAATATCCCCATCGCCGACCTGGTGATGACCGACAGCATCATCACCGGCAATGCCTCCGGCGAGGCGGGTGGCGTGCGATGCGACAACACCTGCACCTTCACCCGCACCGCCATCACCGGCAACCGGGTGACCAACCCCGGAAGGTGGTACCGGCCGGGCGGATTCGCGGGGCGCGGGGGCGGGCTCGATATTCGGGGGATCGGGCAGGTGGTGCTGATCGATTCGGTCGTCACCGGGAACTCGGCCAGCGACGGCGGCGGTGGCATCAATATCGCGCCCGCGTATCTCGACACGCTGCCCTACCAGCTCACCGATGTCTTCGATCCGGCCCTCGGCACGCTGATCCTGCGCGGTTCCACCATTGCCGCGAACACCTCGGGGGTGGGGGAGCAGAACTGCAAGAAGGTGTTCGCGCAGATCATCTCCACCGGCGGCAATCTCGGCAGCGACAACACCTGCGATCTGACCGCCACCGGTGATGAAGTCCGCCCGGACGCCGGGCGCTGAGTCCCTGTCGAAGGTTGTGTCTCTGAAAGGTCGAACACCATGGGCTCGTTCAATGTCGGCGATTGGATGACCAACCTCGGTCAAGCCTTCGCCTGGGTCGTGTCGGTCGTCGTCTCCGAGGCCTCGAGTTTGAGCTCGGGTAGGGGTTGACCAGCGGAAATATCGTGTCAGCGGACGTATCAGGTCGCTGTCAGGGCGGTGTCAGCCGGGCTGGCGAAAGTACTCACATCACCAACGCAGCGGAACACCGCAGCAGCGACAAAGGAGTACAGCAATGACCGTCTTCCAGACCCCCGCCCCGATCGCCGCCGACATCGAGGTCGCCCTCGGCACCGTCACCGTGATCGCCTCCGACCGCACCGACACCGTGGTCGACGTTCGCCCGACCGACACCGCCAAGAAGGCCGATGTGAAGGCCGCCGAGCAGCTGAAGGTGGACTTCGCCGGGGGCACGCTGAGCGTGGCGCTGCCGAAGGGCCCGCGGGTGTTCGGCCCGGGCAGCGGCAAGGGCTCGGTTCAGGTGACCGTGCAGGTGCCCAGCGGTTCGGGGCTGAAGGGCAGCCTCGCGGTGGGCGAGTTCCGCACCGCCGGTGCGTTCGGTCCGATCGAGGTGGAGGTGGCGACCGGTGACATCGTGATCGGACAGGCCTTCGCCGCGGTGACCGCCAAGGCCGCCAAGGGCGATATCGCCGTCGAGGACGCCGTGCGCGGCGTGCTGCGCCTGGACACCTCCGTCGGCGACCTGCGCATCGGCATTCACCCGGGCAGCGCGTCGCGGGTCGAGACCAACAGCCCCAATGGCGGGGTGAGCAACCAGCTGGGTGCGGTCGATCCGGCGCAGGAAAATGTCGTCGAGGTGTACGCGCACACCGCGACCGGCAACGTCACCGTCGGAAACGCCACCGTCTGAATCGAGAAGAACGACACGGAAGAACAACACAAAAGGCGGCACCCGAGCGGGTGCCGCCTTTGGGTTTGGTGCGTGTATCAGTTCGGGCGCAGGACCACCAGGCCCGGGACCGTGGTGAGGTATTGGGTCAGCGGAGTGTCGACGACCTGCTCATTGGCCGCCAGAGATGACGCGTTGCGGAACATCGGGCCGTTCGGGGTGCTGATGAAGAGGCCGACATGAGAGACGTCGAGACCGGCCTCATCGGTGTACGCGCCGAGGAAATCCCCGGTGCGCAGCTGGGAGATGACCTGGTTGTCCATTGCCGCGCTGGGGATGTAGGTGATATTGCGGTCGACCACCGGGAGGCCCGGGAGATAGTTGCCGCCACCGGCTTTCGCGTTCAGCCGTTTGGGCACCGTCACCGCGGCCGGGGTCAGGGTCCCGGTGATATCGGTGGCGGCCACGCGATTGCGATAGGCCCAGTCGGTGAAGAAGTGCTTGCGACTCAGGAATTCGACCTGGCCGTCGACGTAGCGCGTGGCGATCAGGTTCTGGATGAACTGGGCGCGATCGGTGGAGCGGCTCAGCGCCTCCACATAGTCGAGATAGGTGAAGCAGTCGACGCGGCGGAAGTCGACGACCAGCTGTTCGGGCTGATTCGCCGAGCCGATGAGCATGTTCGCGCCGTACGGGGTGCCGAGGAAGCGGCTCGACAGCTGGGCGAGGGCGTCGGTGCGGGGGCCCTGAATCGAGTTGCGCAGGGCCAGGAGTTCATCGATGCGCTGCGAGGTGGTGTCGTCGAGGGTCGGGTCGACGGGGGTCGCCATGGCCTGGGAGGGCAGTAGCGCGAGCGCGGAAACGAGCGTGACCAGCATCAAGAGAACGCGGACGACAGTACGCAAAACCCCTCCATCGAAACGAGACGTGCATGGCGAACCTAGCATCGAATTTCTGTCCCAGACAATCCTTTCGCTGTGCCCGATCGGTGCGTAAGGTCGGCCCCATGATCGCGACCCAGCAGCGCATCGCCGAACTGCTCGAACTCGAATCTACCGCCGTCGACGGCTATCTCGATGTGCTCGGGACTGATACGCCGCCCATCAAGGGCATTGGCCAGGCGGCCATGCGGGTGCCGCTGGTGTCGCGCATCTACGAACCCATCTGGCGGAACTTCTTCCGGCTCGCCATGGGCAGCAATGCCGTCGGGGTGCGGAAGGAGAAAGAGCGGGCGGTCGCTTCGCTCGATATCACCGAGGGCTCGCTGGTCCTGGATGTCGGCTGCGGGCCGGGGCTGTTCACCCGCGCCTTCGGACAGGCCGCGGGGGCCACGGGGCTGGCCATCGGGCTGGACGCCTCACCGTCCATGCTGGCCGAGGCGGCCCGCACCAATGCGGTCGGCTCGACCGGATTCGTGCGCGGCGACGCCGGGCGACTGCCCTTCGCCGACAAGACTTTCGACGCGGTGGCCTGCTTCTTCGCCCTGCATTTCTTTCCGGACGCCGAGGGCGCGCTGGTCGAGATCGCGCGGGTCGCCAAGCCGGGCGGGCGCATCGCGGTGACCGCGCTGGCCCACCCGGATGCGGTCGACTTCCCGCTGTTCCGGCGTGTCTACCAGATCGGCGGCGCACGCAGCCTGGCCTATCACGTGGTGCCGGACATTCTCGCCGCGGCGGGCTGCGAGATCACCGGCCGGAAGTCCTCCGGCGCGGTGCAATTCGTGACCGCCGTCAAGCGTTAGCCGAGGATCCCGCCCGCGCTAGCCGAGGATTCCACCCAGGAATCCGCCGGACTGCCCGGCCTCCTGACCGCCGCCGGTGCCGCCGATGAAACCGCCCGGCGGCAGTTCGGAGGGCTGCACGATGACGAAGCCGCGCCCCGAGAAGGACAGGGTCAGGCCCTCGCCGGTGCTGCGGCCGATCAGTCGGCCGAGCCCGAAGGAGTCATTGCGCTTGATCCCGGTCTGCAGGCTCGACGACCACGCCACCGCGGCCTGCGGATCGGCGTAGGTCGGCTGATCCACATTCAGGACCACCGGCGAGCCGTGCGTGGTGATGGCGATCCGGCCGCGACCGGTGAAGACGCAGTTGAAGAAGCCCGCATTGCTGGCGTACCCGGCCGCGCCCTGCACCCGCTGGATGTTGTAGGTCAGCGTCGAATCGAAGGCGAGCACATTCGCGCCATTGATGGTCAGCCCGTCGGTGCCGTCCAGATCCACGGTGTGCACATCGGCGGCGGCATTGGCCAGGAACAGATCCCCGCGCCCCGACACCTGCATGAGCGGCACCCCCTCACCGGTGAGCCGCTGCTGAATTGCGCGCCCAATCCCACCCGACCCGAGCGCCTTGAAATGCAAATCCCCCTGATACGCCACCATCGACCCGGCCCGAGCCAACGTCTCCCCATTCACCGCCACCCGAATCATCTTCCCGCCCTGCTTCTGAATCCCGAACCCACTGACCTCGGCATGAATCGGTTGAAACAGCTCACTCTGCACGGACGGAACTCCTTGTGGGGCTGAGATATTCGGCATGGTCGCCGCAGGCGCATACGGCTGCGGCGGGACGGGCTGACCCGGGTTGAACGACTGGCCGGGTGGGTACGGCTGGCCTGGCGCGAAAGGTTGACCGGGCGCGGAAGGTTGGCCGGGGCCGTAGGGCTGGCCGGGGGCCGAAGGGTGACCTGGCGCGAACGGCTGGCCCGGGGTGTGAGGTTGGCCCGCAGCTGGTTGGGCTGGTGCGTAAGGCTGGCTCTGGCTTGCGGATTGGCCTGCGGGAACAGGCTGGCCGGGTGAGTAGGGCTGGGGCGGAGGGCATGCCTGGGTGGGCGGGGGCCCACTGGGGTTCAAGGCCTCGGTTGGCGCGGTCCGCGATGCCGGATAGGGAGGAGCGGGCGTGGGGTGGGGCGGTGGGGATGCTTGCGGCGGCGCGGTGGGTTGGGGTGGGGTGTTGGGTTCGTCGTCGATGTTCACGCCGAAAGCGGCTGCTAGACCGGCCAATCCATTGTCGTAGCCCTGGCCGACCGCGCGGACTTTCCAGGCGTCGCCGCGGCGGTAGATCTCGATGCAGACCACGGCTGCCTCGGTGCTGAGGCGGTCCATGGGGAAAGTCAGTGTGCCCGCGTTGGATCCGATGGTGGCGGTCAGTGAGCCGACCGCGGCGAAGGTGGTGGGGCCGCTGCCATCGAGGCTCGCGGTGATGGCGACCTTGTCCACATCGGCGGGCAGCGCGGAGGTCTGGACGTCGACCATGTCTCCGGCTCCGCGCCCGTGCCGGTACACCACGCCCGGTGCGACGGGCTGGTTGAAAAACACGAAGTCGCCGTCCGAACGCACTCGACCGTTCGTGCCCAGCAGCAGTGCCGACACATCGACCGTGGCCGAACAGGTTACGGTGATCGTCATCCGGTCGGCGGGCGCCGGTCGATTCTCCCCTCTGGCGAGCGTCGTCACCGCGCCCCCTCCTCATCGCCGCGGACCTGTTCGCGTGATAGACGATTCACGGAATCCAGTCTGTCGAAGATTCACGCCCGCGGCCATCGGGGTAGTCCCGGAGAAGTCGCCGTCCGCGGTTGGGGTATCGGCGGCCCCGCGCCCCTTACGCCGCCTCGTCGCGATCGACGCGCTCCGCGCCCGGGACGTCGGCTTCGTACATCTCGCGGTGAATGGCGCACCGGTATTTCGGGCCCGGCTTGATGAAGGCGGGGTCGAGACGCTGAGCGAACGTGAGGTTCTCACGCCGCCAGCAATCGATGCACACCGGCTCTTTCATGGCGTCCTCCTCGGTTGTCGCTCGCGAAAGGTATGCGACAGAGGGATTCCCAGCGAAGGCTCGATTCGGATACCGGTTGTGGAACTCTTCCGTAACGGATGCGGCTGATTAGCCGACCGGTCGGTTGGATAGCAGGTGTTCGCGGGCCGCCGCGAGAATGCGTTCGGACAACTCGTCCCCGGCGCTGGCACGCGAGAGCAGCAGCGCGCCCGCCATGAGCGCGAGCTCCACCAGCGCCTCGTCGGACGTCTCGTCCTCGGGCCGTTCGCCCAGTTCGTCGAGCTGATCGGCGAATTCGTGCAGGCCCGTCAGAAAGGCCTCGCGCAGCGCGCTGTCCGCCTCGGTGCGCGCCACATCGCCTGCGAGCGCGGCGATTCCGCAGCCCTGCGACGGGGCGTCGCGATGGATCGGCGACAGGTAGTTCTTCACGAAGGTGCGCCGGGCCGTCTCCGCATCGGGTGCGGCCGCGAGAATTCGGGCGCGCTCCTCGTTCTTCTCGGCGCAGGCCGCGGTGCACGCCTGCGCGACCAGGTCGTCCTTGGATCGGAAGTGTCGATAGAACCCGCCGTGGGTGAGCCCGGCCGCCGACATCACCTCGGGCACCGTCACGCCGCCGACTCCGCGCCGACGGACCAGTGCCGCGGCCGCGTCCAGCACCTCCTGACGGTGTGATTCGGCCTGGGCTCGGGTTGCGCGGGGCATGGCGATCCCTTCCTCTCGGCTTCGCGATCCGGTCTTGCCTCCAAGGATAGATGATGCTCATAATCTAATCGATAGATGATGCTCGTAATCTAAAAATGGGAGGCATCGACATGACCGAGATCGACGGCGCGGTAGCCCTGGTCACCGGCGGTCAGCGCGGGCTCGGACTCGCCTTCGTGGACGAACTGCTGCGGCGCGGCGCGAGCAAGGTGTACGCCACCGCGCGCAATCCGGTGCCGAGCACGGATCCGCGGGTGGTGCCACTGGCGCTGGAGGTCACCGATCCGGAATCCATTGCCGCGCTCGCGGCGCGGGCCGCCGATGTCGGGATCCTCATCAACAATGCGGGCGTACTGCGCCCGTCACCGCTGTTGACGGCCGATATCGACGACGTGCGAGCCACTTTCGAGACCAATGTCTTCGGGCCGCTGCGCATCGCGCAGGCCTTCGCGCCGGTGCTGGCCGCGAATGGCGGTGGGGCACTGGTGGATATCCACTCGGTGCTCTCGTGGGTCGCCGGGGGAGCGGCCTACGGCGCGTCCAAGGCGGCATTCTGGTCGCTCACCAATTCGCTGCGCCTGGAGTTGGCGGGGCAGCACACGCAGGTGGTCGGCGTGCATCTGGGTTTCGCGGACACGGACATGGTCAAGGGCATCGACACCGAGAAGATCAGTCCCGCACAGGTTGCCGAGGCCGTGCTCGACGGGGTGCAGAAGGGCGAGAGCGAGGTGCTCGTCGACGACGTGACCCGGCGGGTGAAGGCGGCGCTGTCCGGGCCCGTGGAACAGCTCGCCATCCGTATTCGCTGACCGGCCGTATTCGCCGACCCACACACTCGAGAGAACAGGACAGTCCAATGCCGTTGTGGCACATCTACCATCCCGCCGAGATCTACACCGACCAGGACAAGCAGGAGCTCGCGGCCGAGATCACCGAGATCTACACCCGGTCGGGTCTGCCCGCCTTCTACGTGGTCGTGCAATTCCACGAGATGCCCGCCTCCACGATGTTCGTGAGTGGCAAGCCCGCCGGTGACACCGTGCGCGTGGTCGTCAAACACCTGGCGCGACATCTCGACGATCCGGAACGGCGCAAGCGGATGACCGAATACATCGACGGCGTCCTGCGCCCGTACACCGGTGATCGGGGCCTGCACTGGGAATTCCACATCGAGGACACCCCGCGCGACCAGTGGATGATCGCTGGCTTCTGGCCGCCCGCTGCGGGCTCCGACGCGGAAAAGGCCTGGGCGCAGGCGAATCGGGCTCTGCCCTACTGAGACCGTCTATGCCCTACTGAGTACCGGCCGGGTGCGCAGGCGGTAGAGCACACAGCCGATGATGATCGCGTACACGATCACATAGCAGTTCAACAGGATCTGCGAGATGGGCCAGGACGGCGGGAACAGGAACCAGCCGACCACGACCCAGGTGTCGTTCCAGTGGTAGGACCACGCGCCGGTGGCCAGGTAGAGGAAGCCGACCGCCGACCACCAGCGCGGGCTGGTTTCGGCGCGCTGCACCAGGTAGATGAACAGCGGCAGGAACCAGACCCAGTGGTGATTCCACGAGAACGGGGACACCGCACACGAGGTCAGGCCCGCCACCGTCACGGTGAGCAGCCGCTCGCCGCGGTTGTAGAGCGCCGCGGCGAGCAGCAGCCCGCCGACGGCCACCGGCACGGCGAGCAGCAGCCACAGCCATTGCGGCACTTGATGACCCGTGAGATGGGCGATGGTCCCGCGAATGGATTGATTCGCGGGCTGGGTGTCGGGGGCGATGCGGTCGGACTGGAAGAACGTCTTGGTCCAGTACTGCTTGGAGTCGTCCGGCAGTGCGATCCAGGCGATCACGATCGTCAGCACGAAGGTCGACGCGGCCACCAGCGCCGCCCGCCACTGCCGCAGCACCAGGAACTGCGCGACGAAATACAGTGGCACCAGTTTGATACCACTCGCCAATCCGACGCCGATGCCGCGCAGTCGACCGCGTTCCGGGCGTGAGAAATCCCAGAGGATCAAGGCCATCAGCACGAGATTGATCTGCCCGTAGTACAGCGTCGTGCGCACCGGCTCCAGGAACATGCAGGTCGCCGTCAGTAGCGCGCTCATGCCCGCGAGCCGCCAGGTGAGGCGGTGGCCGAGGACGCGCCAGCACAACAGAACACACACGTAGAGCACGCAAATGTTCACTGCCAGCCAGGTATTGGTGACGGCTTCGAACGGTATCCCGAGCAGCGGCAGGAAGATCAGGGTGGAGAACGGAGTGTAGGTGTAGGACAGGTCGCGATGGGTGGTCTCGGTGTAGAGCGGGTGGTCGTTGTAGATCTTCCACGCGCCGTCGCGGTAGACGTGGACGTCGAAGCCGCCCGCCAGGAATCCCACCTGGTCCAGCCACGGATCCACCGTCAGGAAGATCAATACCAGCGACAGCGCCGCGCCGAAGACCAGCACGAACAGCGTCGTTCGGCTCCGGATCGGCGACGATGCGCGGGAATCGGCACCGGCCGTGTGGGAATCAGCAACGGCCGCACGGTCTTTCGTCCTTACACCGATCAAGAGCAACCCACCTCAGATGTGCGATACCACCCTGTCGAGCTCCATAAACCGCTGAACACGAAAGGCTTCAGCCTGCCCGCCCAGCACCCTACAACGCGGCGCGGGCGGATTCGTCACGCGCCCGACCGTGTGGTCTGGAGTGATAGGCGGCGGGTATTGGCCGTGATGGCATCGGCGAGGGCCTGTTCCGGGTCGGTCAGGCGGGTGCGGCGGTGCATGAGGACGAAATCCAGATCGCCCAATTCGGGCAGTCGGGGGTCGGTGAGTGATACCAGTCCATCGGGCAGGACACCGGCGGCATGCACGATGACGCCGAGCCCCGCCAGCGCGGCGGCACGCAGGCCGAGCAGGCTGTCGCTGACACACGTGACCCGGCAGGTGCGGCCCGCGTGTTTCAGTGCGCGCAGGGCCAGTTGCCTGGTCAGACTCGGCTTCGGATAGGTGATCAAGGGCACAGGATCGTCGAATTCCGTTGTGGCGCTGCGACCCGCCCACACCAGTCGATCCCGCCACAGCAGCGTGCCGTGTCGCTCGCCGGGCAGGCGCTTGCCGAAGACCAGGTCCAGTTCACCGGCGGCCATGCGGGACTTGAGGGTTTCGCTCAGGCCCACGGTGAGCTCGAGATCCACACCCGGGTGCGAGCGCTGGAATTCGACCAGGATGTCGGGTAGTTCATGGGCCATCACATCGTCGGACGCGCCGAGGCGGACCAGGCCGGTGAGGGTGGAGCCGGAGAAGTAGGCCTGCGCCTGCGCCTGCGCGTCCAGGATCGCGCGGGCGAAGCCGATCATGGCCGCGCCGTCGGCGGTGAGGGCCAGATTGCGGGTGTCGCGGCGGAACAGTTCGCGCCCGGCGGCCTGCTCGAGTCTCGCGATATGACCGCTCACCGTGGACTGGCGCAGACCCAGCTGGCGACCCGCGGCGGTGAAGCCTCCGGCCCGCTCGACGGCCAGGAAGGTGCGTAGCAGCTCGGGTTCGAACACGGGGTAATTATCACGTATCGCGATCGGAGATATCGGATCGAACGGCTATCGCGATCGGTGTCGGTATCTCTAGCGTCGAATAGGTGCAGCTACTGGCCAAACTCCGCATCGATTCGTTCATGCTCGGCATTCTCGCCACCGTGGTGCTGGCCGCGGTGCTGCCCGCGCGTGGGGGCGCGGCCGAGGTGCTCGACTGGGCCACCAAGATCGCCATCGCGGTGTTGTTCCTGCTCTACGGGGCGCGTCTGGAACCGCGCGAGGCGCTGGCCGGACTGCGGCACTGGCGACTGCACGCGACGGTGCTCGGCGCGACATTTGTACTGTTCCCGGTGCTCGGTCTCGCGCTGCGGGTGCTGGTGCCGTCGTTCCTCAGCTCCGACCTCTACACCGGCGTGCTGTTTCTTTGCCTGGTGCCCTCGACCGTCCAGTCCTCCATCGCCTTCACCTCGATGGCGCGCGGCAATGTCGCGGGTGCCGTGGTCAGTGCTTCCCTGTCGAATCTGATCGGTGTCTTCGCCACCCCGCTGTTGGTGATGGCGTGCATGAACACCACTGCGGGCGTGCGTGTCTCGCCCTCCGCGATGCTGGCCATCGTGGTGCAGCTGCTCTTACCATTCTTGGCTGGCCAACTGCTGCGCCCGCGCCTGGGCTGGATCCTCGCCCACCCTGCGGCGACCAAAACCGTCGACCGCGGCTCGGTCTACCTGGTCGTCTACGCCGCCTTCAGCGCCGGTGTGGTGCAAGGCATCTGGCACAATCTCTCCGCCCGCACCCTCATCTCCACCGCCCTGGTCTGCGCCGGACTACTGGCAATCGTCCTGTCCGCCACTATCTTCGGCAGCCGCCTACTGGGTTTCTCCCGCGAAGACCGCATCGTAGTGACCTTCTGCGGCTCCAAGAAGAGCCTAGCCACCGGCCTCCCCATGGCCTCGGTCCTCTTCGCAGGCCACCCCGTCGGCCTGATCGTCCTCCCCCTCATGCTCTTCCACCAAATCCAACTCTTCACCTGCGCCGCCCTGGCCCAGCGCTACGCCCACCAACAGCCCCTGACACAGAGTGAACGGCCCGAGATGGCCTCGGGCCGTTGATCTTCGGAAATCATTCCTAGTTGACCGAATTCGCCAGCCGATCGGCATACGGAGCAACGAATTTGCCGACAATGGGAAGCTCCGCCCGGACCCCACCGATCCTGTTCGCCTGAACCATGGCCATGATCCACACGACAACCGCGAGGATCCAGACGGCGAGCCCAACAAGGCTGAAGATAATCCCCACGCCCCCGAGCAGCGACCCGACGACGCTCAGCGCGATATTGACCACCGAGACCGCTCCGAAAAAGACAATCGACTGCGCCGCATGGAATTTCACGTCAAGATCCTTCTTCCCCACGAATAGGAAGATGACCCCGGTGACCCACCCCAACGCGTAGGACAGTATCGCACCGGTCTTCTTGTCCACCCCGGCGGACTGCGGCTGGTTCAAGGGAGATTGAGAAAATGTCATGCGGCAAGTAGATCCGTGCGCTGCCGCCTACCGATCCCAACTTTCTCCCGACACCGATGAGTTCGACCGGCGCGGCCCGTCCTATCGAACGCGACCAACTTCGGAAAGGGCACTCTCATGATCGAACTGAACGCCGACCGCGCCCGGCAAGCGATCGTCGACCACACCCGACGTCTGGCCGAGGCGGCCGCCGCGGCCGGACCGGACGCCGCCGTGCCGACCGCCCCGAAGTGGACCATCGCCGACCTCGTCGAACACGTGGGCCAGACCCAGAACTGGGTCGCGGAGATCATCGAGCGCCGCATCGCCGACCCCACGCAGCTTCCCACTCAGATGGCAGTCCTGCCCGCCGATCCCAGCGAGTGGCAGCCCTGGCTCGTGGAGTCCGCACAGCGAGTCGCGAACGCATGCTCCGACGACGCCCTCGACGCACCGGTCTTCAACCCCGCCGCCGACGCCCGCTCCGGAACCCGCTTCTGGCTGACCACCATGCTCAACGAGGCGGTCGTCCACGGCTTCGACGCCACCAACGTCGCCAACCACCCGACCGACATAGCCCCCGACATCGCCGCCGCCCTCATCACCAACCACTTCCGGATGCTCACCTCGCCCACCTGGGAGATGCAGCGCCCCGAGTCCGCCCAAGCCCTCCGAGGCACCGGCCAAACCCTCCAATGGCGAGCCACCGACCTCCCCTCCGACCCGGCCGTCTGGTCCATCGAACGCCGCCCCGACGCCGTAACCTGGCGCCCCACAACCCAACCCGCCGACGTGACAGCGACCGCCCCCGCCGCAACCCTCCTCCTGCTCCTCACGCGCCGCCTCCCCCTCACCACCCCGGGAGCAACTCCTCTCACCATCGACGGCGACATCACCCTCGCCGAACACTGGCTCGACAACACCGCCCACGTCAGCGGCTGACCACTAGTCGGCGAGCGGGTTTGCGAGCGGCGGTATTGTCCGGCCCGGCGCCGCAATGCTCGATCCAGGCCGATCGAGCACCTCCAAACTCGCCAGCATCGCCCAGGCCGGGAACGTCACATTATTCGCACACGACACGACATCAATCCCGCCCCACGTCAACGCCTCCACCATCCCCGGATCCGCATGCGTCCAGTTCGGCTTGTGCGGTATCACCGCCCCGTCCCCACACAGCGGCCCCTCCAAGTTGACAAACCGAAAGTCGGCCTCCACCAACACATCTCGAATCCCAGCGAATGCCTCCGTCGGCGTCGACCGCCGCTGCACATTGACATCGCCCCCAAAAATCCCCTTCATACCCCCACCCCACCACACCCCCAACCACCCCGCATCCGACACAAGGCATTCGGCGGAACCGAACCCGGCAAGGTAGTGCGATTGTCGGTACCGTCACGTGGTGGGGAATGAGTGCTTGATCTGTGAGAAGCATCGTGGAACGGGGCGGCTGGTCGGGCCGGTGATCTACGGCGACGGTCTGGTGGTGGTAACGCACCGTCCACTCTCCGAGGGGATACCGATGCCCGGCTACCTATTCGTCGAAACTGTCCGTCACGCGCCAACCTTGGCCGATCTGAGCGATACCGAGGCTGCTGCGGTCGGCTGGGCGGTCCGTCGCGCGGCGTACGCGCTGCGCACCGAACTATCCCCCGACTATGTGTTCTCGGCGATAACGGGTCGCAGCGTCGCACACTTCCATCAGCATGTGTTCGTCCGCCCCGCAGGCACTCCGGACACCGTGAGCTGGTTCGACTCCTGGGCCGACGGGCCTCGTATGGATGAATCCACGCTGGGCTTGCTGTGCGAACGCCTCGCCGCCCACTTCACCGCCACCGAGGTACCCACCTAACTTGTCCCACCAGCATGCAATTCAGCAGGGCTCTTCTCGACGTTTGCCTGCTGAATTGCATGCTCGTCGATTGGGTTAGGTTTCTTCGTCCAGGTCGACTTCGAGGTTGTCGCGGTTGGCCCATTCGAGGAGGGGGGTTAGGTCGAAGATTGCTTCGTCTATGGCTGCGTGGAGGTCGCCTAGGGCGGCGTAGCGGGTGGGGACGGTTTTGATGGTGAAGTCGGTGGGGTGTATTTCGGGGATTTCGGTCCAAGCTATGGGGGTGGAGACGGTGGCTTGGGGGATGCCGCGGACGGAGTAGGCGGCTGCGATGGTGTGGTCGCGGGCATTCTGGTTGTAGTCGACGAAGAGTTGGTGGGGGTCGCGGTCTTTGCGCCACCAAGTCGTGGTGACGTCCTTGGGGGCGCGGCGTTCGACTTCGCGGGCGAAGGCGAGGGCGGCTCGGCGGACGTCCTGGAATCCGAATTCCGGGGCGATGCGGACGTAGATGTGTAATCCCTTGCCGCCGGAGGTTTTCGGCCAGCCGACCGCGCCGAGTTCGTCGAGCACCTCGTGGGCCACCTCGGCCACGCGCTGCACCCGCGACCAGGGGCAGTCCGGCATGGGGTCGAGGTCGATGCGCCATTCGTCGGGCATTTCGGTGTCGAAGCGGCGCGAGTTCCAGGGGTGGAATTCGACGGTCGACATCTGGACCGCCCAGATCACGTCGGCCAGCTTCTCGACACAGAGTTCGTCGGCGGTGCGGCCGTAGCGCGGGAAGTACAGTTCGACGGTGGGAATCCAGTCCGGCGCACCGCCGGGCAGTCGCTTCTGATGCACCTTGCCGCCGGGCAGGCCCTTGGGAAACCGGTGCAGCATGCACGGCCGATCCCGCAGCGCGTTGACGATGCCGTCGCCCACACTCAGGTAGTAGTTCACCAGATCGAGCTTGGTCGCCCCCGTCTCGGGGAAGTAGACCCGATCCGGATTGGACACACGCACCGTGTGCTCGCCGACCGCCACTTCGATCGCCGGAGCAGCTGACTTGCTGGCCACCCGTCCGACGGTAACCGGCCGCGCGGTCTTCCGCACGCCCCGACGCGGCAGACATCATGAACTAGAACACGTTATAGTTCAGCGATTCGGGCAGTGCTGGCCGGTATTTCATACGGGAAGGTGGTCGCAACGGTGCGGACCTGGGACTCTTCGGCCGATGTCGTGGTGGTCGGATACGGCGGCGCGGGAGTGGCGGCCGCGCTGGCGGCGCGGGAATCCGGGGCCGAGGTGCTCGCGGTCGATCGATACCTCGGCGGTGGGGCGACCGCGTTGTCGGGCGGGATCGTCTACGCGGGCGGCGGCACCTGGGTGCAGCGGGCGGCCGGGGTCGACGACGATGTCGAGACCATGCACGCGTACCTGCGGGCGGAGGTCGGCGACACGGTGAGCGAGGCGACGCTGCGGAGGTTCTGCGAGGAATCACCGGCCATGATCGATTGGCTGACGCGGCACGGTGTTCCGTTCCAGCCGTCGCTGTGCCCGTTCAAGACCTCGTACCCGACCGATGACTACTACCTGTATTACTCGGGTAGCGAAAACTCTGGTGGTTTCCGGGAATTGGCGACGCCGCGGCAGCGCGGACATCGTGCGCACGGGCGGGGAGTGTCGGGCAAGAAGCTGTTCGGGCCACTGGCCGCCTCGGCCGCACAGCATGGCGTCAAGGTCCGAACAGGCACCAGGGCAACACGACTCGTCGTCGAGGACGGCCGGGTGACCGGCATCGAAGCGACCACGATCAGCGCTGCGCCGCTCGCGGTCCAGCGACGCTTCGCCGCCTTGGCCCGCATTTCCTCGAAACCCGGTGTGTACCACCAAGGTTTACGCAAAACCGTGCAGACACTGCTCGCCCGCATCGAGCGCCGCTACGGCGTGCCGGTGCGAATCCAGGCCCGATCGGGCGTCATCCTCACCACCGGCGGCTTCATCGCCAATGGTGAGATGGTCGGCAAATACGCGCCGAATTACCCTTGGGCAGAGGGCCTTCCGCTCGGCACCGCCGGTGACGACGGCAGCGGAATCGCCATGGCCCAGGCGCTGGGCGCGGCCACCGACCGCATGGATGTGCTCTCGACGTGGCGGTTCATCGCCCCGCCGAGCGCCTTCTTCGGCGCGATCGCCGTCGACGCGAACGGGCGGCGCATGATCGACGAATCCCGCTACGGCGCGGCCCTGGGCCAGGCGATTGCCGCCGCACCCGGCCACCGCGCCTGGCTGCTCGTCGACGCTGGACTGGCCGCCGAGGCGCGACGCCAACTGGGCAAGCAGTCGGTGTGGTTCCAGCGCATGCAGGCCGAGCGCCTGATGAAGTTCGGCAGTGTGACCGGTCGCAGCGTCGAGGAGGTCGCGGCCCGCGCGGGCATCGAACCGGCGGCCCTGCGCGAGACCGTGGACGCGCACAACCGCGCGATCGAACAGCAGCTCCCCGACCCGATGGACAAGCCGGACGATCTGCGCCGCCCCCTGCATTCGGAACCCTTTGCGCTGCTGGACATCTCGTTCAAATCCCGCCTCACCTACCCCATGCCCATGCTGACCCTCGGCGGCCTGGTGGTGGACGAGGAGACCGGCGCGGTCCGCACCGAATCCGACACCACCATTCCGGGCCTGTTCGCCGCGGGCCGCGCGGCGGTCGGCATCTGCTCGAACGGCTATGTCAGCGGCCTGTCCCTGGCCGACTGCATCTACTCGGGCCGCCGAGCGGGCACCCACGCCGTGGAACGCGCCGCCACGCATTAGCCGGATCGGAGCCCCGGTCCCCGGTTTCCGGTGGCACACGGCCTACGCTGCGACTATGGCCGATAACAAGGTCACGACCGCCGCGCCCACACCCGCGCCCTGGGGATCGCGCCTATTGGGACCGGCCGAGGAAAAGGCCTGGATGCAGCGGATCCGGGTGCAGATCCTGCTGACCGTGGGTCTGGTCGTGGCCAATGTGATCGGGATGGCCGTGACCACCGCGCTGATCGCCTTCGTGCTGCCGGGTCCGCCGCTACTGACCAGGGAGATGGTGGCCCTCAACTTCATCGCCGTGCCGCTGATCAGCCTCTCGGCGCTGGCCTTGGGCCTGGGCTGGGGCACCGTCTTCGGATTGCGGACACTGCGCTGGGCACGCGAGCCGGATCGGGTGCCGACTCCGGCCGAACAGGCGGCCACCGCGGCGGTGCCGCGGAAGCTGGTGTTGTCGCAGGCGCTGCTGTGGTCGTTCGGTCTGGTCGTGATCACGCCGCTGTATGCCCGGGTGGATCCGTCGTTCGCGCCGAAGGTGATGCTGGGCATCGTGTTCAGCGCGATCGTGGTGTGCGCCAACAGCTATCTGATCGCGGAGTTCGCGCTGCGTCCCATTACCGCGCGGGTGCTCGAGGCCGCGCCGTCGCGTCCGCGGCGCGGACTGGGCGTCTTCGGCCGCACGGTGGTGGTGTGGGTGCTGGGCACGGGTGTGCCGGTGGCGTTGCTCATGTCGGTGGCGGTGCTGATTCTGGCGGGCTGGCCCGCCAGCAGTGAGCGGCTGGCGGTGGTGGTGCTGGCGCTGGGCGGGGCGACGCTGGTGTTCGGGCTGTGGCTCATGATGCTCACGCTGTCCTCGGCGGTCGCGCCGATCCGAGCGGTGCGCACGGCCATGCGCCGGGTCGAAGACGGCGACCTACAGGTGGAAGTCACGGTGTACGACGGCACCGAATTGGGTGAATTGCAAAGCGGTTTCAACCACATGCTCTCCGGCCTGCGCGAGCGCGACAAGATGCGCGACCTGTTCGGCCGTCACGTGGGGCACGATGTCGCCGCGGTGGCGCTGACCCGCGATCCCGAACTCGGCGGCACCGAATGCGAGGCGGCCGCGCTGTTCATCGACATCATCGGCTCCACCACCCTGACCGCCACCCGCCCGGCGGCCGAGATCGTCGCCATCCTCAACGACTTCTTCACCCTCGTGGTCGACGAGGTCGAGCGGTGCGGCGGTCTGATCAACAAGTTCGAGGGCGATGCCGCGCTGGCCGTATTCGGCGCTCCCGCAACGCATCCCGACGCCGCCGGGGCGGCCCTGATCGCCGCGCGCAATATTCGCAGGCGGTTGGCGTACGCCGCCACCGAGTTCGACGCGGGCATCGGGGTGGCCGCCGGAAAGGTGATCGCGGGCAATGTGGGTTCGGATCGCCGCTACGAATTCACCGTCATCGGCGACGCCGTCAATGAGGCGGCTCGACTGTGCGAACTGGCCAAGAACGACGAGCTGCGGGTGCTGACCTCCGCGACCACGATCGCCGCCGCCTCGACACGTGAGCAGATCCATTGGCGACTGGGCGAATCGGTGACCCTGCGCGGTCGCACCCGACCGACCCGGCTGGCCCGCCCGCGCACCCCCGATCGCGTGGCCGGTTCGAGCCATCGGGGCGATTCTGTAGGAAAATACGAGTAGGGCCGGGAGCCACGCCGATACGGCTGGACAATCGAACAATCTGCTGCGGGACAGGTATTTCCTGCGCCATTATTCGGGTCGTGGTCGCGACCAGCCTCTCCCTTCGAGGCGAATCACGGTCGTCGCGCTCACGTGTTCCAGGAGGCTTCTCATGCATCTGCGCTTCTCGCGCCCCTCCCGCCAACCCGATCTCGGTGACGCGACTCCACCACCACGGCACCCCGTCGACGAAGTACCCGCGCCGCCACGGCTGGCGCTCTTGGGTCTGCAGCACCTCGCGATCATGTACGCGGGCGCGGTCGCGGTCCCCTTGCTGGTCGGCGGGGCGCTGAAACTCTCCAGCCACACCATCGGTCTGCTGGTCAATGCCGACCTGCTGGTTTCGGGCATTGTCACCATCATTCAGGCCGTGGGCATCGGGCGGATTCTCGGTGTCCGGCTGCCCGTGGTCGCGGGTGCGACCTTCACCGTGGTCTCGCCCATGATCCTGATCGCGCAGGACTTCGGCGGCGGCGAGGCCGGACTGCCCACCGTCTACGGCGCGATCCTGGTCTCCGGCGTGTTCGGTCTGATCATCGCGCGGTTCTTCGCCAAGGTGGTGCGATTCTTCCCGCCGCTGGTGTCCGGCTGCGTGATCTGTGTGATCGGGTTGTCGCTGATCGGCGCGGATGCCGGGCTGATCGCCGGTGACGATCCGAAATCCGCTGACTACGGCCAGATCTCGCACATCGGTCTGGCCGGGCTGGTGATCCTGCTGATCGTGGTCATCCATCGCTTCGCCCGCGGTCTGATCAGCCAGTTGGCCGTGCTGATCAGCATGGCCATCGGCACGGTGGTCGCGGTGCCCATGCATCTGGTCGACATGTCGAATGTCGGGCCCGCCGCCTGGTTCGGCATCTCCAAGCCGTTCATTTTCGGCGCGCCCGAATTCCATATCGGCGCAATCATTTCCATGTGCGTGGTCATGCTGGTGACCTTCACCGAGTCCACCGCGGACATGGTCGCCGTCGCCGAAATGGTCGACAAGGAGCTGGAACCCGCCGATCTGGCGCGCGGTCTGGCCGCCGACGGCCTGTCCGCGGTGCTGGCCGGTTTCATGAACTCCTTCCCCGACACCGCCTTCGCCGAGAATGTCGGTCTGGTGGGCTTGACGGGTGTGCGCAGCCGCTGGGTGGTCGCGGCCTGCGGCGGCATGCTGGTCGCCCTGGGTCTGGTGCCGAAGGTCGGCAGTGTGGTCGCGGCGCTGCCGGGTCCGGTGGTCGGCGGCGCGGCCACGGTCATGTTCGCCATGGTGACCGCGGTGGGTCTGCGGGTGCTGCACAAGGTCCAGTTCGAGGGCACCAACAACATGCTGATCATCGCGGTCACGCTGTCGGTGGCCCTGCTTCCGGCGGTCGCGCCGAACATCTACACGAAGTTCCCGACCGATTTCCAGATGATCGCCAGCAGTCCGATCACCTCGGCGGTGATCGTGGTCTTCGTGCTGAATCTGCTGTTCAACCACTGGGGTGTGGGCAAGCGGCCCGAGGTGACGGCCGGAACGCACTGACCCTGCGGGGTTCGCATCGGTCCGGGCGGAGCCATTGACTGGGGCATGCTGTCTCACTACTTTTAGTGAGACAGCATGTCTCACAGTCGTACGGCAAGGGGCCGAGATGACCGATTCCTCGACGACACTGCATCCGCCCACGTGGGCCCCGACCTTCCTGCGCTGGCACGACACCCGCATCGGCTGGTGGCAGTCCTGGCGGCTGGCGCTCCGCGTGATTCCGCGGGTGCGCGATCACACGGTCCTGGATTACGCGGCCGCGCTGCCGGGCGCCGATGACGTGATCGTGGCGCGGGTGCCGTTCGCGCGATTCGTCATCGTGCGCAGCCCGGAGCTGGTCCGGCACGTGCTGGTGACCAACCAGAACAACTACGCGAAGAGCCCCGAGTACGACATGCTCGCGGTGGCCTTCGGGCGGGGGCTGGTCACGGACTTCAATGAAGAACAGTGGCAACGCAATCGGCGGTTGGTGCAGCCGATCTTCGCCAAGCGCAATGTGGATGGGTTCGCGCCGGTCATGGTGGCGGCCGCTCGGGACGCGGTGGAGCGCATTCGCACATTGAGCGCGAATGACGGCGTTGTCGACGTCGGTGCCGAAATGAACCGGCTCACTTTGGATGTCACATCGCGGACCATGTTCGGCACCGATATCACCGGGCCGATGTCGGAGGTGGTGTTGGCGCGACTGCTGCGGTTCTTTGGGCGTGGCTTCATGACCAATCTCAGCCATCCCATGCACAACATCGCCACCTGGATTCTGCAGCGACGAGGCCGGACGGATGCCGCCAATTCCCGTCTGCCCCTGCGCATCATGCGGGCCAGCGGCTGGATCGTCGAACCACGGGCCATGCGCGACCTGCGGCACGCCGAGCGCGTCGTGGACGGGCTCATCGCCGACCATCGCAGCGGGCGGATCGCGGCCAAGGACAATCTGCTGGCCCTGCTGATGGACGCCGAGGATCCCGAGACCGGCTACCGCTACAGCGATCAGGAGATCCACGACGAGCTCATGACCTTCATCGGAGCCGGAATGGAAACCACCGCAACGGCTTTGAGCTGGGTGTGGCAGCTGCTGTCCGAGCATCCGGAGGCTCGCGACCGGCTGCGGCAGGAGGTGCGCGCGGTGCTCGGCGACCGGCCCGCCACGGCCGCGGATCTCGAACGACTACCGTGGACCCAGGCCATTGTCGCCGAGACCATGCGATTACTGCCGCCCGTGATTGGATTGGCCAGGACCGCAAAGGATTACGACGACCTCGGCGGGTATCGCATCGAGCCCGGCACCACGGTCGCGGTCATCCTGCACGCATTGCATCATCACGGGCGGGTCTGGGAGCGGCCCGAGGAGTTCGATCCGAGCCGATTCCTTCCCGAAAACCTTGCGCGCGAACAGAAGCGGGCCGCCATACCGTTCGGGGCGGGCAAGCGCATGTGCGTGGCCTCCGGCTTCGCCAGTATGGAGGCGGCGCTGGTGGTCGCCACCTTCGCCCAGCACCTGGAATTCGACGCCGTATCCCCCGTGCGCGTCCGCCGCCAGATCTCGTTCACCGGCGGCCCCGACGGCCCGCTGCCCATGCGCGCCCGCTTCCTACCGCAGGCCCGCCCGGTCGACACCGCCGTATAGTCGAATTCCGTGAAGCCGCCCCCTCATCTGCGCTCGCACCGTAGGCGGTCGGGCGGTCAGCGCTGGGATGAGCACAATACGACCCGCCGCGCCGCCATTCTCGAGGCCGCGCTCGCTCTCATCGAGGAGAACGCGCCCGGCGCGGAGATCTCCACCCAGCAGATCGCCGACCGCGCGGGCCTGGCCCGCTCGGTCGTCTACCGGCAGTTCCAGAACCGCGAGGATCTCGACGCCCGGGCTCGCGAATACATCTTCGACCGCTACCTGACCGAGCTGGAGGCCATCCTCGTGCTCGAGCCGTCGAAGACCGTCGAAGGCATCATCTTCGACATCATGTCCACCCTCGTCGCGTGGACCGCCGATCACCCCAACCTCTACCGCTTCGCCCAAATGGGCCCCCTCCCAGGACATCCCGGCCCCGACACCCTGACCACGTTCCGTCAGCGCGTGGCCGACACCCTCTGGCACCGCTTCGCCTCCTGGACAGCCATCCTCGGCATCGACGTCACCCCCTTCCGCCCCCTCAGCTACGGCCTGGTCGGCCTGGTCGAGGGCATCATGACCCAATACGTCACCGCCCCGGAGACCTCCGACCACCCCGACCAGGAAACCCTGGCCCGCCTCCTGACTTCCTCCACCTGGTACCTCTTCGACGGCCACGCCCGCGACCTCGGCCACACCTTCGACCGCACCGCGACCGTCGCCGCCACCTTGGGCACCCTCTTCGCCGCCTCCGCCGAACTCCCCCCGCAATAGACCCCCCACAGCCTGAGACCTCGACGAGCATGCAATTCGGCAGGCAAACGTCGAGAAGAGGCCTGCTGAATTGCATGCTGGTGGGAAGGTGGAACCTGACGACTCGACGATGGAGGGGTGGAGGAATGTCTCAGGTATTTCTGACCATGGCCATGTCACTCGACGGGTTCATTACCGGGCCGGATGACAATGCCGAGAATCCGGCGGGCACCAATGGGATGCGGCTGATGGACTGGCTGGGTGGGGGTGCCGAGCCTGGGGTGGAAGGGCCCATGGCTTTTCGTCCCAAGTACCCCCACAGTCAGCTGGTGTTCGACGAGGCGATGGCGACCGGTGCGGTGATCACCGGTAAGCGGACCGGCGATTTCGCCGGGTATTGGGGCGGCGATCACCACGACGGGGTGCCGATATTCGTGCCGACGCACCAGCCGCCGGAGCACAATCCCTACGAGCGGGTGCGGTACGTGACCGACGGCATCGCGTCGTGTGTGGAGCAGGCGAAGAAGGCCGCGGGGGACCGCGATGTGATGATGCACGGCGCTTACACCGGGCAGCAGGCTCTGAAAGCCGGTGTGCTGGACCTGATCGACATCCAGCTTCGGCCGGTGCTGCTCGGTCGCGGGCGACGCCTGTTCGATGGACTCCCGCCCGAGCACATCGAACTCGAACTGATCCGCGCTCTCGAGGATCCCGGCGTCATGCATCTGCGCTACCTGGTCCGCAAATAGCTAGGTGCGCCGACGGGCCTTGCCGGGGTTGATGCGGAGGCGAACGCCCTTGTACACCACCGTGTTCGGTGTCTTGTCGTCGTTGTCGGGGTCTCCGGAGTCCGAGGGATCGGGTAGTTCCGCGCGCTGTTCGACGACTATCTGTGCTCGTGCCGCGCCGGGGTCGAACATCTCCTGAAACGGCCCGACGAACGACGCTCCGAGGCCGCGGCGTTTTGCTCGAGCCGCGGATCAAAGCTCGTCGGTGGTGATCAGGCCGTCGCGGATGGCGCGGGCGACGAGGGCGGCCTTGGTGGGGGCGGAGCGGCCCACCGAGGCGTATTTGGCGCGGATGCGCTCGAGGTGGGTGTTGACCGTGCCGACGGTGATGTAGAGCTGTTGGGCCACCAGGGCTTTGGATTCGGTTTGGAACCAGGCCAGCAGGACTTCGCGCTCGCGGTGGGAGAGTTTGGGGCGGTCGTCGGCGTCGGTGCTCATGGCGCGGGCCATGGTGGGGCTGAGGTAGGGGCGGACGTCGGCGGCGGCGTGCAGGGCCGCGATGAGGTGTTCGCGGCCTTCGGTTTTGGACAGGTAGGTGACCGCGCCGAGGTCCAGGCAGTCGCGGACCAGGTGGGGTTCGGTGTGCTGGGAGTAGACGACCACGCGGTGGCCGCGCGCGCAAATGGTGGCCAGGGCGGTGAGATCCGGTGCGCGCTGGTCGAATTGGAGGTCGAGGACGACCGCGTCCAGATCGCCGCGCTCGGGCCCGGTGGCGGCCAGGAAGGCGGCGGGGTCCGGGTGATCGGCCGCCACCAGGATGCGCGGTTCGGCCGCCGCGCACCAGCCGCGCACGCCGTCGCGAATCAGTGGATGGTCGTCGACGATGGCGATGCGGATCACCGGGCTCCCTCCAGGTCGAAGTTGTGATGCAGGCGCGCCCAGAGCAATTCGCCCGCGGTGACCACCTCGGTGTGCACCGACGAATCGGTGAGGGTGGACAGCCGGTCGAGCGTCTCGACGGGGCAGTCGCCCAGGGCGCTGACGGTGCAGCCGGACGCGTCGGCGGTCACCACGACGCGGGCGCGGGAACGGCTGGCGTCCAACATGATCCGGGCGGCCGCCACCAGATGTCCGCGCACCGCGTCGGGCAGTTCGCGATGGGTCGGCGTGGCCTCCACCGACACCGCCACCCCGCGCCGTTCGGCGGCGTCGATACCGGTGCGCAGGTCCGCGAGCAGCGGATGCCCGACACCGTCCTGCTGGGTGAAAAGCCGTCGCAGCCGGGCGTATTCGGTGCGGGCCGCGGCCTGCACGCCGGGATCGCCGGGATCGAGTGTGCCGTCGGCCATTCCGCGCAGCAGCGGGGTGAAGTCGGCCACCAGTTCGTGGTAGCGGCGCAGGCACTCCTGTTCGTGCATGCGCCCGACGGCGTCGGCGGTGCGGTGGCGCAACCGCTCTCGATGCAGTGCCGCCGCCTGCCGGGCCGCCCGGTCCAGGGTGGCCGCGAACCAGGCGGTGAAGGTTTGCAGGAAGAAGATGGCCGCCGTGTGATACCCGAGCACCGTGAGGTTCTCCGCGTTCGGGGCGCGCATCAGGATCACCGCGCACACCAGCACCCACCACGCGGTCAGGGCCGAGAGCGCCAGTCGCGGCGGCAGCCGAAAGCCGAGCGCGACAACGGCCCAGCCGGACGCCCCGATGGACCAGTTCGCCCCCGCCAGCACGGCATCCACCGGCAGCCACGCGGTGAGCACCAGGGAGGCCGCGATGGCGACACCCATGAGCGCCACCGTGACCGGCTCGCGGCGACGCGGAACGAGTGCGGCCAGCGCGCATCCCACGGTGACGGCGACGAGAACCGCGTTGACCGCGGGTGGCGGGGTCGCGGCTGCCGTGGTGAGTGTGGATTGCAGGAGCGTGTCGGCCACCGCGATGCCCACCATGCCGTGCCCGAAACTCCGGCCGAGCCGGTCGATTCCGGCCGCTGCCTCGGTCTCGTCGAACGAGTCGTCCCCGGCGGCAAGGGATTCGGCGACCGGCCAGCGCAGCCGGATCTCGGTACCGCTCCCGGGAGTGCTGGTGATCTCGGCGTCGCCGCCCACCTCGCGCAAGCGCTCGACGATCGAGTGCCGAATGCCGTGGCGGTCCTGCCCGGGTGTTCCGTCGAACCCGACGCCGTCGTCGGCAATGACCAGACGGCCCGCGTCGGCCTCGACGACGACAGCGCTGGCGTGCGCGTGCCGATCGATATTCGTGAGCGCCTCCCGGGCAGCGGCGGTGACCGTCCACGCCAGCCCGCGGGGGATCGGTAGCGGCCCGTCGATCCGCAGTTTCACCGGTGTCGCGCACTCGGCGGCCAACTCGCGCAACGATTCCGACAGATCGGCCTCGGACTCGTCGCCCGGCACCGGGATACCGGACTCCAGCACGGTGAGGTCGCGCGCCGCCTGCCGCGCGATTCGCTCGGGATCCGCGGCCGCGCCCTGCCCGACCATGAGCAGGGTGGCCGCCGCGGTGTCGTGCATGACCGCCCACTGCTCGTGCTCGTAACGCCGCCGCGCCGCCGCCACCTGGCTCGCGACGCGGGAGTCGGCGGCCGCGGACACGGTCTGATCGTGCACGGTCGCGGCGCGCAGCACGACCCGGCGCACACCCACCGCCAGCAGCCATTCCACCAGCAGATAGGCGACGGCCAGATCGGAGAGGAAACCCCACGGCGTCAGCCCGGGCGTCTGGCGATTGGCGTAGTAGAGCAGCAGCAGGACCAGCACGGTCACCGCGGCCGACACCCGGACCCGCTCGGCGATACCCACCGAGATGACCGTCGCCGCAACGACCTTGACATCGATGAGGTCCTTGGTGCCGATGCCCGAGGCGGCGACGCTGACCGTGCCCAGCAAATAGGTCGCCACCACCGCGATATCGGCCGCGGTCCACCACGGCCCGAGCCGCCGCCCCCACAGTCGGCTGGCGGACCACACCGCCAGCAGGATCGTGACCGCCCGGCCCACCGCCGGATCCGGGACCCCGCTCGCCAGATGCACGACCGTGAGCAGCAGACAGGCCGCGTGTCGGAATCGAATGGCCAGCCATCTGGCCTCCTGCGCGACCGCGGCGTGGGTCGGGTCGGCGTCGCGCAGCACCCGGTCACGGTACCGGACCGCATTCGAACCAGCATCGCATCCGCGGACCCGGATCGCTGTCCGTCGAATGTCGGACAGACAAGGACGGTCCGATTACGGAATGGTCGATCGTGCAGACCGGTGTGCGGGTCCGGCCCGCCCCGCCGCTGCGCCCGCGGCCGTTGGCGGGCGGGGAGTCAACGGCCGCCGGGGTCGACACTGTGTCATGGGTAAGCGCCGTAGCCGTGACCTCGCCGCGACCCCGCCGGGCGATCCCATGGGCCCGGCCTCCCGGATCTCGCGCCGTCGACCGCATAGGCTGTCCAGTGATTTCGCACAGGTAGTCCTCCCTATCACGACGCTGTCTTAGGAAGAGGCCCCGATGAGTTCCGAAATCCTGTCGCTCGGTTCGTCCGCGTTGAATCTCGCGAGCACCGTCACCGGCATCGTCGCGAATGTGGTCGGCATCATCAGAGCGTTCATTCCGATCTGATCCATGCCGACCGGTACCCGTACCCGTCCGAAAAACGGGTATGTGAGATGAGATGACACAGACCGGCCCGGGAGGCACGGGATGGAGTGGTTCATCGCACCGGAGTACTGGTTCGCGCGGCAGGTGATCGAGCGCGGGGTCGCCGCGATCTACGTGATCGCGTTCGTCGCGGCGGCCCGGCAGTTCAAGGCGCTGCTCGGTGCGCACGGTATGACGCCGGTCCCGCGCTATGTGGCGCGGCGGCCGTTTCGGCTGTCCCCGAGCCTGTTTCACCTGTACTACTCCGACCGGTTCTTCGCGTCGGTGGCGTGGGTCGGCGCGTTGGTGTCGGCCGCGCTGGTGGGCGGTGTCGCGGATCTGCTGCCGCTGTGGGCGGCCATGGGCGTCTGGCTGCTGGTGTGGGTGCTGTACCTGTCGATCGTCAATGTCGGCCAGGTCTGGTATTCGTTCGGCTGGGAGTCGCTGCTGCTCGAAGCCGGGTTTCTGGCGGTCTTCCTCGGCAATGACCGGGTGGCCCCGCCGGTGCTGGTGGTGTGGCTGGCGCGGTGGCTGGTGTTCCGGGTGGAGTTCGGGGCCGGACTGATCAAGCTGCGCGGCGATCGGTGCTGGCGGGATCTGACCTGCCTGTTCTACCACCACGAGACCCAGCCCATGCCGGGGCCGCTGAGCTGGTTCTTCCACCATCTGCCCCGTCCCCTGCACCGAATCGAGGTGGCGGCCAACCACTTCGCGCAATTGGTGGTGCCGTTCGGGTTGTTCGCACCGCAGCCGGTGGCGAGCGTGGCGGCGGCGATCGTCATCGTCACGCAGCTGTGGCTGGTGCTGTCGGGCAATTTCGCGTGGCTGAATTGGTTGACGATCGTGCTGGCCTGGTCCGCGGTCTCGAATTCGAGTGTGGTGAAGGTGTTTCCGATTCCGGACACGCCTGAGCTGCCGGACTCACCGCTGTGGTTCACGGTGCTTGTGTTCGTCTTCGCGGGCTGCACGGTGGCGCTGAGCTATCTGCCGGTGCGCAATATGTTGTCGAGTCATCAACGGATGAATCAGTCCTACAATCCTTTTCACCTCATCAACACCTTCGGTGCCTTCGGCAGCATCGACCGCATCCGCTACGAGGTGGTCGTCGAGGGAACATCCGACCTCGAGCTCACCGAGCGCACGCACTGGCGCGAGTACGAGTTCAAGGGCAAACCCGGTGATCCGCACCGACTTCCACGCCAGTGGGCCCCTTACCATCTGCGTCTGGACTGGCTGATGTGGTTCGCGGCCCACTCGCCGACCTATGCCCGTCCCTGGTTCGGTCCCTTCCTGGAGCGCCTGCTGCGCAACGACCGCGCCACCCTGCGCCTGCTGCGCCGCAATCCGTTCCCGGACGCGCCGCCCCGCTTCGTGCGCGCCCGCCTCTACGAGTACCGCTTCACCACCGCCCGCGAATGGCGCGAGACCCGTGCCTGGTGGGTGCGCAGCGTGGTGGGCGACTATGTGCCACCGATTTCTCCGGGGCGCGCATCCCTCGCGCGGCGGACATAATGCGGCATGGGATTTTTCCGTCCGCGCGCTCCGGTGGACGAGCTGGAGCGGATCTGGATCGAGGAGATGCTGCGCTGGTGCGCGGCGGAATTCGGGCCGCGCACGCTGAGCACGCCGGTGATCCTGCCGACGGACGACTATTTTCCCGGGGCCTACAGCGGAACGGAATCGCAGGTGCGGGCGGTGGTTCAGCGAGTGGCCGGATACATGGGGGTCGGCCGGGATCGTTTTGTGGTGGAGTTCGATTCGGCGACCGACGCGATGCCCCCGGACCTGCCCGCCTTCCTGCACGTGCCCAGCCACGGCGAGGCCGGACACTATCGGCTCGAGCACGGGCGCGCGGTGGTGTCGCTCGAGCTGTCCCGCATGCGGTCACCGGTCACCCTGGTGGCGACCGTCGCGCACGAACTGGCGCACGAGCGGCTGCTGGGGGAGCGGCGCATCGATGCCGATCGACACGACGGCGAACAGCTCACCGATCTGACGACGGTCTATCTGGGCCTCGGCGTCTTCAATGCCAATGCGGCGTTCCAGTTCTCGCAGAACCATCGCGGGTGGGGCTGGCAGCGCCTCGGGTACCTGTCGCAACCCATGTACGGCTACGCGCTGGCCTGCTGGACGGTCATGCGCGGGGATCCGAAACCGACGTGGGCACACCACCTCGACACGAATCCCCGCGTCTACATGAAACAGTCCCTCAAATACCTGCGCGCCAACCCCGACGCGCTACCCGAATGGCATTCCGCCGCCTTCGAGTCCTGATCGGCTAGCCGGTACTGCTGGGGCGGCCGTTCTCCAGGTGACCGGCGAAGTGTCTGCGCCAGTGGGAGTTTCCGGAAACGGTCAGGGTCAGGTCGTACCAGCCCTCGTCGAGTGGTGCGGGGAAGTCGTGTGTGGATCCGGCATCGATGGTCGTCTTGGATCCGCTCACCTCGATCGTCACCGCCGAGGATCCGGTATTGCTCACCGTCACAACGAACGTGGGCCGATCGGCACTGCCGCCCACCGCCGCCGTCGCGCCGATGCCCGCGGTGTCGGCCCCGCCCGTCGCCTCGACGAGGAAGCCGTTGGGCGCGTGGACCGCGAAGTCGTACGCGCCGCCGAGCTGGAAGCGTTCCTGCGCGGTGCCACCGGGATCCACGACGGTCTGACGCACCGAATTGTCGTGGTAGGCATAGGTTTGGAACGGCATGGCCACCCTGCCCTGATTGCCGAACCGGACCGTCGCGCCGCCCGCGCTCGCCTCCACCCACGCGACCGGCTGATACGGCAACGCGCGCGCCTTCGCCCGCCCGCCGTCCTGGACCGGCATCCGCTGCCCGGCCGGTGACGGCGGGGTCGCCTTGGGCAGATTCTTCTGCCCGGCCGCCCGGGCCCGTTCGGCATTCGCGTCGGGCAGGGTGGGAATGCTGTTGTCGCGCTTGCCGAAATCGAAACAACTGGTCAGATCGCCGCACACGGCCCGCCGCCAGGCGGAGATATTCGGCTCGGCCACACCCGTCCACTGCTCGAGGAATTGCAGCACCGAAGTATGGTCGAACACTTGGGAATTCACCCAGCCACCCCGGCTCCACGGCGAGATAACCAGCATCGGCACCCGCGGCCCCAGCCCGATCGGGGCCTGACCACCCAGCAGCGCGCCCGCCCGGCTGATGAGGGTGTCCATCACGGCCGAACCGGAACCCGAACCCGAGCCCAGACCCAACGTCGCCGATCCCGAATTCAGGTCGCCGCCGGTGATTTCCAGCGCGGCCAGGATCTCGTCGGGGGTGCCGGGCGGCGCGGTGGGCGGCACCACGTGATCGAAGAAGCCGTCGTTCTCGTCGTAGTTGACCAGCAGGACCGTGGACTCCCACAGTTTCGGGTTGTCCCACAACGCCTTCAGCACCCGCTGCAAATACGCGGCACCGTCGGCCGGGCGGTAGGCCGGATGCTCGGAGTACCCGGCGGGCGCGACCACCCACGACACCTGGGGCAGCTTGTTCGCGGCACAGTCGGAAATGAACTGCTGCAGAACATAATCGACATCGGTGCCGTCGGTGCCCGCGGGCGCGGGCGTCATACCCGTGGTGGTCACATTGGCGCGCTCGGCCAGCTGCCGAATCGCCGGGTCGGCGGACTTGGCGGCGTCGTGATAGGCCTGGAACAGCCACAGCGGATTGTCCCCGAAGTCCGCCAGGAAGTCGCCGCCGCTGTGATTGTCGGCGTACACCTGCCACGAAATCCCGGCCTGCTGAAGGCGTTCCGGATAGGTGGTCCAGCGATACACGGGCCGATAGTCGGGCGGATTACTGACCGCGGGCCCGCCCAGGCTCCCGCGCGGATCGATGGTGCCGGTCCAGTGGAACAGTCGATTCGGAGTCGTCGGACCCTGAATCGAACAGAAGTAGTGGTCGCAAATGGTGAAGGCCGCGGCCAGCGCCCGATGGAACGGAATGTCGGCCTCGGTGAAGTAACCCATCGTCATCTTGGACTTCGACGCGATCCACGAGTGATAGGCCCCGTCGGCCCACGCCAGATGTGTGGTGTTCCAGTCGTGCGCCAGATCGCCGAGGTCTTGCCCGTCCACGCGCGTGGTGTCCACATGCCACGGCAGCAGGAATCCGGTGCTGCTGAAGGCATCCGGCTGATGGAACGCGTCCCGCGTCCCGGCCCCGCCACCGCTCCCGCTGTCCGCCGAGCCACTGCTGCTCCCGCTGGCGCTCCCGGTCCCCGCCGACCCGCTCGCCAGATCGGTGCCGACGCCCGCGCCCGCCGCAGTGTCCATCGCCAGCTGCAGCACCGGGTCGTACCCGCCCGACGGCAAGCGCACCGCCCGCTTGTCCCCGAAACCTCTTACGCCGCTCATGGTCCCGAAGTAGTGATCGAAGGACCGGTTCTCCTGCATGAGGATCACCACATGCTCGATCTGCCCGAGCGTGCCCGCGCGCCGGGGTTCCGCCAACGCCTCCGCCATGCCCTCCGGCAACCCGGCCACCCCGGCCGCGCCCGCGGCCAGCATCGAACCCAGCACCGTCCGCCGATTCGTCTCGGCGAATCTTGGCCTCATCACTTCTCCGATCGGTCACCTGTTCCCAGCCACTCTCGGCGCGGGAGACGCTACCGGGGCGGCACGGAATTGGTCCGGTGATCACCTGGGGGTCATCTGGCGATGCGACGGTGATCCGGTGACGACGCAAGCGGTGGCGAGACCGGGTCGGGCGGTCCGGTGGTTTCACCGGGCGTGCGAGGTGGTGGTCGCGGCGCTGCCGTTCGGGCTCGGACGGTTCGTGGCGCCGACCTTCGTGGGATATCTGGCGGTGAGCGGATTCACCTTCGCGACGGACCTGTTCGTGCTCACCGCCCTGCACGGGTGGCTCGGGGCGGCCCTGCCGCTCGCGGTGACCGTGGCCTACTGCGCGGCGTTCGCATTGAGCTATGTGCTGAACCGGACGCTGAACTTCGCCTCGCATGCCGCGGTCGGGCCGCAGGTGGCGGTGTACGTCGTGGTGGTCGCGGTGAACTACCTGGTGTTCATCCTCGGCGTGACCAGCGTGGTCGCGGCACTGGGCCTGGACTATCGACTCGCTCGAATCGTGGGCGGACTCGGCGAGGGCCTGTTCATGTACGCCTCGATGCGGCTGCTCGTCTTCAACCCTCGACGATCGCGCGACCAGCGCTGACGCGTCACCGAAAGTTCGACGGGCCCGACTGGACCCTGAGATAGGTATGGCTTACCTTTGGCCCGTGAGCGTTGCCGAGGCTGTGCCCAATCTACTGATCTGCCTGCGAGAGGGACTCGAGGCGGGTCTGGTGGTGACCATTCTGCTGGCCGCCGTGCGGCGGCTGGCGACGCCGGAGCGGCCGGTCTCGACGACGCCGGTGTGGCTGGGCGTGCTCGGGGCGGTGTCGGTGGCGGGCAGTTTCGCCGCCGTGCTGACCTATTCGACGGCCGCGCTGACCAGTTCGGCGCGGGCCGCGGTCGCGGGCGTGCTGAGTGTGCTGGCGGTCGCCTTGGTCACCGCCATGATCTTCTGGATGCGGCGGACCGGTGCCTCGCTGTCGGGACAGCTGCGGGGTGAGGTGGCGCGGGCCGCCGGGCTCGGCGCGGGTGTGCTCGCGGTGACGGCCTTCCTGGCGGTCGGGCGCGAGGGGCTCGAGACCACGCTGTTCGTGTGGACCGCCATCAAGGCGGCCGGATCCACGGCCGCGCCCCTGGTGGGTGCGGCGCTCGGTCTGCTGATCGCGTTCGCGCTGTGCTGGTTGCTGTTTCGCCAGTCGGTGCGGTTGAACCTCGGCGTCTTCTTCAATCGGACCGCCGTGCTGCTCATTGTGATCGCGGCCGGGGTGCTCGCGTACGGTCTCGGCGATCTGCAGGAGGCGGGCTGGCTGCCGGGCGCGCGCTGGATCGCCTTCGACCTGACCGCGCACATCGATCCGAACTCGTGGTGGGTGTCGATCATTACCGGCGTCACCAATCTGTCGCCCAAGATGACGGTGCTTCAGGTGGTCGCGTGGATTGCCTACCTGGCCACCGTGATTCCGCTGTTCCTCCGCGCGGGCCGCACCGAGCCGACCGAACCCGCGAAGGCCGAGCCCGCGACGGCCGAACCCGCACCGGCCGCGAGTGCGTCGGACGACGAAGCGCACCACGCGGATTGGTGGGAGCGCGTGGCCGGTCCGCGCCCGGTGCTGGTCGGCGCGACGCTGGTGCTGGTCCCCGTGGTGGCGGCCGCCGTCGCCATCGCACTGCTGCCCTCGGCGGATTCCGGTACCGCCCGGAAGGTCACCGTGACCGCCGATCACTGTGCGCCGGAATGGACTTCCGCGGTGACCGGCACCCAGACCATCTCCGTGCACAACTCCTCCGGCAAGTCCGGCGAGATCGATCTGGTCGACGCCGACGGCGCGATCGCCGGTGAGATCGAGAACATCGGCCCCGGCACCACCGCCGAGCTGACCGCCACCCTGAATCCGGGCAGCTACACCATCGTGTGCCTGCTGTCGGGCAGTCCCGCGCTGTCCTCGCCGCGCGTGCAGGCCACCGGCCCGCAGACCGACGCGCCCCAGGCGTTCAAACCCATTCGGGCCAGCGATCTGCGCGGCCCCAATGACGCCTATCAGAGCTATGTGCGGCAGGTGCTGCCCCGGCTCACCGCGGCGGTCGGCGCGGTCGGGCGGGATCTGCGGGCGCGCAATATCCCGGCCGCGCAGGCCGATTGGCTGCTCGCGCAGCAGGAGTGGGAGCGGGTCGGCGCTTCCTACAACAGCTTCGGCGATGCCGGGACCGCCGTGGACGGGCTGCCCGGCGGCCTGCCGGAGGGTGTCGACGATCCGGGCTTCACCGGGCTGCACCGTCTCGAATACGGCCTCTGGCACGGTCAGTCGCCCGAACAGCTGCTGCCCGTGATCGACAAGCTCGGTGCCGATATCACCGCCATCGGGGACAACCTGACCAGCACCGATATCGCGGGCAAGCCCACAACCTTGCCGATCCGCGCCCACGAGATTCTGGAAGACGCGCTGCGCGACCATCTTTCGGGCCTCGACGATCTGGGCGCGGGCGCGGCGTATCCGATGACGCTGGCCGATGTCGAGGTCACCCGCGCCGTGCTGGATCAGCTCGGTTCGCTGCTCGACACCCGCGATCCGAAACTGCGCCCCGAGCTGACCGCCAAGCTCGACACCCTGCGCACGGCCCTGCTCGCCACCCAGGACAACGGCCGCTGGCGTGCCCCCGCGCAGACTCCGCACGCCGCCCGGCAGGCCGTGCTGGCCGCGATCGGCGGCGCGTTGGAGTCGCTGGATCGCGTGCCGCGCCTGCTGGAAACCCGAGCGAACTGACCCGAAGGATCACACCAATGACTGTCAGCCGCCGCCGCTTCCTCTCCGGTGCCGCCGCGGGCGCCGCCGGAACCGCCCTGACCGCGGGTGTCCTCGTCGAGGGCGCGCGCGTGGATGCCGCCGCCGCGGGCGGGCACGCCACGCCCACACCGGTTTTCCCGTTCCACGGCGAGCATCAGGCGGGCATCCTGACGCCCGCGCCCGCCGACAAGCAGAGCGCGTCCTGCTTCGCGGCCTTCGATGTGACCGCCGCGAATCGCGCGGAGCTCACCGAGCTCATGAAGACGCTCACCGGCCGCGCCCGGGCGCTCACCGCGGGCGGCCCGGCACCGGACCTGGGCGTGGGGGAGCCGCCCGCCGACAGCGCGGTATTGGGGCCCGACATTCCCGCCGACGGTCTGACCGTGACGACCGGGGTCGGCGCGAGCCTGTTCGATCAGCGCTTCGGGTTGGCCGACCGCAAGCCCGCCCACCTGACACCCATGCGGACCTTTCCCGACGACTCACCCGATCCGGCCTGGATGCACGGCGATCTGCTGATCCAGCTGTGCGCGCACAATCCCGACACCGTGCACCACGCGATTCGCGACATCACCCGCCATACCCGGGGCGCGCTCCAATTGCGGTGGAAGATCCAGGGTTACAACTCGCCGTCCCGTCCGTCGGGGACCGGTCGCAATCTGCTCGGCTTCAAGGACGGGACCGCGAACCCGGTCGGTTCGACGGCCTCGGATCTGATCTGGGTCGACAGCGCCGACGAACCCGCGTGGACCACGGGCGGCACCTATCAGGTGGTCCGGCTGATCCGCATGCTGGTCGAATTCTGGGACCGCGTCTCGATCGCCGAGCAGGAGAACATGTTCGGCCGCCGCCGCGAATCCGGCGCACCCCTGGACGGCAACAAGGAAACCGACATCCCCAACTACGCCGCCGACCCGGACGCCACCGTCACCCCGGCCGACGCCCACATCCGCCTGGCCAACCCTCGCACGCCCGAGACCGCGAATCAGCAGCTGCTGCGCCGGTCCTACAACTACGACCTGGGCATCGATCCCAATGGCAATATGTCCGCGGGCCACATCTTCACCTGCTTCCAGCAGGACATCCAACGCCAGTTCGAAACCATCCAAACCCGCTTGGCCGGTGAGCCTTTGACCGACTACGTCCAGCCCTTCGGCGGCGGCTACTTCTTCACCCTGCCCGGTGTCAGGGATGCTCGGGACTGGTATGCCCGCGGCCTGTTGAGCTAGACGATCTCGACCCAGTTGGGATCGCGGCCCACCCGGTGGCGGCCGAGGGCGGTGAGCGTGCCCGTACGGGGATCGATGGCGTGCACGGTGAGGCTGTCCGAGTCCTGTCCGGCCGCCACCAGGTATCGGCCGCCGGGGTCGATATCGAAGCCGCGCGGACAGGTTTCGGTGGCGGTGTGCCCGAGTGGGCGCAGCGCGCCGGAGTCGGGGTCGATGCCGAATCCGGCGAGGGTGCTCGAACGGCGTTCGGAGACATAGAGATAGCGACCGTCGGGGGTGCAGCGCAGCTCGGCGGTCCACGGGTCCGTGCCGCCCTCGGGCGTGGCGTTGTAGATGTCGATGGCGGTGAGATCGCCGGTGCTGGCATCGAAGTGGTAGGCGCCGACGGTGCCGTCCAGCTCATTGCTGACGTAGACGAATCGCCCGCTCGGGTGGAACAGCAGATGTCGTGGCCCCGCACCGGGTTTGGTGCGGACGGACGCGTCGGGTTCGGGCGTGAGGAGCCCGCTGTCGGCCTCGAATCGGTACCGCAGGATCCCGTCACCGCCGAGCGCGGTCGCGAACACGAACCGATTGGTGGGGTCGGTGACGATCGAATGCGCGTGCGGCGGTGTGGCCAGGACCGTGACGGGTGGGCCGACCCGGCCATCGCCGCGCAGGGCGCTCACCGAGACGACACTGCCGGTGTAGGAGGCGGCGAGCAGGTACCGACCACTGCGGTCGACCGACAGATACGCCATATTGTCCGGCAGCGGCACCGTGGCGAGCTCGGTCAATTCCCCTGTGCTGGAATCGATATCGAAGCAGGCTACGGAGTACGGCTCCGAGCGCAGCGAGGCATACAGCCGCTGCCCGTCGGCCGTGACGGCCAGCGGCATGACCGCGCCGCCGACCGGGATCGTCCGCACCGGCCGCAGCGTGCCGTCCGGATCGAGCCGGAGTGCGGAGATCTCCGCACTACCGGCATTCGACACATAGACCATGCTGGTCACGCGGCGGCCCCCGGGACCCGCGCCCGCAGGTCCAGTTCGATCTGTTCCAGGCTGCGGCCCTTGGTCTCCGGCACGAACCGGCGCACCAGGACGAACAGCACCACGCTCACCGCGGCGAAGATCCAGGCCGAATACGCCAGTCCCAGATGGTCGTTCATGACCGGGAACAGGAAGGTGATGGTGAAGGTGGCGGCCCACAGCACGGTGCTGGCGGTGCCCATGCCCACGCCGCGCACGCGCAGCGGGAAGATCTCGGCCATCATGACCCACACCACCGCGCCCCAACCGAGTTCGTAACCGACCCAGTACAGATTGAGCAGCACCAGCGCCACGATGCCGGTTCCGGTGCCCTTGTCCATGCCGAGCACGGCCGCGCCCAGCAGGAACAGCGCCAGCGCCATGAGCACATTGCCGATGAGCAGCAATGGTTTCCGGCCCCACCGGTCCACCACCAGGAACACCCAGGCCGTGAAGATGACCTTCACCGTGCCCATGATGATCGACGCGAGCAGGGAGTTCGAGCTGGTGAGTCCGAGATCCTTGAACATGATGGGCGCGTACAGGTTCACCGCGTTGGTGCCCGCGAACTGTTGGCCGACGGCGAGGATGAGGGCCACCAGGAGAGCCGGTCGAGCCCAGGGCGCCAATAGATCTCGGAAGCGGCCCTGCTGGGCGGCGTCGAGCCGGATCACCTCGCGAATGCTGCCGAGTTCGGCCTCGATATCGTCGTCGCGGTGGGTCTGCTCGAGCACGACGCGAGCGTCCTCGTCGCGTCCGGCCTTGACCAGCCAGCGCGGGGTCTCCGGCATACCGATCAGGCCGAAGAACAGGATGACGGCCGGGACCGCGGCCAGGGCGAACATGAGCCGCCAGTTCTGCGCGCCCGACAGCGCCCAGTCGATGATGTAGGCGATCAGGATGCCCGACACGATCATCAGCTGATTCAGGGTCGAGAGCGCGCCGCGCACCCGGGTGGGGGCGAGTTCGGACAGATAGGTCGGGACCGTCGCCGACGAGCAGCCCACCGCGACACCGGTAATGAACCGGGCCACCACCAGCACACCGAAACTCGGTGCGGCGGTACAGCCGAGCACACCGACGGTGAAGACCGCGGCCGCCACCATGATGGACCGGCGGCGGCCCCAGCGATCGGTGATGCGGCCCGCGCAGGCCGCGCCGAGAATGGCCCCGGCCGCCAGGCAGCCGCCGACCACGCCCTGCGCGACCGAGCCGAGGTGCCACAGCGGCTTGATGAACAACAGGACCCCGGAGATGACGCCGAGGTCGTATCCGAAGAGGATGCCGCCGAGCGCGCCGAAGAAGTAGAGATACGAAACGCTGATTCGCCTCGGCCGGGCGAGCGCCGTTGCCGACTGCTGCATGGGGGTGCTTCCTTCACTGCCAAACAAGTGTGCTCAGGGTCACCCGTATGGCGAAGGCAATACGCATTCTGATTCAAATTCGGTATCACGCAATGCATTCACATATGTGAATTGTCCACTCTCGGGGGCTCTCAGGGGCGAGCCCCTGAAACCCCGAAGAGCCAGTGGCGGATTCAGATCGGGTTGGCGATACCGAGGGGAGTGGTACAGAAGGCACCGCCGAGGAACTCACCCACCTCACCGGCGGGCATATCGCTGGCGAATTGTTCGGCGTCGTCGCGGCTTTCGTAGCCGATCTCCCGCGCCTCGCGCAGGGACACGATCGAGCGGCTGTTGTTCGAGACGCCCCAGGCGATGCGGTAACCGGGTTTGTCCGTGGCCACACAGGATTCGAGCAGGCGGGCGCAGTCGTCGGGGGAGAGCCAGAGGGAGAGCTGGCGGACATCGGCGGGGCGTTCGAAGCAGCTGCCGATGCGCAGGCAGGTCACGTCCATGCCGAAGCGGGAGTGGTACAGGCTCCCGAGGGCCTCGATCGCGGCCTTGCTCACCCCGTAGTAGGTGTCGGGGCGGGGACTGCTGTCGCCGGGGAGCCCGTCCGGGCCCGCCTCGCCGATGCGGCGGAAGCCGACGGCGTGATTGCTCGAGGCCAGGACCACGCGCGAAACACCGGCCGCGCGTGCGGCTTCCAGCACGGTGCGGGTGCCGTCGATATTGATCTCGAGCATGCGCTCCCAGCTGTCCTCACGGCTGAGACCGCCGAGATGGATCACCGCGTCGACATCGCGGCAGGCGGCGGCCATGGCCTGCGGATCGGTGATCGATCCGGTGACGAGCTCGACTCGCTCGCCGGGGGCCGCCGGATCGAGCGGCGCGATATCGAGCAGTCGCAGCACGCGACCGGCGCGGGCGAGCCTGGGGCGCATCAGTTTTCCGACGACACCGGCCGCGCCGGTCAGCAGAACGCGTTGGTCGGACATGGTGAGACTCCTTGGGGTCAGCGGATACCGGCACGGCGCAGGCCGCGCGCGAGGTCGGTGGCGGCCTGCGCCAGCGCCGCCCCGATGCGGTGCTGTTCGCCCTCGGTCACCCGGTCCAGGGGCATGGAGCAGCTGAGTGCGTCGGTGGCCGGAATGCGGTAGGGGACAGCGGCGGCCACGCAGGCCACCCCGGCGGTGCCCTCCTCGCGCTCGGTGGCGTAGCCGCGGGTGCGGACCACCTCGAGTTCGGCGCGCAGCACGTCGCGGTCGGTCACGGTGTGTGCGGTGAGCGCGCCCAGGCGCGGCGGGAGCAGTCCGGTCAACTCCTCGTCGGCGAGCTCGGCCAGCAGGGCCTTGCCCAGGGCGGTGGCGTGCGCGGGCAGCGCGCGGCCCACCCGCGAGACGAGATGGGCCGAGCTCCGGGATTCGCGCGTCTCCAGATAGACGACCTCGGTACCGGCCAGCCGGGCGTAATGGGTGGTGAAACCGGTTTCGTCGCGCAGTCTTTCGAGCAGCGCGGTGGCGTGGGGCATGGCCGGATCGCGGTCCAGGTAGGCGGTGCCGCAGACGAGGGTGCGCACGCCCAGCCGGAAGCGGGTGCCGGTGTCATCGGCGTCGATCCACCCGGCATCGCGCAGCGTGCGCAGCAGGGCGTGCAGGCTGGAGCGGGGAAAGCCGGTGGCCTCGTGCATTTCGGCGAGCGAGAGCCAGGATCGGTTGGCCGCGAACACTTCCAGCAGCGTGATGGTGCGGCGCGCGGACTTCACCCCCGCCGTGTCGGTCTCGGGCCTGCGGGCCGAGTCGGGTTCGGCGGGCTGATCGATCCGGCCGGGGCGGGGCATGGCTCTCCTTCGATGGGAATGAGTGCGAGGCTAGTTCGCTTCGAGACTGTTCTCAATCGCGAATTCCTCCCTATAGTCAAAGCAATTCACATATGTGAACTCGAATTCGATACCGCTTCAGCATCGGCCGATGCTCGATTGATGTTGGACCGGTATCACCGGACTCGCCTAGCCTCCAGGGGGAGGTGATCGAGGCGAACCGAGGAGGGCCACCGCCATGTTGTCCCTGGAGCAGGTGCGCGGTTTCGTCGTGGTCGCCGAGGAGGGCAGCTTCCGCCGCGCGGCCGAACGCCTGCGCATGACCCAGCCCCCACTCAGTCGTCAGATCCAGAAGCTGGAGCGCGATATCGGCGTGCAACTGCTGGATCGCACGCAGCGTCAGGTCGAGCTGACCCCGGCGGGCGCGGTCTTCCTGGCCGAGGCGACCAGGCTGCTGGCCCTGGCCGAGGCCGCACCGGGCGCGGCGCGGCTGGTGGCGGCCGGGCACACCGGCACCGTGCGCATCGGCTTCACCGCCACCGCCGGATTCGGCTTCCTGGGACCGTTTCTGAATCGGATCTCGCGCGCGCTGCCCACCGTGGAGTTGGCGCTCAGCGAGGCCGTGAGCGCCCAGCAGTTCGGCGAATTGGCCAGCGGCAAACTGGATCTCGGACTGTGCCGCCCGCCCTTCGAGCGCACCGAGTTCGACGGCGTGCTCGTGCACCGGGACCCGCTGGTGCTGGCCGTGCCGCAGCGGCACCGGTTGGACGGCGAGGCCGTGACCGTCGCGGAGCTCGAGGGTGAGCGGTTCCTGGTGTACGCGCCCGGACCGGCCCGCTACTTCGCCGAACTCATGGCGCGGGTGCTGTCGGGGGTGTCCCACGAGGTGGGCGATCGGGTGACCCAGGTGCACACCATGCTCGCGCTGGTGGCCGCCGGACGCGGTGTGGCCCTGGTGCCGGAGACCGCCAGCCACCTGCACCCGGAGGGCGTGCGCTATCTGCCGCTGACGGGCGTGCGCGAACGGGCCGAGCTGTACGCGGTCTGGCGTCGGCAGCCGAGCAATCCGGCCCTGCGCCGCGTCGCGGACCTGCTGGAGACCTGGCACGACGCCTGAACATTCGAGGAGGAAACCATGTCATCGATATCGGCCGAGGAACTCGGCGCGGTGCTGGGGCGGGGACTGCTGTCGTTCCCGGTCACCCATTTCGACGCCGACCTGGCCTTCGACGAGCCCGCCTATCGCGAGCACATCGGGTGGCTGGCCCAGTACGACGTGGCCGGGCTCTTCGCCGCGGGCGGCACCGGGGAGGGCTTCTCGCTGACCTCGGCCGAGATCGACCGGGTGCTGCGGGCCGCGGTGGCCGAGACCGCGGGCCGGGTGCCGGTGATCGCACCCGCCACGGCGGGCACGGCCGTGGCGGTCGAACAGGCCAAGGCGGCGGAAGCTGCTGGTGCGCAAGGGATTCTGCTCCTGCCGCCGTATTTGACCGAGGCCGGTCCCGACGGTCTGGTCGAGCATGTGGCGGCGGTGTGCGCGGCGACCGCGCTGGGCGTGATCTTCTACAGCCGAGCCAATGCCGCCTGTGACGACGTGACCGTGGCACGCATGGCCGAGCGGTGCCCGAACCTGATCGGCTTCAAGGACGGCGTCGGCAATATCGAGACCATGACCCGCATCTACGCGCGGCTGGGCGATCGGCTCACCTATATCGGCGGGCTGCCCACCGCCGAGACCTTCGCCCTGCCGTACACCGAAATGGGTGTCACCACATACTCTTCGGCCATCTTCAACTTCGCGCCGGAGTTCGCGCTGGCGTTCTACAAGGCGGTGCGGGCGCACGATCGCGAGGAGGTCTACCGCAGGCTGCGCTCATTCGTGCTGCCGTACCTGGATATTCGCGATCGTGCGCCCGGCTACGCGGTGTCGATCGTCAAGGCGGGGTTGCGGGCGGTGGGGCGGCCCTCCAGTCGGGTCCGGCCACCCCTGACGGATCTGACCGAATCCGAGCTGGCCGAGCTGACCGAGCTCGTCGCGACCATCGTGTGAAGGACCGACGGTGAACACCCGGAACAAGAGGAACGAAAGCGCTTCGGGCACAGCGATTGTCGACCGGATCACTTCAATCGAGATCTCGTCGGTGCGGCTGCCCCTGCCCACCGGAATCAGCGATGCGAAGGTGCTGACCGGCCGTCAGCGGCCCATGACCGAGGTGGCGGTGCTGTTCGCCGAGATCGGCACCGAGGCGGGACTGACCGGCATCGGCATCGGCTACTCCAAGCGGGCCGGGGGACCCGCCCAGTTCGCGCATGCCCGGGAACTCGCGCCGGAACTGCTGGGCGAGGATCCCAGTGACATCGGCAGGCTGTGGGACAAGCTCATGTGGGCCGGGGCGTCGGTCGGTCGCGGCGGGCTCGCGGCACAGGCGATCGCGGCCTTCGATATCGCGCTCTGGGATCTCAAGGCCAAGCGGGCGGGGCTACCGCTGGCGAAACTGCTTGGCGCGTATCGGGATTCGGTGCGCTGCTACAACACCACGGGCGGATTCCTGCACCTGCCCGTCGAGGAGGTGTTGGAGCGGGCCGCCGCATCGCTGGCGAGCGGGCTCGGCGGGATAAAAATCAAGGTCGGGCATCCGGACCACGCCGTCGACCTGGCGCGGGTCACCGCCGTGCGGGAGAAGATCGGCGATGCGGTGCCGCTCATGGTGGACGCCAACCAGCAGTGGGACCGGACCGCGGCCCGGCGCATGTGCCGCGCCCTCGAACCGCTGGGACTGGAATGGGTCGAGGAGCCCTTGGACGCCCACGATTACACCGGCCACGCCCGGCTGGCGGCCGAGTTCGACACCCCGATCGCGACCGGGGAGATGCTCACCAGCCTGGCCGAGCACGCCGAATTGATCGGGGCCGGAGTCGATATCGTGCAACCGGACGCGCCGCGCGTCGGCGGCATCACCCGGTTTCTGGAGATCGCGGCGCTGGCCGGTCGCGAACATCTCACGCTCGCACCGCATTTCGCCATGGAGGTGCACGTGCACCTGGCGGCCGCCTATCCGAGCGAACCGTGGGTGGAGCATTTCGAATGGTTGGAACCGCTCTTCGACGAGCGTCTCGACATCCGTGACGGGCGCATGCACCTGTCGTCGCGGCCCGGTCTCGGCGTGACGATCAGCGAACAGGCCCGCGCCTGGACCGTCGACCGTCACCGGTTCCGATCCTGACATGCCTTGGAGGACACCATGATCGATGAAACTCCCGGCCCCGATATCGACCGGGTCATCACCGCCGCGCAGGTCGCCGCCGAGGCGCTGGCCACCACGACGCCCGCCGAGCGGGCGCGATGGCTGATGGCCACGGCCGACGCGCTCGACAAGGCCGCCGCGGACTTGATCCCGGTGGCGGTGCGGGAAACCCGGCTGCCCGAACACCCTCGCCTGCATTCGGAGTTGGTGCGCACCGTTTTTCAGCTGAGACTCTTCGCGCGGGTGCTCGAGGACGGTGAATTCCTCGACGCCGCCGTCGATCACGCCGATCCTGACTGGCCCATGGGCCCGCGGCCGGACATTCGGCGCGCCATGGTGCCGATGGGTCCGGTGCTGGTCTTCACCGCGAGCAATTTCCCCTTCGCGCTCAGCGTGGCCGGACACGACACCGCCTCGGCCCTGGCGGCGGGCTGCCCGGTGGTGGTGAAGGCTCATCCCGGGCATCCGGAATTGTCCGCGCGCACCGGCGATGTGGTGGCCGAGGCCCTGGCGCGGGCCGGTGCGCCCGCCGGGACGTTCGGCATGATCGCCGGTGTCCAGGCCGGGGTGACGGCACTGCGGCATCCCGCCATCGCGGCGGCCTCCTTCACCGGCTCGGCGGCGGGTGGGCGGGCGCTGTTCGATATCGCCAATGCGCGACCCCGGCCCATTCCGTTCTACGGGGAGTTGGGCAGCGTGAACCCCGTCCTGGTGACCCCGGGCGCGGTGCGCAAGCGCGGCCGAGAGATCGTCGAGGGGTTCGTCGGTTCGTTCACCCTGGGTGCTGGACAGTTCTGCACCAAGCCTGGGCTGCTCCTGCTTCCGGCGGGCCACGGCCTCGACGAAACACTGCGCGGTGCGGTCGAATCCGTGTCGGCACAGGCGATGCTCAACGAACGGATCGCCGATGGCTATCTCGCCGGAGTCGACAGACTGCGCGAACATCCCTGCATCACCGTGCTTTCCGGGCCGGAACTCGGCGATGATCCCTTCCGGCCCACCCTGCTGAAGGTGGCCGCCGCCGACTTCACCCGCGCCGCCGCGGAACTGGGTGCCGAATGCTTCGGGCCGACTTCGCTGATCATCGAATACGACGGCGATGCCGAGCTGCGGGCGGTGCTCGACGCCCTCGAACCCGGTCTCACCGCGACCGTGCATGCGCAGGATTCGGAAACCGAGCGGGTGCGGGCACTGCTGCCGACCCTGACCCGGCTGGCGGGCCGCCTGCTCTGGAACGGCTGGCCGACCGGCATCACCCTGTCCTGGGCACAACAGCACGGCGGCCCCTATCCCGCCACCACCGCACCGGGTTTCACCTCCATGGGCACGGCCGCCATCGCGCGGTTCCTGCGCCCCGTCGCCTGGCAGGGCTTCCCGGACGCCCTGCTGCCGCCAGCCCTGCGCGAGGACAACCCGTGGGCTCTGCCGCGGCGCATCGACGGAATCCGGGTCACCGGAGAGGAGAACGAGCGATGAGCAGAGCATTCCCCCGCATCACCGAGGTCCGGCTGACCCCGATCCTGATCGCCGACCCGCCGCTGCTCAATCGATCCGGCGTGCACCAGCCCTATACGCCCCGGCTGATCGTCGAGGTGGAAACCGACGGCGGCGTCACGGGACTGGGCGAAACCTACGGTGACACCGTGTATCTCGACCGGGCGCGGGAGCTGTCCCGGGATTTGATCGGCAGGTCCATCGGTGCCGTCAACGCCATCGCCAGCATCGGCCGCTCGGCGAGCACCCTGCTCGACGCCGAGCCCGCCGCCAGCGGACTCCGCGGCGCGCTCACCACCGACAAGGTCCGGTTGAGCGTGCTGTCGGCCTTCGAGGTGGCCGTCTTCGACGCGCTGGGACGGCATCTGGGCGTGCCGGTGCACACGCTGCTGGGCGGCAAGGTGCGCGACGCCGTCGACTATTCCGGCTACCTGTTCTACAAGTGGGCCGAACATCCGGTCGCCGTGGCCGAGCCCGACGACTGGGGCCCGGCCCTGGATCCGGACGGTGTGGTGCGCCAAGCCCGGAAGTTCCTCGCCCACGGCGGCTTCGGCTCGCTCAAGCTCAAGGGCGGGGTCATGCCGCCGGAGGAGGAGATCGCGGCGGTGCGCGCGCTGGCCGCCGAATTCCCGGGCCTGCCACTGCGCTTGGATCCGAACGGGGCGTGGTCGCTCGAGACGTCGCTGCATGTCGCCGAGCAGGTGGGCGGCGTCCTCGAGTACCTGGAGGATCCGACCACCGCGCTCGACGATCTGGCCGAGCTGCATCGGCGCACCGGTATTCCCTTGGCCACCAATATGGTGGTGACCGCCATGGACGAAGTGCGGCCCGCCTTCGACCGGGACGCCGTCCAGATCGTGCTGTCCGACCACCACTTCTGGGGCGGCCTGCTGGCCACCCGGGATCTCGCCGCGGTCTGCCGGGCCTACGGCAGGTCCCTGTCCATGCACTCCAATACCCACCTCGGCATCAGCCTGGCCGCCATGACCCAGGTCGCCGCCACCGTCGAAGGCCTCGACTATGCCTGCGACACCCACTATCCGTGGCAGGCCGAGGACGTCCTCACCGAACGCCTCGTCTTCCGGGCCGGAGCGATCGCCGTCCCCGAAACGCCGGGCCTCGGTGTGGGTCTGGACCGCGATGCCCTGGCCCGGCTGCACGAGCGGTGGAAGGCGATGCCGCACTACCGCGTTCGCGACGATGTCGCGGCCCTGCGGCGCGCGGGCATCAGGTCTTCAGCACGGTGAGGATGCGATTGTCGGGGTCGATGGTCCGGCGCAGGGCGGCCAGGCGCGGATAGTTCTGGGCGTAATAGCGGGTGAGGGGATCGCCGGGCTCGAGGTAGTTCACGTACGCGCCCGCCGAGACGGGGGAGAAGAGGCCGTGCGCCGCCGCGACCCAGGCCGCGGCGGTGTCGTGCGGGATCGGTTGATAGGCACCCCATTCGACCAGGGCGGCGTGCGCGCGCCAGGGGAAGGCGGTGGCGGTGGGCGCGGTGTCGCGGATGGCACCGTCGAGGGTATTGAGTTGGACCCAGCCGGTCCCGCCCGCCCGGGAGAAGGTGGTGAGGGCCTCGACAATGCGGTCGATGGCGTCGGGGGTGAGGTCGGCGACGACGTCGGAACCATTGGTGAAACTCGCTCGGGGCGTGGTGGGGCCACCGCCCGCCAGCGCGGTGATGGTGTCCATGTGGCTCAGGGTTTGGCTGTCGACGGTCAACGGGGACGAGCCAATGGCGTCGGTCACTGCGGCGGCGGTCGGGCCGCCGGTTCCGGCCGGGCAAACCACCTGCATCCAACAGTCCAGTTCGCCATTGCCGTCGGCGTCGACACTGACGTCGGCCCACTGCTCCCGGTCGGCGGACGCCAGCCAGCGCGACCATCCGGCGATCACCTGCGCGACTTTCTCTCCCGGAAAGGTCAGTCGCACAACATCTTTGGCCGTGGCCGGAATGGTGTTGTAGGTCAGTGAGGTGACGACCCCGAACAGCGGACCACCGCCGCGCAGCGCCCAGAACAGCTCGGGTCGCGAGGTGGCCGAGACCTCGGCGGCGGTGCCGTCGGGCAGGACGAGGGTGGCCGCCGCAAGGCGATCGCAGGTGAGACCGTGCGCGCGGGATTCGAAGCCGAGGCCGCCGCCCAGGGTGAGGCCGGAAATGCCGACGTCGGGACACATGCCGGTCGGAATGCTCAGATCGAAGCGGTCCAGGCTCTGGTAGACCTCGTACAGAGTGTGACCGGGGCCCACAATCGCCTGTCCGCCATCGACATTCACCCCGGTGAGCTGCCGGACGTCGATGATCATGGCGCCTGTGGCCGTCGAAACCCCGGCGTAGGAGTGCCCGCCGGAGCGCGCCGCGACCGGGAGGCGGTATTCGGCCGCGAAAGCCATGGCCGCCGCCACGTCCGAGGTGGTCGCGACTTGCACTATGGCAGCGGGTGTTTCACCGTCGAATCGAGTATTGAACACCTGCTTGGCCGCCGCGTACTCGGCGTCGCCGACACAGCACACCCGCCCCGCGATGCGGCGCTCCAGCTTGCTCCAATTCGGTTTCGCCACACCGGGGCCGGAGGAGATCGAGACCGGATCCGCGGCCGACCCGCCCGCTAAGCCCCACCCGGCCACCGCGATTCCCAGTGCACCGCAAAGGAATCGGCCGCGGGTGAGGCGAGGATCGGATCTCATGTCGCGCACGTGCCCTCCAGGCTGGTGATCTAGCCGGAAACCCATGGTGGGCACATTGTGCCGAGGCCGACGGGCCGCGGCGCGCGTTCGGGCAACGCCTAAGGCAACTCACAGGCAACCGTGACCGAACTGTCCGCGAGTCGGCCCTTGGCGGAACATGTCCGTCGGTTCCGCATCCCGGGAGGCGCGGTCGTAGGATAAGCCTCAGCCTGATTCCATTGCGCCGACCGTTCGTCTCCTGCTCACCTGCGCGCCATCTCACAATGGCAGGGTTGCCGGGTTCGCCCGGTCGTCCTACCATTCTCCCGCGGTCCCGCTCGGTGGGATGGAAAAAAACTGTCGGGCAATAGGATTCGAGATTCCGCGTGGACCCCCGCGAGCTCGGTCTAGAGTTTGGCTCGATCATGCGGAGGAGTTGCGGTTAGTGCGTTCAGGTCTACGGGGCTTTGTCTCTGGGGGGATTCTGCGGCCGCGGACAATTCGTGGACAGCTGTCTCGAATCCTCGCCTTCGCTTTGATTTTGGTTGTCATTTTGCTGGGCGCGACCGTCGACCGCGCCTTCGCGGATTACAGCGAGTCCGAGAACACCTCGCGGGCGGTGACATTGGCCCTGCGGGTGCAGGACCTCACCGACCAGATTCAGCGCGAACTCGGCCTCAGCAATGGCCTGCTCGGCGGTGACACCGGCGAGCAGCAGCGGCTGAAGGCCCAGCGGGCCAGCGTCGACGCGACCCTGGCCGCGGTCAAGACCGCCGCCGACTCCGACGCCCCGGGCGCGGATCAGGTCCGCGCCGCGCTGGGTCAGCTGAACCTACTGGCCAACACCAGGACCCAGATCGATACCCACCGGATCAGCCGACCGGTGGTGCTCCAGTTCTACAATGACGCCCTGGCCTCGCTGAACCGGCTGGCGCTGGGCCTGGACCAGGCCTCCGATCCGGACCTGCAGCGTGGCCTGCAGGCGTTCTACGCGCTCGGCGCGGCCAAGGAACAGTTCGACAAGGAGCGCGGATTCCTCAACGGCGTCTTCGTCGCGGGCCACTTCTCCGGCGGCGAGTACGGCCAGTTCATGGAGATCCGCGCCGCCAAACAGGATGCGCTGCAGCTGTTCTCGCGGCTGGCCGGAAAGAACCGCCAGGGCGATCTGGACGAGGCCATGCGCGGTGACAATGCCATCGCGGCCGATCAGGCCGAGAGTGTAGCGCTGGCCTCCGGCGACGGCCCGCTGGTCCGCCCGGTCGACGCGGCGAACTGGTGGTCCCGCATGACCGGCCTCATCGAGGGGCAGCGCACCGTCCAGCAGGCCGTCGGCAATGACATTCAGGCCCGCGCCAATACCCTGCGCAATGCCGCGCAGACCCGACTGATCGCCTTCCTGGTCGGTGTCGCCATCGCCGCCGTGGCCATGATCGCGCTGGTGCTGACCTCGGTGCGAGATCTGGTGCGGCCCTTGGCCGCGCTGGCCGGGGAGGCCGACGATGTGGCGTCGCGGCGATTGCCGCAGGTCATCGACGCCTGGTCGCATGTGGAGGACACCCCGCCGGACGCACCGGAGCCGGTGCGCACCCCGCCGGGGGCCAGCACCGAGATCGCCGCCGTGGCAAGCGCTCTGGACCGCGTGCAGACCACCGCCTTCGAACTCGCCTCGCAGCAGGCGCTGGTGCGCCGCAATACCACCGAGTCCATGGGCAACCTGGCCCGGCGCAATCAGAATCTGGTCCGCCGCCAGCTCGCGCTGATCAGTGAGTTCGAGCGCGAGGAACTCGACCCGCAGGGCCTGGCCAATCTGTTCGAACTCGATCATCTGGCCACCCGCATGCGCCGCAATGCCGAAAGCCTGCTGGTGCTGGTGGGGGAGGGCACCCCGCGCGGGCTCGGCGAGCCGATCGGCCTGATCGACGTCATTCGCGCGGGCATGTCGGAGGTCGACGACTACCGGCGCGTGGTGCTGCGTCGGGTCGAGGACGTGCTCATTGTCGGGTCGGCGGCCAGCGAGTTGTCGCACATGCTCGCCGAGCTGATCGAGAACGGATTGGCCTACTCGCCACCGGATCTCGAGGTCGAGGTCTACGGCCGGATGTCGCCGCAGGGCTATCTGCTCGCGGTGCTCGACAATGGCGTCGGCATGTCGGCCGAGCAGCTGGCCCAGTCGAATGCCAAGCTGCGCGGCGAACAGGACTTCATCGTCGCCTCGACCCGCTACCTGGGCCACTACGTGGTCGGTCGCCTGGCCCAGCGCCTGGGCATCAGCGTCGAACTGCAGGCGTCCCCGGTCAACGGCATTGTCGCCCGCCTCACCCTGCCCCCGGAATTGCTTGCCACCGAGCAGGATCAGCACCGCACCACGGTCCAGGCGCTGCTCCCGGCCGACACGCTGGAACCGAGGTGGGGCGCGGATTCCGAAGCCGCGCGCGCCACGACTCCGACCGCCCGGCATGCCGCACCGTCGAACCCGGCGGCCCTTCCCACCGGATCCGCGCGCACGCCCGCGGGGCCCGCGTATCCGCCCGCCGAGCCGGTGCACACGCCCGTCGGCTTCGCGGACACCTCCGGAGGTCTCCCCGTCGTCCGGGAGAGCGCGAGTCCGCCCGTCGCCCCGGCCGAGCGTGCGAGGCCGACCGGCGAATACGCCATGACGACCGGTGAATTCAGGGCGCTGATCGGTGACTACGAGCCGACGGGTGGTTTCGCAGCCCACCCGTCCGCCCCGGAGCCTCGGACAGCGCAGCCACCGGTGGCGGCCGAGCCCGAGCCCGGGTCGCTCACCACGCGCAATGGATTGACCCGGCGCAACAAGCGTTCTCGCGGCACCGAGCAGTCGCAGGCGCGGCCCGCGCCGCGGCCGGAGCCCCTGGACGCGCCGGATCCCGTGCCGTACACCGATCGCTCCCCGGCCGAGACCCGCAGCATGCTGACGTCCTTCCGGGCCGGGCACGAGCGGGGCGCGACGACCCCGCAAACCAACGATATCCATACGCGCGCAGGCGATCCGGCCTCGACCGCGTCCGTGTCCACCGCAGAGGAGATCTGGTGACTGTCCTGCCGAGCACCGAGCCGCATGCCTTCAGCTGGATGCTGGCGAATTTCGTTCGAAATACCGCGGGGGTGCGCGATGCGGTCGCGGTGTCCTCGGACGGCCTGCTCATCGCCATGTCCGAGGGCCTGGATCGCGCCGCGGCCGATCGCCTCGCGGCCATGGTGTCGGGTCTGACGGGTATCGCCCGGAGCGCCTCGCGCAGTTATTCCTTCGAGGGCCTCAAGCTGATCATGATCGAGATGAAGCGGGGCTTCCTGCTGGTCACCGCCATGGGGACCGGCAGCTGCCTCGGGGTCATCGCCGACGGCCGCTGCGACGTGGGTCTGGTCGGCTACGAGATGTCGGCGCTGGCCGAACGCGCCGGAGCCCTGCTGGATCCGGCCCTGATCGCCGAATTGCGAGAGGGCCTACGCAGATGAGGGACTTCGACCCGGGCGAGAGTGTCGCCAACCGGCGCGATTTCGTCCGCCCCTTCATTGTCACCGGCGGTCGCACCACCCCGATGATCGACGGCCTGCGCATCGAAACCCTGGTGCAGGCACCGCCGTCCGCGTTGTCCGCGCCCCTGCAGCTCGAGCAGCGCACGGTCGTGCGGCTGTGCCAGCAGCCGCGCTCGATTGCCGAAATCGCCGCCGAACTGCATGTTCCGGTCGGCGTCGCCAAGGTGGTGGTGAGCGATCTCGCCGCCGCCAACTACGTGACCGTGCGCGAATCCACGGAACTGTCCATTGCCGCGATCGAGAGGATCAGGGATCTTGTCCGGGCACTCTGAGTTGCGCCCACCGAGTCTGCCGTCCTCGGTGAAGGTCGTTGTGAGCGGCGGATTCGGGGTCGGCAAGACGACCTTCATCGGCGCGATCTCCGAGATCGAACCGCTGGTCACCGAGGCCGCCATGACCGAGGCCGGGATGAATGTCGACGACGCCGGGCGGCGCGCGGACAAGACCCAGACCACGGTGGCGCTCGACTTCGGCCGCATCACCCTGGACCAGTCGGTGATCCTCTACCTGTTCGGCACCCCCGGGCAGGAGCGGTTCGTGTTCCTGTGGGACGACCTGGTCGACGGCGCGCTCGGCGCGGTGATCGTCGTCGACACCAGCCGGATCGACGACTGCTTCCCGGTGCTCGACTACTTCGAGGAGACCGGCACGCCGTTCGTGGTGGTGGTCAACCGCTTCGAGAACGAGCGGCGCTTCGACCTGGACGAGGTGCGGGAGGCGCTGGAGCTCGAGCCCGGCATTCCGCTGGTGGAATGCGATGCGCGCAGCCGGGATTCGGTGAAGAACGTGCTCGTGGCCCTGCTCGAGCAGGTGCTGTCCCTGTATGTGGCGGCGTGAAGGAGATTCGGCCCTTGTTCACCACCCGTCCCACCCTGCAGGGCACCTTCGGCATGGTGTCCTCCACCCACTGGCTGGCCTCCGCCGCCGCCATGGCGGTGCTCGAGGCCGACGGCAATGCCTTCGACGCCGCCGTGGCCGCCGGATTCGTGCTGCATGTGGCCGAGCCGCACCTCAACGGCCCGGCGGGCGAGGTGCCGATCATCTTCGCGACCGCCGACGGACCGGCCCGGGTGCTGTGCGGGCAGGGTCCGGCACCCGCGGGCGCGAGCATCGAGCACTACCGTGGGCTGGGATTGGACCTGGTGCCGGGCACCGGTCCGCTGGCCGCCGCGGTGCCCGGCGCGTTCGACGCGTGGATGCTGCTGCTGCGCGACCACGGCACCAAGACGCTGGCACAGGTCCTGTCCTACGCCATCGGCTATGCCGAGCACGGGATTCCGGCGGTGGAGAACATCGGCCGCACCGTCGCGGAGGTCGCGGAGCTGTTCGCGACCGAGTGGACCACCTCGGCCGCGGTGTACCTGAAGGACGGCAAGGCTCCGGCTCCCGGTGCGCTGCTGCGCAATCCGGCGCTGGCCGCCACCTGGCGGCGGGTGCTCGCCGAGGCCGAGGCGGCCGGACCCGGCCGCGAGACGCAGATCGACGCGGCCCGGCGGGTGTGGCGCGAGGGCTTCATCGCCGAGGCGCTGGCGGCCGCGGCCGCCCGGCCCGCCATGGACACCTCGGGCGAACGGCACGCGGGCACCCTGACCGCCGCCGATATCGCGAATTTCGAAGCCACGTACGAGGATCCGGCCACCTACACCTGGAACGGCTGGACCGTCGCCAAGTGCGGACTGTGGAGTCAGGGCCCGGCGCTGCTGCAGCAGCTGGCGCTGCTCGAGGAGGTCCCCGAGTACGGCACGCCCGAGTACTACCACGTGCTCATCGAGGGTTCGAAGCTCGCCATGGCCGATCGTGAGGCCTGGTACGGCGACAATCCGCGGGTCTCGCTGGACGCGCTGCTCGCACCCGAATACAACGCCGAGCGCCGAAAGCTGATCGGCGACAAGGCCTCCGCCGAGCTGCGTCCGGGCAGCCCGGACGGCCTGACCCCGCGGCTGGCCGAGTTCGTGACCTCGAATGCCGCGGCGGCGGTGCAGGTTCCGATCGGGGCGGGCGAGCCGACGGTGGGTTCCAATGGCGCGACCAAGGGCGACACCTGTCACCTCGACATCGTGGACCGCTGGGGCAATATGGTCGCCGCGACGCCGAGCGGCGGCTGGCTGCAATCGAATCCGGTCGTCCCCGAACTCGGCTTCCCGCTCGGCACCCGCCTGCAAATGGCCTGGCTGGAACCGGATCTGCCGAATTCGCTGACCCCGGGCCGCCGCCCGCGCACCACGCTGAGCCCGTCCCTGGCCCTGCGAGACGGCCGGGCCGTCATGGCATTCGGCACGCCGGGCGGCGATCAGCAGGATCAGTGGAGCACGCATTTCCTGCTGGCCGTGGCGCTGCGCGAACAGGTGCGCGGCGGCCTGGACCTGCAGGGCGCGATCGACGCGCCGAACTGGCATCAGGAGAGCTTCCCGGGATCGTTCTACCCGCGGACCGTGAATCCCGGTGCGGTGGTGGTGGAGTCGCGGATCGGCGACGAGGTGATCGAGGAACTGACGCGGCGCGGGCACCGGGTGGCGGTGGGCGGCGCGTGGTCGGAGGGCCGATTGTGCGCTGTCGCACGCGATCCCGAGACCGGTGTGCTGTCGGCCGGGGCGAACCCACGGGGAATGCAAGGTTACGCGTCGGGGCGTTAAACCTGAATCCTCCGTTCCGAGACGAGTTTTCTAAAACGTTCGAGTAGGTTGTTGCACATGCACGTTCGCCTGTCCAGGCTGTTGGTGTTTCCCGTGGTCGCCGTCGGTATCGCTGCTCTTGCCGCTTGTGGCTCGGTGCAGAAGTCCGACGGATCCGCGACGCACACAGATGATTTCGGCACGCCCGTCGGCACCCAGAAGGTGCGCGACGGGGGTGAGCTCGTCATGGGGTTGTCCTCGGAGCCGGACCGGCTCGACCCCACCACCTCGAGTTCGTTCTACACCCGCTACGTGATGAACTCGATCTGCGAAAAGCTCTACGACAACGACTCTTCCGGCAATCTGGTCCCGCAGCTGGCCACGGCGCTGCCGACGGTGTCGGAGGACGGCCTGACGGCGACCATTCCGGTGCGCACCGGCGTGAAGTTCGCCGACGGCACTGCCTTCGACGCCGCGGCGGTGCAGACCAGCCTGCAGCGGCATCTGAGCCTGAAGACCTCGCAGCGCACCAGCGAGATGGGGCCGATCGCCTCCATCGATGCCAGCGGGCCATCGACCGTGGTCATCCACCTTCAGAAACCCTTCACCCCGCTCACCGCCGCCCTGGCGGACCGCGCCGGAATGATCATGTCCCCGACCGCACTCGCCGCCGAGGGCGACAATTTCGGTGACAATCCGGTGTGCGTGGGTCCGTTCAAATTCACCAAACGCGTTCCGCAGACCTCCATCGAGGTGGAACGGGACCCGCTGTATTACGACGCGCAGCACGTGCACCTGAACAAGATCACTTATCGGATCATGGTGGACGCCAATATTCGCGCCGCCAATCTGCGATCGGGCGATATTCAAGTCGCGGACTATATTTCGCCACAGGACGCGGGCACGCTGAAGGACGATTCGAAACTGCGCCTGCTGCGGAGTCGATCTCTGGGCTTTATGGGCGTGTATGTGAATCTCGGGAATGTGGATGGGGCCGGTAAGCCGGTCAAGCCCATCGACACCCCGCTCGCCAAGGACGCCCGGGTGCGAGAAGCCTTGTCGCTGAGCATCGATCGCCGCACACTGGTCGATACCGTCTTCGACAAGTGGTACGAGTCCACCTGCTCGCCGATCGTGCCGCAGACCACCTACGCCACCGCCGCCGTCGACGACTGCCCCGCCTACGATCCGGCGAAGTCCAAGCAACTGCTGGCCGAGGCCGGGGTGCAGACGCCGTATCCGATCAAGCTGGCGGTCCAGACCTCCCAGGATCGGCTGCGCTATGCCCAGGCCCTGCAGAACAGCGCCGCCGCGGGCGGTTTCCAGATCGAGATCGTGCCCACCGAGTACTCGACGCTGCTGGACATGCAGAAGCGCGGCAACTACGAGGCCATGCTGCTGGGCTGGTCCGGCCGTATCGACCCGGACGGCAATATCGCCCGCTTCGTGACCACCGGATCCAGCGGCAACTACAGCGGATACACCTCCCCGGCCGTCGACGATCTGCTCGGGCAGGCGGCCCGCACCGCCGACACCGCCAAGCGCGCCAACCTCTACGAGCAGATCGTGAAGCAGCTCCAGAAGGACAACCCGTACCTCTACACCTACCGCGAGCGGTACCTGACCGCCCACTCCACCGGGGTGACCGGCGTCGAGATGTATCCGGACGGCGTCGTGCGCGTGGCCAAGGCCGCGTTCCTGGGGGACAAGGGCTGAGTGCCATGCGCTTTCGCCTAGTCCCACGTCGGGCGCTGCGGGCGCTCGCGATCGGAGCGGTCGCCGTCGCGGCGGCGTCCTGCTCCCACACCCACACGACGGTCCAAATCACCACGCACGCGGACGATTACGGCCAGCCCGTCGGCACGCAGCCGGTGCGCGAGGGCGGTGATCTGGTGATGGGCCTGTCCAATGACCCGGACCGGCTCGACCCGTCCACCTCGAGCTCGCTCTACATGCGCTATGTCATGAGTACCATCTGCGAAAAGCTCTATGACAACGACGCTTCCGGCAATCTGGTGCCGCAGCTGGCCACGGCCCTGCCCAAGTTCTCCGACGACGGGCTGACCGTCACCATTCCGCTGCGCACCGGCGTCAGGTTCGCCGACGGCACGCCGTTCAACGCCGACGCCGTCGAGGCCAGCCTGGAACGGCACCTGAGCCTGCCCGGATCGCAGCGCACCGGCGAGATGGGGCCGATCACCGGGATCGACGCCGAGGGTTCCTCGACCGTGGTCATCCACTACAGCGCGCCGTTCGCGCCGATTACCGCGGCGCTCGCGGACCGCGCCGGAATGATCATGTCGGCGGCGGCGCTCAAGGAGGAGGGCAAGGACTTCGGCGACCATCCGGTGTGCACCGGGCCGTTCAAGTTCCGGGAGCGCGCCACCGGCAGTTCCATTGTGGTGGAACGGGATCCGCTGTACTACGACGCGCAGAACGTGCACTTCGACACCATCACCTACCGGATCATGCCCGACGCCAAGGCGCGCGCGGATGCCCTGCGCACCGGGTCGATTCAGGTCGCGGACACCATGTCGCCCCAGGACGCCGACGCGCTGAAGGCCGATCCGCGACTGCACCTGCTGGTGTCGGGATCGTTCGGGTTCCAGGGCTTCTACCTCAATATCGGCAACCAGGACGGGGCCGGTAAGCCGGTCAAGCCCCTCGATACTCCGCTGGCCAAGGACGCCCGGGTGCGGCAGGCGCTGTCGTTGAGCATCGACCGACAGGCGTTGGTGGACAAGGCGTTCAAGGGTTGGTACGAACCCGCCTGCACGCCCATCGCGCCCCGCACCTCCTATGCGACCCTGGCCGACACGTCCTGCCCGCAGTTCGATCCGGACCGGGCCAAGAAGCTGCTCGCCGAGGCCGGTGTGCAGACGCCGTACCCGATCACGATGCAGGTGATGAACGTCTCCGACCAGCTCGACTACGCGCAGCAGTTGCAGGCCATGGTCGCCCGGGGCGGTTTCGATCTGCGGCTCGTGCCCACCGAATACTCGGCCCTGCTGGCCGCGCAGAAGAACGGCACCTACGAGGCGCTGCTGCTGGGCTGGTCGGGGCGATTGGATCCGGACGGCAATATCGCGCGCTTCCTCACCACCGGATCCAGCGGCAACTACTCCGGATTCAGTTCCGCCGCACTGGATGACGTGCTGGGCTGGGCGGCCCACACCACCAGTCCGGCGCGGCGCGGGGCGCTCTACGAGCAGGCGGTCACGCTCATCCAGCGCGACAACCCGTACATCTACACGTACCGGCTGCGGAATCTGACCGCGCACTCGGATCGCGTGACCGGCATCGAGGTGTACGCCGACGGTGCCGTGCGCCTGGGCAAGGCCGCCTTCGTCTCGGATCGGAACGGCTGAAACACCGTGTGGCAGTATGCGTTCCATCGCCTATGGCAGTCCGCCGTGACGCTCGTGCTGGTGTCGATGATCGTGTTCGCCGGGGTGCGCGCCCTACCGGGCGATCCCGCGACCACCATGGCGGGCCCGGGCGCGGACCAGGCCGCCGTCGACGCCGTGCGGGCCGACCTGGGGCTGGATCGGGCGCTGCCGGTGCAGTACCTGGAATTCGCCCAGCACGCGGTGACCGGTGACTTCGGGCGCTCGATCCGGACCGGAACGCCGGTGCGGCACATGATCGCCACCACGCTGCCGGTCACCGTGCAACTGGCGGTGTACGCCATGCTGATCGCGGTGCTGGTCGGGGTGATCGGCGGGGTGCTCGCGGCGGTGTACCGGGGGCGCTGGCCGGAATGGGTCGTCAATGGCTTCTCGCTGGTCGGGCTGTCGGTGCCGACGTTCTGGCTGGGCATCCTCGGGGTGCTCTACCTGTCGGTCGGGCTGGGCCTGTTCCCCGCCTCCGGATACGTTTCGCTGGTGGAGAATCCGGTGCGCGGCCTCTGGTATCTCACGCTGCCCGCGCTGGTCTTGGGCGTGACCCACGCCGCGGTGGTGCAGCGCCAGACCCGGTCCTCGATGGTGGAGACGCTGTCGGCCGACTTCGTCCGCACGGCACGGGCCAAGGGGCTCGGTCCGAGAGCGGTGATCCTCCGATATGTCTTGCGCAACAGCCTGATCGTGGTGACCACGGTGATCGGATTGCAGCTCGGTCTGCTCATCGCGGGCGCGGTGGTCACCGAGCGCGTCTTCGGTCTGCCCGGGATGGGGAAGTTGACCGTGGACTCGGTGTTCACGCGCGACTATCCGGTGATCCAGGCGGTCGTGCTCGTCGTGTCGACGTCCTACATCGTGATCAATCTGCTGGTCGATGTGCTCTACACGCTGATCGACCCGCGCGTGCGAGTGTCGGGAAGGACGCAATGACCGTCCAGGAGACCGAATGACCGTCCAGGAGACCGCGATTCGCGGGCGGGCGCTGCGGCGGCTGTGGCACAACCCGCTGGGCAAGTTGGGCGGCGGACTGCTGCTGATCGTGCTCGTGGTCGGTGTCTTCGCGCCCCTGCTGGCTCCCTACGGGCCCGCCGAGGTGCATTTCCAGGCACCGTTCCAGCGACCCTTCACCGTCGGATTCGCCTTGGGCACAGACGATCTGGGCCGTGACATCCTGTCCCGGGTGCTCTACGGCACCCGCGCCTCGCTGGAGGTGGGCGCGCTGGCGGTGGCGTGCGCCGTGGCCTTCGGTGTGCCGATGGGACTGCTGGCCGGGTACTGGCGCTGGCTCGACCTGTTGCTGTCGCGGGTCGCGGACGTGCTGCTGGCCTTCCCCTTCATCATGATCGCCGTCGGATTGACCGCGATCTACGGCGGCGGACTGACCCAGGCCGCGATCGCCCTGGGTGTGGCGCAGGTGCCGGTGATGATGCGCGTGGTGCGTGCGGAAACCCTGCGGCTGCGGGAAACCGACTTCGTCCTCGCCGCCCGCGCCGCGAATGTCGGGCACGCGCGCATCCTGCGCGAGCACATCCTGCCGAATGCCCTCGGCCCGATCATCGTGCAGGCCACCGTCATCATGCCGACCGCCGTGCTCGGCGAGGCGATCCTGTCGTTCCTCGGGCTCGGCATCACGCCACCCGCGCCCAGCCTGGGCATCATGCTCTCCGACGCCCAGCAGACCCTGCTGCGCACGCCCTGGCCGGGCATCTTCCCGGGCCTCATGCTGTTGCTGATCTGCCTGGGCTTCAACCTTTTCGGCGATGCCCTGCGCGATGCGCTCGACCCGAAGACGAGCCGCTGAGGAGGCCGCGATGACCGAATCACTCTTGGAAATCAGTGATCTGCGGGTGGCCTTCGGGGGCGTGACGGCGGTGGACGGGGTGGATGTCAGCCTCGCACCGGGGGAGCGGCTCGCGGTGGTCGGCGCGTCCGGATCCGGCAAATCGACACTCGCACACGCGATCATCGGACTCCTGCCCGGGGCCGGGCGGGTCACCGGCGGCAGCATTCGTTGGCGCGGTGAGGATCTCGCCGCCGCCGACGCGAAGCGCCTGCGGCGGTTGCGCGGTCGGGAGATCGGTCTGGTGCCACAGGACCCGATGTCGAACCTGAACCCGGTCTCGCGGATCGGCACGCAGGTGTCGGAAACCCTGCTGGCGCACGGGCTTTACGGCCGACGTGCGGCACGCGATCGAGCCATCGAGCTCCTGGCCGAGGCGGGTCTGCCCGAACCGGCCCGCTGCGCCCGGCAGTATCCGCACGAACTCTCCGGCGGCATGCGCCAACGCGCCCTGATCGCCATCGGCCTGTCCTGTCGACCGGACCTCCTGATCGCCGACGAGCCGACCTCCGCGCTGGACGTGACCGTACAGCGCCAGATCCTCGACCACCTCGACAAACTCACCCGCGAACTGGGCACCGCGCTGCTGCTGGTGACCCACGATCTGGGACTGGCGGCCGAGCGGGCGGACCGGGTGCTGGTCATGTCCGACGGGAAGATCGTCGAATCGGGGCCCGCCCGAGAGATATTGGCAGAGCCCGAAGAGGAGTACACCCGACGGCTGGTGGCCGCGGCTCCCGCACTGATCGCACCGCGGTCCGGCTCGCGGCCCGCGATCGAGGACGGCGCAACGGCTTCGACATCCGCCGACTCCGATTCCGCTCCGGTACTGGAGGTTTCGGGGCTGAGCAAGGAATACCGGGTGCGCGGCAGTAGCAATCGCCGCGTAGTCGACGACGTCTCGTTCACCATCGCCCGCGGCCGCACCACCGCCATCGTCGGCGAGTCGGGCTCGGGCAAGACCACCACGGCCCGCATGGTGCTCGGCCTGCTGCCGCCGACCTCCGGCGCTGTCCGCCTCGACGGCACCGAGGTGGTGGGCCTGCGCGGCGACCGGCTCCGGGTCGCGCGTCGCGCCATGCAGCCGGTCTTCCAGGACCCGTACTCGTCCCTGGATCCGATGTGGACCATCGAACGCATTGTCGCGGAACCCTTGCGCGCCTTCGGTTTCGGTGATCGTGCGGCCATCCGGGCCCGGGTGCGGGAACTCCTCGATCAGGTGGCTCTCCCGCCCGCGCTCGCACAGCGTCACCCCCACGAGCTCTCCGGCGGTCAGCGCCAGCGCGTCGCCATCGCGCGCGCCCTCGCCATCGAGCCCCGCCTGGTGGTCTGCGACGAACCCGTCTCGGCCCTGGATGTCCTGGTGCAGAAGCAGATTCTGACCCTGCTGTCCGACCTCCAGGACCGCCTGGGCGTCAGCTACCTGTTCATCTCCCACGATCTGGCCGTGGTCCGGGCACTGGCCCACGACGTCATCGTGATGCGCGCGGGCCGGGTGGTGGAGCAGGGTCCGGTCGACCGGATACTCACCGAACCCACCGACGACTACACTCGCCGCCTGCTCGCCGCGATTCCGGGAGCCGCTCTCACGGCCGCGCTCTGATCGCGTCGATACTCGGTTCCCGCAATAGTTCCCGGGACAGCAGCGTCGCGCCCGCGATAGCACCGGGCATGAGGAAGACGGCCACCACCGGCACCAAGAAGGCCACCGCCAGCGGAACGCCGAAGCCCCACGCCAGCAGGCGACGAGAACGCAACAGCGCCAACTGATCCCGCAGCTGCATGCCGCGGCGCTGCAACGCCACCGAGGTCAACTCCTGGACGAGGAAGAAGCCGGTCACGAAGATCGCGATCACCGGCACCACGGTCTGACCCACGACCGGCACGAAACCGAGCACGAACAACAGCAGCGCCCAGAGCAGGGCGCGAATCAGAATCCGGATCCCGTCGCGAACGGCGATCCACAATTCCCGCGCCAGCGACAACCCCGATTCGGGTGCGGTGCCGTCCGGCGAGACCGAGCGATCGACCCGCTCGGACAGCGCGTCATAGAAGGGCTGCCCGACCAGCAGCGCGGCGGCCGTGAACGTCACCACCGCCACCAACACCACCAGCGCGATCATGGCCACGGTGAACAGGCCCCGGAACAATCCCAGCCACGGGCTCGGCCAGCCATTGGCGAACGAGGTGAGCGAGTCGGTCAGATCCCCGCCCCACACCACCATCGCCACCACGGCACCGACGTACAGCACCAAGGTGATGAGCCCCGGCAACACCCCGAAGGCGTACTGCCGAGGATGCCGGGTCATCCATCGCTGCCCCGAGAGGAGATACCCGAGCCCGGCCCCGAAATCGCGCATGCCGGGACGATAGCCGCTACGACTCGATGACGAGGTTCGGATGGTGGCGGCGCATGGCCTCGGCGAGATCCTGCAGCGAGGCCGGGACGGTATGGGCGGAGATGGTCACGGGGCTCAGGCCGAAGCCCCGGTTGGCTTGTCCCAGTGCCCGTTTGAGGAGGGGCCCGCGGTTCAGGTAAGCGTCCGGATCGTGCAGCAGGACCTCGAGGAAGCCCTGCCAGCCGATCTGTTGGAAGCGAATACGCTCGATCTCGGCCCATTCGAGGGAACCGCGACTGTGGTGGGTGATGCCCGCGGCGGTAATGGTCAGTTCGGGCGAGCGACGGACCAGATGCAGCATGGTGACGGCGAGGTAGGTCAGGAAGAAGCAGACCGCGAGCAGACCCACCACCATCGCGCTGGCCTCACCGGTCTCGAACAGCTTCACGCCGAACTGGACGAAGAGGAAGGCTCCCAGTGCGTGCAGCAGGGTGCGCGGCTTCGACGACTGGAAGACGGTCGCGGTGGCGTGGGCGTCGGGGGTATTCACGGTCCCTCTCCGAGGATCTCGCACCGCTGGGGTGCGTCGGCGTAACCCACTCACGCTAGCCATCGACCCGGCGAGCTGAATCGGTCGCCCAATCAGTCGGGTCGCGGCCCTGCCATCATGTACCGATGAGTAACTGGCTGGAGGCACCCGCGAGCCGCACCGTGCGGTTCGGCACCGCCGAGTTGCGGGCCGACGCCGAACGGCCGGGCGGTTGGCTGCTGACCGTCAATGGCATCGCCCAGTCCTACGTCGACCTGGACGATCCGACCTTTCTCGAACTCGAATACGTCCGCTACCTCGGCTATGTGGTCGACGCCCTGGAACCGTCCACCGCCCCGCTGGACGTGGTGCACATCGGCGCGGGCGGAGCCACCTTCCCGCGCTACCTCGCCGCCGTGCGACCCGGCTCCCGCCACCTGGTCATCGAGGCCGACGAGGCCCTGGCCGAATTCGTGGACGAGCGCCTGGGTTTGCGCTCCATACCGGGCCTCGAACTGCGCCTCGCCGACGGCCTCACCGAAATCGACACGCTCCCACCGGCTTCCGCGGACCTGGTGATCGCCGACGCCTACGAGGGCCTCCGCCTGGCCCGCGGCATCACCGGGGCCGCCTTCACCACCGAGGTCGCCCGCGTGCTCCGCCCCGAGGGCGTCTACCTGCTGAATCTGGTCGGCACCCGCCACAACCTGGACGCCATCCGCGCGATCTTCCCCCACCGGGTCCTGCTCGACGGCGATGTCTTCGCCGACTACAACGGCAACCAGGTCCTGGCCGCCAGCCGCGTTCCCCTCCCACTCGAGGCGTTGCGTCAGCGATCCGGCCAAGCCATGCCCCCGGTCCGCGTCTCAGTCGACGGCTGAAAAGCGTTCCGCGCGTGGCCCAGCACACGAACCGTGCGGTTCGTAAGTGTCGATGGCATGTCCGGCTGTGATTGAGTGCTGGAGTGGGAGACGAACTTTCAGCTATCGGCGGTCGTCGTGACACTGGTGCGAGTCGTCAGCGCCCCGTGAGCCTGGGTGGGCGCATCGACAATCTCGGCACCTATCGATTCCTGTGCCCCACCCCGGGTTGCCGGTGGTACCGCGACGAGAACACCACCCACACCAACCCGGACTGGCGCGAGCGGGTCGAGGCCGCGATCGACGACCACCTCGCCGCCAAGCACCCGCACTGGATCCATCCGGAATACGATCGGCTCGAACCCGACGAGACATAATGCCGGACCTACCTCTGCACAGAGTGTGCCCCGGGCCGCGACAGCGGGCCGAAGGCGCGGTTAGGCTACGGCAATGCCGTACGTCAGTACCGATGGGGCTCGCGTCTTCTACACCGACTCCGGTGGTCACAGCAGCTCGGTCGTCGTGTTGAGTCATGGATTCTTCATGGACCTGTCGATGTTCGCGCCGCAGGTGGAATACCTGGAAGCCAAGGGCTTCCGGGTGCTGTGCTGGGACGCCCGCGGGCACGGCGGCACCGTCGCCGAACCGAATCGGCCCTTCACCTACTGGGATTCGGCACGCGACCTGTTGGCCGTCATGGACGCGGCGGGCGTGGACCGGGCCATCCTGGGCGGAATGTCGCAGGGCGGCTACACGATTCTGCGCACCGCCCTGCTCGCCCCCGAGCGCGTGCAGGGGCTGATCCTGCTCGACACCGAGGCCGGTGACTCGTCCGAGGAGCAGCGGGCCGACTATCGCCAACTGTTCGACGCGTGGACGAATCCCGAAGTGCCGCTGGCGAATCTGGCCGACGGCCTGGCGCCGCAGCTGATCGGCGGCACGGCGGCCGACCAGGCGCCGTGGCGCGCCAAATGGGCGGTCAGCGACCGTTCGGCCATTACCCAGGCCGCCAACTGCCTGATCGAACGGGAGTCCCTGCTCGACCGATTGGACGAGATCACCTGCCCGGCCCTGGTGCTGCGCGGTGAATTCGACGGCTCCAGCACCGCCGACAAGTCCGCCGCCCTCGCGGCCGGACTGCCCGGGTCCGGTCCGGTGACCACGATCCTCGGCAGCGGCCACGCCGCCAACTGGACCGACCCCGAGCCGGTCAACGACGCGATCGGCGGATTCCTCAGTCGGCTGGCGAATTCGTCGGCCCGCTGAAGGCCTCGCGCATCCCGATGAACCACTGAAACGGTGCGTCCACACTGGGCACATCGGTGATCCGGACCCGCACGCTGTAGGGCTTGCGGGTCACCGGTTCCCGCAGGTGCATCAGGGGCTGATGGCGTTCGAAGTCGACGCGCTCGGCCAGATACATCGCCCGGAAGGGCTCACACGAGCTGAGCCGATCCAGCAGGTCCAGCGCCCACTGCGGGTTCTGGTACCTGCCCATGTGCCACCGGAACCAATTCACGGTGAGCCGGGCCTCGTCCTCCCATTCGATCATCACCCGGCGCGACTCCGGGACGAGGAAGAACCAGATCAGAATGTTCTCCACCTCCGACAGGCGGGGAAACGCGCGGTCGTAGGCTTCGTTGGCCCACAACACGTTCCAGCGCTCGTCGACATATCCCGACAGATGCGGGATCAGCCCGTCACCCGCCGCGCGCAGATCGTCGGAGATCAGTTCCCGCATGCGGGCGACCGGCATCGGGGTGTGCGTGCGCGGGCCCGGAGTCTTGGGCGCCGCGAGATTGTGCATGTGCTGCCGCTCGGCGGGCGTCAGCCGCAGCGCGCGGGCGATCGCGTCCACCACCTCGGGACTGGGCGCGGTCTTCTCGCGCTGCTCGATCTGCGCGATATAGCTCGCGCTGACATCACACAGACCGGCCAGCGCCGGACGGCTCAGGCCGCGGGGATGATCCGGGTATCTCGGAGCCGTGCGATGGGTTCGAACGAAGTCGGCGAGGTTCGGAGCCAATAACCGCTCGACCTCGGCCTCCTCCCGCAGCGCGGTGTAGCCAGCTTTCACGGCAGCAGAATACTCTCCGGTAAGCACCACGGCCCGAACGAGATTGCGCCCCGAGGCCCCGGAAACCCCTGTTGGAGTGGGTATCCCGCGCGCATTCCGCATCGACCACCGGCCAGAGGTACCTCTGACCAGCGTGCCCTCGCCATCTTTACCGCCGTGATCGCGCCGTGATCTGATTTCCCAGCCCCCGCCTCACCCCCAGGGAGGACGGGATCCCGCTGCGAGGGCTGCGCGAAGGGGGCGCAGCCCTCGCGCGCGGACGGCATTCCTTCGTTCTGTGATCCCCGCCCCATCCCGGTTGCCCACCGGTTGCGCGCATCTGAAAAGCGCTGGCGGAGTCGAGCTTCTGCGGTGTCGAGGGCGGCGCGGCGCGCCCTCGATCTTTGTTGTGCGCGAGGCGGGACTTGAACCCGCACGTCCGAGGACACCAGAACCTAAATCTGGCGCGTATGCCAATTTCGCCACTCGCGCTAACGGTACGACCGTCCAAACTTTACCGGGTCTAACGGGGATCGCGAAGTACTGGGGGAGCGTGGCGTACTGGTCGGTAACCCTAGCTGGGATTATAACGATTTGATAAACCTCAATGTGAGGGAGCCTCATATTTCCTTCACGGGTGTAACTGAGCTCACCAGCGGGTTCAAACATGAGGGAGGGTCATGTTTCGGAGCATTCTGGTACGGACGTACGTAAATACCGGGCGGTAGAGACCCTGGGGGTAACCAAACATGAGGAGATCCTCATGATTTTGTGCCATCCTCGGCGTCTACCAGGGCCTGCGGGCCGAGGGGATACCTGCGCACCGTGAGCGCGGCCCAGTCCTGTTGATGGGGGCCGCCAGGAGAAGGAAGTCGATTGTCTTGACGATCAACGAGAGCACCGGGACCGGATCGAAGGCCAGGGCGGCGGGGAAGTCACGGGAGAGTGGGGTCAGGTCGTCACTGTTGGACCGGTTGCTGGGAGGCGCGCCGTACGCCCTCGCATTCGGTGGACAGGGGGCGCAGTGGCTCAGTGAACTCGAGGAGATCGGGCGCGATTCGGCGCTCGAGCCGGAGCTCACCGCACTGGTCAACGAGGCGGCCGCCAAGCTGGAGCCGGTCGCGTCGCAGCTGCTCGTAGTCCGTCCGGTCGGTTTCGATCCGATCGCGTGGATGCTGGAAGAAGAGATCGCCGATCCGGAGCTGGGGGAGGTGTCGGGAGCGCCGTCAGCGCAGGTGTTGCGCTCCGCCGCCGTCTCGATGCCCGGTGTGTTCCTGACCCAGGTCGCCGCGCTGCGCGCGCTGCGCCTGCAGGGCCTCGACATCGTCGCGCACGCGCCCGCCGCCGTCATCGGCCACTCGCAGGGCCGCATCGCCGCCACCGCCGCCGAGGCGCACGGGCAGCGCGATGCCGAACTGCTCGCGGTGGCCCAATTGATCGGTGCCGCCGCCGGACTGGTCGCCCGTCGCCGCGGACTGCTGCCGGTGGGGGAGAAGTCCCCGATGGTCGCCGTCTCCAATGTCGATCCCGAGGCGCTGCAGGCCGTCATCGACGAGGTCATGGCCGGGGTCGCCCCCGAGAAGGCCGCCGTGCTGTCCATTCGCAACGGCCGCCGCCGCGCGGTGCTCAGCGGCCCGGTCGCCCAGCTGGACCGCGTGCGCCAGCGCGCCGCCGAGATCAATGCCGAGCAGGCCCGCGAGCGCGACGCCAAGAAGCGCGGCGGCGCGGTCTTCGCCCCGGTCTTCGAGGACATCCCCGTCGAGGTGGCCTTCCACCACCCGGCGCTGGCCGAGACCGTGGAGCTGGTCAAGGGCTGGGCGCAGCAGTGCGGCCTGGACGCCGAGCTGGCCGCCGCCCTCACCCAGGAGGTACTGGTCGATCCGATCGACTGGGTCTCCATCGTCGACAACACCGTCGCCGAAGGCGCGCAGTGGATTCTGGACCTCGGTCCCGGTGATCTGCTGTCCCGCCTCACCTCCGGCACGCTCAAGGGCACCGGCGTCGGCGTGCTCGCCGCCTCCACCCGCCCGGGCCAGCGCAGCCTGTTCACCCCCGGCGCGGCCCCCGAGGTGGCCCCGGCGTGGAGTGAGTTCGCGCCCAAGCCGATTCGCCTGCCCAATGGCCGCATCGTGGTCGAGACGGCGTTCACCAAGCTCACCGGTCGCTCCCCGATCCTGCTGGCGGGCATGACCCCCACCACGGTCGACGCGAAAATCGTCGCGGCCGCGGCCAATGCGGGCCACTGGGCCGAGCTGGCCGGTGGCGGTCAGGTCACCGAGCAGATCTTCGCCGACCGCGTCGAGGAGCTGAAGAGCCTGCTGCAGCCCGGTCGCGCGGTGCAGTTCAACTCGCTGTTCCTGGACCCGTACCTGTGGAAGCTGCAGCTGGGCGGCAAGCGCCTCGTGCAGAAGGCCCGCACCGCCGGTGCCCCGCTGGACGGCGTCATCGTCACCGCCGGTATCCCCGAACTCGAAGAGGCCGTTGCCCTCATCGAGGAGCTGACCGAGGTCGGCATCACCCACGTGGCGTTCAAGCCCGGCACCGTGGCCCAGATCCGCGCCGTGCTGCGCATTGCCGACTCGGTGCCCGGCTACCCGGTCATCATGCATATCGAGGGCGGCAAGGCCGGTGGCCACCACTCCTGGGAAGACCTCGACGACCTGCTGCTCGAGACCTACGCCGAGCTGCGCGGCCGCGACAATGTGATCGTCTGCGTCGGCGGCGGCATCGGCACGCCCGAGCGCGCCACCGAATACCTGACCGGCGAATGGTCCACCCAGCACGGCTATCCGGCCATGCCCCTGGATGGCGTGCTGGTCGGCACCGCCGCCATGGCGACCCTCGAGGCCACCACGGCCCCCGAGGTCAAGCAGCTGCTGGTCGACACCCCCGGCACCCCCGATTGGGTCGGCGCGGGCACCGCGTCGGGCGGAATGGCTTCCGGCCGTTCGCAATTGGGCGCGGACATTCACGAGATCGACAATGCCGCCTCGCGTACCGGCCGCCTGCTGGACGAGGTCGCCGGTGACGCCGAGGCCGTGGCCGCGCGCCGCGCGGAGATCATCGAGGCGCTCAACGTCACCGCCAAGCCCTACTTCGGCGACGTCGCCACCATGACCTACCTGGAGTGGCTGGAGCGCTACGTCGAGCTCGCGGTCGGCCTGGACCGCCGCAAGGACTTCGACTGCGGCGCCGACTTCTCCGACGCCATCGCCGACGCCACCCGCTCGGTGTGGCTGGACATCACCTGGCGCGACCGGTTCGCGGAAATGGTGCGCCGCACCGAATCCCGCCTGAACCCGGCCGACCGGGGCGAGATCGCAACGCTTTTCGCCAGCGACGACGCCTTCGAGGCTCCCGTGCAGGCCATTTGCACCCTGAAGGAGCAGTACCCGGCCGCCGCCGAGACCGTGCTGCACCCGGCCGACGTCCCGTTCTTCGTGAGCCTGTGCAAGACCCCCGGCAAGCCGGTCAACTTCGTCCCGGTCGTCGACCAGGACGTACGCCGCTGGTGGCGTTCGGATTCCCTGTGGCAGGCCCACGATCCGCGCTACAGCGCCGACCAGGTGTGCATCATCCCCGGCACCGTCGCCGTCGCGGGCATCACCCGCGTGGACGAGCCGGTCGGTGAGCTCCTGGACCGCTTCGAGCAGAACACCGCCTTCGCCCTGGTGCGCGCGGGTGTCGTCCCGGCCGCCGTGGACGGCCGCCGCCGCGCCGAGGTCGCCAACGGCCTGCTCGACATCGTGCTGGCCGCACCGGATGTGCAGTGGGCCGGACGCACCACCGTCAACCCCATTCACCGCCTGGGCAACCTGGACGAGTGGGAGATGAACGGCAAGGGCGCCAAGCACCCGCGCACCGGTGCCACCCTGTCCGCCACCGAAGGACCCGAAACCGATTCCGCCTATGTAGAATTGGCCGTGCCGCTGCTCGGCAAGGACGCCGTCAAGATCCGCATCACCGTCCCGTCCTCCGTGTACAACGGTGGCGCGCCGGTCATTACGGAGGACGACGCCGAGGCCGCCATGTCGGCGCTGCTGTCCGTCGCGGCCGGGCAGGCGCTGCCCGAGGTCAAGGACGTCGACGGTGTCAAGGTCGCCCGCGTCAATGTGGCCTGGAGCCCGGACCTGATCGCCGACCACGCCGGTGTCACCGGATCCGGTCTGCCGGACTCGCTGAGCACCATCGGCCGCACCGTGCCCGACGTGCTGGTCGGCGCCTGCTGGCCCGCCGTGTTCGCCGTCCTCGGCGCGACCCGCACCGCCGCCGGGCAGAGCGTCATCGAGGGCATGCTCGACCTGGTGCACCTCGATCACCAGATCGAGCTGAACGGTGAATTGCCCGCCACCGCAGCAGTTCTCGCGGTCCGCGCCGAATCGGTCGAGACCCTCGACACCGATCTGGGCCGGGTCGTCGAGGTGCGGGTGCGCATCTCGGGCATGCTCGACAAGCCCGAGACCGGCATGTCCATGCCGACCGTCGCCACCCTGACCGAGCGCTTCGCCATTCGCGGTCGCACCGGCTCCGCCGAGCTGGCCGACCCGCCGCGCGCGGCCGGTTCGCTCTCGGCCGAGGCCACCGACACCCCGCGTCGCCGTCGCCGCGACGTGGCCCTGGTCGCCCCGCGCGCCATGGGCGCCTTCGCGCAGGTCTCGGGTGACTTCAACCCGATCCACACCTCCGAGAACGCCGCCAAGCTGGCCGGTCTGGGTTCCCCGATCGTGCACGGCATGTGGCTCTCGGCCGCCGCGCAGCACGCCGTCTCGGCCATCGACAGCAATGACAAGGTGCCCCCGCGCACCATCACCGCCTGGACCACCCGCTTCCTGGGCATGGTCCGGCTGGGTTCCGCGGTCGACGTGCGCGTGGAACGCGTTGCGGTGGACCACGGTTCGGAGATCGTCGAGGTCTCCTGCCGGATCGACGGCAACCTGGTGATGACCGCCACCGGCCGCATCGCGCCGCCGAAGACCGTCTACGCCTTCCCGGGACAGGGCATTCAGGCCAAGGGGATGGGGCTGGAGGCACGCACTCGCTCCAAGGCCGCCAAGGAGATCTGGGACGCCGCCGACAAGCACACCCGCGAGGCGCTGGGCTTCTCGATCCTGGCCGTGGTGCGCGACAACCCGACCTACCTCAAGGCGCGCGGCGTGGAATACCGCCACCCGCAGGGCGTGCTGCACCTGACCCAGTTCACCCAGGTGGCCATGGCCACCCTCGGCGTGGCCCAGGTCGCGGAGCTGCGCGAGGCCGGTGCCTTCATCGAAGGGGCAATGCTCGCAGGGCATTCCGTCGGTGAGTACAACGCGCTGGCCGCCGCCGCGGGCGTGCTGCCGCTGAACGCGGTGCTGGAGGTCGTGTTCCAGCGCGGTTCGGCCATGCACGAGCTGGTGCCCCGGGATGCCCAGGGCCGCAGCGACTACCGCATGTGCGCGATCCGGCCCTCGCAGATCGGCATTGCCGACGACGAGGTCATCGACTGGGTCAAGGGCATCGGCGAGCGGGCCGGGGAGTTCCTCGAGGTCGTCAACCTCAACCTGCGCGGCTCGCAGTACGCCATCGCGGGCACCGTGAAGGGTTGCGAGGCACTGGAAGCCGAGATCGAGCGGCTGCGCGCCGAGACCGGCGGCAAGCGCGCGTTCGTGCTCATCCCGGGCATCGACGTGCCGTTCCACTCCACCGTGCTGCGCGCCGGTGTGCCCGAGTTCCGGGCCAAGCTGCTGGATCTGCTGCCGCAGGACCTCAAGCCCGAGCTGCTCATCGGCCGCTACATCCCGAACCTGGTGCCCAAGCCGTTCAACCTGGAGCGCGAATTCATCCAGGAGATCGCGGATCTGGTGCCGTCCGAGCCGCTGGCGGAGGTGCTGGCGAACTGGGAGGAGCGCTCCGCCAACCAGGTCGAGCTGTGCCGCGTGGTGCTGGTCGAGCTGCTGGCCTGGCAGTTCGCCAGCCCGGTGCGCTGGATCGAGACCCAGGACCTGCTGTTCACCGATGTCGAGCACGGTGGCGTGGGCGTCGAGCGGTTCGTCGAAATCGGTTTGGCCGCAACGCCGACCGTGGCGAACCTGGCCGCGAACACGCTGAAGCTGCCGCAGTTCGGCAACGCGGTCGTCGAGGTGCTCAATATCGAGCGCGAGCGCGGCATCGTCTACTCGACCGACACCGATCCGGCTCCGGTGGAGGAGGTCGAGGAGGCCCCCGCCGCCGAGACCGCCGCTGCCGCACCGGCTCCGGCCGCCGCCGCCCCGGCCCCCGTGGCCGTGCCGACCGGTGGTCCGACCCCGGACGACATCGCCTTCACCGCCGCCGACGCCACCCGCGTGCTCATCGCGCTGTGGACCAAGCTGCGCATGGACCAGATCGGTCCGGTGGACACCATCGAGGGCCTGTGCGACGGCGTGTCCTCGCGCCGCAACCAGCTGCTCGTCGACCTCGGCGCGGAGCTCTCGCTCGGTGCCATCGACGGTGCCGCGGACGCGGACATGGGCGCGCTGTCGGCCACCGTCGACCGCCTGGCCCGCACCTACAAGCCGTTCGGCTCGGTGCTGTCCGACTCCATCGGCGATCACCTGCGCAAGGTCTTCGGCCCCTCCGGCAAGCGCCCCGCCGCCATCGGCGAGCGCGTGAAGAAGGTCTGGGGTCTGGGCGACGGCTGGGCCAGCCACGTCACCGCCGAGGTCTCCCTCGGCACCCGCGAGGGCCAGTCGGTCCGCGGTGGCGATCTGGGCGGCCTTGTCTCGGGCGGACTTTCGGATGCCGCGTCCGTGGACGCCGCCATCGACGCCGCCGTGCAGTCGGTGGCCGCGCGTCGCGGTGTCGCGGTCTCCATGCCGTCGGCGGGCGGCGGTGCCGGTGGCGGGACCGTCGACGCGGCCGCGCTGGGTGAGTTCACCGAGCAGATCACCGGCCGCGACGGCGTGCTCGCCCAGGCGGCCCGGGTGATCCTGGAGTCGCTCGGCCACGTCGAGCAGGCGTCCGCGCCGGAGGCCACCACCGACACCCTGGTGGATCTGGTGTCGGCCGAATTGGGTTCGGACTGGCCGCGTTTGGTCGCGCCCGCCTTCGACGCCAAGAAGGCCGTGCTCATCGACGACCGGTGGGCAAGTGCCCGTGAGGATCTGGCCCGCCTGTGGTTCGGCAACGACGGCTCCCTCCCCGCCGAGCCCGAGGTGGACGGCTACTACGGTGCCGGGGAAGCCGTTGCGGCCCAGGCCACCTGGTGGCGCAACCGGGCCATGAAGGAGGCCCGCTCGGTGCTGGCCGGTGTCTACGGCGCGATCGCCGAGGCCGCCGTGTCCACCACCGAGGCCGGTGCCTGGTCCTCCGACATCGCCGTGATCACCGGCGCCAGTAAGGGTTCCATCGCGGCGGCGGCCACCGGTCGACTGCTCGCGGGCGGTGCCACCGTCGTGGTCACCACCTCCAAGCTGGACGACGAGCGCCTGGGCTTCTACAAGCAGCTCTACCGCGACAACGCCCGCCACGGTGCCGCCCTGTGGGTGGTTCCGGCGAACATGGCCTCCTACACCGATATCGACGCGCTCATCGAGTGGGTCGGCACCGAGCAGGTCGACAATGCCGGTGGCGCGAAGGTGCTCGTCAAGGATGCGATGACCCCGACGCTGCTGCTGCCCTTCGCCGCGCCCCGCGTGGCCGGTGACCTGGCCGACGCCGGTGCCCGCGCCGAAATGGAAATGCGCGTGCTGCTGTGGTCGGTGGAGCGCCTCATCGGCGGACTGTCCAAGCTGGGCGCCGACCACGATGTGGACGCGAAACTGCATGTGGTGCTCCCGGGTTCGCCCAACCGCGGCATGTTCGGCGGTGACGGCGCCTACGGAGAGTCCAAGGCCGCCCTGGACGCCATCGTCGCCAAGTGGCGCGCGGAGAAGTCCTGGGCCGAGCGGGTCACCCTGGTGCACGCGCTGATCGGCTGGGTGCGCGGCACCGGCCTCATGGGCGGCAACGACCCGCTGGTCGAGGCCGTCGAGAAGGCGGGCGTGCACACCTGGTCCACGCTGCAGATGGCGGACGAACTGCTCAAGTGGTGCAGCTCGCGGGCCCGCGTGGTGACCGCGGCCGGACCGCAGCAGATCGACCTGACCGGCGGTCTCGCCGGGGCCAAGCTGGATCTGCCCGAACTCGCCCGCGAGGCGCGCGAGCAGGCCGAGGCCAAGGCGGCCGAGGAGTCGGAGGGCACGGACGCCGCGACCATCTCGGCGCTGCCCGCCCCGCCGACCCTGAGCTCCAAGCTGCCGACCCCCGAATGGGGCGCGGTGACAGCCGATCTCGACGACATGGTCGTCATCGTCGGCGCGGGCGAGCTCGGCCCCTACGGTTCGGCGCGCACCCGCTTCGAGATGGAGGTCTCCGATCAGCTCTCCGCCGCGGGCGTGCTGGAGCTGGCCTGGACCACCGGCCTGGTCACCTGGGAGAACGATCCCAAGCCGGGCTGGTACGACGTCGAATCCGGTGAGTACGTCGACGAATCCGAGATCGCGGACCGCTACCACGACACCGTGGTGCAGCGGTGCGGCGTGCGCCGCTACGGCGACGACGGCGCCATGATCGACAATGCCGCACCGCTTTTGACCTCGGTGTTCCTGGACAAGGACCTCACCTTCGTGGTCAACAGCGAGGCCGAGGCGCGCGCCTTCTACGCCGCCAACCCGGAGCAGACGCTCGTCACCCCGGTCGACGGCACCGGCGATTGGCAGGTGACCCGCAAGGCGGGCACCGAGATTCGCGTGCCGCGCAAGGCCAAGCTCTCGCGCACCGTCGGCGGTCAGATCCCCACCGGCTGGGATCCCACCAAGTGGGGCATCTCCGCCGATATGGCCAGCTCCATCGACCGGGTGGCGCTGTGGAACATCGTCTGCACCGTGGACGCGTTCCTGAGCTCGGGCTTCAGCCCCGCGGAGCTCATGAGCTGGGTGCACCCGGCCATGGTCGCCAACACCCAGGGCACCGGCATGGGCGGCATGTCGTCGATGCGCTCGCTCTACATCGACAACCTGCTCGGTGAGCCGCACGCCAACGACATCCTGCAGGAGGCCCTGCCCAACGTCGCCCTGGCGCACGTGGTGCAGAGCTACGTCGGCTCCTACGGCGGCATGATCCACCCGGTCGCCGCCTGCGCGACCGCGGCGGTCTCCGTCGAGGAGGGCGTGGACAAGATCAAGCTGGGCAAGGCCGACCTGGTGGTCGCCGGTGGCTACGACGATCTCGGCATCGAGGGCATCGTGGGCTTCGGTGACATGTCGGCCACCGCCGACTCGGCGGCCATGTCCGCCAAGGGCATCAGCGACCGCTACTTCTCCCGCGCCAACGACCGTCGCCGCGGCGGCTTCGTCGAATCGCAGGGCGGCGGAACGGTCTTGCTGGCCCGCGGCTCGGTCGCCCTGGAAATGGGTCTGCCGGTGCTGGGCGTCGTGGCCTACGCGCAGTCCTTCGCCGACGGCGTGCACACCTCGATTCCGGCTCCGGGCCTCGGTGCCCTGGGTGCCGGTCGCGGCGGGCCGGAGTCCAAGCTGGCCAAGGAACTCCGCAAGCTGGGTGTGAGCGCGGACGAGATCGCGGTGGTGTCCAAGCACGACACCTCCACGGCCGCCAACGATCCCAACGAGTCCGAGCTGCACGAGCGGCTGGCCACCTCGCTGGGTCGCTCGGAAGGCGCTCCGCTGTTCGTGATTTCGCAGAAGACCCTCACCGGTCACGCGAAGGGCGGCGCGGCGGCGTTCCAGATGATCGGCCTGTGCCAGGTACTCGAGCAGGGCGTCATCCCGCCCAACCGCAGCCTGGACTGCGTGGACGAGAAGATGGCCCAATACCCGCACCTGGTGTGGCTGCGCGAGGCGCTGGAAGTGGGAGATCGCTTCCCGCTCAAGGCCGGTCTGGTCACCTCGCTCGGCTTCGGGCACGTGTCCGGCCTGGTCGCCATCGTGCACCCGCAGGCGTTCATCGAGGCCATCGCCGACGCCGAGGCGCGAGAAACGTACCGGCGCAAGGCCGAAGAGCGTCAGCTCGCGGGCCGTCAGCGCTTCGTCGAGGCCATGTGCGGCGGGGCCCCGCTCTACGAGCGGCCCGCCGACCGCCGCCTCGGCGGAGATGGCACCCCGGCCAAGAAGTCTCGTCAGCTGGAAGCCGATGTGCTGTTGTCCCAGCAGGCGCGGCTCGGTGCCGATGCGGTCTACGTGGCCGTTCCCCAAGGACCGGCCTGCCAGTAAATAGCCCCTGGCAGGTCTGATACGGCGGGCTCGCGTTACTCGACGCGAGCCCGCCGTTCCATGTGCGCGGGCTACGGTGCCGTAGGTCCGCTGGTATGTTCGCAGCCAATTCGACTGCACCTCACGAGAAATCTAGGAGTCCCGCACTGTGACGATCCTGGGTATCGGCCTGGACTTGGTCACCATCTCCGAGTTCGCCGAACAAATGGAACGCACCGGAACCACCATGCTCCGGGAGAGTTTCACCGCCGGGGAACGGCGCTACTGCCAGAGCAGGGGCACCGATCCGGCCCGCAGCTACGCCACCCGCTGGGCGGCCAAGGAGGCGGTCATCAAGGCGTGGGCCAGCTCTCGCTTCGCCCGCAGCCCGCAGATCGGGGACAACCCGTACCCGCTCATCGAGGTGGTGAACGACGCCTGGGGGCGGCCCAGCATCAAATTGCACGGGCTGGCAGCGGAATTCCTGCCCCGGGTGCGAGTTCACCTGTCGCTCACCCACGATGGGGACACCGCGGCCGCCATGGTCGTCTTGGAGGATCCGGGCGAACTGGCGGACCTGATTCGCGACTAGTCCGGCCTGATCCGCGACTAATCCGGATCGAAGGTCGTGCGCTGTCCGCCCGATCGCGATTCCTTCTCCGCGATCAGCAGATACGCCACCATGAGGCGCTTGAGCTCGGCGACGGCGTCCTCATGGGCCAGCCCGTCCTGCACCGAGAAGTTCAGCATCGAGTACACGACGTGCACCAGCACCTGCGCCATCATCGAGCGCCGACCGCGGGGGGTGCGCGGCATGAGCGGGCGCAGCATCTGCGACACCGCCTCGGCGAACTCCTTCTCGTGGATCGCGCCGGTCGCGCGGGTGGACGGCGTGGACTGCATGGCCAGCCACACCTCGCGCCGCGACGGGTCGGTCATCCACAGATCCGCCAGGTGATCGACCAGCTGCGTCATGTGCCGCAGCCAGTCCATGGACGGGATCTCGCCGTGGAAGTCCGACAGCTCCTGCGAAACCGCCACCAGGTCTTGACGATTCAGCTCGCAGACGATGACGTATTTGTTGGCGAAGAACTGATACAGCGTGCCGATCGGCACCTCGGCGCGGGCCGCGACCTCTTCACAGGTGAACGATTCGAACCCGACCTCGACGAGTAATTCCCGGGAGGCCTGCAACAGGGCGTCGAACTTGCGTTTTGATCGTTCCTGCGTCGGGCGGCGACGGGGCATCAGCTCCTGTGGATCGTCCTGCAGCTCCAACGCAGGGTCCGGTCGTCGCGTCGACCTGGTTCCCGTGCGTGCTTCCACGTTCAACAGCCTACGGGTAGCGACACGCGCATGACACGCTGCGGTACTTCGTGTGTCACCGCGTCCTACCCATCCGAGCCGCCTTCGGCGTCGAAGACCCATCGCAGCTGCGTCTCAGCTGCGGGCTATCCGCTGGGCGGGACTCCGCTGGGTGCGTATCGAAATCCGGGATTCGAAAACATTGTCGGCATGACGACGTTGGAAGGCTGATTGTGGTTGCTTCTCTGTCTGCTCGTTCCGCGGTAACCATCGGCGTCTCCACCGAGCGCGGCACCGTGCGCGCCGTGGCGTTGGCCGATGACGGCGACAAACTGCACGAGCGCGTGGTGCTCGAGCGTGTCGTCGAGATCGGCGGGGATGCGAAGGCGGACTTGGCCGTCGCGGTGGAGTTGGTGATGGAGGACATCGCCGACAAGATCGGCGCCGATCGCGAGATCCTCGGCGCGGCCGTCGCCTACCGCGATGCCGCCGAGCGCCGGGCCATTGTCACCAAGCTGGCCTCCGGGCCCTGGCACGACGCCTCGCTGGTGTCGGCCAAGTCCGCGCACCTCGCGGTCGCGCGGGCCATCACCTGGGTGGACGAGTTCGAGGATCTGGCCATCTGCGAGGTGGTGCCGGGCTTCCAGGCCTTCTCGCTCATCTCGCCGGACCGGAGCCGGGTGCTCGCCGCGGTGACGCTGAGCGGCGGCGCGGCCACCGAGGAGACCATGCGGGCCGCGGTCACCGCCGCCTGGGACCAGTTCGACGCGGCCGGGGTGAAGCCGGACGCGGTGGTGCTCATCGGTTCGGCCGCAACCGAACCCGCGGTGGTGGCGGCGCTGGAGTCGGGCTTCGGGGCGCCGGTCATCCCGTGCGGGGTGGCGGCCATCGCGCCCGCGATCGGTGCGGCCCTGGCGGCATTGCCCGAGGCCGAGTTCGCGGGCGAGGCGGCCGAGCGCATTCGCCGGGCGCGCGGCACCGCGGCGCTGTTCGCGGCGGCCAGCGTGCTGGCGGGCGGATTGGTGGCCGGTGGCGTCTACGCCGCGGGCAGTGATTCCAAGAAGGTGCCGCAGCCCATGCTCATCGACTCCCGGGTCTCGGCCGACGCGCACACCGGGGGCGCGCATCCGGTCGGTGATCAGGCCGCGCCCCCGCCGGATTCCGGCTCGGCCGGTGCGCCGATGGACGGCACACCCGGCATGGTCACCCCGACCGACGCGGCCACCCCCAACCCCGATCAGCCCACGCCCGAGCTGCAGCCGAGTGATCTGGTGACCATCGACCCGGCCACCCTCAATTGGGGCCCGCACTCGGACGGTACGAAGTTCGGCACCCACCCCAAGCCCTTGATCAAGGCCGCCCCCGAGCCGGAGGTCAACTCCAACTCGGACTCCATCATCCCGGCCCCCACCCACGCGGTCGGGGCTCCGACCGAATCCGGCCTGTTCCCCGGCGAACTCGCCCCACCCCCATTAGGCACCCAGGAATTCTCCACCTGGTGGGACAACCACTGGCGCATGATGCTCCAGTGGGCCGCGCAAATGATGCCCAAGGTCTAGCGGTCGCTCCCGACATTTCTCGCATGAGCCCCAGCCGAATCCGGCCGGGGCTCACTGCATTGACGGAAGTTCAGACTGCATTGACGGCAGTTCAGACCGAGAGGTCGCGGCGGAGTTTGGCGACGTGGCCGGTGGCCTTGACGTTGTATTGGGCCACTTCGATCTTGCCGTTCTCGTCGACGAGGAAGGTGGAGCGGATGACGCCGGTGACCTTCTTGCCGTACATCATCTTTTCGCCGAACGCACCGTAGGCGCTCAGTACTTCCTTGTCCGGGTCGGACAGCAGCGGGAAGGTGAGCTTCTCGGTGTCGCGGAACTTGGCGAGCTTGGCGGGCTTGTCGGGGGAGATGCCGACCACCTCGATGCCCGCGCCCTCGAGTTCGGCCAGGTTGTCGCGGAAGTCGCAGGCCTGCTTGGTGCAGCCGGGGGTGCTGGCGGCCGGGTAGAAGTAGACGATCACTTTGCGGCCGCGGTAGTCCGACAGGGAGACGTCCTTGCCGTCGGCGTCGGGCAGGGTGAAGGCGGGCGCGGTGTCGCCGGGACTGAGTCGGTGATTCTCGGTCATGCCGCCACGCTAGTCGACGGGCTCGAGGCGGTGTTGGCGATACACTCCTGAGCAGGTCGGCTCGCCCGCCTCCGCGTCGCCCCGATGCGCAGGCGCCTGCGCGACCGACCCCGAGACGACAGCGCCGCCTGCCCAGCGCGGCTATCCAGACAGGAGTGTGACGTGGCGAGAGACACCGAGGCGATCGAGCGCGAGATCGAGGCGGCACGCAACCGGCTCGCAAGCACCCTCGACGAACTCGCGGTCCGCACCGACCCCCAGCGCCTGGCCGACAACGCCAAACAGTCCGTCATGGCCAAGCTCAACGAGCCCAAGATCAAGTACAGCCTCATCGGCGCAGGCGCCCTCCTCGCCACCCTCATCGTGGTGAAGATCTTCCGCCGCTAGCGAATGCCGACTGACGCAAAGAGAGCGGCCCCGGTCCGATTGGACCGGGGCCGCTCTACTTGTTCGGGGCTCCTCTGAGAGTTCGAGAGTCGCAACCCTTCCCGATTGGGGTTTCAGGGGTTTACCCCTGAGAGTTACGAGAGTTGTTTCAACTCTCGGGGTTACTGCTTCGGCGCGTCAGCGGCGAATCAGACCGTGGGGCAAGCCATGCCGGTGCCGTCGGGATCCAAGTGGGGGCTGTAGCCGGGCTGGCCGCGGAAGAGCGGAGCCACGCCCGCGGCGCGGGCCTGGTCGCAGTTCTGGTAGACCGGACCGCCCGCGGAGCCGGTCTGGGTCAGACCCGCGGAACCGGTGGCGGCGGAACCGGTGTCGATGGCGGACGAGCCGGTGCCCGAGGACCCGGTGGGGACGTCGGCAAGGGCGACGGCGGTCGGGGCTGCGATGGTCGTCAGGCCCGCGACGCTGGCGGTGACGAGAAGCCGTCGAACGTTCATGTATTCCTCAATGTCGGCGCAATAGGGTGGTAACTGGCCCGGTTCGGCGCGGATTGCCACCGCCGCCGCAGGCGATTGCGGCGCGGTGACCGGTCCGGGCTCGGCGTCGAGTGTTCTGGCGCAACGTTGCATTGTCAACCGGATGAGCTATCCCTCCAGGTGAATTAGGGGATTTGCCCCGAACGCCCGGAACCTCTTCTGCCGGAATATGTCTCATTCGTCCTGCCCGGAAAGCCGCTCTCGCATTGACGATTTCCGCCAGAACTACGCAAATCGAACGGCTTGTACTGTACGTCAGCACGCCGTTAGCGGCCCGCGTCGAAGAGCCGGGAGGTTCCTGTGGATCCTTATGGTGTCCGTGTCAACTATCCGTCGATAGTATGGAGCCCATGACGCGCTGGCTGACCGACGAGGAACAGACGACCTGGCAGTCCTACATCCGCATGCGGCAGCGGTTGGACTCCGCGATCTCCGCCGGTCTCGCCCAGGACGGCCTGTCCTTCTCCGACTACGAGGTCCTGGTCGCCCTCTCCGCCGCCGGTGGCCAACTCCGCGCCAAGGAACTCGGGGCCGAGATCTGCTGGGACAAGAGCCGCCTGTCCAAGCATCTGTCCCGCATGGCCACCCGCGGCCTGGTCGACCGCTGTCAGGCCGCCGACGACGCCCGCGGCCGCGAGGTCCGCCTCACCGACGCGGGCCGCCACGCCCTCGAGGCCGCCGCCCCCAATCACGTCGAACTGGTCCGCCGTCTCTTCATCGACGACATGACCCCCACCGAATCCGCGGCCCTGCGCTCCCTCGCCGACCGTGTCGTCGCCGAGGTCGAACGCACCGATATCGAAGGCATCGGCTGAGGCTCAGTCCTTTTCCCGCTCGAACTGCGCGCGTTTCCAGTCGCCGAAGGGCTCGTCGCGTTCGCGGACGGCTTCGCGGAAACCGGCGGTGGCGGAGCGCAATTGGAAGGCGTAGCCCTCGCGGGTGTGGCGGGAGATGCCGTCGAAGACGGTGCTGATCATGCCGGAGTTGAGCACGCCCTGGTTGAGCAGGGCGCTGTTGAGGGCCAGTTTGGCCATGATCAGCTGGTTGATCGGCACCCGGGAAATGCGTTCCAGCAGTTCCTCGGTGCGGGCGTCGAGCTCGTCGGCGGGCGGGGCCTCGATGGCCAGGCCCCACTCCAGCGCCTGCTTGCCGGTGAGGCTGTCACCGGTGAAGAGCATGCGTTTGGCGCGCTGGTCGCCGACCCGGTGCGCCCACATGCCCGCGGCGGGAATGCCCCAGGTGCGGGTGGGCGGGTAGCCGAAGCGGGCGTCGTCGGCGCAGATGATCTGGTCGGCGAACAGCGCGATATCGGTGCCGCCCGCGATGGCGAACCCGTGCACCTTGGCGACGGTCGGCTTGTTGGCGTGCAGCAGGCTGGCGAACCCGCGGTTGAAGCGCGACATCATGGCGTAGTCGACCATGGGATCCCAAGTGCCCCAGGGATTGTGATTGCGCGCCTGCACCACCGGATCGAGCACGGTGCCCTCCGTCGGCTGGGCGCCCTCGGCGGGAGCGAAGCCGTTCTCGGCGAAGATCGACAGGTCGTATCCGCCGCAGAACCCCTTCCCACGCCCGCTCACCACGATCACGTGCACGCGCGGATCCAGATCCGCCCGCTCGACCGCGGCGGCCAGCTCGATGGGAGTGTCCGCGGTGATCGCATTGCCGTGCTCGGGCCGATTGAAGGTGATGCGGGCGATGCGCCCGGTCACCTCGTAGGTCAGCGTGCGACCGGTGTATTCGTTCACCGGCTCGGGGCGGCCCGCGAACAGCGAGTCGTCACCGCCGGTCAGATCCTCGCGCCAGGCCGCCGGGCGCGTTCCGGAGTGGTTCTCGTAATCGGGGGACACTCAAGCAGTGAACCCCGGTTCATTTCTTGCTGTCAAGCCTTCGCGCGGAACCTATTCCCACGGCTTGACCGGCGGTTTCACCCAGAGGATCTTCTCGTCGGCGAACTCCCGCCGCGCCGCGGCGTGCCCGGGATTGCGCGCGGCCCAGGCGTCCTTCTCGGCCAGCAGTCCGGCCACCACCTGCCACGTCTCTTCGGTGCTGGGCGGATTGGTCTCGGCCGCGCGCGCCAGCTTCCGCCGTTGCGCGGCGGGCATATCCAGCAATTCGTCCCCGGTGATCCCGCGCGCCCAGACGTAGGCGGCCAGCCGTCGGGCCTTCTCCTCCCGGCTGCGACTGGCGTGATCGGAGTGCGCGTAGTCGGCCATATCTCCCAACCCCGCAGGTAGTTGACGATGTCTTTGCCCGACCCTACCCGAGCGCCGGGTTATGGTTTCCGGGCAGTTGGATGGCCGCTCCACCGACGAAGGGCTCCCGCCCGCTGAAAGGACACCGCCGTGACCGCGCCGATCGCGCTCAGCTGCGTCACCATCGACTCCGCCGATCCGCGCAGGCTCGCCGAGTTCTATGCCGCCCTGCTGGATTGGCGAATCATGCACTCCGAGGACGGGTACGCGCTGATCACCGATGGCAAGTCGGTGCTGTGCTTCGGTTTCGTGGAGGGGCACGCGGCCGCGCCGTGGCCGGACAACCCGACGCAGCCCAAGCGGGTGCATCTGGATCTGAATGTCGCCGATATCGACCAGGCCACCGATCTGGCGGTCTCCCTGGGCGCGACGATTCCGGAATTCCAGCCGGGCCTCAATCCGGACTGGGACAACCAGCTGCCGTGGGGCATCGTGCTCGATCCCGAGGGGCACCCCATCTGCCTGAATCTGCGTGAGTAGCAGAGGTTTTGCGGCTACCTTGGTGGCATGCCGGATGCCGTGCGTATCGATGATCTCGTCATTGCCCGCGCCACGCCGGGGGAGTGGGCCGCCGTCGTGGAATGGGCCGCCGCCGAGGGCTGGAATCCGGGCGCGCGGGATGTGACCGCGTTCTTCGCGCAGGATCCGGACGGGTTCTTCCTGGGCCGGGTGAACGGTGCGCCCGCCACCGCGGTGTCGGTGGTCAACTACGGCGACGAATTCGCCTTCCTGGGTTTCTATCTCGTGCGGCCCGACCTGCGCGGGCACGGATTCGGGCTGGCCACTTGGGAATTCGGGCTGAAGCACGCGGGGGACCGGGTCGTCGGGTTGGACGGCGTCCCGGATCAGCAGGACAACTATCGACGCAGCGGCTTCGAACTCGCCTATGGCAGTGCGCGATTCATCGGCGTGCCGCGATTGCCCCTACCGGACAACTCGGTCACGGCACTGTCGCCCGCGGATTTCGCCGTCCTACACCCCTACGATTCGGCCTGCCATCCGGCGGACCGCCCTAATTTCCTCACCGCCTGGCTGACCGAACCGGGGCACCGGACGTTCGCCCGCATTGTCGACGGCACGGTGACCGGCTACGCCACATTGCGCCCGGCCCGCGAATCGCTGCGTGTCGGCCCGCTGTTCGCCGACACCCCCGCCGACGCCCGTCAGCTGCTCGCCGCGCTGGCCGCGCATGCGGCGGGAATGCCACTGGCCGTGGATGTTCCGCTCGGCAACGAGGCGGCCGTGCGATTGATGGAAGAGGCCGGATTGCGGCCGAGCTTCGAGACCGCCCGCATGTACACGGGACCGGTTCGCCCGTATGCCCGCGAGCGCGTCTTCGGCGTGACCACCCTCGAACTCGGCTGAGTTACGGGCGGATTCGCTCGATTCTCGTAATCGACCGGGCTGTCCTCGATTTCACCAGGACGACGGCCGCACTCGGCCCGGCGTGACAACGCGCGCGAGCGCATTGCGCAAATCCACGGTCGCCTTCGCCCCGAGCGTGGCCGCCCATTGCTCGGTGAATCGCGCCGCCGCGGCATCGGCGGCGCGGGTGCACGCCCACCCGCGTTCGGTCAGCGTAATGAGCTTGGCCCGCGCATCGGAGGGGTGCGGATTGCGTTGGGCGTAACCCTTTTTCACCAGTTCCTCGACCAACTGGCTGGCGGCCTGCTTGGTCACGCCCAGATGGTCGGCGATCTCGACGACCGTCGCGCCCGCGGGGGCCATGCGCACGAAGGCGAATCCGTGGCTGGGCCGGATATCGGTGAATCCGGCCGCCACGCAGCCCCGATGGATGGCGTCGGTCACCTCCGCGGCGGCCGCGAGGAGGAGCAGCGGCAAGTCCTGTGCGTATCCGGGCATGCCAGGAATCTTGGCACTTGACAGAAAAGTCAACAAGCTTGACCATATAGTCAAGCTGCTTGACCAAAGGAGAAGGCAATGCCAGTAATCCACGCCGCCGACACTCAGGCCCACGACATGCACGGCGCCCGTTTCATCCCGCTGGTCCGGCCCAGCGTGGGCAGCGTCGACCTGTGCGTGTGGCGGGTCGAGGTCGCGCCCGGCACCGAGGGTGTCGCGCACCGCATTCACCGGGAGGAGGCCTTCGTCGTGCTCGAGGGCGGGATCACCCTGACCATCGAGGGCGAGACCGCGGAGCTGGCCGCCGGTGACGCGGCCCTGGCTCCGGCCGGATCCATCATCCGGCTGGACAATCCGGCCGCGAGCCGAGCCGTCGTGCTCGTCAACGCGCCCGTCGGGTTCACCGGCGAGCTGCTCGACGGGACCGTGGTCAACCCGCCCTGGGTGAACTGACCGATTCTGCAACTTGTTCTAATCTAGGAAGATCATCATCCTGGCAGGGGAGGCAGTATGGCCGCGTTCTTCACCCACGAGGACGGTCGCTACCACGCGACCCCGATGGCCGTCAGTGCCTGGTCGCAAGGCCAATTGGCGGGGACGGCCGTCTGCGGCCTGCTGGCTCACCGGCTCGAAACCCACAGTCCCGGGCCCGTTTTCCTCCCCGCGCGATTCACCGCCGACCTGTTCCGCCCGGTGCTCGACGAACCCATCGAACTGCGCAGCTCGATTGTCCGCGACGGCAATCGGATTCGCGCCGTCGACGCCTCGATCGTCCAGCGCGACGAGGTCCGCGCCCGCGCCACCGTGCTGTTCCTGGCCATGGCCGACGAACCGCCGGGTGAGGTCTGGCAGCCCGCCCAGGACCTTCCGGTCCCCGAGCGGCGTCTCGACGGACCGGAAGGTGCTCCGCCGCTGTTCAAGTCCGGGGCGGGGGACTGGACCCACGATTTCGCCTCGGGTGTCAATTCGTTCCGGAAGTCGGCGTGGAACAACGTCCCGGCCATTGTCGAGGGGCGGGCCGTGACGCCGTTCGAGCGCGCCGCGTTCGTCAGCGATACCGCCAATCTGGTCTGCAATTGGGGCACGCAGGGGGTCGGCCACATCAATACCGATGTCGCCCTCGCCCTCGTGCGCCTGCCCGAAGGCCCCGAACTCGGCATCGTGGCCCAGAACCGGGTCGCCGCGAACGGTATCGCCGTCGCCACCACCACCCTCTACGACCGCATCGGTCCGGTGGGCACCTGCACCATCACCGCCCTGTCCAATGCGATGCGGCAGGTCGACATGGCCGAATTCGCGGCCGCCCGGGGCATTCCGGTACCGCGCTGACCTGGGCGGTCGACATCCCCCGGGGAAGCGGGTATGCGGGAGGCATGGACACCGCATCATCGATCGACTGGAAGGGCTTGTGGCGGAACGAGTACGGTTCCCGCCTCACCATTACCGACGACACCGGCGGCAAGCTGGCCGGTACCTTCGAAACCGCATTGGGCGACAGCGCTTTCGCGGGCAACGAGGTGCCGATCATCGGCCTGCACACCGGCCCGTGCGCGCAATTCTCGTTCGTCGCACCCGGATCCATTCCCAGCATCTGCTCGTTCACCGGTCTGCTGCGCGACGGCGATCTGCACGCGGCCTGGCATGTCGTCTCGGACCGGGCGATCAAGCCGCCGCGGCCGGGCGCACCGCCGGAGCTGATCGAGCTGCCGTGGGCGCACGCGGTGCTGGCCAATAGCGACACGTTCACTCGCGTGCGGTAACGATTTGATCATTCGACCTACTGGTCGGGAGGTCATCTCGTACCGTCGGTGGCTATTCGTCAGAGCCCCACCGCGAGGAACCCCTATCGTGAAACTGAAGCACTGCCTGTCCACTATTGCGATCGTGGCCGCCGGATCACTGGTCGGCCTCGCTCCCGCCCACGCCGACGGCCCGAAGTACGTGGCCATGGGCGATTCGTACGCGGCGGGCGTCAAGATCTCGAACATTGTCGACCAGGCCTGCTCCCGCTCCGATCGCAACTACGCCCACTTGTTCGCGGCCGCACGCGGGTACACCCTCACCGACGTCACCTGCGGCGGCGCGACCACCGATTCGGTGACCAGCACCCAGCTCTCCGCGGTCACCTCCGACACCGCCCTGGTCACTTTGGGCGTGGGCGGCAATGACATCGGCTTCACCGACATCGTCACGGACTGCGTGAAGGCGGGAACGCTCGGCACCGGCTCGGGGACCGGCAGCGCGGTACTCCAGAACCTCGGGACGGGAATTGCCAGCGGCAGTGCGGAACTGCTGCTGGGCTGCAAGAACAAATACGACGCCTCGATGCCGACCCGGCTCTCGCAGACCACGGCCAAGCTCGCGAAACTGATCTCCGACATCAAGACTCGCGCCCCGCAGGCCCGCGTCGTCCTGGTCGGCTACCCGCACATCCTGCCCGACAACGCGGCCCTGTGCGCGGGCCGTCAGCCGCTGCTGCCCGGCGACGTGGACTGGGCGCGCGACACCGTCATCGGCGGCCTGAACGCCATGCTGCGCACCCAGCCCGGCACCGAGTACTTCAGCACCTACGAGATCTACAACGGCCACGACGTCTGCGAGGCCATCCCGGACCGCTGGGTCAACGGCACCTCGGTCGACAATGGCGAAGGCGCGCAATTCCATCCGAACCAGTACGGCCACGCCGCCACCGCACAAAAGATGATCGCCACCCTCTGACGGCACATCCGGCCGGACGTTCTGCCGAGCTCGATCGCGCGATCGCGCCCTCGGCATTCCGGCATGCTCCGGGCCGGGATCCATACGATGCGGCAGCACAACCGGTTTCGGTGGATTCCGGCCAAAGCATGTCGGAATGGCAGGGTGGAGAAGACATTTCGCCCGGTGGATCAGGAATCCGGCCGGGCGCTCTCGCGGTGGGCGAGGCAGCTGCGGACGAAATCCTGGATGACCGGGTCGGTGTCCTGGGCGGGGCGCCAGGCGACGCCGACTCGGGTGGGGGTGACGCCGGTGACCGGGCGGTGGACGATGCCGGGGCGGGCGAAGTAGCGTGCCGCGGATTCGGGTGCGAGGGCGATGCCGTAGCCGTTGGCGATGGCGACCAGCCAGTCGTCGGGCCGGTCGGTGACCGCGCCGATGCGGATCGGGTGCCCCTCGCGTTCGTCGGCCGCGAGCCAATAGTCCCGCCACGCACCGGTTTCCGGCGGTGCGGCGATGAACGGCTCGTCCCAGAGCTCACGGAATTCGATCACCTCGCGGGCTGCCAAGGGATGGGCGGCGGGGAGTACGACGCAGCGCGGCTCGGTCAACAGCCACTCCACCCGCAACTCGCGCTGACCCTGGAACGGCAATCGCAGCAACGCCACATCGACATCGCCCTCGACCAGCCCGGCCGTCTGATTCGACCAGGTCGGGGCCTGCCGCATCTCCACCCGCCATTCGGGCCTGCGCCGCCCGAACTCGGCGATGATCAACTGCGTGGCCTCGTTCGCCGCGCTGGCCACGAACCCGACCCGCAGCACCCGCGCCGCCCGGCTGGCCACGCTCTTGGTTTCGGTCAGCGCCTCGTCCCAGCTGCCCAGCACCGCGGGCACCCGCTCGGCGAGAGCCCGCCCCGGTTCGGTCAGAGCCATACCGGCTCTTGACCGCGTGAACAAGGCCACGCCCAGCAGACTCTCCAGCTGCTTGATCTGCTTGGTCAGCGCGGGCTGTGAGACGAACAGCCGCTCGGCGGCGCGACTGAGATTCCCCTCCTCCGCCACCGCGGCGAAATAGCGCAGCAACCGGGTGTCCACATCCATGCCATCAGGTTATAGACGCAGGTATTGGACGCGCGAACCTCGTTGCACCAGGCTCGAATTCGTCCCCGATTCCGTCTGGAGAAGGCAATGTTCATCGCCTACCTGGTCATTACCGCGATCACCATCGTCATCAATGGCGGCATGGCCGTCGCCGACCTGGCCCGTGCGGAATTCGTCCGCGCCAACTCGGCCGCGGTGCGATTCCCCGAATCCCTCATCCCCACGGCCGGTGTCCTCAAGGCCGCGGGCGCGATCGGCCTGCTCCTGGGCCTCTTCGGGTTCCGCATCATCGGCATTGCCGCCGCCATCGGCCTGCTGGTCTACTTCGTCCTCGCCCTGGCCGTTCACGTGCGCGAGCGCGTGTTCGGCAATATCGCCTTCCCGGGTGCCTACTTCGCCTTCGCCGCCGCGTCCCTGGCCATGGCTCTCGCCCAGTAACCGCAGGTCGAAAATGCTTGGCGACGGCCGGGCCGGAGCTGTTAGTGTCATCGCCGCGACGCGGGGAAGCTCCTGGATCTATAGCTGGGGGCCGAGTTGAGTTCCCCGGCGTCGTCCAAACTCCCAGCGGTGCGCGGCTATTTGTAGCCCGCCTGCACCACCGTGCCAGCTTGATCATGGCTCGTCGACAAGTCGCCGGGGCAGGGCATGGTTTTGGGGGTGATCGCGCCCATTTCTCCGGTGAGTTTGCCCTCGTTGGCGGAGGGGTTTCCGAATGTCACGCGGTAGAAGGGGTAGTACTGCGCATCGCAGGTGCTCTTGTCCCGATAGGCCGCGTTGTTCATGAGGTAGTTCTCCACCCAGCTCAATTCGGAGGGAGCCAGGGTGCCCGCGTCCGCACCGACCGTCCATTCGCCAATGGTCTCGGTATGGCCGCTTTTGGTATCGGTGACCGTACCGGTCACCGATCCGCCGCTTTCGACGACCCGGAGTTGGAAGTCCACGCCGAGCTCACCAGGAATGATGGTTTTGCATGAGACGCCCTTGCCGCCGTCCGCGCCGCTGTGGCAATTCGGGTTACTCGGCGTCGAATCCGCGCGAAAGCTACTGAATATCGCACGGAACCGGCGGGATCCATCGCTGGCGTTGTCGGTCGGTTGCAACCCGATATAGCCGATGCCGTTTCCGCCCGTGAAGGCGAACTGATTGGCGAAGTAATAGTGATCGACGGTGGGCGCCTCTTCCACGGTGATATGAAATGTCAACTCGTTGATCGCGTCCGAGTGATTGTCGATCCGCCACGTCGTCGAGATCGGTGATGCCGACGCGTTGGGCAAGGCCAGCGCCATCAGCGCGAGGGTACAGACGGTCGTGGCGGCGAGGGCGAGAGAACGCGGAACCATACGAACCACACTCCTTACCTTCTGCGAACAACGAGTTGTCGAGCCAGGTCAGTGCAGTACGAGCCGGGTTCACGGTATCGCCCGCAGGCGACCAGCAATTCTCGGGCATCGACAAGTCAACCGAACCGCAGGGATTTCGCGTCTAATCCGCGGGTTGGCCGGGGTGGTTGGGAAATCCGCTGCGGAATCGAGGGGCGTCGGCTCGAAGTGATCGGGGCCACTCGCTGGCACTTCGGTCGGCCGCTGCGGAATTCTCGGCGGCGGCTTGCGAGCTGCGGCGAGGCCCGAGTTCGGCCGAAGTGGCGTTGATCGTCCCGATTGCCGATCCGCACCCTGATGTGCGCCGGATCGGCAAGCCCGAAATGGGCCGAGGGAAGGAAGAACCCATGAGCATCACCAAGTTGAAGCTGGCCACTCTCGTCATGTTCGCCGCGGCCATCCCGGTGGCGGTCGGTGCCGCCACCGCCCCGGCGGCGAGTGCCGCACCGATTGCGGCCCTGGTGCAACCGGCCGCCGCGGCCGTCCCGGATCCGACCCAGGATCTGCGGAACGACGCCAAGACCAAGCCGCCGACCATGTCGAACGCCGCCAATGCCGGTGCGGCCCGCGGCGCCGCTGTCGGCGGCACCGTCGGCGCGGTGGTGGGCGGCGCGGCGGGCACGCTGCCCGGTGCCATTGTCGGCAGCGGTGCGGTCGGCCTGGTGGGTATGGCCGCCGGTGGCCTGGCCGGAGCCGCGATCGGCGCGGGCGTCGGCTGTCTGGTTGGTCTGCCCTTCTTCCTGGTGGGCTGCCCGGTCGGCGTGGTCATCGGTGCCACGCTCGGATTCCCGGTGGGTCTGGCCATCGGCGGCACCACGGGCGCGGTGCTCGGTGCGGCGACCGGTGCGGCCGCGAGTGCTCCCGTGGCCTTCCCGCTCGGTGCGCTCGTCGGTGCCGCGGTGGGAGCCGGGGTGGGCGCGCTCGCCGGTTCGGCGCTGGGCGCCGCCGACTTCTTCGGCAACGAGGAGATGACCCCGAAGGATGACGCCGTACCGGCGTCCGCCCCGGTGAACCAGGTCGCGGCCCCGATGTCGGCCGATCCGATCGCGGCCGGTGTCCAGCAGATCACCGAGGCGGGCAACCAGCTCGCCGCCGCCTTCGGCATCGAACTGCCCGCGCTCTGACGCCACCGGGAGGCGGGTTCGGTCCGCCCGGGCCGAACCCGCCCTTCGCTGTCCGCCGCAGGGCGATCCGATCGTTGTCTGAAAATTAGCTGGAGGTGCGGTCGTGGCTGCTAGCGTCGGTGGCGAACCAGAATTGCCCCTACTGTTCGACACTGAGCCGCCGTTCGACACTGAGTCGCCGGACTTCGGAGGAGCCCCCGGGTTGGGAGCAGTTGGTGCGCGCAAGCGCTTCGCCGATCGCCTCGGCGCGCTGTTCGACGCCGCGGGCGCGCCGACCATCAAATCGATTGTGCGGCGGGCGAATGCGCGCGGCGTCCCGGGCAGCACGCCGGTCACGGTCCAACGCGTGAGCGACTGGCGTCGAGGCAACCGGGTGCCCGCCACCTGGGAGTCGGTCCTGCCGGTGGTGGCCGTGCTCATCGGCGACGCCAAGGCGCGGGAGCTGCCCGAGGACTTCGACGGCGGGCTGCTGGAACTCCAGCGCTGGCGGGTCGCCTGGCAGCAGGCCAGGAATGATCAGGGCGATCTGGCCCTGCGCGTGCGCGAGCCCGGCCATCCGCCCTATCGCGGCCTGTCGCCGTACCGTGCCGCCGACGCGGATCTGTTCTTCGGCCGGGAGAGCGTCCGCGAGGCCGTGCTCGACGCGATCGCGGCCCTCGAGGAGGACGACTACGCACCCCGGCTGGTGCTGCTGGTCGGCGTCTCCGGTGCGGGCAAGTCGTCCCTGCTGGCGGCGGGCCTGCAGGCGCGGCCGGAAGGCCATGCGCCCGTGCTGTTCACGCCCGGCCCGCACCCGGCCGCCGCCCTGCGCGCGGCGCTGTCGGGGCTGTCCGGGGCGTCGGCGGACGCTGAGGTGCTGCTGCTCATCGACCAGGCCGAGGAGCTGTTCACCCTGTGCGGCAACGACTTCGAGCGCCGGGAGTTCGTCGACGAGCTGATGCGACTGACCGACGCCTCGGCCACCCGCCGGGTCACCGCCGTCATGGCGCTGCGCTCCGACTTCTTCAACGACATCATCCAGTTCCCGGCCCTGGCGCAGGCGATGCACGAGAGCTCGGTGATCGTCGGCGCGATGAGCGAGGCGGAACTGCGCGAAGCCATCACCGGACCCGCGGTGGCCTGCGGCCTCAAGGTCGAGCCCGCGCTCGTGGACGTCATCCTGAGCGATCTCGACGCCGCCACCTCCGAGGACGGCAAAGCCGCACTGCTGCCGCTGCTTTCGCACGTGCTCGAGGCGACGTGGGCCGGTCGCGGCGGCCGTACCCTCACCCTGGACGCCTATCGCGCGGCGGGCGGCATGGCGGGCTCGGTCGCGCGGGCCGCCGAACGGATGTGGTCCGAACTCGCCCCGGAGGAACAGCGCACCGCCCGGTCGGTGCTGCTGGCCCTGACCATTATCGGCCCGCGGTCGGTCTCGCGGAATCGACTGTCGCGCAAGGTGCTCGTGACCGAATCCGAGGATCCCGCCGCGACCGAGGCGGTGATCGGCAGGCTGGTCGATGCCCGGCTGGCGATCGTGCACGACGACGAGATCGAACTGCTGCACGACGCGGTGCCCAGGGTCTGGCCGCGCATGGCCGAATGGGTCGCGGAGGAAAAGGAATTCGCGCCCGCCCGCCATCGGATCGAGGAGGACGCCCGCGTCTGGTACGCGCAGGGACGGCCGGATGCGCAGCTGTACGGGTCCAAGCGGCTGGAGCAGGCGCACCTGGCGCTCGAGGGCGGCGGCACGGTCAATCGGGTCGCGCAGGACTTCATCGCCCGCTCGCGCCGACGGCGGCACGAGACCGTCCGGCGGCGCAGGATGGTGCGTGCCGGGGCGGTGCTGCTGGTGGTCGGCGCGCTGGTCGCCGCGGTGCTCGCGGGCGCGCAGCGCCGCGCCCTGGTCCGGGAGCAGAGCGATGCCCGGATCGCCGCGCTGGTGGCCGAATCACGGCGCGCGGTGGACTTCGATCCGGCGGAGTCGACGCGAATGGCCTTGGCGGCCTACCGGCTTCGGCCCGACGATGCCGAGGCCCGGGCGCGACTGCTGGCCACGCAGTCCACCTCGATCATCAATGCCTCGTCCGAGCGTCATGCCGGACGGGTGAACGCGATCGCCTACCAGCCCGGTGCCCGGCTGATCGCCAGCGCGGGTGACGATACCCGGATTCGCCTGTGGGCCACCGACGGTGGCCGTCGGCCCATCGCGCAGGGAATCGAGCTGCCGGGGCATTCCCGGGCGGCGGCCGCGGTGGCCTTCGCCCCGGCCGGTGGTGTGCTGGCCAGCGGCGGATATGACGGCACCATGCGGTTGTGGGACGTTCGAGATCCGAAAAAGGCACGGGCACTGGGTGTTTTGGATCTCGGATCGCCCGTGCTGGCACTGGTGTTCACTGCGGACGGCCGGTCGGTGGTGGCCTCGGACGAGAAGGGCGGGCTGTCCTTTGTCGATGTCACCGATCCATCGGTACCGAGGCTGCGCAAAACCATTGCCGCACATGATGGTTCGATACTTGCGCTGGCGTTGAGCACGGACGGGAGGCTGCTCGTGAGCGGCGGCGACGACCGGACGATCCGGCTGTGGGAAATCACCGATCCCGCCGATCCGGTGCCGCTCGGCGCGCCTCTCGCCACCCCGAACAGCGGCGTGCGCGCGCTCGCCGTCGATCCGGACGGGTTGCTGGCCGCCGGGCTGGAGGACGGATCGGTGCGGCTGTGGTCGCTCGCCGACCGGAATGCGCCGCGCGAGTTCGGCATTCCGCAGACCCTGCACGACGGACCCGTGGACGCACTCGTGTTCGGCCCGGGCCAGTTGAGTTCGGGCGGCTCCGACGGGGCCGTCGTGCTGTGGCAGCTCACCCCGACCGGGTTCCAGCCCGTGGGTCACCCGGTTCGCGGCAATCGCGGTCCGATCTCGGCCCTGGGGCTGACCGCGGACAACAATCTGATCTCCGCCGGGGGCGACGGCCGGATTCGAGTGTGGTCGCTGCCGCCCGCCGATATTCCGGTCCTCACCGATTCGCCGTTCACCTCCTTCGATATGGACGCCACGGGCGCTCACCTGGTGACCGGCGGCGACGACGGACAGTTCCAGCTGTGGTCCGTCGACCACGAGGACCGGGTGTCGTTCGCCGGTGCCGCCCGCGCCGAGGTCGGTCGCTTCCACGGTGTGTGGGTGAGCCTGCGGCCGGACGGAAAGGCCGTCGTGGCCTCGGATTCCGGCGGCGGCGGGTTCCAGCTCTGGGATGTGGCCGATCCGGCCCGGCCCACCGCGCTGGGATCCGTGCAGCCCCTGCGCACGCGATACTTCACCGATGCCGTGTTCGGCCCGGACGGCAGGTTCCTGGTCACCGGGGACGATGACACGTCGCTGCGCGTCTGGGATGTCAGCGATCCGGCGCGCCCGATTCCGCTCGGCACCGCGCAGGCGGACACCACGAGATCGTTTCGGTCCCTGGCGATTTCGCCGGACGGTCAACTGGCCGCGACGGGGTCGGGTGATGCGGTCATCTATCTGTGGGACATCGGCGATCGCCGCCATCCCGTCTTGCGCGCCCGCCTGACCGGCCATGAGGGCCCGGTCGCCACCCTCGTGTTCGCCAAGGACGGCCGTCACCTGTTCAGCGGCGGGGACGACGAGTCGATCCGATCCTGGGACATCAGCGATCCCGCCTCGCCCCGCGAGGCCGGAAGGACGCCCGCCCACACCGCTCCGGTCGCGGGGCTGTCGCTCGACAACACCGGAAAGCGCCTGGTGTCGTCGGGCACCGACCAAACCGTTCGCCTGTGGGATATCGCCGACCCGTCCGAGATCCGCCCGCTGGGAAGTTCGCTGTCCGCCGAGTTCGGCTGGCGCTGGTTCGTCGGCTTCGACCGCAAGCACGACAACCGCGTGTTCGGCATCGGCGATTCGGTCTCGGAACTGTGGCGGACCGATCCCGCCGAGGTGGCCGCGAATCTCTGTGCCCTAGGCGTCGGCGATATCGGCGACGACGGCGGCCAAAGCGAGCGCCTGGACGGAATCACCCTGTGCCCCGGTAACTCCTAGACTCGAACGCCACCTGGAGCTGTGGCGTGATCGCTATGACGGGTGGGCGGCCAGCCAGGTGGAGTAGGGGGTGTGGAAGTCGTCGGTGTTCTGGCGGGCGTATTCGTAGAAGGACGGGATGAAGGGTTGGGCCGCCTGGTCGGTGGCGAGATCGGCTCCGCCGATGAGGTGTTGGCGGGCGATGATGTCGTCCAGGCTCACCTGCTTCGCGTTCCGCATCATGTCGTACATCGCCATGAAGGTGGTTGTGCGGCCGTGGCCCTCGCGGCAGTGGAAGTGCAACCAGGCGTCGGCGGGCAGTGAGCGGGTGAAGGCGAGGAATTCGTCGACGGTCTGCGGGGATGGCATGTGGCCGTCGGGAACCGGCAGATATTCGTAGGTGAAGCCGAGCGGCGTGACGACCTGCTGCTCGGTGTCGACGGTCCGTGGGCCGGTCAGCGGGTTCATGGGCGGTGTCGCCGATTTGCCCGGGAGGATGCCGAAGGTGATGTCGCGGGCATCGGTCAGCTCCTTGACCCGTCGCGCTTGCAGATCGAGAACCTGCTGGGTGGTCATGCCCATATTCGCGTCGTCGCGCTCGCCGTACCAGCTCACCACCATGCCGTCGACGTAGAGGTGGGTCTCCTGGCGCAGGTCGATGTCGTAGCGGGTCCCCGGCGGCAGAGCATCGGCAATGGACTGCCAGCCGTCGCGCGACGGATCGGTGCTGCCCGACTCGCGCAGGGAATCGAATCCGACCAGGCTCGGCGGGGTCGCGGCCGTGGGCGCGAGCGGCGAGGCGGTGGTGCGGAAGTGCTCGGGCAGACCGGGCGTGTTCAGAAAGTCCACGATCAGTGTCGCGGGAGCGGGAGTCGTTGGGCCGGAAGCGGATTCGTGCTCGCTCCCGCAACCGCCGACACCGACCGCCGCGATGGCAGCGCACAGGCACGCCGTCAGCCGGTAGCCACCACGCACCATCATGGCCTCTCCTGTTCTCGGGTGAGCGGTGTCATTTGGTGAGTTCAGCGAACAACGTCTTGGTGGGTGATCCCAAACCGGTTGCCGTGCTGTACTTTTGGCCGGGTTTGACACCGGCCGCAGCGTATTGGCCCGAGAGCACCAGCACCGCCGGGCCCGCCGGGTCCAGCGTGGCGAACGCCGGAGGGTGATCGGTGCCGGGCATCGATTCCGAGATCCGGTGGTAGGCATCGCCGCCCGCCAATCGGTACAGCGCGGGGTTGGCGAACCCGAGCGGACGGCCCCGCTGTTGGAGGACATCGGCGATCATCCCCGCGAACAGGGGTGAGGCGAGACTGGTTCCGCCGACCGGGGCGATGCGATAGTTCCCGTCGACGGTGAGCCCCACCGGAATACCGGTGTGCTCGTCCGCGTCGGCGGCGACGTCGGGGTAGGTCCGCATCGGGGTGCCCGAACCCGTCCTCGACAGCGCGGAATCCACGACATCGCGCTGGTACCAGGGCTGCGGTGTGTTCGCGATGCCGCCGCCCCCGCCGCCGACGAATTGCCCCGGCGGCGATTCCCAGCCGGTCTTCTGGGGATCGAGCACCGTTTGCGTGTTCTCCCAACCGGTTTCGCCGCGGTAGCCGCCGTCGGCGGTCACCGCGAGCGTGGTGCCGCCGACCGCGGTCACCCAGGGATCGGCGTCGGGGAAATTGGCGTCGCCGTTGTTACTCCCGAAGTCACTGGAGGCCTTGAGAATGGTGATGCCCTCGATCGCGGCCTGCTGGAAGATGTTCTCGTACGCGGCGACCACCCCCGGTGACTGGAAGCTCTCCGGTCCGGAAGCGATGGAGCTGGTGATGATGTCGGCGAGCCCAAAGTCGACGACTGTCGTATATCCCGCCAGGGTCGAATCCTGTTGTGCCCCCGTGCTGTCACCTTGGACATAGAGGAGATTGGCCGCAGGGGCCATGAAGTGCACGGCCTCGATGTCCATCGCACCTTCGACGGATGGTTCGGCGGGTGCGTTCTCTGTAGCCATGATTCGCAACTGGTCCGGAGCGAGGGACGCCACGCCGGTCGAGGCGAAAACCCCGTCGACGTCCGACTCCAGCGACGGCCAGACTCCCGACCCGATAATGGCGACGGTCTGGCCCTGGCCGGTCAGCTCGGCGGGCACACCGTACGCGCCACGCAACTGCGCCGAGGAGTAACCGCACCCGTGAACCATTGGGGGCGAACCGTTTACGGGAGGAAGGTCATTCATTGTTCGCTCGCCGTAGTACCGCGAGCAGGGAGTCGGTGCGGCCGGTTTCTGTGCCGGGTTCGAATTGCGTTTCTGTGGCACCTTGATCTGAAGTTGCTCTTCGTGGGACGCGCCGGTGAGGTCGACCGATTGCACCGCGCCGGTCAGGGAGCTCGGAATGGTGAGCGGGCTCGAGGGTGCGGGCGCGGTGCCCGTGTAGGTCCGCGCCACCGCGGTGATCGGCGCCACCGTGTACTGATGCAGCGTCGTCCGGAATGCCCGATTCACCGTCTCGGCTGTTCCGGTGAAGTCGATGAGGTGGGAGTCGCTCGCGCCGACGGTCAGTCCCGCATTCCGCAGCCACGCCTCGATGTTCGCAGTCTGTTCGGGCGTCGGCCCGAATCGGGACCGGTAGTCCGGAGGGCTCAGATACTTGCCGTACGTGTCGGAGTCCGGTGTCGAGACCTCGCGCGCGTAGGCGGCCCGACCGGGTGCGTCCTTGCCCGCCAAGACAATTCGGCCGTGGATCGGCTCCGTGGGCGCGGTGGGGCCGCCGTCGGTGGCATGGCCGATCCAACTCGGCACGGGCACGGTGGACTCGGTCTTCCCGGCATCGGCCGCGCATCCGACGCAGGTCGCGGCGATCGCCAGGATCGCCGATCCCACCAGCCCGGATCGGCGGCCGCGCGGCCGCGGCGACGCGGCAGCCGGGCGCTGGTTGTGAAGGACCCACACGACCGGCGATGTTAGCTACAAAGTTGCCTGATTACGCGGATTGGACCGGGTGTCGGGGCTCGGGTCACCGAGTGATGTTGGATTGCTGCTCGGTCCAGTTCGGGTTCGGTGCGAACAGTTCACCGGTTCCCGAGACGAAGGCGTCGTGGGCGCGTCGATCACCGCGCAGGCGATCCATGAGCCAGGCGGTCGGGAATCCGAGGAACCCGTCGACGCCGTTGACGCAGGCGCTGGCCACGGAGTCGCAATCGGGCTGGCCCTGGATGTCGTTGTGGTTCGGGCCGATCAGGGTGGCGCGGGCCTTGTCGAGGGTGTCGGGAGTCGCGTCGTAGTAGGACCGCGCCGATTGCAGCCCCGCGATCTCTGCCGAAATCGGTTGTGTGGACGGCGAGATCGGGCTGTTGGAACCATTCACGTAGAAGATCGAACCGGAGGTCAGCTGGCGCGGGTCCGCGCACGAGAACGGTGCCTCGCCCTCGGTGGCAACCGGGATGGCCGGGCAGATCAACTGGGCGACCAGTTCGATGGTCACCGCCGTCTTGATCCGCCCACCCGACTGCGCCAAGGCATTGACCGCACCGATGGCACCCTGCGAATGCCCCATCGCGCCAATGGAATCGGTATCGAGCTTGCCGTGGAAAGGGCTGGCCGGATCATCGTTCTGGCCGATCAGGTAATCGACCGCGTCGAGCATCTCCCGCCCCGATCCGGTATTGCTGTTGTCGGGCGCGATCACCACGAAACCCCACGAGGCCAGATGCGACAGCAGATACGCGTATTGCCCGGGATGCGCCCACGTGCCGTCCCCCCACGTGATGATCGGATGCTTGAACCCACCCTTGCCGAGGTCGGCCGGATACCAAATGTCGAACGCATGCCCGGAACTGTCGCAGCATCCGAAACCTTGCTGCGACACCACAGCCCACGGACCCGGCTGAAAATACGCCGTCTCGACCGGCCCAACCGGCCGATTGTCCGGCGCCGCACCCGCCGTCGCCACCCCACCACCCACGACGAGTGCCATCGCCAACCCGGCCACAGCCCTCGCGCAACCTCTCCTCATGCGGCGAATGCTAACGACTGTACCGAGCGGTCGGTAAGGTAAGTTACCTTCTTGTTATATTTGAGGCCTGTCGATTCAGCGCTCAGTGGCCGAGTTCGGCACGTCGCCAACGGAGTTCGCGCTCCATTTTGCGCATCGGCGATCCTGAGAACGGCAGGGTGGCGTAATCGACCGCCGCGGCCGCTCGGAGTGCGACAGTGCGCGCCGAGACCGCGGCCCGCTCGGTGAGTCCGATTTCCGCTGCGAACGCGGCCCAGTCGCGGGAGCGCAACTTGCGAGTCCGGCCCGAGATCGGCAGCGCCATCGAATCGTCTCCGTAGACCAAGGTGCACGGTATGTCGAATATCGGTGCGATATCCCATTCCCACCGGGCCCCTCGACCACGCCGACGTTCTTCGCGTGTAGGTCACCGTTTCCGGTGAGCCAGGCAAAGAGAAACTGCAAGTAAAGGTTTCGACGGGCCACCGTCGGAGCCTCGGCTATCTGCGCCAGTGCGTTGACCACGGTGACGGCATCGGGCTGATACTTCGACGCAGGGGGTAGACCCAGCACCTGTGTCGCATCCTCGAACGCCAAACGTCGCCACGTCCGTCCCTCGTGCACGCGATCGAACCGCCGCACCAGCAGACCGGTCTCGCCAATGCGGTCGGTAACCAGATTCGCCTCGGCTACAGGGATTTTCATCAACCTCGCGGCTTTCAGGTGCGCCGCTTCGTTCTCCACCACGTGGGGGTACTCCGGTTGCGAGAGCTCGAGAATGAACCGGCCATACCGAGCCGAGAACGGCACACTGATCAGCAGAATATTGCCGATTTTGCGAAAATCTCTCACGCCTCAGCGTCGCAGGGGAAGAAACCGGCAGGATATTGCCGACGAAGGTGTTCCGGCGCTCAATGGCCGAGTTCGGCACGTCGCCAGCGCGGTTCGCGCTCCATTGTGCGCATGGGCGATCCTGAGACGGCAGGCTGGCGTAATCGACGCTCGAGGACGAGGAGCAACGCTTGGAACGGCTGCGGCGCTGGCACCGCGACATCAAGGCCCGTGACGTGTTCGGCGCCTCCGCCGCGGCTGAGACCGGGCAGCAACTCGAGCATTGCGCCGACCGCGTTCTGATCGGCAACTTGGGCGCTGAACCCGATGTCGCGCAGGAGGACTCACGATGACCAGCGGGGCGGGCGTCGGAACAGGGCTGGGGCGTCGACCGTTGTTTCCGCTGTATGCGGCCGGGTTCGTGACCGCGTTCGGTGCGCACAGCATTGCGGCCAGTCTCGCGGGATTCACCGGGCAGGAGCATGCGAGTCTGCTCACCCTGGGCTTGCTGCTGGCCGTGTACGACGGCGCGGAGGTGCTGCTCAAACCCGTGTTCGGGACGCTGTCCGACCGCATTGGCGCCCGGCCGGTGCTGCTCGGCGGATTGGCGGCGTTCACGCTCGCGTCCGCGTTGTTCGTACTCGTCGACAACCCCGGACTGCTCGGGATCGCGCGCTTCGGTCAGGGCGCTGCCGCTGCCGCGTTCTCCCCGGCCGCCGCGGCGATGGTCGCGCGGCTCACCCCTGCCACCGGACACGGGCGCGCGTTCGGTAGCTACGGCGCGTGGAAAGGCTTGGGCTACACCCTCGGTCCGCTGCTGGGCGGTGTCCTCGTCGCCATCGGCGGCTACCCGGTGTTGTTCACCGCCCTCGCGGTGCTCGCCGCGGGCGTCGCGGTGTGGGCGGCGATCGTGGTGCCCACGGTCGAGGTGTTGCCGAAAACCCGTCAGACAGTGGTGGATCTGGCGCGCCGTCTCACCAGCGCGGCGTTCCTGCGCCCGACCGCGGCCCTGGCCGGGGCGACGGCCGCCCTCGCGGTCGGGGTCGGATTCCTTCCCGCGCTCGGGTCCCGTCACGGGCTGGGACCCCTGGCCACCGGCGCGATCGTGTCGCTGCTCGCCGCCACCGCCGCACTGGTGCAGCCGCGCGCCGGACGCGCCCGCGACGCCGGTCGACTGCGTGATCACTCCGGTATGGGTGCCGGGCTCCTGCTCACCGCGCTCGGGATCGCCGTCGCGACGATCCTGCCCGGGATCGCGGGCCTAGTGTGCGCGGCCGTGATTATCGGTGCCGGTACCGGACTGATCACGCCCCTGGGATTCGCGCACTTGGCAGCCACCAGCCCACCCGACCGCCTCGGCCAGACCATGGGCGCCGCCGAACTCGGCCGCGAACTCGGCGACGCGGGCGGCCCACTCCTCGTCGGCATCACCGCCACCGCCGCAACCCTCGACACCGGATTGCTCACCCTAGCCGCACTTCTCACGGCTCTCGCGCTGACAACCACTCTCACCCAACGACGAACGACCACCCCCACCGTCGGCACCTAGCCGTTACGAGGGTTGGAGTAGGCCCAGGGCATAGAGGTTGGAGCCGATGATCTGGTGTGCGCGGCTGAGGATTGTGGTGCGCCATCAGGGACTCGAACCCCGAACCCGCTGATTAAGAGTCAGCTGCTCTGCCAATTGAGCTAATGGCGCGTGGCACCTCGTGGGTGCGGAGAAGAAGATAGCAGGGGTGGGGGTGGGAAACCGAATCGGTGGACTCACCAGGTGTGCCAGGGGTGCGGACCGTGCGTGCCGAAGTCGGGAGCGGTGGGGGCGGGGGGTTCGTGGGTGTAGCAGAATGGTTGCCGCCGGTGCGGATTCGTTGCCGGACTGTTCTGTTCGACGCAGCGCACCGCACGCGCACCACGATGCGCCACGGTGTCGCGGGTGGGTCTGCTGCGACCAATCCATGCGGAAGGTTGATACGTGCGCAAGCACCTGATCACGGTGGCGACCATTGCACTCCTGGCGGGAACGGTTGCCGCCTGCGGCGATCATCGCAGTGCCCCTTTGACTCCGCCCGCGCCGACGTCGTCGGTGCCGTTCCTCGGCGGCGGTCAGATCCCCGAAACGATCGACGTACCGACCACGACCCCCGCCACCACCTCCACGACCAAATCCCGCTAGCGGCCACCGAATTCGCCGACGGGCTGGCGCTTCAGCAGGGCCAGGGCGCGGGCGGTGTGCCGGTGGACGCGCAGGACCGGGATGCCCAGGGCCACAGCGGTTTCGGTGGGGGACAGGCCGACCGCCACGCGCAGGGTGAGAAGGTCGCGCTGACCGTCGGACAGCTGGGCGAAGAGGGAGGGGCGGGAGTGCTCGTAGCGGCACAGGCGGACCGCACGGCGGATCGTGGTGTGCGCGAATTCGAGGAAGTCTCGGCGCGCGGTGCGGGCGGTGGGCCAGCCGGTGATGATCGCGGTCGTCACCTGGTCGGCCAGGCGGTCGGAGACGACGTTCGCGCCCAACTCCGCGCGGCAGCACGCGGTGGCGAAATAATGCGTGTAGGTGAGCAATTCGGCGAGCGCGACGCGGCGACCCGAGGCCGCGGCGGCCAGGGTGGCGGAACTGGGAACCGCTGCCCGCGACGGCGTCGCAGCGGTCATCGATGTCACGGCGGTCGTGGGCGTCGCCGCGCGGGCGACGGGCTGGGTCGCGTGGACGGCGGGTGAGGCCACGCGGGGCAGGGAGGCGGTATCGACGGTCATGGGAGGTCCTCGAGTCAGCCGGGCATCCGCCCGGTTATCGGATCTCCCCCTCTGTCATGGGACCTGAGAGCTTCGCCGCATGCGCGACTTGCACCGTAGGTGAGGCGCTCCATACGCCTGACTTTCCAGAGTGGCCTGGTCGAAACGGTATCTGTGCCTGAGAGATTCCGGGGAGGTTGCTCCTTCGGCACCCCGGATCCGGGGTTTCTCCCGCCACGACTCATAGCGGCCGGGTATTCGATTGTTCGAGCCAGCCTAGCCGATGCACGGGGTCGCCCACACCGGCTGGCAACCCCATGGCATCCGAATTGTGGCCGATCTCACCGGGGATCGCTGAGCAGCCACTGCTCGCGCGGGGTGCGGCGGCGCTCGCGGCGACTGCCGACGCGCGCCCGCGCGGCATACGCGAGCGTGCTCTCCTCCGCGGTCAGCTGATGCCAGCCGCTGCCGCCGCTGATGTCGAACGCGCCGATATAGCCGCCGGGCAACAACTGGAACGGCTCGGTGATGTGCTTGCCGTAATCGAACTGGGTGCTCCCGGGCTTGCGGAAGTTCTCGAACCAGGCCGGAAACACGAAGTCCGACACCAGCACACCGTCGATCTGATAGCCGTACTGATCGGCCTCGCACGCGTCGGCGACCTCGTAGGCGTAGAGGCGTCCGGTGGTCCCCGTGGTGAACACGTAGGCGGCCAGGTTGATGTCGGGATCGCCGAGCATCTCGAGCAGTTCGTGGCTCGCGGTCACCGTCCACTGCAGTCCGGCATTGGTGTCGCTGCGCGCGAACACCTTGCCCAGCGGCAGACCCTCGTTGGTGAGGTCGTGGTAGCCGAGCGCCCCGGCCTGATCCGAATCGTCGGCGATCACCACCCACCACGCGCCCGGCTCCGGCTGCTGACCGCTGCCCACGAAGCTCAGCTCGGCGTCACTTCCCCAGACCGGCGCCCAATCCCGGTGCACCTGCGTCTGCAGCGCCGGGACGACGGCGGAAACCTGGGCGTCGGTCAGTACGGTACTGCGGTTCAACACGGCAATATGTATGGCAGACATGGCGATTCTCTCGTCGTTGTGGCTGAAGCGTGGTAAGCGCGGCGTCATTCGATCTTGCTGGCCGTCATCATCTCGCGAAAACCCTAGGGAGGCAGGCCAAAAGTGCGCATTATCGATCTTTCGGTCCCGATTCGGTCCGGTATGCCGGTGTATCCCGGCGATCCGGAGGTCACCATCCGGCCCGCGTTGACCGTAGCCGCCGACGGGGTCAATGTGCTGCATCTGGACCTGGGCTCGCAGACCGGCACGCATGTGGACGCGCCGAGCCATATCGACGACTCGTTGCCCACCCTGGACGAATTGCCGCTGGAACGATTCACCGGCCCCGGTGTCGTGATCGATGCCCGCGGGGTCGGTGCCGGTGGCGCGATCGGGCGGGAATTGTTCGAGGGTCGCGTCGCCCCGGGGCAGATCGTGCTGATCGCGACCGGTTGGTCCGAGCATTGGGGCACACACGCCTACCTGAACCATCCGCATCTGACGGTCGAGGCGGCCGAGTACCTCGTCGCCACCGGGGTGCGCACCCTCGGCATCGACGCGCTGTCGGTCGATCCGACTCCCGCCGAGGAGATTCCGGTGCACCGGATCCTGTGCGGCGCGCACGCCGTCATCGCCGAGAACCTGACCGGACTGGCCCAGCTGCTCACCCCCGAAAACGCTGGTCAGCCCATGGAAGTATCGCTGTTCCCGCTGAGTCTGCCCGGCGCTGACGGGGCTCCGGTGCGCGCCGTCGCCCGCCTCGGGGCATGACGGTGACCCCGGGAAACCGTGACAGAAACACCAGTGTGTCGCATTTTGCGGCGCGGCTCACTCGATCTTCGTAGACTGCTCTGGATTACCGGGGGCGTCGGGGCCCCCGACCCACGCCCGATCCGAAGGAATCCGCAGTGAACCGTTGTGCCGTAACCACTTTGCTAGCCGTTGCGGCTATCCTCCCCGTCGCGCCCATCGCCTCGGCGGAGATCGTCCTCACCGACGCCTCCTCGACAACGGCCACCGCGCCCGGCGCCACCGCGACCACGCCGGGCACCGCGGCCCCCAGCCCCGGCACCGGCGTCCCCGGTGAGAAGGACGACCCGAACAACCCCATCGAGTCCGATGTCGAACTCGGATCCTCGGCCTTCAAGCTCGGTGGCGCGCTCGGCTCGGCGACCACGGGCTCCTCGGGTCAGAAGGGCCTGTGCACGGTCCTCGGCACCGCCTCCTCGCTCGGCGGCCTCGCGGCCCTGGGCTGCGGCAACCTCAATGGCGGCGGCGGCATCGGCCCCGGCACCATCAAGTAGTCATTCAGCCGCGGTCGGCGCGGCGTTCAGCCGCGGTCGGCGTTACCCGCCTTCCACTGCTCCCACGGAATGTTCCAGTCGCCCAGCCCGTCCACGCCCGACAGCGTCCCGCCGACCGTGTTCTTCACAATGGTGATGTCACCGCGCTTGACGTTGTCGTAGACCCACTTCGCGTCGGACGGGCTCAGATTGAGGCAGCCGTGGCTGGTGTTGACCGAGCCCTGCGCGCCCACCGACCACGGGGCCGAGTGGAAGAAGATGCCGGAGTAGGAGATTCGCGTCGCCCAGTCGATCGGCGTCTTGTAGCCGTTGGGCGAGTTCACCGGGACGCCGTAGGTGGAGGAGTCCATGATGATGCGGTCGAACTTGTCGCCGACGATGTAGACGCCATTGTCGGTCGGGGTGGAGTCCTTGCCCATCGAGGTCGGCATGGTCTTGATGACCTGGCCGTTGCGCTCGACGGTCACGATCTTGGTGTTGTCGTCGGCGGTGAAGATGGTGGCGTCGCCGACGGTGAAGCTGGAGTGGATGTCGCTGTCGCCGACCAGGCCATTGCCCAGGTCGTGTCCATAGGCGTTGACCGCGATGTCGACCTTGGTGCCCGGGGCCCAGAAGTTCTGCGGCCGCCAGCGCACCTCACGGTTGTTGACCCAGTAGAACGCGCCCTCGACCGCCGGGGTGGTGGTGATCTTGATCGCGTCCTGGGCGGCCTTGCGGTCCGGAATGTTCTCGTCGAACTGCACGGCCACCGGCTGCCCGATGCCGACCACCTCGTTCTCGGCCGGAAGCAGGTACGGGTGGGTGCGGTTGTTCGGGGAGATCGTGGTGAAACTCATAGTCGTGGTGGCCGCCCCGCCCAGGCCGATGGCATCCACGCTCAGCTTGTAGGTGCGCCCGAATCCCAACTGCTCGGCCAGCTTCCACGAGCGGCCGTCCTGCGCCAGCTCACCCGGCACCGCCTTGCCGTCCGGGCTGGTGAGCACCACATTGGTGAGCGTGCCGTCCTCGACCTTCAGCGTCAGCTCCCCGGGCGACACGCCCTTGTCGCCGTCCTTGATCGGGGCGATCAGCTTCGGCTTCATCAGCTCGCCGATCGGGTTGGAATCGATTGCCACCGTGGCGGATTGGTGCTTCCCGGACGAACAGCCGACCAGCGCCAAGGTCAGTACGGACAGCACCGCCCCGACTCCCAGCAGCTTCCCGGTACGTCGTCGACCCTTCGCATCAGTCATCGCAACCCCACTCCCACGTCTCGGCGCACCCGGTCCCACAGCGCTCGCTCCAAACATCCGTGATCACCCCCTGCGCGTTAACAACTCTCGACATGCTCGCAAACGCGCAGCTCAGGGGGGCGATTTCACTTTCGGAGCCGAAGCCTGTTAATGTTCTTTCCGCACCGCAGAGCGGCCGGAGCGAAAGCCAAGGCCCCCGGCGGAGTAATCCGCGCCATTAGCTCAATTGGCAGAGCAGCTGACTCTTAATCAGCGGGTTCGGGGTTCGAGTCCCTGATGGCGCACCACAAGAAGCTCCCGACCGGATATTTCGGTCGGGGGCTTCTTGCGTTCCAGGGGTTCCACCCCGTCGCCGTCGGTGATGACAAAGGTATTGCCGCCCAGATGTTTTGCGCGATACATGGCGGAGTCGGCCCGGTGCAGCAGGCGGCGGAGGCTGGACTCGGTCCATTCCGCGTCCGGTTGCGAGGCATCGATGAGGGCGACGCCGACACTGGCCGTGATGGTGACCGGCAGGCCCGGTGTGGTCTCGACGGCGGCCCGCAGTCCCTCCGCCACGGCCGCGGGGTTCTCGCGCAGATAGCCGACGACGACGAATTCCTCACCGCCGGTCCGGGCGACCAGGGCGTCCGATTCGACGGTGTCGCGCAGACGCTGCGCGGCGAGCACCAGCACCTCGTCGCCGAACGGGTGCCCGAAGGTGTCGTTGATGGTCTTGAACCGGTCCAGATCCACCGAGGCGACATAGAGGGACCGGCGGTCGCAGCGGCCGACGCGGGCGGCCAGATAGGAGTCGAGGCCGCGGCGATTGAGCAGCTTGGTGAGCGGATCCGACAGGGCGTCCACCCGCACGATCCAATGGCACAGCTGCACGAACGGCAGGATGACGCCGACCACGACCACCATCACCAGAATGATGTCGAGGCCCAGGGCCAGATCCTGGAAGCGGCCCCCGGTGTGTGATTCGCCGCGCCCGGTGGCCGGAAGGTAGCCCAAAGCGATCAACGTGGCCAACATCACGGCCACCAGCATCGACCACCCGACATGCAGGGCCAGAATGCGCGGACCGTGGAACACGGTCACGTATCCACCCATCGCCATCAGCAGCACGATGCCCAGGACCGCGATGACCCGGTCGCGCGCCAGCAGATCGTTGGCGGCGGTATCGAGGTCGAAAAGCGCTATCCAGACCAAGGATTCGGCTTCGCGCGGCCACGGCAGCAGCCACCAGCGCAGCGTCCACAGCCCGGCGACCGTGGCCTCCAGCGCCCCCTGCCAACCCAGGGGCCCCGACACATCGCCCTGCGCGAGGGCGGCCAGCACCGCGATCAGGAGCATGACGATCCCACCCGCGCCCAGCATGATCTTGAACCCACGCAGCGCCGAGTGTGATTGGAGGGTGTCGACCAGCCATCGATAATCGACCCGGTCTCGCCACCAGGTTCGATACAGCGATCGAGCGTCGGTCATGGAACCGCCTCGCAGCGTCAGGAGATCCAGTGTTCGGCTGAATTATCGAGACTCTTTGCGCAGGTTATGGCGATTTCGCGGGTTCCGCAATGTTAGTTTGCCGACCGCGACCCCGGTCGGCGTGGAGGATGACTCAGTCGGCACGGAAGATCACGTCGTGCCAGGGCTTGTGCGCGGCGGCGGTGATATCGGACATGACGTGTTTGATATTGGTGTACTCGTCGAAGGCATAGGCGGACATGTCTTTTCCGAATCCGGAGGCCTTGTACCCGCCGTGCGGCATTTCGCTGATGATCGGAATGTGGTCGTTGATCCACACGCACCCGGCCTGGATCTCGCGGCTCGCGCGCTGGGTGCGGAAGACATTGGTGGACCAGGCCGAGGCCGCCAGACCGTAGACGGTGTCGTTCGCGAGCGCGATGGCCTCGTCATCGGTATCGAAGGGCAGCACCACCAGGACGGGGCCGAAGATCTCCTGCTGCACGATCTCGGAATCCTGCGTCGCGCCGGTGATCAGGGTCGGTTCGTAGTACGCGCCGCCGGGATGGGTGTGCTCGGGAATGCGCCCGCCGCGAACGACTTTGGCCCCGGCCGCGCGGGCGCGCTCGACCATGCCGCTCACCTTGTCCCGATGCGCCGGTGAAATGAGCGGCCCCATATCGGTTTCCGCGTCCTCCACCGGACCGAGGCTCACGCGATCCATGAGATCGGCCACGCGCCCGACGAATTCGTCGAACAGCGGCCGCTGCACGTAGGCCCGGGTGGCGGCCGTGCAGTCCTGGCCGACATTGATCAGGGCACCGGCGACCGCACCGCGCGCGGCCGCCTCGAGGTCGGCATCGTCGAACACGACGAAGGGAGCCTTGCCGCCGAGTTCCAGATGCACGCGCTTGACCGATCCGGCGGCGGTCGCGGCCACCCGACGCCCGACCACGGTCGATCCGGTGAACGAGACCATGGCGATATCGGGATGCTCCACCAGCGCCTGCCCCGCCACCGGGCCGACGCCGACGACCACATTGATCACCCCGGCCGGTATCCCGGCCTCGGTCGCCGCCTCGGCGAACAGCAGCGAGCTGAGCGGGGTCAGCTCGGAGGGCTTGAGCACCACCGTGTTTCCGGCCGCCACGGCGGGCAGGATCTTCCACGCCGCCATTTGCAGCGGGTAGTTCCACGGCGCGATGGAACCGATCACGCCGAGCGGTTCGCGACGGATGGACGAGGTGTGGTCGCCGGAGTATTCGGCCGTCGCCTTGCCCTCGAGCTGGCGGGCGGCCCCGGCGAAGAAGGCGGTGTTGTCGATCGTGCCGGGCACATCGAACTCCCGCGCCAGGCGAATCGGCTTACCGGCATTGCGGCTTTCGACGGCGGCCAGTTCTTCCGCGCGCTCGCGCAGGACCCGCACCCAGGCGTGCATGAGGTCGGACCGCTCGCCGGGAGTCCGCCCGGCCCACTCCGGGAACGCGGCCTTGGCCGCGGCCACCGCGGCGTCGACATCGGCCGCGCTCGCACCGGCTCCCGCGGCAATGACCGCACCGGTGGCGGGTGCGGTAATCGACAGTGGCGCACCGGATCCGGTCCGCCGCGCACCGCCGATGAACTGCAATTCCTGCTCAGTCACTGTGCTCCCTGTCGGCTGGCCGCGTGCGCGGGGTGGCGGTGTCCAGACTCACTCTGCACCGTTTTCGCCGGGGAGCAACTCGACGATCTGTCAGCGATTCCGGAATTCGTCTGACGGTTCGTCGCTCTCAGGTCGGATTCGGGGCGTGGCCGGTGAGCATCCAGCAGGCGGCCGTGAAGCGAACCTCGTCGCCGTGGATGTACGGGTCGAAGGCCGGACGGATCGCCGCGATCACCTCGGCGCGGGTGGCGTCGTCGACCTCGACCAGGGCCAGCCCGACCGGGCCCAGCCGGGAGATGTAGGGCGTCAGGTCCCGCTCGGGCATGGTGCACTCGACATCGAGGGGACGGATGTCGACATCGACCCACCCGCTGCGCGTGAGGATCTCGGTCACGTATTCGCGGTCGGCCAGGGCGAATTGGCCCGGCGACCCGGACACCCGGGGCGGCAGGTTCGGCAGCAGCGGGGCGGCCGCGCGCTCGGCGGCGGTGAAGTACGGGTTTTCGTCCGTGCCGCGCCAGACGATGCAGCCGAGGCTGCCGCCGGGGCGGGTGGCGCGGCGCAGATTGGCGAAGGCCGCGACGGGGTCGGCAAAGAACATCACGCCGAAGCGCGACATGACCAGGTCGAAGGTGCCAGGTTCGAAGGGGTGGGTTTGGGCGTCGGCGCGAACGAAATCCACCGGGAGGGAATCGTTTTCGGCATTCGCTCGGGCCGCGGCGATCATCGGCTCGGAGATATCCACACCGACGCACTGCGCGCCGAGCGCACGAGCGACGGCGAATGTGGTGCTGCCCGTACCGCATCCGACATCCAGCACCCGACGGGCGTGGGCCGCGCGGGCCGTGTCTACGAGGATGTCCTCGAACGGCCGCATGATCCGGGTGACGAGGTCCTGGGCCTCGACCCAGGCGATGCCGGAAGCGCCGTTCCAGCGGGCGGATTGGTCATTGTCGGTGGGTGTCGTCATGGGAGCTCTCCCGGGTCGGGTGGACGGGCGGAGAACTACACTGTTTCAATTCAAGTCGACTTGAGGTCAAGGGTCGGAAGCATGCCATGAGCAGCCTGGATATCGCCGAAGTCGTGCGCCGATCCGGTGTGCCCGCCTCGACGCTGCGCTACTACGAGGAGCGCGGACTCATCACCTCGACCGGACGGCGCGGACTGCGTCGCCAGTTCGACGGCTCGGTGCTCGAGCAACTGGCCCTCATCGGGATCGGTCGCCTCGCCGGATTCTCGCTCGACGACATCGTGCGCGTCTTCGGCCCCCAGGGCGAACTGCGCGTGGACCGCGCGCTGCTGACCGACAAGGCCGACGAATTGGACCGCACCATCACGCAATTGGCCGCCGTGCGCGACGGTCTGCGCCACGCCGCCGCCTGCCCGGCCCCGAGTCACGCGGAATGCCCGACCTTCCGGCACCTGCTGCGCGCGGCCATGAACGGCGACATCACCGTGCACGAGGCCTTGACCGCGACGAATTCGGCGGGCCGTCACACCGACTTGTAACCCGGATGCACGCCCGGCATCAGCCCCTGGTCGGCGGCGATCCGGACGAGTAGCTCGGACAGCTGCTTGTGCTCCTCCGCGCTGAGCGACCGGCACAGGTGCTCCTCGGCTTCGCGTGCCACACCGGCCAATTCGACCAGGGTGGTCCGCCCCTTCTCGGTCAGGTACAGGGCGTGCTGGCGGCGGTCGTCCGGATTGCGCTTGCGTTCGATGAGGCCGCGATCCTCGAGCTTGTCGGCGAACTGCACGAATCGGCTGGGCGGCATGCCCAGTTCATCGGCGAGCTCGCGCTGGCTGCGGCCGGGCTGGGCAATGAGCAGGCGCAGCAGTCCGGCCTGCGGCGGGGTCAGGTCCAGGGCGGCCGTGCGCTCGGCGAATCGGTTCGCGGCGTAGGCCCCGACCTGCGCCAACAGGAACCCGACGGCCGTCAGGGCGCGCTGCGGCGCGAACTCGTCTTTCGCATCCATGCGGCAATAGTAGCAGTGGCAAAATAATAGACGATTGACAATCGTTACAGCGTGTAATCATTATTTGAGGTGTACGGATCGCCCCGAGACTGAGGACCACCGCGATGACCGCCACCACCACCGTTCGCACCAGCCCCGCCGTGCTCGCCCCGGTCGCCGCGTTCGCGGCGCTCACCATCGCCTATGTCGCCACCAATGCGCGCACCCCGCACCCGGACGCCAGCGGCCAGGACGTGCTCGCCTACACGACCTCGCACGTCGGGCCCATCAATGCCGGGGCGGTGCTGATCGTGCTGTCGGCCGCACCGCTGGCCATTGCCGCCGGGCTGATGCAGCGCATTCTGCGCGGCCCGTCCCTCACCACCGTCGGCGCGGCGCTGGCCGCGGGCGGGCTCACCTTCAGCGGCCTGTTCGCCTGGGCCGGTGCACGATTGACCGATTCCGCCGATCCGGTGCTGGCGCGGACCCTGGCCGATCTCGGCTACCTGTCGGGTGGTCCGGCCTACGTGGCGGGGTTCGGGCTGCTGGCCGTCGGCATCGTGATGTCGGCTCTGCTGGAACGGAATCTGCCGAACTGGCTGATCTGGTGCGGTGTCGCCCTCGCCGCGGTCGCCGCGCTTTCGACACTGGCGCTGGTGGTCTCCGGGTTCGGATTCCTGCTGCCGGTGGTCCGCTTCGGCGGGCTGCTGTGGCTGATCGGCGTGGCCGTCATGCTGTCCCGGCGCTGATTCACCCCTGGCTCCACACCAATTCACACCTGCTGGGCTGAAGGCCCGGCCATCTCGCTCCATCGATCGAAAGGCTCACTCCCATGCTCAGCACCTACTCCGACCTCGCCGGAAAGACCGCCGTCATCACCGGTGGCTCGCGCGGTATCGGGGCCGAGACCGCCCGCCGCTTCGCCGCCCAGCAGACCAATGTCTGTGTGGTCGGACGGGACAAGCGGGCGCTGGATTCCGTTGTCGCCGAGATCCTCGCGGCGGGCGGCACCGCGGTCGCCGCGGTCGCGGACGTCACCTCGGCCGCCGCGCTGGCCGATGTCCGCACCCTGGTCGAGGGCGAATTCGGCCGGGTGGACATTCTGGGTGTCTTCGCGGGCGGCATGGGTCAGCCGACCCCGAGTTCGGAACTGTCGGAGGAACTCTGGTGGCAGGCTCTGGACGCCAATCTGACCTCGGCCTTCCTGACCGTGCGCACCTTCCTGCCGATGCTGCTGGCGCAGGGGTCGGGCAGCATCATCACCATGTCGTCGTCGGCGGGCCGCCAGCCCAGCCAGGCCAATCTCGCCTACGGGGTGGCCAATGCCGGGGTCATCATGCTGACCCGCCACCTCGCGGCCGAACTGGGGCCACGCGGGATTCGGGTGAATGCCATTGCGCCGTCCTCGATTCGGACCGAGAAGGTGGCCGCGAACATGCCCGAGCCGGTGCAGGAGCAGGTGGCGGCGATGCATCCGCTGCGGCGCATGGGTGTGCCGGGGGATGTCGCGGAGACGGCGTTGTTCCTGGCCTCGGACGCCTCCTCGTATTTGAGCGGCATCACCATCGATGTGGCGGGCGGGCGGATCACCAACTGACGCTGTCTCTTCGGCGGTGGCCCACCGGGTCACCGCCGATTCCCGTGTGCGGGATCGGTAACTTTCCGCGGGCGCGTCTCGTCATATCTATATGAGCACCGAGGAGCGCCCGGACCGATTCGGCGGAGCCTGGCGGCGGCATCGCGCCTATGTGGTGGATCTGGCCTTCCGGCTGTTGGGCGATATCGGCGACGCCGAGGACGCTGCCCAGGAGGCCTTCGCGCGGTTGGCCCGGACGGGGCCCGGGGAGGTGGAGGACGAGCGCGCCTGGCTGACCGTGGTGACCAGCCGGTTGTGTCTGGACGAATTGCGCAGTGCGCGAGCGCGTCGCGAGCGGGCCGACGATCCGGCGGAGTGGCAGAGCGCGGTACCGGTCGCGCACGCCGTGCCCGTGGATCCGGTGGACCGGATCACCCTGGACGAAGAGGTGCAGCTGGCCCTGTATCGCATGCTGCAACGGCTCGCGCCCGCCGAGCGGGTGGTGTTGATCCTGCACGATGTGTTCGCGGTGCCGTTCGAGACGGTGGCGGAAACCGTGGGTCGGCCGACGGGGACGTGTCGGCAGTTGGCGCGGCGGGCGCGAATCAAGATGGCGGAGGCGAGTCGACCGGAAGGTCCGGTCGCACCGGCCGAACATCGGGCCGTGACCGAGAGATTCATAGCCGCCTGCGCCGGTGGGGATTTGGCGGAACTGCTGGCCGTGCTGGATCCGCGGGTGTGGGGTGTGGCCACCTTCCGGCCGGACTCGCCCATTGTCGCGCCGACCAGTCGGGGGCCGGAGAGGGTGGCGGCCAATATGATCGCCTTCTTCGGGCCGAGGGTCACCCTGGTGACGCATTCGGCCTTCGGGCGGCCCGCGCTGCTCGCCTATCGGGAGCGGGAGCTGTTCGGGGTGCTGGTGCTGACGATTTCGGGGGATCGGATCGTCAGTGTCGAGGCCACCGTGGATGCGTAACTTTCCGGCGCGGCATCTCGTCGTAACTGTATGACTCACAACAGCATTCGTGTGCACTACGGAAAACGTGTCGTCGCCGCGCTGTTCGGCCTGGCGGTGGCCTGGGGTACCCCGGTGGCCCTCGCCGAGCCGGTGGACGCCGCGAATCAGTATCTGGGCGTGTGGAATTACGATCAGCCGGATCGCGCGGACGCCACCGATATCGCGACCGTCGGACAGTTCGGCATCAACCCGCTGACGTTCCCCCAGGTCGGGACGATCGAGTTCACCAGGGGCCGTGACGGGGAGATCATCGGACACACCGATCAGGGCTGCACCTGGCATTTTCGGGTTAATGGCGACGCATTGGACCTGACAAGCACCGACCAGTACTGCTTCAACAATGTCATCGGGTCCGGCTACAACACCTACTCCTGGCATGTCACCGTGCGCGACGGTCGAGAACAGGAAGTGGTGCGGGCCAATAGCTATCTCGGCTACGGCACCTTCGACTTCGAGCTCACCAATGGCAAGCGCACCCGTGCCGATGCCGCCGGACCGGGCGACGCGGCGCGCTTGTTCACTGGAACCTGGATGTTCGATCCGACGAATCCGGCGTACCTGAACAACCTCACGTCTCCGGGGTATCAGCCGAAAACCGGTGCGGTACGGATCGATTCGAATGGCACCGGACTGATCGCTCGCACCGACGACGGGTGTACGTGGACCTTGGATGCGCGCGGCAATACCGCCGAACTCGCGCCCGCCGGGCAGACCTGTGCGCGCTCGGACGGCACGGTCACCATGGCGTTCTGGTCGATGTCCAGCGACGGCACGCACGTGTACACCGTGTTGAACAGCACCGACCCGCAACTGGGTTCGTATTTCATCGGCAGCGGCAGCCTGACACGGCAGCCGTGAGGCGGACCGTCAGTGCCGGGCGAAGGCCTCCTGGAGCCACCAGGAACCGCCGTCGCTGGTGATCTTCGCGTCGAGCAGGAGCGGGGTGTTCCGGTGGCCCGCCAGCCATTTCGGGACGATGTCGAGGTCGGCGACGGTTCGGACGACGGCGGCCTCGCAGCCCGCGCCCCGGGCCAGGGCGGCGATATCGGTGTCGGGGAAGGTCACCGCGCCGAGGTCGGCCGGGCCGAAGTGGTGGACCTCGGCACCGTAGGCGTGGTCGTCGTAGATGACGATGAGCATGGGAATGCCCAGGCGCACCACGGTTTCCAGCTCGGCGATGCCCATGAGCGCACCACCGTCGCCCAGCGCGGCGACCGGCAGGCGGTAGGGGTGGGCGAGCGCGGAGCCGATGGCCGTCGCCAGGCCCAGGCCGATCGATTGGAAAGCCTGGGTGAAACAGAAGCCGTACTGGTCGGGGACGTCGAAATAGGCGCTGGGGTAACCCATGAAGTTGCCGGAATCGACGGCGATGATGCGCTCGGGCGGCAGGAGATCATCGAGCGCGATGCTGAGCGTGCGGGGGTCGATGCACTCGGCGGTCGAGCGATCCTCGAACGACACATCGCGCCATCGCGCGGTCGCCAAACGCCGTGCCACCTCGGGCGTCCGATAGCCGACCCGGGGAGCGCTGTCCCCGAGCCGCGAGGAGGCCAGCAGCACGTCACGCGCGGTCTCACCGACATCGCCGTGCACGCCGAGGTCGACCGGACGGTGCGCGCCCAGGGCCGAATGCTCCGAATCCACCTGAACCACCGTGGTATTCGGGCCGATGAGCATGCCGTGACGCATGGTCCACATGTTCAACGCGCAGCCCCAGCCGATGATCAGATCGGCCTCGGTGATCAGTTCGGCCGCCGTGAGCGAGGCGAATCCGCCCGAAATGCCCAGCGACCACCGATCACCGCTGAACAGTCCGTGCGCGACCGCCGACGTGGTGAGCAGCGCCCCGACGGATTCGGCCAAGGCCCGCAGCTCCGAGCCGTAGCCGCGCGCCCCACGTCCGGCCACGAACACCGGTCGGCTCGACTCCGCCAGCAATGTCACCAGTTTCGAAACCGCCTGCTGGCCCGGGCGAACCGCGTCCGGGGCCATCGGCGCGGTAACCGCCTCCGGTGCGGCGATCTCGGCGGCCTGGATGTCCAGCGGGAGGTTGAGCACCACGCAGCGGCGCTGGTCGCGGGCGGTGCGGAAGGCGCGCACGGTGTCGGCCACCGCGCTGTGCGGGGTGTGGATGCGTTCCGCGGCCGCGCCGACGGCGGTGGCGAGGGCATCCTGATCCACCCGGAAGTTCGACAGCACCGAGGCGGCGGGGGTGTCGGCGGCCAGAATGAGCAGGGGCGTCCGGCTTTTCGCGGCCTCGGCAATGCCGGTGAGGGCATTGGTCAGACCGCAGCCCTGATGGAGGGAGACCGCCGCGACGGTGTCGGTCATGCGGGCATAGGCATCGGCCATGACGGTCGCACCGCATTCGTGGCGGGCGGCGACATAGCGAACACCATTGGCGCGCAAGGCATTCGTCAGATCGAAATTGCCGCTGCCCACTACGCCGAACACCTGGGAGACCCCCAGTTCGGCGAGGACGCGGCCCACGACCTCGCTCACCGGTGGCATGGCGCTACCGGTCGACGAGGGCGAGAACCCGTGCGGGACTGCCGGTTCCGCCCTTGATGGGGAGCGGGCTCACGATCAGTCCGGCACCGGTGACCGGCAGTCGCGCCAGATTGCGCAGCTGCGTCAGGCCGCATTTGCCCGCGCCGAGCAGGAAGTGGTGGCAGGGGAACGGCGGTTCGAACCCGTGTGCCGCGCCCGCGTCGGTGCCGACGGTTTCCACGCCGAGGCCGAAGATCGTTTGCTGCGAGAGCCATTCGGCGCAGTCGGCCGACAGCCCGGGGGAGTGCGGGCCGGTCGGGTCGGCATTGAGGAAGCGGTCGGGGTCCTCGGCGTAGGCATCCCAGCCGGTGCGCAGCAGCACCCAGCCGCCGTCGGGCAGCGGGCCGTGCTGCTTCTGCCAGGCCAGCACATCGTCGACCTCGAGCAGGAAGTCCGGGTTGCCCGCCACCCGTTCGGAGACGTCGACGACGACCGCGGGGGCGATCAGACCGCGCAAAGGCATACCCGCCACATCGAATCCGCCCTGCCCGGTGACCCAGTGGATCGGCACATCCAGGTGGGTCCCGGTGTGTTCGCCGGTGTGGATATTGTTCCAGTACCAGCCCGGACCCCGATCGTCGTAGTGACTGATCTCCTCCAGCCCGAACGGGATGGTGTTCGAAAACGGCGGTGGCAGTTGGAGAATCGGGGTGCCGGAATGCAGCGGCGCGGTGAGATCGATGAGCTCGGTGGATCCGTCGGCGAGCGCGGCCAACAGTGCGGTGACAGCCGTCATGGCCATACCTCTGGCTCTCGAGGGGCACGATTCGAGGCTGTCAGCATAACGCTAGCGGAGCTTGCCCACGGCCTCCTTGGCGACCGCGGCCACCAGCGGATTATCGCCCGCCGCAGCCTGATCCGGCTTGGTGGTCAGGACCGCGATCACCAGGGGAGCGCCGCCTCCGGAGGGCCAGGTGACGGCGATGTCATTGGCGGTGCCGTAGTCGCCGGTGCCGGTCTTGTCGCCGGTCTTCCAGTCCTTGGGCAGGCCCGCCCGAATGCGGGTGTCGCCGGTGGTGTTGGCGAGCAGCCAGGCGGTGAGCCGGGCGCGTTCGGGTTCGGCGAGGACGTCTCCGACGACGAGCTTGCGGTAGTCCTCGGCGATGGCCGCCGGGGTGGTGGTGTCGCGTTCATCGCCGGGGATGTTCGTATTGATGTCGGGCTCCCAGCGGTCCATGCGGGTCGTCTGGTCGCCGATCGAACGCAGGAAGTCGGTGACGGCGCTCGGGCCGCCGAGCAGTTTCAGCACCTGATTGCCCGCGGTGTTATCACTGCGGGTGATGGCCGCGTCGCAGAGTTCGGTCACCGTCATGCCGGTGTCGACCTTCGTGCTGGTGACCGGCGAATAGGTCACCAGGTCGGCGGCGGTGAAATGCACGACCTGGTCGAAGAATCCGGTCCCGAGCGGATGCGCGTGCAGCAGCGCACCGCAGGCGAGGGCCTTGAAGGTGGAGTCGAAGGCGAAGCGTTCGTCCTGGCGGTAGCCGAGGGTCTTGCCGCTGCCGGTATCGATCGCCACCACGCCGACACGGGCGCCGTGCTCCTGTTCGAGAGCGCGCAGTGCGGCGTCGGCGGTGGCGATACTGACGGTCGTGGTGCTGCTCTGTGTCACAGCGCTTTTCGCGTCGGTGCCGCACGCCGCCAGCGGTGCGAGGAGGAGCAGTGACGCCAGGGCGCGGTATTTCAGGGTCGACAAAACAAGCCTCTCTGTGGAGTGCGTTGAATGAATTCGGCTCGCGCCGTGTGAAATTGGTCGGTGGGATCAGTGCTGAGCGCGCAGCATGCGGCCCGCGGCCTGCACGGCCGGTTCGGAACTGCCCGCGTCGCTGATGAATACCGCGAACGCCAGATCGCCGTCGATGCCGACGAACCAGCCGTGCGCGTGCTTGTCGTCGATGTACTCGGCGGTGCCGGTCTTGCCGAGCAGGCCCGGAATATCGCGCAGCGCGGTCGCGGTGCCGCCCGTAATCGTTTCGCGCATCATGGATTTCACCTGATCGGCGATACCGGCCGGGAGCGCGGGCGGCTGCTTGTCGGCGGTGCCGGGCTGTCCCTGCACCACCATGGGCGGCTTGACCGCGCCCTGGGCGAGCGCGGCGGCCACCAGCGCCATACCAAACGGTGAGGCGGTCACCTTGCCCTGGCCGATGCCTTCTTCTACGCGCAGCGCGGGGGTGTCGGCGGTCGGCGCCTTGCCGGTCACGGTGGTCAGGCCGGGGGTCACGTAGTCGATGCCGAGCCCGAGCTGGGCGGCGGCGGTGGTCAGTCCGTCCGGTGCGAGCTGGACGGCCAGGCGGCCCATGGTGGTGTTGCAGGACTTGGCGAAGGCGGTGTGCAGCGGCACCTGGCCGAGGTCGAAGTTGTTGTCGTTGGGGATCTCTCGGCCCTCGATGTTCTCCTTGCCGGGGCAGGCGACCATGGAATCGGGGGTGACCTCACCGGCCTGCAGGGCGGCGGACACGGTGACCGTCTTGAAGGTCGAACCCGGCGGGTACAGGCCGGTCAATCCGATCGGGCCCTGCGCGTCACCGGCGGCGTTCTGGGCCATGGCCAGCACGGCACCGGTCGACGGTTGCAGGGCGACAATGGCCGCCGGGGTCGTGATGGGAGTCAGGGCGGCCTCGGCGGCGCGCTGCAAGCCGATATCGAGGGTGGTGCGAATATCGGTGACCGGCTTGGGATTCGGGCCACCGACCCGCTGCGTGCCATCGGTGCCCTGGGCGCGGACCGCCCAACCCGCGGCCGCGTCGGCCTGCTGCTGCCAGAGGTCGGACAGGCCCGAGAAGGTCGGGGAGGCAAGGGATTTGTCGACGGTCAGCAGGCGGGTCTGCTGGGCCAGGGTGACATTCGGCAGGTTGGTGAGCGCTGCCTGGACCGTGGCGTAGTCGGAGTCCCGCAGGGTGACCGCCGTAATCGGTTTACCCTGGGCCGCGGCGAGGTCGGATTGCAGGCTCGCCGCGGTCACATCCGGCGCGACCGGCTGCAGGGCCGCCGCGACGGCCGCGAGATCCGCGCCCGGTGCGACATTCACCAGCGTCACCACCTGTTGGGTGAGCAGCGGGCTGCCCGCGCTGTCGAGGATCTTGGCCGGATCCGGGTAGTCGACGGAATACGACAGGGGTCCGACGTTCAATCCCGGTGCGACGGTGGCGGGATCCCACGCGATCTTCCAGTCACTCCCGGACCGATTCGCCCGGCCCGTTGTCGTGTAGGTCCACTCGTCCTTGCCGTCTTTGCCCAGCTTCCAGGTGGCAGTGAGGGTGAAAGTGCCGCCGCTGTCGTTCTTCTCGACCTTGCTGGCGCTGAAATGCACCTGCTTGCCCAGGTTCTCGTACAGCGTGCCCAGCGTGGTGGCGGCCGTGGCCGGATCGCTGGTGGCCTGTGCGGCGGCGGGCACGTCATCGCGGTTCAGGGCGTCCGCGAAGCCGTCGACGGTCTTGGACAGTCCGGATGTGGAATCCGATGAGCATGCCGTCGCCGTCACGAGCATTGCCGCGGCGCAGACACCGGTGAGTGCCCTCCTGCTGAACTCTGCCATGACTGCCACCCCAACACGGATGAGCGGTGGCTGTCCAAGACCAACACGGCTGGAAACCGATAATCGGATCATTATCGTTCCTGTTCATTACGGTTTTCTCGGTGCCTGTCGCGGGCGGTTGACGACCGGATCCGAGCACCCGGAATGCTGGGGGAGTGGACGAGATCTTCCGAACGGTCGGTGTCGAGGGACGGGTGCATGCCCGCTGCTTCGACTGCGACGGCGAATTCGGCCTGGGTGCCGACGAACCGGTGGTGCTGTCCTCGGTGGTGAAGGTGCCGCTGGTACTGGAGTTCGCGCGGCAGGTGGCGGCGGGCCAGCTCGACGCCACCGATCGGGTGCGGGCGACGGCGGCGGATCGACTCGGCGGCGTGGGGACCGCCGGATGTCTCGACGATGTCGAGTACAGCCTGCGCGACGCCGCCTATTTCGCGCTCACCATGAGCGACAACACCGCCGCGGATCTGCTGTTCGATCGGGTCGGGGTGGAGAACGTGCGCTCGCTGGTGCGCGAGCTCGGGCTCACGCGGACCCGCGTGCTCGGGTCGCTCAAGGACATCCTCTACAGCATGGCCGAGGATATCGGGGCGCGTGACCTGCAGGAATTCGCTCGCAGGTATCCGGAATCGAGTGCGGCGGAGGTGTTCGGGTCGCGGGCCGTGGATCCGCTGCGGACCACCGCGAGTACGCCGCGCGAGATGACTCGGCTGCTGCTGATGATCGGGCGTGACGAGGCCGCGGTGCCGGAGGCCTGCGGGTGGGTGCGAGATCTCATGCGGCAGCAGGTGTTCGGGCATCGGCTGCCCTCGGGCTTCCCGCCGGGCACCGACATCTGGTCCAAGACCGGGACGCTGCCCGGCATTCGCAATGAGATCGGGGTGGTCGGCTATCCCGACGGAAGTCGTTACGCGGTAGCGGTTTTCACGGTGTCACACCGGCTGGCCGGGCGGCAGCCCGCGGTGGATCGGGCCATCGGCGAGGCGGCGCGCGTGGCCGTCGAATCCATCGCTCACGACCGTCCCGCCACCACGTCCCAGGGTCGGCGCTGCGGCATCTGTTGAGGCGGGGCCGGTCGGGACGCGCCATCGCCCTGCATCACGGTGACGATGAGTTCCGCGAGCTCGCGCACCAGCGGATGCGGGGCGGCGGCGGGCCAGGTCAGGGCCAGACGCCAGCTCAGCGTGCCTTCGGGCAGCGGCCGCCACACCACGCGCGGCTCCTTCTGCGCGACCAGTCCCTGGTCGAAGGCGACGCCGCGCCCGGAAAGCACCATGCCGAGCACGAATTCGGGATTGCGGGCGTGCTGCACCGAGGTGGGGCGGAAGCCGTGCTCCCAACAGGTGCGCAGGGTCGCGTCGTAGAGGCCGGGTGCGGCGGCGCGCGGGAAGATCACCAGTCCGTGTCCCGCCAGATCGGCCAGGGTCAGCGTGGCGCGGGCGGCCAAGGGGGAGTCGCGCGGCAGCACCACGCCGAGCGGGGTCTCCACCGCCGGACCGGACTCGAGCCCGACCACATCGACCGGATACTGCAGCAGCCCCGCGTCCAACTGTCGATCCGCCAGCAGCCGCACCTGTTCCGCGGTGGTCAACTCCTGCAGATCCACCCGGACCTCCCGGCTCTCGAACGCGGTCACCAGCGCCGCGAGCACCCGCCCCGCCAACTCGGGCGGCACCCCCACCCGCAGCGCGTCGATCTCCCCCCGATGCGCCTTCCCGACCAACGACGTCGCCCGCTCCCACCGCGCGATCAAATCCCGCGCCTCCACCAGCAGAATCTGCCCCGCCTCGGTCAACTCCACCCGCCGAGAGTCCCGCTCGAGCAGTCGCGCCCCCAGCTCCCCCTCCAACTTCCGAATCCGCTGACTCAACGCAGGCTGCGCAATCCGCAACCGCTCCGCCGCCCGCCCGAAGTGCAACTCTTCGGCCACGGCGATGAAGTAACGCAACTGACGCAGCGGATCCATCCCCCGACGATATAGCTTTCCTTATCGCCGGGCTCAGCGAAGGTTCCGCTACGTCCGTGCCGACTCCTTGGGCGACGCGGGGAGCTCCATTGCCCCCCGCGTTCCCCGCCGCCGGAATCGATTGAACCTCGCTCGATCCCGATTTCTTTTCAGCCCCTTTCGCGGGCGGCAACGGCGGTGGTGCCGGTTGGGTGCCGCCTCGGTGGGCATCACGACGCTAACCGGGAAATCCCGGACATTTCTGGCAAGGTGGTGACTTTTTTTGGCAACAAGAGTGCGTTATCCGAGCAGCCGCTCGCGCATCTGCTGCGGGCTCAGCTCGAACCGACGCTGAAACGCCAAGGTGAATCCGCGGACCGTCGAGTATCCCGCCGCCTCGGCAATCCGGACCATCGAGATGGCCCCGGGGTGGGACAGTCGCTCACGCGCCCGCCCGAGACGGACATCTCGCAGTAGCGCGGCGGGGGTGACACCGTGAGTTTTCGTCAGGGCGTTGTAGAGCGTTTTTCTCGAGACTCCACATATCCGGGCAACCGCGTCCGGGGTCAATTCGAGGTCGTCGGCGAGGCCTTCCATCGCCTCCCTGGCTCGGGCTGCGATCAACGCGTACCCGTGACCGGGAAGGGTCTCGGGGCGATCGAGCAGCCCATCGAGCAGGGTGAGCGTGCTGCGATACGCGACACGGAAGTCGTGCGCGTTCCACAGGGCGTGGTTGGCGTGAAGTTGATGGATCTGGTGCACCAGCATCCGGAGCAATGGGCGGTTGGGATCCAATGCGAGAGGGGCATTGTCGGCAAGGTCGCCATTGACCAAGTGCCTTGGCACGGTCATGATCAACGATTCCAGCGGCTCATCCTGTCGCATGACCAAGGGCAAATCCCAGCGGAAAAAGGCGACGGTCCCGGGTCCGAGAATCTCGGCTTGATCGCCCTGGCCCAGCTTGAACTCGCCGCGGACCGGCACCATGATGCGATAGCCGTCGTCGCCGTCGCTCTTGGTATCGCGGGCCGTGCGGCGGTAATGCACTGAGCCGGAAGAGAACCGCACGAGTTGCAGGTCGCCGACTGCCTGGGCGAGCGTCTTCCAACCGAAGTCGCGACCGGCCTCTCGTGCGCTGAAAGCCAGGCCGACGCTGCCTTGTCGACGCTGCAGATAATCGCGCCAGTGGTCCCTGCGCTCGGCGGGAGTCTCGGACTCCGCCGGTGACTCCTCATCCCACCAATAGTCGGTATCCACGGGTGTTCATTCCTTGTTCCCCACGCCTGCAAAGCCCTCACAACGTAGCAATCGGCTGTGCGCCGCGCACCGCGCAGCGGAATGGTCGTGCGCGGCATCGAATCTCGCGGGGGCCGCCAACCGCGGTTGTGGGTATGATCTGGCGGCATGCAGCCTGGTGGGGATTCCGGTCCCGACATCCTCGATCGAATCCCGGTGCCGCTGTACGCACCGGAATTCGCCGCCAACCCGCACTCCTTCTACGCCGCGATGCGCGAGAAGTTCGGTTCTGTTGTCCCGGTGGAGCTTTCGCCGGGCATCGCGGCCACCCTGGTGATCGGCTACCGGACCGCGGTCGCGATCAACAATGATGCCGAGCGTTTCCGGGCCGATCCCCGCGTTTGGGAGCAGGACATTCCGGCCGACTGCCCGATTCTGCCGATGCTGCAGTACCGGCCGAACGCGTTGCGTAGCGCGGGCGCCGAGCACGCCCGCTATCGCAAGGCCAGTGTCGACAGTATCGACGGGATCAATCTTTACGAGGTCGATCGGGTCATCGAAGAGATCGTGGTCGGTCAGGTCAACACGTTCTGCGGGGATGGCGAGGCCGATCTGATCAGCCAGTACGCCTTCCCGGTCACGTTCGCCTACCTCAACACCATGGTCGGGTGCCCGGCCGATATCGGTCAGCAGGTCGCGCGGGGCATGGCGATGATGTTCGAGGGCAACTCGGCCGAGGAGGGCAACGCGCTGTTCGTGGCCGCGCTCGGCGACCTGGTGAACCTCAAGCGGCAGGAGCCGGGCGCGGACGTCACAACCCGGCTGCTGGAGCACTCGGTGGAACTGACCGATGAGGAGTTGGTGCACCAGCTGGTGACGATCTACGGCGCCGGTATCGAGCCGCTGACCAACCTGATCGCCAACACGCTGTTGCTGATGCTGACCGACGAACGGTACTCCGGCGTGGCCGCGCTGACCACGCGGGATGCGTTGTCGGAGTTGCTGTTCACCGACCCGCCGCTGGCGAACTTCTCCATCACCTACCCGCCCCAGCCGGTCATGGTGGACTCGATGTGGCTGCCCGCGAATCAGCCGGTGGTCACCAGCCTGGCGGCCTGCAACAACGACCCCGAGATCGTGGGCCCCTACACCGGGAACAGCGCGCATCTCGGCTGGGGCACCGGCCCGCACGCCTGCCCGGCCCAAGATGTCGCGTACTTGGTCGCGCAGACCGCCATCGATCAGCTCTTCGACCGGCTGCCCGAACTGCGGCTGGCCTGCCCCGCCGACCAACTCCACTGGCGGCCAGGTCCTTTCCACCGCTCGCTGGCGAGCCTGCCGGTGGTTTTCCCGCCCGTCCGCACCAGGTTCTGACCACGTCTCGGGATGCCGCGCCGACGGCATCCCGAGCATGTTCCCGGTCGTGCGCGGTCGGGTGTCAGCCGACCCGCAGCGCGTTCGCGCACTGCTCGATGTAGCTGTTCGAGTCGTACACGGTGCGCAGCGAACCGGTTTCGAGTTCGAACGCCGCGACCAACTCGGTCAGGAGCGGGGCCAGCATCCGATGCAACTGGACCCGCATGTCCCGCAATGACTCTCGTGTCTTGGGCAGAGGGCCGTCGGGTAGCAGGTCCGCGCTGTGGGCCAGGCACTGCCGCACGGCGAAGAGGGTGAGCACGTTTTCCATCACCCGCCGGGCATCCGATGGCAGGTCGACGGCACGCTCGGCCAGCCGGACCGCGGCCCGATGCGCGGTGTGCGCATCGGCGGCGGCCAGCGCCAGGTCATAGACCGCGTCCCACCGTGTCTGTCGGTCGCCGCTGGTGTTCGCGTAGGCCTCGAGCGTGCGGTGCTGCAGGAAGGCGGCGCGGGCGCCCAACCACCTCACCCAGCTCTCCGGGGTGTCCAGATCGCAGGGCTCGAGCTCGTCCCAATTCTCCTGGGTCCACTCATCGGGACCGAACAATCTGCGGTAGCCCGCCAGGAGGGCTATCACGTAGCTGTCGCCCTCGGCCGTGGCGGCGGCATCGCGCAGGGCCCGATACTCCACGATCTTGTTGTGGGCGAACACGCCCTGGGCGCCGAGCCGGTCGCGGACCTCGCCGCACACGCGCATCGCGGTGGAGGTGGCGAAGTATTTGGTCAGCGACACCAGGTCGGTCAGTTCCGGACTCTGCTCGTCGTCTCCGGCGTCGATGACGGCGGCGAAACCGTCGACGGCGATCTCGACCGCGGAAGTGGCGAGATAGGTGTCGACCACCGCTTCCACCAAGGGCGCATAGTGTGCTGGCACCTGCGACAGCGGCACGCGTCCGCCCGCCATGCTCGCGATATCGCGTTGCGTGGACTGGCGTACGGCGATCGACACCGCGGCCCGCGATACCGCCGCGGCCATCCCCGAAATGCACAGGCGGCCCACCCGCACCCGGCTGATGGCACGCCACACCTGGTTGTCGCGCGGGATCGGCGAAACCAGCTCACCGTCGGCCTCGACGCGGGTTCCGGTGTGCGACAACAAGCATTCGCGCGAGACCCGGACATTGTCGAAGCGGGTCATGGCGTTGTCCATTCCCAGCCCGGGCTTCTCGGGCATACGGCGGATCGTCAGACCGGGGCACAGCTGGCCGTCGGCATCGCACATCCACACCAGGAACGGGTACACACCGTGCGCCGTGTCGCCGATGACCAACCGTGCGAACACGATTCCGAACCGCGCGATGCCCGCTACCGGCGGTGCGGCGGTGGTGGGCATGAACTTGATCGCCGCGTCGGTCGGGGTGTTCAGCACGAAGCCGCCGCCGTCGGCCGGGTCGTACACCGCGGTCGTCTCGAGATTGTTCAGATCGCTACCGTGGCCGACCTCGGTGAGCACATACGCACCGACCGCGCGCCCGGCCAGCAGCTCGGTCAGCGCCCTCTCCACTTCGCCTGTGCGCGAATGCTGTTCGAGCAAGGTGCCCAACACCAGATTCACCTGCACGGTCAGCAGGGCACCCAGGTGCGGATCCACGACGGTGGACTGCTCGTGCAAGGTCAGGCACTCGCGCAGATCCGACACCGTCTCCACCGCCGACAAACTCGGCAACAATCGCAGGTATCGCTCGTAGGCACGGGCGCCCGGGTCTTTGGTCGCCGCCCACCAGTCCTGGTCGAATCCTTCCTCGCTGAACAGCCGGTTGTAGCGCTGCGCGGCGGCACGACGGTCACCGAACAAGAGGTCCGCGAACCTGTCCACATTCTCGTGAGAGACCATGACTTTTGCCTTCTCTTCCACTCGATACAGATTCCAAGCGATTTGTCGTGCGTCGCTTGGCATTACGCATGACCCGGTGGCCGGGGTATCCGGCTACCGAGGGTCAGCGGAAGCTGCCGGTCGATCGGGATCAGCGGCCCGATGAAACGACCTGTCGTGGGTTCAATCCATCGCCCGCCTTCGGGCGCCATCGCCTATCGACCAGTCACCGAGGAAAGTCGTCCGCACCAGCACGCACCGCGTCGACTCCCAAGGAGGCACAGTGCTGCGACAAAACGGACAAGACACGAAACTCAGTGTGACACAGAATCGTTCAAAATGAGTCACGCAAGCGCCGGTTCGCGGCTACGTTCACCGTTTTCGATCGCTCGCAAGGCATTGCCGATCCGTGATGTCGAGGGCTCAGGCGCGCGCTCGCACCTCGAGAATCTGCATGCAGCGGCCGATTGGTCCCTGTTCGTCGTGGAGGACGGTGGAGCACAGGCCGATGCCGTCCGGGCCGATGGTGGTTTCGACCGCGAGGCCGATCCATTCGCCGAGGGGGAGGCGGTACAGGTCGATGGTCAGGTCGGTGTTGAGGAAGGTCCAGTGGGACGGGTCCAGTTGTGCGCCAACACCGTTGGCGACGTCGGCGACCGAGAAGACTCGGACCAGGGGGGAGATGGGCTCGCTCTCGACCACCTCGACCAGGGGGCGGACCCAGACCCGGCGGGTGATCGCGTCGCTCTCGACGGCCCGGATCTCGACCGAGCGGACGTAGCCCACATCCCAGCCGTCCGGTACGCCCCAGCCGATCTCCGCGGATTCGGGCAGGGCGGGTAGGGCCGGATCCGCGTAGTGGGTCACCGACGAGCTGTCGGAGGTGGCGATCCGCCAGGCCGACGCCTTGGCCACCACTCGGCCGCTGCCGTCGGGTTGCGGCGCAACCAATTCCGCGGCCACCAGTTCGACCCGCTTGCCCGGCCGTTCCACCCAGGCCCGCACGCCGATCTCACCCACCGGTACCGGCCCCAGGATCTCCATCGTGAACCGCGCCACCCGCGTCCCCTCGCGCGGTGCGCACCGCTCCACGGCCCGGGCCAGCAGTGCCGACGGAGGCGCGCCGTGCTGCATGGTTGCCGCCCACACGCTCACGGTCGACTCGCTCGCCGAATAGCGCTCGTAGCCGTCCTCTCCCAGGCCCCGCGAAACGTAGTACGCGGGCAGAGCGGCCGCATCGGCCGTCGCGGGCTCATTGGCTGCAGTTACGTCGACTCGGGTCACCAGGGCAACGTATCAGCCCACGTCCGACGCCCTAGACGCCGTACGACACAAGCGGATCCGCAGTGTGCCGTCCATCACAGCCGCTTGAACCTCCACCCGGGTGGAGCTCCTAGCGTGCTGGGCACCAACGAGAAAGGCAGAACCATGGTTGCCACGCAAGACGAAATCGTCGCCGGTATCGCATCGATCATCGAGGAGGTGACCGGCATCGACCCCTCGGAAGTCACCATCGAAAAGTCCTTCGTCACCGACCTCGACATCGACTCCCTGTCCCTGGTCGAAATCGCCGTCCAACTCGAGGACACCTACAAGGTGAAGGTGCCCGACGAGGACCTGGCGAGCCTACGCACCGTAGGCGACGCGGTCGCCTACGTTCAGAAGATGAGCGCCGACAAGCCCGACCTCGCCGCTGAGTTGGAAGCGAAATTCACCGACCCCAACGGCGAGGCCCCCACCGGGACCGAGTAAGTGATAGCCGACGCGGGCAGAGACCCCGCCACCGTCGAACTCGGCACCTTCCTCCCCCAACCTCCCGCCACGGTCTGGCACTTCCTGACCGACCCGGACCTCCTCGCGCGATGGCTGTTGCGCCCGAAGGGATTTGCCGCATCGGTGGGTACGCGATTCACCCGCAAGGCCGCGGCACCCGATTCCTGGTAACCCAAACAGGTTTCGACATCACCCACCGCCGCCACAAAATGGCCCGCAATGCCGTGGAACGCAGCTGGACCCGAGCCCTACCCCGCCTCGACCGAGCTCTTCATCACCTCACCTGACTCCGTCGCGGATGGGCGGTGGGAGGCGGAGGTGTACCAGTAGGTGGCGCCTACGAGGAAGCCGCCGCCGAGGATGTTGCCGGGGATTGTGTAGAGGAGGTTGTGGAGGAGGGCGGGGAAAGTGGTTTGGCCTTCGAGGATTCCGAGGGTGTAGAGGGACATGTTGGCTATGCAGTGTTCGAAGCCGACGGCGACGAAGACCAGGACGGGGAGCCAGAGGAGGGCTAGTTTGGCTCCGGGGGTGCGGACTCGGGTGAACATCCAGACCGCCAGGCAGACGAGCAGGTTGCAGAGGACCGCGCGCCAGAAGAGTTGGCCGCCGTGCAGGGCGTTCTTCGCCGAAAGGAGTTCGGCGAGCATGGATTTGGCGGTGGGGGAGGACATGACGCCGGAGGCGTGGGTCATGGCGGCGAAGAGCAGGGTGCCGAGGAAGTTGCCGATCAGGGTGGCCGCCCAGGCGGCGAGCATGGGTTTCACACCGGTGCGGCCGGACAGGACGCCGACGAGCATGATCATCACCGTCGAGGTGAAAAGTTGGGCTCCGGCGAACATCACCAGGGTCAAGGCGATGGGGAAGACCGCGCCCTCGAGGAGTTTCACGGCGGGGGAGTGCTCGGCCACGAACGGTGAGATGGCGACGAGCAGGAGCACCTCGCCGACGGCGATGTAGACACCGGCGAGCATGGCCGACACCAGAAAACGTCCCGGACTCCGCAACTCCTCGGCCTTGTGCACGGCCTGCTCGACGGTGTCGGCGATGGTGTCGGGAACGGTATTCACCAACTCGACTTTAGAAACCGCTGACCTCGATGGATACGGACGAATGTCCCGACCGCCGAATCGGTGTGCGAGCGGGTGAGCGTCACTTGATCACGACATCGTTCGGGGGTGGGAGGGTGGTGCCGTCGCGTAGGAGGATGGGGCCGACGGGGTTGGGGGTGGTGACCGGTGGGGGCGGTGGCGGTGTGGGGGTTGGGGTGGGGTGGGGCGGGGGTGGTTGGAGGATGGTTGTGCCGAATGCGGGTGGGGCGGGCATCAGGGGGAGCGGGGCATCTGGGCGTTGGTCGACCAGGTCGGCGAGGCCTGGGTCGTTGTCCACGCGGGGTACGCCCAGGGGTGGCAAACCCAGTAGTTGGAGAACGGTTTTGGTGATGCTGGTGTGGCCGCACCAGCGGTGGTCGATGCCGGGGCGCACGCGGCCGCCGAACATGAGTAGCGGTAGGCGGGAGCCGTAGGCGAGCTGATGGCCGGATAGGTCGGATTCGATGTGGGGCGGGACGACGTGATCGTCGTAGCCGCCCCAGTCGTCCCAGGTGAGCAGGAAGACGGTCGAATTCCACAGTCCTGCGGCCACAATCGCGCTGACCGTCTGCCAGATGGCGTTGTGGCCGAGGGTGACGTCGGCGGCCGGATGCTCGTCGCGGGGCGAATCGTGCCAGAGCATCGAGAGCGCCGGAAGCGCGCCCGCGGCGGCGTCGGCGGCGAGTTGATCGCTGCGGACGATATTCGGCGAGCCCTGCAGCTGGCGGTAGAACTCGACGGGGTAACCCGAACTTCCGGTGTAGGCGCGCCAGGAGAACCCGTGATCTCCGGCGTGGCCGGGCAGGCTCGGCATATCCCAAACCGGTTGCGGCCCTTTCCGAGACGGATTCTTCAACGTCGGCGTCTGCCCACCGACGATCAACAGATGGTTCGGCGTGGAATTGGTTCCGAACCCACTGCAGTGGTTTTCCAGCAGCGCCCCGCTCGCCGCCAGCCACGCGTAGAACGGCATCACCGCGGCGGTATCGAATTGCACATGCGCCCCGGTGATCTTCCGCTCCAACCATCGAACCCAGGTGGCGCGATCATGCGGTTGATCCGATGCGGGTGGATTCGCCGCGGTCGGCCAACCCGTGGCAACGTTCGCGCCGTAGGCCGCCGCGGACCGCAAGTAATTGTCGGTGGTGTGATTCTCCTGCACCATCACTACGACGTGCTCGATGGGCCCCGGCGTTCGGCTGTGTGCCATACCCCGCACGCTATCGCTGAGTATTTGCCAAACCGTGGATGGCACGCCGACCCCGCCAACCTATCGGGAATCGCCTGTGGGCCGCTGTGTTCCGACCGACCATTATGTCGGAGGTTGCCATGTATCAGCAGATTCTCGATCCGGTCGCCCATTCCCTCGCGTGGAGTTCGCTCGTCGCGGCCCTGCCCCTACTGACCTTGTTCGTCCTCCTGGGCGTGCTGCGGTGGGCCGCGTGGATCGCCGCCCTGGTGGCGCTCGCGGTCGCCCTGATCGTCGCGGTCTGGGCCTACGGCATGCCGGTCGGGCAGGCCGTGCTGGCCGGATCGGAGGGGGCAGCCTTCGGGTTCTTCCCGATCCTGTGGATCGTCATCAATGCCATCTGGGTCTACAACATGACCGTCGCGACAGGCCATTTCGACGTGCTGCGGCGCTCGTTCGCGAGCGTCAGCGACGACCAGCGCATTCAAGCCATGCTCATCGCCTTCTGCTTCGGCGCGCTGATGGAGGCGCTGGCCGGATTCGGGACACCGGTCGCGGTGACCGCGGTCATGCTCATCGCCCTGGGATTCGCGCCCTTGAAGGCGGCGGTGCTGGCGCTGGCGGCGAATACCGCGCCGGTCGCCTTCGGCGCGATGGCCACGCCCATCATCACGCTGGGCTCGGTCACCGGGCATTCCTCGGACACCCTCGGCGCGATGGTGGGCCGTCAGACTCCCATTCTGGCGCTGTTCGTTCCGCTGGTGCTGGTGCTGATCGTGGACCGCAAGAACGGAATTCGCGAGACCTGGCCCGCGATCGTAGTCTGTGGAGCATCTTTCGCCGTGGCCCAGTACGTGACGTCGAACTTCATCTCGGTGCCGCTGGCCGACGTGGTGGCGGCGCTGGTCTCGGCCGCCGCCGTCATGGCGCTGGTTCGCTTCTGGCGGCCCGCCCGGGTCTACACGGAAGCGGTTGTGACGCCGGTCATGTCGGGTGCACCGGGAGACGAACGGTCCGGTGAGGCTCCGGAGGAGACCCGCGACCTACCTCACGACCCGCCCCGCGAGATCGCCCGCGCCTACGCCCCGTACCTGATCATCATCGCCGTCTTCGTGCTCGGCCAGATCGGCCCCATCAAATCCTGGCTCAACCGCGCCACCCACCAATTCGCCTGGCCCGGACTGCATCTGCTGAACGCCAAGGGCGGCAAGGTCGGCTCGGTGACCTTCACCCTCAATATCGCGACCACGCCCGGCACCCAGATGCTGGTGGCGGGCGTGGTCACGATGGCGGTATTGGGTATCTCGATTCCCAAGGCGCTGAAGGCCTACGGCGCGACGCTGTTCCAATTGCGCTGGGCCATTCTCACCGTGATGACGGTGCTGGCCCTGGCGTATGTCATGAACGCCTCGGGCCAGACCATCACGCTGGGCACCTGGATGGCCGCGGCGGGCGGGTTGTTCGCCCTGCTGTCCCCACTGCTGGGTTGGCTGGGCACCGCCGTCACCGGCTCGGACACCTCGTCGAACTCGCTGTTCGGCGCCCTGCAGGTGACCGCCGCCGGAAAGGCCGGACTCTCGCAGACCCTGATGGCCGCGTCCAACAGTTCCGGCGGCGTGCTGGGCAAGATGATCTCACCGCAGAACTTGGCCATCGCGGCGGCCGCCGTCGGCCTGCACGGCCGTGAGGGCGACATCTTCCGCCGCGTGCTGGGTTGGAGCGTGCTGTTCCTGCTCGGCATGTGCCTGCTGGTGTACCTGCAGTCCACCGTCGTGCTGTCCTGGATGGTTCCGTGACAGCGCGCCCAGCACCGAATGCCGACGGCTGTAACCGAAGTAGATCACGATGCCGATCGCCATCCAGATGACGAACCGCAGCCAGGTTTCGATGGACAGGTTCAGCATGAGCCACAGGCAGGCCAGGGCCGCGAGGATCGGAATCACCGGAACGAACGGGACGCGGAAGCCGCGCTTCAGGTCCGGTCGGGTGCGGCGCAGGATCGGAACGCCCAGGGAGACAAGGACGAACGCCACCAGCGTGCCGATATTGACCATTTCTTCGAGGGTGCCGAAGTCCACGAATCCGGCCAGCAGCGCGCACACGACGCCGACGATGACGGTCAGCCGGACCGGCGTCCCGTGCTTGCCGGTGTGGGCGAGGCCGCGCGGGAGCAGCCCGTCGCGCGCCATGGCGAACAGCACGCGGGTCTGGCCCAGGAACATCACCATGACCACGGTCGAGAGCCCGGCCAGCGCCCCGATGGAGATGATGTTCTTCACCCAGGTCGCCCCGTGCAGCGCGAAAGCCGTTGCCAGGGTGGCGTTTCCGCTGGCGAGCTCGGTGTAGGGCACCATGCCGGTCAGCACCAGCGACACCGCGACATAGAGCACGGTCACAATGGCCAGCGACCCGAAGATGCCGCGCGGCACATCACGCTGCGGATTGCGGGTCTCCTCCGCGGTGGTGGCGACCACGTCGAATCCGACGAAGGCGAAGAACACCAGCGAGGCCGCGGCCAGCAGCCCGTACCACCCGAAATTCGTTCCGCCGGAACCGGTCAGGAAGGAGAACAGCGACTGATGCGCGCCGCCCGCCTGCGCCGAGGGCTGCGACGGCGGAATGTAGGGGCTCAGGTTGGAGGCCTTGAAGTAGGTCGCGCCGACCACCAGCACCAGCGCGATCACGGCCAGCTTGATGGCGACCGCGACCGCCGAGACCCGCGAGGACAGCTTGGTGCCCGTGGCCAGCAGCACGCCGACGATCGCGATGATCAACACCGCGCCCCAGTCGAAGGAGACCGACCCGACGTGCGCGACCGGATTCACCACATGCCCGAGTACCTCGCCGAGATACTGCGACCACCCCTTGGCGACCACTGAGACGGCAAGCGCGAACTCGAGAATCAGGTCCCACCCGATGATCCAGGCGATGACCTCGCCGAAAGTGGCGTACGCGAAGGTGTACGCACTGCCCGCCACCGGCACCGTCGAGGCGAATTCGGCGTAGCACAACGCCGTCAACCCGCAGGCGATGGCCGCGAAGACGAAGGCCAGCGAGACCGAGGGCCCCGCGACCGTGCCCGCGGTCCGGGCGGTGAGCGTGAAGATGCCCGCCCCGATCACCACCGCGACACCGAAGATGGTCAGATCCCGCGCCGTGAGATCCTTGCGTAGCTTGGAATCCGGTTCATCGGTATCCCTGATCGATTGCTCGACCGACTTGGTGCGGAACATTCCGCTCGCGAACGCCACTTGTCGTCTCCTCCTTGAAACCAAGGCGCGGTTCAGAGGGCCCGCGGAATGGCGTCCAGACGCCGCTCCGCGAACCTGTTCGCCGCCGCACCGGTGCCGATTCCCTCGGCCTTACTTTCCGCGATGATGTCGCGGCAACGGTCGAAGATGCCCCTCACCGCGTCTTCGACCTCGGCCGATGCCGCCTTGCGCAGCTCACCGGCCACCTGAATGAGCCCACCGGCATTGGCCACGAAGTCCGGGACCCAGGTGATGCCGCGCTCGTTCAGGGCGTATTCCACCGCGGGCGTGGCCAACTGGTTGTTGGCGGCGCCGCAGACGAGTTTCGCCTCGATGGCCTCGGCGCTGGACGCGGTGAGCGTGCCGCCGAGGGCGCAGGGGGCGTAGACGTCGACCGGAGCGGTGGAGACACTGCTCAACAGTCGAACCGAGGGATGAGTCTTCGAAAGGCGGTCCAGCGCCGCCTGATTCACGTCGGTGGCGCAGACCTCCGCGCCGTCGGCGAGCAGCAGCGCGATGAGTTCGCTGCCGACCTTGCCGACGCCCTCGACACCGACCGTGCGACCGGCCAGGGTCGGTGCGCCCCAGACGGATTCGGCACCCGCGCGCATGGCGTTGAAGACACCCAGCGCGGTCAGCCGGGCGCTGTCACCGGAGCCGCCCGCGGCCTTGCTGCGGCCGGTCACGAAACCGGTGTAGCGGCCGATGGTGTCCAGATCGTCGGTGTTGGTGCCGACATCACCCGCCGTGATGTACCGGCCGCCAAGGGATTCCACGAATCGCGCGTACGCCGCGAAGAGCTCCTCGCTCTTGTCCACCGCCGGATCGCCGATGATGACGGCCTTGCCGCCACCCAGATCGCAGCCCGCGGCCGCCGCCTTGTAGGTCATGCCCCACGACAGGCGCAGCACATCGTCCAGCGCGTCGGACTCCGAGGCGTACGGGTACATCCGCGTCCCGCCCAGCGCCGGACCCAGCGTGGTCGAGTGAATGGCGATGATCGCCTTGAGCCCGCTCTTGTCGTCCTCGCAGAACACCACCTGCTCGTGGCGTCGGCCACTGAGCTCGTGCGAGCGGCCGAAAACCCCTGTGTCGGTGTGCATTGCGGTCACAATCGATTCCTTTCGTGGACGCCGCTTGTGGCGGCTGTGTGGTGGCCGCGTGGTGGGCGGCCGGGGGTGTGCCGATGGCACGGCACGGACCATCGCGGTACGGCGGCGCGGATTCGGTGCCGCCGTGGCGCGTTGGAGTGGTGTGGAATTTGGGGTGGGCGATTACCGCTCAGTCGAGGCCGAGTTCGCGCAGGCGCGCTCGGTAGAGCTCGACATTGCCGAGCTTGACGTCCTCGTAGCCGCGGACCAGGTCGGGCAGACCGGCGGCCTCGGCGGCCGTGGCGTAGGTCTGGTCGGTGAGTCCGGCGGCGAGGCGGTGGACCATTTGGGTGTAGTGGGACAGCAGCTCCCGCTCCACCTTGCGGACGTGCGCGTAGCCGAACGGGTCCAGCTTCGTGCCGCGCAGCGCCTTGCCCTTGGCGAGCACCTTCAGGGCCACATGGGTTTTGGGAGTCAGGCCGATCTTCTTCTTGCGACCCATGGCCCGCAGCATCGGGGGATGCAGCTTGTAGGTGAGCTTCTCGCCGCCGGGGACCTGGGCCCGCACATCGGCCAGGAAGTCGGGATCCACCAGCAGCCGCGCGACCTCGTACTCGTCCTTGTAGGCGGTGAACTTGTACAGCCCGCGCGCGACCGCCTCGCTGAACTCGGTGCGGTCGGTGACCGCCCGCTCGGCCGTCCAGGCGGCCTGCACGGTCTCGATGTAGCGGCGCGCGACCTTCGCGTTCTGGAAGTCGATCAGTTCGGCGGCGCGCAGCTCGACCAACCGGCGAACCTCACCGTCGAAGTCGGTGCCCGCCAACAGTTCCGCGGGTACCGCGCGCTTGGCCCGCCGAGCCGAGGCCGGTTCGGTCGCCACGGCGAAGGCATCCGGATCGGCAATGGCCACCCGGCCCCAGCGGAAGGCCGCGATATTGGCCGCCACCGCGACACCGTTGATGGTGATCGCCTCTTCGATGGCCGCCGCGGGCAGCCGCAGCCCACCGGTCTGGAAGGCCGCGCCGACCATGAGGAAATTGGCGGCGGCGGTATTCCCGAACAGCTGCTGCGCGGCCGCGAGCGCATCGAAGTGGAACAGCGAATCCGACACGCCCGCAAGGCGATCCAGCAGCGGCTGGGTCTCGGGATACTGCACCGACTTGTCGTAGACCATGTCCCCGGTCGGCGTCTGGCTGGTCGAAGCGACCACGACGGTGCTCTCCGGGTTGCCGTACTGCAGATTCTTGGGATCGGCGGCCCCCAGCAGATCGATGGCCATGATGCAGTCCGCGCTGCCCGGTGTGAGCCGGTTGGACGGCTCCAATTCCGTTGCGGAGAACCGCAAGTGCGACAGCACCGGCCCGGCCTTCTGGCTCAGCCCGATCTGGTCGAGGCTCTCGACCGCGTACCCGGCCCGCAGCGCCGCGGTGGCCAGCACCTGGTTCACCGTCACGATGCCGGTACCGCCGATGCCCGCGATGAGCACGTTCTGCGTCCCCAGCGGAGCACTCAGCCCCGGATCGGCCACGGCGGGCGGCTCGACGCTCGTGCGCTTGGTGGCCTTGCGCCCCTTGGCGTCCGGGTTCAGCTCCACGGTCACGAACGACGGGCAATCCCCGTCCAGGCAGCTGTAGTCGGTATTGCACGAGGTCTGATCGATGCGCGTCTTGCGCCCGAACTCCGTCTCCACCGGCTGCACCGACAGACAGTTCGACTTGGTGCCGCAGTCGCCGCACCCCTCGCACACCGCCTCATTGATCACCACGCGGGTATTGCGCACCGGCAGCGTCCCCCGCTTGCGCTGGCGACGCGCGTCGGCGGCGCAGTGCTGGTCGTAGATCAGCACGGTCACGCCCTTGATCTCCCGCAGCATCCGCTGTGCCTCGTCGAGCCGATCGCGATGCCACAGCAGCGTGCCCTTGGCGAGCTGCTTCTTGTTGTGCCGCTTGGGATCATCGGCGCAGATGATGATCTGCTTGACGCCCTCGGTGGTCAGCTTGTGGGTCAGCTTCGCGACCGTGAGCCCGCCCTCGACGTCCTGCGCGCCGGTCATGGCGACGACCTCGTTGTAGAGCAGCTTGTAGGTGATGTTCACCCCGGCCGCCACGCACGCCTGCACCGCCAGCTGCCCGGAGTGGAAGAACGTGCCGTCGCCAATGTTCTGGAACAGGTGCGGCACATCGGTGAACGGCGCCTGCCCGATCCACTGGCTGCCCTCACCACCCATCTGGGTCAGCCCGGTCACCGCGCTGTCCTTGCGGCCCGACAGCGTCACCAGCGTGTGGCAGCCGATACCGCCGCCGCCGATCGATCCCTCCGGAATCGCGGTGGAGCGATTGTGCGGGCAGCCGCTGCAGAAGTACGGGGTGCGTTTGGCCGACAGCACCTCCAGCGAAAGCGCGGGCGGCGGAGCCTTTTTCAGCTCGACGTGATCGCGCAGTACCCGCCGCAGCGGAGCCAGCAGGCGACCCGCGGTGAGCTCACCGTCGAACGGCATGAGCGGCATACCCTGGGCGTCCAGCTTGCCGATGATGCGCGGGGCATCCGCCGTGCCGTACAGGATCTCCCGGATCTGGGTCTCGATGAACGCGGTCTTGTCCTCGACCACGATGATCTGCTCGAGCCCGTGCGCGAACTCCATGACCTTCTGCGCCCCAACGGGATACGGCATGCCGATGCGCAGCAGCCGGATTCCGGCGCGGTGCATGGCCGCCTCGTCCACGCCGAGATCCACCAGCGCCTGCCGGACCGCGTCGAAAGTGGTGCCGGTGGCGGCGATTCCGATGCGCGCGGCGACCGGATCCACCTCGATGACATCGAGATCGTTGGCCGCCCCGAAGGCCCGCACCGTGGCCCAGCGCGGCCCGTACAGGTCCGCCTCGGCGAGCACGCTGTCGGCGGGAGCCGCCATCGGCCGCTGCCGATAGGTGAAAGTCTTGCCCTCCCACTGGATCTCGGGCACCTCGATAGGGAGCTCCGCGACCGAGGAGTCCACGGTCCACGCGCCGTCGGCGACATCGGCCACGATCTTCATGGCCACAATGCAGCCCGAGGCCCGCGACAGTGCCACACCCTGCATGCCCATGGTGATGATCTCGCGGGCATTGCGCGGGAACAGCACCGGCACGCCCATGGCCGCCAGCGACCGTTCGCTCACCGCGGGCACGGTCGAGGACTTGGAGGCCGGATCGTCACCCACCAGCAGCAGCACGCCGCCCCGCGGATTCACCCCGTACATATTGGCGTGCCGAATGGCATCGGTGGCCCGGTCCACGCCCGGCCCCTTGCCGTACCAGACGCCGACCACGCCATCGTGGGTCGCCGTGCCCGCGGGCAGATCGGCCTGACTGCCCCACACCGAGGTGGCCGCCAGCTCCTCGTTGAAACCCGGAACGAAGGTGATGTCGTGCTCGGACAGCACATTCGGCATGCCCAGCAACATCTTGTCGACGCCGCCCAGCGGGCTGCCCTGATAGCCGGAGACGAAGGTCGCGACCCGATGCCCGGCGCGCATATCGCGCACGTGCTGCTCGACCAACAGTCTGGCAATGGCCTGCACACCGGTGAGAAGCACCGGACCCGCACCGGATCGGTAGCGATCGGCGAGGTCGTAGGGGGTAGCTGGTTCGGCCTGCCGGACAGGCGCCCAGGCAACGTCGGTCATTGACAGTCACCACACTCTCCACAGCCTCGTGAGCTGCATAGGAAGGGATCAAGCGATCGGTGCAGCGAAATCTGCCGTGATGTGTGATGTGTGTCAACTTAGGCGCGAAAAGTTGATCAGATTGCTCAAAGGTGATCTGGAACACTGTGACGCGCGCATCATTTTGCTCAGGCGCTCATTCGCTGACCGAATGACGTGTCAAATGCTCGACGAGCGGGAGCGAGCGGTACTCGACCGGAGTCGCCAGGGCGAGCATGGTTTCGGTGTGCTTGACCCCCGGGATGGAGTGCACGCGCTGAATGATCGCCAGCAGATCCGGCTGCGACCGCGCGGCAATCCGCACCAGCAGATCCCCGCGCCCGGTCGTCGCGTGCACCTCGAGCACGTTCGGGAACTCCCGCAGCGCCTCGACGATGTCGTTCATCTTGTTCTGATTCAGCTCGATCCCGAGGAACGCGTGCACCGCGAACCCGATGGCCTCCAGATCCACATCCGGCGGATAGCCCCGTACCACGCCCGACGCCTCGAGCCGTTTCATCCTGGCCTGCACCGTGTTCCGTGCGATCCCCAGCCGCTGCGCCAACTCCAGGATCGGCGCGCGCGGATCGGCCGCCAACTCCGCCAGCAGCGCGGAATCCAGGCCATCGATCTTGATGCTCATAACGCATTCTCGCATTCCGCTACATTTCCAACGCGCACCTCGTCGGGTTCGCAGCGGGGGATAACGCGATTTCCCGCGAGCCCGATCATCATGTCGTGAAGCGAGACCGGAGGGGATTCATGAAGGCCAGGTCAATGGCGGTGGCGGCACTGGCGGCGGGCGTGGTGCTCGCCGTCGGCGGATGTGGGGGCGGGTCAACGTCGGGGGGTTCGACGACGGAACCCGTTGCCGCACAGCAGCCCGCGGCACCGGCGGGCAGTGGGCACGGGCTGTGCTTCGACGTGAATTCCGATCTCGCTAAGCAGGCCATGGCCCGGCTGTCGCCGCCGCCGGGGGGCAAGTGGCAGGTGGGGCAGGCCAGTGATGATCAGCTCTCGGCGGGCTGCGACGGCGTGCTGTCGTGGATGGAGGTGGCCTCGACCTTGAATCACCCGTACACGCACATGCTGTTCTTCACCAATGGGACCTATCTGGGCACGGCGACCTCGGATCCCTACATGTACACGAAGATCACCGGGCATACCCGGACGAGCCTGACGCTGACCTATCACTGGATCAAGGGCGACGAGCCCATGTGCTGCCCGCAGGGTGGGCCGAGCGTGGTGACGTTCACCTTGAATGGCACCAAGGTCACGGCCGACGGGCAGTTTCCGCCGCATTCATAGGCGTTCGATTTATAGACAGTGACACTATCGGATAGTTACGCTATCCAGTATGAGTGTTGTTGCTGTCTCGCCTGTTTCCGTTCGAGAGCGTTGGCATCCGCCGCTGGTGTGGCTGGCGGTCGCGATGTTCGCGCTGGTGCTGTTCGCCGCCGGGGGAATGGTGATCGACCATCGGGTCATCACCGGCCTCCCGGCGTGGGACAAACCCGCCAAATTCGCCCTGTCGGTACTGATTTACGCGATCACCTGGGCCTGGCTCATCCCGCAGCTGTCCAAGGGGCGGCGGCTGGCCGAGCGGGCCGGGACCGTGGCCGCCGCACTGCTGGCCGTGGAGATGGTCGTCATCGTGGTGCAGGTGGCGCGGGGGACGACCAGTCACTTCAACGTGAGTTCGCCGCTGAACAGCGCACTCTGGTACACCATGGGCGCGTCGATCGCGGTCGTCTGGGTGGCCACCGCGGTGATCAGCGCGGTGCTGTTCCGCAATCCCGGGCCGGATCGGGCGCGCAGCCTCGGCATTCGATACGGCAGCCTGCTCTCGCTGCTCGGGATGGCGTTGGGATTCCTCATGGTCGGGCCCAAGACGGGCCAACACGACCTGCCGCGCACCATTTCCGGCGCGCACACCGTGGGCCTACCCGATGGCGGCCCGGGATTGCCGCTGCTCGGGTGGAGCACGGTGGGCGGGGACCTGCGGATTCCGCACTTCGTGGGAATCCATGCGCTGCAGCTGATTCCACTGGTGGTGATCGCGCTCGAGCTGCTCTCGAGCCGGGTCGGGGTGCTGCGGGACGGCTCGACCCGAGCCACCCTGGTCACCATCGCCACCGCGGCCTACACGGCCTTGCTCGGGGTGGTCACCTGGCAGGCGCTGCGCGGTGAATCGGTGGTGCATCCCCAAGCCCTGACGCTGGTGTCCCTCGCGGCGGTCGCCGCGGCGAGCGCCGGTGCGGTCACCTGGGTGGTGGCGCGCCGATGACCACCACCCTGTTCTCCCTCGTCTTCTGGCTCGCCGCCCCGTTCTGGGCCGCCATGATCCTTGCCCCGCACCGGGTGTGGACCCGCCGCCTGGTCGCGTCGCCCTGGATCGTGCTGCCCCCGCTGCTGGTCTATCTGGCGCTCATGCTCCCGCACTTCCCGCAGTTCTTCGCCGCCATGCTCCGCCCCGATCTGGCGACCCTGCGCGAAATCCTCGGCGACGACTGGGGCGCGGCCGCGATCTGGGCCCACCTGATCGCCTTCGACCTGTTCATCGGCCGCTGGATCTACCTCGACAGCCGGGCCCGGTCCGTCTCGCCACTGCTCGTCTCGCCGATCCTGTTCGTCACCATCCTGCTCTCCCCGATCGGCCTGCTCTCCTATTTGGCCGTGCGCGAACTGATGTCGATCACGACGCGCGGTTCAGCGCGGCTGGACGGTGTGGCTGTAGACCTCGGCGGCGACGGCGGTATCGCCGCGCGGAGTCGGATGGAAGGGCAGACCGACCAGGCCCACTTTGGGGTCCAGGACGGCCAGTAGCCAGGGGTCGGCGGCGCAAAGGCCGTGGCCCGCGGTGACGGGGCGCGCGTCGACGAAATCGATCGAGAGCAGCTGTGCCGCTTCTCGTTCGGCATTGTCGACGCGATTCCAGAACTCGTTGATGGCCCGGGCTCGCGGCTGGACGTAGCGGAACACGCCCAGCACGTCGAGGCACCAGACCGACGAATTCTCCGGTGCCAGTTCGGGATAGCCGACGAGTTCGATCCTGGCGTTCGGGGCGTAGTACTTCACGTAGTCCACGACCTTGCGAATGCGGTCGGCGTAGGCGGCCCCGGTGACCGCGTTCAGGTCGGGCCAGCGGCCCTGGGTCACCGCATCGGTGTCGCAGCCGTCGGCGAGGTTGAACGCGCAGGTCAGCTGGGCGGGAGCGTCGGCGGTGGTGGCCGAGTCGCGCGGCCACTCGTCATTGGCGCCCAGCTGGATGGCCACCACCTGCGTGCGTGGGCCGAAGGCGCCGTTCCCGGCGGCCTTGATGGCCAACTGCGCCAGGGTGTATCCGTCGCGGCCGGGGACCTGCTGGCCGGTCGAGGTCACCGGGCCGCTGTCGATGGAGGCGTTGGTGCAGGTGGCGTTCTCGAAGTCGGCGGTGCCCGCGACACCCATGAGCGCGCTCAACTGGACGGGCCAGGAGGTGTCGCGGTGCAGGCATTCGTGCGCGGAGGTGTCGTTGTTGCCGTCGCACTTCACCAGCACCCCGTCGCACGGCGGGTTCGCGGCGAACGAATCACCCAGCACCACAAGCGTTTTGCCCGGGGACGGTGTCGGTTGGTCGGCCGCGGCGGTACCGATCGACCCTGCGGTACCGATCGACCCTGCGGCGGCGAGCACCGCGACCGTGGCGGCCAGCCGGAGCGGCAACACGCGGCCCGTGAAGGCCTTGAAACTCGTCATGCAAATCCTCGACAACCAAGTAGTGATGCCCCGACAGTGTTGCTCACTAAGCCGGTGGAACGATCATGTAGGTCAAACTCGGCCACGCGACCGACAACGGAATCCGCGGTTCGCGACAGATCCAGATGGTCACGTGGTGGTTCTGCCCGCCGATGCCGAGTGGATTGTCCATCCGCAATGCCGGTGTGGTGTGGGCGAATTCGGCCAGGAATGCGCGGACCTGGGGGCCGTCGTTGTAGCCGACGTAGAGCACGGTTCCGGCCGAGTCCGGTGGTGCGCCGAATTCCGCGAAGCCGCGATTGGGGCTGTAGACCGGCGGAATCCATTGGGAGCGACGGTAATGGTCGAGCGCGCCCGCCTGGTTGTAGGCCTCGGTCACGACCACGGTATCGGCTCGGTCCTCGGCGGGCAGGCCGATCGCGACCCGGTGCACGGCGTCGGCCAGATCCGCCCAGTCGTCATTGCCGTAGTGCTGCAGGAAACCCCAGTATCCGTTGTCCGGGACCTTGATCCAGCTGCGCGGGTAGGGGAGGGCAGCCAGGGCGGCGGCCAGCACCGCGGACGCGACGGTCAACACGGTGAACAGCCGTCGCAAATGTGAACGGGCGTCGGGGGGTTCGAGCAACCCGGACAGGATCGCAGCACCGCTGCCGAAGATCGCGGGGACAATTCCGGCCACGTAGTACGACCGGCCGTGTCCGGCGACAACCAGGACGATCATCAGCAGGGCCGCGAGGAGAACGAACCGGTAGGGCCGCAGCCGCGGCGTCCGGGCCAGGCCGTACAGGCCCAGCAAACCCAGTCCGCCGCCGAGGAATCCGGTGGTCACCATGATCGCCACGATCGTGCCCCACTGGCCGCCGTCACTGCCCGCCGTCTCCTGGGCAATGGCCGCATTGGTGGCCAGCTGCGGCCAATCGCGGGCGGCCTGCCACAGCAGGGCCGGGATCATGGCAACCGCGAAGATCAACAGCCCCAACCACAGTGCGGGACGACGCAGAATCTCGCGCGGTCCGACCGCGAGCATGGCGAGACCGACGCAGGCCGCCAGCATCAGCACCAGCCATTTGTCCTGGACATCGATGGCCGCGGCCACGCCGACGCCCAGCAGCAGCCGGTCGTCGCGCACGCGCACCCAGCGCACCAGCAGCCACAGGATCAACGCCTGACAGGCCACGTCGAAGGCGACGCTGTCCAGCACGGTGAAGGCCACGACGAACGGCGACAGCGCGTAGGCCGCCGCCGCGAGCTTTTGATACCGCGGCCGTGCGCCGCATTCGAAGGCCACCGCGGCGGCCAGCACCGATACCGCGAACAGCAGGAGCAGTCCCGGAATACGCAGGGCGAGCACCGATCCGGGCGCGAGCAGATCGCACAGCCTGGCGATCAGCGGAATCACCGGGCCGTTGTCCACGTAGTCGACGGCCAGCCGTCGCCCGCACGCCAGGTAGTACAGCTCGTCGCCCGCGAGTTGGAAGCGCGCCGCGGAGACCGACCAGGCGAGCGTGATCAGGCCGGAGACCAGCACGACGCCTCGCCACGCGAAGCGCGGTGGCGCGACGGACGATTCGGATTCAGAGGTGTAGGTGAGCGTCATTGCTTCTCCGGGGGCTGCCACGCGGTACTCGATCGCGGGGGTGCTGTCAGTTGGGCCGCGTGACGTGGCCGTAGACGGTGGCGGCCACGGCGGCGTCCCCGCGTGCGGAGGGGTGCAGCGGCAGGCCCGAGCGGTCCGGGCGCGGATCCAGGAAGCCGTTGAACCAGGGATCGTTCGAGCACAGGCCGTGGCCCGCGGTCGCGGGCCGCACATCGACGAAGTCGATGCCGAGCAGCTGAGCCGCTTCGCGTTCGGCCGTCTGCAGTCGGTCCCAGAACTCGACCATGGCCCGGGCGCGGGGCTGCACCCAGGTGCCGAGCCCGAAAAGGTCGAAGCACCACACCGAATCGCCTTCCGGCGCGACCTCGGGGTAGCCGACGAGTTCGATCCTCGCGTTCGGGGCGTAGTACTTGATGTAGTCGACGACCTTGCGAATCCGCTCGGCGTAGGCGGGGCCGGTGATGGCGTCGACATCGGGCCAGCGGCCCTGGGCCACCGCGTTTTCGTCGCAGCCCTCGAGAATGTCGAAGACGCAGGTGACGACGCGGGACGCGTCGGCGGTGACCGTGGAGTCCCGGGGCCAGGCGTCGTTGAAGCCCAGTTGGATCGCCACCACCCGGGTGCGCGGGCCGAGGGCTCCGTCCTGCGCGGCGGCGAGGGTCTCCTGTGCCAGTGTGTAGCCGCCCCGGCCCGGCACCTCCTGCCCGGTCGAGGTCACCGGACCGGTGTCGATGGTCGCGCTCGAGCACGAATTGTTCTCGACGTCCTCGGGTTCGAGGGCCATGAGCGTGCCCAATTGGGCTGGCCAGGAGGTCGGTCCGTGCAGGCAGGCCCGGGGGCCGGTGCCATCGGTGTCCACGCATTTCACCAACAGCCCGTCGCAGGGTGGGTTCGCGGTGTATGAATCACCCAGGATGACGAGTGACCGACCGGTCGGTGCGGCCTCGGCGTGGGCGCTGCCCGCCACCGCGGGGCCCACCGAGACCCCCGCGGCGAGCACGCCGACCGCGGCCAGCCGAATCAGGGACACGGCCGGGCCCGTTGTCCCTGTTGTCCAGGAGCTGGTCAATACACAATCCTCATCAAGCCACACACACCATGACGCAGGTCACAGTCATTGACAGTCAAAGCAAAATAGCGTTATTTCACATAGTTGACAAGCAAACGATCGGTACGGACCGCGTGCCGTCGCGATCGGGTCGCCACGCGCGCGTCTCTGGCGGAATTGGATTGCCGCGCAATCGAATTCGCCACCGAAGCCGGGGCGGCCCGGCTACAGTGGGCGTCCGGATTGATAAGAGGTACACGGCCAGTGAAGAGATCGGCTCGGCTGCGGATGCGCGCGGCGTCAGCGGTCTGCGGCACCGTGGCGGTCATTGCCATGGCGGCACCCAACGCGACCGCGGCGGACACACCCGAGGGCAAGGCCCTCGTGGTGATCGGCGATTCCTTCTCCGCGAACGGGCGGATCCTCGACCTGCTGAACTCGGGCGGGGATCCGGATTGCAAGCACGTGCCGACCTCGTGGCCGCTGCAGCTGACCCAGCGTCTCGGCCTGTCCGACAACGATGTCGAGAACACCTCGTGCCAGGGCGGCTCCATCGACACCTCGGGCTGGACGCTGGCGCATCAGGTGAAGCGGGCGATGTCCGACGGTGCGCTCGGCACCCGCACCCGGGCCGTCACGATTCAGCTCGGCATGAATGACGCCTGGGGCACCGACAATCCGGTCGCCCTGTCCCGTGCCTTCTCGTGTCTGACCGATCTGATCAATGGTTGCGGTCCGGAAGCTGCGGCGCAGGGACGCGCCCCCGATCCCGACACCATCACCGGCCGGGCCTACGCGGACCGGGTCCGTCAGGCGGTGGTGTACCTGCGCTACTACGCCCCGAACGCGCGGATCGTTTTCGTGGGTTATCCGGAGATTCACTCACCCGGAGGCGATTCCGCGTGCGCGGGCATCCTCGGCGTCGATGTGGTCCAGCCTCGGGCCGGTGCGATCACCGGGTTCCTGGACCGGATCGACACGGCCCAGCGCGCGGCCGCCGCCCTGCTGAACGCGGATTTTCTCGACGCCCGCGCGGTCACCGCCGGGCACGGCGCGTGCGCCGCGGACGCCTGGGTCGACGGCGCCTTCGACCCGCGCGTCGAGCCGCTGGGCTTCCCCTGGCATCCCACCGCGCGCGGTGACTCCGCGCTCGCAATCGCCTTGCAACAGTTGATCACTCAGGGCTGAAACAGCCCTTCCGCGCGGCTGTTCGCACGACAAAGTTTGTCGGTGGGTCGCCGTAGAGTTGCGGTCATGAGGATTTCGATGTGTCGGCGTGCGGGACGGCATGAATTCAGTTGCGCGGCCGGTGGTTCGGATAACACTCTGTTCGGCGTAAGCGATTCACGAGATGGGTCATGGGGAGTGACCCTCCGGGGGAAGGAATGAATGCCATGAACGGCAACATGATTCGCGGGGCTCATCGCGGCCCCAGGTTCGCCAAGAGCAGTTTCAGCTATGGCGGCGGCGATTGCGTCGAGGTCGCGTACCACGAAGGCCAGATCGCAGTGCGTGATTCCAAGGATCGGCACAGCCCGACCCTATGGTTCACCAAATCCGAGTGGCGAGCGTTCACTTCGGGCGTGCGCGCGGGCGAATTCGATTTCGCCGACTGACGTGCTGGTGGTGTCGCAGCGAATTCGCTGCGACACCACCACCCCCACGTGCGGCCGACCCCTCGACGGCCGCTGGAAAATGGTCATTGGGTTGTGATGCGGTGGATTTCGTCCCGAAGTCCGGTGAGAAACTCATGGGCATCGGTGCCGAACATGGCCATTCGAGTCAAGGCGTCCCAGCGGCGGCGGTGGGCGTCGACGAGATCGGGGCCGCGGGTGACCATGCTGCCCGGGATCGGTTCCGCGGACGCGAGGGCGTGATCCTCGTTCTCGTAGATGACGAAACCGTGCGGGATGGTGGTGCTGGCCTCGATGTCCTGCGCGATCACCCCGATGGTGACCGTATCGAGGGTCTCGATCGAGATGATCCGGTCCAGTTGGGCGAGCAGGACGCGATGCGGTCCGGGCCGAAAGCGCAGGGCCGCTTCGGTAATCAGGAATTCGAAGCGCTTCGTCGGGTCGTACAGGACCCGTTGGCGTTCCAGGCGCGCGGCGAGCGCGGCAGCCGCGGCATCGGGAGTGTAGGGCGGGTCGAAGGTGGCGAACACCCGGCGGGCGTAGTCGGCGGTCTGTAGTAGGCCCGGTATCAGCGAGGGCTGGAAGTTGCGCACCACCTGCGCGTCTTCCTCGAAGGCCCGGACGTCGTCTTGTAGGTGCGGCCGGTCCGCGAGCGAGGAGGCCCAGTCGTGCACCTCGGGTGTGTGGGCCACCTCGGTGAGCGCGCGCAGCGAATGCTGGCAATCCGCGTCCGCCCCAACCGCTTTCGCCCAGTCGAGCACCTGCGGTAGCGGGGGCACCACATGCCCGGCCTCGATCCGGGACAGGGTCGATTGGCTGATTCCGACCCGCTTGGCCAGCTCCCGGCCGGAGATTCCGGCCATGTCCCGCAACCGGCGCAGCTCCACGCCCAACTGCTGGCGTGGGTGCGACTGGCGCGCAACCGCATTCGCGGCGAGTGCTGCCGCCGCGGTCGCGCGCTCTGTCGGTTGATTCGCTGAAACCATGATGATTCAGATCGAATCACCTTGATTCACAAGAGTCAAGACTCGGCCGGTCAGAACCTGAATCATGCGTGAATCACATGGCCGATCGGACCGGTGCGCGCCGCGTTGCCGGGCCGGGCCCGCTGCGCGCGGGATCGACCCTCTGTACGCTGAACCGGCTGGCAGGACGAGTGCGGCTGGGACAGTTGAGCAATGGCGGGGAGGTTGCGTGCCGGAAGAACCGGAGAATCCCGATGTGCGGCCCGAATGGGCGCCGCTGACGGTCGATCTCGACCGACCCAGCGCGGCCCGGGTGTGGGACTACTACCTCGGCGGCTCACACAACTTCCAGGTCGATCGCGCCCTGGCCCGTCAAGTCATGGAGCGGATGCCGGAAGCACCGCTCATCGCGCGCGCCACTCGCGCCTTCCTGCACCGGGCCATGCGCTTCCTGACCGACCAGGGCATCGACCAGTTCATCGATGTCGGCTCCGGCATCCCGACGGTCGCCCCGGTGCACGAGGTGGCGCGGGAGGCCCGCCCCGGCACGCGTGTTGTCTACGCCGACAACGATCCGGTCGCCGTCACGCACAGTCGAGCCCTGTTGTCCGGCGATTCCGAAACTCTGGTCCTGGAAGCCGATCTGCGTCGTCCCGACGAACTCTTCGGCCCGGACGGCGCGGGTGGGCACCTCGACTTCACCCGCCCCGTGGCCGTACTCCTGATCGCGGTCCTGCACTTCATCCCCGACTCCGACGATCCGGCCGCGATCCTCGCGAACATTCGCGCGCGCCTGGCCCCCGGCAGCTACCTGGTCATCGTGCACGGCAGTGTCTCGGCCGAAGTTCACCAGGAAACCGCCGACCTCTACCGGCGCACCCCCAACCCGCTCACCCTGCGCCCCTACGACGAGATCCTCCACTTCTTCGACGGATTCGACCTGGTCCCACCGGGATTGGTCCCGCCAACCTCATGGCGGCCCGAACTCTCGCCACCGGGTACCCAACTCGCCATTCATTCCCCCGGATTCGCCGGTGTGGGTCGCCTGCGCTGACCGGGACGGATTGCGCGGCGGCCGTGCGCTCGTCAGTCGAGCAGGTGCAGCAGGTCGTATTCGAGTTCGGCGATGCGGCGGGCGATGGCGGCGGCTTCCAGGCCGCGGTCCTCGCCCCCGAGGTAGGCGCGGGTGCGTTCGAGGAAGACCCCGGCGGCCACCAGGTTGCACAGCACCTCGCTGAAGCGGACCCGGTCGGGGTCCACGGGCTCGCCCCCGGCGGCCTCGTAGGCCGCGAAGAATTCGGCGCGCGAGCCGATTCCGGTGAACTCGCGGTCGTCGGCTCCGAATCGCCAGGCGCGCATGCAGGCGTAGCCGAGGTCGGTGACCGGGTCGCCGATATGGCTGAACTCCCAATCGAACACTGCGCGTAGCCCTTCCGGCCCGGCGGCGTAGTTGGAGGTGCGGAAGTCGCCGTGCACCAGTCGGAGTGGACGATTCGCCGGGGCGACGGCCCCAAGGCGGTCGTGGCACCAGCGCAGTGCCGCTTCCAGTGCGGGGCGGGTGATTCCGGAGTGGTCGAGCAGTCGCCGGATGAGCTCGAGTTGATCGTCGAGGGTGCGCTGGGGCATGAAGGGCAGATCGGTGGCGGTGAAGGAGTGGACGCGGGCCAGGGTCGCGGCCAATTGCCGCACCAATTGCGGTCGCACGGAGTCGAATTCGTGCGCGCGGATGATCACCCAGGGGCGGGTCTCGCCGTCGACGCGTTCCATGAGATAGCAGTCGGCGAGCGCGTCCCCGGACTCCGGCGCGGCGATCGGCCGGGGCACCGGCAGCCCGGCCGCGTGTAGGGTCCGCAGCAGGGTGTACTCACCCGCCCGGTCCAGGGCGTCCTTGCGGCCGATGATCAGATCGGGACTCTGGGTGCGGCCGTCGGTGAAATCGCGGCGCAGGATGAGCGGATGGCGCGCACCGGTGGCATCCAGGGCGTCGAAGGACCAGGTCTCCCGGGACGCGCCACCCGAGAGCCGCCGCATGCCCTCGATCGTGATGGGCGCGGGCAATGCTCGGCCGACCATGGTCGTCAGCGCCGCGGCGAGTTCGGTTTCCGCGTCGATGGTTCGCCCTCGGGCGTCGTTACCCGCCATTTCGCACCTCGGGGTGGGCGTAGTCGGGATTGGCGATGCGTAAGTGGCGGACGGCGCTGGCTCGCAAGAAGGCCAGCATCCTCGACCATTCCTCGCCCGTGAGTGGCGCGGGATCGTGCAGGCGTTCGACGAGTGCCGCATCGAGCTGCTCGTAAGTGCCGGTGCGGTCGAGCAATTCGCCCAGAGCGGTCCGGTCCTCGGCCCGAATCCGTTCGCCCAGTTCGTATTCACGTTTGGCGATCATGAGCAGGTTCGCCGCGATGAGCGCCTCGAAGGCAGCGAAGCCGCGCAGGGACGAACGCACCCGCTCGGACAGATACAGCGCGCCCATGGGCAGCGCGACCGAGCGGATGACGGGCAGTCCGGCGGTCGTGCGCAGCAGTCGGGCCACGGTCTGCGCCTCGACGACCTTCGGTCCGCCCATGGCGTGGGCGGCCTTGCCCGCGAGATGCTGGACCGCGGTGGCGACGAGGTCGTCCGCAGCGGGAAAGTCCTGCGGCACAATGACTCCTAGCGGGGTGCGGGGACTCCTAGCGGGTGAGGGGACTCCTAGCGGGGTGCGGGCCAGGCGCGCGGATCGCGGCGGGTCGCGTCGCCACGGACGCTGCCGAAGAGTTCCTTGGCGATCTCCTTCAGCTGCAACTCATCCGCGCCCTCGGTAATGCGGTAGCGGCGGTGGCGTCGGTAGATGTGCTCGAACGGCATGTGCCGCGAATAGCCGACCCCGCCGCAGGTCTGCATGGCCTGATCGGCTGCGGCACAGGCCAATCGGTTGGCGCGGTAGTTGCACATGGCGACCAGGTGGCTGAGCTTGTGCGCGTCCGTGGAGTCGAGTTGTGCGGCCACATCGCGGATGAGGCCGCGCACCATGGCCGCCTCGGTGTGCAGTTCGGCCAGCGCGAAACGGATCGCCTGCTTACGCGACAGCGGTTTCCCGTGCAGCAGACGGGCATTGGCGTAGTCGACCGCCTCGTTGATGCAGTACTGCGCCGCGCCCAGACTCTGCGCGGCCTGGCGCATGCGCTGATCGTGGACGAACGTGAGCAGCGGCAGCAGGCCCAGATTCTCCTGCCCGAGCATGGCCGAGTGCGGCACCCGCACCTGGTTCAGGGTGATCTCGGCGTGGTCGCTGGGCATGTTCATGGTCCACCAGAAGAACTCGGTGTCGAAGCCGGGCGCGTCGGTGGGGACGATGAACGCCGTAATGCCCAGGGGCTCACCGGGATTGCCCGCGGTGCGGGCGAAGACCAGGTTGTGGGTGGCCACATCCATGCCGGACTGCCAGCGTTTGACGCCGTCGATGATCCAGTCGTCGCCGTCGCGGATCGCGGTGGTTTCCATGCGCAGCAGATCCGAGCCGACATTCGGTTCGGTGAGGCCCATGGCGACCCGGCGTTCGCCGACGATCATGGCCTCGAGCCACTCTCGCTTCTGCTCCTCGGTCGCGGCCGCGTGGAAGGCCAGTTGCACCGGGAAGTTCCCGACCACCGCCGACTCGTAGAGCGGGTCGTCGTGGAGTCCGATGCCGCGCAGGCCCAGATGTTCACGGATGTAGGCCATTTCGAGGTTGGACGCGCCCCGTCCGCCCAGCTCCTTCGGCAGCCCGTAGCGGAACCACCCGGCCGCCTCCGCGCGTCGCCGCATCTCCACGATCAACGCGACCCACTCCGCGCGGGGGCGGCCGTCATTGTCGAAGTCGGTTCGCGCGTATTCGCGGCGGTGATCGAAGAATTGCGGATTGGCCTGTTCCAGCGGCTGAATCTCCGCCGCCAAGAAGGCGTCCAGCGCGTCCAGTGTGGCTTGGATTTCGGCCGGAGTCTCATACATGGTCGTGGCCTCCTCGAGCTGAAATTAACAGACGTGTAGGCGAGCGGCAATGGTCAATTTGACACTGTTGTATGTATGGTGGGGTTGGGGTGCAGGTCGACGGGGGGAACGACCGTGCGGATCTGTGACCCGATGCCGTCTCATTCGTTGGAAGCGAGAAAATCCCAGTGTCGGAACAGAATCCGCTGCTCGCGGAGTTGAAAGAGCCCCGCGAGATTCTCGAGCGACTCACCCCGGAGGAATCCGCGCGGCTGCTGACCCTGCTGCGTCGGGCGCAACGGGATCAGCAGCGCAGCCTGGACGCCGCCATCGACGGCAGTCTCGAGGTGCTGCCGCGCTTGATCCGCATTCCCGCCCGCAAGATCCTCTTCGGAAAGTGAATCACCGTGACCGACATGATGACCCGGGCCCAGTTGACGATTCTGGCCCAGACGCTCGGTGCCGATCCGGCGGATCTCGCCTTCCTCGAACGCCTGGGCGCACATGACATCCGGGCTCTCGGCGAGGCTCTCTCCGACGCCCTGTTCGACTCTCTCGCACCGACATTCGCGCGCCTTAGCAAGCTGGCCCCGCTGGTGCCCAATGCGCTCGTGATCACCGTGGCGCAGAAGGCGATCCCGCCCGAGGTGGGTGGTCGCGCCGGGGGAGCCATCGGCATGGACCATCCCGACCGCGCCCCCGCTATTCTCGGCGGACTGTCGCCGACCTACCTGGCCGACGCCGCTCCCTTCGTCGATCCGCGCGTCATCCCCATCTTCGCCCCGCGACTGGCCGCCGAGTTGCTCATCCCGTCGGCGAACGAATTGCTCCGCCGCCGCGACTATTTGACGGCCTCCCGCTTCGTGGAGCACGCCACCGAACAACTCGTCCGCGAATTCGAACGCGGCATCGACGACGACGAGGGTCTCATCCGAACGGCGGCCCTGGTCTCCTCGACCGACCGCCTCACCGACATCTTCCGTGTGGTCACCCCCGCCCGCCGCGAACGCATAGCGGCCACCGCCCTCGCGGGCTCACCCGACACCGTCCTCGCCCTGCTCTCGGTCCTCGCCCGCGTCGATTCCGACATCGCCGCACCCCTGTGCAACCAGGTCTTCGGCGGTGCCGACGTCGCCCGCACCCTCGAAATCGCCACCACTCGAGGCGCTTCGACCGAATTCCTCGACATTGTCGACCACCTGACCGACGAGACCCTCGCCGCGGTGGTCGACTCGTCCTACTTCACCGACGAAGCGCGACTAGGCGTCCTCGAACAGGCCGCCACCACCGATCAGCGCCGCCGAGCCTGGCGCCGCCTCGCCCACGCGACCTCCCCCGCTCCGCCGACGGCCACCAGCGCCGCCGGATGATGTCGGGGGAGACATCCGGCGGCGCTGGCGTCCGGTACCACCCCGAGTGACAGTGGGGTGATCTACGAGCCGCGAAGGGGTGGGCTCGTAGCTTGGCCACCGACCAGCGGATATCGGGGCGCCCGGAGATGACTTCGGCCGAGATCCGTTGGTGCGGCAACGATTTCGACGGTAGATCAAGATCGTCGAAATGTCTGTATTCGGCCGCCGAATTAGGGCACTGTGCCCGCAGTATTAGGGGCTTGTGCAAACGACCGGTCTGTATTCCACCTCGGTTGGGTTACGGAGTGCCGGGGTGACCGGGGTGGCCTCATGATTGATCTTCGAGGACACGGGTTCTCAGGTGGTTGGGTCCCTGGCGGTGGTGTCGTAATCCTTAATATGACACTGTTGTTTAGGCTAGGGGACGACATGGATCGCGCTAGGCGGATCGGTAGGGGGCGGCGGTTCCGGGCCTGGTCGAAGGGGCTGGGTGTGGCCCTCGCGGTGGGGCTGATCGGGTACGGCTCACCGGCTGCGGCGGAACCGATTGCGGCGGTGCAGCCGCCGGACCCGACCTACCCCTTCACCGAATTGGGCATTCTGGCCAGTGGCCCGCTGCATGATTTGCAGACGCCGGGAATGCTCGACTTCTGGGTGCGGGCCGGGGTGCTCGACAATCTCGGGCATGTGAGTGGTGAGTTCAAGGATTTGCTGGATCCGGCCACGTATCTGGCTCCGGACGCGCGGCAACGGCAGCTCGCGGCGGCGCAAAAAATTTGGGACGCCTTCACGCACAACACTCCGTTCGGGCTTTCGACGCCGCCGCATCCGGATCTGCTGCCGAACTGGAGTCACGACGGGAACTTCACCGACAATGTCGCCGACGCGCAACTCGATGACGATTACGACAATCCCGCAGCGCGGGAGGCGCAGTTCCGGCTGCCGTGCGTAAACCCGGACGGCACGGTGTTCTTCGAGAACACCGATGGGTTGTGCGTGGCGGGTGACACCGCGACCACATTTCGGATGGGCACCGTCAAGAAGTTCGAAGTCATTGATTCCCTGGGTATTCCGCTGATCGCGAAGGTCTGGTTCCCCGAGGGAGCGGAGACGTCCGGGCAGAAGTATCCGGTGACCGTCATGGCACCCGGCGCGACCTCTCCGCAGCATGCGCAGGCGATGGAGTTGATGGAGGCCGCACGCGCGGGCTTCATCTCGATCAGCTTCGATCAGGCCGGTAATGCCACCAACCCGAACGGCAATGTCGGCGACATGTTCCTGCCGCTGCTGGGTGATCCGCACTGCGCGACGCCCGGTGGCTGCCACGACGTGCAGGACATGGTGCGCTGGGTCAATCGCATGGAGATCACGCCTGTCGCGGATCCGAACAATGAGATCGGGAATGTGCTGCGCGGCATGAATCCGCGTCTGGTGCGGGCGAATCCGGCGTTCGCGCCGACGGGGGACAATATCGAGAATCCCTGGGCCGATCTGATGGATCTCGATCACGTCAATCTGTGGGGGCAGTCCTACGGTTCCGTCGGCGTCACCACCTATCCCTATTACCAGAGCATCGGCGTCGGCATGGACGGCCGCCCGCTACCCAAGGTGAGCTCGATCGTCGGCCTGTCCGGATTCAGCTACGGCCCCGCGGTGATTCCCATGCAGCTGCAGACGGCCGACTTCGATATTCCGGTGCCCGCCGGATTCGCGATCACACACACCCCGAACGGGATCCTGGACGCCACCGACGGCGCGATCGGCACCAAGGAGCTCTACGACACCCTGCGACGCGACCACCGCGGTGATGCCCCACTGCAATTCATCAATATCGAGGGCGGCACCCACGGTGAGGCGGTGAACTGGCCGTTCATTCCGCGCAATGTGGCGTCGAAGTATCTGTCGAATCACTACGCCATCAGCTGGTTCCAGTGCTACGGCCGCGCGGACGCCGACGAAAACGCCTGTGCCGCACTGAAAGAGCCGCAAGCTGGACTGTCACGAGCCGTGCCGTCCGAATACTCGCCGGAGGGCCCGGCGGGACCGAGCCTGTGCCTGAACATCCCGGACCGCGCCACCCTGGCCCAGGCGGTCTTCCGCCCCGACGACTTCCTCCAGGCCAACTGGGGAACGCCCCGCTACGACTGCACCCCGCAGCAGTAATCGGCGCTCGAATCGACCGACTCGAAGGGATATTCATGTTCACGCGTGTCATGCTGGCGCTCGTCGCGCTGCTGATCGGGTCCGCGCTGATATCGCCGCTGGCCGCACCCGGCCCGGCCCAGGCGGCGGTACCCGGCTGTTCGACCGCGCCCACCGAGGGCATTTTCGGCCTGACCCGTCAGGTGGCTCCCAGCGGCCGCGGCTACACGCTGTACGTTCCGCCGGGTGTCTCCGACCACGCGAGCCTCGTCCTCGACCTCGCGGGTGCGGCGGTGCCCACGCTCGCCGAACTCGCCACCGACGGCTGGCGGCAGTTCGCCGACGGCAAGGACCTGATCGTGGCCTGGCCGGACGCCTCCGGTGTTGGCAGCCTGTTCTGGAACTACGCCGAGAACTCGAACGATGTTGCGGCACTGCGGGATGTGGTCTCCGACATCTCGGCCAAGCACTGCGTGGACGCGCGCCACGTCCATGCGTGGGGCTGGTCCAATGGCGCGATGATGGCCCATCGGCTCGCCTGCGACGCCGGTGACGTGTTCGCCTCCGTCGCCGCCTACGAGGCACCGTGGTTCCCGACCGGCGTCAATCTGGCCGGTCCCATGGACGGGGACTTCCGGCTGTTCACCGGATGCGCGCCCAAGCGCCCGATATCGGTGGGCGTCTTCGAGGCGGCCCTGGACTTCAACTACTGGCTCAACCCGTCCATGCACACCGAGTGGGTGAACCGAAACCACTGCGGCCCCAACCGGATTCCGGACACCGGTGCCCAGCCGACCACCGAGGGCACGCGCTGGACCGACTGCGACGGCGGCACGGAGGTGCTGTGGCGGGTCTACGTCCTCGGGATCCATCAGCCGCCGTTCTGGCTGGCCCCGGACATGCTCGACCGCACCTGGCAGCTGTTCCGCGACAACCCGTTGCCCGCGTGAGGAATTCAGGAGAAGCGATGCGTGGCGTCCTGCTACCGGTGCTCGTCGGCGCGCTCATCGCGGGCACGGCCGTCATCGCCACGGCTCGCGCCGAGGCCGCCGACGCGGAGATTCTCTCGGTGATCGACGGTATCGAGGTGAGTCATGTGCGGCTGCACGATCCGCTGCCCGCGTCGACCGGGCCGCATCCCGCGGCGTGCGATGACATCGAGTATCTGCGGTATCGGCTCGCCGACGGTCCCGATGATCCACAGCGGGCGGACGCGGTCTTGGTGGCCCAGCCCGCCGCGTTCATGGGCGCGTTCTCCATGGATCGGGTGGCGCGCAATGTTTTGACTGAAATGCGTGGTCGCGGTGAACATTCCGAGTGGTGGTCGCTGCCGCAGCGCAGCGGCTGCGCCTTCGATACCACCGGACTGGCGACCGGCGACGCCGACGCGGCCTTCGGCTACTACTACGAGGGCGCGGAGGTCGACGGTCGTCGGTTCGACGGCTTTCATCCGCCTGCCTTCCTCGCCGACATCGGCCTGAAGCAGATGGCCCACGACGAGTACACGGTGCTGACCACACGGTTGCCGTCCGCCGAATTCCGTTCCAGCCGAGTGTTCTGCGGCGGTCACGCCGACGGGGCGCTGGCGACGGCGGCGTTCGGCGCATGGGATTTCGACGGCAGCCCCGGCTCCAGTCTGTGCGCCGGATTCTTCGGGCTGGATGGCCTGATCAACACCGACTGGCTGGGCATGGGCTCGAATCCACTGGTGCAGTTGGCATCCGGTGCGATCGGCGGTCGCGGCTATCTGGCCGCGGTGCAAGCCATGCGCTCGGGTGCCGCGCCGGTGACCTTCGCGGGCATACCGGGCGTCGCCGCGCAGGCGGTGACCATGCTGCCGATCGCGGGGCTCGGTGCCGGGCCGGGGGAGACGGATCTGAACCGCCGCATGGCGTCGAATGCCGCGTTGGCATCCCTCGCGCGACCCCTGTACGCGGGCTCGTATCCGGAAATGCTCACCGGCGCTGGCGGACTCGGGGATGACAGGCTCACCGGTGACGCGTTCCTGGGCGCGCTGTTCGGGAATACCAGCGCCAACCTGAGCATCCTGCAAACCAGCATCGGTGACTTCGACGGCCCGGTCGCCCCCAAGACCTTCCCGCTGCCGAGCCGCGCGAACGGCCCGGCGTCGGGTCTGCTCGGCACCGCCGCCCGCATGACGCCCACCGACCCGAACCACCTGTACGGCTGGCGAAGTGGCGGCACCGTCGACATCCACGACCTGAGCCGTCAACTCGGCCTGGTCAGCGGCGATCTCGCCTATGTCAACCCCTACTACACCACCCGCTTCTTCCTCGATCTCCTCGCGGCCTTCGGCGGAGACCGCTCTCCCGCAGCCGATCTCGGTTCTCTGCGATACGAAGCGGAACTGCGATCGAAGCCGACCCTGACCGTAATCGGCGACGCCAGTCTGCAAATGGACCTGTACCCGAAACTGGGACTGCTCCCCGCCGACACGGTCTACGCCCACGGCTACACCCACCAGGACGTGGTGACCGGCGCGACGCCCGACGACGGTACGGAACCGGTCGCCGCGGCCGTCGCGACCTTCCTCACCGCCCGGCTGCCCGCCCGGTAGTGACCCACCCGGTCAGGCGGGCTGGTTCATCTCCGTGGGCAGCCAGGCTTGCAGGTTGATTGGGTTGATCGGAACCGAGATGTGTTCGTGGGTGATGAGCCACTGGCCGTTCGTGCGGCGGAGGCAAGTGGTTTCGCGGACCCAGATGGCGCTCTGGAGGCCGCCTTTTCGGGTTCCCGAGTCGAGGTGCAGCATGTTGGCGAAGGCGGTGTCGCCCTCGGTGACGACGGTCAGTTCGTGCGTGTCCAGGCTGATGGGTCCCTCGTAGCCGTCGAACCAGCGCAGGAAGTTGGCGCGGACCTCGGCGGTGCCGGTGAAGCGCAGTGGGGGAACGACGTCGTAGTAGACGATGTCGGGGGGGTAGTGGCGCATCAGCGCGTCGATGTCCTTCGACTGCTGGGCCTCGGCGCGGGTCTTCAGGAACGTCTCGAGCGCGAAATCGTTGGCGGTCATCGCATCCTCCATTCGGTAGGCCCGGCGGCGGCGGCCTTCTCGGGTGCCGCCGAGGTGGTTTCACTGCTTCGACGACGCAGCTCTCGCGAATGTGAGGTGGCGCTGGTCCCGGTATCGCGCTCGACGCGGGAGGCGATGGCGGCCACCGACCAATAGTCGGATGTGGCTGCGGGATGGTGGCGGGGGTTCAGCGATATCAGCCAGGTTGCGGCGATGCCGGTGGTCAGGCCGATGAGGAAGGGCAGCCAGAGGGTGATCATGGGGTGCCTCCGTCGGTGGGATGCTCAAAACTGTTGGTGTTGAAGGTCTTCGGGGTGGGTGGTGATGAAGTCGGGGATGCGGCGGGTGCGGGCGGCCAGGTCGTGGGAGAGTTCGGCGTAGGCCAGTGAGAGTTCGGCCAGGCGGGTCCAGGCCCGGTGAAGGCCGCATCCGGAATCGCCGGTGTCGAGCGCGGTATGAGCGTCGACCGAGAAACGGGCCAGACGGTCGACGACCATGCCGAGGGTCTCGGTGTGCAGTGCGGCGGCGGCGAACGGGCGCGGCAGCTCGTGCGCCGTCCAGCGGTCGATATCGCGGATCAATCGCACACGCGCGCAATCGATCTCGTACATCGCATCCGGTGCGGCGGCATCGCGCGCCTCATGCAAGCTGGCCAGCTCGTATGCGGCCCGCAAGACCGGATGGGCCGAGTCGACGCTACCCGCGCACGCCTCCAGGAGCAGATCCTTCGACGGCAGGAATGTGGTCATTGCGTGCTCCCCTCGGCTTTTCACGTTCAGGAGTTCAGTAGACACCTGCGGCAATAGAATTGGGAATGTCCAGCTAGGTTTGTGCAGAAAATGATTGGCGTTCCAGCTAGAGCATTCCAGGATGGAGTCACCCAGATAGCGAGGCAAACGAAATGGTCGGATCATCGCTTCCCAGAAGAGCTCTCGGCCGAAGGCTTCGTAGTTATCGAGAACAAGCAAATAAGAGCCAATTGGCGGCCGGTCTGCATATCGATCTTTCGCCGCAGAGCATCGGTCGGATCGAAGACGGGCAGAAGGTCAAACTCTCCACCGGCCAGATCCGAGATCTACTCGATCTCTATGGGGTGCCGGTCGACGGCGCGGAGCGCGAGGAAGTGCTGGGACTGTGGCAGGAGGTCAAGGATCAGGCTCAAGCGGCGAAACTGGCTGGCACGACCAAGGGTTGGTGGCAGGCATATACCGACCAGTACGCGCCGCACTTCGACCATTACCTCGGACTCGAGGCCGTAGCGACCCATTTGACCACCCATCAGGTCGTCTTGTTGCCCGGACTGCTGCAGACGGCCGGATATCGACGGGCGGTCAGTGAGATTGCCTATCCGGACCATTCCGCGTCCGATATGGACCGGCGGCTGGAATTGGCGTCGCACCGGCAGGTTCGTTTGTCGGACAGTAACTTTCGCGTCGATGTCCTGCTATCGGAGGGGGTTCTGCGGCATACGCCCGGCGGCCCGTCCGTCATGGCCGACCAGTTGAACCATCTCCTCCAGATGACCGACACCCGACCGAACGTATCTATTCGGGTCGTGCCATTGAACTCCGGAAGCCATCTGGGATTGCTCGTCCAGTCGTTCACCCTGTTGGAATTTCCACCCCTGGCGAACCATCTCGTCGAGCCGCCCATCGTCTACGTGGAGGGCTACGAGGGTGGGCTGTATCTGGAGCGACCCGACATGATCGAACGTCATCGCCGGGCGATCAGCGACATTCAACGAGTAGCGTTGAGCGAGGATGACACCAAGCAGTTGGTGCACCAGCTTGCGAAGGAGTACGTGGCGTGACTTCAGATCTGTCCAATGCCCGCTGGTTCAAGAGCACCCGCAGCCAGCCGAACGCGGATTGCGTCGAGATCGCCCATCTTTCGGCAGGCGGGGTTGGCGTCCGCGACTCGAAGGATCCGAACGGCCCCGCCCTGGTGTTCTCCGGCGACCAGTGGGACAGCTTCCTCGCCAGCGAAATCTGGCGCGGCTGAACTACATCGGACGCGAATTCAGCATGTGCGGCCCGGGTCAGTCGCGGACGGTGATCGTGAGGCGGGGCTTGTCAGCATCCGGGGATTCGGTGACGCGCTCCCAGACCGCGTCGATCATCGGGGCCAGGAGTAGTTCGCCGAATTGGCTCACCAGGACGTCGACGATCTGTGTCGATTCGCGGCGGGTGGTGGAGGCCAGGCCCGCTTCGCGGAGGATGCCGACCTCGCGGCGGGTTAGCTCGATGAGGGATTCGAGCAGGCGCATTTGGGTTTCCGCGGGTTCCAGGACCGCGCGGCGGACGTAGTTCACGACGGCGGGGTTGTCGCGCAGCATTTTTCGCACGGCTTCGTTGCGGGCGGCGGCGTTCTCGCCGGGGGTTCCGGCCAGCGGCACCGAGGAGACCGCGGCGGCGAAGTAGTCGACGACCAGCTGGTCCACCGCGTCGATGAGGCCCGCCTTGGTCTTGAAGTGGTGCTGCACCAGGCCCAGGGTGACGCCCGCCTCGGCGGCGACCGCGCGCAGCGAGACCCGCGATTCGCCGTACTGGGCGAACAGGTCCATGGCGGCATTGCGAATGCGCGCCTTGGCGGTGAGGTCGTCGTTGGTGGCCCTGGGATTCAGCATCTGCCCTCGTTCGTCGGAATGCAGTGATTCTACGGGCGGTAGTAGGCAGTGGGTCGCAAGTAATGAATCCGCTACCATTGACCGGCCGACTATACAACCGTATCGTTCCTGCAATGTCCGAACTTTTCCCCGACTACCGGCCCACCTGGGAAACCGACGAGCACCGCGAGCTGCGCAAGCATGCCGCGGAGTTCTTCCGCAAGGAGGCCGTGCCCCATCGCGAGCGCTGGACCGGGCAGCGCATGGTCGACCGCGAATTCTGGAACAAGGCGGGCGACGCCGGTCTGCTCGGCCTGGATCTGCCCGAGGAATTCGGCGGTGCGGCAGGTGATTTCGGTATGCAGGCCGTCGTGCAGGAAGAGCTGGTCTACGCGCACGACAACGGTTTCGGGTTCTCCGTGCACTCACCGATCGTGTCGCACTACCTCTACAAATACGGCAATGAGGAACAGCGCGCGAAGTGGCTGCCGGGCATCATCAGTGGTGATCTGGTGCTGGCCATCGCCATGACCGAGCCGGGCACCGGATCGGACCTGCAGTCGGTGCGCACCACCGCCATTCGCGAGGGCGACCACTACGTCATCAATGGCTCGAAGACGTTCATTTCCAACGGCACCCACTGCGATCTGCTGGTGATCGTGGCCAAGACCGACCCGTCCCAGGGTGCGGCGGGTGTGTCGCTCATCGTGGCCGAGACCAAGGACCTGCCGGGCTTCGAGCGCGGGCGGGTGCTGGAGAAAATGGGCCAGCACGCCCAGGACACCCGCGAGCTGTTCTTCTCCGACATGCGGGTCCCGGTCGCCAATCTCCTTGGCGCGCAGGAAGGTCTGGGCTTCTACCAACTCATGGAGCAGCTGGCGCGGGAGCGGCTGATCATCGCCAGCCTGTGCTCGGCGCTGGCCGAGGCCGCGGTGCTCGAGGCGCTGAAGTACTCGCGGGAGCGGGAGGCGTTCGGACGCCCGATCGGCAAGTTCCAGCACAACGCGTTCACCCTCGCCGAGGTCAAGACCGAGGCGCTGGCCATAAAGACGTTGGTGGACTACGCGATTCAGCAGTACATCGACGGCAAGAACGATCCCGCCACCGCCTCCATGGCCAAACTGTTCGCCGCCGAGACCTGCGACAAGATCGTCGACCGTTGCCTGCAGCTCTTCGGCGGCTACGGCTACATGATGGAGTACCCGATCGCGAACATGTACACGGGTTCGCGCGTGAACCGAATCTACGGCGGCACCAGCGAAATCATGAAGGAGATCATCTCCCGCTCACTCTGAGCCCCGCCGGATTCACAGGCAGACGACCGAGCGCAGGACTTCGCGGCGACGCAGTTTCGACAGCGCTTGTTCGACCTCGCTCGGCCAGCATAAACGCGGCTACCGACAGCCTCCGGCTTCAGCCGTGGTGCAGCCGATAGGTAGCGGCGCGAACCTCACGCGGTTCGTTCGGTGCCGAGCAGGCGCTCGAGCATGGTGGTGACCTCGGTGACGTCGGGTGGGTCGGGGGTGGTCATGCCCTGGATGGTGATGCCCATGGCGAGGGCGGCGGCGGTGCGGGCGGTGAGGGGGTCGGTGTAGCGGGCGATCGCGGCCGCGGTGGCGCGGGTGAGCTGGTCGGCGATCGGGCGCAGCTCCGGGCGACGCATGGCGGCGAAGAGGAGGTCGCATTCCATGGCGGTGAGATCGCGCCCGGCGGTGTAGGACTCGACCAGCGCCTGGGCGAGGGCGGGGACGAAGTCGCCGAGGCCGGTGAATTCTCCGGCCTCGTGGAACGCGTCGAGGTAGGCCGCGAAGCGGTCGGCGACGCGTTGCAGCACGGCCCGCATGATGTCGTCGAGGGTCTTGAAGTAGTAGGTCGTCGCGCCCAGGGTGACGCCGGTCTTCTCGGCGACGGCCCGGTGGGTCAGGCCCGCGACGCCACGTTCGAGTAACACCTCCTCGGCGGCGCTCAGGATCTCCTCGCGTCGGCGTTCCGGGTCGCGACGCCGTCTTTTCGGTGCCTGATCGGCCATGAAGACAACCTTCCGCAAATTGGTGGCTACCGGTTGTCGGTTACCGGTACTACACTGGGCGACTATTGGTACAAATGTACCTTTACATCTGTAACAGTCGCTGCGTGCCGCACCGGGAAGCATCTCAACTCACGAAGGGAGATTCGTCATGCCGTTCATTCCGTGTCTGGGCGTCGCCGACACCTCGGCGAGCATCGCCTTCTATCAGCGCCTCGGCTTCGAGGTGGATTCGAGCACCGCACGCCCCGGCGACGATTTGCACATGCTGTCGTATCGCGGGCAGTTCTGCGGAATGCTCTACAGCAATGCCGATCTGAAGAACTGGCTGCCGGTACTGGCCGGGCAGTCCATCGGCTTCACCGGCATGTTTTACCTGGGCGTCGACGACTTCGAGCGGACGTTCGAGGAGTTCTCCGAGCACGCCGAGATCGTGAAACCCGTTGTCTCCGACCACAATGGCCAGCGCGAGTTCTATTTCCGCGATCCCGACGGCTATGTCATCGGCATCAACGACAATGCCGCGCTGCGGTCCAGCGATCTCGGCAAGAAGTACGCCTGATGGACCCGGGCGCGAAAAGCGCGCACCGCTTCGGTTCGCGCTTTTCGCATCGGGCGGGTGGCGGTGGCCGCCACCTCGAGGTCGGCCGTTGCTCAGGAGCGGATGAAGGCGAGCAGGTCGGCGTTGATGGTGGCGGCCTCGGTGGTCGGCATGCCGTGGGGGAAGCCCGGGTAGGTCTTGAGCGTGCTGTTGGGCAGTAGTTCCGCCGAGCGGACGCCGGTGTTGTCGATCGGGACCACCTGGTCGTCCTCGCCGTGCATGACGAGGGTGGGGATGGTGATCTTGGTGAGTTCCTCGGTGAAGTCGGTCTGGGAGAACGCGACGACGCCGTCGTAGTGCGCCTTGGCGCCGCCGTTCATGCCCTGCCGCCACCAGTTGGCGATCACGCCCTCCGACGGCTGCGCCCCGGGTCGGTTGTAGCCGTAGAACGGTCCTTCGGCGAAGGTCCGGAAGAAGTCCGAGCGGCGGGTGGCGACCTGCTGCTGAATGTCGTCGAAGACCGACTTGTCCAGTCCGCCCGGATTATTGGCGGTCTTGACCATGATCGGCGGCACGGCACTGATCAACACGGCCTTGGCCGCACGATCCTGGCCGTGGCGGGTCAGGTAGCGCACGACCTCCCCGCCGCCGGTGGAGTGACCGACATGCACCGCATCGGTCAAATCGAGATGGTTGACGACCGCCGCCAGATCATCGGCGTAGTGATCCATATCGTGCCCGTCGGCAACCTGAGCCGACCGACCATGCCCGCGCCGATCGTGCGCAACCACCCGAAACCCATGGTTCACGAAGAACATCAGCTGCGCGTCCCAGTCGTCCGAGGACAACGGCCAACCATGACTGAACACAATGGGTTGCCCAGTACCCCAATCCTTGTAATAGATCTCCACACCGTCGGCCGTGGTGATGATAGGCATTCGGGACTCCTTCGAGTTGATGATCGACGCCGAATCATCGTGCGGCATCCCAGGTTTCGCGCGCCCCGCCTAACGAGCCACGAAAACCGCATTTTCGGCCAAGGAGTCCTATCCGTCAGCGGGAATCGCCGAAAAGCTCGGTTGTCGACGTGGCCTCGAGTGATCGGGCTCGCCACCGGAGCAGCTGTTCCCGGTCGGCGCAGGATGTGATTCGGGTCCGGTCTTCGTCACCCACCGGGATCCCGCGCTGTTCGAGAATGAACAAAATCGTGTCCGACAGCGTTTCGGCCTCAGCGGCCGCCCGTCCTTCCTCGCGCCCTTCTGCGCGCAGGCGCTGGGCGGTCTCCGATCGGAAGAATGACAGCTCCACGGTCATCAACTTCCTCCACTGGTCGGCAGCCGGGGTGCTGCCCAGGCTGAGTTCGGTGTATTCGGCGAAGACCCAGCGGGCATCCTCTTTCTCCAGGGTCTTCAGCGCTGTGGACAGCGCCTTCAGTATCGCACCGATCTGGGGATCGGTGGCGTGCGTCGCCGCCGACAAGGCTGCCAGCGGGATATCGGCCGCCGCGGTGTCGACGTCGGTGACCACGGGAACGTTGTGTGGGCCGAGGACCAGTGGGCGGGTGGTCAGGCTGGGCCAGAACGGCAGGCCGACATCGGGTAACGAGCTGGCCCACCGCGCCGTCGCGCGATCATGGCACACGACGAGAAGGATGACCGGGAGGTCGTACTTCGCGGACAAATGGGCAATGTAGTAGGTCCACGCGGATGGCTTGCCCGCGTCGCTGTGGCCCTGCGCCTCGACGATCAGCAGAAACTCGCCCTGCCCGGTAGCGATGCGCAGGAGGGTATCGACACGGCGTTCGAGCGGTCGGTGTTCGGTGAGATCTGTGGTCAGCACCGTGACCTCGGTGGGATCTGGGAACGGTAGCGCCAGGGCGCGGAACGCGCGTGCGAACATGGCCGGGTCGTGCTGAAAGATCCGATGCATTGCCTCGTGCCGGGCACTCACCATGGGTGAGAAGGCTATCGGCGCAATCGAATTGGCGGGCGAGCTGTTTGAATGTTGTCCGTATTGTCCGAGAGTCGTTGTGGAACACGCGAATTCAGTTACGGCACAACCTCGAGTGGGGTGAAGGTCCAGGGGCCGCCGCCGGTGATTTCGAGGCGGTGGTTGTGGTGGCGGTCTACTGTGCTGCGGTGGGCGACGCTGACTAGGACGGTGTTTGGGGCTTCGGTGCGGACCAGGTTGTAGAGGGTGTATTCGAGGCCCTCGTCTACGGCGGAGGTGGCCTCGTCGAGGAAGGCTAGTTTGGGTTGCAGCAAGAGGATTCGGGCGAATCCGATGCGCTGCTGTTCGCCGGGGGAGAGGGTAGAGCCCCAGTTGTCGTCCTCGTCCAGGCGGTCCACCAGGTGGCCCAGGTTGACCTTGATGAGGATTTCGCGCAGGGCCGTGTCGTCGACCGCGTCGGGGGCGGCCGGGTAGGTGATGGCTTCGCGTAGGTTCCCGAGCGGCAGATACGGGCGCTGGGACAGGAACAGGGTGTCGTTGCCGGGTGGGCGTCGTACGGATCCCGCTGTGTAGGGCCACAATTCGCCGATGCTGCGCAGGAGTGTGGTCTTGCCGACGCCGGAATCGCCCTTCACGACCAAGGCGTCCCCGGGCCCGAGGCGCAGGGACAGGTCGGTGATCAACGGTGTGCCGTCCGGCTTGCTGACATTCACCTCCGCCAGTTCGAGTCCCTCGGGCAGATCGCCGCTGCCGATGGTCGGCAGTTCCCGCGCCTTCTCGTCGGCGTCGCGCAGTCCGTCGAGACGAACGAGGGTGGCACGGGTGTAGGTGAACGCGTCATAGGAGTTCTGCGGCATGGACACCGCGGTTTGCAGGCTGGTGAAGGCGCTGGCCGCCTGCTGAAGATTGCCGAGCGTGGTGAGGCCCTGCAAAACCTGTGGGCCCATGATTATTGCGATGAAGATCTGTGACGTCTGGTTGGTCAGTTGGTTCCAGCCGTAGAACTTGACCAGCCGATACACCCGCTCCCACGTATTGGCGATGACGCCGTCGAACCGGGCGTCGAGACCGCTGCGTTCCTGGCTCTCACCGTGGTAGAAGGCGACGTTCTCCGCATTCTCACGCAGCCGAACCAGCCCGAAACGGTAATCGGCGGTGCGGCGTTGGAATAGGAAGTTCAATCGGATCAATGGGTGGCCGATCCAGAACGCGACGACAGTGGCGAGCAGGGTGAAGATGATCACCGAGAAGGTCAGCGCTCGGGGAAATTGGTGGCCGAACAGCTCCAGCGGGAGCGACAATCCCCAGAGAATCGGCGTGAACGAAACAACGGTGAGTCCGCTGCCCACCACCCCGCCACCGGGCACCGTGTACGGGCCGATATTGCCGCCGAAAGACAGCGCGAAGATGCCGTTCACGAAATCCTGGACATCCTGCTGAATACGCTGGTCGGCATTGTCGATGGTCTGGTCGATGAAACGGTTGCGGTAGTACGCCTTTCCCGCCATCCAATCGTCGAGATAGCGCTTGTTGAGCCACTTCCACCAATGGATCTGGAAGGCGTAGTTCAACCAGTAGATGGCCATGGTCATGACTACGGAGATGGCGGCGAGAATGGCGAAGACCACCACACTCCGCCAGAACAGTGTTTCGGCATGATCCTGTGCGGCCGCATCGTGCTCGGCCAGCGCCTGCACCCCGAGCTGAAGCGAGGAATACATGTCGTTGTAGTAGTAGGTGAACAGTACATTGATGCGCACCGAATAGACCGCCAGCACGATCACGATCGCCAACAGTCCCCAGCCGGGCCAGTTGTCGCGGCTCTTGAAATACCCGCCGGTGATCCGCCAGAACATCCGCCCCCAACCGGTGAACCTGATCAATCCAGCGGTGACCGCAAGGAAAACAGCCGAGGTGATCACAAAACCCTTCGCGATCCACCAGAGGCTGTGGAAAAGCTCATGACCCCAGTCGAGTCCGGATGCGCCGATCATGCGCGGCAGAATAACGGCCTTCGCTGGGAATATCGTGTCAACTCGATGCGGACGGAAAGCCGCGCCTCAGTGGGGGAGTTCGTAGGTGCGGTCCGGGGCCGGGATCCGGTGGTAATCGCTGACGTCGAAGGTGGGGACCCTGGCGTGGTCGCGGGTGGCGCTGCCGGGTTCGACGGTGCCTTGGATTTCGAGCCAGGTGTCGTCGGGGATGGGTTCGTGGATGCCGGAGAGGTGGACGTAGATGTAGGTCGCGTCGGCTACGCAGCAGGTGATGAGCATGCGGGCGAGGTCGATGGTGGAACCGGCCTGGCGCGGTTGGCCGTCGGAGCCGAGGCCGACGATGAAGCCGCTGATGGTGACCTGGCGGCCGTCGAGGGAGTGGGTGGAGTCGAACAGGGCGCGCTGCACGAGGTTGTAGATGGTGAGGGAGGGTGCGGGGTCGTTCGGGAGGGATGGGAAGGCCATCATGTTGGGGTCGCCGGTCGGGCCGGTCGAATTCACCTGCGCGGGAGCCGAACTCGTGATCGCCCCCGCGCCGAGCGCCGGGGGTGCGATGAGCAGCAGGGCGGCGACGGGAGCAAGCAGTGCCCAGTGCGCGCGGCCGGTGCCGTGCTCGTGTGCGTCGGGGGGATAGCCGCGGCGGACATCGCGCACGATCGACACGAGCCCCAACAGGAGGAATCCGACGCCGCTGATCACCAGGAAGGGGAACAGCCCGGGCTTCACATAGCGCAGGTAGCCGCCGTCGAGCGCGGTCCACAGCACCGCGCCACCAATGAACAGCAGCAACACATTCTGGGTCTCCCGATTCACCGCGCACCTCCGAGGAAGACGTATCCCGCGACCGTGCCGCACCCTATCGCCACCGCGAAGGTCAACGGCGAGAAGCGAATCGCGAAGCGGCGGCCGAAACTGCCCGCCTGCATGGCGAACAGCTTCACATCGACGGCCGGGCCCACGACCAGGAACACCAGTCGGGGCAGCAGCGGCAGGGTCGACATGCTGGACGCGACGAAGGCGTCGGCCTCCGAGCACAGCGCGAGCACGATGGCCAGCACCGCCATCACCGCGATCGCCAACACCATCTGCCCGCCCAGCCGCTGGTACCACGCGGGCGGCACCAGCACACGCAGGGCGGCCGCGGCTCCCGCGCCGAACACCAGAAAGGCGCTGGCCTGCAATAGATCATGGCGTGCGGCCTCGGTGAAGACCTCCCACCGGGTACGTCCGGTGGCGCAGTGCTCGTGGGCGTCGGCCCGGGGCAGCATCCATTCCGGGCGACCGATCCGCGACCACAGCATTCCCATGACCAGCGCGGTGCCCAGGGATCCGGCGAATCGGGCGGCGACCATTCCGGGTTCGCCGGGGAACGCGACCGCGGTCGCCACCAACACCACCGGATTGATCGCCGGGGCCGACAGCAGAAAGGCCAGTGCCACCGAACTCGGCGCACCCTGCTCGATCAACCGCCGCGCCACCGGCACCACACCGCATTCGCATCCCGGCAGCGCCATCCCGGCCAGCCCCGCCACGCCGATCGCGGCGGTCTCGTTGCGCGGCAACGCCTTACGCAGCAGCGCGGGCGAAACGAAGGCGGCGATGACGCCGCTGACCAGCACGCCCAGCACCAGGAACGGCACGGCCTGAACGAACACGCCCACGAATACGGTTGTCGCGGTCTGCAATCGTGGCAGCGCACCGACGGCCGCCGCCAGCCAGGTCTGCCCGATCATCCCGACGGCTACCAGCACGGCCAACACATACGTCGAGGACACCTGGACGCGTTTTCCGCGCCGCGTGAGCTGATCGACCATCGCTCCATCGTGACAGGGCACGAGGCCGTGTGCCGTGGGACCTCACAGGGGTACTCTATTGGAAATTGTTTTCAATAAGGAGATGGCCGTTGCCGCGGCGAATGTCGTTGCCGCAGCGGCCGTCCGCCGATGGATGGAGCATGTATGTCCACTACCACTTCGGGTGAGGATCGCAGCCGACTCGCATTGACGCCGGTGGAGGAGACGCTGGTGATCCCGCTCTACGGGCGCGCGGTCGAGACCCGCAAGCCGCGGGGCCTGCTGCGCGACGACAGCGCCGTCCGCATCGTCGACGGAATCGACTACGACTTCGGCAAATTCGACGGCGGCCCCAGCCTGATCGGCACGGTGGTGCGCACCTGCATCTTCGACGCCTGGGCTCGCGAGTTCCTCACCGCACACCCCGCCGCCACCGTCATCGAACTGGGCGCGGGCCTGAGCAGCAGATTCGATCGCCTCGACAATGGTTCCTGCCACTGGTTCGATCTGGATCTGCCCGAGGTGATCGAACTGCGCCGCCGCTACTTCGCCGAGAGCGACCGCTCTCGGATGATCGCCGCATCGGTGCTCGACCCGGCCTGGTTCGACGAGATCGCGCAAGCCCCCGGGCCGTATCTGTTTCTCGCCGAAGGCATGCTGATGTACCTCGAGGAGGCCCAGGTCCTGGAAGTGCTCTCGGCTCTGGTCGAGCGCTTCCCCGGCAGCTCGATCGCCTTCGACACCTGCGGCCGGAAAATGATCGACACGCAGGATCGGCACGATTCGCTGAGCAAGATGACCGCGCGAATGCGCTGGGCCTGTGACGATCCCGCCACCCTGAACGCGATCGGCCTGACCCTGCGCGACTCCCGCACTCTCGCCCGGCCGCAGGCGGACATCCGCCGGGCCCTGCCCCGGCGGCAGCGCTGGATGATGGATCTCGCCGCCCGCCTCAATCTGCGCGACTTCGCGAACTACCGCGTCAACCTCTTCGAAATCACGCGAACCGCCGGGGAATCCCGATAGCTGGAACGAACCGGCCGCTCACCCGCGATGTGTGGGCGAGCGGCCGGTGCCGTCCCGCCGTTCGTATCGAACCGCGGGGCAGGCGAAGTCAGTGCTCGTCGTAGTGACCCTCGTGCGCCGCGTGCCGGTGGCCGTCGTGGATGTAGTCGACGTGATCGCCGTGCGGAACCGCGACGTGTCCGCAGCCCTCGCCGTGGCGGTGGTCGTGGCCGTCGTGGGCGCTGTGCCCGGTCGGCTCGCATTCGTCGTAATGGCCGTCGTGTGCCCGATGCAAATGTCCGTCGTGCACGTAGTCGACGTGGTCGGCATGCGGTACAGCAACGTGCCCGCAATTGGGCCCGTGCGCGTGATCGTGATCGGTGTGCAGGGTGTGGCTTGCCGTGGACATCGCTTCCCTTCGTTCGCTCCGAATCGATCGATTTCATTGCCACATTAGTACGTTCGCATCTATTTGCGCAGGTGTGGCTGTCATTCCGCGAGTTGACGTTCGCCCGATTTTTCCAATCGGAAGCATGGGATCTCGGCTGGAAATCATGTTGTCAAACCTGCTACTTTCATGACAACGATTTTCAGTTCCAAGTTTGATGAGGGAAGCACGATGGCTCGACCGAGTATCAGCAAACGCGTGATGGTGGCGGCGATGTGCGCCGCGGCGCTCGTCACGGTCGTGACGGCATGCAGCACGTCCTCCAAGTCCTCCGACTCGTCCGGCGGCAAGCTCGAGGTGGTCGCGACCATCAACGCGTGGGGCAGCATCGCGGCCCAGCTCGGCGGCGACAAGGTGCACGAGACCAGCATCATCAGCAATCCGGACACCGATCCGCACGACTACGAGGCGACGCCCGCCGACGCCCGCACGGTGGCGGGCGCGAAGGTGTTCATCGCCAATGGCATCGGCTACGACGCCTGGGCCGACAAGCTGCTGGCCGCGAACCCGGGCAAGGATCGCACCGAGCTGAACATCGGCAAGCAGCTGGGCGTGGCCGAGGACGGCAACCCGCACCAGTGGTACTCGCCGGACTCGGTGGCCAAGGTCGTGGACGCCATCACCGACGACTACAAGAAGGCCGACCCGGCCGACGCGGCGTATTTCGACCAGCAGCGGACCACCTTCAACACGGTCACGCTGGCGAAGTACAAGGGCCTGGTCTCCGATATCAAGTCCAAGTACGCGGGCACCCCGGTGGGCGCGAGCGAGTCGATCTTCTCGCCGCTCTCGGATGCGTTGGGGCTCAAGCTGATCACGCCCGATACCTTCCTCCGGGCCATCAGCGAGGGCACCGATCCCGCGCCCGCCGACAAGGCGGCGATCGATCAGCAGATCGCGACCAAGGCCATCAAGGTCTACGTCTTCAACAGCCAGAACAGCACCCCGGATGTGCAGGCGCAGGTGGACGCGGTCAAGAAGCAGGGCATCGAGGTCTCCACGGTGACCGAGACCCTCGCCCCGGCCGACGCGACATTCCAGGATTGGCAGTCGGCCCAGTTGCAGTCGTTGGAAGACGCGCTGCACAAGGCGACCGGCAAGTAGGTGACCGACATGGACACCAGGGCCGCGATGGACGACATCGCGGCCCCGTCGCCGGTTCCGGCTCCCTCGTCCGTGGTCCGTATGAGGGGGACCGCGGCCGTGGTCGGTGGGAAGCGCATCTGGTCGGATGTGTCCCTCGACGTGGAGCCCGGGCAGTTCGTCGCCGTGCTCGGTCCGAACGGGGCCGGGAAATCCACACTGCTGAAGGCGGTGCTGGGGTTGACCCCGACCGTGGCGGGCACGGTCGAGGTGCTGGGCGGCAAGCCGGGCCGCCGCAATGCGGGCATCGGTTACCTGCCGCAGCGGCGGGCCTTCGACGCGAGTGTGCACATTCGCGGCATCGACATCGTGCGGCTCGGTCTCGACGGGACCCGCTGGGGTACGCCGATCCCCTGGCTGTCGAGACTGCTTGCGCCACAGCGGTTCAAGGCGCAGCAGGCGCGGCTGCGCGAGGTCATCGAACTGGTCGGCGCGAGCGCCTACGCGCATCGGCCCATCGGGTCGTGCTCCGGCGGTGAGCAGCAGCGACTGCTGATCGCCCAGGCGCTGGTGCGTCATCCGCGCCTGCTGCTGCTCGACGAACCGCTCGACAGCCTCGACGTGCCCAGTCAGGCCGGAATCAGCGCCCTGATTCGCGATATCTGCCGACGCGAACAGGTCACGGTGATGATGGTCGCCCACGATGTGAACCCGATCCTGCCCTACCTCGACCGCCTCGTATACGTCGCGCGCGGAACGGTTTTGAGCGGAACGCCGGAAGAGGTCATCAGCGGCGAGCGGCTCAGCGCGCTCTACGGCATCCCGATCGAGGTGCTGCGCGACAGCACCGGCCGCCTGGTGGTGGTCGGTCAACCGGATGTCCCGCCGGGGCACGGGCTCACGGATCCTGTGGTAAGGCCGGAACTATGAATCCGGTGGCCACCTGGAATGTGGTGCAGGACTGGACGGAAATGCTGTCGTACCCGTTCATGGTCAACGCGGTGCGGGCGGGTTCCATCGTCGCGGTCGTGGCGGGAGCGGTCGGCTGGGTCATGGTGCTGCGCCGGGAAAGTTTCGCCGGACACACCCTCGCCGTGGTCGGGTTCCCCGGCGCGGCGGCGGCCACCTGGCTCGGATTGTCCGCCGGGGCAGGGTATTTCGCGGCCTGTATCGGTGCGGCCGTGGTCATCGCCGCGCTGCCGCGCGCGACCCGATCCCGCGGCGGTGAGCAGTCGGCGGTCATCGGCATCGTGCAGGCCTTCGCGCTGGCGGCCGGGATGCTGTTCGTCAGCCTGTACAAGGGTTTTCTGTCGGGCCTGACGAACCTGTTGTTCGGCACCATCGCCGGTGTCACCGACACGCAGGTCATCGCGCTGCTCATCGCGGCCGTGCCGTGCCTGATCGTCCTGGCGCTGCTGGGCAGGCCGCTGCTGTGGGCCTCGATCGACTCGGAAACCTCTGCCGCCCACGGTATTCCGGTGCGGCTGCTGGGGACGGCGTTCCTGTTGCTGCTCGGCGTCGCGGCCGCGGGCACCAGTCAGGTGACCGGCAGTCTGCTGGTCTTCGCGCTGCTCGTGGCTCCGGCCGCCGCGGCGCACCAGCTCACCGGTCATCCCGGTCTGGGCGTGGCGGTCGCGATCGGGATCGCCCTGGTGGTCACCTGGGCGGGCATGGCCTTCGCGTTCTACTCCCCGTATCCGATCGGATTCTGGGTCAGCACTTTCGCTTTCGGCTGCTATCTGCTGTGCGCCGGGGTACGGCGCTGGCTCGATCGGCGACAGCAGCACGTCGCGGCGGCACCCGCCGGTGCGGTTGTGGAGGCCGCGGCATGAGCGCTGTCACCACCATGTTCTCGCACCCGTTCATCGATCATGCGCTGCTCGCGGGCACCGCCGTGGCGGTCCTGTGCGGGCTGGCGGGCTATTTCGTCGTGCAGCGCGGCGAGGTTTTCGCCGGGGACGCGCTCGGCCATGTCGCCTACGCGGGCGCGATGGCGGCACTGGCCGCCGGAATCAGTCCGCGCGCAGGGCTTTTCCTAGCGACCATGGCCGCCGGTCTGGCGCTCGGGTTCGGCGGCGCGCGCGGCGGCGCCGACGATGTGGCGATCGGCTCGTTCTTCTCGTGGGTGCTGGGCCTGGGCGTGCTGTTCCTGACCTACTACACCACCCACCGCAGCGGCGGCAATGGCAATGCGAACGTGAATGTCTTGTTCGGCAGCATCTTCGGCATCAGTGCCGCGGCGGCGGCACAGGCCGCGCTCATCGCGCTGGGGGCCATCGCGGTGCTGCTGGCGATCGCGCGGCCACTGCTGTTCGCCACCATCGACCCCGCGGTCGCCCGGGCATCGGGTGTCCCCGTGCGGGTCCTGGGCGCGGTGTTCCTGGCCCTGGTCGGCGCGACGGTCGCCGAGGCCACCCAATTGGTCGGTGCGGTGGTGGTTTTGGGACTGCTCGCCGCGCCACCGGCCACCGCCGCGCGGCTCACCAACCGTCCCTGGTCGGCGTTCTGGCTGTCCGCCGCGCTGGCCACCGTGGCGGTGTGGGCGGGCATCGCGCTGTCCTACGCCATTCCGGCGGCACCGGCCAGTTTCACCATCACGGCCGTCGCCACCTCCTGCTACCTCGCAGCCCTCCTGTTCGACCGACTCCGACGATACCGAGTTCGAGCCCATGTCATACCAGGACCGTCGATCCCCTGACCCGCTGCGCCGTCGTCGGCGCACGACCCCACGCCAGCGCGCGCTGCTGGAATTATTGAAGCGCGACAACCACTTTCGCAGCGCCCAACAGTGGCACGCCGAATTGCGTACCACCGTGGGCGTCGGACTGACCAGCGTGTATCGCATCCTGCACCAGTTCGCCGAACAGCATGTGGTCGAGACCCAGCGCGCCGAGGACGGCGAGCTGCTCTACCGCCTGCGCGACACCGCCGAGCACTACCACAACCTGCTGTGCCGAATCTGCGGGCGCGCAGAGCGATTCACCCTCGACGCCCTCGAACACCACACCGAACACGTCGCGCGTCAATACCGCTACGCCGACGTCAACCACCACCTCGACCTCTACGGCACCTGTCCCGACTGCGCCGGTGTGGCGCAACAGGAGTGATCGGATACGGAGAGTTCGGGTGTTGTGGCGCAGCAGGTGTCGCCGCGGCGGGCGGCGAGACCCTCCTTGATCGCGATCCCGGCGATGGCGAGGGCCGCCGCCGGGTCGGCCCAGGACCAGCCGAGCAGGCTGTTGAGCAGCAGGCCGACCAGGAGGACCGCCGACAGGTACGTGCACAGCAGGGTTTGTTTGGAATCCGCGACCGCGGAGCCGGACCCGAGCTCCCGCCCGGCCCGGCGCTGCGCCCAGGACAGGACCGGCATGACGACCAGACTGAGTGCCGCCAAGCCGATTCCGACCGGCGAGGGCCGGGCCTCGTTCCAGCCCAGCAGGGACGCCGTGGAGTCGACCGTCAGATAGGCGGCCAGCGCGAAGAACGAGAACGCGATGATCCGCAGCGCGGTCTTCTCCCGGGCCTCCGGATCGCGACCCGCGAATTGCCAGGCCACCGCGGCGGCGGAGGACACCTCGATCGCCGAGTCCAGGCCGAACCCGATCAGCGCGGCCGAGGAGGCCCGCGTTCCCGCGCCGAGCGCCACGATCGCCTCGATCACGTTGTAGGAGATGGTCGCCGCCACGAGCCAGCGGATCCGGCGGGCGAGTTGCGCGCGCCGGTGCGGTGCGGGCGAGACGTCGGGGCGTGGTGCGGGCATCCCCAGCAGGTGCGACATCAGCAGCACCCCTGGGCGTCGCTGTCGGCGCAGCAGGCCGGATCCACCGCGAGCACCAGGCCCAGCAGATCCTCGAGCGCCCGCGCGATCCGCGCATCGGCCAGCTCGTAGCGGCTGCGCCGCCCCTCGGGCACGGCGACGACCAGTCCGCAACCCCGCAGGCAGGCAAGGTGATTCGACAGGATCTGCCGAGACACGCCGATCTCCTCGGCCAGCCCCGACGGATATCCGGGCGCGTTCCGAAGGCTCAGCAGGATGCGGGTGCGCGTCGGATCGGACAGGGCGTGACCGAACCGGGCGAGCGCGTCGAAGTGCAGTGCTGTCTCCACCCGTGAGACAGTACAGCAATATCTGTATTCAGAAAATCATGTACTAATGATTGCGGTGGCGTGATGGAAGGCTGCCTGGTCCTGTGCGTGGGCGGTGAGATCGACCGTCGCGGTGCCCTGGCTGTCGACCGCGCGGACCCGGGCCGCGTACCGCAATCGGGCGGGTTGTGCTTCACGAATGTGAACCGGGCTGGCGAACTGGACCGCGTATGTCCGTGCCCAGTCGGGTGTTCCGAACGTGGCGGTCAGATAGGACGCGCCGAGGCCCATGGTGAGCATGCCGTGGGCGACCACGCCGGGCAGGCCCGCGGCGCGGGCGACGGTGTCGTTCCAATGGATGGGGTTGTTGTCTCCGGAGACGCCCGCGTAGTTGACGAGGTCGCCGCGGGCCAGGCGAAAGGTCCGTTGCGGCAGGTGTTGTTCGGCGAGAAGCGTTGTGCCAGAGCGCGGCGTGGGCTGGGCATCGGATTTGGCCGAGGCCGGGAGGCTTGACGCCGTGGGAGCCGAAAGTTCCTCCATGGCAAGGGCTTCGGCGGAGCCGTCGAGTTCGGCGGCAGGGCGATCGAGGAGGGTGGTGTGCACCGTCTGTACCGGGCCCGCATCGCGCTCGCTGATGGTGGTGGTGACCACCAACAGGTCGCCGGTGCCGGTCGGGTGGACCGAGTCCAGGGTGACCTCCCAGTACAGCCGGTCCCCGGCGAGGGTCGGGCGGTGGACTCGTAATTCCTGCTCCACGTACAGCAGTCGGTTCGGCGCACGGTCGGCCAGTAGGTCTCGCAGCATGGAGCGCTGGGCGAGCGTGCCGGTCGAGGACGCGAAGGTCACCGGCGCGACCAAGGCTGGGTAGCCGAGGGCGCGGGCGGCATCCTCGTCCCAGTGCGCCGGATGGAAATCCTGTACGGCCCTGGCGAATTGGCGAATGTTCTCGCGGCCGACCGCGTAGTAGTCGTCGGTGTGGCGGCGGTTCACGTCCGGGTCACCGTCCACCCGGGCGGGTGCGATCGGCCTTGCGGGCCACGAACAGCCGCTGACCGTGCGCGGCCAGCGGATGATCGGCCGGGGGCAAGGTGGGCAGCGGTGTGAGCCCGGCGGCGGTGAGTTCGGTCAGCCATTCGTTCTCGTGCAGGAAGATTCGGTCGGTGCCCGCCCGGACGTCGTGCTGTCCCGGCTGGGTGCCGCCCGGTCGCGCCGACATGAGGAAGTGCATGGACACCAGGAGTTGGCAGTGCTCGCGGCAGGATTCGACGAAGATCAGGTACCCGCCGGGGTTCAGCAGCTCGTGCAGCGCGGTCAGCAATTCCCCGGAATTCTGGGCGTTGTGCAGCACATTGGCGGCCAGCACGATATCGCAGGGCGGTTGATCGGGCAGGTCGCGATTGAGGTCGAGGATGCCGTAGCGCATCCAGGGGTAGTCGGTGAAGCGGTCGCGCGCCGCGGCGAGGAAGAAGTTCGACAGGTCGGTGAAGTGGTAGTCGACCGGATCGTGCGCCAGGGCCGCCACGATATCGGCGGTGGTGCCGCCGACCCCGGCCCCGAGTTCGAGAATCCGGACCGGGGCGTGGTCGGCGGCCAGTTCCCGCACGGCACGCGAGACGAATTCGCGGACCGCGACATTGAGGTAGCCGTTGACCGGGTTGGTCCGGTAGGCGGCCTCGGCGGTCAGGAAATCCCCGTCGGGGAAGAGCAGTTCCTGTGCCAGCACCCGGTCGCGCAGCAGCAGCGGCAGCCGGTCGGCGGACTGCGCGAAGAAGCGGGCGAGTTGCGGTGAGAAGCCCAGCTCGGCGCACACCTCGCGCAGCTCGCGCCGCACCGGGGCGGGCGGGTCGCGCAGGATGCCGTAGCCGTCGTCCGGGGTGACCTCGAGGAGGCCGCGGGCGGTCAGCTCGCGCAGCCAGCGGCGCAGCAGCCAGCGGTGCCGGGGCGCGACCCGCAAGCGCTCGGCGATCTCGTCCTCGGTTTGCGTGGTGTTGTAGTGCAAGGCGGTTCGCACCACGCGGACGATGGCGGCGAGCCCGTGTCGGTCGAGATCCTCGAGGGCGTCGGCGCAGTGTCGGCCGTCGGTGGTGGGCACGGAATCGGCGGCGAGCCGGGCGATTTCGGAGAGGTCGGTGCTCACCGGGCCCCCTCGGAGGATTCGTCGGACAACGGAGCGATATTGTGGTTGCAGCGGAACAGATTGCCCGGGTCGTACTGCGCCTTGACGCGGGCCAGTCGCCGATAGCCGTCCAGCCCGTAGGCATTGCGCACCCGTTCCGGGGACGCGGTGCCGTCGAGAATGCCGATGTACGGTCCACCGGCGGAACAGTTCTGGACCGTCTCGGTAATCCGGGCGATCCAGCGCCGCGAGGGTGCCAGGTCCTGCCCGGTCGGGCCGCCGGAGAACACGACCAGGTGATAGGCGGCATCGTGATAGGCGAATGCCGTTGCGCCGGTCGGCATCCGGCGAATGGCCCCGCCCAGCTGGTGGATGGAGATCAGCGAATGCCGGGTCGGCATGTCCGCGCCCAGCGTCACCAGGCCGTCGATGGTGCGGTCGTCGAGCTCGCGCAGCCATTCGGTGCCGGTCGCGGTGGCGTGCCCAGTATGGAACGCCTGCTCCGTATTGCGTTGCAGCTCCGGATAACTCAGCGGGCGCAGCAGGTCCAATTCCGGCTCGCCGATCCGCCGCAACCGGTCCAGCACCGAACGGGCCTCCTCGGCCGATCCCAGGTAGGACGCCGTGATGGCGGCCATCGGCGGCCCTTCGGGCGCGGTGGGCGGCCAGTGGATGAGGGTGGCGCGCAGCGAGAGCTCGGCCGGGGCGTCGGCGGTGAATGCCCGGAATCCGGTCAGCACCGCCCGGGCGTCCGCGTACCGGTAGAGCAGCGTGCCCGCGTAGACCCGGCCGATCGGATGCAGTTGCAGCTCGAGTGAGGTGACAATGCCGAAATTGCCGCCGCCACCACGCAAGGCCCACAGCAGGTCGGTGTGGTGTTCGGCGTCCGCGGTCACCACTCGGCCGTCGGCGGTCACCACCTGTGCCGCAATGACATTGTCGCAGGTGAAGCCGAAAGCCCTTTGCAGCCAGCCGGTTCCGCCCGAGAGTGCGGTGCCGATCACCCCGACCGTCGAGACGTCGGCCCCGGTGACCGCGAGCCCGTGTTCGGCGCAGGCGCGGTCGAATTCGACCCAGGTCACGCCGGGCGCGACGGTGGCCCGCCGGGTGACCGGATCGATGGTGACGGCCTTCAGCCCGGAGAGGTCGAGCATGACCGAACCGGCGACCTCGGCGTGTTCGGCCACGTCGTGTCCGCCCGCGTGCAGCGAGATCGCCAGGCCGCGCCGCCGCGCGAAGTCCACGGCGGCGGCGATATCGGCGGTGCCCGCGCAGCGCACGATCGCCGCGGGCCGGTGATCCACGGCGGCGCTCCAGGTGTGGCGGGCGGCGTCGTAGCCGTGGTCGCCGGGCAGCAGCACTGCGCCGGAGCAGACGGCGCGCAGGTCGTCGATCTGATCCAGGGGGAGGGTGGTCGTCATGGCTGGTCGGGCTCCTCGGTAACCACGATGCGGGGTATCGGTGCGGCGGGCAGCTGCCGGGTGAGGTGGTCGGTGAGGACCTCCGGCAGCCGTCGCCGCACGAACCGGGCGAAGGGGTCGTTGCAAACCGCCGGTGTACCGCTGTCGGACAAGAGGGTTCGGGTCGAATGCTCCGGCGCGCATACGGCCAGGCGGCTGCCGTCGGCCGAGTCGAACTGCACCGACCATCCGATCGGCGCGGCGGCGGCCAGCCGTGCGGGCGTGACCGCGTCGGCGGAGCCGGAATCGGTCGTTGAGAGCAGAGCATTCGGGATGCCGGTCACGTGGGTGGTCCCCTCCGGCAGCGTGTCGAGGCGATGCTCGACGGACCCGGTCAGGTCCGCCCACGCGACGGTCCGGCTCGGTGGTGTCGGGGGAGCCTCGACGGTGTATACGACGTCGTAGCGGTAGCGGGTGAGTTCGGTGTCCGTCCGGAACGGCTTGGCATGCACCGCGATCCGCACATCTCGGCGATGGTCCTCGCCGATGCGCGCGAAAGCCTCCGGCGCGCAGAGCAGTTCCTCATCGGTCGCGAGCCGACGTTCGACCCGGGCCGCCAGGTCGGTCGAGGAAAGTCCGGGATTCCGGGTGGATTCGAGCCAATGGGCGAATGCGGGTGCGCTGGCGAGGTTTCGGATATCGCCGACTACTACCGTGCCGCCCGCGGCCACCAGGTCCAGCGCGTCGCCGACGACGGCGGCCAGATACCGCTGGTCCGGAAAGCACTGGGTGACGCTATTGAGCACCACGCAGTCCGGGGCCGCGCGGTCGGGATCGACGGCACGCAGCGCGGCCAGTACGGGCGGTGTGGCGAGTTCGTGCGCGGCCGCCCGCAACACCGCGGTGCCCGGTCCGAGCTGTGCGCGCAGTCGCTCGACCACCGGCGCGGCCACATCGAGCCCGATGTAGGCGTCTGTGTGCGGTTGGATGCGGTGCGCCAGCAGGCCACTGCCGCAGCCGATTTCGAGCACGACGCGAGGCTTGCTCCGCAGGACCAGGCCCACGGCGTGGCCGATCCATTCGAGCATGTGCTCGCGGGGAAATGGTTCACCGGTGTCGGAGGCCCGCCAGCCGGACAGGTCGAGGTCGTCTCCGTGGCGGTCCCGATCGGAGGAGTACACGAACTCGTACACGTGCTGCCAGTGCTCGAGATGTTCGGCCAGCAGCGGTCCGGGGGTGGGCCGCAGCGCGACCGCGGCGGCGGCCGGGCGCACCGTAATGGCGGTGCGGTCCGGATTCCATCGCGCGTCGCCGACCCACGGGTGTCGATTCAGCAGCGACAGCGTCTCCTCGGTCACCGGCCCTGTCCCTTCTCGCCAGAGGGGGCCGGATTCGCCACCGGCGGAGTCAATTCGGCGGTGCCGAACATCCGGTACGCCCGCTCGGGATCATTGGCCGCGTGCGCCCGGCCCGCGTGGGCGTCGCGCCAGAACCGCTGCAGCGCGGTATCGGAGCGCAGCGCGCGGCCGCCGGAGTTCTCGAACAGCCGGTCCAGGGCGAAGATCGACCGCTCGGTGCCGCGCACCTGATCGCGCCGGGTCCGCGCGCGGTCGAGCATGGGAATGGGCCGATGCTGACGCGCGAGGTCGAGCAGTGCGTTCGTGTTCCGGGTCAGTTGCAGCCAGGCCGCGTCGATCTCGCTGGCGGCCTGGGCGATTCGCTCCAAAGTCGCGGTGTCCTGAGCGAAGGGTGTTCCGGCGAAACCGGTTTCCTTGCGGGCGTCACCGGGCAGCGCCACCCGCACCCGGCCGCGCTGATGGGCGAGATGGGTCTCGTACCCGCCCTGGGCCATGCCGATGACGGCCGCGGTGATCGAGTTGGGGTGGATCGCGCCGAAGGGAATCCGGTACAGCGCCGCGTCATTGACCTCCTGACCGGGGGTGACGCATTTGGTGACCGCCTCGGAGTTCAGGACCCGATGGTCGGGCACGAACGCGTCCTCGACCAGGATGTCGTTGCTGCCCGTGCCGCGCAGGCCGACCGCATGCCACACGTCCTCGATCGCGAAGTCGCGCAACGGCACCAGGAAGGTGCACGACTCCACCGCCACACCGTCGTCGATCACTTTGCCGCCCAGCAGCGCCCACGAGGTGTGGTCGCACCCGGAGGCGAAACCCCAACGGCCGCTGAGCCGATACCCTCCGGGCACCGGAGTCGCGGTGCCGGTCAGGGCATAGGACGAGCAGATGCGGGCGTCCGGGTCCTCGTCCCAGACGTCGGTCTGGGCGCGGGGATCGAACAGCGCGAGGTTCCACTGCGGAACGCCGAGCACCGACGCCACCCAGCCGGTGGAGCCGCAGGCGCTCGCCAGCTGCCGTACGGCGGTGTAGAACGTCATCGGATCGGCCTCGTGGCCGCCGAATCGGCTGGGCTGCAACAGCTTGAAGAAGCCGATCTCCTGCAACGCCTTGATCGAGGCGACGGGGATGCGGCGGGCGTCCTCGGCCTCCTGCGCCCGTTCGCGCAGGACCGGCAGCAGGTCCTCGACGGCCGACAGCACGGCGTCGGCGGCCTTCTCGGCGGTGGTCATCGTGCAAGCCTTTCCTTGGTGAATCGCAGCAGGCCGGTGTCGGCGTCGGTGGAGACGAGCCGCAGGCCCACGGTGTCGGCCTCGGCCGCGAGCCGTTCCGCGTCGGCGGGCCAGACCCGGTGCTCGGTGACCGCCTGCTGCAGTAGGCGGTCGTCGTGATAGGTGCGATAGGTCATGCGCCACACCAGGGATTCGGCGTCCACCGGGTCGGCCCGGCTCCAGCCCTCGTAGTGCAGCGCGCCCGCCCGGGCGCGGGTGTAGCGGCGCTCGGGCACCGTCACCACCCGCCCCGGCCGCTGGATCTCGACGACGGCATCGCCGCCCGGTGCGAGTGCCCCGGCGATCGTCGACCACACCCGGGGCCGGGCGGTGGGATCGAAATGGCCGATGACCCCGAGCGCGACCACCGCCGCGCAGCGGCGCGGCAGGTCGGTGTCCAGAAAACCCGTGGGCAGCACGGTGATTCGCTCGCGCAGATCCTTGCGGGCGGCGAGCCGTGACAGCAGCACCGCCCGCATGGCCGACGCGGGCTCGACCGCCACGATCTCCGCGTCGGGCAGCGCGTCGGCGACCATGATCGTCGACAGGCCGGTGCCCGCGCCGATGTCGACGACGGGACCGGCGACAGTGTCGACCTCGGCCAGCAGCGTGGCGAGCACCGGTTCGACCTGTGCCACATACGGAGTCGCCATCAGGTCGTAGAACTCCGCGGCCGCGGCGTACGCGTCCACGCCGGTGACAGCCTCACTCATGGCCCGCCGCCACTTCCGCGCCAGCCAGCGCACGCGAGACCAGGAACGCCACCGCGTCGACGGCCGGTTCGGTGAGCAGGGCGTAGTGGTGCGCCGGTACCGAGTGGAGGTCGACGCGGCCGTCGGTGTGCGCGCCCCAGCCTAGATCGGGCAGGTCCGCGCAGTCGTCCACGCCCATCCCGATTCCGGAGTTGCGCGGCGCGGCCACGGCGGCGCGGACGACGAGGGTTTCGAGATCGTCGCCGTCGAGTCGACCGGTGCGGTGCGTTGCCAGTGCCCGCAGATGCCTGCGGAAGGTGTCCTCGCGCAGCCGCAGGGTGCCGGAGTCCGGACGTCCGGCCAGCCCGGCGTCGGTCAGCCGCCGGTCCGCCTCCGCACGCCGCTCGGGCTCGGACAGGGACCCGAATCGCTCGGTGGCGGCGGCAGATTCGAGATCGACCTCCAAGAACGCCTCGAGCGAGCCGAGATAGCGCGACCAGAAGGCGAGATCGTCGGTGTCCCCGATGCGGTCGGCGATATTGGCGTCGATCAGGACCAGGTTCGACACCGCGTCACCGGCGGCACGGAGCCGACGGGCGACCTCGTGGGCGATGATCCCGCCCATCGACCAGCCGCCGAGGACATAGGGTCCCGAAGGCTGCTGCGACCGGATCGCGGTGTCGTAGAGCCGCGCCAGTTCCTCGACGCTCTCCGGGCCGGTCGCGCCGGACAGGGCCGGATCCTGGATGCCGATCACCGGCCGGGTGGTGTCCAGCTTGCGCGCCAGATCCACGTAGCAGAGCACATCACCGCCGGTGGGGTGGATCAGGAACAGCGGATCGCCGGTGCCTTCCCGCAGTGTGACAAGGCAATCCGCGGGCAGGGGCGCACGCGGTGCCGCCGCCGTCGCGGCCAGCGTGGGATCGGCCAGGAACTCGCGCGGCGTGACCTGCAGGCCGAGCTCGGTCCGCAGCCGGTTCAGCATGCGGATCGCCAGCACCGAATCACCGCCGACGGTGAAGAAGTCGGTCGAGCGGCGCACCTCGGCGGGGTCGAGGTCCAGCATGCGGGCCCACACCGCGGCGACCGCGCGCTCGGTGTCGGTGGCGGCGGGACCGCTCACCGCCGTCGCCGTGCGCACCTGCCGGTCCTCCTCGGCTCGACCGGCGGACGGCAATTCCACCGGCGCGGACCAGGATTCGGGCCGCTCCACCAGCGCGGTGAGCTCCGCGCCGACGGCATCGAAGAGGCCGTCGAGCACTCCCGGCGCGAACAGTTCGGCGACCGCGTCCAGGTTGACCACCACCGCGTCGTCCCAATCCCATTGGAACACCTGCATATCCAGCGCCACCTGCGGTGTGCGCACGCGCTGGTAGAAGTCCCGCAATCGAATCGAGTCGGGGGTGCCGCCCGGCGGGTGCAGGCCGAGGGTGCTGTGGAAGACGACCGGCGCCTGCGGCGCGGTGTCGCGACGGCGGCGTCCGAGTTCCCGCGCGATCTCCACGCCGGTGACCTGTCCGTGGTCGAGCATGCGGGCGGTGGCGTCCTGCATGTGCCGGGCGAGGGTCACGAAACCGGCGTCGGCGGGCAGGTCCACATCCAGCAGCACGGTCCCGGCGTACGGGCCGATGGCGTGGTCGAGGTCGCGGGGTAGGTGCAACCGGTTGAGGTAGAGCACATTCAGCAGGAACCGGCGGTGCCCGGCCAGCCGCGCGAGGGCGATGGCGTAGCAGGTGGCGAAGACCGTGGTGGGGGTGATGCCGTATTCGGCGCACCGCTCCCGCAGGACCGCCATCCGTTCTCCGGAGACCCAGAGCTCGCGGCGTTCCAGATTGTCCGGACGCGCCTGCTCGACCGGCATGGTGAAGGGCAGGCGCGGCGCGGTGGGCAGGTCGTCGAGTCGGTCCCACCACCAGTCGCGCTGGGCCAGCCACTCCGGTTCGGCGCGCTGCCGGTCGATGGTCTCCACGTAGTCGCCGAAATGCGCTGTGAGGGGCGGCAAGACGGTGTTGGGGTCATCGAGGTGGGTGAACAGCTCGGTGAACATCAACTGCACCGACCAGCCGTCGGCCACCAGCAGGCTGCTGACGATGTGCAGGCTCAGCTCCCCGCCCGGCAGCCGCAGCGCGGTCACCCGGAACGGCCAGGGGTCCATGGCGGGTCCGGTGCGCTGCATCTCGGCGCGGATCTCGGCCCGCATGGCGTCGATCTCCGCGACGGAGGCGGTGCGCAGGTCGATCTCGGTCAGGGGCAGCCGGGCCAGGCGCGGGTCGTCGGCCGCGAGCACCTGCTGCGTGCCGTCGGGCAGGAAGATCGCCCGCAGCATGGGCTGCCGATTCACCTGCCAGCGCACCGAATCCGCCACCGTGCTCGGATCGGCTCCGGCCAGGCGGAAGTCGACGTAGTTGTGGGCGGAGTCGTAGCTGAGCGCCCAGCCGTGCTGCTGACCCACCCAGTACGCCTGCTGCAGCGGGGTGAGGGGGAACGGTGCGTCGGGGTCGGCCTGCCGCACCAGTTCGATGCTCGCGACCGTGCCGTCGGTGCGCCGCTCGGCAATGTGGGCCACCAGTTCCGCGAGGGTCTGGTCGCCGACCAGGTCGACCACCGGGACGGCCACGCCGAGCCGACCGCGCACCAGGGTGGCCATCCGCACCGCCAGCACCGAGTCGCCGCCCAGGCCGACGAAGGTGGAATCGGCGGTGACACTGGAGGATTCGATACCCAGAACTTGGGTCCAGATCTCCGCCACAGTCTCGGCCACGTCCGTGGCGGGCCCGGCCAGGCTGGGCCCGGTGTCCGGGGTGTTCCAGCTGCCCGGATCGTCGACCAGCCTGCGCAGCCAGCCGAGGTACGCGCCGAACGCGGTGTCGGCGGAGTCGGCGTCGAGCACCGTTTCCAGGACGTCCCACTGCAATTGCAGTGCGCCCGCCTGCACGAACGCCTGATGGTCGAGCCAAACCTGGGGAGTCTGGCTGACGCCGTGCACGATTCGACCCGCCCACTCCAAATCGGAGTCGCCGCCGACCAGCTCGCCCACATCCAGGGCGCTGGTGAACACCACCGGAAGCAACTGCCGCTCACCGGTTTTCGTCGACTTCTCGGCGAGGAAATCCAGGGCCGACCAGCCCCGGTGATCGATGTCGTCGAACAGCCGCCCCTGGGTGCGGGCGACCCGCTCGGCGAAGGACTCGCCCGCGGTGCGCTCGACCTCGTGTGCGAGCAGGGTGGTGAAATCACCGACGGCGGAGCCGATTCCGGGCAGGGCCACCGGCCGATCGACCAGGGTCAGCATGAGCGCGAAACGCTCGTCGCCGGACCAGGCCGCCAGCACATCGGCGTAGGCGGTGAGCAGTACCGCCGATGGCGTCACGCCGTGCTCGGCACACCGTTCGCGCAGGGCGGTCCATTCGGTGGGGGACAACTGCCCGCCGCGGCGGGCGAACCAGGGGCGCGCTTGGGTCCGGGTGCGGGTCGGCAGGGCGGGCGGCCCCGGGATGGTGTCCATTCGCTCGCGCCAATAGTCCACCGCCCGTTGCTGTTCGGGCGTGCCCTCGCGGGTGGCCAGGTGCGCGATGTAGTCGGCGAATCCGGTCTCGATCGGCGGCAGTGCCGCGTTCGGGTCGTCGTAGAGGGCGCGCAGGTCGCGATCGAGCACCAGGAAGCTGGCGGCGTCGCAGATCAACGCGTCGATGCCGAAGCAGACGCGGGTCGTGGCGTCGTCGACGCGGGCCGCACGGACATCGAACAGCGGCCACCGATCCGGCCGATGCACCCGGTGCGAGAGCTGTCTGCGCAAGTCCGCCAGCGTGCCCTCCCGATCTTCCTCCGGCAGCTCGGTGAGATCGTGCCTGCGAATCCGATACTCGGGCACCTCATCGAGTACCCGATTGAACCCGTCCTCGGTGATCACCGCGCGCAACATGTCGTGCCGGGCGATGAGCCGGTTCCATGCCTCCTGATACCGGTCGAGATCGAGGTCGCGGCAGTCGTATTCGAGATAGATATGACAACCGACATCGCTGAGCCCGAACGCCCCCGACCGACCGATCCAGTAGGCGTGCTGCACCCGGGTCAACGGGAACGGCTCGCTGCTGCGTGTGCTCTGCTCCTCGGGCACTGACTCGGGCTGTTCCGCAACGGAAGTCGCGGCTTCCGGCGCTGCGGCCCCGGGCGTGCGACGCCCGGCGAGCAGTTCCGCGAAGGCCGCGACCGTCGAGTGGGTCAGCAGCTCGCGCAGCCGGATATCGGCCTGCTCGCGCTCATTGAGCCGGTCCAGCATGCGGGTGGCGAGCATCGAATTCCCGCCGAGGGCGAAGAAATCCGCGTCCGGCGTCGTCACCGGCAGTCCGAGCAGCTCGGCCCACAGCTCGGCGACGAGTCCTTCACCTGCGGTGAGCGTCCCGGTGGCTACGACACCTTGTTCGTCTGCCACAGGGGATCCGGCCATGTCGCCAGACTCCGCATGCTCCGAGATGGAGCCGGTGTTCTCCGTTTCGGTGGCAACAGGGACGCTGGTCGGTGCGGGGGATTCAGCGACCTCGGGTGGGTCGATCCAGAGTCGTCGGCGCTCGAACGGGTAGCCGGGGAGGCGGACTCGCTGCCGTTGGCGGTGGAGTGTCTCGGCATCGAAATCGACACCCGCGCACCAGAGTTGGCCGACGGCGGTGAGCAGGGCGGCGCGGTCGGATTCGCCCGCGCCGGATTCGTCGGCACCGGGGAGGGTCGTCAGTGCCGCGGTCAGGCCGCCGGGGGCGTTGCGGCGGGCGAGGGCGGCGAGGGTGGCTCCCGGGCCGACCTGGACCAGGATGGTGGGGTCGGTGCCCGCGGCGGCCCGGATGGCCGTGCGGAACTGGACGGGTTCGCAGAGGTGGCGCACCCAGTGCTCGGCGTCGGCGAAACGGATCGGTGCGCCGGTGAGGGTGCTGTAGAGGGGGAGCCGGGAGGTGGTCGCGGAGATTCGACCGGCCGCCTCGCGCAGTGCCGGAGCGGCCGCCGCCACGGCGGGGGAGTGCAGGGCGGCGTCGACCGGGAGCCTGGTGGTGTGAATTCCGGTGCGTGTCAACACGAGTGCGAGATCGTCGATGGCGGCCACGGGGCCGGACACCACGCACGCATCGGCGGCATTGACGGCGGCCACCGCGACGCGCGGGTGGTCGGTCAAGACGTCCCGCAGATCGGACTCGGCCAGCGCCACGGCGAGCATCGCGCCCGGGGCGTCCTTTGCCACGGCCACTGAGCGGACCGCGACCAACCGCGCCGCGTCGGCGACCTCGAGCGTGCCCGCCAGCACGGCGGCGGCGTATTCACCGAGGCTGTGGCCCAATACCGCGTCCGGCTCGATCCCGAAGCCGCGCAGGGCCGTCGCCGTGGCGAGCGACACCGCGAACAGTGCGGGCTGTCCGTATCGGACGTCGTCCGCCTCGTGCTGCGGCGCGATGCCGGTCACGATGTCGCGAATGTCATAGTCCAGCAATGGTTTCAGGATGTCGGCGCATTCGTCGATCACCGCTGCGAAGGCGGGCTCGTCCCGATACAGCCCGGCCCCCATGCCCGAATACTGCGCGCCCGCACCGGGGAAGGCGAAAACGATGCGCGGGCGCGGCGACGGCACCTGCCGCAGCGCGACTCGGTCGGGCTCGCCGGACCGTTTCGTCCACACCGCCGCGGCACGCCATCCACGGTCGGCGTGCCTGCCGCTGGCCAGGGTGTACGCGTAGTCGGCGGGGGCCTCCCGCATGTCCGCGGCCTGCTCCAGCTGTGCCCGGCAGCTCGACTCGGACGTGCCGGACACCACGAGCAGCTGGGCGCGGTCGTCCGGCTCGCCTGGCTCGGTTAGGGGTGACTCCTCCAGCACCACATGGCAATTGGTCCCGCCGATGCCGAACGAGCTCACCCCGGCGAGGCGGGATTGCTGCCGTTCGGGCCAGTCGCGGGCCTGCCCGGCGACCTCGAACAAACCCTGATAGCGAGCCAGTTCCGGATGGATGGGGTCGGCGTGCAGGGTGGCGGGGATGCGCCGATGTTCCAGCGCGAGCGTGGTTTTGATCAATGCCGCGATGCCCGCGGCCGAATTGGTGTGCCCGATATTGCTCTTGACCGAGCCGATGGCGATCGGTTCCCGCGCCGTCTGGTCGGCGAAAACCGCGGCCAGCGCGGCCAATTCGATCTGATCGCCCAGCGCGGTCGCGGTGCCGTGCGCCTCGATGAGGTCGATGTCGTCGGCCCCGACGCCCGCGGCCGCCAGCGCCTCGGCGATCACGTGGGCCTGACCGGTGGCCGACGGCGCGGTGAAGCCCGCCTTGCCCGCCCCGTCGTGGTTGACCGCGCTGCCGCGCAGCACGGCGTAGATGGGATCGCCGTCGGCCAGCGCCTCGTCCAGGCGGCGCAGCAGCACGACGCCGACGCCTTGGCTGTGCACCATGCCCGACGCGTCCGCGCCGAAGGTCCGGGTGTGGCCGTCGGCGGCGAAGATCGAATCCGGCACGTGCAGATAGCCCTGCCCCTGCGGCACGATGAGCGACACCCCACCGGCGAGCGCGGCGTCGCATTCCCCCGCGAGCAGTGATTGGGCCGCCATGTGCACGGCCACCAGCGAGGTGGCGCAGGTGGCCTGCACCGCGACGGCGGGACCGGTGAGATTCAATCGGTAGGCCAGCTGCTGCGGGAAATAGTCGGTGAGCGTGCCGGTTTGGGCCTGGAGCAGCCCCATCGGATCCTGTGCCGCCGCGCGCCGATACGCGGCCAGGTTCGACTCCAAATACTGGCTCTGCGACGCGCCGGTGAACACACCCACCGACCCGAGCTCGCCGCCACCGGCGTGCCCGGCATCGCCGAGCGCGTTCCACGCGCATTCCAGCAGCAGCCGCAGCTGCGGGTCGAACAGCGCCCCGTCGGCGGGGGTGAGCCCGAAATGGCCGGGGTCGAAGCGATCCTGGTCGGCGATGACGCCGCCGACCGGCACATAGTTGCGGTGCCCGCGCAGGGACTCCGGCACACCGGCCGCGGCCAGTTCCGCATCGCTGAAGCGCCGCAAACCCTCACGGCCCGAGGCGATCAGCTCCCAGTACGCCGCCAGATCGGGAGCGCCGGGGAAGCGGCAGGCCATGCCGATAATGGCGATGGCGGTGCTGTCGGTCAGTTCCTCGGTCACGAGTCGATCTCCAATTCCGAAACCACGGTGGTCTTTCCCTGCGTCAGCGCCAGCACCGGACACGACTGCTCGACGAGCAGTTGCAGTTCCCGGTAGCGCTCGGGCGCGTCGGGCCCGCTCACCCGCGCGCGCATGCGGATCTCGCCGGGCGCGGGTGTGGCGTCGAACCCGAAGACCGGGCCCATGTCCAGCAGGCCCTCGACCTCGATGGCGAGCGCGCCGATGTCCACACCCAGTCGGGCGGCGTGGAAGCGATAGGTGACGAGCTGGCAGGTGCCCAGGGCCGCGAGCGCCAGACCGATCGGATCCGGTCCGGTATCGGTGCCACCGGCGGCGGTCGGCTCGTCGACCCGGAGGCTGTGGCCGTTGATGCGCACGTCCACCTGGGTGGGCGTGCCCGTGCGGTGCTCCGCGCGGGCGGCGAACCGCTGGCGGCGATCCGCGCGGCGGTGCAGGGCCGTCCGGATGCGATGCACGGCGTCAGTGAGCGACATACGAGCTCGGCCTCGCTTTCGATTGATGGGTGCGACGGCGACGTCCGCGCGCGTCGGCGGCGGTGAGATCTATTCCGGCGCGGAAGGATTCGGCGCGATCGGGGAGCCGCGCGGGATCGCGGTCGGTGGACTGCCGGGCGATCCAGACCGCCAGCCGGTGTATCGAGCCGAGCCGGAAGATGTCCGGAACCGTCAGTGCCGGAGCGAGACCGCGCAGTCGCCGATGCGCGCGCACCAGGGTCAGCGACGTCGCGCCGAGGTCGTAGAAGGGGACGGTGGCGGTGACCGTGGGGCCGAGGAGCTCGGTGAACACGGCGAGGACCGCCCGTTCGATGTCGGCGACCCCTTCGACCTGTTCCTCCGCGGCTCCAGCGGTGGGCCGCAGCTCCACGAGACCGCCTGTGTGGCCGGGAGTTTCGGCGATTTCCAGCTCGGGAGCTCCGGCGCGCAGTGCGCGCGCCCATTCGCCCGCTGCGGCGAGCGCCTCCGTGCCCTGCACGGCTCCGGCCTCGAATCGCACCGTGAGGGTCAGTCCGAAGTCGCGGGCCTGGCGTGCGGCCTCGGCCAGCCAGCTCGCGTCGATGTCCGGGTGTGCGGTCTCGACGGGTGTGGCCGGCTCCGCGTGAGCGGCCGGAGCGGACCCATTGGACGGCGCGGAGCCATTGCGGCGGAAGGGATTCGGCAGGCTCGCGACATCGACCTTGCCGTTCGGGGTGAGCGGGATGGCGTCGAGCGGGATCCATTGGCTCGGCACCATGTAGTGCGGCAGGTGCGCGGCCGCGTAGGCGCTCAGCTCCCGCGCATCCGGCTGCCGGGATTCGGCGACCAGGTAGGCGACCAGTCGCGGTCGCTCGTCGGGTCCGGGCACGGCGGCCGCCACACAGCGGCGGATGCCGGGGAAGCGGGTGAGCGCGGACTCGATCTCGCCGAGTTCGATGCGGTGTCCGCGAATCTTGACCTGGCGGTCGGTGCGGCCGAGGAATTCGATGGTGCCGTCGATGCGCCAGCGGCCGAGATCGCCGGTTCGGTAAAGACGTTGGCCGAGAACGGGATCGCGGACGAAGCGCCGTGCGGTCTGCTCCGCGTCGCCGACGTAGCATCGGGCCAGGCCCGCGCCGCCGATGTGCAGCTCACCCGGTTCGCCGATCGGACACGGGCGGCCGTCCTCGTCGAGGATCAGGAAGAACTGATCGCGCAGGGCGCGCCCGTAGGGGATGCTCGTCCATTCCGGCGCGACCCGCTCGATCGGATAGCAGATCGACCAGATCGACGCCTCCGTCGCGCCGCCGAGACTGATCACGCGGAGGCCGGGGATCAGCGCGCGCAGCCGGTCCGGCAGGGAGATCGGAATCCAGTCGCCGGACAGCAGCATGACCCGCAGCGAGCGCAAGCCCGCCGCCGCGGCCGGATCGGCCTCGGCGTATTCGACGAGCATCTCGGCCACGGCCGGGGCCGTGTTCCACACCGTGACGCCGTGCGCGGCAATGAGTTCGCACCAGTGGCCCGGATCGCGCTGTCGATCGGCCTCGGGCAGGACCAGTGCCCCGCCCGCGCCGAGCACGCCGAACAGGTCGTAGATGGACAGGTCGAAACTCAGTGCCGACAGCGCCAGCACACGGTCGCCGGGTCCGATGCCGAAGCGGGCGTTGATGTCGTCGATCGTGGTGCGCGCGGCGCGATGCTCGATGGCGACGCCCTTCGGCTCGCCGGTCGACCCCGAGGTGAAGATGATGTAGGCCAGGTCATCCGGTACGCCGGGCACCGATTCCACTGTGGCGCAGGGTGAGTCGTTCACGAGGTGCGATGTCACGTCGTGCGGCATTCGCGCGGCGGTCCCGGTGGTCGTCAGTGCGTGTGCGATCTCCGCGCGGCGGCAGACCGATTCGATGCGCGCTGTCGGCCAATCCGGCTCGATCGGCACGAATGTCGCACCGGCCCACAGTGTTCCGAACACCGCGACGACCTGGTCGAGGGATTTCGGCGCGACCACCGCGACCCGGTCACCGGGCCGCACACCCGCGGCGGTCAGGCGGGCCGCAACCACGCGGGCTCGGCTCAGCAGGTCGGCGTGCGTCGTCGCCCCGTGCGTTCCCAGGACGGCGGGCGCGTCCGGTCGCTCGTCCGCGCCGCGCCGTTGCGGATCCATGATCAGCGGCCCGGAGAGGGTATCCGGCACCGGTTCGGCCATTGGTTCGAAGCTCGGAACCCAGCCCAGATCGACACTCTCCCAGGCCATCTCGTCCGCCGCCAGCCGACGCAACAGCTGCGTATAGGCGGCCAGCATCCCGGCGACGAATCCGTCCGGGAACACCTCCTCGACCGCGTCCCAGGCGATCCGCAATCCGCCCGCCTCATCCCAGACGATGTGATCGAGCACCACCTGCGGCGTCTGCGACACCCCGAACACCTCGGTGCCGAGCCAGCCCGCCGCCGGGCCGTCGGCTTGGCCGAGCCCGACACCGCTGGTGAACACCACCGGATAGCGCGGCGCGAGATCCCCGGCCTGTGCGCGCTGCACCTCGACGCCGCTGTAGGAGCGGTGTTCCAAATCGGCCCAAAAACGGGCATTGACCCGCGTGGCGAAGTCGGCGAAACCCTGCCAGGAGCGCAGATCCGGCGCGGGCAGTCCGACCAGCGCCGTGGTGCTGAAATCGCCGACAACGGTGTGCTCGCCCGGATCCGGGCGATCGAAGAGGGTGGTGTTCAGGCAGAACGGCTCGCTTGCGCCCCAGCGGGTGAGGGTCAGCCCGAACGCGGCCAGCAGCACGGCGGTGGGGCTCAGCCCGTACGCCGCCGCGCGGGCGGTCAGCGCAGACCATTTCCCGGCGTCCAGCGCGGCCGGATGCCGTCGGAAGCTGGGACATCGAACCTGTTCGGGCGCAACCGCGTACGGTAGTCGCGGCCCGGCGGGCAGGTCGGCCGCGCGCTCGCGCCAGTAGTCGCGATCGCGCTCGCGGCGTGCTGCCTCGGAACGGCCACGCTCGCGCAGGATGCGCAGGAACGATGCGGTGGCGGGCAGGGTGTGCTCCGGGTCGGCGACCAGGTCACCCCACTGGCGCATGAGCAGGATCCAGCTCGCCATGTCCAGCACGATGATGTCGAAACCCACGAACAGCCGCAGGTCGCCGCCGGGCAGTACAGCGGCGTGAATGTCGAACAGCGGCCAGACCGTCGTATCGCGCACCTGGTGGGACTTGTCCCGGCGCAGCTCGGCGAGCACCCGGGTGACGTCGGCGGGTCGATCGCGAAGGTCGGTCACGCCGAGGCGGTAGACCTTGCCGGGCGGGTCGACGCGTTGGCGGCCGTCGTCGGTGACCGTGGCCCGCAGCATCTCGTGGTGGGCCACCAGCCGATTCCACGCGGTTTCCAGGGCCGCGATTTCCGCCAGGGGGTCGGAGGTGACGAAATCGCCGGTGGCCCGGTCGAATTCGAAGTAGTAGTGGGTGGCCACGCCGCCGAGCGGCATGTCCGCGTCTCGGCCGACCCAGTAGGACGCCTGAATCGGGGTCAGTTCCGCCTCGATCGGCCCGGTGTCACCGGGGAGCTCTGTCGGCGGAATCTCGTCGCGCCCGTCGCTGGCTCGTACCGGCCGAGTCGCCTCGTCCCGCTTCTCGACCTCCGCGGTCAGCGAGTCGAGGGTGGCCCCGACGAACGACTCCAGCGGCACCCGAACGCCCAGCCGCTCACCCAATCGCAAATGCAGGCGCACGGCCAGGAACGAGTCCATGCCGAGCTCCTGCAGCCGTTGTGTCGGTGGGATTTCCTGTGGATCGATGTCGAGCACCGTTGCCGCGCACCGCCGCACTTCCTCTGCTGCCGTCACCATCTCCAGCCCTTGCTCGATGAACCCATCGGGCCTAGATTAATGAAAATGAGTTTCATTAGCAATGGCAATTCTGGTGCGGGCCGTTGTGACTGATCCGCACCGGAGGGGACGAAATATGTTGGTGCAACCGGGATCCCGGCGGATCGTGGGGACGGTTCCGGGGTCGGCGGACCGGCCGACCGAGCTGGACCACTACCGGCTGCTGGGCCGGTCGGGCCTGCGGGTTTCGCCGCTGGCGCTGGGGACGATGACCTTCGGCACCGAATGGGGTTGGGGCGCGGCCAAAGACGAGGCGCGTCGCATCTTCGACGGTTACACCCGGCGCGGCGGCAACTTCATCGACACCGCCAATCAGTACACGGGCGGCACCGCGGAGGAGTGGGTCGGCGAATTCGCCGCGTCCGAGCGCGAAAGCCTGGTGCTGGCAACCAAATACAGCGCACTGCGGCGGCTCACCGACCCGAACTCCGGCGGCAACCACCGCAAGAGCATGATGGCCTCGGTCGAGGCCAGCCTGCGCCGTTTGCGCACCGACTACATCGACCTGCTGTACCTGCACCTGTGGGACGGGCTCACCCCGGTCGAGGAGATCATGCGCGGCCTCGACGATCTGGTGCGGTCGGGAAAGGTTCTCTACCTGGGTATTTCCAATACTCCGGCCTGGCAGGTGGCGCGCATGCAGACGATCGCGGACCTGCGCGGCTGGTCTCCGTTGGCCGCCCTGCAGATCGAATACAACCTCATCGAGCGGACCGGGGAGCGGGAACTCGTGCCCATGGCCGAGGAGTTGGGGTTGGGTGTGGTCGCCTGGTCGCCGCTGGCCGGTGGCGTGCTGACCGGCAAATACCGGGCCGCCGACCTCGATGCCACGGATATCGCGGGTGGCTCGCGCAAGAGCATCGCCGCGGCGAACGATTCACTTACCGAACGCGGTCTGGCACTGGCCGATTCGGTGCGCGGTGTCGCCGCTGAATTGGGGCGCACGCCCGCGCAGGTGGCGTTGGCCTGGGTGCTGCGAAATCCGTCGGTGACCGCTCCCATCCTCGGTGCGCGCACCCTCGCTCAACTCGACGACAATCTGGCCGCGTTCGGCATCGACTTCGACGATCACCAGTTGCGTCGGCTCGACGCCGCCTCCGCCATCGATCCCGGCTTCCCGCACAACTTCCTCGCCCGGCCGCTGGCCCGCCGCACCGTCTTCGGCGATCTGCGGATCGCACGCTGACCACCCCCGCCACGAAAAGAGGTAATCCAATGCCCGCCATCGCCGACATCTTCACCGACCGCATTCTGAAGAACCCGCGCGGACTCGTCGCCCGATTCTGGTGGCGCGACATGAAGGCCCACCACGATATCTTCCGTGAGACGCTGCAGGCCCTCGCGCTCACCGCCGAGGACAACCTCATCGAAATCGGATGTGGCGGCGGAACGTTCATCAACTGGGCGCTGGAGTCCGGCTGCCGCGCGACCGCGGTCGACCACAGCGCCGACATGGTGGCGCTCACCGAGAAGAACAATGCCGAAGCCCTGCGACAGGGTCGCCTCGAGGTGGTGCGGGCCGCCGCCGAGGCGCTCCCGCTGCCCGATGCCACCTATACCGCCGCGGCCCTGATGAACGTCCTGTTCTTCCTCGATGCGCCGCGCGCTCTGGCCGAAGTACATCGCGTCCTGGCACCGGGCGGTCGACTGGTCGTGCACTCGGTGGCTCCCAACCCGCCCTCGAAGATCGCGCCCGCCCCCGTGGCCCGCCGCATGCGGCTGTACACGGACGAGGAGATCCGAACCCTCCTCGAGGCCGCCGGATTCTCCGAGGTGCGAATCACGCGGACAAATGGCGTATTTCAACTTGCCACCGCGCTGCGCCCGGCGACGGCGGAGCAGCAGTCGGAGAGCGCGGACGCCGTGTCCGGGTCGGAATCGGATCGACCCTGACCCGAGGTGGGCCGCCGCGAAGGGGCGGCCCACCTCGAATTCACGACGTCGCGGAAGCCAGGTTCGGCCGGGGCGCGGAGTTCGTATCGGGGTACGGTACGAAGTCCGGATCGACCTGTGCGACAAGGTCTTCCCCGGCCCATGCCTTCGCGTTGCGGACATGGAATTCGACCGCTTGGCGCTGGTAGGCGACCGGGTCGCGGGTGATCGAGTCCAGGGTGGAGCGGATTGTCGCCAGGGCGTGGGTGTTGTCGGGTTCGAGGTCGGCGATCGGGCGGATGTCGCCGCGTTCGGCCGCGCGGACATGGGTGGAGCGTCCGACCCAGCACAGCAGGTTGTCACCGACCTGTTCACGCAGGAACGACAGGTCGTCGTCATCGCAGATCTTATTGCCGATCACGGCGATGCGGATGCCGAAATCCTTGGCGTAGTCGCGGTATTGGCGATAGACGCCGACACTGCGCAGCGTCGGCTCGCAGACCAGCGCGGTCAGATCGAAGCGGGTGAACAATCCGGAGGCGAACGAGTCGGCTCCGGCGGTCATGTCGACCACCACGTACTCGCCGGGTCTGTCGACCATGTGGTTGAGCAGGATTTCGGCGGCTCCCACTTTGGAGTGGTAGCAGGACACCCCGAGATCCTCCTCGGCGAACGGGCCGGTCACCATGAGCCGCGCGCCACCGACCTCGCGCACGCACGCGGCGTAGATCGGGTTGTCCTCCACCACCTTCAGCAGTCGCGAACCGGCCCCCGGCGGCGTCGTTTTGATCATCGCCGCCGCCGACGCGATCCGCGGATTGTCCCCGCGCAGATACTCCTTGATCAGTGGCAGACTCTCGCTGAGCGTCGGCAGCGTCACCGCCTCTTCCTCGCTCGCCCCCAGCGCCGTCGCCAGGTGCTGGTTGATATCCGCATCGATCGCCAGGGTGGGCAGCCCCTGTTCGGTGAGATGTCGAATGAACAAGGACGACAACGTCGTCTTACCGCTGCCACCCTTGCCAACGAACGCGATCTTCACCGGCGCTCCTCTCTTATCGGTAACGCCTTTCATGTGCAGTATGGGCGGGGCCACTGTAGCCGATCGCGGATCAGCTCGGGCAAGCAGAAGGCCCAGGCGAGAGAAAGTTCCTCCGGCCTGGGCCTGGTGGCTGAACGCCTGGATCAGAAGTGGACGCGTCCCGGGTCGGCCAGCGCCATGCTCACCATCGGATTGGCCAGCACGAGGGTGATCGCCACGCCAAGGACGAGCATGAACAGCGACAAATAGCGGGTGAGGGACGACATGTCTGTCTCCTTCGAGTTCGATCTCACGAACCAATTCGGTTCCGATAACAATCGTTTGCGCTGCCGCCAGCCCGGTCAAGAGCTCCGATCGGCTCCAATTCGGTTGCTGTGCAAGACAATCGCCCCGTTCGGCGGCAGCGCATGCTTGCACGAGTCAATATCGCCGCACGACGACGCCCGTCCGCCACCGAACCAGAACCGTTTCATCGGTAGACGACCAGTTGCTACCCGTATATCGCCGCCATCAACTCATCGGCGTGGCGCACCGCGACGCGCCGGGCGGATCGGATTGGGGCGCAGGTCGATCGACTGTTCGGCGGGGTGGTTACTACCCCTGTCGAGGCGGATCCGATGCCGACGACCGGCCGCCACACCGCTTCGGTGAGTCCGCTGCTATGAACCGGGTGCCGTTGCGCTGGTGCCTTTCGGCCGGTAGCGCAGAACGACAACATCATCGAGCACTGATGCGTCGAGGAATTCCAACCGGCGTCGCGAGCCGCCGGGAAATTCGGCCGGGCCGACGAATCTTGGAGCTTCTGCTTGGCCGATCAGGAGGGGCGCGACCGCGTATCGGAGTTCGTCGGCTAGTCCGGATGCCAGGAACGCGGTGTGGATGTGTGTGCCGCCTTCGACGATGAGGCGTGCGATACCTCTGCGGCCGAGGTCGTCGAGTAGCGCACCCCAGAAGTCGGGGTCCGTGACAGTGATGACCTCGGCCACTGTGTCGAGGCGGTCACCGATCTTCGCGGCACCTTCGAAGGTGGTATAGACGAGGGGCTTTCCGGCCTCGACGTGATGGTGGAACATGCGCGCGGCCGGGTCGATATCGCCCGAGCGGGTGACCGTCACCTTGAGAAGGTTCTCGGGTTTGCCAGCGGTAGCGCGAGCGGCCCGACGCTCTTCACTGCGCAGCCACAGGCGTGGATTGTCTCGACGGACGGTTTCCGCGCCAATGAGAATGGCGTCGCACTCGGCGCGCAACGCGTCCACCCCGTCGAAGTCCCGATCGTTGGACAGGTAGAGGCGCTCCGGGACCATGTCGTCGATATAGCCGTCGAGGCTGACGGCCACGGAGAGCACTACATACGGTCGGGGCAAGTCTCTGACTCCCAGGCGGTGAAGGCGTCGCGGAACTCGGCGACTCCGGTTTGCGTACTGGCAGGATCGATCATGCCCGACAGCTGGCGGACCTTGTGAAGGATGCGGGCCGACCTCGTTGCTATACCGATCCGCAAAGCCTGACTCCCGGCGGACACGGCCGACTCGATCTCTCCCGCTGCCATGTGGGCGACGGCTGCCCGCGCGAGGTATACGCCCTTCTCCCGTGGGAAATCCGGCTGCATCTGAGCCATGGCATCTGCGAACTGCGCTGTCGCGGTGGCATATTCACCGATTGCTGTTCGGGTGTATGCCTGGTACGCATCAATGTAGGAATGATCCAGGAACATGCCCCATTTCGGATCTTCCGGGGCTGTCGCGACAACCTCGCGAGCGCTGTCGTAAGCCCGGGCGCTTTCCGTACGGTCTCCATCGAGCGCCAACGCGTGAGCCCGAAATGTCAGTGCCGCAGCTGAAAACAGTGAGTCATGGGGAGCGCTGCGACGTGCTCCGCTGGCCAACTCCTCAGCCTCCGTTGCCTCGCCTTGGTCGCAAGCCAGTTGGCTCATACGTACCAGGGACAACCCGATGCAATAGTCATCGGCCAGCTGGTGCGACCATCGCAACGCCATCGCCGCCCAGTGATCGGCGTTGATGAAGTCGCGTTGATCCTGGTACTGCCAGGCGGCCGTTTCGGCAAACATGGCCTGCATACGAAGAATCCCGCGCGGATCGCCGACGCGCCCGCGCCTGAGCTGAGCGAGCAGCGCAAGTTGGTGAAATGCGGCGAGGCCCCCGATCCGGGGGATCGAGGGCCTCGAGTGGGGTGGCTGACGGGACTCGAACCCGCGACACCCAGGATCACAACCTGGTGCTCTACCAGCTGAACTACAGCCACCATTGCCGGTAACTTCCGGCGCGGTAGAGCTTAACGTGTTGGCCGGTCGAGTACCTAATCGGCTGTTCAGGAGGGGTTTACGGGGGGTTGGGCGGGGGTGGAGAGTTCGGCGGCCACGGCGGCTATTTCGGCGGTGGAGGGGCCGGGTGGGGCGACGAAGGCGGTGCGGCGGTAGTACTGGAGTTCGCGGATGGACTCCTGGATGTCGGCGAGGGCGCGGTGGGCGAGGCCCTTCTCCGGCTGGCCGAAGTAGATGCGGGGGTACCAGCGGCGGGCCAGTTCCTTGATGGAGCTGACGTCGATCATGCGGTAGTGCAGGTGGGCGTCCAGGGTCGGCATGTCGCGGGCGATGAAGCCGCGATCGGTGGCGATGGAGTTGCCCGCGAGGGGGACGGTGCGCGGGGTGGGTACGTACTGCTTGATGTAGTCGAGGATCTGCTGCTCGGCCTCGGCGACCGTCACGGTGGAGCGGCGGACCTCGTCGGTGAGCCCGGAGCGGGCGTGCATCTCGGTCACCACCGGCGGCATGGCGGCCAGGGCGGCGTCGTCGGCGTGGATCACGATGTCCACGCCCTCGCCGAGGATATTGAGGTCACTGTCGGTCACGAGCGCGGCCACCTCGATCAGCTTGTCGCTGTCGAGCCGTAGGCCCGTCATCTCGCAGTCCATCCACACCACGTACTTATCGCTCACCCGCCAAACCCTAGCCCTTCGCGGCGCGCCGCCCCGGTTACCCGGCCGCGTCGAGGCCGCTCGCCCGCCCGGCCGGGCAGTATCGTTCTGGGCAGATCCGCGCAAAACGAGCGGTCGGCATGTTGGTTGGGCAGTTCCACGCATATCGCAGGGCAGTCGCAGTTGGCAGAGCAGACGGAGGAAGCGCGATGACCACCCCGCAGGAGAAGGCAGCGGCGGCACGAAAGGCGGCGGAGGAGGCGGCGCGGATCGCGGCGGAAGCGGCGGCCGCCGCCGAGGCCGCGGAGAAGGAAGCGGCCGAACAGGAAGCCGCGGAGAAGCAGGCCGCGGCCGCGCAGGCGGATGCCGTCAGCAAGGCGGCGGCCGCGGACAAGGCGGATGCCGCTGCTGCGCAAGCCGATTCGGGAGCCAAAGCCGCGAAGCCGAAGGCCGGTGCCGCAGACAAAGACGAGGCGGCCGCGCAGGAGATCGCGGCGGGCTACGCCATGGAGGGCCTGGCCCTCGAACTCGGCACCGTGATCACCGGCGGCACCGTGCATCCCGATGCGTGCGTACGCATTCCGATGAAGACCATGAACCGCCACGGCCTGGTCGCGGGTGCGACCGGTACCGGTAAGACCAAGACCGTGCAGGGCATCGCCGAGCAGCTCTCGGCGGCCGGTGTGCCGGTTGTGGTGGCCGACATCAAGGGCGACCTGTCGGGCCTCTCACAGCCGGGCCAGTCCAATGACAAGCTCCTCGCCCGCGCCCAGGAGACCGGCGACCCGGACTGGAAACCGCAGGGCTTCCCCTGCGAGTTCGTCTCGCTCGGCACCGAGGGCATCGGTGTGCCGATCCGCGCCACCATCACGTCGTTCGGGCCGATCCTTCTCAGTAAGGCGTTGGGGCTCAACGAAACCCAGGAATCCACCCTCGGCCTGATCTTCCACTGGTCGGATCAGAACGGCTTCCCGCTGCTCGATCTCAAGGACCTGCGCGCGGTCATCCAATTCCTCACCAGCCCCGAGGGCAAGGAGGACCTCAAGGGCATCGGCGGCGTCTCCGCACAGACCGCGGGCGTGATCCTGCGCGCCCTGGTGAACCTGGAGGCCGACGGCGGCGACACCTTCTTCGGTGAGCCGGAACTGGATCCGGCCGATCTCATGCGCACCGCGGGCGGCATGGGCGTCATCACGCTGTTCGAGCTGGGCGCGCAAGCCGCACGGCCGCAGATGTTCTCGACCTTCCTCATGTGGGTGCTCGCCGACCTGTTCCAGACCCTGCCCGAGGTCGGCGATATGGACAAACCCAAGCTGGTGTTCATCTTCGACGAGGCGCACCTGCTGTTCAACGGCGCGTCCAAGGCGTTCCTGAACCAGGTCGAGCAGACGGTCAAACTGATCCGCTCCAAGGGTGTGGGCGTGTTCTTCTGCACCCAGTTGCCCACGGACATCCCGAATTCCGTGCTCTCCCAGCTGGGTGCGCGCATCCAGCACGCGCTGCGCGCGTTCACCCCGGAGGATCAGGCGGCCCTGTCGAAGACGGTCCGCACCTACCCCAAGACCGCCACCTACGATCTCGAAAAGGCGCTCACCTCACTGGGTATCGGTGAGGCCATCGTGACCGTGCTGTCGGAGAAGGGCGCGCCCACCCCGGTGGCCTGGGCGCGCATGCAGCCGCCGCGCTCACTCATGGACACCATCGGCGACGACCAGATCCGCGCCCGCGCACAGCAATCCAGCCTGTACGGCAAGTACGGCACCACGGTGGACGCGGACTCCGCCTACGAGATCCTCGCCGAAAAGCTGGCCGCCGCACAGCAACAGGCCGAGGACGAGCCCCCGGCGAAGTCCTCCCGCTCCTCGCGGCCCGCCCCCGAGCCGGAATCCATGGCGGAGAAGATCGTCAACAACCCCGCCTTCAAGAACCTGCTCCGCTCGGCGGCCACCGTCGCGGGCCGAGAAATCAGCCGCAGCATCTTCGGCACCCGCAAACGCTGATTGCCGCCTCGAGGGCTATCGCGACCCTGTCATCGCGGCATGCATATTGGCCGGGATCCACCGCAGCAGGGTGGATCCCGGCCAAGAGCGTGCCGGAATCTCGGAGGGGTTCTCCGAACGGACGCGGCGTCAGTGGCCGATGTCTCGGCACATCAGGTCGTCGATCGTCTCGCGGCGAACCAGTTCGCGAGATTGGCCATCCCGGACGGCGACGATGGGGGGACGGCCGACTCCGTTGTAGGAGGAGGCCAGGCTGTGGTGGTACGCGCCGGTGCAGGGCATGGCCAACACCTCGCCGGGCCGGAGGTCGGCGGGCAGCCTGACGTCGTGGGCGAGGATATCGCCCGCCTCGCAGTAGCGGCCCGCGATGGTGGCGGTCATGTGCGGGCCGGTGGGGTGGCGGTTGACCACGACCGCGTCGTAGCGCGCCCCGTAGAGGGCGACGCGGGGATTGTCGCTCATGCCGCCGTCGACGGTCACGTAGGTGTGGCCGCCCTCGACGTGCTTGACCGACAGCACCCGGTAGAGCGTGACACCCGCGCGGGCCACGATGGCGCGACCCGGCTCCAAAGCGATTCGCGGGCGCGGGAATCCGTGCCGGGCGCAGGCCGCGTCGAGCGAGTCCTCGACGATGTCGGCCAGCTCGGCCAGGTTCATTTCGGCGTCGCCGCTGCGGTAGGCAACCGCGTGCCCGCCGCCGAGGTCGAGATCGGTGAGGGTGATGCCGAATTCGTCACGGATGCGGGCCATTTCGCCGATCATCCGGCGCACCGCCTCGCCGTAGGGGAAGGTGTCGTAGATCTGCGAGCCGATGTGGCAGTGCAGGCCCACGAGTTCCAGGTTCGGTTGCCGCACAATGCGATCCACGGCCTCCTTGATGCCCTGTCCGCCGATCGGGAAGCCGAACTTCTGGTCGGTCACCCCGGTGCGGACCGCCGGATGCCCGTGCACGTCGATATCGGGGGTGACCCGCAGCAGCACGCGCTGCGGCTTGGTCGCCAAGGCCGAGAGCGAGGTGATCTCGGTCAGGGAGTCGATGACGATGCGCCCGACCCCGCAGCTGATCGCGGTCTCCAGCTCGCCGAACGGTTTCCCGTTGCCGTGCAGCATGATTCGCTCCGGTGCGGCCCAGGAGGACAGGGCGACGGCGAGTTCCCCGGCCGAGCACACGTCCAGGGACAGACCCTCGTCGGTGATCCATTCGGCCACCGCCCGGGTCAGCAGCGCCTTGCCCGCGTAGATGATCTCCGCGTCGGGGAACCGCTTGCGGTACGCCTGGCAGCGCCCGCGCACCTCGCCCTCGTCGAGGACATAGGTCGGAGTGCCGTACTGATCGGCGATATCGGCCAGTGCGACCCCGCCGACCGTAATGCGTCCGTCGTCGTCGTAGTGGGTCTCGGCGGGCCAGATGGCCGGATCGAGGCGGGGCACCAGGCCCCCGTCACGCAGCGACGGAAAGATCTCGAGCAGCGTCAAGGTGTCTCCTGTTGGCGTCCCCGCTTTCCTTTCTGCGGGGCCTACTCAGGAGTACGCCCGTACCGGTAGCCGGTGCACCTCCGGCTACGCGGCCTTGACGATCGCCGGGGCGATCCTTACGGCTTGTTGACCTTGATGAGAGGTCACTCACCCAGCTTCTTGTAGGCGGCACCCGCGACCACCGAGGTGATCGAGCGCGGCCCGAACTGCCCGGCCAGGCTCATACCCTTGCTGATCAGGCCCGGAACCACGCGCATCTTGTTGCGGGCCAGCGCGTCGATGGTGATCTTGGCGGTGTGGGCGGCGGTGACCCAGATGAACTCCGGGATCTTGTTGCCCATCTCCTCCTGGTCCGGATTGTCGGTCCGGACCGGGCCGGGGGCCAGCAGGGTGACGTGCACGCCCGTGCCCTTGAGCTCGCCGCGCAGCGACTCGGAGAAGGTGTTGACGAACGCCTTGCTCGCCGAATACGTGGTGTTGTGCGGAATGGGCATATTGCCCGCCGCGGAACCGGTGATCATGATGCCGCCCGCGCGCCGCTCCAGCATGCCCGGCAGCACGGCGAGGGTGAGGTCGTGCACGGCAACGGCATTCAGTTCCATGATGGCGCGCTCGTAGTCCAGATCCAGCTTGGCCAGCGGGCCGAAGGTGGCGACACCGGCGTTGTTGCACAGGATCGCGATATCGCGGGCGGCCAGCTCCTCGGCCAGCGGGGCGCGCTGATCGCGGTCGGACAGGTCCACCGCGCGCACCTCGGCGGTGATGCCGTACCGCTCGGTCAGCCGCTGCGCCAGCTCGGCCAGCAGATCGCCGCGCCGGGCGACCAGGATCAGCGAGTAACCCCGCGAGGCAAGCTCTTCGGCGAGGGCGACGCCGATCCCGGAGGAGGCTCCGGTGACGACGGCACGATTGTCGGCGGTGGGTGCAGGCAGGCTCACGGTCGAAGAGCCTACCCATGCACGGGCGATTCGGAGGGGCGGGTCCGGGGGAGCGGAGGGTGCGCGGGGGCGTGCCCTCCACTCCTGGCGGTGGATCCGATCAGCCCGCGTTGGCGGTGCATCGGGAGTCGAGCACCTTCGCCTGACTCGGTTCCGCGCTGCCCAGGCTGACCATCAGCGGGTTCGGGTCCGGGCCGCTGGCGGCGAGGGCATTGCGGGAGGCCTCGACGAGGGTGCGGCCCAGGCCGGTGTACAGGTCACCGTCGCGGTCCACCAGCGCCGCGCAGCCGTTCACCCAGCGCACGGGAATGACGCAGTCGGAGTAGCCGCACAGGTCCATGGCGTGGCTGTCGGCGGTGGCCTGGTCGGGCGCGTTGTACGTGTAAGCGATGTGCCACTGGTTGCCGAGGACGGTCACCGCGTACGCGCCGTAGAGATCGCCGTAGTACGCGCTCGCGGTGCCGGTGGTGCCGGACAGCAGCGCACCGGCGGCGCAGACCGCTACTCCCAGAGCGGCCTTACGTGACAAGTTCATAGAGAATTTCTCCCCCAGAGTCGTTGAAATCAGGTGCTTCGCGATCATGTCAGAGCGGTACGACAGCGCTGACCGTCTGAATCGGTTGCCATATAGGTCATTTCGCTTCCGGACGGAAGATCGTGCGGTTAGCTAGGGCGTGGGGTTCCCGGAATAGACGAAGGCCCCGCCGGTTTCGGCGGGGCCTTCGTCGACACGATGGGTCAGCTGAGCACGACCGACGTGAGCGGCACGGTGAGCGTGCGCGCATTGCTTGCCATGCAGTCCGCGGCCAGCTGGCCCGGGTTGTCGATCGGGCCGGTGTTGACCGCGAGGTTCGAGCCCTCACCCGAGGTCACCTGCAGGGTGTTGCTCGCGGGCGGCGGAGTGGGGCCGCCGGGTACGTGGAAGGGGCCGGACACGTGGGTGCGGTCGCCGTTGTTCCAGATCAGGTCGGCGTCGACATTGACGTTCACATCGTCGCAGTTGCCATTACCGCTGAAGGTGCCCTGGAACCCGCTGATGTCGCAGCCGGTGATGGTGCCGCTGATATTGCCGTTGACCGGGCCGGGTGCCATCCCGATCGGGCTGGTGGTGATGCTCAGGTTGCCGCCGTTGCACACCGCGCTGCCAGCGGCGGCGGCGTGCGGGGCGAGCGTGACCAGGGCTCCGCCAGCCAGGGCGGAACACACGACGGCAAAGGCCTTGCGGGGTGATGCCATGGTCTTGCGGGGTAATGCCATGGTCTTGCGGGGTAATGCCATGGTCTTGCGGGGTAATGCCATTGTGATCGTCTCCTTGGATCAGTGCAGATCAGATGGGGCGATGCAGTGGCTAACGTGGAACTCTCACGCGAAAACGCAAGAGACTATACCCCTGGTGATTTGGGCTCCATGAAGGCGATGCCCCAGGTCAAGTGTCCAAACCAGACGCTGGCGATCCGTCCGCCCTGGACGGCCGGTTTGGGGTCACCGATGGGTCCGCCCGCGGCGCGAACGGCCGCCACCGTCGCGTCCAGATCCGACGCCATGAACGCGACCCCGACCAGCGCGGGCGGCCGACCCGAGGTGACCGCCTCGATGAACGGCTCGCCCACGCGGTAGAAGGCCATCTCGGGTCCCTGCGGGCCGCGTGGGAAGAAGCGCCGCCGCGGCGGAACGTCAAGGACGGCGGTCAGATTGGTGACGGCGTCGTCCAGGTCGGGCACCCAGTACACGACGTGATCGACGGTCCTCACACCGTTCGCGTGCGTGGGAACCCAATCGGACCGGGGCGTATTCGATTCCAGATAGGGAACGCCGAGAATCCCTGGATCGGCGTGGGTTTCGTCGAAGCCCCAGGCGGCCTCGCCGAGTGCGCAGTCGACGCCGCCGATCCGGATGCGCCCGTCGCCGACGGTGAAACCCAAGGCCGCCCAGGACTGCTCGTCTCCGGGCAGCCCCAGGCGGGTGAGGTTGGCCATTACAGGCCCGCCGCCAGGCGGGTGCCCTGGTTGATGGCGCGCTTGGCGTCGAGCTCGGCGGCCAGGTCCGCGCCGCCGATGAGGTGCACCTTCACCCCGGCGTTCTGCAGCGGCTCCTGGAGATCGCGCACGGATTCCTGTCCGGCGCACAGGATCACGTTGTCGCACTCGATGACCCGCGGGCGCTGGCGCTTCTCGCCGAAGCTGATGTGCAGCCCGCGATCGTCGATGCGCTCGTAGTTGACCCCGCCGATCTGCTCGACGCCCTTGGCCTTGACCACGGCCCGGTGCACCCAGCCCGAGGTCTTGCCCAGGCCCTTGCCGAACGAGGACGACTTGCGCTGCAGCAGTACGACTTCCCGCGCGGCGGGGGAGGGCTTGGGGGTGGTGACGAAGCCGGGGACGTTGGGATCGTCGGAGACGCCCCACTCTTCCTTCCACTCGTCGAGCTTGAGGCTGGGATGCCCGTCGACGGTGAGGAATTCGCTCACGTCGAAGCCGATGCCGCCCGCGCCGATGACCGCCACCTTCTTGCCGACCGGCTTGCCCTCGCGCACCAACTCGGCGTAGGTGAGCACCTTCGGATGGTCGATGCCCGGGATGTTCGGGATGCGCGGCTTCACGCCGGTGGCCAGGATGATCTCGTCGTAGCCGCCCGCGATGAGCTGCTCGGCGGTGGCCTTGGTCTGCAAATGCAAACGCACACCGGTGATCTCGATCTGCCGGGTGTAGTAGCGGATGGTCTCGCTGAACTCTTCCTTGCCCGGAATCCGGCGCGCGATGTCGAACTGTCCGCCGATCTTGTCGTCGGCCTCGAACAGATCCACCTGATGCCCGCGCTGGGCCAGGCTGACCGCGGCGGAGAGTCCCGCCGGGCCCGCGCCCACGACCGCGAACCTCCGGGTGCGCCGCGTCGGCAGCAGCTGCAGCTCGGTCTCGTGCCCGGCGCGCGGATTCAGCAGGCAGGAAACGGTTTTGGCCTGGAAGGCGTGGTCCAGGCAGGCCTGGTTGCAGGCGATGCAGGTATTGATCTCGTCGGTCCGCGCGTCCTGCGCCTTGCGCACCCAGTCCGGGTCGGCGAGCAGCGGACGGGCCAGCGACACCAGATCGGCGTCGCCCCGGGTCAGGATCTCCTCGGCGGTTTCGGGCATATTGATGCGGTTGGACGCGCACACCGGAATGTCCACCAGGTCTTTGACTTTCGCGGTCCACTCCACGAACGCCGCGCGCGGCACCGAGGTGACGATGGTGGGCACCCGGGCCTCGTGCCAGCCGATATCGGTATTGATGATGCTGGCCCCGGCGGCCTCCACATCCTTGGCGACCGCGGCGATCTCGTCCCAGGTCTGGCCCTGCTCCACGAAATCGGCCATGGAGAGCCGGAATACGATGATGAAGTCCGGCCCGACGGCCTTGCGCACCCGGCGCACGATCTCGCCCGCGATGCGCCGCCGGTTCTCCGGCGATCCGCCCCACTTGTCCTTGCGCTTGTTGGTGCGCTCGGCCAGGAACTGGTTGATGAAATACCCTTCACCGCCCATGATTTCGACGCCGTCGTACCCGGCGAACTTGGCCAGGGCCGCGCAGCGCGCGTAGTCGTCGATGGTCTCCTCGACGCCCTTGGCCGACAGCGCGCGCGGCTTGAACGGGTTGATCGGGGCCTTGATGGCCGAGGCCGACACGCTGGTCGGCATGTAGGAGTAGCGGCCCGCGTGCAGGATCTGCAGCGCGATCTTGCCGCCCTCGGCGTGCACGGCCTTGGTGATGGCGCGGTGGCGGTAGGCCTCGGTCTTGTTGGTCAGCTTCGCGCCGAAGGGCAGCAGCCAGCCGGTGCGGTTGGGTGCGTATCCGCCCGTAATGATCAGTCCGACACCGCCTTTGGCCCGCTCGGCGAAGTAGGCGACCAGCCGGTTGATGTGCCAGGCCCGATCCTCGAGGCCGGTGTGCATGGAACCCATGACCACGCGATTGCGTAGCGTGGTGAATCCCAGGTCCAGAGGTTCGAAAAGGTGCGGGTACGCGCTCATCGACGAGTGCCTTTCGTGTCGCGCTTCAGGGCGTCGAGTACTTCGTCGCACCAGTCCACGATTCCCTCCTCGACGCGAATGCCGCCGCGCAGGACGAGGTACTGGTGCAGCTTCTTGCCGGAGAGCTGATCCGGCGCGGGGTAGTCCTTCTTCTCGAAGGTGCGGTACAGGTCGAGTCGATGCTCGTGCTGGTCGCGATGGCGCTTCACCTCGGCCATGAGCGCCGACACATCGCCGAGCGAGGCGGCGCGCAGTTTCACGCCGAGCTCGTTGCGCATGGGTTCCAGTTCGGTGGGCTCGCCGATCCAGCGGATCAGTTCCTCGCGCCCGGCCTCGGACACGGTGTAGACCTTCTTGTCGGGGCGGCCGTCCTGCGGGACCGTTTCGGCGATCACCCAGCCCTGCTCGTCCATGCGCTTGAGCACGCGATAGATCTGCTGGTGGGTGGCGTGCCAGAAGAATCCGATGGACTTGTCGAAGCGCTGCGCCAGGTCGTACCCCGAGCTGGCGCGTTCGGTCAGCGATACCAGGAGCGCGTGTTCGAGGGCCATGCGGCCAGGGTAACTGCTACAGCCCGTACTATGCAATTCAGTGCATAGTATTGGGCCCTGCGTGTCCACAGATCACTTCTGTGGCGTACGGTTGGTTGTCTCACAATTAGCCGTGCCGGTAGCGACTTATTGGTCGCGACAGGGCATTGTGGTGGTACAGAGACTGGGCGATCGGACGTGATAAGCCCGGCTCATCGACAGAAAAGATTGAAGTAAGCAATGGCTCAAGGCAGCGTGAAGTGGTTCAACGGCGAGAAGGGCTTCGGCTTCATCGCGCAGGATGGTGGCGGCCCTGACGTCTTCGTCCACTACTCGGCCATCTCCGGTTCGGGTTTCAAGTCGCTCGAAGAGGGACAGCGCGTGGAGTTCGAGATCGGCCAGGGGCAGAAGGGGCCGCAGGCCCAGGATGTCCGCGCTATCTGATTCACGGTAGCTCCGAAAAGCCCCGTACCAGCAGGTGCGGGGCTTTTTCGCGTCCGCGTCGGGCGCGCCGGGGAGCGCTCGGTTAACGCGCCCGTGCGCGGGGTGGATTTCAGAGCGAATCAAACGCCCGGGACCACCGGGCGGAGGACACTGAACGGCGAAACAGGGGAGGCAGCCGTGCGTTCGAAACTCACCACCGTCACCGCGGCGGTACTCATCGCGAGCTCCGCGATGCTCATGACAGCGTGCAACGACAAGGACACCACCAAGGGCACACCGGTCAGCACGGTCAGCGGCACGCCGCTGGGCGGGGCCAACCAGCCCGGCGGCACCGACAAGACGGGCGGCACCGACAAGACCGGCGGCTCGAATTCGCAAGCGACAGTGCGGACCATCGGTAAGACCGGCTGGTACGAGGGCTTCGAGATCTCCGTCGACAAGGCGACCGTCACGCCGGACGGTTCCGGCGGCGCGAGCGTGCGCGTCGACATGACCTTCAAGAACACCACCACCAAGGACGCCACGCCCAGCGTCATCCCCGATATCCAGATCGACGGCGCGATCTCCCCGGGCACCGGCTTCGACATGCCGGACGTGCCCGGAAAGGGTTCGGCCGCAGGCGATGTCACCACCTCGGTGAAGAAGCTCGACAGCGCCGAGCACCTGCTGGACACCGTCACCGTGGTCTTCGGCACCTCGGCGGACAATCAGACCAAGATCCCGCTGAAGGCCGATGCCAAGGCCGACAGCGTCGCGCCCAAGACGCTGAATGTCTCCGGCAAGCTGGTGCAGGACCAGACCACCGTCGAAATCACCGGTGGCACACTGACTCCCAGTTACGTCAAGGGCGAGCGCAACAAGATGAATCTGGCGCTGCACATCAAGCTGGTCGGCGGCTCGGGCATCGGTGGCGGCGGCCTGAACGTCTTCACCGAGGACTTCAGCCTGAAGATGCCCGACGGCCAGACCGTAGTGGCCGACAACCGCGGCTTCATCGACGAGCTGCTCGATCGCAATCAAACCATCGACAAGGCCGACCTTTTCGCCGTGTTCGTGGTCCCCGCCCCCGCGACCGGCAACTACGTGGTGAGCTACGACGCGACCAAGGGCGCGAGCGCCACGCCCACCTACGCGTTCACCGTCAACTGAGAAGGATTGCGCGCCCGGGACTTTCAGGCCCTCGCGGCCACCCGGGCGCGCAGTCCGGCGGCGAAGGCGCGCGTCGCCTCCAGATCGGCCGCGTCGGGCCTGCCCTTGTTGACCCCGCCGATCGGTCGCAGCGGGGCCCAGGTGTCGAACGCGCGCACCGAGAAGGTGTCGATCACGTCGAATCCGGCGCGCCGGGCCAGCCGGGTCATGGGCCACAGCTGCGGCGGGAACCCGCTGGTGGCGAAGACGAATGCCTTGCCGCGCGGCTGTTTCGGCAGCGCGCGCACGAAGGCCCGCAGCCGCGGGTGGAACATCTGATGGAAGATGCCCGACCCGAATCCGACCAGGTCGTACCGGTCGAGGTCGCTCACCTCGACCTGTTCCGGCTCGGCGATGGTGGCATCGAGTACCTCGCCCATGGCCTCCGCGACCCGGCGCGTATTCCCATGCGACACCGAAACACACACGATCAGGGTCTTCATCTCCACTCTCCTTCGTTCCCGGACGACTCTTCCGCCGCCCGGATGACTCGGACATGACTGGAGACACCGCCCACACCGGCAACCGTGACACCGCATCGGTGTGTCGCCGATCACTTCTCGCGTGCCAGCCCGTATACAGACACCATGCGGACATTCGCTCGGGTATTGCAGGCTGCCGTGGCAACGGTGCTGGTCATGGCGGTCGGTCATGGTGTGGCGGCGGCCGCCCCGGTGGCGAGCCCTCCCCGTACCCTGTTGCCCTGGACCGATTCCGAACCGGAGGGCGTGCAGGCCCCGGCGGCCGCGCTGGCGGACGGAATAACCGGCACGATGCTGTGGTCTCGCCAGCAGGACACCCCGGTCCCGATCGCCAGCATCGCCAAGGTGATGACCGCGCTGGTCGTGATCACCGCGGGCGACCTCGAGCGACCCGTCACCGTCCCGTCGGAGGCCATCGCCTACTGCGTCCGCAATGACGGCAGCACCGCGGGCCTGTCCGCCGGTGAGGTGCTCCCCACCCACGAACTGCTCTACGCTCTGCTGCTGCCCTCGGGCTGCGATGCCGCCTACACCCTCGCCGACGCCTACGGCCCCGGCCTGGACGGCTTCCTGGCCAAGATGAACGGCACCGCGGCGCAAATGGGCCTGGCCGCAACCTATTTCGCCGACCCCAGCGGCCTGCCCATCCCCGCCGACGACTCCACCTACTCCACCCCCGCCGACCTGATCGCGCTGGGCCTGCGCGCCATGCTCCTCCCGGTCTTCCGCGAAGTAGCCGGTTCCCAGAGCCACTTTCTCCCCGGCGGTGACGGCCACCGCGCACACAATTGGCAGACCACGAACCTGCTCCTGCGCCACTACCCCGGCACCATCGGCATCAAGACCGGCTCCACCGATGCCGCCGGAGCCTGCCTGCTCTTCGAAACCGTCCGCGCCGGAATCCCTTTGATCGGCGTGGTCCTGCACAGCGCCGCATGGAGCGGCGCCGCCGCGAGGGACGACGCCGAACGCATGCTCAATTGGGCCTACGACCCGGTTCTGGCCGTCCTGCCGATCCGCTGACACCGGTTTTCAGCGGGCAGCCTTGGCGGAGAGGACACCTGCCACCAAAACGGTGACGCCCTCGGCAATGGCGGTCACGCCGACCGCGTGGGAGGCGGAGAGCAGGGTGGTTCCGGCCAGGGAGAGGAAGACCGAGCCGAAGGTGGCTATGCCCACCACGACGCCGAGTTGGACGCAGGTGACCAGGATCCCGCTCGCATCGGCGGCCAGGGCCAAGGGGATTCGGCTGGTCGTGCGGGCCATGAGCGGGCTGAAGGACAGGCCGAAGCCGATGCCCATGATGCCGAAGACGGTCAGGGCGAGCGGGCCCATGTCGCCGCCACCGCGCAGCAGCAGGCCCATGACGACCATGGTGACGGCGGCCAGCAGCAGGCCCAGCGGAATCATGCGGGCGTGGTAGCGGGCGGGGATGCGTGACCAGTTCAGGCTGGCCAGGGCGAAGGTGATGCCATTGGGCAGGAACAGCAGTCCGGCGTGCAGGGCGCTGTAGCCGAGCGTGCTCTGCAGATGAATGGCGATGACGAACAGCCAGCCGCCGAAGGTGGTCATCACCAGGAACAGGGTGCAGGCGGTGAGAACCAGGCCGGGGGACCTCAGAACCCGGTCGGCGAACAGCGGTTCCCCGCCGCGCCGATGCACCCAGCGTTCCACCAGGGCGAAGCCCGCGAAACCGACCGCGGCGCAGGCCAGGGCGATCCACGTCCACACCGGCCAGTCCTGTTCGTGGCCGAGCACCAGCGGCACCACGAACAGCAGCACCGCCGGGGTCAGCACGGCCAGGCCCGCGAGATCCAGCTTGCGATCGCCGCGCACGGCCGCGGCGGGCAGGATGCGGGGTGCGACGGCCAACAGCGCCAGGCCGATCGGGACGTTCACCAGAAACACGCCGCGCCAGCCGGTTCCGGCGAAATCGCTGCTCACGATGACGCCGCCCGCGATCTGACCGACCACCATGCCGCCGGAGATGACGGCAGCGTAGGCCGAAAGCGCCCGGGCGCGTGTGGTTCCGGTGAAGGTGCGCTGGATGAGGGTCATCACCTGCGGCACCATGGCCGCGGAGCCGATGCCCTGGAGGAATCGGAAGACGATGAGCGCGGCGGTGTTCGTGGCCAGACCGCACGCGAGCGAGGCGAGGGTGAACACCGCCAGCCCGGTCACGAACATGGTGCGCTGCCCGAATCGGTCGCCCAGGCGGGCGCCGGTGACCAGCAGTACCGCGTAGGCGATGACGTAGCCGGAGACGATGAGCTGCAGGCCGGAACCCGTGGCGTGCAGGGAGGTTCGGATCGAGGGGATGGCGACATTGACGATGGAGGCGTCCAGGACGGCCATGAACTGGCCGAGCAGGATGACGGCGAGGACCGCGATCGGTCGCCGGGTGGCGACCGGGGCGGGTGCCGCCGCGGTGGGGGATTGGGTCAAGCTCTGTGTCATGAACCGAGGGTGCGGCGGCGCGGCAGCGGGTAACAGGAGCCTGCTTATACGGGTACTGCCACCACCTGGATACAAGTAGCGGGAACCGCCACCATGGACGCATGGTGTCAGAAGCGGATCCATGCGGACCCTTGATCGATACGGTGTCCGAAGCCGCGGCGCGGAACGGCTCTTCGCGCTCGGTGCGCAAGGCGCGGCGGGAGGAGCTGTCGACCTTCTTGAAATCGCGGCGGGCGCGCATTCGGCCGGAGGAGGTGGGTCTGCCGGTGGGGACGCGGCGCCGCACGCCCGGGCTGCGGCGGGAGGAGGTCGCGCAGCTGGCCGGGGTGGGGATCACCTGGTACACGTGGCTCGAGCAGGGGCGCGATATCAATTGCAGCGTCCAGGTTCTCGATGCGATCGCGCGGGCGCTGGCGCTGGATGGTGCCGAGCACGCGCACCTGTACCGGCTGGCGGATGTGCCGACCATTCCGTCGCCGGTGGTGGAAGAGCCCGTGCCCGAGGAGGTTCAGATCATCCTCGACCACATGCATCCGCTGCCCGCCGCCCTGTTCAGCGCGAAATACGATGTGATCGCCCACAATGCGGCCTACACCGTCATGTATCCCATGTTCATGAGCGGCTCCCGCAATGTGCTGCGCAAGGTCTTCCTGGCCGACGAATGCTGCACCCCCTACCCCTCGCACTCCGAACCCGAGCACCTGGCCCGCATGGTCGGCTACCTGCGCGCCGCCTACGCACGCAATATCGGCGACCCGGAATGGGTGGCGTTCATCGACGAAATGGTCGCGCTGAGCCCGCGTTTCGCCGAACTGTGGGCCCGCAACGACGTAGCCCTGCCCCTCGGCCGCACCCGCGTCATCCGCAACCTCGCCGTCGGCGAACTCGTCATGTACATGACCAGCATGTCCCTGCCCTCCATCGCGGGCGCGTGGATGCAGGTCTGGACCCCCGCCGACCCCGAAGCCTGGGACAAACTCCACACCCTCCTCGCCATGACCGAAGACCAACGCCGCCGCCCCTGGGCCGACCACGTCGAACAGGCCCACGGCCGACCACTGGAAACCTGGGTTCCAGCGAAGATGCATGTCTGCGCGCCGGGCGACACTCGCTCCGTCGGAACGCGGACGGACCTCACCTCCGAAATGTCCCCCGCGTCGGCGACATAGCCGGGGAACTGCGACGCAATGAACCTTCCGGCGCGACATTTTGGTCGGAATGGCTGGCCGGGGCACATTTTTCGGCGGAGGTCAGTAGTCTGCGCTGCATGAGCGAGGGCTCGGGGGTTGTGGGGCGGGCGGCGGTTGGGCAGGCCACCGGGCGGGGGCCGGTGCTGGCGTGGGGGTTGTGGGATTGGGCGGGGGCGGCGTTCAATGCCGTGATTCTCACCTTCGTGTTCTCGGTGTATTTGACCGACAAGGTGGGGGAGGGGCTGCCGGGCGGGGTTTCGCCGAGTGCGTGGCTGGGATGGGCATTGGGGGCCGCGGGGTTCGTGGTGGCGGTGACCGCGCCGGTGGCGGGGCAGTGGTTCGATGCCACCGCGAAACGCAAACTGGCGCTGGGGATTTTGACGGCGTGCACGGTCGTGGTGATGGCGGCCATGTTCTTCGTGCGGAAGGACTACCACTACCTGTGGGTCGGGCTGGTGCTGCTGGCCGTGGGGTCGGCGACCTTCGAGCTCTGCCACGTCCCGTATTTCGCCATGCTGCGGCAGGTGTCGACGCCCGCCACGGTCGGCCGGATCTCCGGATTCGGTTGGTCCATGGGCTATTTCGGTGGCATCCTGCTGCTGTTGCTCTGCTATGTCGGGTTCATCGCTGGCAAGGGGGATTACCGCGGACTGCTCGGCGTGCCGATCGATGACGGCCTGAACATTCGCCTGGTCGCGGTGCTGGCGGCGGTGTGGTTCGCCGGATTTGCCGTGCCGCTGTTCCTTTACGTCCCGGAGGTCCCGCGCACCGACGCCGATCCCGGTGCGGCTGTTCCCGCCCGGGCCGTCCTGAGTTCGTACCGGGTGCTCTGGCGCGATGTGCGCGAGCTCTGGCGCGTGGACCGCCGCACCGTCGGATTCCTGCTGGCCAGCGCCATCTTCCGGGACGGCCTGGCCGGGGTGTTCACCTTCGGAGCGATCCTGGCCGTCCGCGTCTACGGTATCGCCGACTCCGACGTCCTGCTGTTCGGCATTGCCGCGAATGTCGTTGCGGCACTGGGCGCTCTGGTCGGCGGCCGGTTCGACGACCGCACCGGCCCCAAGGCGGTGATCGTGACGGCGCTGACCGGCATGATCATCTGTGGCGCCTTCCTGCTGGTGCTGTCCGGCCCGCTCATGTTCTGGATCTTCGGCCTGCTGCTGACCGTATTCGTCGGTCCCGCACAGGCTTCGGCGCGCTCGTTCCTGGCGCGGCTGGCCCCGCCGGGTCGCGAGGGGCAGCTGTTCGGCCTCTACGCGACCACGGGGCGAGCCGTATCATTCCTCGCCCCAACCCTTTTCGGGTTCTTCGTCTGGGCATTCAACGCCGAGCGGGCCGGAATCATCGGTCTGCTCGTGGTCCTCGTCATCGGCCTGATGCTCTTGCTGCCGGTTCGCGGAGACGACTTGCGCGGCCGCTAGATTCAAGGTTTCCAGACGCTTCAGGGTTTCCAGACACCCATGCCGAGCGCGATGAGCCGAACCTGAAGCACCGCGCGCTCGATGACGCGCGCACTCTCGCGGCCGTCGCTGATCAGGTAATCGGCGATCCGGTCCGCCACCGTGGACACGATGAGCCCCGCCGCCAACTCCAAATCGTCGGGCGACCACGCGTCCAGCGCTCGCACCCGCGACAGGTCCGCCACCAATTCCCGCTCGATGAGCTGCATTTCGGCGGTGATGGCCCCGCGCAGCGCCGCCGATCCGCCATAGCGCTCGCGCAGCAGGAATCCCCACAGGTCACGCTGCCCGTCGACCTGATCGAACACGAAGCGCACGGTCTGGGCGAGCCTGGCATTGGGCGTGCGCCGCATTTCCCGTAGCGCCAGCCGCAATTGGCGCACACCCGCCTCGACCAGGGTGGTGCCGAGTTCGTCGAGCGAGGTGAAGTGCCGGTAGAAGGCGGTGGGCACGATCCCGGCCGAACGCGCGATCTCACGCAGCGAGAGCGCGGCGAAACCGCGATCCGCGGCCAGGGCGAGGGTGCCGTCGAGCAGCGCCGCGCGGGTGCGCTCCTTGCGCTCGACTCGGGTAGCTGCCTGCTCGCTCATCTCGATGAGCATACATGCGTTCACATTCGTTCCATTCAAGAGATGTCGTGTGGGTCACACGAACTGCCGGTTGAACTGGACGGGTTCCTTTCGGCACACTAACTCAGTGTACAGATGTGCACCGAAATCCAGGAGGCTCACATGGTCGGACTACTCGACCTGGTGCAGAAGACCATGACCACCCCGCATCCGCTGGACCGCTACCTGGAGCTGGTCCGGCCCACGCTGACCCGGGGCTCGCTGCGCGCGGAGATCACCCACGTGCGGCGCAGCGCCGTCGGTTCGGTCACGCTGACGCTCCGGCCGAGCCGCCAGTGGGCAGGACATGTCGCGGGGCAATACATCCAGATCGGTGTGGTGATCGACGGCGTTCGCCACACCCGCTGCTATTCGCCGGTCAATGCCGACGGCCGTCGTGACCGGCACATCGAGCTCACCATCAAGGCGCACCCGCACGGGCTGGTCTCGAACTACCTGCACGAGAACGCGATTCCCGGCATGGTCGTGGACCTCGAACCCGCCGCGGGCGTCTTCCATCTCCCCGAGCCGCGGCCCGAGCGGATCGTGCTGATCAGCGGCGGCAGCGGCATCACACCCGTGCTGTCCATGCTGCGCACCCTGGCCAATGAGGGCTATCGGGGCCGGATCCTGTTCCTGCATTACAACCGTTCTCCGGAATTCGTGCCGCATCGCCAGGAGCTCGAGGCGATCGCCATGCAGCACGGCAATATCCGCATCGAATTCCGCTACCCGCGGACCCAGCGCCATGCCCACTTCGGCTACGACGAACTCGAGGCCCTCGCGCCCTGGTTCCCGGACGCGCAGACCTACGTGTGTGGTCCGCCGTCGCTGATGGCCGCGGTCCGCACGGTTTACGAGGCCGAACAGCTGGGCGATCGGCTGCACACCGAGGAGTTCGTCCTCACCACCACCGTCGTGGATCCGGCCGACGCCGAGGGCACCGTGAGCTTCTCCGGCAGCGGCGTGGCCGCCGAGAACACCGGTGCATCCCTGCTCGAGCAGGCCGAATCCGCGGGTTTGAGCCCGCAGTACGGCTGCCGCATGGGGATCTGCTTCACCTGCACGGCCGTCAAGCGCAGCGGCTGCACCCGCAATCTGCGCACCGGGGAGCTCGACAGCGACCCGGATCAGCCCATCCAGCTCTGCATCAACGCCCCCGTCGGGGACGTCGACATCGCTATCTAGGAGGGATCATGGCGATTCTCACCGAAACCACCGAGGGCCCTTTGGTTCTCAGCGTCGAGCAGGTCGAGGAGATCGGCCGCGAACTCGACGCGCTGCGCGCCCGCATCACCGAGGACCTCGGCGATCGCGACCGCGAGTACATCTACAGCGTCATCCGCGCCCAGCGCGGCTTCGAGATCGCCGGTCGCGGGCTGCTCTACCTGGGCTTCCTGCCGCCGTTCTGGCTGGCGGGCGTGGCCGCGCTGAGCATCTCCAAGATTCTCGACAATATGGAGATCGGCCACAACGTCATGCACGGCCAGTGGGACTGGATGCGCGAGCCGACGCTGAATTCACGTGTCTTCGAATGGGATACGGTCTGCCCGGGCGACCAGTGGCGGCACTCGCACAACTACAAGCACCACACCTTCACCAATATCCTCGATATGGACCGCGACATCGGGTACGGCATCCTGCGCGTGGACGAGGCGCAGAGTTGGAACGTGCTGCGGCTGGGCAATCCGCTCTACGCGTTCCTCCTCATGCTGGCCTTCGAGTGGGGCGTCATGGGCCATGACCTCGAGGTCGAGAACATCATCAAGGGCAAGAAGTCCTGGGACGAGATCAAGACGCTGGTCAAGGGGCAGTGGCGCAAGGCCAGCCGCCAGGTGCTCAAGGACTACGTGGTTTTCCCGGCGCTGACCGGACCGCTGTTCGTGTCCACGCTGGCCGCCAACTTCAGCGCCAATCTGGTCCGCAACCTGTGGACCTTCTCCATCATCTTCTGCGGCCACTTCCCGACCGGCGTACAGACGTTCACCCAGGAGGAGTGCGCCGAGGAGACGCAGGGTGAGTGGTATGTGCGCCAGATGCTGGGCTCGGCGAACATCAAGGGTTCCAAGCTGTTCCACATCATGTCCGGCAACCTGTCGCACCAGATCGAGCACCACCTGTTCCCGGATATGCCCGCCAACCGCTACCCGGAGATCGCGCCCGAGGTGAAGGCGCTGTGCGAGAAGCACGGGCTGCCCTACAACACCGGTCGCTTCGCCAAGCAGATCGGCTCGGTCTGGGTCAAGCTGTTCAAGCTCGCGCTGCCGCCGTTCCTCGTGAAGAATTCGTCCGGACCGGGTGTTATCGTCATGCGGCGGGGGCAGCCGAGTGAAGTGGGCGTGTGAATGATTTCGAAATTCGAGAGCAACAAGGATCTGATCCAGGAATTGACGGCGTCCGGAGCCCGGCACGTCGGCAATATCGCCTCGATCATCACCGGCACCGTCGCCGAGGTGACGCGCGAGATCGGTGACTGGATCACCGACGCCATCGAGATGCGGGAAGCCGCCGCGGCCGCCGCGCAGGACGCCGCCGCCCAGCGCGCCACCGCCGAGGACCTGGCCGACAACCTCGACGACGAACCGGAACCCACACCCGCCCAGGACAATTCGGCAACGAAGCCGGTCCCGAGCGAGCGCGTCGACGGCTCCGACGTCATCGACGCCGAGGTCATCGACCCGCGGTAGTCACCAGGTGGGAAGTCGCCGCCGGTGCTGGGCGACTTCGGTGATCAGATCCTTGTAACCGTCGGCGAGTTCGGCGAGGCGGTACCACTGCAGGTGGGCTTCGGTGTCCACCCCGCGTCGGGGGCGGTCCTCGCTGATGCGGTGGGCGACCGCCCGTCGTCGTCCGCGTCCGTCGGCGGCTTTCGAACTCCCGTCGGCGGGCTTCGCGCCCCCGTCAGGAATCTTCGTGGCGCGCACCGGTTCCTGGTCGTTGCTGACCAGAGCTCGTTGTGCCACAACCCATTTCGCGGCCATGCGGTCGATCACCGCGCCGAGGGTCTCGGTGTGCAGCGAGGCCCCGGCGCGGTGCGGGATGTTCGCGGCCACCCAGTCGTCGATGCGGGCCACCAGGTCGGCCCGGCGCGCGTCGATCTTGTCGATCAGATGGGTGCAACTCGCGACATCGTCGGGGGTGGCATTGGGGGCGTGCGCCAGTTCCAGGGCGCGGTGGCGTCCCTCATGGCATTGCACCAGTTCGTGAGCGGATTCGAGGACGTCGCGGTCGTGCCGATCGGAGGTGACCGGTTCTCGGAAGGCGCGTAAGAGCGTGGCGGGCGAGGGGAGCTCGGCCCCGAATCCCGCTCCGGAGTACTCGATTGCCATCATTCCCACCCTCGGCCGTCGCATGGTTGGATGCGCCAGGGCCGAGGGGGTTTCGGGGAGGGGCTCCCCTCGGCTCCGGCGCAGCCCCGCATCCGGAACGCAACAGCCCACCACCAGCGACACGGTGAAGTAACCGGGAAATCCGCGACGATGCGATGAGAAGACTGTCCGATAATGCGGGACATATTCAGGAAAGCGCGATAGTCGAAGGGGCGCAACCGTCCGGCGCGTGATCGGCGAAGGTGCCTGAAAATTGTTATACAGCATTACAAGACGGTCACGTGGCCGCTGCGGTTGAAGGCCGATCGACACCTGCGCGGGTGGTGTGTGAGACGGGTTCGAGGGCTGGGCTCGACCTCCGCGAGGCTTCCGGCCCCGGACTTCGGTTACCGAGGCTTATGAATAGCTATCTTTGCGGCGCGCCGAAGGCGCGGCGCGCCATAGTCCGTTAGCCTCGGTATTCGTGCCCGCCTACGCGTCCTCACCGGAATTGCGATTCGGTTTCATGTTCGCGCTGGAAGACCCCGAGCGAATTGCCGAAGTTGTCCGGAATCTCATTGTTCGCCGGACGGTGTCGGTCTTCCGTCTCGCGCATCTCTCCGACGACAACGGACCTCCCGATCGGTTTGTCGTGAACTGGGGAGCGCTCCCGCAGATCTCCATCACCACCGCCGCGCCGGACCCCGACGAATTGCGTTCCAGCGGAACGATGCTGGTCAACGCGTTTCTCGGCGAGGACGGCGAGGTGAGTCTCTACTCGGCGGGCGCGCAGCCGCCGCAGTAGAAACTGGACGGTCCTCTCTCATGTGACGGGTCACACACCCTGTCTCAGCTACGTCTCAGCTACGGACAAGGTTCGCCTAAGTGTGCCTCGGCAGTGTGGGTCCCGTCGCCGAAGCGGAAATCCCGACCGGCGGCGTCCAACAGAGAGAGGTTGAAACATGATCCCGGTTATCATCGACACTGGTTCCGCTGCGCTGAACGGCGTGCTCAACACCGGTAGCGCGGCTCTGGGTGGTCTTCTCAACACCCTGTGGACCGGATCTTTCGGCCGCTAATTCGCATTAAAGCGAAGGGTTTTCGGGCAATCGCCCCGGGTGCGTTCGCACCCGGGGCGATTTTTGGATATGAGGTGAGGCATCGCGCGGGCGCGGTGCGGGCGCCTCGCCCGTAGCCCCACCACGGGCAGGTCAAACCGCGAGGGCGGGGGTGCGGCGGGCCTCGAGGATCTGTTCCAACAGCGCTACCAAAACGAGCTTGACCGATTCCCGGTCGCGCGCATCGCAATCCAGCAGGCGAATCGCGGGGGAGAGGTCGAGGGCCTCACGCACCTCGTCGAGTGCGAAGCGCGCACCGGACTCGAATCGGTTGACCGCCACCACGAATGGTGTGCCGCGCTGTTCGAAGAAGTCCAGGACCGGATAGCAGTCCTCGACCCGCCCGGTGTCGACCAGGATGACCCCGCCCAGCGCGCCGTCGAGCAGGTCGTCCCAGAGGAATTCGAAGCGCTCCTGGCCCGGCGTGCCGAAGAGATACAGGACCAGGCTCGCGTCCAGGGTGATGCGGCCGAAGTCCAGGGCGACGGTGGTGGTGGTCTTGCCGGTGGCCAGGCCCGGATCATCCACGCCCATGGACACTTCGGTCATGGCGGCCTCGGTGGCCAGCGGTTCGATCTCGGAGATGGCCCCGATGAAGGTGGTCTTCCCGACCCCGAAGCCGCCGCTGGTCACGATCTTCACCGAGGAGGCCAGCGGAGCGGTGTCGTCAGAGGTTCCGAACAAGGTCCCGGATCCTTTCCAGTGCGGCGGTGGAGAGTTCGTCGGTGTGGCCGACCGACGCGTGCCCGGCGGACACCAGATCGCTCACCAGCACCCGTGCCACGCCGACCGGAACCCGGAGGGCCGCAGCGATTTCGGCGATGGAATGCGGACGCTGGCACAGCCGCACCACCCGTTCGAGTTCGAAGCGCAGCGGCGCGGACAGCGCCGCGGGGGTGGCGCGCACCAGCGTCTCGATGCGCAGGCCGTCGACCACGGGCGTGGTGCGGCCGGAGGTCATCATGAAGGGCCGCACCACCTGCTCTTCGGCCTCGGCGAATCCCCGCTCCCGGTCGGGGTTTTCGGGCGCGGCGGCGCCGGACCACCCGGTGGGGCGGGTCAGCGCGATCATGCGCTCGTCCGGCAGCCGATGCGAATCGTTCATCGGCTCAACGACTCCCGCAGTTCGCTGATCAGGGCGGGGGTCAGCAGCGCGCCCGCGCGATCGGCCAGCACGGCCATCTGATAGCCGACCAGGCCGACATCGGCGTTGTTGTCGGCGATCACGCCGATGCAGCTGCCATTGGCCATGGCCGAGACCAGCAGGAAGCCCCGCCCCATTTCGATCATGATCAGTCGTAGTCCGTCGAAATCGTAACTGCGCGAGGCGCTTCGGCCCAGGCTGGTGAGCCCGGAGACGATGGCGGCGAGCCGGTCGCCCGCGGACCGGTCCAGCCCCTGGGACATGGCCATGAGCAGCCCGTCGGAGGACACCGCCACGGCGTCGCGCACGCCGTCGGTGGTGCGCACGAAGTCGGCCAGCAGCCAGTTGAAGGTGTGCGGATCGGTGTCGGTGTAGTGGGTCGTCACCCGGTTCCTCCTATGCTCTCGGTCCGGGTCGAGGCGGTTCCCCGCCCTGCCCGCGCTGGTGGCCGGAGCGGAATCCGGCCAGCATGCTGCGTATCTCCTCGGGCGAGCGGTCCGCGGCCGACGCGGCGGGTCCCCCCGTGCTCGGCTGGGCGCCACCCGGCGCGGCGCCCGAATGCTCGCGAGTCTTCCGGTTGCGCTTGACGAGACCGTTTCGCGTACGTTGCACCTCCGGGACACCTCCCGAAACGTCGCTCCCGTTGACCGGTGAGCCCGTCGAAACCGACGGCGCGACACCGGTGCCCGCCGGTGCGGTGGCGGGCCGCCGATCCGTCCCGGGTGTCTGCTCCGGAATCGATTGGATCGCCACGGATCCGGTGATCGGACCGCCGAAGGGGCGCTCGGCCGCGGTGGCGTGCGGCGCGGTGACCGAGCGGGTTGCGGCGGTGTCCACCGGGCCCGGCAACGCGGTATCGGCCGGACCCGGCAGGGGCACGAGCTTGATCGGGTTGGCGTGCGCGGCGACTTCATCGGTTCCGCCGTTCGGCCGGGACGCGCCGTTGGTCCGGGGCGAGGACCACGGGGGCCCCGTGGGCCCGGTGGCGGGCCGCGCTTCCGGTTCGGCGGACGCGCCGAACGACTCGGTCAGGGCGACGAAAGCGGCTGTGCCGGTGTCGAATACCGGGTCGTTGGCCGGGACCGCGGCGTGTTGGGGCCGCTCGCCGCCACCGGACGCGGGCGGGTGCGGCGAGCTGTGCCGACCCGCCCGGGGCTCCGGCATGGTCTCGAGCACCGTGGGAAGGTGTGCTCCCGCACCGTGTTTCGCGTCATCGGGCGGCGCGGGCCGATCACTGGCGGGATCGCCCAGCAGCTCGGTGGGCAGCAGCATGCGCGCCACCACACCGCTGGTGGGCGAGACGGTCAGTTCGACCTCGACGCCCAGCCGCTTGGCCAGGCGGCCGACCACGTAGTGCCCCAGGAAGCGGGTGGGCGCGACCAGGAAGTCGGCCTCCCCGCGCAGTCGTGCGTTGGCGGTGGCGAGCTGGTCGGGCGGCATGCCCACCCCGTGATCGACCACCGCGATCATGTATCGGGACCCGAGGCGGCGGCCGTAGATCTCGACCTCGAGGTCGGGCGGGGAGAAGGACAGCCCGTTCTCGATCAGCTCGGCCAGCATGTGCGCGACCTCGCTGACATGCGCGCCCGCGATGGCCACCTCGTCGACGCGCCGCAACACCACGCGGCGGTAGTCGTCGACCTCGGACAACCCGGCGCGGATGACGTCGGTCAGTGGAATCGGCCGGGACCAGCGACGCGGGCTGGACTCGCCGACCAGCACCAGCAGGCTCTCGGCATTGCGGCGCATGCGGGTGGCCAGGTGGTCGAGCTCGAAGAGGTTCGACAGCGCGCTCGGGTCGAGTTCCTCGCGTTCGAAGTCGCTGATCAACCCGAGCTGGCGGCGCACCAGGTTCTGATTGCGGCGGGCCAGATTGGCCATGGACTCGGTGGTGTTGCGGCGCAGCCGCGCCTGGGCCGAGGCCAGGTCGTAGGCGGTGGTCTGCACCCGGTCCAGCGCGGTGGCCACCGAGACGATCTCGGCTCCGGCGCTCTGGTCGGCGCGCACCGGTTCCGGCGGATCAGGGTCCGCCCCTTCGGTGCTCTGCCAGACGGCGATGAGCCGCGGCAGCCGCTCGTCGGCCACCTCGTCGGCCTGCTCGGCCAGCTTCGCCAGCGGCCGCACGATGGCCCGCACGCTGGCCACCACCAGCGCCACCTCGGCGGCGATGGCCAGCAGCGCGGCCAGCACGTACAGGCTCAGCCGCAGCGCGGCATGGCGGCGCAGTTCGCTTGCGCGGGAGGTGATCTCATCGCCCACGCTGCGCTGCACATGCCGCTCGCCGTCGATGATGGAGCTCATCTCACGCCACCAGTCGGCGGCATTGACCGGCTCGGTGAGCGTCCCGTGGTCGGAGGCGATGGCAATGGCCTCCGCCTCCCCGGCCCGCACCGACTCATCGGTCCGCATGGCGGTGTAGAGCAGCGACCGCTGCGCGGAGGTGGCATCGCGTTCGAAGGCGGTGATAGCGGCCTGTTTGGCGGCCCGGATGTCGAGGAACTTCACGTACTCGCCGGGCGCGAAAGCTCCCGAGGCGAAAACGCCGTTGAGGAAGCCGCGTTCCTGGCCGGTGAACTCCTTGACGTCGCCGAGCGCGTACAGGGTCTGCAATCCTCGCCACAGCTGTTCGTCCTGCGCGTGGTCGAGTCCGGGGCGCGTCTGGTTCAGCGCGCCGATGGCATTGGTATAGAAGGTGAACGCGGCCGACCGGTCGGCCCGTCCGCCGTCCACGTCCGCGCGCGTCGCGGTCACCCCCGAGAACTGGTTGAGCGCCGTGCGCACCAGATCGCCGCCGGGCGGTTGTCCCGCGAGCGTCGAATTGAGCTCCGACAGTGCGCTGTCGGTGGCCAACCGCTGATTGCTCACCGCGGGCCGCGCGGCGGTGTCGCCGCTGAGCAGACCGTTGGTGAGCCCGCGCTCGCGCTGGATCTCGTGGACGAGGTCCTGGACCGCCAGCGCCAACCCGACGGCCCGGGCGGTATCGCCGGTATCGCGATAGTTCTCGACCTCGCGGGTGACGATGATGGTCAGCAGCGCCAGCACCAGCGCCACCGACACGATGAGAATGCGGCGTAGCCGAGCCCGAATGGTGCGTGGCCGAAGCAATTCCACCGCCGGTGTGAGCTTCGTGTTACCCGTAGGCAACAATTTCGCCTGCCGCACCTTCACTCCGTCTCCCCAGAATCCGCTCCAGTGCCGACCCGGTCGAACACATGGAGAATGGTCAGCAACGTCGCACACGAGACCGGCGGCCGCAATTCGAAACGGGTCGATGTGGTGTGCGGAACTCGCTGTCGTGCGCGCTATTACAAATCTGGTCACAATGTGTGAGAAGCAGATGTGATCTCCGCGTCGCCGGGGAAACAATGGGGTGAACAACGGCTCACCGCTGTTCGGGTGGCGGTCGCGAGGGCGCGGCCGCCCGCACTCGAGAGGAGTGACGGCCATGCAGCCCAATCCCGTTTATCCGGTGCGCGTACGCGGCGACCTCGACCCGGGGTTGTCCCGCTGGATGTGGATCGTCAAGTGGATACTTGCCATTCCACACTATATTGTCCTGATTTTTCTGAGCATCGCATATCTCGTCGTCTCGATCATCGCGTTCTTCGCCATCCTGTTCACCGAGTCGTATCCGCGTGCGCTCTTCGACTTCAATGTCGGTGTGCTGCGGTGGAGTTGGCGCGTGCGCTTCTACGCGCTCTCACAACTGGGAACCGACCGCTACCCGCCGTTCCGCCTCGCGCCGGACCCGAGTTATCCCGCCGATCTGGAAGTCGACTATCCCGAAACGCTCAATCGCTGGATGGTCTTGATCAAATGGTGGCTGCTGGCTATTCCGCAGTATCTGATTGTCGCCGCGTTCATGGGCGGCGGCCGGAATATGGTGTCGCTCTTGCCGATTCTGTTGATAATCGCCGCCATCGGCCTGCTGTTCACCGGCGCGTATCCACCGGGCCTGTACGACTTCGCCATGGGCGTCAACCGCTGGTCGCTGCGGGTGCGCGCCTACGCCTCGCTGATGACCGACGCCTATCCGCCGTTCCGGCTCGATCAGGGAGCGAGGGAGCCCGACGCCGCGGCCTCGTAGAGCCGCCGCACCACGTCCTCGATATCGGGTTCCTCGATGGACAGGTCGCGGACCTCCGCGCGGGCCGACACGGCCGTGAGCAACTGTGCGGCGGTGGTGATCTCGGTGTCGAAGGCCAGCCGCTGCCGCATGCCCGCGCCCTCGCTGTCGAGGAGCTTGGCCCCGGGCAGATCGGCCAAGTCCGGGGTGGGTTCGGCGAGGTCGACGATCAGCACCCGCTGTGCGCCGACCATCGCGCCGAGTCCGGTCAGTGAGCCGTCGTAGACCAGTCGGCCGTGGTCCACCACCAGTACCCGCTCGCACAGCCGCTCGATATCGCCCATATCGTGGGTGGTCAGCAGCAGGGTGGTGCCGCGCTGGGTGCGCTCGTAGCGCAGGAATTCGCGTAATCGCTGCTTGGACAACACATCCAGGCCGATGGTCGGCTCGTCGAGAATGACCAGCTCGGGCGAATGCAGCAGGGCCGCCGCGACTTCCGCGCGCATGCGCTGACCCAGCGAGAGCTGGCGCACCGGGGTGTCGAGGGTGCCCTCCATCTCCAGTTGGGCGACGAGCTCCTCGGTGCGGGCACGCGCCGCCGACGGGGTCAGCCGGTGAATGGCGGCCAGGATCGAAAACGATTCGCGCAGTGGCAGATCCCACCACAGCTGCGAGCGCTGCCCGAACACCACCCCGATACGCCCGGCCAGCTCGCGCCGCTGCCGCACCGGGTCCAGTCCGCAGGTGCGCAATCGCCCGGCCGTGGGCACCAGGATGCCGGTGATCATCTTGATGGTGGTGGACTTGCCCGCCCCGTTCGCGCCGATGTACCCGACCGCCGCGCCGGGCTCGACCCGGAAGCTCATCCGGTCCACCGCGGTGAGCAGTTCCCGCCGCCGTCGCCAGCGGCCCTCCTTGCGGCTGAGCACGAAAGTTCTTGTCAGACCCTCGATATCGATGATCGCGTCGTTCACCCACCGCCTCCTTGATAGTGCCTGGTGCCCAGTCGCCACAGAAACAGCGCCGCGGCCCACACCCACAGCGCGGCGAACGGCGCGGCCCACGCCAGCCAGTGGGGCAGCAGTGCCGGGCCGGGCTGTCCCAACAGCGCGATGGTGGGCAGGTACGAGGTGAAAGCGACCGGAACGAGAAATCCGAAAACAAGTTTCATCGGGGTGGGGAACACCGACGTCGGCTGCATGGACGCGTACGACCCGCCGTAGGTGAAGGAATTGGTCAGTTCCGCGCCGTCGATGAGGAAGAACTGCGCCCCGGCCGCGCACACGAAAAGCCCGGCGAAGATGGCGATTCCGGAAAGCAGGGTGATGACGAACAACACCACGTGCGCGGGCGTCCACTGAATATCGTTGCGCACCAGGCCGAATACCAGCACGGTGGCGGCCACCCCGATGCGCGCGATCCGCCGCAACTGGATATCGCTGGTCATGAGCTGCATCAGCAACGGCTGCGGCCGCAGGTAGAACGCGTCCAGCTGGCCCATTCGAATGTAGGTGGGCAGCGTGTCGGCGTGTCCCACCACCATGTCCGCGATGGCGAAACAGGTATTGCTGAGCCCGAACAACAGCAGCATGCCGTTGAGGTCCAGCCCGCCCAAGCGCGTCACATTGTGGAAGATCACCCACATTTCGGCGAATTCCACCAGCCCGATCAGGAAGGCGCTCAGCAGATCCGTGGCGAAGGACAGCGGATAGGCCCGTTGCGCGCGCAGCCGCGACCCGAGCACGGCGCGATAGGGCGTGAGTCGTGAGGGGCGTGCCTCACCCACCCTGCACCTCCAGCTTGCGGCGCCCGGCCCGCAGCAGCAGTTGACCGGCGCTCACCAATACCAGTAACCAGAAGCATTGCACGACAAGGATTTCCACCGCATCCATCCCGGTGGTTCGACCGGAGAGGACATCGATCGGCCACTGCAGCATGGAGGGGAACGGCGTGGCATAGGCAATGGCGCGCAACCAGTCCGGGAACAGGTGCAGGGGTACGAAGAGCCCGGCCAGGAAGGTGCCCAGGATCATGTGCAGCGCGCGCAGGCCCCGCGTCTCGATGAGCCAGAATCCGGCCAGGCACACCGCGAACATGGACAGAAACGACAGCACCATGGCGATTAGGAGACTGACCGCCCCGAGCACGTAGGGCCCGGGCGTGGTCGGGAAGGCCAGCCCGAAGGTGATGACCCCGACCGCGATGCTGGGCAGCCCGCGTGGCAACAGCGTGCACGCCGCGCGCCCCAGATACTCGGCCAGATGCGCGAATTGGATGTCGATGGGCCGCAGGAAGTCGATGACCACGTCGCCGGTGCGGATGCGTTCCACGATGTCGGGCAGGGTCCAGAAGGCGATGGCCCCGAGCAGTCCCTGCGAGAGCCAGATGTAGGCGCCGATGGTGCCGCGGTCGTAGCCGCCGAAGCCGCTGTTCACCCGGACCGCGGTCATGAGCACCGCGGCCCGGACGAATCCGAACACCAGATTGGTGATGAGGCCCGCCAGCATGGCGAGGCGATAGTGCGATTGCCTGCGGAACCCTGCCCGGACGAGCTGCCAGTACACCCCCACGTCACTGCGCACAAGAGGTTCACCTTACGGGAACTGCCGTGTCCGAGTCCAGGTTTGGTCGAAACAGGGGTGCGGACGACCGAATTTGTCGAAAATGGTCATGTTTCAGAGTTGGCGATGGTAGAAACATCAACGTTTCACTCTGTTGCGAACGCTAGGACCGCCGATGACCATTGCCGAGACGACCGTTTTCGAGGCGCTCGAATCCAATGTGCGTGGTTACTGCCGTTCCTGGCCCACCGTGTTCGACACCGCGCGCGGCGCCTGGCTCACCGACGTCAACGGCAAGGAATACCTGGACTTCTTCGCCGGGGCCGGTGCCCTGAACTACGGGCACAACAATCCGCTGCTCAAGCAGGCCCTCATCGACTACCTGGTCGGCGACGGCATCACCCACGGACTGGACATGTCCACCGTCGCCAAGCAGCGGCTGCTCGAGACCATGCGCGATCTGCTGCTGATACCGCGCGGGCTGGACTACAAGGTGCAGTTCCCCGGCCCGACCGGAGCCAATGCCGTCGAGGCCGCGCTCAAGCTGGCGCGCAAGGTCACCGGCCGCACCACGATCCTGAACTTCACCAATGCCTTCCACGGCATGACCCTGGGCGCGCTGTCGGTCACCGGCAATGCCGCCAAGCGCGCCGGGGCGGGTGTGCCGCTGGTGCACGCCACCCCGATGCCCTACGACGGCTTTCTGGATGAGCCCGAGGAGCTTTCGTGGATGCGCCGGGCCCTCGACGACAGCTCCTCGGGCCTGGACAAGCCCGCCGCGGTGATCGTGGAGACCGTGCAGGGCGAGGGCGGGGTCAATGTGGCCCGCGGCGACTGGCTGCGCCACCTCGCCGAACTGTGCGCCGCCCGCGGGATTCTGCTCATCGTCGACGACGTGCAGATGGGCTGCGGCCGCACCGGCCCGTTCTTCTCCTTCGAGATCGCGGGCATCACACCCGATATCGTCACGCTGTCGAAATCCATTGGCGGCTACGGCCTCCCGATGGCGCTGGTGCTCATGCGCCGCGAGCTCGACCAGTGGGCTCCCGGTGAGCACAATGGCACCTTCCGCGGCAACAACGCGGCCTTCATCACCGCCGAGGTGGCCCTGCGCCACTACTGGTCCGACGATCGCCTGGAGCTTTCGACGCTGGCCAAGGGCGAGCGCATCCACCGGCACCTGACCACGCTGGCCGAGTCGTTCAGCGGAATCACCGCGCGCGGACGCGGTCTGGTGCAGGGCCTGGTCTTCGCCGACGCCTCGCAGGCGACCAAGGTCTGCCGCGTGGCCTTCGAGCACGGCCTGCTCGTCGAAACCTCCGGCTCCTACGACGAAGTCGTGAAACTGCTTCCCCCACTCACCGTCACCGAGGACGAAATCACCCACGGCCTGGGCATTCTCAGCCGGGCCGTGGAGATCGTCCGCGACGGTCACTAGACGTCGGTCACCGCCCACACCGGTGCCGACCCGGTGCCGGGTTCCCAGCTGCGGAGGGAACCCGGCACCACCTATACGGTGAAATACTTCTCGAACCAGGCGCGCAGCGCCGCATCGTCCTTGGGCGGGTTGCCCGGGTAGTCGGCGGGCGATCCGGTGACCACGACGAACAGGTGCAGGTCGTCGTACACCGCCACCAGGGCGGGCCGCGACGGCCCGTCGACCTTGGACACGAAACAGAAATATCGCCCGATGGGCTTGTCCTGCTTGCGCCACACCTCGTCCGCGCCGGAGCCGCCGCACGCGTGCCCGCCGAACTGGCCGAGATCGGCCTGGTAGAGCGTTTTCGCCGAATCGCTGTCGGGGAGGTCGACGAACGAGACACCCGGATCGTCGACCTTGGTGTCGCAATCGACGATGGCGGTTGCCGGACCGACCGGCGGATCGCTGTGGCGGCAGTTGCGGCGGACGTAGGGGTCGTTGAGCTGATCGAGCAGGGCATGGTCGGCGGCGGTGAAGTCGTCGGGGTCGCGCGCCTTGTCCTTCGAGAGCAGCTGGCCGACATCCCATTTCGCGTCATAGTCGCGCAGGGCGGTCTGGTTCGCGCCGGTCCAGATGTAGGTGACCAGCGCCAACTGGGCTTCATCGGTCAACACCAGACCGGGATTGCTGGCCCCGTTGCTGTGGTCGAGAAAGCACGCCTTGCGGCCGATTTCCTTGCCGTCCCTCATCGACGGACCGTCCTTGCCCGCCGGATCCGACGGGCAGGCGGTGGCACCGAAGACGTTCACGAAGTTGCTGTTGTAGAAATCGTGCATCCCGCTCGCGGTCTTGAAGCGGAAGAACCGGGCGGCGGGTGCCGAGGCGTCCGGATTGGGGTCGCAGACGACGAAGGCCGTGGTGGTGGCGTCGGGATTGGCGTGAATGCAATTGGCACGGTGATATCCGGCCCAGCTGGACAGCGAGAGCAATTCGACATCGGGTCCGCGCAGGGTCGCGGCGTCCCCGACCGGGGTGCCCGGTGTCGTGTGCCGCAAGTAGGCCCAGCCCGCGAAGCCCAGCGATGCGGCGACCAGCACGAGCACACCCAGCACCGCCGCCAGTCGTCGCATCCGGCCGCGCGGATTCCCTCGTCGCGGACCCGAGCTCTTCCCCGTCGCCTCGGGTTTCGTCAGTGCGGTCGTCCGCGCGCCGCCGCTGTCGTGTCCGCCGGTGATCGTCTCCGACGTATCCGGGTGGACGCGTTGGGGATTCGTGGCCGCGCGCGGGCCGTATCCGCTCATTGCGCCGGAATCGGTGGCCGTGGGCGCGCCCGGATCCGAGCGGTGTGCGCTGCGCTCGGCCAGGGCCGCGCGCGCGGCCGCGGCGAGTTCGCCTGCGGTGCCGTAGCGTTCGGTCGGTTCCTTGGCCATGCCGCGCGCGATCACCGCGTCGAGGGCGGCCGGGACGGTCGGCCGGACCAGGCTCGGCCGGGGGATGGGGTCGAAGAGGTGGGCGCGCATGAGCTGGGCCTCGTTCTCCGCGGAGAACGGGCGTGTGCCGGTGAGGCATTCGAACAGCACGCAGGTCAGGGCATAGACGTCGGCGGCGGGTCCGAGGTCGACGGCGGAGAAGCGTTCGGGGGACATGTAGCGGTAGGAGCCGACGGCCTGGCCGTCGCGGGTGAGGGATTCGTCGGTGGCGGACTGGGCGATGCCGAAATCCACCAGGTACACGAAGCCCCCGTGGGTGACGAGAATGTTGTCCGGCTTCACATCTCGATGCAGCAGACCGTCGTGATGGGCGGCATCCAGGGCCGCGGCCACCTGTTCCACCACCGCGACCGCCTGCTCGGGTGAGCCGGGACCGTGCCGGTGCAGCAGCGAGCGCAGGCTGTCGCCGTCGACCAGGCGCATATCGATGTACAGGCGGCCGTCGATCTCGCCGTAGTCGTGGATCGGGATGACGTGCGCCTCCCGAAGCCGTGCCGCCGCATGGGATTCGCGCTGGAAGCGCTGCCGGTACACGGTGTCCTCGGCGAGGCGTTCGGGCAGCACCTTGATGGCCACCGTCCGGTCCTTGACCGTGTCGTAGGCCTGATAGACCTCCCCCATGCCCCCGCGTCCGATCAGCTGGTCGAGCCGGTAGGGCCCGAACCGGGATCCGACGGTGAGCGGGTGATCCGGACCGTTCATGCTCGTCCTCGGCTCCTCGCTGCGGATTCATTGTGGCAGTCGAGCTGTCGGGCAAGCCCAGAATCACGCGGATTACAACCGGTGACCGGGCGGGATGCGACCGGCAAGGTCGGTAGGCGGCGGGCTGTGTTTGCGCGACCACGAGCGAAGGCCCTCGACCGCCACCCGCATTGCTTCCGGGTAATGCGCCTTGCCTGCGGGTAATGCGCATTGCCTCCGGCAATGACCGTCCCCGTCCCCGTTCGCCCGAGGTGCTGTCGTGTCCTCAATTGCCGTGCAGGCCAGGCCCATTGCCGCCCGGTTGCGCCTGCCGAGCGTCTCCGTCCTGGCGCGGTTCGTCGCGCCGGTGCTGCTGGTGGTGATCTGGCAGGTGGCCAGCTCCACCGGTGTGCTGCCCGAGCGGCTGCTGGCCTCACCGCTGACCGTGGTGCAGACGGCCGTGGATCTGATCAAGGACGGGACCCTCACCAAGGCCCTGTCGGTGTCGCTGCGCCGCGCGGCGCTGGGCTTCGTCATCGGCGCGGCGTTCGGCATCGGACTGGCGCTGGTGGCCGGATTGAGCCGGGTGGGGGAGTACCTGGTCGACCCGATTCTGCAGATGCTGCGGACCCTGCCGTTCTACGGGCTGATCCCGCTGTTCATCCTGTGGTTCGGCATCGGTGAGCTGCCCAAGATCGTGCTGGTCGCCTTCGGCGTCGCGGTTCCCCTGTACCTCAACACCTTCGCGGGCATCCGCAGCGTGGACGCCAAGCTGGCCGAACTGGCACAGGTGCAGCGGTTGAGCCGATTCCAGCTGGTCCGCCACATCGTGCTGCCGGGCGCGCTGCCACAGACGCTGGTCGGGCTGCGGCAATCCCTCGGTGTGGCCTGGCTGGCGCTCATCGTGGCCGAACAGGTGAATGCCGATGCGGGCCTGGGCTTCATGATCAACGACGCCCGCGAGTTCCTGCGCACCGACGTGATCGTGGTCGGCCTGCTCGTCTACAGCGTGCTCGGTCTGCTCACCGACGCACTGGTCCGTTCGATCGAGAGGAGAGCGCTGACATGGCGACGCGACTTCCTGGCACACTGACCGATTCGGTGATCGCGGCGACACTGGCCGACCTCGCGGAGACTACGGTCGCCGACGGCACCGAAGCTCCCGCCGACGCCGAAGCCCCAACCGACGCTGCGGCCACTGTCGCCTCGGCGGTTGCCGTCGGTGCGGCGGAGGCCGAGCCGTTCGTGGTGCGAATTCGCGGTCTGGTCAAGGACTTCGGCGAGCGCCGCGTGCTGCACGGGCTGGATCTCGACATCCGTCCTGGCGAGTTCGTGGCCCTGCTCGGTCGTAGCGGTTCCGGCAAATCGACGCTGCTGCGCGCTCTCGCGGGTCTCGACGATCGGACCGGCGGCGAGTTGAGCGTCACCGGCGAGGTGGCCGTTGCCTTCCAGGAGCCACGTCTGGTTCCGTGGAAGCGGGTGCGCGACAACGTGACCCTGGGTTTGCGCCACGAAAACCCCAAGGCCGCGGCGGAAGCCGCGCTGGCCGAGGTCGGACTGGCCGAGCGCGGCGGGGCGTGGCCGCTCACCCTCTCCGGCGGCGAGGCGCAACGCGCGTCGCTGGCGCGGGCGCTGGTGCGCGAGCCGGACCTGCTGCTGCTCGACGAGCCCTTCAGCGCGCTGGATGCCTTGACCCGCATCACGATTCACGGCCTGGTGCTGGACCTGTGGGCCAAGCACCGGCCCGGCGTGCTGCTGGTCACCCACGACGTGGACGAGGCGCTGCTGCTCGCCGATCGCGCACTCGTGCTGTCCGAGGGCCGCATTGCCCGCGAGATCCCCATCGACCTGCCGCGGCCGCGCCGTCGTGAGCATCCCGAATTCGTCGCCCTGCGAACAACTTTGCTCACCGAGTTGGGCGTCGACGTGGAGGCGGAATCCCATGGAAAGGCCCCCGAATGAGATCCAAACGCCTGTTCGCCGCCCTCGCGGTCGCCACGGCCCTCGTCACCGCCGCCTGCGGCTCGAGCGGTAACGACAACAAGGGCGTGAACGCGGACGGTTCGGTGGACCTGTCGCAGGTGACGCTGCACCTGGGCGATCAGAAGGGGCAGGCGCTGCAGGCTCTGCTCGAGGTGTCCGGCGAGGCGAAAGACCTGCCCTACAAGGTGGAATGGTCCACCTTCACCGCGGGCCCGCCCATGCTCGAGGCCATCAACGCGGGTTCCATCGACTTCGGCGGCGTGGGCGACGCCCCGCCGGTCTTCGCGGCGGCGGCCAAATCGCAGATCAAGATCGCCGGTGTCTACGACTCGGGCGCGGCGGGCAGCGCGGTGGTGGTGCCCAAGGATTCGGCCATCAAGGATCCGAAGGACCTGCGCGGCAAGAAGATCGCGGTCACCAAGGGCAGCTCCGCGCACTATCACCTGCTGTCGGTGCTGACCAAGGCCGGGCTCACCTTCGCCGATATCGAGCCGCAGTACCTGCAGCCCGCCGACGCGCTGGCGGCCCTGTCCACCGGCCGGGTGGATGCCTGGACGGTGTGGGATCCCTATGTGGCCCAGGCCGAGCTGTCGGGCAACCGGGTGCTGGTGGACGGCAACGGCTACGTGAAGCCGGACAGCTTCTGGGTGGTGGGCTCGAAGACCCTGGGCAACAAGGCGAATGCGGCCGCGGTGCGTGACCTGCTGGGCCGCATCCAGCGCGCGCACACCTGGATCACCGGCCACCGCGAGGACTGGGCCAAGCAGTCCTCGGCCATTACCGGCGTGCCCTACGACGTCACGCTGCTGGCGGTGAATCGCGCCAATTTCACCGATCATCCGCTCGACGACGCCACCATCACCGCCGAACAGCAGGTGGCCGACGCCTTCTCCGACGCCAAGCTGATCCCCGGCAAGGTGAAGATCACCGACTTCATCGACACCCGCTTCAACGACCGCTTCACCTCCTAGGAGTCCCCGAATGAGCCTGTCGTTCCATTGGTTCCTGCCCACCTCCGGTGACTCGCGCGGTCTGGTGGTCGGCGGCCACGGCACCCCGATGTCCGGTGACCGCCCGGCCTCGCTGCACTATCTGAACCAGATCGCGGCGGCCGCCGAGAGCAATGGTTTCGAGGCCGTGCTCACCCCCACCGGCTCCTGGTGCGAGGACGCCTGGCTGACCACCGCCATGCTGGTGGAGACCACCGAGACGCTGAAATTCCTGGTGGCCCTGCGGCCCGGGCTGATGAGCCCGACGCTGGCCGCGCAGATGGCGGGCACCTTCCAACGGCACTCCAAGGGGCGGTTGCTCATCAATGTGGTCACCGGCGGCGAGCCGCTCGAGCAGGCGGCCTACGGCGACTTCGCCGACAAGGAGTCCCGCTACACCCGCACCGGCGAGTTCCTGCACGTGGTGCGGTCGCTGTGGAAGTCGCACGAGCCGATCACGTTCCGGGGCGAGCACATTCACGTCGAGAACGCCCTGCTGCACAATCGGCCCGATCCGATCCCGCCGGTCTTCTTCGGCGGCTCCTCGGCCCCGGCTGGACCGGTCGCGGCCCGCTACGCCGACACCTACCTCACCTGGGGCGAGCCGGTGCTGGCCGTGAGCCGCAAGCTGGACTGGATTCGCGGGCTCGCCGTGGACCACGGCCGCCGCCTCGACTACGGCCTGCGCATCCACGTCATCACCCGCGACACCGCCGAGGAGGCGTGGGCGGTGGCCGACAAACTGCTCGCCGGAATCGATCCCGCCGATATCGAACGCGTCCAGGCCGCCCTGGCCAAGAGCGAATCCGAGGGCCAGCGCCGCATGTCGGAGCTGCACAACGGCAGCACCGACCGCCTCGAGATCGCACCCAACCTGTGGGCGGGTGTCGGCCTGGTGCGCGGCGGCGCGGGCACCGCCCTGGTCGGCTCGCACGAGGAAGTCGCCGAGCGCCTCATCGAATACTCGAAGGCGGGCATCTCCCACTTCGTCCTCTCCGGCTACCCGCACCTGGAGGAGGCGTACTGGTTCGGCGAGGGCGTACTCCCCATCCTGGAACGAAAGGGCCTGTGGCAGCACCCGACCCGCCGCCCGTCCGGCCAGCTCGTAACCCCGTTCGCCAGCGCCTCCAGCAGCTAGACCGTCACCGGTCGGGGTGTCGCCGCCCGCCGCAGGGCCGCCGCGTAGACGAGCGCGGCGGCCGCGGTGGCGGCCAGCAGCAGGTAGCCGATCGTGTAGCCGCCGGTCTGGCCGTAGGCGAAACCCATGACCAGCGGCGGGAAGTAGCCGCCGAGACCGCCTGCCGCGCCGACCAATCCGGTCACCGTGCCGACGCGAGCGGGTTCCACCAGCTTGGCCACCAGGGCGAAGACACCGCCGGTGCCCAGGCCCAGGCAGCAGGCCATGGCGACCAGGGCCGCGCCCGCGGGGAGTTCGGCCGGGGGCTCGAGGGCCAGCACCAGGGCCAGCAGTGTCGCCCCGGCGAAGGCGGCGCTCAGCACCCGGATCGGGCCGACCTTGTCGGAGAGAATGCCGCCGACCGGGCGGGCCAGCACACCGGCCATGGCGAATCCGGCGGTGCGAATGCCCGCGTCGGACTGGGCGAACTCGTACACGTTGTGCAGCACGGTCGGCAGGTAGGTCGAGAAGGCCACGAAGCCGCCGAACGCGACCGCGTACAGGAACGAGCCCTGCCAGGTCGCCTTGAGCCGCAAGGCTTCCCGAATCCGGGGCAGCGCGGGTTCGGTGGCGGGCGTCCAACTCGGCGCGTCCTTGCTGAAGGCCAGCATGACCACACCCAGGACGGCCAGCGCGGCGGCCATCAGGACATGCGTCGTGGCGCGCCCGAGATGCTCGACCAGACGCGGGGTGAACAGCGCCGACAGCGCGGTGCCACCCATGCCGAGGCCGAACACGCCGGTCGCGAAACCGCGCCGGGCGGGCTCGTACCAGTTGTTCACGAAGGGCACGCCGATGGCGAACGAGGTACCGGCGATGCCCAGCAGAAAGCCCCAGAACATCAGTCCGGCAAAGGAATTCGTCCAGCCGACGAACCAGACCGGGATGATGGTCAGGAAGCTCACGGCGGCGAACATGCGTCGCCCGCCGAATCGGTCGGCCAGCACCCCCACCGGAATCCGGCCCAGCGACCCCACCAGCACCGGCGTCGCCACCAGCAGCGAGGTCTGTCCGGGCGAGAGTCCCAGCAGCTTGGTGTAACTCGACGACAGCGGCCCGATGAGATTCCACGCCCAGAAGGTCAGGGCGAAGGCCGCCGTGGCGAGACTCAGATTCCGCGTGCTCATAAATTCTGTCTACTCCGCGCGGAATTTCGCGGATAGCGGATCCAAAACACATCACGGCCGTGGGTATTTTCTTGGCGGCGCGCTGACCTGCGGGAATGGTTGGCAGCGAAAATAGTGCGAAATCGTTGGTATTCGGGTTCACACCGCCTCCGGTGGGTTGAGTATCGGCGATGAGTATTTCGGCGGAGGTCCGGAGCCCGGGCGTCTTCGTACGCTTCCGGCATCACCCCGCCGCGGGTGGTCGAAGGAGGGAAATCATGTCCTACATCCACATCACTCACACGCCCGGCGTGGGCCTGAAGGAATACCGGAAGGTCCGCGAGGGATTGGGTCCGGAGCCGATCGAGGGCAACCGGTTGCACATTGTCGGCGAGCTCGACGGTGTGCTGCACATCGTCGACGTCTGGGATTCCGCCGCCGCGGGCGACAAGTTCGCCGCCGAGCGCCTGTTCCCGGTCTTCGAGCGCCTCGGCATCAAGCCCGGACCCGACGCCACGATCGAGGCCTTCGAGGGCGAGGTCACCAACCTGGGCTGACCGACCGGGTATCCCGGGCGGGTGCCGCGGCCTGCGGGTAGCGTGCGGTCCGGAGGTATCCGTGTCGATGGATTTCGTCGGGCGCGACCGTGAGCTCGCGGACCTGCGACGCCGTTGGGAGGCGGCGGAGCGGGGAGCGCCGTGCCTGGTCGTCTGCTCCGGTGAGGCGGGCATCGGCAAGACCCGCCTGGCCGACGAATTCACCGCATGGGTCCGCACGCGGGGTGGCCGCACACTGCACGCGCGGGCGCTGGAAGCCCGGGATACGCCGCCGTTCTGGTTGTGGCGGCAGGCCTTCGGCTCGCTCGGCCCCGAGATCCCCGATCCCGAGGCCGAGCGGCCGCTGCTCTTCGACGGTTTCGCCGCCCGACTCATCGGTGACGGCACGGCGGTGCTGCTGGTCATCGACGACATCCACTGGGCCGACGAGCCGTCGCTGCTGGCGCTGCGGCACATTGTGCGCGGCTGGCGGGATCGGCGAATCATGGTGTGCGCCACCGCCCGCGATACCGCCGCCGACGCCTCGGACGGCTGGCGCGCCATCGCTGCGGCCCTGTTGCGGGAACCGGCGACCCACGTCCTCGAGCTGACCGGCCTGTCGCCGACGAGTGCCGCCGCCTGCTTGAGTGCCGCCGCCGAACAACCCGTGCCCGACCACATTGCCGCCGAGGCCTACGCCCTGAGCGGCGGAAACCCGTTCTATCTGCGCGAACTCGGCCGAGGATGGCGAGGCGCGGCCGATGGCCGGACGCGCGGTACCGGCGAGGGTACGCGCGAGGCGGTCGGCGGTGAGCTGCGACTTCCGGCCACCGTTCGCGAGGTGGTGCGCGGCCGCCTGGCGACCCTGCCCGCACGATCGCAGGAACTGTTGCGCGCCGCCGCCATTCTCGGCGAGGACTTCTCCGTCGCGGTGGCGGCCCGCCTCATCTCCCGACCTGTCATGGACTGCCTCCACGCCCTGGATGCCGCCGTCGAATCCGGATTGCTGGTCATCGAATCACCCGGCGGCATGGTGCGATTCACGCACGCCCTGGTCCGTGCGGCGCTGCAGGACGGTTTACCGCTACAGCAGCGCGTGCTGCTGCACGCCCGGGCCGCGCACGCCATCGAGGACCTCTACCCCGAGGCCCTCGACGAGCACGCCGCCGCGCTGGCTCGCCACTACGCGGAATCCGCCCTTGCCGGAGACCGCGCGCCTGCGGTCCGCTGGGCCCGGCGCGCGGGCGACAATGCCCTGCGCGCCTTGGCCTTCGAGGAAGCCGCCCGGCTCTATGGCCTGGCGCTGGACCACGCCGCGGGTCTCGCCCCCTCCGAACGCGCCGGGCTCTTGCTGGCCAGGGCCACCGCGCACCTCCGTGCGGGAGCCCTCGAAGCCGCTCGTGCCGACTGCGCCGCCGCGGGCACGCTGGCCCGTCGGGCCCGGGACGCGGTCCTGCTGGCCGAATGTGCCCTGATTCTCGAACCTGTCGGAGACCGACTGTGGGACAGGAATATTCATGAGTGGTGCACCGAGGCGCTGGCGGTCGGAGCCGAGTTCGCGTCGGCCGATGCCGGGGGTTTCGCCGGAGGGGGCGGTGAATTCGGCGACGGCGTGGACCACGCGGATGGCGCGGACTTCAGCCGCGCGGTAGATCCCGGCGGCCGGGCGCCCGCGGGCGCGGGATTGCCGGAGTCGCTGCGGGCTCGTCTCCTGGCGCGCGCGACCGAGGCGGCCGTCTATCTGGGCCAGTGGGACGACGTGGAGCAAACCAGTACGCGCGCATTGGCATTGGCGGCCGCATCCGGTGACACCGAGGCGCAGGTGGCGGCACTGCGGGCGCGGCAACTGGTGGCCACCGCGCCGGAACAGGGGGAGGAGCGCGCCCGGCTCGCGGAGCGGATGATCGCCCTCGGCGTCGAGACCCGCCGCCCGTCCACCGAGATGTGGGGACGGCTGTGGGCGATCGACAGCTACTGGGAGCAGGCCCGGCTCGCCGATATCGCCGCGGAGCTGTCCAGGCTGCGCTGGTGCGTCGAGCACACCGGCGGACCCATCGCCGGGTGGCACCTGCTGGTCGTCGAGGCGGCCCTGGCCATGGGGCGCGGTGACTGCGATGAGGCGGTGCGCATTGGCGAACAGGCCCGCGAACTCGCCGAATCCCTCGGTCACCCGGCCGGTTTCGGCACCTACCGGGCCCAGCTGGCCAGCGCTGGACACCATCGCGGGCACGTGCCGCAGGCCCTCGAACCGCCGCCTGCGCAGCAGCGCGGTGAGGTCCGCAATCTGTTGTTCGCGGCCCTGGGCACCGCCTTCCCGCTGATCGAATCCGATCGGCGCGCCGAGGCGGAGGCGCTCTATCGCGGTCTGGGGCCGCCGTCGACCTGGGTCATCCCGCCGTACTTCCGGCTCAATGCCCTCACGGTGGGCGGCGCGGTCGCCATGGGGCTCGGCGCGTCCGAGGATCTCGCCTGGTTCGCCGAGCAGCTGGAGCCCTACCGGGACATGCATGTCGTCGGGCTCGGCGGCAATGGTCACTATCTCGGCCCGGTCCGGCTGTGGCTCGGGAAATTCGCTGTCGCCCTGGGGGATTCGGAGGCCGCCGAGGACGACCTCCGCGCGGCCCTGGACGCCGCCCGGATCGCGGGAGCCCACGGCTATGTCGCCGAGGCCCAATACGAGCTGGCCGCCGCGCTGCTGCGGCGCGGTGCCGCCGAAGCCGCGCTGCCCTTGGCGAAAACCGCGCTCGCGGCGGCGGTTTCGCTGCACATGCGGCCGTGGATCCCGCGCCTGGAGCGGCTCGTCGCCGAGGCGTCGGCGCGGGCGGTGCTGTCGCCACGAGAACGGGAGGTCGCCGAACTGGTGGCCAAGGGCATGAGCAATCGGGAGATCGCCGCGGCGCTGGTGCTGTCCGAACGCACGGCGCAGAACCATGTGCAGCACATACTCACCAAGCTCGGCTTCACCAACCGCGCTCAGATCGTGGCCTGGGTGAGCCGGGCCGGGTGACGGCGAATTCATCTGGTCGTCGGGCGAGTGTCGTCGAGGTCTGCCACAGTCGAGGACTATGAACGGTCGGCGGCGGGTTCTGGGACTGTGTGCGGCGGTGATGAGCCTCGGCCTGGTGGCGGGGTGCGGGGGCGGTGGGGACAGCGGGAAACCCGCCGGACCGAGCGGCGTGCCGCTGATCTCGACCGGTGACCTGCCCGCGGCGCAGGCGGGGGAGGTGCACCTGTTCGGCATCAACGATCTGCACGGGAATCTGCAACCGCCGGACGGATCCAATGGCAAGGTGGGCACGTACACGGCGGGCGGCGCGGCGTACCTGGCCGCGCATCTGGACCGGTTGAAGGCCGCGTACCCCGACAGCGCGATCCTGGCGGCCGGGGACAATGTGGGTGCCAGCCCGCTCATCTCCTCGCTGTTCCACGACGAGCCGACCATCGACTTCATGAATTCGGTCGACGTCGCCGCCTCCTCGGTCGGCAATCACGAATTCGACCACGGCGTCGGCGAATTGCGGCGATTGCAGCAGGGCGGCTGCGCGGCCGACGGGTGCGCGCCGGGTGAGCCGTTCACCGGCGCGAAGTTCCCGTACCTGGCCGCCAATGTCACCGACGGCAATGGCCAGCTGCCGCCCGGGTTGAAGCCGTGGACCATGCTCACGATCAGCGGCCACAAGATCGGCGTGATCGGCACGGTCACCACCGATACCGAGCACATCGTCCTGCCGGAGGGCATCGCGGGCTATCACTTCGGCGACGAGGCCGACGCCATCAACAAATACGTGCCCGAGATCAAGGCGGCGGGCGCGGAGACCGTGGTGGCGCTGCTGCACGACGGCGGCGCGCAACAGGCCCGGGGACAGATCGACTACAACGGGTGCGCGAACATCTCACCGGACGTGAAAGCGTTGGCGCACAACGTCGATGGCGCGGTGTCGGTCCTGTTCACCGCGCACAGCCATCAGGCCTACAACTGCACCCTCGACGGCAAGGTCGTCACCCAGGCGGCCTCCTTCGGCCGCCTCATCACCGATGTGACGCTGCGCTTTCACGACGGCAAGGTGGACGCCAAGGCCGTCAACCGGGTCGTCACCCGCGACATCACCCCCGCGCCCGCGGCCGCCCAGCTCGTGGATTTCTTTGCCGGACAATCGAAACCGCTCGCCGAGCGGGTGATCGGCAACTCCACCGCCCCGCTGCCCGCCGAACCGGCCCCGGCCGGTGACTCCCCGCTCGGCGATGTCATCGCCGACGCCATGCTCGACGCCATGACCAATGTGCAAGCCGTGGCGGCATTCATGAACCCCGGCGGCGTGCGCGCGGGACTTGGCGGCGGCAATATCACCTATGAGCAGGCGTACACGGTGCAGCCGTTCGGCAATCAGGTGGTGGCGTTGGCGCTGACCGGCCAGCAGATCCTGAATCTGCTGGAGCAGCAATGGGATAACGTGAGCAAGCCCGCCGTGCTGTCGATCGCGGGCATCACCTACCGCTATTCCGAGGCCGCGCCCAAGGGACACAAGGTCATCGAGGACAGTGTCCGGGTGGGCGGGCAGCCGCTGAATCCGGCCGCGTCCTATCGGGTGTCGACCAATAACTTCCTGGCCGCGGGCGGTGATGGCTTCACCGTGTTCAAACAGGGCACCGACACCAAGGTCGGGCCGATCGACCTCGACGCGTTCGAGGCGTATCTGCGCGCGCACGCGACGGTGACGCCACCCCAGAGCCGGATCGAAAAGAACTGAGGCTCACCGGGAACCGGTGTTCAGCGCCGGAACTCCTCGACCGGGGTGAACTCGGCGTCCCGGTCGCCGACCTCATTGCGGTACCAGCGTTCGCGTCGGTGGCGCTGTACCCGATCGGCCACCGCGTCCAGACCGGGCAAGGTGCGGCGCAGGGTTTCCGCGCCGAAGACCACCGGTGCCTGGATGAGCGGATGCAGCACCCACGGGAAGCGGCGCGGCATGCGATGACGGGCGTACGTGGCGGGCGGCAGCCAGAAGCCGGTGTAGCCGATCTGTATCCGGTAGTTGATCTCGTCGCGAATCCGCTTGGCCCACGGCGTATCCGGCTTCGGCGCGAAGGCGGGCAGATACGACTCGACCAGTTCCTCGCCGTCCGCGCCCGCCGTGTGGGCGCGTTTGACGAAGGCCGCGAACATCAGTCGCACGGCGCTCTCGAAATCTTCGGGATACCAGTCCGGCTGTACGCCGAGCAGATGTCCGACGTAGCGCCAGAAGTGCAGCGTCGCTTCGATTTCCGCGATGGTGGTCTGATGCCCGAGACTCCACAGCGCCAGCCCCGGGACGACACTGCCGCCCATGAGCGTGAGCGTGGCGTCCCCGACGCTGATCGGCACACCCCAGGCGTCGTAGTCCCACTCCGGGCGCTGCATGAGCTTGCGCCGGATGAACACGTGCATGATCCGCACGCGCATGGCGGTCTGACGGCCGCGCGCACCCGCGTCCAATCCGCCGGGCTCGGAGACGTCGATCCAGAACCGGACCGTCTCCAGTTGCCGCTTGTGCGCCTTGTCTCCGGCATACCCGCCCGCGTAGGACAGTGGTTTGGTGATCGAGCTCTCCGAGTACATTTCCAGGGTGCTCGTGGTTGCGAAGCTGAAAACCGAAGTGCCCCAACGCCGGAACACCTTCGCCCCCCGCTCGACCAGTTCCGAATCCAGCCACGGCGGCGCGGTCTCGAACTCCTCGAACAACCGCCGCAGCGATGGCGGCGCGTCGACCACGCTGTCCACCCCGTGTGCCAGCGCCCGATCGAGCATGGCCCGCCCGGACTTGGGGCCGATCTCGCCGAGATACACCTCGTCGACGAACGCCTCGGCCACCGGATCCGCCTGGTAGTAGGCCGTCGCGAAGGCGCGGACCAGGTCTTCGTCGGGTTGCGGATCGAACCGGAACACCCCGCGCCACACCCGCCGCGCCCACTGCACGCGCGGATCCTCGATCCGATCCCAATAGCGAAATTCGGTCGGAATCTTCCCCGCCGCAGCCGCTTCCAGCGTCGCGGGAGCCTTGCCTGCCATGTCCGCAGCGTAGGTTCGCCGCTCCGGCCCAGACAGAGAATTTCGGCCATTTCAGATGCGACGATAGTGCGACCTCACTTGTACCGGTCGGTCGGTACGTTCGCTGAAAGTTTCCCGCCGTGCGGTGGCGGGCCTTGGAGCAACACCCTAGGGTTCGCCCGGTGAACCCAGTCATCGAGCCCGTGTCCACCGTCGACGACCTCATGTCCCTGCTGGCCAACTGCGAAGACGCCTGGGACATGCCCGACCGCAGCGGCGACCCGGTCGACATCCTCGACCACGACCGCCAGTGCGCCGAGATTCTGCGCCGCGACTTTCCCTCCGACGAGGAACTCCAGGTCGCGGGCCTCGTCCACGACATCGGACACGTCCTCGTCCCGGGCGACGACGCGGGCCACGGCGTTCACGGCGGCAACGCGGTGCGAACCCTGCTCGGCAATCGCGTGGCCCGCTTGGTCGAACTCCACGTCGTGGCCAAGCGCTACCTCGCCGCCACCGATTCGGCCCACGCGGCCGCGCTTTCCCCCTCCTCCCAGCGCACCCTGATCGCCCAGGGCGGCCCCATGACTCCGGCCGAGATCGCGGCGTTCGAGGCAGACCCCGACTTCACCGCGGCCATCGCCCTCCGCCGAGCCGACGACGCGGGCAAGATCATCGGCCTCACCGTCCACCCCCTGGACACCTGGCGAGCCGTCATTGAGCGCGTAGCCGCCGACCACTGATCTGCTGAATCCCACGACCTTCGCCGTTATCCGGGCGTAGCGCGGACAACCGTCGTCATCCTGGTCCGCGCGGGGACGCCCCGTCATCCCGGCGTGCCTTTAGGTCGGGATCCACTACGGTCGCGACGAATCCCTGCCTGACGCGCCGGACTGACCGGCGCGGGACCGCTCATCACTGCGGCATAGACTCGCTCTATGCCGTTGTCGCCGAGGGTCCCGGATCTAGCCGCGCTGGATCTGCTGCTGTCCGTCATCGAACTCGGGAGTCTGGGGCGGGCTGCGAAGGCGCACGGGATCAGTCAGCCGTCGGCCAGTTCGCGGATTCGGTATCTCGAGCAGCTGGTGGGGGTGCCGGTATTGGAGCGGACCACCCTCGGGTCGCGGCCCACGGCGGCGGGTGCGTTGATCGCCGAGTGGGCGCGGGATGTGGTGGACGCGGCCGCGCGGCTGGACGTCGGGATCGACAGCCTGCGCGCGCAGCGGGATTCGCGGCTGCGGGTGGCGGCCAGCCAGACCGTCGCGGAATATCTGTTCCCCAAGTGGCTACTCGGCCTGCGGGCCCGCATGCCGGAGACCTCCATCTCCCTGGAATCGGGCAATTCGGCGGAGGTCGCCAAGGCGGTGCTCGACGGGCGGGCCGGTATCGGATTCGTGGAGAGCCCGCGGCTGCCCGGCGGCCTGGAAAGCCATGTGGTGGGCCGGGATCGACTGGTCGTGGTGGTGGCCCCCGGACACCTCTGGGCCAAGCGGGGTGAGGTCTCGGCGGCCGAACTCGCGCGCACGCCGCTCATCTATCGCGAGCCCGGCTCCGGTACCCGCAACTCCTTCGAACGGGCCATGAGCAGCGACATTCCGGGCTGGGAGCCGAATGTCGCGTTGGAGCTGTCCTCCACCACGGCCATCAAGACCGCGGTCGCCGAGGATGTCGCCCCGGCGGTGCTCAGTTCACTGGCGGTGGCCACCGAACTGGCCGAGGGGGTGCTGGTCTCGCCCACGGTGACCGGACTGGACCTGGAGCGGCAGCTGCGGGCGATCTGGCCGACCGGGCAGAAGCCGACCGGTCCGGCGCGCGACCTGTTCGCCATTGCGCGCCGCCCGCTGTGAGACCTGCTGAGCTGAGCCCAATCTGAGAGTTTTGTCCGAACTGTTGACAGAGTGACTCCCATCACCATAATCTTCCGGCGCGGGCACACCGTATTTCTCGAATGGCCAGTCCTGCCAGCACATTTCTATCTTCGATACAATGGCTTCGCTGAATTCGCAGCGCGAAGACACAAGTGCGCCAACGCCTCCCGCGAGCGTTATCAAAGGGTTATGGTCACGGCATGGTGCGAACCGCCGCCGCAGCCGCAGAACCGGATGAACCTGACATTCCGGCTACTGCCTCGCGGCCAAAGCTAGAGGTTGTTCAAGAATCGCCTGACCCCGAAGCGCCACAGCCCCATTCCTTCGGCGCACACGTCCTGAGCGCGGCCGATATCGAGCGACTCCCGTCCTCGGCCCGGCACCGCATCGCAGCCTTCATCCACCTGCAGGTGGCAACCCTGGAGGAGTGGCCCGAACCGGTCCTGCCACCCATTCCCGACCTCGACGATCTCTGACGGGATCGGCCCCGACTCCCCGTCCGGCCAGGCGAATTGTGCGTCCGGCCAGACGATTCGGCCGGATCCTGGGATTTTGCCGGATGGTTCCGGCGGCCCGGCCTGGCATGGTCAGCGACCATGAACACCTTTCGGCCCCGTACCCGTTCCGCGACGCTCCTGGCCGCGCTCCTGACTCTCGGCGCGCACACCGCCGGACTCGCTGCGGCGGAACCGGATTCGAGCACGTGGTACGTCCGTGCGGGGGCACTCGCGGGCGGAACCGGTAGCGCCGAAGCGCCTTTCGACTCCCTCGCCCGGGTCGAATCGGTTTCCCGCGACGGCGACACCATCATCGTGCAATCGTCCATGGCGACCCTGGACGGTGGGATCGCGCTCAAGCCCGGGCAGAAACTGCTGGGCGACGGCCCCGCGGTCGTCGGCGCGACCGATACCGTTGCGCTGCCGCGGATCGCGAACACCACCGGAAACCACGACGGCGATGCCGTGCGGCTGGCCGCGGGGGCCGAGGTGCGCAATCTGGTCATCACCGGTGCACGGCGCGGCGGCATCTACGGCTCCGACGCCGCGGACGTGGTGATCAGCGGCAATGACGTCACCGGGACGAATCAGCAGTGCGCGGACGGCTTCATGATCGGCCCCTTCGGCCTGCCGCCCACCCTGCCGCTGGGCGCGTCGATTCCGGCCCTGCCCGACTTCATCACCCTCAACAATGGCTGGGCGGCCATCATGACCGACTTCCATGGCGCGGCGGGTGCGGTGCGCATCGAGGGTAATTCGGTGCACGACACCGCCTGCGGCGACGGCATCGACATCCGCGCGCTCGGCACCAGCCGGGTCGATGCCGACGTGATCGGAAACTCGCTGCGCGCAATCAATCTCGGCCTGGCCAAGCTGTCGGTGCTGACGATCGGCGTGCAGGCCGGTGACACCGCGCGGCTGACCGGTCGCCTGAATGCCAACTCCGAGACCGACATTGCCACGCCCGCCACCGCATTGCTCAATGTGATGGCCGACAGCGAAGGCGTCTTCATCAACCCCTTCGGGCAGGCGCATCTGGATATCTCGGTGGACGCCAACCAATTCCACAATGGCTACGGCAATTTCTCCGCCAATGGCCTGGAGTACGTGACCACCAGCGGCGCACCCGAGAGCCGGGTGCGGGTGACCAACAGCGTCTTCGACAATGTCACCGGCGATCTCATCGAGAACTACAACCTGAGCAGCGGCGGGGCGCACCAGTCGCTGAGCCTGGACAATGTCTACGCCCACCACTCCACCTTCCCGGGGGCCGTGCTCAACTCCGTGGTCCCGGCGAACCTCGGAACCTGTGTGGTGACAACGAATTTCGGCCGTGCCGCCCACACCGACCTGACCATCGCGAACTCGGATCTCGGTGACTGCAGCGCCGATGGCATCGGGCTGATCGCGTATACCCCGGCCGGATCCGAGCCGAGCACGGCCGCACTGACCTTCGACATCCGCGACACGGTCGTGGGCGCGTCCGCGGCGAACGGCATCAACATCAGGAATATCGGTGACACCGCGACGCTGCGCGGTTCGATAGCGCGGACCGCCGTCGCGGCGGCCCGGGAATCGCTGATCCGCACCAGCGACAGCGACGGTCCGATCGCAGACGCGAGGTTGGCGCTGAACGGCATCACGCTCGATGGCGCCGCGATGAACTGCGACGCCATCGAGCGTGATGGACGAGTCGACCTGGCGGGTATCCCGGTCGGCTGTTGAGCTCAGCCGCCGATGGACTGAAAGACCTTCACGCCCACCAGGATCACGGCGATGAGCAGGTAGCCGCGCAGGGCGAACATGCCGACCGTCCGCGCCGTGGAGAACTGCGGCCGCTCCAGGGTGTCGAGCGCGGGCGTGCGCCAGGTGTCGCGGTCGGCCTCGAGGATGGCCTTGCGCTCGGCCCGGGTCAGCGGGGTGGACTCCAGCTCCTCCACCTGGTCCGGGTCGAGGTTGCCGAGCTCCTTCGCGGTGCGCTCGGCATTGCGACGGCGGCCGCGCTGCCAGGCGATCAGCATGCCGACACCGCCGAGCACGCCGACGAGAGCGCCGACACCGAAACCGATTTCGATGGTGGTGGTCGACAGGCCCGGGAAGAAGACCGCGGCGGTCAGCGCCAGGGACAGCAGCACCAGCGACCAGACGATGATTCCGGCGACGATGTTCTGGCGCACCGTGTTGACCCACGGACCCAGCACCGCCTTGTCGTTGCAGAGCAGGACCAGGAAGACGGTGGCGGAGGGCAGCAGCACGCCCGCCAGCGCCTGGACGCCCTGGGTCAGCAGACCCAGCACGTGGTCGGGGCTGAACGACACGGCGGCGGCGAGGGCGAGCAGGGCGGCGTAGCCGATGTAGAAGACCGGTGCTTCAGTGATCTTCCAGTGCAGCGAGTGCCGCTTGCCGAGGGTGTCGCCGAGGGCGTAGGTGGTGGCCAGGCCGACCGCGTTCGCGCCGATCAGCGAAGCGTCCAGCAGCAGGATGGCGAACAGCGCGCCGACGGTGGTGCCCATGTGATCGTGCAGCGACTGCGCCACCGCCCCGGCGTCGGTGAAGTTCCCGGCCGCCTCGGTGCCCGCGAGCCCGAAGGCCGCCGCCGCCATGATGGCGATCGCGCCGATCATCACCACCACGATGCCGACCCACAGATCGATGCGCTCGAACTTGATCCAGCGCGGGGTGATGCGCTTGTCGACGATGTTGGACTGCTGGAAGAACAGCTGCCAGGGCGCGACGGTGGTACCGACGATGGACACGATCAGCAGCAGCAGCGTGGAGTTCAGGCCGCCCGGGAAGGACGGAAGGAAGCCGTGGCCGATCGCGGAGACCTGCGGGTGCACCAGGAATGCCAGCGGGAACATGACGATGTTCAGCGCGATCAGCCCGAACAGGAACCGCTCCCAGCGCCGGAACGATCCGCCCGCCACCATGGCGAACAGCGCCACCGCGGCCAGCGGCACCGAGATCGCCTTGGGCAGACCGAAGTAGTTGAGCGCCATGGAGACACCGATGAACTCGGTGACGATGGTCAGCGCGTTCACGATGAACAGATCGCCCACGCTGAACGCGCCCCAGAACTTGCCGAAACGATCGAAGATCAAGCGCGCGTGGCCGACTCCCGCGACCGCGCCCAGGCGCACCACCATCTCCTGGTTCACATACAGCACCGGGATGAGCAGCACCAGCGTCCAGACCAGCGCCATGCCGTAGTTCTGCCCGGCCTGCGCGTAGGTGGCCACGCCACCCGCGTCATTGTCGCCGACCATGACGATGAGGCCGGGGCCGAGGATGGCCAGCAGCATGCGGAATCGCTGCCAGCGGGTGCGGCCCTCGAGGGTGTCGTGCTGGCCGATGGAGCCGAGCGCGCCGACGATGTCGCCGACGTGCGCGCTGTCCATGACGGCGCCGGTGGGCTTGGTGTCGGAGACGGGTGCGGCGACGGTGGAGGTGCGGCGGCCGGAGCTGTTCGCGAAAAAGGCCATGGCCTTCCCTCGCTTTCGATCATCAGGTGTTTCGACATGCGGAGAACACCCGGCCGCCAAGCGATTTCGGGCACCGAGCGGTCTGCCCGAGGCACACGTCGGCCCACCTCAGCGGCGTCGCGGGGACGTCGGGGAGGCGATCGGTGTGGGAACGGGTCAGCCGGTGACCGGAATGCGGCAAGCCGGGGACGTCAGGGTTGTGAAATCCGTACTCGGATACGGACTATCGCCGGAACTCATGGTCGTCCCTCACCTCCTTGCCGCCGGGACGCACGTGGGCGTCGCTGGATCGTGGTGTCGCATCGCGCACGGCGAGAGGAATCCGGACCACGCTCGACGGCGTAGTCCCGCACCCCTCTCGTCAGAGCTTCGGCACTGTACGACGTATCCGGGGGCTCGCGGCCCGGGGAAGCCACTTCGGATCACCCCTTAATCCGGGGTGATCTGTCCTAACCCTGGGCGTCTCTCGACGTCGTCGGATCAGTGGCCTGTGTTCGTACAGGAGCCTCGCCTAGCGAGGTGCTGACTGGCCAATGTTGAGCCTCGACAGCGGCGTTGTCAAATCCAGCCCGGTCGGTTCCCAACGGGTGAACGGCGGATTAACTTGCGGCGCAATCGACTCGGAATGTGTGTGACGAGTCACTTTGGGACTTTCGTCCATTGTCGGATTCTCGAGAACCGACTTAAAGTTTGCTTGTCAATAACTGAACCTGCGATAAGTCCAGATTCCGCAGGCCTACTCAATCGAGGTAAATCAAGTGCGCAAGAGGGGATTCGCTGCGGTTACCGCTTTGGTGGCCGCCGTCACAGCAATTACCGCAGGAACGGTTAATGCCCAGCCTGAAGCCGGTGACGTGGGTGCCATCCACTACACCGCATCGGCGACCGATCGCTCGGCGACCATTTCCACCGATATCGGTTCCATGGCCGTGGACAACGGTGTTTTCCAGATCAAGGCACCCGATGGCACAGTGGTTGCTGGAACCGAATTGAACTTCCGCGTGGACGATTTCGTCTTCCCTATCCTGGCCGATGTTCGGGACCGGACCGTCACGCTCACACCGCAATTCGATCTGCAGCACGCGGTATACCAGCCGGTCGCACTGCCCTTCGAGGACACCGCGCCCTGGAAGACCCCGTACGACCGTGAGCAGGCGGCCTGGAACCGCATGAAGGACACCATCGCCATGGGCGCCACCATCGGCACCCTCGTCGGTGGCATCGGCGGCGCGGCGGTCGGCTGTGCGCTGGGCGGCATCGCCGTCGGCTCCGGTGTCTCGCTGGCCACCGGCATTATCGGCGGCCTGTTCTTCTTCCTGCCCGGCGCGGTCGTCGGCTGCCTCGCCGGTGCCGCGGCCATGGGCGCGCTCGGCGCGGTCGGCGGGATGATCCTGGTCACCGCACCGGTGGCGATCGCCGCGGCGGTCCAGTACTTCACCACGGTCAACTCCCCTTTCCAGGGGCATTGATCCGACCTGCCGTTTTGCTACATTAGTGGGCCGCTGACCTGCCCATTTCGGTCGACGTGATTCCTGTGCGACACGCGGGGTTCGGTCGCCGTTTCAGGTGTGGCATGGCTATCTGCGCTCGTTGTGTCGGCAGGGAGCGTATCGAGACCCGGCGAGTTCGCCCGGGGGACACGACCCCGTTCGGATCGGTGATTCGGACGGGGTCTTCGTCGTTGGGGCGGAGTGGCAGGAGGTAGTGCGGAATTGTCCTTCATGCCAGCCGGTCTCGGGCAGTCAATCCTCCCGCCTGACGGTGTTGACCAGTCCGGTCGTCGCCACAACCTCGCCGCGGGCACTCCACCGTCTCCGCTGCTCGCCGAGCTCACCGCCACGGAAGTGCTGCAAGCGACTGAACTTGCCGCTACCCAGCCCGCTCAACGAACATGATGTCCGCCGAAACCATCAGTGTCACAGTCTATCCCGCCGTTGTTGTTTCCTCGATTTCTACCGGAACCCCCTGCTGAGGAAGGTGACTGGCCGGCCCGAACAGCCTTGTACACGGCTTCTTACAGCACGGCCGCAAATTGAGGCACTCACCGATCGTGCTGGCGATGAGCGGCCATTTCCTGGACCAGTTCGAAGGATGTGGCGTTGCGGGCGAGGTAGCCCTGCCAGTGGAAGCTGGTGTCGGTGATGTTCGAGAAGATCCACCGGACCGATGTACCGAGTTGGGTACTGCCTTCGAGGACGATGCCGGTGTCGACAGAGCTTGCTTGCAGGGTGACGTGCAGGCCGGAGTGTGGGTCGAGCCAGACCGCGTTCCAGCTGTCAGTGGTTGGGACGTAGCAGCGGATCGTGGTGCCGGGGTAGCGATTCGGCGCGGTGGGGCAGTCAAGGACGTCCTGGATCGCCAGTCCGCCCAGCGTCCAGCCGAAGTCCCAGCGCCCGGAATAGGTCGTCCAGCTGCCGTCGGCGGCCCGGAGGCGATTGGTCACTCGCCAAGAGCCGACAAACTGCCCGAACACGGCGAGCTTCTCGACGTAATCGGGGTGAGGGCCTTGGGCGTGCAGGGCGTGGGCCAAAGTGTCGGCGGATTGGGAAGTCGTGTCCACAACAACTCCATATCAGTTACTAAAACTATTTAAGTACTGAGAATGCTAAGGTCGGTGCCGCTGGTCGTCAATGGCGAGGAGGTGGATGGTGAGCGATCTGGATCTGGTCGTGGATCTGGTCAACACCGTCTATGCGCTGGCCGATCCGCCCGATCGATTGACGACGGTCAACCATTTCCGGGTCATCCTGCGCGGCGCAGGTCAGTCGAGCCTGGCCGAGGAGCTCGCCGACGGCGATCTGGATCGACTGCGGGAGCTGCGGGAGCAGTTGCGGCCCGCGTTCGGCTGCGATACCGACTCCGAGGCAACGGATCTGGTGAATGGACTGCTGCGTGAACACGCCGTGGTCCCGCAGTTGTCGCGGGACCCCGCTGGCGTCATCCGGCTGGACGCGGGTGGCGTGTCGCACGGGCTCGCAGCGTTGGCGGGCAGGCTGGTCGCGGCCCTCGCCGAACACCTTGTGCAGCATGGTATTCGGCGGCTCGGGGTGTGTGCCGCGACCCCGTGCGTGTGCGTGTTCGTCGACCGCACCCGTCCGGGCACCCGCAAGTACTGCTGTGACACCTGCAACGACCGCGTGGCGGCGGCCGCGCACTATCGCCGCCGGAAAGCCAATCGCCGAGATTGATTGCCGCTCGGACCCTCCGGTGAAGAGGCTCGCTCAGGCGGCGAAAACCGCGCGAATGAGAGCCTCGTCGCCGTCGATCTCGACAGCCCCGAGCGCGCGAGCGTCACTGAGGGTGAGAGCACCGGCGGCAAGCCCGAGGATGTAGGCGGGGTCGGCGCGGACGGTGGCGTCGAGGTCGCGGCCGTCGTGGGGGGCGATCTCGAATCCGGATGCCGTGATACGGAGTTGGAACGGCGAGCCACCGATGTCGAGGCCGACCGTCGCCGTGGGCCGGTCTTCGACCCGGGTGGTGAGCAGGGCAGGCACGGCGAGGGCGAGCCATTCAGGGCGGAAGGCATCGGCGCCGGGGCCGGGGATCATCAGCGGGGTGGACCAGCGGATCAGGCTCTCGATCGGCTCACGCAACTGCGCACCCCAGGGGGTGAGCGCGTATTCGACGACGCTGCCCTCACCGGCCAGTCGCCGCTCGATCACGCCGGAGGATTCCAGGTCACGTAGCCGGTCGGCGAGGAGATTGGTGGCGATGCCGGGCAGGCCGTCGAGCAGGTCCCGGTAGCGGGCCGGCGCGAGGAGCAACTGGCGGACGATGAGCAGGTTCCACCGATCGCCCACGACTTCGAGGGACCGGGCGAGCCCGCAGTACTGGCCGTAGCTACGCATCAATTCCTTCAATTGCTTGAGAATCTCAAGTTGGCTTGAGAAGATCAATCATACCGTGATGTCGAGCGTAGGGGGTTCAACCATGGCCGAGACCACCAGCACCACACGACCGGACTGGGTCGACGACACTCTGTTTCCGTTCGAGAGCCGTTTCGTCGAAATCGACGGGCACACCGTGCATTACGTCGACGAGGGATCGGGTCCGACACTGCTGTTCCTGCACGGCAATCCGACCTGGTCGTTCCTGTGGCGCGATGTGATCAGCGCGCTGCGTGGCGAGTTCCGCTGTGTCGCAGTCGATTACCCGGGCTTCGGGCTGTCGACACCGAAGCGTGGTTACCGTTTCCTGCCCGAGGAGCACGCGCAGGTGGTGGCCGGGTTCGTCGATGCCCTCGGCCTGGACCAGGTCACGTTGGTCGGCCAGGACTGGGGTGGTCTGATCGGCCTAGCGGTCGCACAGCGGCGGCCGGGGCTCTTCGAGCGGCTGGTGCTGGCCAATACGTGGGCGTGGCCGGTCAACGGAGTCCTGCACTTCGAAGCGTTCTCACGCGCCCTCGGTAATCCGGTGAGCCGGCTGGCGGTGCGGCAGCTCAACCTGCTGGTCAACGCGTTCATCCCCACCGGCCACCGTCGGCGCAAGCCGACCGAGGCCGAAATGGCTCACTACCGCCAGGCGCTGGACACTCCCGCACGGCGTCAGGCCAGTGCGGTGCTGCCCCATGCGGTACTCGCCAGCCGAGACTTCTTCGCCGAGATCGAAACTCGCCTGCCCGAGGTCGCGCAGTTGCCGACGTTGATCGTGTGGGGTGACGCCGATATCGCCTTCCGCCCCCAGGAGCGCCAGCGATTGGAAGCGACCTTCACCAACCACACGACCGTGATCGTCGAAGGCGCCGGCACCTACGTCGAATCCGACGCGCCCGAGGAGTTCGTCGTCGCAATCCACAACTGGGCCAAGGCATAGGACTCCCCAGCCGGAGGTGTCCGGAGCAGGTTGGTCAGTCGAGCAGGAATTTCAGGCGATCGTCGGCTTGTCCGGCCGCGATCTCGATGATCTCGGCCGTCACGACGTCGGCCGCGACGAACGGGTCCTGTGCGACACGCCGCTCGAGGTCTTCCGGGGAGGTGTTGTGGGTCAGGACCGCGCCGCCGACACCGGGTTTGATGCTGCCGACCAGCAGGAACACCTCGTCGTCGAAGCCTTGCTGGATCCACTGCTGATGGGCGGCCATGTGCTGGGCCGCGTCGGACTTGCGGGTGGAGAACTTCAACAGAACGACGAACATGGTTGTCTCGCTTCTATTTTCGTGAGTCGTCGAGGTGGGTGTCGAGCCAGTCGTGCAGGCGCTGCACCTCCCGGCAAAGGAACTGCTCGTCATGGAAGGCGTTGGCCAGGGTGGCTACACCCTGGCTGGCGGCCAGCACATGCATGGCCAGCTCGTCGGCGTCATCGCGATGCCCGAGCTGGGTGAACTGCTCGGCGAGCCATTCCCGGAACAGGGTGAACAGCCCGCTGGCGGCGTCGAGGGCGGTGTGGTGGAGTTTGGCCAGCTCGCTGGTCAACGTGCCGACCGGGCACCCGTAGTGCTGGATATCGGCGCGATTGACCAGCAGGATGTCGATGAACCTGCGAATGCGACCGGCTGGGTCGGGTGTCTGCGATTCCCACTGGGCCAGCATGGCGCGGGTCTCGGTGAGGCGGGTGGCGATAACCGCGTCGAGCAGGTCGTCTTTGGCTTTGAAGTGGTGATAGAAGTTGCCGCGCGACAGCTGCACGACCTCGGCAATCGAAGCGAACGAGGTCTGCTCGAACCCCCGGTGATAAAACAACTCGTCCGCTGCGGCAACGATCTGCTCACGAGTCGTCTTGCCGCTCAACCGAACACCACCGCGCAGGCCGCTTCCCGTGATCGCGGTCCATGCATTGTGCGCCTCCTGTGCCTTACGGGACGCCGCGTTAGGTCGCATGTCCTAGACAGGAGGCTAGGACACACGACCTAACCTGGTCAAGATCTCGATCGCAAGGTTTCGTGACGCGCCGCGGCTGGACTAGAAGCCCGTCGCTGCGAGCCACCGATCGAAAATCTCGCGGTCCCCCGTGATCTCGAAGCGCGGGTCGGTGGCGGGAATGCGCCGCATCATGGCGAGGAACACCGAGGCCGACGTGCCGCGGACGGTAACCGTCGCCGCAGCAGGCTCGCCGCCGACGCTCCATTCGATGTTGTTTCCGCGCGGGCGGACCACCCAACACTGCTGCGCGCCATCATCGTCAGCGTCGATGCGCAGCGTTGCCCCCTCCGGTAGCGGTGGCTGCTCGCGGTTCTGGAATGCCAGCGCGGCCTGAAGGATGTCGAGCGACTCCGACAGGCCATCCGCCGCAAGGCCACTCGACAGGCTCACAGCGCGCCCGAGCGCGAGCGCGGCATCGGCGCCATGGACCGTCGCCTCGTGCAAACGCCGCCGTATCCACCAACGAGCCGGCAACAACCCGCCGACCGGTGTCCACACCCGGACCTCTCCGCCGGTCTTCTCGACCGCTTCCAGTACCAGCCGGGCACTGTCGCGCAACCAGACGTTCGCCTCGTCGACATCGGTGGGGAGGAAACCTTCGGGAACCGCATCCCAGGCCAGACGCTCGCTAGCGCGATCGGCGATCATCGCTGCCGCCCACCGATGCCCTCGACCGACATGGACGATCAGATCCGACAACGACCAACCAGGACAGGTCGGGACAGGGACGCTCAAGTCGACATCACGGACAACATCGGCCAGACGATCGGTTTCGCCCACAAGGCCCTCAGCCTGAAGTTCAAGGTCAAGATGCACCACGAGATCGACCGTAATTCAACAACATTCAACTCGGCGACCTGTAGCACACCTCGACCGAGCCACAGCTCAGTCCTCTGTCGCGCGAAACTCGGCCATAGTGCGCACTTCAGTCGACTATGGCCAGCTGGCCGGGGGTGGCGGCCACCCGTACGGAGGCGGCGGTTACCGAGGTCGCCTGGGTGTGACCCTCGCCGGAAGTTGATGCCGTCAATTTGAGAGATCGCAATGCGTCGCCGTCGGCATTCCCACGGGTCGCGACAATGCTGGTGTAGCCCGGTACTTCACGACGGTCAATTCCCCATTCCAGGGGAAATGATCTGACCTGCGCAAATGCCGGATGTTTGGCCGCTAAACAGGGCATTTGGCGTGCATGTGATCTAGGCCACACCCCCGGCGGCGTGCTGCCGCCGGGGGTTTCCTCGTACATAGGTAGCAAGCGTATGCCGCAGTCCGTCCATGGAAGCACCAAAGACCCCGTTTGAGCGTTGTTCCGGCACTGGCGCTATGGCGGCATTAGCTTCTGGGTAGAAGCAACTCGTAGACGGCACGGCTTCGACCAGGCCCTTTGAAATCAGTGATGACCGAGATTCCTTCGATCTCATGATCGCCCGGGACATTGACGAAGCCTAGGTTCGTCCATGCGGAGTGGGCGGTGTGGTTCTCGGGTTCAGATGTCAGGTAAATGCGCTGGCAGGACCACTTCTCGGCCCGGGACTGCACGCTGTTGAGCAAGGCACGCGCGATCCCCTGCCGTCTGTAGTCGGGGTGGATCATGACGTCTTGTACGTAGACGTCCGCGGGGTCATCCTGGCTCCGGAATGCGATGATTGCACCGGCAATCGCGTCGCCTTCGCCGATTGCAAGCGGACACGTAGATGAGAACAGGCTGGCGTACAACCAATAGTCGGATCGTGTACGGGCGCTGATGGACGGCTTGCCGAGCTGCATGAGCTGAATGACATCGTCGATGTGGTCGGTCTGAAGCGGCGTGACGATCATCGATGCTCCTGATTGTGGATTTTGGGCAGGGTGATGTTTACCTTGATCGGGGGTGGGTGACAAAGGCGCGCCACGCTTCCGATAGCGGCAGCGGTTTCCCTTGCACCCCCGGAATGATGCCGATCCCCCACGTGGCGAGATTCCTCAACGCATCCTGAACTGGCGGGAAGCTCATCTGCTCCGGGCTCGAATACGGCACCGCAATGACTGGCAGGCCCTTCCCGACGGCCTCGATCAACAACCCCAACGGGAGAGTGTCGGAGATCCCAGCAGCCCATTTCGATGCCGAGTTACAGGTCAACGGGGCCACGATCATCCCATCAGCGGGCGGCAGCAGATCCGGTGTCCCCGGCTCCTTGTAGTTCGCCCTCACCGGGTGGCCGGTCTTTGCGGCGAGACCTTCGGCGTCGATGAATCGGAGTCCGGACGGCGACGCCACTACGCACACATCCCAACCATCGGCCTGCGCCAAGTCGACCAGCTCCTCGATCTCCTGGGCCCTCGACGATCCGGTGACGATCGCGTACAGAACCGGAATTCCCTGATCATTCATAGGTCTAGCATGGGTCATCAGGACAGAAGGGGAGCTCCGAGATGCCGACCGCAGCTCGTTCCGACACCGATGACGGCAGGTACGTTGGCAGTAGGGTCGCCGCGATCCGTAAGCGGCGTGGGATGACTCAGCAGATGCTGGCGGATCAGACCGGGATCTCGCGGGGCGCGATCGCCAAGTACGAAAACGGCGAACGGCCCGTCGACAGCCGAAAGACATTGCACTCCTTGGCCAAAGCGCTCCAGTGCGATGTCCGTGATCTCACCGGTCACGACCAGGACCGGTTCGATCCGCGAATGGCAGAGTTCCATGCCGCAGTCCCCGATATCGAGGTAGCCCTGTGGACCGCAGGCAACACCACGCCCACCGGGCCGCTGCGCAGCCTTGAGGAACTCGCAGCGATGTCGAACGTCGCGCGTGACCTGCGAATCAACTGCCAATATGGGCGGGTAGCTCCCATGCTCGCCCCCATGCTCACCGACTGCTATCAGCACGCGCGAGACACCACCGGAGCCCAACAGGAGACCGCGTGGGATGTCCTGTCGACCGTCGCGGATACGGTAGCGAAATCACTTCGCGCATGGGGATATCCGGCCTTGTCGTGGACGGCAGCCGACGAAGCGGAGAAGGCCGCACAGCATCTCGGAGGCACAGCCGTCACCGCCGCGGCCGCGTTCGACCGATCTCAAGTCTTGTTGTCGCGCCCCGGGGCGTTGTCGCGTGCTTTGCAAATCGCCGAAGATACCGCCAAACTCGTCACCTCCGAGGCCCAGACGCGGGGCGAGTTGGAAACGCTGGGGATGCTCCACCTTCAGGCGGGGCTGGTAACCGCCAGCCTCGGTGGCGACCCTGACCCCCACCTGGACGAAGCCGCCGAACTCGCGACACGCCTTTCCGCCGCTCCTGCGGGGCGGCGGATGCTGCGCAACCCAACATTCGGCGCAAACAACGTTGCGCTTTGGCGGATGTCGTCCGCCATGGAGCGGCGAGACGCCAGCACGGTGATCGAACTCGCTCCCACAGTCGACCCCGACGTCATCCCGGCCAAGGGACGACGGGCCCAGTACTTCGTCGAGCTCGGGCGAGCATATGCGATGGAAAAGCAATGGCGAGCGTCGCTGGCGGCACTGTTGCGTGCCGAACACACAGCGCCACAACATGTTCGGAGCATGAGCGTCGTCCGTGAACTCGTCGGTCACATGATGCGCATTGCGAGCCGCGATCTCGCGAAAGGCGATCTCGGTCGGCTGGCGCAACGTGTGGGCGCGATCCCACGCTAACCGGCACCTCACGGGCCTCGTGGATCCGCGCGGCCCATGCCTTCGCCATTGACACCTGCGAGGGATCTGTGGAGCCCGACATGCTGATCGTCCGATCAGCGTCCATATCCCCAGTGTGACCGTATGTCGGATGGTCGTGTCCCGCTGCGGGACAAAATGCTCCACGACTTCGACGACGCTATCAATCAGCGCCCGTTGCCCGCGTTGCCCCAGCCCCGAAGACGCGGCGCGTCACCGACTGGACGATCGCAGCTGCGTTCGTAGCCAACCGATCGGCGACATCCGTGCAATTGGGTCGCATTCCATCCACCGAATTGAACACTGCCGACCAGAGGTTCCGATGCTGACGACATCGATACTGATCTGCCTGACCGTGACGCTCGCCCTTTTCGCGGCCTGTGCCTTCTATCTTCCTCCACGAACGTCGGAATCCCGACGCCAGAAGCGGATGCGGTCGAGGACACGATGAACGCGAAGCTCAAAGACGAGTGGAGTCAAAGACATCGGTACTGCCACGAGATTCCCGAACCGATGGAGCTCGACGAAGCCCGATTCGTACTTACCGCCCACGCTGAGCACGGCGTCGAATGCGTCCAGTTCATCAGCGCACTGGCCTATGCCGAGGTACGCGCATGACATCCGCGGAAACGGTGGCGCCACGTTCACAAGCGTTCTGCCAGCGCAGGGTCGTTGTCGTTGGGCAAGGATTCGTCGGACTACCAGCCTCGATGTTGGCCGTTCAGGCCGGGCATAACGTAGTCGGCTACGACACGAATGTCCGTCGGGTGACAAGGCTGGAGAGCGGCGACTCCTACATCAGCGACGTGTCCTCTGATCACCTGCGGGAGGCTCTGACCTCGGGCCGGTTCACACCTACAAACGACCCAGCGATGCTAGAGGATTTCGACGTCGCATTGATCGCTGTCCCGACTCCGCTGGTCGGCGATCAGCCGGATCTCAGCTATATCGAGGCCGCCGCCGCTTGCCTCGCCGGTTACATCCGGTCGGGTTGTCTCGTGATCCTCGAATCGACGACATGTCCCGGCACCACTGAAAATGTCGTTGCACCAATCCTGGAGACTTCGGGGTTGAAAGCAGGCCAGGACTTTTCGCTCGGGTACGCACCTGAGCGTCTCAACCCTGGCATCAGTTTCGTTGAGCTGGTCAAGGTTCCGAAGGTCGTCTCGGGCGTAGACGCCAGTTCCACTATGGCGGTCACGGAATTCTGGTCGGAGTTGGTCGCCAGTGTCGTAGCGGCACGCAACGTTCGCACGGCCGAGGTGGAGAAGCTCGTCGAGAACGCCTTCCGGCTAGTCAACATCTCGTTCGTCAACGAGCTCGCTCGCCTGGCTCGCTCGTTGGACGTGTCGATTTGGGATGTTTTGGATCTCGCGGCGACGAAGCCCTATGGGTACATGAGTTTCCTGCCAAGTGCTGGTGCCGGCGGCCACTGCCTTCCGTCCGACACTACCTACCTGGCATGGAGCCTGCGGACAGCGGCACAGCCTTCGACTCTGATCGATACGGCGATCGATATCAACCGGTCCCAGCCGGTGTACGTCGCGGGCCGGGTCGTGGCCGGGATGCTGCGCCGCAATCACACCACGACCCACCACCACACCCCGCACGTCGTGATCGTCGGCGCAACCTACAAGCCCGACATCGCCGACTCGCGGGATTCGGCTGCGCTCAAGGTCGCACACAACCTGCGTCAGCAGGGCGTGGATGTGGCAGTCGTCGACCCGATGCTGGTGGATACCGCAGATGTGTTGCCTGAGCTCACCGTCGAACTCGTGACACGCGCGACAGCAGTCGTGTTGCTCGTTGCCCACGAAGGGCTCGACTACGACCTCATCTCCAGCGCCCGCTACGTATTCGACGCGTGTGGCGCACTGCCACCAGCGAACAACATCGAACGCCTTTGAATCTCAAACAATTTCACTCAAGAGGAATCCATGATCAACAATCACGTGCTAATCACCGGCGGAGCCGGATTCATCGGATCCCACCTCTCCCGCCACTTGCTTGAGGGCGGTCATTTCGTGACCGTTGTCGACAACATGCTCACCGGTCGACGAGCGAACATCGCCGATATCGCCGAGAACCCGAACTTTGTGATCCGCAACGCCGACATCTGCGATCCGCGCTCGACCGAGGACTTGACGCGGGTAACCCACATCGTCCACCTCGCCTGCCCCGCCAGCCCGAAAGCCAATAGCCGCTGGCCGTTGGATACCATCCGCGCTAGCTGTGTAGGCACCCTCAACATCCTCGAGTTGGCCGAGCACACCAAGGCCCGCGTGGTCTGTGCGTCCAGTTCGGAGATCTACGGCGATCCGCTCGTCCATCCGCAAGCCGAGTCCTACCGGGGAAACTGCGATCCCATCGGTCCGTTCTCCGCCTACACCGAGGGCAAACGGGTGCTGGAAGCCGCCTGCGCCGCACATCGCCGCCTGGGCACCAACGTCGGAATCATCCGCCCGTTCAACGTTTTCGGCCCTGGTATGTGGCCCGACGACGGGCGCGTAATGTCGAACTTCTGCGCACGGGCGCTGCGCGGTGAAACCCTCGAAATCGCCGGTGGCCACCAGACCCGATCCTTTTGCTACATCGACGATTTCGTTGACGGTCTCGTCAAGATGATGGAATCATCATCGTTCGGGCCGATCAACCTCGGCGACGCAAGCACCGAGATCACGATCGCTGAACTCGCTGAACTGGTCGTCAACTCAGCCGGAATCGGGCAGGTGAAACTGACCACGGGCCGCGTCGGCGATACTCACCGGCGACAGCCCGACATCAGTCTGGCGAAGCGGGTTCTCGACTGGACACCCACCACCTCGCTGGCTGTCGGCATCGAGAAGACGTTGCGATGGATGGCGGACATCCTGCCTGCCGATAGGGCGGTGAGGTGATGCCCACCGTCACGTTCACGGTACCGCCGAGCTGGACCAGCGTTACCGACCTCACCGAATTATCCTGTCAGGCAACAACTGTAGGAAACGCGCTTACCTGGTTCGCTGAGCGATACCCCTGTTTGAGGAAGCGGTATCTCACCTCGGGTGGTGAGATCGCTCCCTGGGCGCTGGTCACCCTCGACCACGTCGATGTCCGCAGCCTCAACGGGCTCTCCACCCGCGTCGAGGCCGACCGTGGCGAAATCGGCATCATCGCCGCACTGATGGGTGGATGACATGACCACGATGATCGAGATCCCTGCGGCGAGGGTTGAAATCGGCGCTCCCGAACATCACCTCGACAGCTTGGTCGAGTCGCAGCACTACGCACGGTCCTGGTTTGAAGACGAAGCACCACAACACATCCGCCATATCGCGGCCTTCCAGATCGACCGCACGCCGGTCACCAATGCGGCGTTTAGCGAGTTCGTCGGCGCTACCGGATACGTCACCGGTGCCGAACAACGCGGCTACGGGTTGATCTACGGATCGGACTACTGGCATGCCGAGCCGGATATGTGCTGGCGTTATCCTGCACCCGGTGTGAATGCCCTCGGCGACCGGCCGGAGCATCCTGTCATCCACGTCGATCACACAGATGCCACCGCCTACGCCTCGTGGGCAAGTAAACGGCTCCCCACCGAGGACGAATGGGAGTACGCCGCACACGGAGCGTCATGGTCGCCCTATCCGTGGGGTCACGAATGGAACCCGGCTTGCGTCAACTGCGTAGAGCATTGGGCCGATGGGCCGGTACACGCGCTCGGAGGCTGGCAGGAATGGTGGCAGTCCCGCTACTTAAAGTTCGGTGCCGCACCGGCAACGACCGATGTGGGCAGCTTGAGCCCGGCCGGCGACTCCGAGTTCGGGGTAGCCGACATGTCTGGGACGGTCGCCGAGTGGACCTGCAGCACCTACAGCCCCTACGACCCTGCGCGACAGTATGACCCAGCGCTGGTCGCCGCGATGCGCCACGGCTATCGTGTGGTGCGCGGCGGCAGCTGGAAGCACATGAAACCCCAGGTACGCACGACCGAACGAATGGCGTGCGAGCCCATGTACAGCAGCTTCGAGCTCGGCTTCCGATGCGCTGCCGACGCCGAACCCAACCATGCATAGGAGAGCTGGTCCATGCGCGTACTCGTCACCGGAGGAGCCGGATACATCGGTTCGGTTGTCGCTCACCAACTCGTGGACGTGGGCCATGACGTTACCGTGCTCGATGACCTGTCATCCGGACACGCCGACAACGTGCCCGCAGCAGCACAGTTCGAACAGATAGCCCTGCATAACGTCGCCCAGGTCCTCACACCAGCCGCCGACTTCGACGCTGTCCTGCACTTCGCAGCGAAGATCGAAGTCGCCGAATCCGTCGCGCATCCCGAGCGGTTCTGGGACAACAATATCCGAGGCACGCTCGCGCTGTTCGATGCTGCTCGTGCGGCAGGCACTCCTCGGCTGGTGTTCTCCTCCACGGGCAGCATGTACTCGGGGGTTCCGCCCTTCACAGAGGATTCGTTGGTGGCTCCCCGCAATCCCTACGCGGTGACGAAGTACTCGATCGACATGATGATCGAGGGCGAATGCGGGCGGCCCGGGACGCCTTTGGGGGCTGCGGTGTTGCGCTACTTCAACGCCGCGGGCGCAGTGCGTACCCCGGAGGGCAGGTGGCTGACCGAACGCCACGATCCGGAGACTCACCTGATTCCCATCCTATTGCAATGCGCTGCGGGACAGCGCGATTCGTTTACCCTGTACGGCACCGACTACGACACTCCCGACGGCACCTGCGTACGCGACTACATCCACGTGAGCGATCTCGCGGCTGCGCACTTGGCCGCACTCGACAACATCAGGCCAGGGCGCTACGAAGTTTTCAATCTCGGCAACGGCAACGGCTACACGAATCGCGAGGTAGTCGAGACCGTCCAACAGGTGACCGGACAGCAGTTTCCGGTCATCGAAGCCGCGCGTAGGCCGGGTGACGCCATCGTGTCGGTCGCCGCCTCGAACAAGGCCGCCACGGCCCTCGGGTGGAAACCACAGCGCCCAGATCTGGCCGACATCGTCTCCGATGCATGGGCGGCGTACCGAACTCTCGAACCGTAAGACTGCGAGCGCCCCAGCGCCGCCGAGCCCGGAGCGATTGCTATGAGCGTGGATTGGGCCCGTCACCGCGTGCTGATCGTCGCTCCGCATCCCGACGATGAAGCGATCGGGTGCGGAGGATTGATCAGCCGCGTGAAGCGGGAAGGCGGGCAGGTGTTCGTCCTGTGGATGACAATCGCTGACATCCGCGACTTCTCGCCGACTGGACTGTCCACCGCCGAGCAGCGCCGAAGCGAAATGACACAGGCGCAATCATTTTGGCCATTGGACGGCTGCCATTTGGCCCTGCCCGGAGACTGCTACAACTTGAGGCTGGATACCGTTGCGGTCGGCGACCTCGTCGACCTGCTGGAGCGCGGTGACAACCCCTTGTCACTCTCGGCGCTCCGACCGACGTTGATCGCAATCCCCGACCCGACCAGCTACAACCAGGATCATGCCGCCACCGGCTCCGCAGCGGTGAGCGCCTTGCGCCCCGGCCCTGACTGCTACCGCCACCAGCCCGAACTCGTGCTGATATACGAGGAAGTCGGCGACGTCTGGACCGGTAGCCAGACGGCACAGGCACACAACTTCTTCGTCACTCTCACCGCCGAAGACCTCGACCGGAAGATCGAAGGTCTGCGCGTGCACGACAGCCAGTGGCGCGACCACCCACACACCCGGTCGGAGAACGCGCTACGTGGCCTCGCGGCAGTCCGTGGCGCGCAATGTGGCACCAACTGGGCCGAGGCGTACCGATGCATGCGATGGCGAAGCTGACCGGAAAGGAACCGCTGATGATTGAAAATCCCACTGTGGGAGACGCGTTCGGCGAAGCACTCCTAGAGGAGTTGACCATCGGCAATGCTTTCGAAGTCGCCGAACGCGACGACGGCCACATCGGCGTTCACCCCATTGCCCGGTACTTCGCCGAATACCCGCAGTGGCCCCCGTTGGAGGCCAAGGCAATCGACAGCGTCGGCAGCCGCGTCCTGGACGTCGGTGCCGGAGCAGGCCGAGCCGCCCTCGAACTGCAGAACCGCGGTGTTGAGGTGCTCGCCGTCGACACCTCGCCTTCCGCGATCGACGTATGCCGCAGCCGGGGCGTAGCGCAGGTCCAACACGGCACCATTCTCGACATCCCTCACGATATCGAACTGTTCGACACCGTTTTGATGCTGGGCGGGAACTTCGGCTTCCTGCAAAGCCCCACCGCCGGCCGTGACTTCCTCATGGCCGTAGCCGCAGTGACTTCACCAGGGGCACAGCTTTTCGGGATAAACACCGAACCCGGCCTGACCGAAGACCCAGCACACCTGCGGTACTACGCCCGAAACCAAGCCGCAGGCAGAGCCTCCGGACAGCTGCGCCTACGCATCCGACACAAGAGGACCGCAACTCCATGGTTCGAATACTGGCTGATGTCCGAGCAGGAAATCGAACAGGTTGTTAATGGAACCCCATGGCGGCTAGCCCACCTGGATCGCGACGGCGCGAGATACCTCGCGACCCTCATACGTGAATGATCCGCATTTACAGCGCGAGTACCGCGCCGCTGCCCCCGAATCACTAGCCGTCAGAACTGGGCGCACCTGTACGAACTCAGGGACAACTGAGATCTCGCGATAGAGGTCGGCCACCTGCGCGGTGGCCGACCTCTATCGCGAGTATGCGGATGCCAAGGGCACGTCGGATCGCGCTCCCATGGCTAACCGCAGTAGGTGTCAAGCGGCGTCGGCTTCTCCGTCCGCGACCCCTTTTGCCCACGCGTCCCACTCGCGGGGGGTGTAGTCCAGCCGGACGGCCTCCCCGTTCGTACCCATCCCGATCAGGGTCGACGCTCCATTGGAATGGAGTACAACCTCGATGCTGGCTGTTGCACCGGACCGCGCACTGAGGGTCAGTTCAAGAAGCTGCTGCCAGTCACCGCGCGGGCACACGATGATCGGCTGCTTGTCGGTGTCGCCTGCGTACTTGCTGTCCTGGATGAGTACCCGCTCTCCGTCGAACTTCCACTCAACGCACGACGGACCGTCATTGGAACGGAGCGGCTTGCGGAAGCCGTTCTTTGTCCAGTTCACAGGGCTGATTGCGCTCATGATTGTTGGGCCGTCCTATCTGCCGTTCGTTCTATCAGAGTCAGTGAGTCCTCCCGGCTGAGTGCCAGGTCCAATTGCCTCTCGAAGAGGATTCGCAACTCACGTACCCGACTCGCATCATCGATGATGCCGCGTGTCACGACGGACTCATGCCATGCGACAGGGCTGAGCATCGGACTTGCGAAGTAGAGGATGTGGAACGGCGAGCCGGACAGGATCGGCCTGACGGCCGCGGTGAAGGGAACGATGCGGATGTCGATCGTCTTCTCGTGGATCTTCACCATCTCCGCGAGGTGTCGAAGCTGCCCGTGCATGACGGCTTGATCGCCCGTCAGCTGCTCAAGTGCGGCTTGGTGAATCAGCGCCGTCAGGTGCAACGGCTCGTCACCGACGAGCAGCTGCTGGCGCCGCATTCGGACCTCGATGTAGAGATCGGTGTCCAGCGGGCGAATCCGAGCAACGTCCGATTGCATGATCGCCCGTGCGTAGTCCTCGGTCTGCAGCAGGCCGGGGATAACCAGTGCTTCGTACGTCGCAATCGACTCCGCTCCGTGCTCCAAGCCGAAGAGGCGACGCGTTTCGTCATCGAAAAGGCCCTGGTACGCCATCCACCAGCCGCGTTCACGCGAACCTGTTCGCAGCGCCTCAAGTTCACGGCGTTCCGTGATGTCGAGGCCGAACAATTCAAGCATGGCATTGAACTGATCGTCGGTGAGAGTGCGCCGGTCCGACATCAGCTGGTGCCAGTAGTTGGTCGTAATTTTCAGGGCAGCCGCAGCCGTCGCCGGGTCGATATTCAGATCGGTCTTCCACTGGTTCAAGCGAAGTAGCAACTCCATCCTCGCAACCGTGGGCGACATGGGCACGACAACTCCTTCCGTCTGGTGGCGCAATCTTACCCCCGGAAAATCGGTGGTCTGCGTCTTGCGTTGACAACTTGTCAGAGCTAGCGTCAATTGTGTTTTCTGTCACTGTCAATGACAAGTTTGGAACAAGATCGAGTCAGTCAGGAGCGCCGAGCGATGACTATCCAGGTGACCCATTCACTGATCACAAGCGATCAGACACAACATCGCGCCCGCTCTGTTGGTCAGGGCGGCTGGGCCGTGTCGTGGCTCCCCGGCCGCACTATCACGACCGAACAGGCAGTGGTAGCGATGCAGCTGGCGGAAGCCGTCAGCGTATTGCCCGCCTTCGCGGGGATCCTGGGACTTCCGCCATGCGAGGCCGTCGGCAAAGCACTGCTGGACTTTCGCCCGGTCGATACGCGAACGGAACAGGTCGTCGATTCCGTGGCGCAGGTCAGGGGACCGCGATGACGAACACCGATACCCGCGAGCGGCGGCCATTGGCATACGCGCTGTTCCGGACCGACAAGTCCGATTTTCTGCAGCCAGTCGAAACTGGTCGCCTCAACCTCCTCGCGGAAAGCCTCGGATTCGAATTGCGCGGGATCCTCATTGCCGAGTCGGACGCTGACTTCGCTCCTCTCTTTGCCAGCTTTGAACTGTCGGGGATAACCGCTCTGCTGGTGCCCTCGGTCCTGCACATGACGGGATGGATGAACGTTGTTCGACAGGCTGTCGACGTATGGACACTCGACCCGCCAGGACGGTGGCCGCGCCATACGGCGCCGGGAGTCGCGTCCGGGTTTCTTCCAAGCACTGGCAGCGAGCGATGACGTCTCATGTGATGCATCTGCACCTGGAATTCGGAGCGCTTGTCGTGGACTTTCAGGGCGGCCGGGAACAGGTCCTCGAGGTGGCTGCTGAGCTGTCAACCAGCGTTCTCGGAGTGATGGTGACCGTAGACGAACGGGTCACGCCGAAGATGCCGAAACTCCCCTGCGCCTGGCTGTGGGACCTGCCTAGAAGGAGGCGCGCCAATCCCGACCGACCCAGCGAAATGATCTGCACCTCAAGGGTGCAGGCCGTGCGGACCGACCCTGATCAGGGTCGGTCCGCTTTCTGTTCAGAGTCAATCAACAAGTAGGAGGGTTGTGATGGTTTCGCTCGCGATTTTCCTGATCGGGGTGGGCGCAGGTGCGTGCTTGGTATGGGCGCTGGTGTCCTACACAGCGCTGAGTCCGGTCTCGTCGGCATTGCCGGAGAAGGCGGTGCCGGTGCAGCTAATCCTCGAACGCGAGGGTTTCCCCACGACCTGCTCGTCGGTAGCACCTGCGGCCGGACGTCGGCGTAGCGGAGGCAGGCCGCGCCCTGCACTCAACATGCACAACGCTGGTCCGGCTCGTTCGAAAGGCCGGTCTCTCCATGTCTGATGCGATGCTCGACAGGAAAGGGCAGGCGCTTGTAGATCGGATGGTCGAACAGCGGTGCCAGCTGTATCAGTCGCAGTTCGAGCTCGAGGCGTTCCGCGATCCTGATCGTGGCGATATTCGGGTCGCGACTGGACCGAACACGGCGGGTCTGATCGTCCCCCGAGCCCTCGCCATTAGGGCGGCAGCCTTGCTGGGGCCGGGGTCCGCGCCTGTGTACTGCGTAGGAGCTGCGTTGTGGGTTTTCGTAACCGACGGCTTGCCTGACGGACTGGACGCTCGCCGGTTGGCGATCTCGGTGTACTGGTGCGGGGCGGTTCCGGTCCTCTCGCCGTCAGTGCTGGTATTGCCCACACCTGGCATCCGCAGACGGTGCTGGATGTCGCTCCCCACTGGCCCGACCCGGCCACCCATCCGCGAAGTCGCCGCTGCTGTCGTGTACGCGACCGGCATGTAGTACGTCCGAACTTATTGACTGCCAGGCTAATTCGCGCGCATCGACAACTCTCGTCACCCTCGGATCGGTAATAGCATGTTGCCTTGTCGTAAGCCCCTGCTCTCGCCGCCGCCGATCGCCGTCGGCTACATCAATCGGCATCGAATCCCGGACGGTGTGCCGGTCGAGACCATCGGCATGCCCCTTCGTGCCTGGGCCTCCGAGTTCGGGTACGCCTGGGGCGGAACATATCTCGCCCAATCCGCCGATCAGGAGACGGTCTCCGCATTGATTCGCCGCGCCCGAGTGGACAGAACAGTCGAGATCGTGGTGGTCCCTAACACCGATCACTTCCCCGCTGGCCAGTGCGTGATTCTCGCGGGCGAGCGATGCGTTCAGGTGGTCGCAGTACGCCGGTGACCGGCGGACAAACACACGGTCGGAGTCCCCGGGAATCTTTCGCACGCCGCTGGTCGCGGTCATCGAACATCACCCCCGCGTCGTCCCTGTCGGCTGGGCTGGGGCCAGCGGTTGCCCGGCGCATCGGTGCACGTCGGGCAACCGCCGACCGCTACTCGCGGGCCGAATGCTCAGGCGACCCAGTCGTATGGGGCCTGTCCCGTATTGCGGTGTCCTGCAAACTTTTCCAGAACGAGTACGTCCTCGTGGGCGATTAACTGAACGGGCAGGCCAGCGGCGCGCTTCTTGGTGATCAGGTCACGTTGGAAAAAGCTGCTGTGGGCGACGAGCTCGCTCTCGGCCACTCTTCCGAGCAAGGCGACGCAGCGTTCGACTGGTTCGAGTCCTGCCAGCGCTGCGCATGTAAGCAGGTGTGACGGAAGGTCGACCAATTCGGTGTGCTCGCGCCAGGGGCGGGCGGTGATGACGATATGGCCGCCGGGGCGCAGGTAGGTGGCGCAGGCGGTGAGGATGCGGGTGAAACCGGACAGCAGCCTTCCGAGACCGACGTTGGCGAGGTTGCCGCGGTCGAGGGCGGAGCCATAGCGGTAGTCCGTCTTGTGGACGCCTTGTCCGGGGATGACTTTCACTTGGCCGTGGGTGGCGGCTCCGTAAGGCGGTGAGGTGATGATCAGGTCGACGGCACCCAGGTACTCGGCGGGCAGCGTCGTAGCGAGTTTGCGGGCGTCGCCGGTGTAGACGGTGGCGGCCTGGTCGCATCCGGCGCTACGGGCGAGTTCGATGTTGGTACGGGCGATGTCGGCCCATCGCGCTTCGTATTCGTTGCCGAGAGCGCGGCGGCCGAGGTGGAGGGCTTCGACGAGGGTGGTGCCGATCCCGCACATGGGATCGAAGACGAGGTCGCCCGGGTGGGTGTAGTGGGTAATGGCGTGGGCGGCGATGGCGGGGAGCATTTTGGCCGGGTGGGCGGTGCTGTCGGAGTGGTAACGGCCTTTGCGTTGCGCGGCGGGGGCCTGCTGCGCGGTCACCCATACCGTGGACGGTGCGGGAACCGGCGGGGACGCGGGGTTCGGTGTGGCGTTAGTGCTCATGGGATTTCCTCGCTGGTGTCGGTGGGCTACGGATGTGGTCAGGCGGCCTGGTCGAGGGTGCTTGCGGAGTGTCTGGCTTCGGGGTTGAGGAAGACCGAAATATCGAGGTGTCCGTTGAGATGTCGGCCGGCGGACTCGGCGGGTACTTCGGCGGCGGTGACCGAGTCGCCTTCGAGTGGAACGGCCACGATGTGAGACAGGTAGAGCAGGTCGGCGGCTTGGGCTGCGGCCACGACCAACCCCGTGGGGTCGATCAGGCGGCCATGGGAGTCGTGGCTATGGCGAGAAATCACCGCCAGGACTCCACCCGCACAGAGTTTCTCGGCCGCCCCGAAAGTCAGACGGGCGAGAGTGTCGGTGTCGACGGGGCTGGGCATCGGTGCCAGCAGACTCGCCACGATGAGATCCGCTGGATCGTTGACGCGGGGAGTCGCGAGCGGGCTCGCCGCGGTTGCGGCGGCGCTCGGCGGAAGATGGCGGTGCAGTTCCGTCGCCAACGGGGCGATGACTTGGGGAGCAAGGGCTTCCTGCTGCGGGGTCAGTGCCGCGAGTAAGAAGAAGCCCTTCGGATTCATGAACTCGTGGATTGCGCGTGCGAGCACCCGCAGCGGCCCGTAGCCGGTGACGGCCAGAGGTGCTGGTCCAGCGTTCCAGATGCTGGTGGGAATGGGTACAGCGGATGTTGTGGTGGGGCGACGTCGGCGGGGCTGGGATTCGGTCATGAGACGCTCCTTCGAGGCGTGCAGAAATTGCGTTTTCGTGACCGCAGTTGCCAAGAACCCCCCGATTTGCGACAAACGCTTAAGTAGAAATTTCTACTCGTTCAGGTGCCGACCCTGAATTGAACTGGCCCGCGCCGAGTTTCCGGAACCGGTTCCGGTAGTGCGCCAAATACTTTCTTTGTCTTTTTCTGGAGCGCCAGGTTAGAAGCGTTTGGCCAAAGTCGGTTAGATCATGGTTAGCGCCACCGGACACACACAACCGCTGGTAGAGCGCGAATCCACTCCGCTTGTCCGTCCGTTGACGGCTCGCGCAGGTCAATGGCATGCACGCATGGCGGAGAGTTCTTGGTGGCGTTTTCGGGGTCGTTTGGTGGCTTTTTGGTGGCGGCGCTCATGTGTCCTCGCTGAGTCGAATTTCGTTCTCAACGAGGAGATGAGTGGTCATGGATTCACGCGATGGAATGCACGGCTCGCAGGGATATATAAAAGCTGCATCACCGTTGGCGGTGGTGCGATCGGCGTTCGATGCGATTGCGGCCGATCCGGTCGGATTGCCGCCGGAATGTGTCATCGCACTCGGCGGGCCGGTTGCCAGTTGGGGCCGGTTGCGTGAGGTGTTGTGCGATCCCGGATTGTCGTTGACGGCGGTCGACGCGATCTGGGTTTGGCTGGTGCGCCTTGCCCGGCAGGATGCGGGTGCTTTGCGGTGTGCGGGCGTCGCGCTGCCGATGCTGTCGGCAATGGCACGGCGCGTCAGCGGCCGTACCCTCCGAGTCCCGTATGACGCCGAGTCGCAGGTACTGGCCGCGTTTCTGTCTGCGCTCGGCCGGGTCGATCTCGACCGACCAGGAGTGTGGCCTCGATTGCGGTGGGCCGCGTTCGTTGGTGGTCGTGCGTGGCTACGACATGAGGTGGCCACAGCATCGCCCACTTTAGGGCTCACCACAGCGGGCGAAACTCGTCAGCACGGACGACAGGTGGCTGCCGCGCAATCCGGACATCCCGAGCTGCTGCTGGTGCAGGCGGTCGCCGAAGGCGTACTCGATTCGGAATCCGCGGGGTTGATCGCTGCCACTCGGTTACAGGCGCAAACGCTCGCCGCGGTAGCCGCCATCCTCGACGTTCCGTACAAGCGGCTCGAAAAGCGCCGATCGCGCGCCGAGGCCCGGCTGACTGAGTGGCTGCGTCAACGACTTGCGGACCAGCGCAGCGATCACTCCAGCGCGGTCGAGATACACGCGATGGACACCGCGACCCGGACTCGGACTGGCGGCGCGCAAATTCCACGCGACTCGGTGTCGCAAACGGGGGTGTCGCTGGCAACTACCCGACGCGCGAGGACCACCCCGATCCCCGCACTTCCTACTCCTGCGGAGGTGAACCGCCGATGCGCGTAACCCCTGTTCTCCCTTCCTTTCAGCCCCGTGGCCGAGCCCGTTCCGCTCGTTCCACCAAGGGCGTCACCCGCACACTGGTGTGCGCCTTCGCGCTGGGGTGCGCGCTGGCGTACGCGTCCGGATCGGCTGCTGCACAGCCGGTTTCGATACTCGCTGTCGCTGGATCCTTCCAAGAGGTCCTTGACAACCTTCGCAACTGGTTGATCGGCATCCTCGCCACAATCGCCACGGTCTGTTTGACCATCGGCGGCACCCGCTACCTGATCTGCTCGGGCGACCCCGGCGAAGTTGAACGCGCCAAGGTCGCACTCAAGGCCGCGTGCATCGGCTACGCGCTGGCAATGCTGGCCCCGCTGGTGGTCGCAGTATTGAAGTCGATCGTGGGCGGCTGAGATGGCTCCCTCGATTCGCTTCGGCCCGCCGCCCGCTCTGCGCATGCTGGTGCTTTTGCTGGCCGCGCTATCGGCGATCATGGTGTGGGGCAGTGGGATCGGCGCGGCCGAGCCGACCATCACCCCCGCGCCGACGGTGCCCGCGCCTACCCCACCGCCTACGTCGGCACCGGCACCCCCCACCACATCCGGGGTTCCTGCCCCGGCCCGCCAACCCGGACCGCTACCCGCCAGTCCCGGGGAGTCGACAGGATCGGATGGCGCGCACCGTGACTGCGGGATCAGTGACCTGGACGCGTGTGTTTCCAACGCCATCGACGACTTCTTTCGAAGTTTGGTCGACTCCGCGCTGAACCCGCTGATGGATCTGCTGTCGCGATACATGCTGACCACCCCCGATCCGAACACATTGCCTCAAATCGGGGTGCTGTGGTCCTCGTCCTGGCAGCTGGTGCTCGCGATGTACGGCCTCGTGGTCATCGCCGCCGGCATCCTGCTCATGTTCCACGAGACCCTGCAAACCCGGTGGGATTGGCGCGAGATGCTGCCACGCCTCGTCGGTGGGTTCATCGCAGGCGCAATGAGCATGGTCATCGCTACTGAAGCGATCCGCTTTGCCAACGGCCTCGCGATGGCGTTCGCGGGAGACCATGTATCCACCGACGACGCCTCGGCCGCATTCAAGTCGATGTTGCATGTCGGCGGACCGATCACCGCAGTGCCGCTATTCACGACCTTTCTGCTCCAGGCGCTGGTCATCGTGCTGGCGATCTTGTCGATCACCTATGTCATCCGAGTAGCGGTCACCGTAGTCCTCATCGTCACCGCGCCGTTGGCGATGATGTGCTACGCCCTGCCTGCCACGGAGCCGATCGCCCGCTGGTGGTGGCGCGCATTCTCCGCCTGCCTGGCGATCCAGGTTGTGCAATCCGTCGTGTTGATCACCGGGCTGAAAGTTTTTCTCTCCCCAGGAGGTTGGTGGTTTTTCGGCCCCACCAAGACCGGCTTTACGAATGTGATCGTCGCGCTGGCCATGGGCTGGGTGCTGATGAAGACCCCGTTCTGGTTGATGTCCGCGCTCAAGATCAGCCCCGGCAACGGGATGGTGTCGTCGCTGGTGCGCGGATTCATCGCCTACAAGACCATGGGCGTGCTCAAGGGCACCGGCAAAACCCCACCGCCACAGCGGAAGAAGCCAAAGCCACAACCAATCAAGCCACAGACACCGCCCAACCCGTACGCGAACGTCCGCGCCACCCGCAGCGGGCAGCTGATGCTCCCACTGAACGGGGTGAAGCGCGTACCGCCCAAGGCCGCGCCCCCAGCCCCGATCCCGCACGCCGCATCGATACCCCTCGCCGCACCGCAAGGGACTCAGCTGATGTTGCCGTTGCCGCAATTCCACGGCGGAGTCAACCTCGGCCCCACTCCGCAGCTGGGCCGAAACGGCCAATACCAACTGCCGATCCCAGTCCAGCGCGTCCCCAAACCGGCTCCGCCACCGACGACTCCGCCGGTTCCGAGATCGCTGCCCGGCACACGGAGCCCGCAGCCCAAACAGCTGGCCTTCGACTACACCGTGCCCGCCACACCGGATCCGTACGCCGGTAACCGTCCCACCCGCAGCGGCCAGTATCCGCTGCCGATCGAGGTACGTCGCGCCCCGACACCGCGCACCAGCGCCGCGTCGCCGCCCGCGCGTACGGCTCCGCCGCTGACGCCTCCCGCGTCGCGTTCGGCGGGGCGGCAGCTGCATCTGCCGCTTCCTGATCTGCCCGTCCGTCGTCGTAACCGCCGCACTCCCAGGAGCTCGAAATGACTGTCACCGCACGCATTCCCGCTGATGTCGATCGCCGCGACAAGCTGATCGGCCCATTCACCGCCCGGCAACTCGCGATCCTCGCCGCCACCGCCCTGACGCTATATGGGACCTGGCTGCTCACCCGCACCGTCATCGACCCGCCGGTCTTCGTCGCCGCTGCGGTCTCGATTGGCGCGCTGGTCACCGGCCTGGTGCTCACCACCCGCGACGGCCTGTCCGGGGACCAGCTTCTGGTCGCCGCAATCCGTCACCGGCTGCGCCCGCACCGCCTCGTCGCCGCCCCACACGGGTTGGCCACGGCCCCACGCTGGCTCACCGCCCACTCCGCCAGCAATCCGAAATCGGTTGCACAGCAGCCAATCACACCGACCACAGCGCAGCTGCCGCAGGCGGTGAGCGCCAGCGGCGAGGTCGGGATCGTCGACCTCGGTGCCGATGGAGTCGCGGCGGTCGCGCTGGCCGGAACCGTGAACCTGGCGCTGCGCACTCCGGCCGAGCAGGCCGCCCTGGTGGCCCAACTCGGCGGCTGGCTGCACTCGCTGCGCCAGCCGGTGCAGATTCTCATCCGCGCGACCCGCCTGGACCTGACCGGTCGTATCACCGCGCTGCGCGACTCCGCGGTGGAGATGTCGCCGGAGCTGGCCGAGGTCACCTGCGATCATGCGGCGTTCCTGAGCGGGCTGGCGACCGGCGAGGATCTGCTGCATCGGCAGGTGCTGCTGGTCTGGCGAGAACCGCTGTCCGGGGTCGGGGCCGCCGCACCGGGGCTGGCCGGACCGTCGGCGCGCACGATCGCCGGTTCGCTACTACCCGGCCGCCGCCGCGCCGCGCGGGAAGTCTCGGCGGCCGCACGCCGTGCCGCCGAGACCCGGCTGCTGCGCCGCCTTGGTGAAGCCACTGACATGCTGGCCCCGCTCGGTATCAGCGTCACCGCTCTCGATGACGCACAGGCCACCGCGATCCTGGTCTCGGCCACCAATCCGGGCAGCCTGGTCCCGCATTCGGCCGATATCGCCGCTCCGGATGCTGTCATCACCAGCGAGTCGAGCACGACAGATGAATTCGTCGCCGAACTCGGGACCGACGAGAACACACTCAGCGGCGGTGAATCGCGGCGCCGGAAGCTGGTGCGGCGCATCCGCTTCGGTTCCCGCTCACCATTCACGCCGGAGTCGCTGACCCGAGGATCGCGGCATGTCGAGGTCGGCTCGGATTGGGTGAGCACGCTCGCGGTGACCGGCTATCCCCGCGAGGTGGCCGGCGGGTGGCTTGCTCCATTGCTCGCGCATCCCGGCCGTGTGGACCTCGCGTTGCATATCGAGCCGATCGATCCGGTGACTGCCGCGAACAGGTTACGTCGCCAGCAGGCCCGGCTGGAGTCTTCGCGCCGCCATAACGCCTCCTATGGGTTGTTGGCCGACGACGTGCTCGATGTCGCTGCCGAAGATGCCGCTGATCTGTCGGCGCGCGTTGCCCGCGGCGAGGGCCGTCTGTTCCGGGTGAGCCTGTATCTGAGCGTGCACGCGAACTCCGAAACCGAACTGGCAGAAGAGGTTGCCGCGGTGCGGGCGTTGGCGGCGAGTCTGCTCATCGACACCAGCCACCTGACTTACCGGGCGATCCCGGCATGGACAGCGACACTGCCGGTGGGCTTGGACCCGGTGAAGGTGGGCCGCACGTTCGACACCGATGCGCTCGCGGCGGCATTCCCGTTCACCTCCCCGCAGCTTCCAGTCGCGGACCCGGTCACCGCGCACCGCCCGCAGGGTGTGCTCTACGGCCGCGATGCCGCCAGCGGTCTGGTGTTCTGGGATCGGTTCGCCGAGGACATCCACAACCACAATGCGGTGATCCTCGGCCGCTCCGGTGCGGGCAAGAGCTACCTGGTGAAATCGGAGCTGCTGCGCTCGCTGCAGCGCGGCATCGAGGTGATCGTCATCGACCCCGAGGACGAATATCGGCGCCTGGCCGAAGCAGTCTCCGGCACCATCCTGGCCCTGGGTGCCCCCGGAGTGCGGCTCAACCCGTTCGACCTCGAACTGCATGTGCGTGCCGACGGCCGCCGTGCCGCTCCGGCTGACTCGCTGACACGGCGGAAGCTGTTCCTGCACACCGTGATCCGAGTCTTGATCGGCGAGCAGACGCCTGCGCAGCGGGCGGTGCTCGACACCGCACTGACCGCCACTTACGCGGCTGTCGGGATCACCGAGGATCCGAGCACCTGGACGCGCCCGGCGCCGACGCTGGGTGGGCTGGCTGAGCAGCTGAGCGTGTGCGGGAGCAGCGTCGGTGTCGAACTGGCACAAGCCTTGTCGCCGTTCGTGGCCGGAGGCGCATTCGCCGGACTGATCGACGGTGGCACCACCACCGCGCCCGAGGGCGGGCTGGTCGTGTTCTCCCTGCGGGAGCTGCCTGATGAGCTGAAAACTCTTGGCACGCTGCTGGCTTTGGATGTGACGTGGCGGCGGGTGTCCAACCCGAGTACTCGGCGTCCGCGCTTGGTCGTGGTGGACGAGGCGTGGTGGATGATCCGCCAGCACGCGGGCGGAGAGTTCTTGTTCCGCGCGGCAAAGGCATTCCGCAAGTACTGGACCGGCCTGACCGTGGCCACCCAGGACTGCGCCGATGTGTTGGCCACCGAGCTGGGGCGCGCGATCATCGCCAATGCCGCCACGCAGATCTTGCTGCGTCAGGCTCCGCAAGCCATCGACGAGGTGGCCGCCGCGTTCGCGCTGTCGGAGGGTGAAAAGCAGTTCCTGCTCGCCGCCGATCGCGGGCAGGGTCTGTTGGCGGTGGGCATCGATCGCACCGTGTTCGCTTCGCTGGCTTCGGATTTCGAGGACTCACTGATCACGACGACTCCGCAGCTGTCCACGGTGAGCGAGGACTCCGATACCGACGTCCTGCTCACTGAGGGCGACAGCGAGGTCGCTATGCCGGCGGGTCTCGACGGCTCCGAAGCTTCCGACAGTGACGAGGCATTGCTCGCGGATGAGGACAGCGTGATCGTTCTCGATGCCCCGGAAGCCGCTGCCTGATGTCCGCGCCGTCGAATCCGTCGATCCCCGACTTCGGCAGGTTGGGGCGGTGGCTCACCGATCCTGGCCATTTCGGGGTCTGGGTGGGAGAGCTGGCTCGCTGGCCGCTCAGTGGAGCACACCCGATCCTGGTGGGCCTTCTTGCCATCGGTGTCCTTGCCGCGGGCGTGGGTGTGCGGCGGATTCGGCGGGCTCGGCTCGGCTCCGGGGCACGACAGGTGCGGATCTTGTGTCCGCCGTCGGTGTCCCCGGAGGCGGGCGGAGTGTTGTGGGCGCATCTGGTCGGCCTGCTGCGTCCACGCTGGAAGCGGCTGCTGTGCGGGCAGCCGCATCTGAGCTTCGAATACCAGATCACAGGAGGAGAGGGGGTCACGCTCAGTCTGTGGGTACCCGCCACGATCCCACCGGGCCTGATCGAGCGCGCCATAACCTCGGCCTGGCCGGGCGCACGCACCGACACCCGTAAGGCCGCCGACCTGCCACTGACCATCCCCGCCACTGGGTTCGTGCAGGTCCTCGTCGGGGGGAAGCTTCGGCTGGCGTGCCCCGAGGGATTGCCCATCCGCAGCGACTATCACGGCGGAGATATTGCGCGTGAATTGCTCACTGCCGCCGCCGATCTCGACCCCGGCCAAGCGGTGTGCGTGCAGATCCTGGCACGGCCGGTCACCGGCGGCCGGGTACGGCGCGCACTCACCGGGGGCCGGAGCGGGGCCGCCTTCTTCGCGTCCCGGGTGGTGCGTGGCGTGCTGCGCGAGATGCTCGACTTCCTCACGCCCGGTGCGGGTACGCGCCGCGCCCGTTACCAGGGTGCGGTGCCCGCCGATCGGCAGGCCCGAATGGAAGACACTACCCAGGCGCGAGCGACGATCACCAAAGTCCGTGGTGGACACTACGAAACGCTCATCCGCTACGCCGCCGCCGTCACTGTGCCCGCGCACGCAAATCGCGAAACCTTCTCGGTGGCAACAGCGGTCGCGCGAGGTCGCGCTCACGCCGTGGCGGCGGTGTTCGGGGCGTGTGCCGATCACAACTTCTATCGACGCCGCTTTCACCTGCGGCTGGCACCGGCGTTGTTCGGGCGTTGGCTCGGGCGCGGTGATCTGCTGTCGGTGGCGGAACTGGCGGGCATCGCACATCTGCCGATCGACCCCTCGGTCCCGGGTCTGGCGTGCGCCGGTGCCGCCGCCGTGGCCCCGGCGGCCACGATCCCGGTCGGCGGCGCGCACACCAAGCCGCTCGGTGTCGCCGACACCGGCACCGGCCGCCCGGTCGCGCTACCGGTCGTCGACGCCCGCCACCACCTGCAGGTCATCGGCGCGACCGGTGTCGGCAAATCCACCCTGCTCGCACATCTGATCCTCGATGACGCCGAGGCCGGACGCGGGCAGGTGGTGATCGACCCCAAAGGCGACCTCATCACCGACGTCCTGACACGACTACCGCGCCGACTCGCGGGAAAGGTGGTGTTGTTCGACGCCGACTCCCAACGCCGTCCGCCGTGCATCAATCCGCTCGACACCAGCGTCGAGGGCCTGGATTTGGCGGTCGAGAATCTGGTCGCGATCTTCTCCCGCATCTATTCGCGCTGGTGGGGTCCGCGTACCGATGATGTGCTGCGCGCGTCGCTGCGCACACTGTGTGCGCGGCCGGGCACGCCGACACTGGTGGACTTGGTGAAGCTGCTGACCGGGGAATCCAACCTCGATCGGATTGCCCGCGAGGTCTCCGACCCGGTGCTGCGCGGCTTCTGGGCCTCCTACAGCAGCTTGTCCGAGGCCGGGCGCGCGCAGATCGTCGCCCCGTTGCTCAACAAACTCCGTGCCTTTCTGTTGAGGCCGTTCGTGCGCGAGGCGATCGCGGCCGGCGAATCCACTCTCGAGCTCTCCGAGGTGCTCGACCATGGCGGCATCTGCTTGGCCCGCTTGCCCAAAGGCGTCCTCGGCGAGGAAACCACGCGCCTGGTCGGGTCGCTGCTGGTGGCCCGGACCTGGCAGGCCACCACCGCCCGCGCCAGCACCGCGTCCTCGGCCCGCCCGGATGCCTCGCTGGTCTTGGACGAGGCCCACAACTTCCTGCACATGGCTACCTCGATCGAGGACATGCTCGCCGAAGCCCGCGGCCTGCACCTGGCGCTCGTGCTGGCACACCAGAACCTCGGCCAGCTCCCGCGCGAGCTACGCGAAGGCATCTCGGCCAACGCCCGCAACAAAATCATCTTCTCCGCCTCCCCCGAAGATGCCCGCGACCTCGCGCGGCACACCAGCCCGGCCCTCGGTGAACACGACCTGACCCACCTCGACGTCCACCACGCCGCCGCCCGGCTGCTCATCGGCGGGCAACAAAGTCCGCCGTTCACCTTCACCACCCGCGCGTTGCCCGACCCCGTGCCGGGGCGTGCCCGCGAGATCCGCACTGCCGCCAACGCGGCCCGTGAAAAGCGCGCTCTCTCACTGGATGACTCGGCCTCTGAGCCGACCTACTCCACACCGTCCGAAGGTGACCCGCGCTTGTCCTGAACGCGCCGACGCAACTCGTGTGCTCGAACCGATTGCACGGCACCCGTTTTCGCTGACCTCCCAGGAGCTTCGTGATGATTCCCGATCCGACTCGTCAACCGGCACTGCGGCATCCGTCGCGGGCAATGGCCCACGCTCAACTCGCCGAGCGTTTGACCGAACGCGACCGCTGGATGCTGCGCATGTGCCACGAACACCGTGTGCTGACCACCGGCCAGTTCACCGCGCTGGCGTTCTCCTCGGTCAACTTCGCCCGCCGCCGCCTGGCCCAGCTGCACGACTACGGCGCGCTCGAGAAATTCCGGCCCCTGCGCACCACCGGTAGCGCGCCCGCCCACTGGGTTCTCGGCCCCGCAGGAGCCGCAGTCCTGGCCGCCGAGGCCGGGGTGGAGGTCCACGACCTCGGGTACCGGCCCGACCGTGCGCTCGCGATCGCCCACAGCCTGCACCTGGCCCACACTCTCGGCGTCGTCGAGTGGTTCACCACCCTCGCCACCCGCTGCGGCGCCGACGACGGCGCACTGCTGGCGTGGTGGTCGGAGCACCGATGCCGCGCCCTCTGGGGAGATCTGACTCGACCCGACGGATACGGTCGCTACGTCCGCGGTGAGACCGCGCTCGACTTCTTCCTCGAATTCGACCTCGGCAGTATGGCTTTGGCCACCGTCGCGGCGAAACTGCACGGCTACGCCGAACTCGCCCGTACCAGCGCCGTCGTCACGCCCGTCCTGTTCTGGGTGCCCACCACAGCCCGGGAAGTACACGCCCGAAAAGCATTGCACGACATCTGGACCGGGCTCGCCGACCCCGAGGCAGTACCGGTCGCCACCGCCGCCGCCGATCTCCTCAGCCCCACCCACGCAAGCCCCGCCCAGCGAGTCTGGCTGCCACTGGAGACCACCGGCGGCGAACGCGTCCGCCTCGAGCAGCTCGCCGCCCGCTGGCCACGCATGACCCCCGCGCCCGCGACCGTACCGACCCCACCGGCGAGCCGTCACGCGGTGTTGGCCCCACCGCCACCGCTACCCCCGGCGCAAGCAGGTGATCGGTAATGCTCGGGCGGGCGCTCGCCGCGGGCGGAGTGAGCGTGGTGTTCACCTCCGTCGTGATCGCCGCCGTGGTTACCACCGTCACGGTCGCCAGTCACACCACCACCCCCGCGCCCAGCGTTGGCGCCGGGAGCGCACCGAGCCAAGAGGCCGTCTCCGACATCCCACCCACCATGCTGGTGCTCTATCAGCGGGCAGCAGCCGCTTGTCCGGGGTTGGACTGGAGTGTCCTGGCCGGCATCGGCAAAGTCGAGACCGACCACGGCCGCTCCAGCCTGCCGGGAGTAAGTTCCGGGGAGAACTTCGCCGGAGCCGCCGGACCGATGCAATTCCTCGCTCCGACTTTCGATTCCGTGGCCTCCCGTCACCCGATGCCCGCCGACGGCGCGAATCCACCGACGCGATACAACCCCGTCGACGCGGTCTACGCCGCCGCCTACTACCTCTGCGACTCCGGCGCCCCCGCCGATGTGTACTCGGCGATCTTCACCTACAACCACGCCGACTGGTACGTGAAAGAAGTCCTCGACCACGCCGCCACCTACCGCAGCCAAGCCCCCACCGGCACAGGCGATTGCGACAACACGCACGGCAACGACCGCGCCTCGCTCGTGCTGGCGTTCGCCTGCGCCCAGCTCGGGCAGCCCTACGTGTGGGGCGGCGACGGCCCCCAGGTCAACGGCGGCTGGGACTGCTCCGGGCTCACCAAAGCCGCCTACGCCGCCGTTGACGTAGCGCTACCTCGCACCGCCGCCGACCAGTACCATGCGGGACCGGTCATCCCTGAAAGTGCTTTGAGTCCAGGTGATCTCGTCTTCTACGGCACCGCCGACTACATCCACCATGTTGGCCTGTATCTCGGGGGCGGGAAGATCGTCAACGCTCCCACCTTCGGTGTGCCTGTGCGCGTGCAGGATTTGCACTATTCAGGCGATGACTATTTCGGCGCGACCTCGCCACTCACCGTATCCAGTGCAGGCTCCGGTGAGCGCGCCCAGTGAATTCCTGGCCAGGACAATACTCTTCGAAAGGTCGCGGCCGATGCCGAAACGCAATCGCAAGACGCTCAGTGCGCTCGCGGACTACAGCTACCTCACGCCGGGAGCACGAATGTTCAGCCCCTGTATCGAACAAGTCGAGATCCCTCTTGCCACCCCCAACTCGTGTACACACGAAGACACCCTCTGTGCCGAATGCGTCGACCAATGGCGAGCCGATCACCTTTTCTGCGAACGACTTCCCTGGGAACGCCGCCGCCGAGGCGAATAACACACCTCCGGAAAATAGCCAGCCGATTCCCGAACCGCCGCTCCGGCGGTCATGCGATCCGCACGAAATAGGATGCCGGGGCAATTCGTAATTGCCGTCCGAGCGGAATACGCCGGGGCGGAATGCGCCGAATACGCTGCGCTGCAATCCCGTACATCCGTCTTGTTTCGAATTCCGCTTGACATCACCGCATGTACGGAGCGTCCATGGTCGTGTCACCCCGCGAACCCCGGCAGCGCACCGGGCGGGGCGATACGTCCCGGCCGGGACATGACACCGCTTTTCCCGTTTTCGAACCGTTTTCAGAAAGGGGACCGTCATGTCCACCAACACCACCACGCCCGCGTCCGGCACCACCCGCACCGCGTCCGAAGACGCCCTGTGGACGGCTCTGGCCACCAAACCCGGCTCCACCACCAACGAGCTGGCCCAGGCAAGCGCGGTCGCCAAGACCAGCGCCCGCAAGATCCTGGCCGGATGGCTCGCCGACGGGCTCGTCACCCGCGACAACACCGGCACCGATTCCATGTTCCGATGGATGGCCGCGGAGACCGAGACCGCCGAGGCAGGCGGCGAAACCGACTCCGGCACAACCGAGATCGCCGCCCCCGAGGAACCCGCACCGCCCGCCGCCGACACCGCACCCGCTCCGGCGGCCGAAGCCGTAACCGAGCCCGAGATCGACCGGGCGCTGGTCGCCGACGCCGAACCCCCGGCCGTATCGGCCGCCCCCGCGCCGGGACGGGCCGACGAGCAGGCTGCCGACGCGGCGGCTCCGGCTCCGGCCGAGGACGCCCCCGCGCCTACGCCCGGCGTGTGCCCGACCTGCGGGCAGAAGGTGAAGAAGTCCCAAGGCACGCAGCCCGGCGCGCTGCGCGGGATGGTCGAGGACTGGCTGCGCGAGCACCCCGACCAGGAGGCCACCCCCGGCCAGATCTCCAAGGAGATCAACCGCTCCTCCGGCGCGATCGTCAACGCCCTGTTCTCCCTGGTCGGCAAAGGCATCGCGGTCGAGACCTGCGAACGCCCCCACAAGTTCAAGCTGCACCCCGACCAGAAGGCCGCCCAGGACGCCGAGCAGGCGAACTAGCCGCGCCCCCTGGTGCCCGGCGGCCCGGACCCCATGTCCGGGCCACCGGGCACCTGCCCGTCCGCCCTGTCCGGGCGCGCGGAGACGCCGCGAAAAATCTTCGCTTCTCGATGTCGAAAAACACCCCCGCAGAAGCAGTTCCCGTGCGCGAGGGCCATCCGGCCCCGCGCACGGTTCGACTTCTTCGGAGGCAAAGCCCATGCGTACCCACCGCTCCCGCTCCACACGCCCCGCCGCACCGCCCCGCCGTCGCGGGCGGGCACCGGCGCGAATCACCGCCGCCGCCATCGTCACGGGCCTGCTAGCGGCCACCGCGACCGCCGCCGCCATCGCAACCGGCACCGCCACCGCCACCGCGGCGTGTGCACCGGTCACCGCGATCCTGGTCCCCGGTACCGGCGAAACCAACACCACCGCCAACCCCGCCCAACCCGTGGGCCTGCTGGCCACCGTGGGCAACGGCCTGGCCGCCCGCTACGGCGGCGACGTCGACGTCCGCTATCTGCCCTACCCCGCCGCCGCAGCCCCCTACTCCAGCTCGCAATCCGCAGGCGTGCAGGCACTTTCGAGTCTACTCGGCGGGCTGTGCGCCCAGACCCGAGTCGTGCTCGCCGGTTACTCTCAGGGCGCCGACATCGCAGGCGATGTCGCCTCGTCCATCGGCACCGGCTCCTCCACGATCACGGCCTCCCGGGTCGCGGCCGTCGCGCTGATCGCCGACCCCCGCCGCGACTCGGCGACCGCACAACTGGGCACCAGCACCGACGGGCAAGGCGTATCCGGGCCGCGCACACAAGGATTCGGCTCGCTCGCCGATCGAGTCCGTACCGTGTGCGCTTCCGGGGACCTCTACTGCGCGACCTCGGATCAATCGTCGCCGGCATGGAGCGCACTCGGACGCGCCTTCACTGGCGAAGGACAAGACACCACGCCCGCGGTGAGCAGCACCTCCGGTGGTGACCTCGACGCGGCGACCGTCGCCCAGCAGGTAGTCGTCGTGGCTGGCGGACTCGCCTCGTTCGCCTCGGGCGTGCCGACTCTCCTGGGTGACCTCGGTGCGCTGCCCGCAGCAGTCCTCGCTGGCAATATCCCCGAGGCACACCGACTCTCCGGCGAGATCAACACCGCCTTCAGCCCGCTCGTAGGGCTCGCCGACAAGGCCGACCTCGGCCTCGTCGCCCGTGCCTTGGAGTTGGCCGCACCGATGGACTCCTCCGGTACCACGGCGATCGCAGCACAGATCGTCACAATCCTGGCACGCACCGACCTCTCTCGCGTCGCGACCGATATCGGTTCTGCACAGGAGATCGTCTGGCGCGCAACCGAAAAGCTCGCCGGGGGCGACGTCCTGGGCGCGGGGGTCGAGCTGGTCGGCATGGTGCCCGTCGCGGCCGACCTCGCCGCCACCGCCGCACAAGCCCTGACCGGCACCAGCGGCTCTGGTTCGTCGCTGGCTTCGGCGCTGACGAGCAACCCCGACACCAGCGGCGTGCTCTCTGATCTGGCACGCCAGGGCAGTGACGCGGCGCGCTTCTACACCTCCGGTGTCCACCAGACCGGCTACGACACCTACCTGCCCACTGTGCTCGATTGGCTCATCGCCCAGATCGACCACACTAAATAGGCGGAACACCAAAGACGCGGCTTCGGGCCTACCGACATTCGGTAGGCCCGAAGCCGCGCACTATGCGGCAATTGAGTGTGTTCGGGTGTGTCGAGGGCGACATCGCTCAGGCCGTGGGCTAGGGCGGTTACTGTCCTAGCTGGTTCATACGGTGCTTCTCGTAGCTCTCCCATTCCAGGGCAAGACCCATTAGAGAGGACGACAGTCATGACGATCACGGTGATCACCGGGGCCAACAAGGGACTCGGCTACGAAACCGCCCGCCAGCTGATCGCGGCCGGGCACACCGTCTATGTCAGTGCCCGCAACAAAGCCAACGCCGACCGCGCCGCCCAGGAGCTGGGAGGGATCCCGCTGCTGATCGACGTGACCGACGAGGCCAGCGTGGACGCGGCGGCCGAACAGGTCAAGGCCGAGCAGGGCCACATCGATGTGCTGATCAACAACGCCGGTATCGCCGGTCGAGACCGTTCACCGGCGAAGGTGACCGGCGCGGACGTGACCGAGGTCCTCGACACCAATGTTGTCGGCATGGTGCGCACGATCCACGCGTTCCTGCCGCTGTTGCAGCGCAGCAAGTCCGGAGTGATCGTCAACGTCGCCAGCGGATTGGGCTCGTTCGCCCGCGCCACCGACCCGGGCCGCATCGAGTCCCGCATCGTCAACATCGCCTACAACACGTCCAAGACCGCGGTGGCGATGCTGACCGTCCAATACGCGAAATCCTTCCCGAAACTGCGCATCAACGCTGTCGATCCCGGCTACGTCTCCACCGATTTCAACCACCACACCGGCGTGCTGACCGTCGAGGAGGGCGTAGCCCCTATCGTCGCGGCGGCCACCATCCCCGCCAAGGGACCCACCGGCACCTACACCGACGCCGTCGGCACCGTCCCCTGGTGACCCAGCACTGGTGATCGCAGGCGTGAATGGCCACTGTGCCTCGTCATTGCCTCGGGCCGTTGATCTTTCGTTGACCACATAGGCACGAAACTCGGCAGTTCAGTGCGTTCGGCCCGGGCGAGATCGCCTCGGCGAGTTGATCTTCGGCCCTGCCGAGTGGCCGCTTCGAACCGCGCGCCTCGCGGCAATTGAGTGCGTTCATATCATTCTCGGTAGAGGTGCGGCCAGAGAGATGCAAGCATCCTCGAATGAGTGAATTCGGGCACTTGAGCGAGACATTCAGGCAAGCGACCGCGCGGGACCTGCGTGAGGTACTCGAGAACCACGCTCGCTACTGGGGCGAGCGGGATCTGCGCTCGCTGCACCTGCCTGCTCTGGTGCACGAGTTTCCTGAGACCAGTCTGGTCGCAGTGGCAGACGACGGCATCCGCGGATACCTCCTGGGATTCGTCACCCCGGCACGCGTCGCCTATGTCCATCTGATCGCAACGCGCGATGATACCCGAGGTACCGGTCTGGGCCGCCGCCTCTACGCCGAGTTCGCGGCAGCAGCAGGCGAACAGGGCGCGGCGCAGCTCAAAGCTATTACCTCACCTGGCAATTCAGGTTCTATCGCCTTTCATCGGAGCCTCGGATTCGAGGTCCGGCTCGTCGAGGACTACAACGGGCCGGAACAGGCGCGGATCGTATTCACCAGGGAGTTGCGCCAGCCGTTATGACCCCGGTGAGGGCTGGAGCGGCTTCACCCATCGTGACCATTCAGCTTGCGGCGCATACCCGTTCGCTCTCCATGCGCTGTGTCCGAGTTCGTTGTCGTCGAGCACCATTGCGTCGACTCGGGATCCGCCGACCCGTGTGAATCGTTGTTCAGCGGCTTGGATCAGCAGTCGTCCGATACCGCTGCGGCGGCGATCGGGCGCGACGGCAAGGCGGTAGATGTGGCAACGCCACCCGTCCCAGCCCGCGATCACCGTGCCGACAAGTTCGTGACCATCGACGCCTTCGAGGTCAATGGCAAGGATCAGTGCTTCGGGGTCGCGGTCGATCAGCGCTTCGATCGCTGCGGTGGAGTCCGCCGGTCGATGAGCGTCTTCAGCGGCCCTACTCCAGAACGCGAGAACGGCCGGAGCATCGCTGTGATCAGAGGCGCGGAGATCGATCTTGGGCACGAATACACACTATCTAGCAGCCTCCGGCAAGATCACCCTCGATCGCACTGCATTCGGCATGAGCGCGCACTCTAGTTGACTGAAGCTAGCGGGCGATCTCGGATGGCGCTCGGCGAGGGCACATTCACCGGCCAGGTTTGGACCGCTTCCCCTCCGTGCTCACAGCGACGCCCAACCGAATAGTGCACCAACGGAATACGGCCAGTGCGCCAGTACGGTAGGCCGGGCCGGGCCGGGGCCGCCCGCCCGGTGCGCGCGGTGCGCCGGACGGGCGGCACCGCCAGTACCGAACACCGGCCGCCGACCAGCGGGCCGTGTGGGGGCCTGATCGCAACAACAGCGGCGCGGGGTAGGAGATCCGAATCTCCTACCCCGCGCCGCTGTTTGGCATTTCTACCCGGTTCGGCCCGGCTGCGCGGCGGTGCCGGTTCGCCGCCGCGCCAGGTTGTGGTGCCCGTCTACCGAGCACCCCCACCTCATGACCGGGCACGTTTCGCGGCGCGGGCTTCGGCGACGATTGCGGCGGCATCCCGGCCGCGCAGATCCCGTGCCTACAGGTAGGGAGCGCGCAGAGCGGCAGCGGTGTGCGTCGCGGGAACGGGGCCACATGCCCGCCCGGAGTAGGTAGGGGGCGTGCTGGAAATAGGCGGGCTGGGGCGGTCTCGTGCCGATCGTGCGCCGATGCCGCCGCCAAGCCGAACACTCCCGCCGCGATCGCGGTGTCGGACGTCGGAGGGTGACGTGGGGGCAGGTTCGGCTTGGCGGCGGTGTTGCGGCACCGGGCGGCTGGTCGTGTCGTCTGCCTCGATTCGTATGTGCTGGTAGGGGTTACAGGTGCGGGATGGGCGCGCGCCAGTCGGCGCGCGCCCATCCCGGGTAGATCAGGCGGCGGCGTTTGTGGTGCGGGTACGGCGTGCCCGTGCGGGCGTGATGGTGTCGGGCGCGTCAGCCGCCTTGGTGTTTTTGGCGGCGGGCTGCGCCTTATGGGTTGCTGGGGCCTTGGCTGTGCTGCCGGTCTTGGCCGCGCTGGTCGCCTTCGCGGCCTTGCCCGTGCTGGGTGCCTTGGCCGTCTTGGCCGCGCCCGTGGCCTTCGCTGCGGCAGGCTTGGCCGTGTCGGCGGTCGCCTTCGTGCTAGCGGCACGGGCCGGGGCTGCCTTCTTGCGGGCGGCGGCCTTCGGCTTCTCGGCGGTGGGCGCGGTGGCCTCGATGGGGGCGTCGGCCTGTGCGGGGGCGGCAGGTTCGGGCGCGGTCACCGGGGCGGGGTTCGCCGGTTCCGGTGTGGTGTCGGGGGCGGCCGGGGTGGTGCCCGCGTCGGCCGGGGCGGGGGTGGGGATCGCACGGGGCGTGGGTTCGATGGCGGCGGGTGCGGCAACCGGCGCGGGCCGCGCCGGGCTGACCGGCCCGGCCGGGGTGACGGGACGGGTCAGGATGGCCTTGGCGAAGGCGAAGGCGCGGGTGACCGTGCGCACGGTGGCGGCGGTGATCAGCACCAGGGCGGCGGCGGTGAGCACCAGGGCGAAGGCGGTGTGCGCCAGGGTGAGCTTCGCGGTGGCGAAGGCCGGGGTGACGGCGTGCCGGGCAGCGGTGATGCGGTGGGGCGGGGTGACCGGGCGCGGGGCCGCTACGCGCGCAGTGACGGGCGCGGCGGTCTGGGTCCGGCGGCGCGGCGAGGCGGCCGGTGCCGGTGCCGTGGCGGCGGCCGTGGCGGCGGTGGCGCGGTAGCGGCGGGGCGCGGACTGGGTCTGTTCGGCGTTGCCGTTGCGCACCAGGACATCGAGGGCGTTACCGATCGCGCCACTGGAACGGCCGGTGATCTTCGCGATATCGCGGGGGCTGTATTCGGTGCCGGAATTGTTGGCCAGCGTTTCGGCAACCATGCGCCGGAGTTCGCCGTTGGCCAATCGCGGGGTGGTGTTCGTAGTCATTTCGGGACTCCTTTTCGGATTGATCTAATTCGGGCCGCTGCACGTATCGGGCGGGGCCGGAATTCGAATTCGATGGGGTTTGATTTCCCCGGCGTGCCATTCGAAGCTAGCTCTGCTCGACCGCGAAACACAACCGATCTGGACAACTTTTTCACCCAATCTTCGCAGGTCAGGGCCCCGAACAAGGCAAGCAAGGAATGGAATGCAACTTGCGGCCGGCGTAGGGTCGAGGTTGCAAGGAGGCGAGAGCTAAGCGCTAAGCAAACAGGCGCGGCATGATAGGCCGACAGGTTCGGCCTATCTGCACTATGGATAGCCCCGATAGACGCCCGAGCGGGAGCGCGAAACAGCCGCAGGCCGCCCGCCTGATGTATTCATCCTCCTACCGGGGGTAGGGACCCTGGTCGAGACGGTGACAAGAAAAAGGCTACCTACCAGGGGATACGCGAGGGTGCAGGGGTGGCGACTTGACGAACACCCCGACCAGGACACCCAACAACACCCCGAAAACCACCCCGAGCACTCATCCAATTGAATTCGCCGGACATCAGAGCTTCATGCGGTTGAATATCCAAATCCTGCCCCAACCCCAACAGCTACATGCGTCGTGCGCTACACATCTCGACGCATGACTTCAGGTTGCGAACCGAAAGACGTAAATCCTCACAGAGAACGCTATTCTTGATGTGCATAGAAATTCCAATGCTGTTGAATTATAGGCCCGCAGAATGTTGAATATAGTTCAACTTAACTCGATAGCTCATCGGCACGAATAACGCGACGAAAGCAACGAACTTCAGGTCGCATTCTTAACGAACCAGCGTGGACCGGAACGCCATCGATAGCCATGGCCGCTGTTCTGCAACAAACCTTCATATCCGGCCGTTTTGTATTTATTTCGCCTTGATGAGCGAACTGCGTCTCATCGATTCTTGATGGCGCGCATTCGGGTCTTGGATGTGTGTAGCTGGCGTGCGAGGTCGCGGGTTTCTCGGCTGGGCTTTTCGCCGATATCGGCGAGCCGTCGGGTGAGCAGGGCCAGGGTGTCGGCGATGGCATGGTGTTCGCCGAGTCGGGCGTGCAGACGCATCATGTCGCGGTAGAGGTCCTCGTTGTGAGGATCGATGCCCATGGCGGTGCCGAGCAGATGCAGTGTGGCGTGCGGATCGTTGGTGACGAGGATCTGCGCGAGCGCCCCTACCGCGGCCAGGGCTTCGCGACGGGCGTGCTGTCGGATCGGTTCGAGCCAGTCGGCCTCAAGGTCGGCGGCCAGTATCCCGGCCGCGGCCAGGCCGATGATGTGCTCGCAGGCGGCGCGGCGGTCGGCTTCGGTCACTGCGTGGCGGTGGCTGGTGAGAGCGTCGGTGAAGGCGGTGTAGTCGATGGTGACGCGCTTGGGGTCAAGGCGGTAGCGGCCCGAATCGCAGAGCACGATCTGGCCTGCGGTGCCTGCGCTGGCGGTGGCGAAGGCGGCGCGGATGCGGCCGAGTGCGGTGTGTAGTGCGTTGGTCGGCCGGTGTGGGCATTGGTGGCTCCACAGGGTGTCGATCAGCTGCGCGCGGGTCAGCCCAGCCGGGTGTAGGGCCAGCAGCGCCAGCAACTCGCGACTGCGCCGCTGCAACCGGACGATGACCTCCGCCCCCTCACCGGGTCGATCAGCAGCGGCGCAGGAGGCCCGCCACGTCACACGCAGCGGCCCGAACAGCGCGACCGTTACCGTGGGGGCCGGATCGTCTGCTTCTCGCGTAAGCGTGGCGCAGGGCGCAAGAACCGCATTCGACTGCGCAACAAGGGTTTCGGAGCATCCGGGCAGCTCGGTGGCCGAGGCGGTAGGCACCGGCGCGACGATCGGAGCTGGTACCGGCGGATGCGGCCGAGGAGTAACCGGTCGAGACTCGACACGGCCGACAGCGGCATGGTTGACCGAGTAGACCCGGGGTATCTGGTCGCGGGGGAAGCGGAGTCGGCCTGCGCGCCGCCAGGGACTCCACACGCGAGCGACCGGAGCCGCAATGCGGGCACGCACGTTGACGGCGAGAGGACGAGTTGCGGCGATACTGTTGCGGCCCAGCGGGATCAGGCCGTAGAGAAGGGCCGAGGCGGCCGATTCGTCGTATGGGAGGCAGCCGACCACCTCGGCAGAAACGTCCGCGGGCACCGGGCGCGGGTCGCCCACCAACACAACGACCGCGCGAGGGTAGCGGGACTTCAACCCCTCGGCGCTGCGTAGTGCAGCGAGATCGCCGGTGCGAACCACCAGGAGCAGGAGGGCGGCGTGGGTGAGCAGCGGTGCTGCTGCCGAGTCGGTGCGGACCAGGCCGCAGTCTGCGATCACGACCGACTCCCGTACCAGTGCGCGATCGCAGGAAATCGGCCTGGTGAGCGCCTCGGCGACTTCCTCGGGTGCGGTGGGGGCGGCCAGGTACGCGACGCCGCTGGGGTGGTGTTGCAAATGTGCTTCGAGGTCGGTAGCGGTGAGGGTGCCGGTCTCGCCGGCCGCCGCGGTGAGGCTGGCCAGCCCCCGCTGGGGATCTCCGCCGCAACGCTCGGCGAGGATGCCGCCACGTATATCGGCTTCGAGCATGATCGCCCGTTCGGGGCCCGGCCACAGCGCGGCGATCGCGAGGGCGGTCGTGGTCGCGCCCGATCCCGGTGCGAGTCCTGCGACTGCGATCAACATCCTCACCACCCCTTTCCTACGTATATGGTTGTTTCGAGATTCATTGCTGGACAGCAGTTCTGGCCGATCGCGGTTCTCACAGTGGCGTGATGGCGGTGATCAGCGTGCTGTGGTTGGCCTCGTCGGTCGAGATGCGTTGCCGCCACAGGTTCTTGGTGCCGTCTGTGCGCGTTTCAGCCACCTCGACCGCGAAGAGGCCGTGGTCGAGTGCGGTGATGTGCGCGCAGTAGGTCGTCGCCGCCGGGATCGAGTCGATCCCGGCCTGGATTTCCGGGGCCTGCGGAATGGCAGCTGCGTCGGCCACCATCTCCCGCGCCCAGTGGGCGTCGCGGGCGAGATAGTAGGCGGCCTCAAACAGTTCGATCGCCGCAGCCCCGCCCTCGGCATGTACTCCGCGCGGCCCGGCCACCAGCGCGGCGAGCTGACGCTCGCGGGCGGCCGATACGCATCCGGCAGCGTTGCCGCTATTCACCAGACCGGACACCGAGGGCGACTGCCACACCGCCGCCGAGGGCGAACTCCCAGAACCTGACTCGTGGGCTCGACCGTGGTCGGACAATGCGGCAACCCCCAAGATCGAGGCGGCGAGTACTGCCCCTGAGCTGGCTAGCACCACAAGGCGGGAAGGGCGACCGCTGGGTAAGAGGGGCAATCTGGTCTGCCTCGGTTCCTCGGCCCCGCAATGGCTATCGGGACTTCCGGCATCAACGGCGAACCAGTGAGCCAAACCGGTTGTAGGCGAGTGTGGTTCGGTGTCGAGGATGATCTCCGGCATGTCGGGATCGTCGATGTCGATGCTCATGACAGGCCGTCCTTGTCCCACACCGGCGATTGCGTCAGCGGCTGCCACGGATCGGGGTCCACGTGCGCGGCGACCGTATTGATCAGGGTGTCGGCTACGTCGGCGGCGACCGGTATCAACGCTTGCGGATCGAGCGCGGCCTGCTGCATCCAAGTCAGCTCGTTCGGCTGGGGTACGCCCTCGCCGCCGTCGGTGCCCAGAATCTGGTCGGCACCCGGAATCTGCAGGCCGCTCTGATCGAGGGCGGTCGCGGCTTGGTCGGTGAGATAGTCGTTCCACTGCAGTTCGTGAGCCGCGATCGGCTCGGGCATCCACTCCGGGCGCGCGATGCTCACCGCGCCGACCCGCACCACATCAGCAGGCGGCGCTGCGATCTCGGTATAGCCCGGACCGTCAGGTACACGCACGGTCTGCGCAGGAGCCGAAGGTCCGTGAACTGGTAGCGACGGCGAAGCGCCCGACACAGGCTCTGAGGAAGGCGGAGTCGATGTCGAAGGCTGAGCAATGGCCTCGATGGCGGCAGGGGAAGTGGTGTTGGCCGAGGGTCCTTTGCCGTTCGAGGTGGCCGGCGCGGCCGGGCGCGGAGCTGCGCTCACTCCGGGCTGCCCGGCCGAAGGCGGATCGGAGATCAGTCCGGGCTGCCCGACCGGCGGGGCTCCCGCCGCGTACGGGCCGCACAACAACGTGGCCGTCACTGCGCAGACCGTGATCAACAGACGTGGCCGGGCACCGACCGTCTGTGGGCGGCGATGTGGCACGCGTGCACGATGGGACCGTGTCGGCGCGGGCCGCGTGACCGCAGGCACCACACCGGCCAGCGCCCGCCCCCGCAACGAGGTCCACAACTCGCCTTCCCGCAACGCTCGAACATGTACCGCGTGGACGCGAATCCCCTTGGTGCCCAGGTATTCACACAGCACCTCGACTCGTCCGTCGACCGGCGCTTCCATGCGAATTGGGGCGACCGCGATCACGACCGCCGTGTCGGCTCCTGATCGCACACGCCCGGCGATCTCGGCATCCAGATGGGTGGTCCACTCACACTCGAGGACGTGACCCTCGTACAGCCAAACCACCCAAATGCCTACCGCTGCAACAGAATCAGCAGCCTCGCGGGTCGCAGCCACCAACGCTTGCGCCTGCACCGACTTCGAACGCTTACGCATCGACCAGCTCATTGCACACCTCCGGATTGAGCCCGCGCGACATCATCAGCGCATGTGTCGGCCCACAGCGCACGCGTCATCGACGCGCGCCGAGGAACTGGCCAGCGCACAGCACGGGAGTTGATGAATTCATGAATTGAACGAATCGCGCTCGGTCTGACCCCGTCCGGAAGGACAAAGGCGCAGGACCGATGCGCTCATCCAGCAGCTGCCACCGCAGACTGTGGGAAACGTCGCCTCTACCCGAACGAAACGTTCGAGAAAAGGACGATCAGGTTATCTTCTTCGGCCGCCGAGTTCTCGAATCTGCCCCTGCGGGTGTAACTCGAATATTGCTCGTTGCCCGAAGTCCTCTCACGATATCCCTGGAGTGTGACCTGCGCAACACTCGCAGTAGATATCGGTCTCTGACCAGGCAAGCGATCGAGGCCGCGGATGCCTCGTAGCTCTGAGATTCCGCTCTGTTGCTGCAAGGTCGACGTTATTGCCGCAGGTGTCCAGGGCTGCCGGTTTTCGACCGAGATGCAGCCCTATGGCGAGGCGGCGCGGGTTCGGCCGGTCGCGTAATGGTTTTCACGATTCACAATTTGTGGTGCCGGATTTGCCTGATGCTGGCTATTAGCGGACTAGACTCGGGAATTACAGTCCGATGGCCATGGGCTCCAAACGGTTCGACGCGAACCGCGCCGCAGTACCGAAACACCGGGAAGCTGTTTCTCCGGTGGCAGGGGAGGTCGGTGCGGAGAAGGGGTCGAGTGATCATGGCCAGTCCACAGCGTTCTCCCGGCGATTCCGGCGACAACAAGCCCAAACCGGGTAAGAAGCGCCATCTCTCCGCGGCACGACCCTCATCCGTGCCGGCCGCAGGTCACGAGAAACAAGGGCGTACCGACCTACCTCGCTCAGGGGTAGCGCGCTCGCCGAAACAAGGTACCGCGACGCGGGGCTGGGTCGTGATCGAGACCCTGACCGGCAACCGCGATGACGCGACACTGATCCTCAATGACGAAGAGCCTCGTGCGTTTTCGAAGCTGGCACGAGCCAGCCTTCCCCGCAACCTCGTCGAAGATCTCGTGGGCGAATGCCTCGACAACGGGGGCAACAATTACAAAGCCTCCACCGACAGCCAGGACCGAGTATTCAGAGTCTCGGCCATCCCGGTGCGCGGACCGGCCTCAGACGACATCTTCGCCATCTCCTTGTTTTCGGCGGGCCTGCTCGAACCGCTGCCCAAACCCCCGATTGTCGGCACGGTCGAATGGACGCCGTCCGGTCTGCTCACCACCAACCCGGCCGCCGAGTACCTGCTGCGCCCGCCCAACGAACTGCCCGGCGGGCGCACCGTCCCGGAACTGCTGGCCAGCTTCGACCGGTGGGAGCCCCGCGCGGAGTTCCTGGACATGTTCACCTTCGTCGGGGCTCCGGCTGACCACTGGGTCGGCACCGCCGCCAAACGCTACGAGGACGGAACACACCACCAGTTTCACATCACCGCCCGCGCGGTGGGGACGGGAGACAAGCGCCGCGTACGTGCGGTGATCTGCGATACCAGCGCCACCAGTACCAGCCATGACACCGACATAGCTGTAGCTGCGCTGCGCGCCGTGCCGATCTTCCCAGGCCACGCCCTAGCGTTGGTGGACCTCAAGAGCGCTTTCGTGCACGAATGGCTCGCCGAGGAACACAGCCCGTTGGCCGGATGGCGACACCACCACCCCCTCTACGACCTCGACGGCCGCAACCGAGTCGCGCTCACCTGTCAAGAACTCGCCACCGGTGCCCGAGACCGTGCCCTCATCACCGTTCGAGTCCGGTTCACCCCAACCGACGACTGGATCGAGGTCACCGGAGCCTGGACTCGTATCCCGTCCTCGGACGGCCGCCCCCAAGCGATCCTCGACATCACCCCCAGCCCCAACCCGCCCCCACCGATCAAGGGCTGCGACGTCTGCTACGACATCACTCACCCCCGAGACTGAGAACGGATCTGGCAGGTGACGGGCCTGGCGAGCCAGCTCGGCTGGCCGACGTGCGCCATCGCCCCGCCGTGATCCGCGCTTTGGTGCGCGGCTCTAGTCGCAGAACGAGCGCAGGATCGCGTGGGCGTGATCGACGAACAGAAGATGTCCTGCGCCGGGCACCTCTTCATACTTGCTGTCGGGGATGGTGTCGGCCAATCGGCGGCCGTCCTGCACCGGGACATTGCCGTCTGCGTCACCGTGCCAAATATCAACGGGCACAGTGATATCGGCGGGATCGAACCCCCACGGTCGGGCGAACAGTAGCTGGAAATCGCGCGCGACTCCGCGAGTGCCCGTGGCGAAGGCGGTATTGATGTTCTCTCCGAGCTGATCTCGCAGCCGACCATCTTTCTCGACTCGAGCACGATCGGCTGGGGACATCTTCTTGATCATCGCATCCAGTCCACGCTGCGTGCGCACCACCTTCGCCAGCCGCGCTGACACCGGGCGCGCCAGCCACGGAAACCGGCGCAAGATCAGCAGTCCTGCAGCGGGTTTCACGTCACCGGAACCCTTTGTCGCGGACGGGGTGTCGAACGGGGCTACCGAGCTGACGGCGATTGCCTTACTCACCCGGTCGGGCATCTGGCACGCAGCCGCCAACGCGTACGGACCACCAGCAGAAGCACCCAACACACCGAACCGGTCGAAATGGAACCGGTCGGCGATCGCCGCCGAAGTCTCGGCGAAGTCAACAACCTGCTCACGCGAGGCCAGCTCCGACATGCCCATGCCAGGCCGATCGATCGCGATTAAGTGCACCCCGACCTCGGCCGCGGGGATATCAGCGAAGGCGACCCCCTCGACATGACAGCCAGGTGCCCCGTGAAATGCCAGCACCGGAAAGCCGTCTCGGTCGCCGCACTCCATCCCGCCCACTGTCGCGCCCTGCCACGTCATCGTCCATCGCGTAGGAGACATCACACCAGCAGAATAGGTACTGGCGAATCGCCAGCACCCCGAAACAGGCAAGGCTGTCCGGTTTGCCTCGCAATGCATTGTGAAGTGCAGCAAAAGATCATCGGACCGCTAGGCGGATGAGCACCGCCTCACACGCTCCATGGTTGTCATCGTCCTTGCCGCGCCGACGGCTACCCGACGGCGATCACGGCAGAAGCTGTCAGCTCTGCAACCAGATGCCAAAACAGCGGAGGATGTCACTGATCCGGCGTTGCTGCTCCCAAACCTCGGGATCCTCCGGATCAAGACCGGCGTCAATGAGCGCTTGTCGATCAATACTCTCGTACACATATCCTTGGACGAGGCTGCGCTCCTTCAGGTTCCACCCCGAGCTCATCTTCGGCCGGCCGTTGAAACGCTCGGAAGGTCGAACTCTCGGCGACAATCGAGACATGAATCCGGGGGGTAACAACGGCAACCGTCGCGGACTGAGCCTTGAAGCGGTCCATTGGCACCTCGCGAGGGAAGACGCACAACGAGCTGCCGTTTCGACACGTGCCGGTGCGGTTCTGAGCGCCAACACGCTGGTCGTCGCAGGGACCGCGCTTGCCTTCTCACTGAAAGGCTCTAAGCCGCTGAGCATTTGGGTTTTCGGGCCCGCAGTATGTGCGCTCGTCCTGGTCGGGGGCTCCGTCGTGTTCGCGACCCAGGCCCTGGTGATGCTGAGGAGTTCCGAACGGCGGTTCAGTCAACCGCGCACCGCCGCCTCGACCCTCTATAGCCTGTCCCGGATCAGCCGGGAGTGGCCAACCTTCGAAGAGTTCCGGGCAGCAGTGGTCGACCAATCGCCCGAGCAGCAGCTCCGCGGAGCCTTGGACGAGCTCTGGCGTCACTCTCACCTGCACCTATTTCGCTACCGAAGGCTCCGACAGGCCACCTGGCTCCTGTTGCTGGCTATCGGCATGCTCCTCGCCACAGTCATTTCATCGGCGCTCTCGTACCGGTAGACGGCCAGCACAGGCGGACCATCATGAGCTGGCTCGTCACCGGTGGTAGCGCTGTATGTTCAGCGCTGATCGCGCCGCATCGCAGCAAGGAAATTCAAGAAGCTCGGTGATAGTGGTGCGCGCATTATGGTGATCAGGCTTGTGAATCAACGTGATTGGGGGCAGCGATGATCAGCGTTCTCGTAGCCGGAGTCGGGGTCCTGGGAACGGTGCTCGGTGTGACCTTGACTGCATATATCGGAGCACGGACGGAGACTCGTCGGCCGGCCGCGATCGAGCGACAGCAAACCCGACAGGACCTTATCCAGCGGGACAATCAAGTCCGGGAGCTACAAATCGAGCACCTACGATGGCGGCGAGAACATCGCCAAGCCGCCTACCTTGATCTGATCGAAGCAGCGAATACCGCAGATAGAGCTAACCAGCAGTACTTCCGAGAACTGTTGGCGAGCACCGAACCGATACCAGCAGACCAGGCTCGCCTGGCCGAGATTCGCCAGCACTTCAAGCACGCCGAGCACATCTCATACAAGGTGATGCTCGAAGGACCCGCCGAGGTCGCCCAAGCGGCACAGCGATTGATCGATGCCCTTGCCACGGTCATCCACGAAGTACGAGAAATCGCACAGACTCCCGCCAGCCAGACCCGCCCTGTAGCAGCAGCCGCCGCCGAGTCAGCCGGTTGGACCTACTTGGATCAACAGAAGGAGTTTCTCGGCACCGCGCGAGCTGCGCTCGACGAGATCAGCAGTCTGGCCTGACCCACGGCAGCTTCGGATAGCCCAGCGCCGCTACAAGTTCCGCTCCGAGCTTTCACAACCGTGTCGCCGCGTGTCGTCCAGCAAGAACGGAGAGACCAGCGGGTGGTGGTGAGATTTCACCACCACCCGCCGTCAGTTACTCGTCGTCCTGCTCATTGCGGCTGGCTGCCGCATCAGCACGGTCATCGAATCCGCTTGTCGCGGTGTCGGATTGCGGATCTCGCTCAGCAGCTGCGGCGATCCTGTCGGCAGACTCGCGGTCCATCGGGCTGCTCTTTCCCATGATGTGCTCCTAACGAGGTTGACGCGCACCCAGCTGACGCACCGTCATGGGGTGCGCTCGGACATAGCAAGGTCAGAGAATCGGCACAGCCGATCCCCGGTGTCCGGCGTCGGCAAAGCCTGAAGTCGGCGCGTCGCACATCCGGCCTCGATGCGGGTCCCGAGACGACCGCGGGCAAAGCCTCGCGGGGAGCATCATCTCGGCCGCTTCCCATTCTCGCAGCCCGTCTCATGCCACGTTTGGGTGGCGTGCGGGACACCCGGCGGAGAACCTGGCGTCCCGAACACGATCACCTGCCAGAGCATCACAGATCAGTGTCATCACCCGGGGGCAGGGCGAGCCGTTCGCCGGAGGGAAGTTCCCCGCGCAGCTGCGGTGGCACAACGGTTCCGGCCGCTTCGAAACGCCCGGCAATGGTGCAGATGGTGTCGATGATCTCCTGCTGGGCCGCGTCCATCTTCGCGTTGAGCCGGTTGAACTCGCGACGGAACCGATCCATGTCCTCACGTGCTATCTGGGCCAGCTTGACGATCTTTTCCAGGCAGTACATGAACTCGTTACCGTTAACGTAGGTGAACACGCGTTCCGGTGTCCGGTCGCCTCGCGCCGCGTCGGTCAGCTCATGCTGCCTGGTCGTCGCGACCATCTGACGGAAGGGTCCCGCGATATGGACGGCGGTTTCGAAGTCGCACACCAGAATCCCGTCGATCCAACCTGATCCTTCGATCGTCGGGACAGTCGGCATTGCTTCGGTGACCAGCACTGCGATTCGTGCGCGCTTCTCGTCGCGGTCCTGGATCAGCTTCGGGATCCATGCCTTGCTGTAGGTCTTGGTGGCCTTGCACTCCCACACGATGAGGCCGCAGACCTGCCCGTTCTCTACAACCGTCTGATGGACATCGGCACCCTTCTGGCCACGGCGAACGACGACGATGTCGTCTTGAGGCCAGCGCTTGCGCAGCTCGTCGGCGAACAGTTCCTGACGAATCACTCCCTCGGGCAATCGGCGGATCCCGAGCGCGTAGCTATGCTGGGAAACCTTTTGGAGCTCGGCATTCACCGAGGTCAGCTGATTTTTCAGATCTTGGATCGTGGCTGCTGCTTTCGCCTCGACACGTGCGCGTTCCTTGCGTGTGGTGTCCTCAGCAAGTTTGATTGCGGCTTCGCGTACCTCATCCTCGTACTGATCTCGCAAACTGGCCTTTTCGATCCGCAGCCGAGCGTTGCTGTCCTCGGATTCCCTGAGCAGATCCCGCAGTTGGTTCTCGGAAGATTCGCGAGCGTCCTGCGCAGCGGCAGCCTGTTCGGCCATCTGAGCGCGCAGTGCCGTGAACTTTTCGGCTGCTGCCGTTTCGGCTTGGGTGGTGGCGTTGCGGACCAGCTCCTCGCGATCCTGTACCCCGGCTGCCACTTGGGCTTCCAGTCGACCGCACAATGCGGTCAGGGTCGCGATCTTTTCGGCTGCTGCCGTTTCGGCTTGGGTGGTGGCGTTGCGGACCAGCTCCTCGCGATCCTGTACCCCGGCTGCCACTTGGGCTTCCAGTCGACCGCACAATGCGGTCAGGGTCGCGATCTTTTCGGCTGCTGCCGTTTCGGCTTGGGTGGTGGCGTTGCGGACCAGCTCCTCGCGATCCTGCACCCCAGCTGCGACCTGGGCTTCCAGCTGACCGCACAGCGCCGCCAGCGAATCGATCTTTGCAGCGGCGTGCTGCTTGTCCAGGTTGTGTTGGGCATGGAGCTCTGCCATGGCCTGGTCTTTACCGCGCTTTTCGGCCAAACCTAGTCGCGCTTCAAGCTTCTCCTCAAGCTGCAGACGCGCCTCGTCCGCGCCGGCCAGTCGAGCCTTTTCGATCTCGATGTCGACGCCATCTCGCTCCGTGCGCATCTGCGCCAGTTCCTTGAGCGCAGCCTCCAACGATCCCCGAGTCTGCTCATCCTTCTTTGCGCGCTCGGCGAGTTCGGAAGTCTTGCTTGCGATCTCAAGCTCTTTCGCGGCCAACTTGCCGTCGAGATCCGATTCGAATTGCTTCTCAAGATCGCGGCGAATCTCGTCTCTGATTGGGGCGAGGTGTTGTTCGCTTAGTACCGATCCAAGGTCTACGCCGCAACTCGGGCAATTCGTCAAACTGCGATCAGACTCTTGATTCTTACGCCGGGCCATGTCTTCTCTCTTGCCGAACCAGTGGAACGATCGAGCAGTCTCACAGATGTCACCGACTGGTCTGAACAAATCGCCGCGTACGGACCAGCCCCAACGCCGAACTCGGAGCTGGCGTCGCCAGACCGAATGATCGAGGCCACAAGAAGTCAGCGCGGCAAATATATAAATAACCGGCTAAGCGCAGAGAATGCAGGCAGATCGCCTACTTCGCTTATCGTTCGACTAAGACAGATGATGCCCCAAGTATTGGGTAGCGCACATCTGTAAGACTCGATTTCAGGCATCGGTCTTCCTCTAGACTGCCGGTGGCGGAGTTCAAGTCCCGGGGTGCGAGCGTCAGCTTCCGGATCGATCGGACTGGCTGAATCCGAAACCGCCTGCATTCCAAACGATCTGCTGGAACTGACTCGGGGAGAAGGGCCGCCGAGCATCGACTCCGGTTTCATACGAGTGCGGCCAGTAGCACACCCCGCAACGGTGGCAGTAAAAGCCCGCTTCCCACAGCGCAGTTGCGGCGGGCAGTCCGCGCGCGATGCGCGCATTGTCACGGGATCGGCGTGCGAGCACCACGAAAGCAGCCAGAGACGGGAGCGCGAAGGGCAGCGACAAGACGCTACCGAGCATGAGCAGGGTACTCATCGGTGACGTGGCCTGCGCGGTCGAGGGTTGCAGATGGGTCGCAGCGGCTACAGCAATAGCAACCATGATCAACGTGACTATCAGCAACAGGGCCCCGCAGACTGCTGGGCCTGTAACGGAACTGGGGGAGGGCGCAGGTCTGGTGGCTGCGGCGAGCGCGCTGGTTTGAGCGCTAGTGGACGTTGCCGACCCAATGACAGGCACAACGCCGCCTGACAGACCGATTCCTACGCCCATATATGTGCTCGTTCCTTGCGTGGTGGCGGTGCCGGTCGCAGCGATCGCGGGCATGCTCTGTATCGCGTCGACTCGCTCGCAGATCGGGCACGAATTCTCGTTGTTCATGTGCGTTCCCCACTACTCCGGTTGTGTATTTACTGACACCCGAACCGATTTCCGTCCACCGCGTAGCTGGACGAGCTGGTGAAGCTCACAGGATCTGGTCTGCACGGAACACGCACCGAACCGACCGTCGCACACATCATTGACAGCCCGCCCCGCATTGGTGTCAAGATTCGCCAACTCGACGCCCGCTCCGGAGGCGCCCGCCGCCCAACTTCAACGAGCGACTCGGAGCGAAATCCTTGGATCCCATGTCGCAAAACGGGGGTCTGGATGCAGTGCACGGGTGTCAGGATCCTCTGTGATCGCCCTGCGTCTTCGGGGAGCGACCGATGACCATCCGCAAAACACCCCCGCCACGCACCATCCATACGGGCGCGGCATCGCCTAGCGGGCGGCCCATGGCTGGCGCGTCACGCCACGATCAGCCGCGCTGCAACCGTGCGACCCCTGTCGGCGATTCCGATCGGGTACACCGACGACGGAAGTGGACCGCAGAGGAGCTGGCGTGGCTGGCTGATGTCCGCCAGCGGCTGTCAGGGCCGCTGACCGATACCCAACTTGCGGTGCTGCGGCACTGGTGGAACGGCGGCTATGCCGCCGACGCTACTGACGAGGCCCCGACCGTCTAGAGCTGTTCAAGCGACTAGGCGCTGGACTTGGACTTTATCGAGGCTGGCGGGGGCTCCGTACCCTTGGCGCTTCCCCGCTGGTTGGATCGTTATCGACAGCAGTGACCGGATGATGTTCCGCTTTGCCTCAAGCGGAGTGATCATCGGATCGTGCCACTTCGCGCGGGCCTGTGGCCCGGCGGCCTCAACGACGTGCGGCATGGGCAAGGCTGCCTGCGCGCGGGCTTCGGCGGCTTTGATCGAGGGAAGCTTGCGGTCCTTGTACTGCCTGATCTCCGCTGGCGCGAGCTCCGCGGCGATCGCCTCGCGCACCCATTTGTCGTACTCACCACGCAACCGCTTGGCCTCGGCCTGCGCGGCCTCTGCCTGGGCGTCGGTGCGTGCGAGCGCGACGAGCAGATCCGGGTCCTCCAACCGCTGCAGCACCGCCTCCTCGACCAGATCGTCGATCGGGTCAGCCAGCCGAGAGACACAGAAGTTTTCGCATTCGTACATCCGTGCCCGTTTGCGCCCACCCGAGCGAGAACGCACCACCCCGCCACACGCCCCGCAGGTCGGGATGCCCGACAGCAGCCATTTCGGCGCACTGCCCTGCTGGCCTGCCACCATCCGGCTGGGTTGAGCGAACAGCTCGGCCAGCTGCATGAAATCGTCAAGGGGCACGATGGCTTTCCACGTCGCGGGAACGGTTTCCACCTCGCCGGTCTCACGGTTCTTATGTGCACGCAGCCCCGCTATGGTCGGGTTTGTCAGCACTTTGCGGACCATCACGTGGTCCCACCGGGTCCGCCAGCTCTTATCGCACGGGCACGTCCGCCGATCTACGGACTTGAGTACCTTGCGTCCCTCGGTTACCGAACACTTCCGGCACGGCAGCGCCAGGTCCACGCTTGGGATCAGCACCTTATCGCTGGTCAGCCATCGTGCGATGCCGTTTGTGGATACCGCCGACAACGCTCGCCGTGCCATCTCCGCGACGATCGGGGCCTTGTCAGGATCCGGTACTCGCCCGACCGACCGCCCACGCTTGTAGACGATCATGTAGCCGAACGCTTCTCGGCTGTGGGGCTTGCCGTCGAGGAAGTTCTGGTGCAGCTGCTGCATCGAATCGAAGCGGTTCTGTTCGGGCCCGTACTCGTTGTCGACCGCTTCCTGCGCCAGGATCCGACGGTCCGTCGGATTGTTCAGGTCGTAGAGCTGTCCGCCCGAATACCAGAACACCCCCAACCTCGCGCACATCTCGCGCAGTATCGCGAAGTCGAGCAGTTGCCGGTTCGCCCGCGACGACGATCGGGTCACCAACACTCGCTGGCGGCCACTCGCGCTCGGTTCCCGCAGCGCGGCCACCAACTGCTGGTAGCCGGGCCGTTGTTTGACGGTGTGCCGGGTCGCGCCGATATCGGTATCAGTGATCTTGTGCGCGACCGACCACCCGAACCGCGCGCATTCATCGCAGCCCCACCGAACCTGCTGAGGGACCGACAACCCCTTGTTTTTGTCCTGGGAGTTTCGACCATAAATCGAGGCTTCCAGATCTGGGAAATCCTTCGGATTTAGCGGCATAACCCCAGGTTAGAACGTATCCCCCCCAAAATGAAGTTCTCGACCATCAACGAGCCCTTCACCCCGGCTCCCACGAAGTAACCGCGTGGGTTGAACCCCGGTCGTGTCGATGAGGGCGCGACCGGGGTTTCGCGGTGCGCGTTAGCGGATCCGAATCCCTCGGCGATCTATGGAAAAGTCAGTCGAACGGGGGAGTCCACCATGCAGTTCTCGATCCGAATCCTTACCGCCGCCACGGCCCTGATCACCGTGCCCGCACTGAGTTGCGCTGTCGCCCAGGCGGATCCGACAACCGACGAGGTGTCGTTCGCGTCGCCGTCCGGCAATATCGAGTGCCTGGTCACCCCGACTCTGGCCGGGTGCGAAATCTCCGCCCACGACTACGCGAACCCGCCCGGCCGCGACTGCCCGCACTCCGCCTACGGCGACCGCCTGATCATGGACAGCACTGGCGTCCAATTCCCCTGCCACAACGACCGTTTGGTCGGCACCACCCCGGGCGTCCTCGACTACGGCCACCGCGTCACCGTCGGCGGCTACACCTGCCTGAGCACCGTCGACTACGTCGAATGCTCCGGCGGCGGCCACCGCTTCCGCCTCTCCCGCCAGTCCTACAGCATCGACTGAGCCCGTTCCGGCCACACCGACCCCACCCGGCCGGGCACTATCGAAGCATGTCCGACGTGAACAAGCACAACCTCGTCTATTTCGAAAACGCCTCCATGCGAGGGCTGTACGCCGACCTCGACGAGTGGCAGCGCACCAATGGCCGCCGGTTCCTCTCGCTCACCATCCATCCCGACGGCGGCACCTTCTGCTGCATTGCCCTGACCAACCCGGCCGAGGTGGTCATCACCAGCGTGGACGGCCACAATCACGCCGCGGTCAGCCGCTTCGGGCTGCTCGCGGTCGCGACCAACGACTAGCCGCGCCGTCGCGGGGTGGGTTACGGCGATTGGACTCCGCGGCGCGCCTGCCACGAGCTGATCTGTCGTGGCCGGTATTCCGCGGCGACCAAGGGATTGTGCCCGTGCCGTCCGGCCCGCTGCTCCTTGCGGAATTCCCGGAAATACTCGAACCGGATCATCAGCAGACCCGAAACAATAAGCACCACAGTCGCGATCGCGCCGGTTATCGCCCAGCCCTGGTAGCCGGACGCGGCCGCGGTCAGGGTCATTCCCAGCGTCGCGATCCCGAGCAGGCACATGACCAGTGCTGGGCCTTCGCCAGGATCTTCGATCGCATCACCGGGATGCGGATGCCAATGCTCCCCATTCGGCTCGATGGCCGTCACCTTAACCATTGTTACCTCCCTCGACCTGCGGAGATTCCTGATCTGCTCTCCAGAATGCCCCCAAGGACCGAACCTACGCGCGAGTAATTTCGAAAATTGCCGAAACAATGCTCGATTACCTGTAGAGCCCCCGCGAAACGCCGGACATCCTGGGCTTTCGGCGGAGTGATTGAACCGGCAGGGAGCGGCGTCGAGACTGGATTCTCGACGTTTGCGGGAGGCGATGATGACGGGTTGGCGTGGGGTGCTCGGGCTGGTCATTGCGCTGCTGGTGGGTAGCGGAATGACGATCACAGGGATCGGCGCGCCGAATGCCGTCGCGGACGGGCCGCACAGTGAGCAATTCACCAATCCGATTCTCGCGGCGGGCGCGGACCCGAGCATGAGCTACTACCGGGGCCGATTTCACCTGGTGCAGGGCGACTTCTACAACAATGACAACATCGTCATCCGCAGTGCGGACACCCTCGGCGGACTGGGCCAGGCCGAACCGGTCGTGGTGTGGGAGCACCCCGCCTGCCCGGCCCCGGCGTGCACCAAGGTCTGGGCGCCGGAACTGGAGCACATCGGCGACCGGTGGTGGATCTACTTCGCCGGTCAGGAGGACGAGCGCAACGAGACGCACCGCATGTACGCGCTGCGGTCGAGCGACGACGATCCGACCGGCCCCTACGAGTTCCTCGGCAAGCTCGACCTGCCCGGCGGGTGGGGCATCGACGGCGTCTATCAGGAATACCGGAACGCCGGATACTTCTTCTGGTCCTGCCTGCGTGACCCGGAAGACACACGGGTGCAGGACATTTGCGCCGTCCGCATGTCGGATCCGATGACCCCGATCGGCGATCGCGTCAGCATCGCGACACCCACCGCCGGGTGGGAAACCGTTCCCAATGACGCGGGGCTGCTGATCAACGAGGCCCCGCAGCCACTGGTCGCGCCCAACGGTCGCCTGTTCATGACCTTCTCCGCCAATGCCAGCTTCGACGACACCTACCGATTGGGACTGCTCGAGCTCGCCCAGGGCGCGGACCCCATGAACCCCAAGTCCTGGACCAAGTCCGGCGGCCCCATCCTGCCGGGGACCTCCGGTGCGATAGCCCCCGGTCACAATGGCTTTCTCACCATCGACGGCCACCCGTGGATCGCCTACCACGCCCGCCTGGAGTCCGGCACCGGCTGGGCGGGTCGCAGTATTCGCGTCCAGCCCTTCACCTTCGCCGCCAATGGTCGCCCCCAGTTCGGTATGGCGCTGGGTCCCGACGCTCCCCTCGTGATCGATGGCCGGGACCCGAAACAGCCCGAATCCCGACCCGCCCCGGGCTAACCGGCCCGGCTCGGCGTCTCGGCCAGGGCCTCGCCTTCGAGGAAGTTGGCGCGATACCAGCGCCGGAACTGGCCGATCAGGCGTTCCTCGGTGGTGAGCAGGGGAGTGGGGCGGTGGATCTTGTTGTCCCAGATCAGCGTGTCGCTCTCCCACTGGGCACGGACGGCATCGAAGATCACCTGATTCAGCGGGTCGGCATCCTGTGCGGCACTGACCGATACCAGCCCACGCAGGACGATGCGCTCCTGGTCCAAGGGCGTGGCGTAGAGGCGGTAGCAGCCTTCGAAGCCCTCACCCGCGTGGACGGCCATGACCATGCCGGGTCCGTGAATCTCGCTGCGCAGCGGAATGCCGGGCAGCTCTTCGTCGGAAGTGGCCAGCGGGGCGAGATCCACGCGGAAGCAATGCTCGGTGGCCTCGGGCAGACCGGTGGCGGCCATGATGCTCGACTTGTGCACCCACTTGAAATGCGCTCCGTCGACGCCGTTTTCGAGAATGTCCTGGGCGATACCGCGCAGCGTCCATTCGACGGTGAGATCCGGTGTCCAGCCATCGCGGTCCAGCACGGGCATCTCCCAGTCGGGCTGCCGGTCCGGCGCTCCGTGCCAGGCCAGGATCACGCCGTTCTGCTCGCGGACGGGCCAAACCCGTACGCCCGCAGCGGGTTTTACCTTCGCGTAGGGAACCTCGACGCACCGGCCCGCGGTATCGAATCGCCAACCGTGGAACGGGCATTGCAGCGCATCGCCGACGACGGTGCCGCCGATACCGAGATGTGCGCCCAGATGCGGGCAGTACGCGTCCATCAGGTGTGCTCGGCCCTGCTCGTCACGCCAGGCCACCAACCGCTCGCCGAAGGCTTGTACCGGCGCGGCGGAGCGTTCGGCGAGTGCGGAGGAGAACGCCACCGCGAACCAGCCGATCGGGTAGTCGGTATTCATTTGTCCACTCCTGTATTTCAGTGAAATGGCTCGCCCTACAACGGTTTCCACCGTGAGGTCGAGTGATCGCGGAAGGCCGCGAAGGAGGCGTGCAGATCACCGGTCGCCGTGCACATGACCTGGGTGCGGTTCTCCAGGTCCAGTGCGTGGCGCAGGCTCGGCGCGTCGACGTTCTGCCACAGGGTTTCCTTGGTCATCCAGACCGCCAGCGGTGAGTGCGCGGCAATCTCCGCCGCCTTGGCCAGCGCGGTGTCGATCAGGTTCGTCGCGGGCACCGTGTCGACGGTCAGGCCGATGCGCAGCGCCTCCTCGGCGTCGAAAACCCTTCCGGTGAGCATCAATTCGGCGGCGCGGGAAGCGCCCACGAGCCGGGGCAGGTGGTAGCTGGTGCCCATATCGCAGGCCGAGACGCCGTGGCGGATGAACACCGCGCCGAAAGTGGCCTCCGGGCAGGCGATCCGAATATCGCAGGCCAGCGTCAGGGCGAAACCGCCGCCGACCGCCGCGCCATTGACGGCGGCGATCACCGGCTGACGCAGGCGATGAATCCGCTCGAACAAGGAGGCCATCAGCTCCTGCGCGGCCATGGTGCGTGCCAGCTCGGAGGTCGCCGCGCCCAGCAGCGCGGCGGTCGGGGTGGCCTCGGTGCGGTCGAAGTCCTCCGGTGTCGACTTCAGATCAGCTCCCGCGCTGAAGGCCGAGCCCGCGCCCGTGATCACCACCGCCCTGATCTCGGGCCTGCCAGCGATATCCGCGAAAACCGTGTGCAGCTCGGCCACGGTCTGCGGGTCGAGCGCATTGCGCCGGTGGGGGCGATCGATGGTAACCAGGACGACACCGTCCTGGCGCTCGTCGGTGCGTACCGCTGTCATGTCGATCTCCTAGCGTGCGATCAGGCCGCCGTCGGCGATCACCGTCTGACCGGTGATATAGCTGCCCGCGTCCGAGGTGAGAAGCAGTGCGGCCCCGACCATTTCATCGGGATCGGCGATCCGCCGCTGCAGGGTCGAGCGTTCGAGGGCGGCCACGAATTCGGGCGGGTTGTTGCGCACCATGCTGGTGTTCACCGGGCCGGGGGCCAGGGCGTTGACGCGAATGCCGCGCGGGGCGAACTCCGCCGCCATGGACCGGGTGAAGGAGACCATGGCGGCCTTGGCCGCCGAGTAGATGGCCGTGCCGGGTGAGAAGGTGAACGCGCCCACCGAGACGATATTGAGAATCGCTGCGTGCGAACTCCTTTCGAGGTGGGGGAGGGCGGCCTGCACCAGGAAGACCGGTCCGCGCAGGTTCACGTCGTAGGACTTCTCCCATGCGGCCGTGGTCATTTCGCCGAGCGGTTGCGCCGAGGGGTTCGCGGCATTGTTGACCAGGATGTCGATACCGCCGAATTCGGCGGCGGCCGCGGTCACCAGGGCGTCGAGGGCTTTCAGGTCGCCCATGTGGGTCGGCACACCCAGAGCGCGCCCGCCCATGTCGGTGAGATGCGCGGCGGCGGCCGCGCACGCGTCGGGTTTGCGGCCCGCGACAACCACATTCGCGCCCGCGCAGACGAAGGCCTCCGCCAGCGCCAACCCGATCCCGCGGGTGCCGCCGGTGACCAGCGCGGTGCGCCCGCCGAGGTCGAAGAGCTTCCCGAACTTCTGCCGATCCACGACCCCTCCATTGCGGTCTCCGGGCGTGATCGAGAGCACACGCCCGTCGGGAGTTATATTACGCGGCGTAAGAAAAGTGGCAATGGGTTCGGCCGGATCGGTTTTCGCGACGTCAGGGGTGAATCATGATGCCCGGCACGATGATCGAGCTCAGGTGCTCGATCAAGCCGTCGGTGTCCGGGTGTTTGACCAGCATGTGCATCATGACAGCGCCTCGCACGGTGTCGAACAGCGCACTGCCGTCCACATCCGGGCGCACCGTGCCCTCGGCCTTCCCCCGCTCGATCAAGCGCGTGTAGACGGCCCGGATCGGCGCGCTGTAGCGACTCTCGATCTGGGCCATCAGGTCATCGCGCCCGTACAGCTCGGCGGCGATTCCGGCCAGCCCCGCCACATAAACCGGATCCGACTGAATCCGCACCATGGCCGCGATCAGCTCCGTCATCGCGGCGGCCAGCGGTGCATTCTCATCGATCAGCGAATCCTGTTCGGGCACACTGAATATCGCATCCTCGACCAGTGAGAATCGGCTGCCCCAGTTGTCGTACACGAACGGCCGCGACACTCCGGCCCGCCGCGCCACCTCGGTCAGCGTCAGCTCCTCGTACCCCTTCTCCAGCAACACCTCCCGCGTGGCCGCCACCACCGCCTCTCGCCGCCGCGAATCCCGCGGCCGCCCAAGGCTCGTCCCTTCGTCGTCCACTCGCACACCCTCAATCTAGCAACGCTAGACAAGCTACTGGGCGAGTGTTACCGTTGCTCTCGTGCCTAGCGGCGCTAGAAATCAGAACGGAGAAATCGCCATGAGCTTCACCAGCAATGAACAGCAGTTCCTCGCCGAGGCCGGAATCGGTCGGCTGGCCACGGTGTCACCCGACGGCGTCGTGCAGAACAACCCCACCGGCTACCGGGTGAATGCCGACGGCACGATCGACATCGGCGGCATGCGGATGCGCGCCAGCCGCAAATACCGCAATGTCGAGGCGGGCAGCCGGGTGTCCTTCGTCGTCGACCAACAGGTTTCGGTGGACCCGTACGTGATTCGCGGCATCGAGGTCCGCGGCACGGCCGAGGCCCTGCCCGACGAGGAGCCGCTGTTCCCGGCCCAGGAACGCGCGATCATCCGAATCCACCCCGACCGCATCATCTCCTGGGGCATCGACGGCGATTCCTTCGACTTCACCAGCCGCAGCGCCGAATAACCAAGGACCCCAATGAAACAGCTCTACTACGCCGCGGCTCTCTACACCCTGCTCGGCCTCTTCTCAGGCCTGTTCTACTGCGACTTCACCAAATCCCACAATTTCACCGGCAAAACCGAACTCGCCGTCACCCACACCCATCTACTGGCCCTCGGCACCCTCTTCTTCCTGATCGTGCTGGCCCTGGACAAGCAATTCGACCTGTCCTCCCAGCGTGTGTTCGGCTGGTTCTTCTGGACCTACAACACGGCCGTCCTCTGGACAGTGGCGTGTATGACGGCAATCGGCATCCGCACCGTCCAAGGCCGCCCCGAAAGCGACCTGCTGGCTCATGTTTCCGGCGGCGGCCACATCCTCCTGACCATCGCCTTCGTCCTCTTCTTCGTCTGCCTCCACCGCCCCGCCACGGCCCGCCGAGCCGAAGCCGACCGCCCGTTTGCCACACCTGTCCGCGGGTAGAGCGATCTCGAGACGAGCGATTCCGGAACGAGGAGAACCGATGACGGCGAACAGCGGCGATCCGCGTGAGCGCGCGGATCTCGACGATGACCCGGAAACCGAATTCGCGGACGAACATCGAGCCGTGACAGCCGACCGCGACAGCGACGGCGAAACCGAATCCCCGGAAGGCTTGGGCGGAATGGACCCCAACAACGGAACCGCCGTCTGAAAAGCGAACTCCCTCACCGTGCGACGACACGCACGGTGTGGAGTTCGGGATCGGCCGGATCCGGAACATTCATACCGTTCTCTATCCCCGTACGCAGGTAGTCGATAACGGCCGCATCGATGAGCTCGCCCGGCACGATCACCGGAATACCCGCGGGTAGGGCGTAACCTGTTCGGCCGCAATGCGTCCCGCGGCCTGCTCGGCAGGCACGGTCTCGCACGGCCCGAAGAACGCCTCCCGGGGCGACATGACGGTCTCGAGTTGCAGATCCCGCGGGGCGGGCAGCTGAATATTCTGGGGCGCAGTGTGTTTCGACCCACATGCCAAGCGGCAAGTCCGTCGTAGAGGTGTCGGCCGAATGTTTGTCGTCGCTCATCGACAGGGTCGCGCCTCGCTGAGAGGCAGCTGGCCATTGACCTCGTTGAGGAGTGGCTGGTCGACCTTGGGGTGTAGGTCGGTTCCGAACCTGAGACAGCTCAGGAGGCCCGGCGCAGGCTTGAATACGTTTCAGTCATCGTTCCGATGCGCCGAGGGCTGCGCGCCGGAATTGGTGGGGTCGCTGGTTGTCGGGGATCTCCGGGTGTTGCGCATACCAGTCACGCATCTTCTGCACTGCTTGAAGTTCGGTGGCCGAGGGGTAGCGGGTCAGCGAGTACACGAACATGGCCGTGAACCAGCCCACCCCGGCGAACATGCCGATCGCGAGGATGCCCGCACCCAGCGCGGAGCCTCCGAATGCGGCGACACCGGCACCCAGCCCCGCGCCTGTGGCACCGGATCGTCGCTTCGGAGTAGCGATTTGCTGTCTTCTGGGGTTCATGTCACGGAAGCCCAGATAGTGACTGACCGCGACCACTGCGACCACCACGGTCCACAGGATGGCCCGACCGATTGAATTCGCGTCCTTGTTGATGGCCATGACCAGGCCGCCGACGAGGAGGGCTCCGATACACAGGATGATCGCGTATAGAACGGTGGCGAGCACCCGCCGGGCCCAGTAACTCGGTCCGCGTCGAAACCACGAGGTCCCGAGACCTTTGATCGACTCGACGGGCGGCGCGCTCCACTGCTGATCGCTCATTGTCATCCGAATGCCTTGTGCCACAAGCTAGTTGTCGCGTTCTTCGTTGCGTTCCAGGCGCTACCGCCGAGATCGGCCATGTCATGACCGGTGTTGGAGAACGTATTGCCCAGGCCGTGAGTGATGCCGCTCACCACACCGCGGTCGTGGATGTCTTCGGCCCAGTGTTCATGGAATCCCTGGTAGAACGTGTCGCCGACGCCGACGACGATCGCGCCGGCGCCCACGGCAACAGCTGCTACCGGTGCCGCTTCGGGTGCCAAAGCGACGGCGGCGGCACCGGCCGCGAGGCCGATCGCGGCGGCACCATAGTCATAGGCGCGCGCCGAGGTTGGATTCTGGCCCTTCGAAATATCGTCGCGCGACTGGATTTCCGCGACCACCCCAGACGCGGCAACATCGACGACCGGGATCTCCTTCAGGAAGTTCAGGCCCTTCGGGGTGACCTTTTCCAGCGCCGGGATGAGTTTGTCCGCATCTTTGATCTTGACGTTCAATAGGTTCGACAGCGGGGCTTCGCCCTTTCCTGCCTCAGCGGCGGACAGTTTGTTCTCCAACTGGGTGAGGTCTTTGTTCGCGGCGAAGGTGTTCGCGAGGGCGGGATCGTCGATGGGTAACTGGCCGCCCTTGGCGATGAAGTCCGAGTTTGCTTTGGCGTAGTCCTGAAACGCCTGGTCCACCGTCTGATTCGCGGCCTTGATCTTGTCGGGCAGTGTCTGGCCCCACAGCGAGTTCTTCTCGTTCGGCACCGCGTAGAGACCGCGTAGGTAGTCGGCGAGCGTCACTCGTTTGTCCCAGCTGAAATCGCTGTCGTGGCCGGTCGGTTTGATCGGGGAGGCGAGGTCGTTGAGTTCCTTGGCTGCCTGTAGTCGGAACCGTTGTGCCAGTTTGATTGCCGAATCATAGGTGGCGCTGTAGTCGGATTGGGCTTGGCGTGCGTTCTTGGCGGTCTCCGTATCCGGGTCGCCGGTAATGACCAGCGGCAGCGGCTTGCCGTCGTCACCGATCTGCGCGCCTCGCAGTTTCGCGTCGTTGGCGGCGTTGTACAGATCGGCCTCGATGGCCTGCAAGTTGTCGCCGAGATCGCCGAGGATCTTTCCGGCGCTGCTGGTGACGGTGGCTACCGCGCCGACCTGGATCGATGTCGAGGTCCAGGCTTTACGGAACGAATCCGCGCCGCTGCCGGTCCATCCAGCATCACCGACGATGGTGTCCACCTTCGAGCTCAGCGCTTCGACAATATCGTTGGTCGATGCCGGTGCGGTTTGCATGGCCGTGCCCATGGCCTGCAGACCAGCCAGGTCGCCGCCGATCCAACTCATCCGGCACTCCTTTCGGTGGGCTCAGTCCAGGTTCTGGGTGAGGTCGTCGAACAGCTTGCGATTGTCGATGTCGTGGCGCTCGTAGGAATCCCGCGCATAGGCGAGCTTGTCCGAATGCGTCTGGATGGTGCGGACGACCTGATGGTTGAGGATTTCCAGCAGCTCCAGCACACCTTTCATCGCCTCGTTCAGGGTGCCGTCGCCGGAATCCACCGCCGCGGGAAGAAAGCCGGGTACGCGCGCTTCGTATGTCGTCGCTTCGTCGCTGAAGGTCTTGGCCATCGACTTCAAATCGTCGAGAACGACCTCGAAACCAGCACTCATATGCGGAACACCACCGGATTGGCCTCAGCGGTTTCTATGTTGTTCTGATACCGGTGCATCGCGGCGAGCCGAGCGCTGCTCCACCAGGTACGACAGGTCTTCTCCAGCGGATCGAGCACGATCGAAATGGCGGCGGTGCAAAGCAATTGGGGCAAGACGGCCGACGGAACCATGACCCAAGGCTGATAACGACCCAACCGCTCAATCAACCGCTCAACCGTCGAGAACACGATCGCCACCGGCGCGCCCGTGACTTCGGCACTGAGTTCGATGGAAAAGCCATCGTCGTCAGGCCGCGGATGGGCGGGAACCACAATCACCTCTGGAAGTTTGGCCCCGATTATTGTCGACGGTTCAGCAGCAGCCTGTGGCCTGACCTGCGTAGCGGGTCGGGGCGGCGTTGGTGGTTCGTCATCCCAATCGTCGTAACCACCGAAATTCACATTCTGGATCACCATGCTCGAGCGCCACCCCCGGTTAGTTCAAGATCGGCTCCATGGGGAGCCTACCAAGTGGTATGCACAGTGCTGCGTACCTCCTAGCTGCCTGCGACCCGCGCTGTCTGGCAGCATTGTGGCGCTGCCCGACTTTTGGTCGACGTCCGGCAAGTTCGGAGTTTGTGGGGGGTTCGGTCCCGGGTTTGCGGGTTCTCCGATGTGGGTAAAGGTGTAACTGCCAGCGTTGTCGCTGGTCATACACCCGATGCGCCCCCGGCAGGAATCGAACCTGCGACCTAGGGATTAGAAGGCCCTTGCTCTATCCAACTGAGCTACGGAGGCAGTGCGGGCATCGGCGGTGATGCGGGCACCAAACACCTTGACCCAAATCGATCTCGGTGTCCAGCGGGTTAAGTATAGCGAGCGTCCAGATCAGCAAAGGACCGTCGCGTAGCAACTGTTCGGCGCGTCGGGGCGGGAGTGCGGACCGGAGGACGGGAAACCCTGGGGGAGTCCGGATGGGCGCTCCGAACTACGCTTGGTCCATGTCGTCAGCGCAGGACCCGCCCGCAGGATCGGACGTTTCGGCGAAAGGGTCGGGTTCGGGGGTGACGTTCGCGGCGATTACGGCACTCGGGGCGGCGGCCGCGGCACTGGTGGCGGCGCTGGTCGTGGGGTTGTCGGCGGCGCAGGCGCTGACGCTGCTGGGCATTCCGGATCCGGGACCGCTCACGACCTACGGGTTGCCCGCGGTGCGAGCGGTGGCGGATTTCTCGGCGGCGTTGACCGTCGGGTCGCTGTTGTTCGCGGCGTTCTTCGTGCCGCCGCAGGGCAGCGGGGTGCTGGATGTCGGCGGTTATCGGGCCCTGCGGCGCGCGGGAAACGCGGCGCTCGTCTGGGCGGGTGCAGCGGCTCTGCTGGTGCCGCTGACACTGTCGGACACCACCGGGCAACCGCTGCAGAAATCGCTGCGGCCCGAAGAGGTGTGGCGGGCCGCGGACAAAGTCGATGTCGCCGGGTCCTGGCGGTTCACCGTGATGATGGTGCTGGTCCTGGCCATCGGCTGCCGGATCGCGCTGCGCTGGGGGTGGACTCCCGTGCTGCTCTGGCTGTCGGTGCTGTCGCTGCTGCCGGTCGCGCTGACCGGGCATTCCTCCTCGGGCGGCGCGCACGACCTGGCCACCAACAGCCTGATCCTGCACCTGGTTTCGGCCTGCTTCTGGGTGGGTGGCCTGTTCGCCGTGCTCGCCTACGCGCTGCGGGACGGCAAGTACACCGCGCTGGCGGTGCGACGGTTCTCGAAAGTGGCGACCGTCTCGTTCGCGGTGATCGCGGCCAGCGGTGTGATCAACGCCTACGTGCGGGTGCCGTGGTCGGATCTGTTCAGTACTACCTACGGCAAACTCGTGCTCGCCAAGGCCGCGGCGCTGATCATTCTGGGCATCATCGGATTCCTGCAGCGGCAGCGCGCGATTCCGGATCTGGAGAAGGATCCGAGTGATCGGGGTGCGCTCATTCGCTTCGCGGGAGTCGAGGCGCTGGTCTTTGCCGCGACCGTCGGCCTGGCGGTCGGTCTGGGGCGCACGCCGCCACCGGAGCTGCGCACCGTGCCCACCCCGACCGAGGTCGAGATCGGCTACAACCTGGCCGGTCCGCCGACCGTCGCGCGGATCCTGTTCGACTGGCGGTTCGATCTGATCTTCGGCACGCTCGCCATCGTGTTGGCCGTGGTGTACGTGCTCGGCGTGCTGCGGCTGCGCAAGCGCGGTGACGCCTGGCCGATCGGGCGATCCATCGCCTGGCTGGCGGCCTGCGCGACGCTGTTGATCGCGACGAGTTCCGGGGTCGGGCGCTACGCACCGGCCATGTTCAGCGTGCACATGGCTCAGCACATGATGCTGTCGATGTTGGCGCCGATTCTGTTCGCGCTGGGTGGTCCGGTGTTGCTGGCGCTGCGGGCGATTCAACCGGCCGGTCGGGACGCTCCGCCCGGACCACGCGAATGGATTCTGGCGGCGGTGCACAATCCGGTGTCGCGCTTCATGACCCAGCCCGTGATCGCCGCGGTGTTCTTCGTCGCCGGTTTCTACGCGCTCTACCTCGGCGGCATCTTCGACAAGTTCGTCGGTACGCACGGCGCGCACCTGTTCATGAACGTGCACTTCCTGCTCAGCGGCTACCTCTTCTATTGGGTGGTGATCGGCATCGATCCCAAGCCGCGTCAGGTGGAGCCGCTCACCAAGCTGGGCATGGTGTTCGGTTCGCTGCCGTTCCACGCCTTCTTCGGTATCGCGCTGATGAGCATGGATACCGTCCTGGGCGGTTGGTTCTACCGCAGTCTCGGACTTGGTTGGAACAGCGATCTGCTCGCCGATCAGCACACCGGCGGTAGCCTCGCGTGGGCGAGCGGTGAGATCCCACTGGTCGTGGTGATGCTCGCGCTGCTCATCCAGTGGTCGCGCAGCGACACCCGCCTGGCGAACCGGATCGACCGCAAGGCCGAGCGTGACGACGACGCGGACCTGTCCGCGTACAACGCCATGTTCGCCGAGCTCGCCCGGCGTGACGGAGAGGTACGTAAGTGAACGACGTCGCCATGGCGACCCGAAAAGTCAAGCGGCTCTACCGATCCGACGTGCGCCAGGCCCGCCGCCTGCTGCGCGGGCACACCCGCAAGACGCCGGTCTTCCACACCGACATCCTGGGCCCGCGCGGGCCGGTGCCGGTGACGCTCAAGCTCGAGCATCTGCAGCACGGCGGGACGTTCAAGGTGCGCGGGTGCCTGAACGCGCTGCTGCAGGCGCGCGGTGAGAAAACCGGCGTGGTGCTGGCCTCGGCCGGGAACGCCGGAATCGCGGCGGCGCTGGCCAGTGCGCTGCGCGGAATGTCGTGCACCGTGGTGGTTCCCGAGTCGGCCTCGCACACCAAGGTGGCGGCCATGTGGTCGCACGGCGCCGAAGTGCTGTGGCACGGAACGACTTACGCCGAGGCGCACAAGTACGCGCGGCAGCTGGCCGAGGAGCGCGGGGCCATGGCGCTGCACGCCTACGATCTGCCCGAAATCGTGACGGGGGCCGGGGTGGTCGGGCTGGAGATCGAGGAGCAGGTGCGGGGGCGCCCGCCGGTGCTGGTCGCGGTCGGCGGGGGCGGGCTGGTGGCCGGGGTCGCGGTGGCGTTGGGGCTGCGCGGGCGGGTGATCGGGGTCGAGCCGCAGGGCGCGCCGACGCTGCACGCGGCGCTGGCGGCGGGGCGTCCGGTGGATGTCGACGTGTCGAGTGTGGCCTCGGATGCGTTGGGGGCGAACCGGATCGGTGATATCGCCATGGAGGTGGCCACGCGGTACGGGGTGCGGTCCATTCTGGTCAGCGATGACGCCATCGTGATGGCGCGCGAGTACCTGTGGCGCGAGTTCCGGATCGTGGTGGAGCCCGCCGGGGCGACCGCGGTGGCCGCGATTCAGAGCGGCGCGTATGTCCCGGCGGCGGGGGAGCGGCCGGTAATCGTGTTGTGCGGGGCCAACACCGACCTCGCCACGCTGTAGTTGTCCACACCCCGCGAGTTGTCCACACTCGCCGTCTCGGGCCTGTTGGCGGGATTGCCGTCGAGCGAAGCTGGAAGCCAACGGAAACCAGTTGCTCGAATCGGCAAGGGGGAGTGGAATGTACGAGGCGAATACCGCGGTCATCGGCCGGGTCGTCACCCATCCGGTGCGGCGAGTGCTGCAGAACGGGGATCACGTCCTGAGCTTCCGGCTGGCCAGCACGGCTCGCCGCTACGATCAGGCCGCGGGTGACTGGGTGGACGGAGGCACGCTCTATCTCACCGTAAGCTGTTGGCGACGGGGGATCGTCGAAGGAGTCGAGGCATCGCTGCAGCGAGGTGATCCGATCATCGCGTACGGGCAGCTGCGCTCGAACGAGTACACCACCCGGGATGGCGCGGAGCGCACCGACCTCGAGATGCGGGCCCTGGCAGTGGGTCCGGACCTGGGTCGTTGCACCGCTCCGGTGGTGCGCAAAACCTTCGGTCGAGCCGACCGGACCGACCCCGTAGAACGGCCGTCCGCGGATGCGGACACTGCCGGAGAACCCGCTACTACACACAGTTAGGCTTGCCCATATGGCTGAGTTCATTTACCAGATGGTGAAGGTGCGAAAGGCGCATGGCGACAAGGTCGTGCTCGACAATGTGACCTTGAACTTCCTTCCCGGCGCGAAGATCGGTGTCGTCGGCCCGAACGGCGCGGGTAAGTCCAGTGTGCTGAAGATCATGGCGGGACTGGACCAGCCGAACAACGGTGATGCCTGGCTCGCGCCCGGCGCGACGGTCGGCATCCTGCAGCAGGAGCCGCCGCTGAACGAGGAGAAGACCGTTCGCGGCAATGTCGAGGAGGGCCTCGGCGAGATCAAGGTGAAGCTGGACCGCTTCAACGAGATCGCCGAGCTCATGGCCACCGACTACTCCGATGAGCTCATGGAGGAGATGGGCAAGCTCCAGGAGGATCTGGACCACGCCGACGCGTGGGACATCGACTCCCAGCTCGAGCAGGCCATGGACGCGCTGCGCTGCCCGCCGCCGGACGAGCCGGTCACCAACCTCTCCGGTGGTGAGCGTCGCCGCGTCGCGCTGTGCAAGCTGCTGCTGAGCAAGCCGGACCTGCTGCTGCTCGACGAGCCCACCAACCACCTCGACGCCGAGTCGGTGCTGTGGCTCGAGCAGTTCCTGGCCTCCTACCAGGGCGCCGTGCTGGCCGTCACCCACGACCGGTACTTCCTCGACAATGTCGCGCAGTGGATCCTTGAGCTCGACCGCGGCCGCACCTACCCCTACGAGGGCAACTACTCCACCTACCTGGAGAAGAAGGCCGAGCGCCTCGAGGTGCAGGGCAAGAAGGACCAGAAGCTGCAGAAGCGCCTGAAGGAGGAGCTGGCCTGGGTCCGCTCCGGCGCGAAGGCGCGGCAGGCCAAGAACAAGGCGCGTCTGGGCCGCTACGAGGAAATGGCCGCCGAGGCCGAGAAGATGCGCAAGTTGGACTTCGAGGAGATCCAGATCCCGGCCGGTCCGCGCCTGGGCAATGTGGTCGTCGAGGTCGAGCACCTGGACAAGGGCTTCGGCGACCGGCAGCTCATCAAGGATCTGTCGTTCACCCTGCCGCGCAACGGCATTGTCGGCGTCATCGGCCCGAACGGTGTCGGTAAGTCGACGTTGTTCAAGACCATTGTCGGTCTCGAGCAGGCGGACAGCGGCTCGGTGCGCGTCGGCGACACGGTCAAGCTGAGCTACGTCGACCAGAACCGCGGCGGCATCGACCCGAACAAGACGGTGTGGCAGGTGGTTTCCGACGGGCTGGATCACATCCAGGTCGGTCAGGTGGAAATGCCTTCCCGCGCTTACGTTTCCGCGTTCGGATTCAAGGGTCCGGATCAGCAGAAGCCCGCGGGGGTGCTCTCCGGTGGTGAGCGCAACCGCCTCAACCTGGCGCTGACCCTCAAGCAGGGCGGCAACCTGATCCTGCTCGACGAGCCCACCAACGACCTCGACGTCGAAACCCTGAGCTCGCTCGAGAACGCCCTGGAGAACTTCGCGGGCTGCTCGGTGGTCATCTCCCACGACCGCTGGTTCCTCGACCGCACCTGCACCCACATCCTGGCGTGGGAGGGCACCGACGACAACCCGGCCTCCTGGTTCTGGTTCGAAGGCAACTTCGAGGCCTACGAGGCCAACAAGATCGAGCGCCTCGGCCCCGAAGCCGCCCGCCCCCACCGCGTCACCCACCGCAAGCTCACCCGCGGATAACCGCCCACCCCAACCGATTCCGCCGCCGTCCCCACCCTGCCAGGGTGGGACGGCCCGGTCGGATGCTCGGGGTGTGGGGTGAGGTGGACGGTGTACGAAAGATCTTGTGGGGCAGGGGGAGTAGGTTGGCTTGGTGGTGGGTCCGAGGGGCCTGCCGAGGAGTGACTCTGCGGGGCGAATGCTCGGTCGGGTGACGGTGGGTGGTTGTTGCCATCGTGTTGGTCTAGTGATTGTTTGCTGGACGGGTTGCGGTTCGCTGGGTGGCGGGCCGGGGCCGAGATCGTGAACGGTTATCCAACAGCGAACTCGGCGGTTTCGCATTCGCACGTTTGCGTGAAATGTGTTTTGGTGCAAGGTTTGTCGGGGACGACCTGGAGGTTTCGCGCGCGGGCTCGCGAGCCGCGAACCGTCTGGTTCGTCCGTATTGTGAGACGCGGCGCGGCATTGAGAGGAATTCAGCCCGGCGCATCTTGCACCCAGTTACTCTCGCATCGGCGTCACTTTGTTACGGAACCGAATCCGAGGAGTTGGCGAAATGACCGTCTCGTCCGAATTGTCCAGCGCGGCCTGGGCTGCGAGTTTGCCCGAGTCCTTGCGGGGCAATCTGGTATCCCTCGAGGAGGCATATTTCCGACACGTAGATGCTGGTGACGCCGACTGCGCCATCCCCGCGACCTCCACCCACATCTTCCGCTGCCACCTCGATCTGGGTATGCAGCGCACCCCCGGCACCGCGAATGTCCATGTGTACCAAGCCGACGACGAGGCCGGACTGGGCGTCGCCGTCCAGATGGTCACCGATGACATGCCCCTGCTGGTCGAGTCGGTCACCTCGTCGCTGAGCCGCATGGGCGTCAGCGTCAGCGAGGTCGTGCACCCCATTTTCGAGGTCACCCGGGATGCCACCGGCCGCCTGGAGACCGCGGCCCCGCACGAGGTCGACGGCAATGGATCCACGGGTCTGCGCGAGTCGTGGATGCACGTGCAGTTGCACCCCGCCACCAGCCGCGCGCAGCTCGAGAAGATCGAATCCTCGCTGCCCGACGTGCTCACCGACGTGCGCCGCGTCATCGAGGACACCGAGGCCATGCGCGAGGCCCAGGAACGCGTCGCCGGTGAACTCGACGCGGCCGCCGAAGCGGGTAGATCCCCTTTCCCCGCAACGGATCTCACCGACTGCGCCGACCTGCTGCGCTGGCTGGCCGACGGTCACTTCACCGTGCTGGGCTACGCGCGCTACGAACGCAGCACCGTCGACGGCCAGGCCAAGTCCGTCATCGTGCCCGAGACCAGCCTCGGCGTGCTGCGCCCGAATGTCGGCACCGACTTCCGCGTTCCCGACAACAGCGGCGACCAGCCGCTGCTCATGCTCACCCAGGGCCTGGTGCCCGCCACCGTGCACCGCGCGGTCTACCCGTACTTCGTCGGCGTCGCCGAAATGGACGAAACCGGTGCTGTCACAGGCGAACACCTGTTCATCGGCGTCTTCACCGTCACCGCCCTGCACGAGAACGTGCTCGACATCCCGGTCATCGAGCGCCGGGTGCGCTCCATCATCGAGGCGAGCGGCTTCGACCTGGACTCCTTCTCCGGCCAGGAGATGCTCGAGGTCATCCAGTCCTTCCCCCGCACCGAACTGTTCTCCTCCGACAGCGATGCCCTGCGCCGCACCGCCGGTGCGGTGCTGAATGTCGGTATGCGCCGCCAGGTTCGGCTGTTCATGCGCATGGACGGCTACGGCCGCTTCGTGGCCTGCATGGTCTACCTCCCGCGCGATCGCTACACCACCCACGTGCGCCTGGAAATGCAGGACACCCTGGTTCGCGAACTGGGCGGCGTGTCCATCGACTACTCGGCGCGCGTGTCCGAAAGCGACCTCGCCAGTGTGTATTTCACGGTGCGCCTGCCCGATCAGGGCGCGGCCGCCGACACCTCGGAGGCCAACCGCCTGCGCATCCAGCACCTGCTGGCCGAGGCCAGCCGCACCTGGGACGACCACCTGCGCGACGAGGTCGCCACCTCCGCCGTGCTCGATCCGGCCGTGGTGCAGCGCTATGTCGAGGCCCTCCCGGAAAGCTACAAGGAGGACTTCGAGCCCACCCGCGCGGTGGCCGACATCCTGCGGCTGCAGCGCCTGACCGAGGGCGGCATCGACCAGCACCTGTACCGCCAGCCCGATTCCGCCCCGGGCGCTTGGCGTTTCACCTTCTATGTGTGCGGCAGCGGCATCTCCCTGAGCCAGGTCCTGCCACTGTTGCAGAGCCTGGGTGTCGAGGTCATCGACGAACGCCCGCACGAACTCGAGCTCGCCCAGGGCCCGGAACAGTGGGTCTACGACTTCGGCCTGCTGGCCCGCCCCGAACTGCTGCGCAGCGCGCTGGACCGCAATATGGACGCCGAGCTGGTGGAGGCGGTCGGCCGCCTGGACGCTCTCGACGCCCAGGTCCGCGGGCTGCGGGAACGCTTCACCGCTGCCTTCGAGGCCCTGTGGTACGGCCGCGCCGAGGCCGACGGCTTGAATGAACTGGTGCTCGGCGCGGGCCTGGGCTGGCGCACCGTCTCGATCCTGCGCGCGTACTCGAAGTATCTGCAGCAGGCCGGTTTCCCGTACAGCCAGGCGGCCATCACCCGCGTGCTGCTGGCCTATCCGGAAGCGGCCAGCATGTTCGTGGACCTGTTCGCCGCCATCTTCGACCCGGACTCGGCCAACCCGGATCATGCCGCCGAGCTCGAGGCCGCGGTCCGCCACCGCATCGACGAGGTGGTGAGCCTGGACGCCGACCGCATCCTGCGCGCCATCCTCGGCCTGATCAAGGCCACCCTGCGCACGAACTACTACGTCACCGATGCCGACGGCAAGCCCCGGGACTACCTGTCGTTCAAGGTGGAACCGCAGGAGATCGCCGAACTGCCCAAGCCCAGACCACAATTCGAGATCTGGGTGTACTCCCCGCGGGTGGAGGGCGTGCACCTGCGCTTCGGTCCGGTCGCACGCGGTGGCCTGCGGTGGTCGGATCGTCTGGAGGACTTCCGCACCGAGATCTTGGGCCTGGTCAAGGCGCAGGCGGTGAAGAACGCGGTCATCGTGCCGGTGGGCGCCAAGGGCGGTTTCGTGGTGAAGAACCCCCCGGCCACCACCGCCGACCCGGTGGCCGATCGCCAATCCCTGCAGGCCGAGGGCATCGCCTGCTACCGCACCTTTATCTCGGGCCTGCTCGACGTCACCGACAATGTCGATCGCGCCACCGGCAATGTGCTGCCGCCCGCACGGGTGCTGCGTCGCGACGGTGACGACACCTACCTGGTGGTCGCCGCCGACAAGGGCACCGCCACCTTCTCCGATATCGCCAATGATGTTGCCCAGCAGTACGGTTTCTGGCTCGGGGATGCCTTCGCCTCGGGTGGGTCGGTGGGGTATGACCACAAGGCCATGGGCATTACCGCCAAGGGCGCGTGGGAGAGCGTCAAGCGCCACTTCGCCGAGATGGAAATCGACACGCAATCCGAGGATTTCACCGTCGTCGGCATCGGCGATATGTCCGGTGACGTGTTCGGCAACGGCATGCTGCTCTCGCGCCACATCCGCCTGGTCGCGGCGTTCGACCACCGCCACATCTTCCTCGACCCGAATCCCGATGCGGCGACCTCGTTCGCTGAACGCGAGCGCATGTTCGCGCTGCCGCGCTCCTCGTGGGCCGATTACGACCGGAGCTTGATCAGCGAGGGCGGTGGTGTCTTCGACCGCACGGTCAAGTCGATCCCGATCAGCGAGCAGGTGCGCGAGGTCCTCGGCCTGGCTGCCGAGATCACCGCGCTGTCGCCGCCGGAGATGATCAAGGCGATCCTGAAATCGCCGGTGCAGTTGCTGTGGAACGGCGGCATCGGCACCTACATCAAGGCCAGCACCGAGACCAATGCCGATGTCGGCGACAAGTCCAACGACGTGGTCCGCGTGAACGCGAACGAGTTGCGGCTGAAGGTGATCGGCGAGGGCGGCAACCTGGGCGTCACCGCGCTGGGCCGCATCGAATTCTGCCGTCACGGCGGCAAGATGAACACCGATGCCCTCGACAACTCCGCGGGTGTGGACTGCTCCGACCACGAGGTCAATATCAAGGTCCTGCTCGACGGCGTCGTCTCGGCCGGTGAACTGCCCGAGGCCGAGCGCAACCCGCTGCTGGCGTCCATGACAGACGAAGTCTCCGAACTCGTCCTGCGCGACAACGTTTCCCAGAACATCCTCATGGGCATGTCCCGGGCCGAGGCCCCCCGCATGCTCAATGTGCACCAGCGCCTCATCGAGGATCTCGAGGAGCGCCGCGGCCTGGACCGCGAACTCGAGGCGCTGCCCAGCGACGCGGAGATGAAGCTGCGCCTGGAACAGGGGGCGGGTCTCACCTCGCCGGAACTGTCGAATCTCATGGCGCACGTGAAGCTTTCGCTCAAGGCCGATCTGCTCGGCAGCGATCTGCCCGACAGCGTGTACTTCTCGGCGCGGCTGCCGCAGTACTTCCCGACCGCGCTGCGCACCCGCTTCGCCTCGGCCATCAAGCGGCATCGCCTGCGTCGCGAGATCACCACCACCATGCTCGTCAACGAGGTGGTCGATCTGGGCGGCATCACCTACGCGTTCCGCCTGGGCGAGGAGATCGGGGCGTCGGCCTCGGACGCGGTGCGCGCCTTCACCGCCGCGACCCAGATCTTCGACCTGCACTCGGTGTGGAACCGCATTCGCGCCGCGGATGTCCCCACCGGCATGAAGGACGCGCTGGAGCTCGAGACCAAGCGCACCCTGGACCGTGCCTCGCGCTGGCTGCTCAACAACCGGCCGCAGCCGGTGGCCGTGGGCGCGGAAATCCACCGGTACGCCCAGGGCGTGCGCAGCCTCTCCCCGAAGGTGCCGGGCTGGCTGCGCGGTCACCACATCGACACCCTCAACGACCAATGCCAGGCCATCATGGATCAGGGCGCGCCCTCGGAGCTGGCCCTCGAGGTGTTCAACCTGCTCAACCAGTTCCCGCTGCTGGATGTGTTGGACATCGCCGACATCACCGATCGCAGCGGCGAGGAGGTGGGCGCGCTCTACTACGCGCTCAATGACCACCTCAAGATCGATTGGCTGTTGCAGGCGGTCAGCCACCTGGAACGCGGTGACCGCTGGCACGCGCTCGCCCGGCTCGCGCTGCGCGACGACATGTACGGTTCGCTGCGCTCGCTGACCCTCGACGTCCTCTCCGCCGGTGACCCGGAGGAGACGGCCGAGGAGAAAATTGCATACTGGGAGTCGAAAAACCAGTCCCGGTTGGGGCGCGCACGCAGCGCCCTGTCGGAACTGTTCGAATCCGGAACCCACGACCTGGCCACGCTGTCGGTTGCGGCGCGGCAGGTGCGCAGCATGGTGAGCGGGGTGGGAGCCCAATCGGAGGTACCGCGTTGACGAGTGTCGGTTCGCTGAACGGCCACGCCAAGACGGCCATCCCGGCCGAGCCTGTGCCGGTGTCGGAGCCCAAGCGGTTCCACACCAAGGTGGAGGTGCGCTGGTCGGATATGGACGCCTTCCAGCACATCAACCATGCCCGCATGGTGACCCTGCTGGAGGAGGCCCGCATCCCGTGGCTGTTCCTCGACGAGCGACCGACCGTCAAACTGCGGACCGGCTGTGTGCTGGCCGATCTGCGGGTGCAGTACAAGGGCCAGTTGCGGCACGAGGATTCGCCGCTGGACGTGTCCATGTGGATCGAGCGGCTGCGGGCCGTGGACTTCACCGTCGGCTACGAGGTGCGCGCGGCCGGTGCCGCGCCCGACTCCCCGCCCGCGGTGATCGCCTCCACCCAGCTGGCCGCCTTCGACATCGACACCCAGCGCCTACGCCGTCTCACCGCCGCGGAACGGGACTACCTGGCGCTGTGGCTGGCCGACTGACCAGAGATCGATCGTGTCGGGAGACCTGACCCTGCACGTTCCGGATCCCGCGGAACGAGAGAATCTGGCCACCTTCATATCGCACGCGGTACGCCTCGACCCGGCGGCCGTCATCCGGTTGCGCCGCCGGGGTGACCGCTATGTCTCCGCCTGGGCGGCCACGGGATTCGAGGCGCTCGCCGTGCGCACGGTGGTCGCCGAGCTCGGCATGGACGACGTGACGGTCGGCGGGGACACCATCCTCGCCGGTCTGCACGGCCCGGACGCCGGACGGGCGTTCGGGCTCGGCTATGCCATGGATTCCGCGTGGCGGACCGCCCTGCCGCCCGAGGCCGGGTTCGTCCACGTCGACGATGTGCCCGCGCGCATGCTCGTCGAATTGGCCGAGCGCGGAGCCGAATTGGCGCAGGAGCACGCCAGTCAGCACGGTCCACCCGCCGCGCTGCTGGACCAGACGGTGCTGACCGTCTCGGGCAGCGGCGAGCGGGTGGAGGTGCCGATGCGGGTGGTATTCGCCTTGGCCGCCATGGATTTCATTCCGCACGGCGGTGAGAAGACCGCCTCGCGCCGTATCTCCGTCGACGAGATCGTGCGGGTGCGGGCGGCCCGCACCTGGCTGCGGTTGGATGCCCGCTACGGCTCGGTCGCGCGGCGGCGGGGACCGGCGCTGCCGCTGCTACCGCACTGAGATCCCTGCTACCGCACTGAGATCGCGGGCGCCTCGTCTCGACGTTCGAATCGGCCCCCAATGCACGGGGCACCGAATATCCTGGCTCGTATAGCTTTTCGAGCCCGGATACGTTCGAGGTGATTCGAACGCAACCGCCGGGGAGGGGCGATCACCATGACGATTCTGAGAAGCATTCTCGCGGGCGTGGCGCTGGGCATCGCACTATTGGCTCCCGCCTTCGGGCCGGTGGTGGGCGGCTGAACGCATACGTGGCCGTGCCGATTGGTCGACGGGCGGCGTCCGCATTACCTTGGCGGCATGACCGATGCCGCGACCGTGACCGAGTGGATCGACCTGAAGGTCGGCAGTGCCGTAATGAGCGCCTACGTCGCCCGACCGGCCGAGCCGGGGCCCTACCCCGGAGTCGTTGTGGGACACGAGATCTACGGCCTGCACGAAACCGCGAGAGCGGCCACCGACCGCTTGGCATCCCTCGGCGTGATCGCCGTCCTGCCGGACCTGTTCCACCGGGTCGCCCCGCGCGCCGAACTGAGACTGCACGTCGACCGTGAGCGCGGACTGGAACTCCTGCGCACCCTGACCCGGCCCGAGGTCGTGGACGATATCGCCGCCTGCCTAGACGAATTGCGCCGTCGCGGAGCGACTTCGCTGAACATGGTCGGCTTCAGCGCGGGCGGCCACGTGGCGTACTACGCCGCGACCCAGCTGCCCTTGGCCGCCACCGCCGCCTTCTACCCGGGCTGGCTCACCAATACCGATGTCCCGCTGTCCACACCCGAGCCCACCGTCGACGCGACAGCGGGCATTACCGGCCGCATCGCGCTGTTCTTCGGCGGAGAGGACCCGCTGATCGACGCCGAGGCCCGCGACGAGCTCGAAGCGGCCTTGAGCGCCAACGACATCCAGCACGAGATCGTCGTCTACGACGACGCCCCACACGGCTTCCTCTTCCCGGGTCGCGATTCCTACCGGCCGGAGTTCGCGGAAGACTCCTGGGCTCGCCTCGCGGACCTGTTGCGCGGCTGAGGCTCTGGTCGTGCGCTCGCTCCGGTCGTGCGCTCAGTGCACGCCCAGCATGCGCAGACCGGCCGTCACCACGGCCGCGGAAAGGATCACCACCAGCAAAGGCGCTCGCCTCCACGCCAGCCCGGCCGCGACCAGTACGCCCGCGGGCAGTGCCCACCCGAATTGGCCACCGCCCGTGGGCACCAGCGTGGTCACCGCGAGCGCGGTCAGCAGCACCACCGAGGCGATCTCCAGCAGTCGAATCGTGCGCGGCGAGATCTTCACCCGGCTCCGCAACAGCGGCCCGGCGAAGCGAAATGCGAAGGTGCCCACGGCCAATGCCATGGCACCCAGCAGCAGGGTCTTGGTCATCCCGCGGATCCGGCTGCCAGGGCTGCGGATTCGCGCTCGGCGTCGAGTTCGTGAGCGTCCGCGTCGGCGGGCATACGACCCGCACGGCGGACGACCAGCAGCACCGCGGTCAGAGCCAGCAGGACCGGCAGGCCCGCACCGAGGAACGGCGTGGTCACCGCGGCCACCGCCGCGCCCGTGAGAGCGGCTGTGCGGGTGAGGGGTTCGCGCAGGGCGGGGATCACGAGGGAGAAGAGCACGGCGGGGAAGACGGCGTCCAAGCCGAAGGCATTGGGGTCCGGAACCACCGAGCCCAGGATCGCGCCGATGGCCGCGCCCAGGGGCCAGGCGGCGAAGACCGCCAGGCCGCACAGCCAGTAGGCGGCTCGTCGACGGTCCCGGTCCGGCTGGGCCAGGGCCATGGCGACCGATTCGTCGTTCATGACATGGGTGCCGAGCAGTCGCCGCCAGCCGGTGCCGACTACATCGGGGACCGACAGCCCGTAGGGCAGGTGCCGTGCGTTGACCAGCAGTCCGGCCAGCACGGCCGCGACCAGGCCGCCGCCCGCGGTGAGAATGCCGATGAAGACGAACTCCGACCCGCCCGCGACCACGGCCACGCTCATGAGCACCGGCAACCAGCCGGGCAATCCCGAGGTCACGGCGGTGGCGCCGTAGGATACGCCGATCATGGCGACTGCCAGGCAGATCGCCGCGATACCTGTAATCACACCCCGATCGAGTGTTCGCCATGCCGAACGCATGTTTTCTATAATGAACACATTGGGTCGGGTTCGTCAAAGGGGCACCCCGTCGTCCCGGTACTGTGAACCTCATCATGACCCAGCCAGACAGCTCCGTGCCGGTGTCTCCACAGGAGGCGACTGTGTCGCCGCAGGCCGTACCGGGGTCGCCGCAGGAGACCATCGCCGCGGCCCTGCGCCGGGAGCGCGCCCGCTCCGGACTCTCGCTGACCGAGGTCGCTCGCCGCGCGGGCATCGCCAAATCCACGCTGTCCCAACTCGAGTCGGGCTCGGGCAATCCCAGCATCGAAACGCTGTGGGCGCTCTGCATTGCCCTGGACATCCAGTTCTCCCGGCTCCTGGATCCGCCGAGCCCGGCGGTGCAGGTCATTCGCGCGGGTGAGGCACCGTCCCTGGCGTCGGGGCAGTCCGAGTATCGCATCGCGCTGTTGGCCGCCTCGCCGCCGTCGGTGCGCCGCGATATCTACCGGCTGACCGCGGAACCCGGTTTCCCCCGGGAGTCCGATCCGCACTCGCGCGGCGTGGTCGAACACGTCGTCCTGTGCGTCGGCCGCGCCAAGGTCGGCCCCGCCGAGGCTCCGGTGGAACTCGCCCCCGGCGATTACATCTGCTACCCCGGCGATATGCCCCACGTCTTCGAGGCCCTCGAGCCCGGCACCTGGGGAATGCTCATCAGCGAATACAGCTGAGCGAGCTCAGGCCGCGCCCTCGCCGAGGTACTGGAGCCAGGTCGGGTCCAGTTCGGAACTGGCCGACAGCAGACGCCAGTGCGGGCCCTTGGGGGCGACCATCGGATGGTGCAGATCCCAACCCAGCTCGCTGAGGAGTTTGTCGGCCTTGCGGTGATTGCACGGCGCGCAGGAGGCCACGCAGTTCTCCCACGAGTGCGCGCCGCCGCGGCTGCGCGGAATCACGTGGTCGATGGTCTCGGCCTTGCCGCCGCAGTAGGCGCAGCGGTAGCGGTCGCGGTGCATGAGGGCGGCGCGGGTCATGGGTACCCGTGCCCGGTACGGGACGCGCACGTAGTTGCGTAGTCGGATGACCGAGGGCAGCGCCACCGAGGTCCCGGCGGAATGCACGACCGGACCCTCCGGATTGTCGTGCACGGTATCGGCCTTGTCGCAGATCAGCAGCACGATGGCGCGGCGCGCGGACAGGGCGGTGAGCGGCTCGTACGTGGCGTTCAGAAGCAGCACGCGGCGTTTGGCCCAGGCGGGAACGGGTGCTGCGGTGGGCGGATGATGCGAATGTTCGCGATGGTCGCCCGGATGGGCAGGCTCGGGATGAGCGCCCGGGTGGTGCTCGGCATGAGAATGGTCGGACAGTAAGTGCAGCGGAGTAGCCCCCGACCCACGATTGTGGACGTCGGCGGGCTGGAGTTGTCGATGCGTCCGCGCCTCGTGTCGGGCGCCGTGCCGCTGCTTCATGGGCCATACCCCGGTTTCGTATTCGTCCGATTGTGTGGTATCTCGGCAGACTGCCACCCAGTTGACCATGACTCGGCGCACAATGCACGGTGATTTCACACATTGTCGGGCACATTCGGATGAACGGGACGTGACAATCTTGCACCCCCGCGCGGCGTGCGTCGAGCAACTCGTGTCGATGGGCTAAGCGGTGTACAAACGGACACCGGTCGGAGCCACCGCCGCCGCGGTTTGGGCCCGCTCAGGGATGCGGTCCGGACGGAATCCGCGGGAGTGGGCAGAATGGGTGTCGTGACTTCGGGCGAGCAGACTGCAACTTCCTTCTACGAGGCCGTGGGCGGCGAGGAGACCTTCCACCGCATCGTGGCGGCCTTCTACCGCGAGGTGGCCGAGGACGAGGTGTTGCGGCCGCTGTATCCGGAGGCGGATCTGGGTCCCGCCGAGCGACGGCTGCGCATGTTCCTCGAGCAGTACTGGGGCGGCCCGCGCACCTACTCCGACGAGCGCGGCCACCCGCGACTGCGGATGCGGCACATGCCGTTCAAGGTGGGTCCGATCGAGCGCGACGCCTGGCTGCGGGCCATGCACATCGCGGTGGCCGAGATCGAGCCGGAGGTGCTCGACGACGCGCACCGGCAGCAGCTGCTGAACTACTTCGAGATGGCCGCCAATTCGCTCATGAATTCGCCCTTCTGAATTCGTTCCGTAGAAGACGCAGTGCCCCACAGCGATTCCGCTGCATCGCCGCCGCGCGCTGATCATTTGCTGAAACTGGACAAGTCCCGCCGACGGGCACGCGAAAGTCGGTGTGCTTTGGCACCATTACGGCTGTGACTGATATTTCCGCCAGGGCCGGGGGCGGGACCGCGCAGGTCCCGTGGTGGCGATCGGCCGTTTTCTACCAGGTGTATCCGCGTTCCTTCGCCGACTCCGACGGCGACGGGGTCGGCGATCTGGGTGGACTGCGCGACAAGCTCGGCTATCTGGAGTTGCTGGGGGTGGACGCGCTGTGGATCTGCCCGGTCATGCGCTCGCCCATGGCCGACGGCGGCTACGACGTATCCGATCCGCGCGATATCGATCCGCTGTTCGGTGGGATCGCGGCGCTGGACGAGATCATTCTCGAGGCGCACGACCGGGACATGCGGGTCACCATGGACCTGGTGCCCAATCACACCAGCGATCAGCACCCCTGGTTTCGGGCGGCGCTGGCGGCGGGGCCGGGGAGCCCGGAGCGGGCGCGGTATCACTTCCGGGACGGGCGCGGGCCCGACGGCGCTGCGCCGCCGAACAATTGGCCGAGCATCTTCGGCGGACCGGCCTGGACCCGGGTGACCGAGCCCGACGGCAGACCCGGGCAGTGGTACCTGCACATTTTCGCGGCCGAGCAACCCGATCTGAACTGGGAAAACCCGGAGGTCGCAGCCGATTTCGAACAGACCCTGCGGTTCTGGCTGGATCGCGGTGTGGACGGGTTCCGGCTCGATGTCGCGCACGGTATGGCCAAGCCCGAGGGCCTGCCCGATATGGCCCGCCTGCCAACCCGGATGCTGCACCTCGACGACGATGATCCGCGCTTCAACAACCCTGGCGCGCACGAGATTCACCGGCGCATCCGCAAGGTGCTGGACGAATACCCGCACGCGGTCTCGATCGGCGAGGTGTGGGTCAACGACAACATCCGCTTCGGCGAGTACGTCCGGCCCGACGAGCTCCATCTGGCCTTCAACTTCCGGCTGGCCCAAACTCCGTTCGAGCCGGACCGAATTCGCGAGGCCGTGGAGAATTCGCTGATCGCCGTGGCCGGGGTAGGGGCTTCACCCACCTGGACGCTGTCCAACCACGATATCGAGCGCGAGGTCACCCGCTACGGCGACGGCCCGGTCGGCCAGGCGCGGGCGCGGGCCATGATCATGCTCGAATTGGCGTTGCCCGGGGCCGTATTCATCTACAACGGAGCCGAATTGGGGCTGCCCAATGTCGACGATCTGCCCGAGGCGGCGCTGCGGGACCCGACCTGGGAGCGATCCGGGCACACCGAGCGCGGCCGGGACGGCTGCCGGGTGCCGCTGCCGTGGGAGGGGGACCGACCCGCGTTCGGATTCACGACGGGCACACCGTGGCTGCCCATGCCGCCGGGGTGGGCGATGCTGACCGTGGAGAAGCAGTTGGAGCGGCTCGAGTCGATGCTGTCGCTGTATCGCATGGCCATCGAATCTCGGGCGGTGCGGCCGGAATTCGCGGGCGGGCTGGAGTGGTACGGGAGTCCGCCCGGCTGTCTGGCGTTCCGACGCGAGGGCGGTTTGCTGTGCGTGCTCAATGCCACCGACGCCCCGATTCTGTTGCCCGCCGGGGACGTCTTGTTGGCGAGCGCGCCGATTAGTGGAAGGAAACTTCCGGCAAACTCGACTGCCTGGCTCGTCTGAAAGGCGAATATTACGACACGGTCGCACTACCCCTTACCGGTCGTAGTAGTCGCGGGCGCATCGACTACCGTTGGGCCGTGAGCATTCTCCAGACAGTGCTGATCTACGTCGGCATCCCGGTCGCGATCTATCTGGTGATCGCCGGTTTGTCGTTCCTCGGCAAGCCGCTGCCGGGCAAGAAGCCGGCACACTATGAACTCGGTGAGAAGTGGACCCAGCCCCCGGTGCTGTGGAGCGCGACCGACGAGGTGACCGTCTCCGGCCACCACGACACTGCTGATTCGCATGGCAACCATGCGGCTATCGACTCCGCCCCGGCGGACCTGATCGGAGGCCGGGCAAGTGGCAACTTCTAATTGGCCCGCGGTGAACCAGGCCGACCTACCTCACGGCTACGCGATCACCACCAGCGGCCGGGTCTCCGGTGTGCACGAGGCGGGCGATCTGTTCAACGACGCCCCGTTCACCGACCGCGAGCGGCTGCTCATGGACAACGCTCTCACCGATGCCACTCGCGCCACCAAGGTGCGGTTCAACATCTACATCGGTGACCTGGGCGCCGACGCCGCCGCCGGTGCGGACGCCCTGTTCCCCTCCACCCCCGAGGCCGCCCGCTCGGTCCTGATCGCGGTGGACCCGAACACCAGCTCCGTCGAGGTGCGCTCCGGCCGCGACGTCGCCGAGCGCGCCAACGACCGCGTCTGCCAGCTCGGCGCGACCGCCGCCACCAGCTCCTTCCGTCAGGGTGAGCTGATCGACGGCCTGGTCTCCGCCGTGCGCGTGATGGCCGCCGCCATCGGTCGGGTCTGATCCGCCGAAGGCAGTCCAGCCCCGAATCCCACGGATTCGGGGCTGTTTCATTTCTGCCGCGGAAGTCCCGGCCCGTTCGCCCACAGCAGATCGGGGCGCGGGGGCGGAGCGCTGGCACTTAGGCTCGGGCTTATGGCCGAGCATCCGCGTTTGACAGCTATTCCCGGTGGCCTCGACGAGACGGGGCGGGGGGAGCGGCGCGGAGTCTCGCCCGCTCGCGACGTGAGTGTCGTGCCCGCCCGCGATTCGGGTGTCGCGCCCGCCCGCGAGGTGTCCGGGCGGGAGCGGCCGGGGGCGGTGCGGCCGGACACCGGGCGCGAGCCGTTGTGGCGCGAGGCGCTCGGGGCGCAGTTGCGTTCGCGGCGCTTGGAATTGGGGGAGAAGCTCACCGAAACCGCTGGGCGGGCCGGGATTTCGCCGCAGTACCTGTCCGAAGTGGAGCGCGGCCGTAAGGAACCCTCGAGCGAGATGATCGCCGCCCTCGCGGGGGCGCTGGGCACCACCCTCAGCGGGCTGACCCTGCGAGTGGCCCAGGAGCTGCGCAATCGTCAACTGGCCTCGTTCACTCGCACGACCGTCCCGCAGCGGTACTCCGGCCAGGCCATGCTCTCCCTGGCCGCCTGATCCCACGGCCATTCGGGCCACGCAGCTCTCCCGGCGGTATGACCTCCGCCAGCGGGAGCGCTGGCCCGCGAGAATGTATTGGTGCGGTGGCCTTTTCGGGCTTTGCCGCACCAATACGTGCTCGTCGGAGTCAGTTGCGGGGGCCGAGGATGGTGTCGGCGAGGCCGTAGGTGAGGGCGGCTTCGGCGGTGAAGACGCGGTCGCGGTCGGTGTCTCGGCGCAGGGTTTCGGGGGATTGGCCGGTGTGGGCGGCGAGGATTTCTTCGACCTGGGCCCGCATGCGGACGATTTCGTCGGCCTGGAGGATGAGGTCGGGGATGGTGCCCTGGCCGCGGATCGCGGGCTGGTGCAGGACGATTCGGGCGTGCGGCAGCACATTGCGGCGGCCCTTCGCGCCACCCGCCAGCAGGACCGCACCCACCGCGATGGCCTGCCCGACGCAGGTGGTGACCACGGGGGATTGAATGTGCTGCATGGTGTCGTAGATGGCCAGCATGGCCGACAGGTCGCCGCCCTCGCAGTTGATGTAGAGGTTGATGTCCTGGCCGGGGCTCTCCGCGTCCAGATGTAGCAACTGGGCGATGAGGGCGTTGGCGACGCCCGCGTCGATGGGCGTGCCCAGGTAGACGATTCGTTCCGTCAGCAGGTGCGAATAGACGTCCATGATGCGTTCGCCGCGCGGGTCGCGCGCGATGACGTTCGGGATGGTGTAGCTGGTCATGCTGTACCTCCTGGAAAGGGGCGGGGCCGCAGGCGATTACGCCGAGATGCCCAGGCGCGGACGGTCGGGGATCACCTGGTTGAAGGACTCCACGATGCCGTCGATGAAGCCGTATTCGCGGGCCTCGGTGGCGGTGAACCAGCGGTCGTGCAGGGAGTCCTCGAAGACGCGGTCGTAGGGTTGCCCGGTGTCCTCGGAGATGCGGCTGAGGATGGTCTGCACGGTGTAGCGCAGATCGTCGGCCTGGACCTCCACCTCGACCGCGCTGCCGCCGATGCCCGCCGAGCCCTGGTGCATGAGGATGCGGGCGTGCGGGAGCGCGAGCCGACGCCCGCGGGTCCCTGCCGACAGCAGGAATTGACCTGCGCTGCAAGCCAATCCGAGAGCTAGGGTGGAGACCTCGCAGGGGATCAGACGCATGACGTCGCGGATGGCGAGCATGGCCGGAACCGAACCGCCGGGGGAGTGGATCCACAGCGAGATCGGCGCGTCCGAATCCTCGGCCGCCAGCGTCAGGAACTGCGTCATGAGCAGCGCGCCATTGTCGTCGTCGAGCTGGCCGTCGAGCACCAGCACCCGGCGGGCGTAGAGCTGTTCGCGGGTCCGCCAGTTGAACATCGGAGTCTTGTTCTCTGCCATGACTTCACGGTGCCGCAAACCACCGGCGAAAGTCCGGTCGCGCTGCTGTCAGCGGATCCGCTCACAGCAGCGCGGCGCGGACCCCGGAACCGGGGGCACCGGTTCGGAGGGCTTCAAACCGGGGCTTTCTCGCTCTAATGTCCGGAGCGCTAAGGGAATTGGGAGTAGAGAAAGGTATTCATGAACTTCGTGGCGATCTCCACCGGCAGCGCGGTGACCGATCTGGCGGTGACCCTGCTGAGGCTGCTGGGCATCACGTCCATGTGCACGATCTCGGCCAATTACGCCGGGTGCAATGGACAGCCCTGGTAGGCGGCCCCGACCCTTTCCGGGGCAGTGAACGACAGCCCCTCCCGAGTCTCTCGGGAGGGGCTGTCGCTGTGTGAAAGGCGTTGCCGTACGGCCTTTTCTAGCCGCGGTCGAAGGCGCGGGCGCGCAGCGAGCGCTCGATGCCCGCCTTGCCCTCGATCACCAGGCGGCGCAGGGCGGGCGGGTGGTCACCGGCGAGGAACTTGTCGGCCACCGCGACGGCCTCGTCGGTGACGGCCCAGTGCGGGTAGAGGCCGACCACCACGGTCTGCGCGACCTCGCTCGAGCGGCGCTCCCACACCGAGGCGATCTCGGCGAAGTAGCGCTCCACGAACCGGGCCAGCAGTTCGGCCTGGCCCGCGGGGGCGAAGCCGCTGACGATGGCGCGGGCGGTGATGTTCGGGACCGTGTCATCGCCCATCACGGTGTTCCAGGCCTGCTCCTTGACCGCCGCCTGCGGGCGGGCGGTGGCGGCAGCGGCGGCCTGGCGACGGCCCGCGGCGGTGTCGTCGCGGGCGAGTTCCTCGTCGATGAGCGGGGTTTCGATGCCGTCGGAGTCGATGGCACCGGCGGCCGCGAGCGCCTGGGTGAGCCGCCAGCGCAGGTCGGTGTCGACGGTCAGGCCCGCGAGGCCGACGCCCTGCGGGTCTTCGGCGAGCAGCTGGCGCAGCACCTGCACGTGCTGGGGCGAGAGCAGCGAACCGGTGAGCGCGTTGACGAAGGCCAGCTGGTGATCCGAGCCCGCACCGGCGGCGCGGGCCAGCTCCAGCAGGCGGTCGGCGTAGGCGGGCCAGCCTTCCGACGCCGCCCATTCGGGGTCGGCGTAGGCGCTCAGCGCGGTATTGGCCTGCATGAGAAGCCGTTGCACGACCCCGATTTCCGTTTCCGCGCCGACGCCGCGCTGCACCAACGCCACGAAGTCGCGGGCCTTCATCTCGGCCTGGCGGGTCATCTCCCAGGCGGCCGACCAGGCGAGGGTGCGCGGCAGCGGCTCGGCGATATCGGCGATGCGCGCCACCACCGTGTCGAGGGAGTCGGCGTCGAGGCGGACCGAGCAGTAGGTGAGATCGTCGTCATTGATCAGCACCAGCTTGCCACGGCCGACGCCGACCAGCTCGGGCACCTCGGTGCGCTCGGCCGGGTCGATATCGAGCTCGACGCGCTTGGTGCGCACCAGCTTTCCGTCCCGATCGTCGTAGACGCCGATGGCCAGCCGGTGCACGCGGCGCTCACCGGCACCCGGCTCCGCGCCCTCCTGAATGACGGTGAAGGAGGTGAAGTTGCCGTCCGCGTCCACGGTGAAGTCGGGGCGCAGGATGTTCAGGCCGGTGGTCTTGAGCCACTGCGCGCCCCAGTCCGACAGGTCGCGGCCCGACGCCTTCTCCAGCGCGCCGACCAGATCGTCGAAAGTGGCGTTGCCGAAGGCGTGTTCGGTGAAATAGTCGCGCAGACCCGCCAGGAACGGCTCCTGACCGACATAGGCGACGAGCTGCTTGAGCACGGAAGCGCCCTTGGCGTAGGTGATTCCGTCGAAGTTGACCTCCACGGCGGCCAGATCCGGGATGTCGGCGGCAATGGGGTGGGTGGAGGGCAGCTGGTCCTGCCGGTACGCCCAGGACTTCTCCACATTCGCGAAAGTGGTCCAGGCATTGGTGTATTCGGTCGCGCCGACCTGGCACAGCACCGAGGCGAAGGTGGCGAAGGACTCGTTCAGCCACAGGTCGTCCCACCACTTCATGGTGACCAGGTCGCCGAACCACATGTGCGCCATCTCGTGCAGGACGGTCTCGCAGCGGCGCTCGTAGGAGGCGCGGGTCACCTTGGAGCGGAAGACATAATCCTCGAGGAAGGTCACCGCACCGGCGTTCTCCATGGCGCCCGCGTTGAATTCGGGCACGAACAGCTGGTCGTACTTGCCGAAGGCGTAGGGCACACCGAAATTGGTGTGGTAGAAGCCGAAGCCCTGCTTGGTCTCGGTGAAAAGCCGTTCGGCGTCCATGAATTCGGCCAGCGAGGCGCGGCAGTAGATGCCCAGCGGGATCTCGCCGTGCGAATCGCGGTAGGTGTCGGTCCATTTCGCGTACGGACCGGCGATGAGCGCCACCAGGTAGGTGCTCATGCGCGGGGTGGTGGCGAAGGTGTGGCGGACCACGGTGCCGATCTTGTGGGTGTCCACGACCGCGCCGTTGGAGATGACCTCCCAGTCCTCGGGCGCGGTGACGATGATGTCGTAGGTGGCCTTGAGGTCGGGCTGGTCGAAGCAGGCGAACATGCGCTTGCAGTCGGCGGTTTCGAACTGCGAGTACAGGTAGACCTTGTTGTCGGTGGGGTCCACGAAGCGGTGCAGGCCCTCGCCGGTGTTGGAGTATTCGCCGTCGGCCTCGACGACGAGCTCGTTGCTGGCGGCCAGATTCGGCAGCGTCAGGCCCTGCTCCTCGTCGTAGCCGCTGACGTCCAGGGCCACGCCGTTGAGGACGGCCGAGCGCACGCCCGCGCCCACGAAGTCGATGAAGGTCTGCGCACCCGGGGTCGCGGTGAAGGTCACCGTGGACTTGGTGTGGAAGCTCTCCCGGCGCGGTTCCTCGGCATTGGTGGGCTGGCCGGTCAGGTCCAGTTCGACCCGGTAGTTCTCCACCTGGACCGTCGCGGCGCGTTCGATCGCCTGCTCGCGGGTGAGATTCGGTGCGGACAAGGGGGCTCCTTAGCTCTCGGAGAACTGCTGCCGTGCAGGTGCACCCGGCTCGAGGGGCGGCGCTGCCCGCGGTCCGGTGCGTGATGCGGTGTTCCCCACAATGCCATGTCCGGGTGATCGAAGGTGGTGGGTACGCTGTGCGCGGCAGCAATCGCCCAGCACGAGGAGGACCGTTGAAGCACATCCACGCCGGTAAGGTGCGCGACCTGTACGAGGACGGCGATTCGCTGATCCTGGTCGCATCCGATCGGGTGTCGGTGTACGACGTGGTCCTGCCGACGCCGATCCCGGACAAGGGCGCGCTGCTCACCCAGCTGTCGAACTGGTGGTTCGGGTTCTTCTCCGATGTGCCCAACCACATTCTGTCCACCACCGACGTGCCCGCCGAGTTCGCGGGCCGCGGCGTGCGGGTCAAGCCGCTGAAGATGGTGAAGGTGGAGTGCATCGCGCGCGGCTACCTGACCGGCGGCGGCCTCGCCGAGTACCGGCGCTCCGGCACCGTGTCCGGGATTCCGCTGCCGCCCGGGCTGCGCGACGGCGACAAGCTGCCCGAGCCCATCTTCACCCCCACCACCAAGGCCGACGAGGGCCACGACGAGCCGATCAGCTTCGCCGACGTGGTGAACCAGGAGGGCCGGGAGATCGCCGAGAAGCTGCGCGACCTGACCCTCGAGATCTACTCGCGCGGCGCGGATCACGCCGCCGCCCACGGCGTGATCATCGCCGATACGAAGATCGAACTCGGTTGGGACGGTGACGTTCTCACCGTGGGCGACGAGGTGCTGACCTCCGACTCCTCGCGCTTCTGGCCCGCCGACGACTACGAGCCGGGCCGCCCGCAGAAGTCCTTCGACAAGCAGTTCGTGCGCGACTGGGCCACCTCCACCGGGTGGAACAAGGAGTACCCGGGTCCGGAGATTCCGGCCGAGGTGATCGACGTGACCCGCCAGAAGTATGTCCAGGCGTATGAGTTGATCACCGGCAACAAATGGAACGGGGTCGGCGTCTAACGCCTCGGCCGGTCATCGGCGCGTGATCAGGCCGGAATCGACTCGGCGGCAAGGAAGTTCGTGACGAACTCGTCGGCGCGGCGCTCCAGGTCGGCGTATTGCGCCGCGCGTTCCGCGCCGACGGTGGCCGGTTCGATCACCAGCTGCCCGTCGGCGTCCAGGCGCTGACGGCGTTCCTCGGTATCGGGCAGCAGGCCGACGGTCGAGTGCGCGAAGCCGCAGTAGTAGGCGATTCCCACATTGAGCTGGCCCTCGAGGGCCAGCCGCATATTGGGCACGAGCGGGTCGGCCGCGCCCAGGCCCGCGAGCGCGAGCCAGAGGATCCGTTTGCCCGCGAGCCCGGACTTGCTGCGGCCGTAGGCGAGACCGTAGTTCCACACCCGGTCGATCCAGCCCTTGAGCAGCGCGGGCGTGCTGGCCCAATAGACCGGGAAGGCCACGACCACGAGGTCGGCGGCGAGGATGCGGTCCATGTGGTCGTGGACCTCGCGCGAGTAGGTCTTGTCACGATTTCCCCAGTCGGGTTGGTCGGCCACGGTCATGCGCGGGTCGAAGCCCTCGGCGTGCAGGTTCAGCAGGTCGATGCGGTATCCGGCGGCTTCCAGGCGGGCGGCGGCGCGGCGGGCGATGTGGGCGGTCAGCGAATCGGAGCGGTGATGGGCGACCACGACCAGTGCCGTGCGGATATTCTGATCGATATCGTTGTGCGACAAGGGATTTCCTCCTGGATCGGTAGTGCTTGCGGTCCGGTGCCTCCAGTACACCCGCCCGGGTGTGGACGATCCATGGGTGATCAGCTTCATTGGATAGGAATTCGTCTACGCTGGAGCGAGTGGATCCTCTGAGCAGACTGTTGGGCGGTATTCGCGCCGAAGGTTCGGTGCTGACGCATGCCGTCATGCCCGCACCCTGGACCATCCGGTTCGCCGATCGCGCCCCCCTCACCATGATCACCGTCCTGCGCGGCGGCGGGGTGCTGCTGCTGCCGGATGGCACGCAGCGGACGCTCGGGGCCGGTGACACCGCGCTGGTGCGCGGTCCGGACGAATTCCGCTTCGTCTCCGAGGATTTCGCGACCGCGGATGGTCACCATGTTCGCCCGACCGAATACGAGATCGCCTGCTTCATCGGCGATTCCGAATGCTCGGGCGAGGAATTGACCGGAATCCATTGGGGCAGTGAGGCCGACGCCACCGCGTTGCTGGTCGGCGCGTACCGCACGTCCACCCGTCGCCACGACCGCCTGTTGCGCGCACTGCCGGAATTCCTGGTGATCCACGAGAACATGGACACCTGCGCCTGGTTCGAGCAGGCCGCCGCCTCGGCGGTCGACCAGAGCGCGGGCTCGCAGGCCATGATGGATCGTCTGCTGGACTGGAGTCTGGTGTGCACGCTGCGCACCTGGTTCGAACAGGCCGGGCCCGACGCCCCGACCTGGTTTCGCGGCCTGTCCGATCCGGTCGTGGCCCCGGCCCTGCACGCCATCAACACCACCCTCGGAGCGCCCTGGACGGTGGCCTCGCTGGCCGCCGAATCACAGGTCTCCCGAGCCTTTTTCGCCAAGCGCTTCGCCGCCGTCATGGGCCAGCCGCCCCTGACCTACCTCACCGCGGCCCGCATGGACGAGGCCGAGGAACTCCTCACCGACACCGACCTCACCGTCGCCCAGATCGCCAAATCCGTCGGCTACGCCGACCCGTTCGGCTTCTCCGCCGCCTTCAAACGCCACCGCGGCCTCAGCCCCACCGCCTTTCGCGCGGCGGCCGCCTGACCCGGCGTCAGGTGGCGCGGCGGAGGCGGGCGGCGCGGATGGTGAGGTAGTCGCGTTCGGGGAGGCTGGTGGTGGCTCGGGCGGCGGCCGCGTAGGCGGCGATGGCTTCTTCTGGGTCGCCTGCCATTTCGTAGAGGTGACCGCGGACGGCGGCCAGTCGGTGATTGCCCGCCAGTGAATCCTGAAGCGTGTCGGTGAGATCCAGGCCCGCTTGGGGGCCGTGCACCATGGCCAGGGCGACCGCGCGATTGAGGGTCACCATCGGGTTGGGGGATTGGCGTTCGAGGGCGTTGTACAGCAGGAGAATTCGGGGCCAGTCGGTGTCCTCGGGGCGCAGCGCCTGGGCGTGCAGGGCGGCGATGGCGGCCTGGATTTGATATTGGCCGATGAGGCCGCTGCGCACGGACGCGGTGGCGAGCCGCACACCCTCGATGATCATTTCGCGGTCCCACAGGCTGCGATCCTGTTCCGCGAGCGGGATCAGCTCGCCGCGTTCGCCGGTGCGGGCCGCGCGCCGGGCGTCGGTGAGCAGGAGCAAGGCGAGCAGGCCGGTGACCTCCGGATTGTCCGGTAGCGCGCGAAACAGGGCCCGCGCCAACCGGATCGCCTCGGTCGACAGGTCGGCCCGATGTAGCCGATCACCGCCGCTGGTATGGCCCTCGGTGTAGATCAGGTAGAGCACCCGCAGCACGTTGTCGAGTCGCTCATTCCATTCCCCCCGTTGCCCATTCGCCGCGACGGGCATGGCGAACGGCCGTTCCTCGGCGGCCAGCCGCTTCTTGGCGCGTGTGATCCGTTGCGCCATGGTGCGTTCCGGCAGCAGAAAGGCGCGCGCGATCTCCTCGGTGGTCAGACCTCCGACCGCGCGCAGGGTCAGCGCGATGGCGCTCGCGGGCGTCAGTGCTGGATGACAGCACAGGAAGAGCAATGTCAGCGTGTCGTCCCGGCCCGCGGCACCCGACGCACCGCCGAGCCCATCCCGGACCGGCCGATTGCCGTTCGGTGCGTCGCCGCTCGGACGGTCGGCTCGGCCGGGTCCCATGCCGACGCCGAAGGCGTTGGGCCGCGCCGAATCCGGCGGACCCGCCAGCCCCGGCAGCTCCGCATCCGCCAGTGCCGCGATGGCGGCCTCGGCCGGATCAGGCGCGGTCTGTTGCCACGCGGGATCGCGAACCGCATTGGCGGCCTCGCGATTCCGGCGAGCCGATTCGGCGCGGATCGCGTCGATCAGGCGGCGCTGGCCGACCGAGATGAGCCACGCCCGGGGGTTGTCGGGGATGCCATCAGCGGGCCATTGGGTGGCGGCGGCGAGCAGCGCCTCCTGGACGGCGTCCTCGGCGGCGTCGAAGTCGTTGTAGCGGCGCACGAGTGCGCCGAGGACCTGCGGCGCGAGATCGCGCAGCAGGTCCTCGAGGGTGCGGTCCGCCGTCACAGGTCGGTGGTGGGCGCGCTCATGATGGGACGCACTTCGATGTACTCACCGATCGGCTTGCCGCCCGGGCCGGGGGCCGCGGACGCCTTGGCGGCGATCTCCACGGCACGCTCGGGGGAGTCGACATCGATGATCCAGTACCCGGCCAGGAATTCCTTGGTCTCCGGGAAGGGCCCGTCGGTGACCACCGGCGCGGAACGGCCGTCGGACATGACAATGCGCGCCTGGCCCGGATCGGCGAGGCCCTGGGCGTCCACGAGCTCGCCGGACTTGGCCAGTTCCTCGCCCAGGGTGCGCTGGAAATCGATGTGCGCCTGGATCTCCTCGGGCTCCCAGTCGCCGATGAAGGTGTCGCAGTAGGCGGCGGGGGAGTAGGTCTTGATCAGGATGTACTTCACGATCGGCTCCTTCGTCTGTGCGCGCCCCGGTGGCGCTCTCGTACCCAGGGTCGGAGCCGTGCACGCCGGGTCGACGTACTCCTCACTCCCAGTTCTATGACCGCGGTCACAGAGTGTCGGGATCCACGGCCTCGCCACCGAGGATCAGCTGTTCGATCTTGTCCGTCACATCCCACACGTTCACGTTCATTCCGGCCAGCACCCGATTCCCGGAGTCCAGCCAGTAGGCCACGAACTCGCGCTTACCGAGATCGCCGCGCACCACGACGCGCGCCTGCTGCTTGGGCGCGACGTAGCCGGTGTACTCCATGCCGAGGTCGTATTGGTCGGTGAAGAAGTAGGGCAGGCGGTCGTAGACGGCCGGTTTGCCGAGCATGGTCAGCGCCGCGATCGCGGGCTGGTTGAGCGCGTTGGCCCAGTGCTCCACCCGGATTCGCTGTTCGAGCACCGGATGCAGCTGATCGGCGATATCCCCGACCGCCACAATGTCCGGGTCGCTGGTCGCGAGGCTCTCGTCCACGAGCACGCCGCCGCCGACGGCCAGCCCGGCATCGTCGGCCAGTTCGATATTGGGTCGCGCGCCCACGGCCATCAGCACCGCGTCGGCCTCGATCACGGTGCCGTCGTCGAGGCGCACCCCGGTGGCCCGCCCGTCGGCGACGGTGATCTCGCCGACCTTGGCCCCGCACCGCAGATCGACGCCGTGCTCGCGATGCAGCTGCGCGAACACCTCGCCCATCTCGGTACCGAGTGCCGCCTGCAAGGGCACCGATTCCGCTTCCAGCACAGTCACTTCCACGCCCGCCGCCCGCGCCGCCGCGGTGACCTCGAGCCCGATCCAGCCGCCGCCGATGACGGCCAGCCGCCGCGCGGTGCCGAACATGGCCAGCAGGGCATCGGAGTCCTCGATGGTGCGCAGCGTGTACACGCCCTCGGCGTCCGCGCCCGGCAACCGCAGCAGGCGCGGGCGGGATCCGGTGGCCAGTGCCAGCTTGTCGTAGGGCAGCGTCGTACCGTCCGGCAGCGCAATCGTTTTCGTGGTGCGGTCCACGGCGGTGACGGTGGTGCCGAGCAGGACCTCGACATGGTGATCGCGATACCACTGCGCGGGATCCACGGTGAAGTCGACCAGCGCCTTCTTGCCCAGTAAATGCTCCTTGGACAGCGGCGGCCGCTCGTAGGGCAGGTGTTCCTCCGCGCTGACGAGCGTGACCGTCCCGTCGAAGTCATTGGCGCGCAAGGCTTCCGCGAGCTTCGCCGCGGCCAGCCCACCTCCCGCGATGACGAACCTGGATGTGGTCATGCCGAAACCTCCCTGCTGCCGCGGTCGGGTTCCACCCCGACGCATTTCCCGACGAGGCCGATATTCCGACACTAGCCCCGGCCGGAGGGGGCGGAGCGGAAATATCGGCAACAATCCTGGTTGTTGCGCATGGAGTACGGTCGCGAGCGTCTGGTGTAGAGCGCTGCCCCGGGCCGTCGACAAGCTGCGAAAGGACTTCCTGTGAGCGACACCAAGAAGGACCGGGTCGATTTCTGGTTCGACCCGCTGTGCCCGTGGTGCTGGATCACCTCCCGCTGGATCCTCGAGGTCGAGCAGGTGCGCGATATCGAGACGCACTTCCACGTCATGAGCCTGTCGGTGCTCAACGAGGGCCGCGAGGGCCTGCCCCCGCAGTACGAGGAGCTGCTGGCGACCGGCTGGGGCCCGGTGCGCGTCGCCATCGCGGCCGCCCAGGAGCACGGCGACAAGGTGCTGCTGCCGCTGTACACCGCCATGGGCACCCGCCTGCACAACCGGCGGGCCGAGTACGAGCGCGACGACGCCTCGCGCGCGGAGGTGCTGGCGCAGATCATCTCCGAGTCGCTGGCCGAGGTGGGCCTGCCTGCGCAGCTGGCCGAGGCCGCCAATGCCACCGATTTCGACGAGGCCCTGCGCGCCTCGCACCACGCCGGTATGGACAAGGTCGGGCCGGATGTCGGCACCCCGACCATTCACATCAACGACGTCGCGTTCTTCGGCCCGGTACTGTCGCGCATTCCGCGCGGCGAGGAGGCGGGCAAGGTGTGGGACGGCGCGGTCGCGCTGGCCTCCTACCCGCACTTCTTCGAGCTGAAGCGGACCCGCACCGAAGATCCGCAGTTCGACTGAGCTCGCGGAGTAGTCGACGCGCCGTCGCGAACAGTGATCGGGCGGGGTCCGCACAGGGCGGACCCCGCCCGATTGCCGTCGCCGCGAAACCTCAGTTGGGGCCGCGGTATTCGTGGTAGGTCGGGGTGTCGCCGTACTCCTGCGGTGCGCCGTATCCCTGTGGAGCGCCGTACCCGGGAGTCGTGCCGTACCCCTGGGGATTTCCGAAGCCGCCTGGGCTCGGCGGCTGGTAGCCGCCGTAGGGCGGGGGCAGGACCGGTTGCGTCGGCGCGCTGGGGCGCCAGAACAGCTTGCCGTGGCGGCTGCGGTCGCGCAGGGCCCACATGCGCCAGGTCAGCACGGGATGGCTGGCCATGGCGTTCACGATCCAGACGAAGAAGCCCTTCTCCTGCGCGGCCCGGTCGGCCATCTCGTCGAAGCTCACCAGATTGTTGAGGTATTTGCCGCCCGCGAGGGTCTGCATGGCGGCGGGCGCGCCCTGCGGCCGATTGCAGAAGCCGTGATTGTCGGCGGTGTACTCCTGGGCGCGGATCAGCGAGATGCCCAGGATCGGCACATAGGAGCCCGCGAACATGCCGAGCTGCCGCCAGTACGAGACGTGCCCGGCCGCGATGTGCCCGACCTCGTGGCCGATGATGAACGCCAGCGCGTCGGGATTGCGTGCCGCGCCGCCGATTTCGAACAGATCGCTGTAGACGACCACGAAGCGCCGGAAGCCGTGCCCGGAGGCGAAGGCGTTGATCTGGCCGTTGCCCAGCACCACGTAGGCGTCGGGCACCTTCTTCAGGCCGAAGCGGGCGGCCGCCTCCTGCACCATCCGATAGCCCTCGGGGAACTGCGTGGGCGACATCTTGATGCCGTTGATGCGTTGGGTCGCATAGGTCATACCGCGGATCAGATAGACGATCAGCGGCGCGAACACCAGGAGCAGGGTCAGCTGCCCGGCATTACCGGTGACCAGGAGCAGCAGCGCGATCAGATACGCGATGACAGTGATGATGACGACGATCACCAGCAGCGGGATCTCCCAGCTGTGGCGCGCGGGCATGCCGTACGGGGACAGGCCGCGGGTCTGCTGCACCACCGGTGGCGGGGGCGGTGAATACGACTGCTGTGGACCCCAACCCGGCGGGCCCAGGCGCGGGTCCCACCCGGACACGCCGTTGATCGTGGCGACGGGTTGGCTTCCGGTGCTCGGCTGCCCCGGTAGCCCGCCAGCGGTTTGCCCCCCGTAGGCGTTCGGCGGTTGCGATCTGTCGTCGGACGTCATGCCTGGATAGTACGTTTCAGCGCACAGGTCGGTTCGGCCTCGGTGAGAGCCCCCTGCCGACCGACCGCGAGCGCCCTGACACAATCGCTGCCATGCGCGTATACCTGGGTGCCGACCATGCCGGTTTCGAACTGAAGAACCACGTCAAGACTCACCTCGAGGGCCAGGGCCACGAGGTCGTCGACTGCGGCGCGCTGGAATACGACGCCCTCGACGACTACCCGGCCTTCTGCATCGAGGCCGCCCGCCGCGTGGTGGCCGACCCGGGCTCGCTGGGCTTCGTGTTCGGCGGCTCCGGCAATGGCGAGCAGATCGCCGCCAACAAGGTGCCCGGCGCGCGCTGCGCCCTCGGCTGGAGCGTGGAGACCGCGCAGCTGGCCCGCCAGCACAATAATGCCCAGTTGCTCGGCATCGGCGGCCGCATGCACACCACCGAGGAAGCCCTCGCCATCGTCGACGCCTTCGTGACCACCCCGTGGTCGAACGAGGAGCGCCACCAGCGCCGCATCGACATTCTCTCCGAGTACGAGAAGACCGGCGTCCCCCCGGCCCTCCCGAACTGACCTGTGCCCGAAGGTCATACGCTGCACCGCCTCGCGAAGCTGCACCACAAGCGCTTCGCGGGCGGTCAGGTCCGAGTCTCCAGCCCGCAGGGCCGCTTCGCCGACGGCGCGGCACTGCTCGACGGCCGCGTCCTGACCCGCGCCGAAGCGTGGGGCAAACACCTTCTGCACCACTATGATTCGGGCGTCACCCTGCACATCCACCTGGGCCTGTACGGGAAGTTCACCGAATCCTCGGTCCCGATGGACCCGCCCGTCGGCGAGGTCCGCATGCGCCTCATCGGCGGTGGCCGCAAGGGCGAACTCCACGGCACCGACCTGCGCGGACCCAACGCGTGCGAAATCCTGCACGCCCCCGAGGTCGACGCCCTCACTTCCCGTCTCGGCCCCGACCCGCTGCGCCCCGACGCCGACCCCGACCGCGCCTGGCACCGCATCAGTCGCTCCCAACGCCCCGTCGGCGCACTGCTCATGGACCAGAAGGTCCTCGCCGGAGTCGGCAACGTCTACCGCGCGGAAGTCCTCTTCCGCCATGGGATTTCACCCCATCGGCCGGGAAAGTCGTTGAGCCGCAGCGAATGGGACGAGATGTGGACGGACCTGGTGGCCCTGATGAAAATCGGCGTCCGCCGCGGCCTGATGCACGTCGTCCGCCCCGAACACGACCACGGCGCACCCTCCTACGCACCCGACCGCCCCCGCACCTACGTCTACCGCCGCCTCGGCGACCCCTGCCGCCTGTGCGCCACCCCGGTCCTCCATTCGGTCATGGAGGGCCGCAACCTCTTCTGGTGCCCGACCTGCCAGCCGGGCTGACGGACGCGCGCTTCTAGGCCGAGGCTGCCGTCATGTCGACCGGTATCAGGACGTCGGAAAGGCGTTGCAGCGCTTCGGGAACGATACGGTAGTACACCCACGTGCCGCGGCGTTCGGAGGTCAGCAGACCGGCCTCCCGGAGCACCTTGAGGTGGTGGGAGATGGTGGGCTGGGACAGGTCGAACGCCGGGGTCAGCTCGCAGACACACACTTCCTCCCCGCGCGCTGCCGCGATCAATGACACCAGGCGCAGGCGGACCGGGTCGCCGAGTGCCTTGAAGGTGGTCGCGAGTGTGGCGGCTGTGGCGCTGTCCAGGGGTGAGGACAGGGTGGTTTCGCAGCAGCCGGGGGAAGCGATCACCGGGAGATCCTGTTTCGACACTCATCAATATTGACATCTGTCTAATCAGAGCGCCACACTTGCTTCGATGGATATCGATATAGCCAGTTCGGGATGTGAAAATCACCCGAGCTTGGGCCGCTGAGAGGGTGTGAATTCAATGTCGGAGCAGGGTGACGAGCTGCGCGAGACGGTGCGCGAGCGGTATGCCGCTGCGGCGGTGGCTGTGGCGGGAGGTGGCACGGCCGAGGACTGTTGCGGGGGGAGTGACTGTTGCGCGACGGGGGCGATCGATATCGACGAGAACTTTGGTGCCAGCCTCTATCGGGCCGCTGATCGGGATCAGCTGCCGATCCAGGCCGTGGCCGCGTCGCTCGGCTGCGGTAACCCGACCGCGGTGGCGGACCTGCGCGAAGGTGATGTCGTCCTCGACCTCGGGTCCGGCGGTGGCATCGATGTGCTGCTGTCCGCGCGCCGCGTCGGGCCGACCGGCAAGGCCTATGGCGTCGATATGACCGACGAGATGCTCGCGCTCGCACGGGAGAACACCGCCAAGGCGGGCGTCACCAACGTGGAGTTCCTGAAGGGCACCATCGAAGCAATCCCTCTCCCCGACAACATGATCGACGTAGTGATCTCCAACTGCGTCATCAACCTGTCCACCGACAAGCCTGCCGTCTTCGCCGAAATGTCCCGAGTCCTGACCCCTGGCGGCCGCATCGGCATCGCCGACGTCGTCGCCGAGGATGCCCTGACCCCCGCCGAACGCGCCCAACGCGGCGACTACGTCGGCTGCATAGCGGGCGCCCTCTCCTTCACCGAATACCGAAACCACCTGGAAGCGGCCGGATTCGCCGACATCCAGATCGAACCAACCCACCCGGTAGCCGACGGCATGCACTCCGCAATCATCAAGGCGGTGAAGCCCGCCGACCGCACCTGCTGCGGCCCCGACTGCTGCCATTCTTGATTGGGGAGGCCGAGATCAATCGTCATCCCATCCCGCCCCGACCTCGTCGGTAAGCAGATCGCGGGTGGCGTCGATATCCTCCCCGAACCCGGCAAGCGGTGTGTGTTCGGCGAAGAACTCGACCAGCACGTGGCGGTCCAGGTTGGGTTTCGGCCCGGTGTTGCCAGGTAGTCTCCGCAGGTCTCCTTCACCAGCCACAGGGCTCAGGTTATCGCAGCCCCTCCGGATTCAGTTCTTGTAGCGCTGGCCTTCTGCGAGTGTCCGGGAGATGGTCTCGGCGCCTAGAGCGCGTTGGATGGCGGCGGTCAGGGTGGGGGCTATGCCTCCCAGTAGGGCGATCAGGCGCAAGTTCGGTGGGGCGACGTCGATTTCGGCGCGGTTCTTCTCGATGGCTCGGATGGTCGCCTGGGCCACGTCGCGTGGGGAGCGGGTGCCGATTCCGCGTGGCAGGGTCACACCGGAGTCGACGACCATGCCCGCGTCCCTGATGTAGCCCGGGAAGAGAGTTGAGACGCCGACATTGTGCGGGCGCATATCCTCGCGGAGAGCGAGGGCGAAGCCGCGTAGTCCGAATTTGGTTGCGCTGTAAAGGGAATCCAGGGCGGTGGCCGTTTTTCCGGCCAGGGAGGACATGAACACCAGGTGGCCGCGGCGGCGGGCGGCCATCTGCTGGGCGGCGAGTTTGGCCATCACGATGGGCGCGCGCAGGTTGACGTCGAGCGCGCGGTCGAGTTCGGCCATGGAGAATTCCGTCAGCAGTCCGCCTGCCGGGAGTGCGGCATTGGCAATGAGAATGTCGATGTCGCCCGCGTCCCGGAGCAGCTTGTCGATGGCGTCGCGGTCGGTCAGGTCGGCGGGAATGGCTCGTACGCCGAGTCTTTCGGCCAGCGGCTCCAGCAGGTCGATGCGTCGGCCGGTGAGCACCATCTCGCCGCCGCGTCCGGCCAGCTCCGCCGCCAGGGTGTGCCCGATTCCGCCGGTGGCCCCGGTCAGCAGGATCTTCGCGCCACGCACGTCCATGTCAGATGCTCCGATCGGTGAGTTCGGGGGTGACGTCGGTCGTGGCGGTGCCGGGGGCGCGGGGGTCGGCGGCGGTGGATTCCAGGGTGGTGCCCGGGGTGAGGAACAGTTCGACGACCTCGTCGGCGTCGATGTGTCTGTGCCAGTGGCCTTTCGGGACGATGGTGAATTGTCCGGTGGTGAGGGGGAGGCGGTGGCGGGCGGTGTCGGTAAGGATTTCGACGGTGACGCGGCCGGACAGCACCATCAGCAGTTCGTCGGTGTCGGGGTGCAGTTCCCAGCTCGAGGTGGCGAGGCGGTCGCCGTAGAACATGCAGAACGCCGCGTCGTTGAAGGGCTCTAGCACCTGGAAATCGAAGGGGGAGAGGGTTTTCGCGAGGGCGAGGGGGTCGTGAATTCGCATGCTTCGACCTTGCCGGGGGCGGGGGTCGGCGTTCTTGTACGAATGTTCCCTATCGTGCGTAGGCGAGGTGGTCGGCGGCGAATCCGGGATCACCGGCCAGTGCGACCGGGGTCATTCCGGTGAAGGCCACCACCTCTCGATGCAGGTGGGACTGGTCGACATAGCCGCAGTCCGCGGCGACCCGGGCGGCATCGCGGCCCGCCGCCAAATGATGGGCGGCCCGGTCGAATCGAACCAGTGAGGCGGCGCGCTTGGGAGGCAGACCGACCTGGTCGCGGAAGCGGGTCCACAACCGTTTGCGACTCCAGCCGAGCTCGGCCGCCAACTCCTCGACCCGAATTCGGCCGTGGCTCCGGACGATTCGTCTCCACGCCCAGGCCACCTCCGGGTCCGGCGCGGGGCCGGTCTCGCCGCGCCGCGCGAGCAGTGCGTCGGCCAGCGCGAAACGGTGTGCCCACGAGGGGCTTTCGCCGAGTTGCTCGCGCAGCCGCGCCGACTCCCGGCCCCACAGGTCGTCGAGCGAGAGCAGGGCGCGGCCCAGCTCCGCCGGGCTGGTGCCCAGGACCGCTCGGACGACCAGGGGCGACAGTCGTACTTCCAGACACGCGATATCGTTCCCGCGCAGGCGAACTCCGCCGAACGTCAGCCCGGCGACGTGGCCACCCGGCTGTCGCCGTCCCGTGGCGTCCTCCACGACCAGTGAGCCGGTACCGAAATCCGCCACGAGCGTGACGGCGGGATGCGGGATCACCGGCATCTCGATCGGCCCCGAGGCTCGGCTCCGAAATCCGGCCATTCTGAGTCCGATCGCCGCTCCGGGACGCACCGGTCGGGCAATGTCCCAGCTCACGGCGTCGGCGGTGTCGTGGTCGTCCCCCGCGAATCGCACCGGTCCATGGTACGAGCGGACCGGCCCGCCTAGCCGATCTTCACTATCGGGTACGGGAGCGCAGGCGCGGGAGTTGGGCGAGGCCGACCATGAGGAGCGCGACCGTGGCGAGGATGTAGACGTCGCCCGGGATGTGTTGCCACCAGGTCCAATTCATTTCGCGGTGTTGGCCGTTGGGCATGAGGCCGGGGCCGATCAGGAAGACCAGGGCGATGATCGTGATGGCGGCGAAGGGGGCGCGACCGGGGTTCTTGGTGGTCCAGGCGATCGCGGTGAGCAGGGCGGGGGCGACCCAGACCCAGTGGTGGGTCCAGGAGACCGGCGAGATCAGCAGGAGCACCGCGGCATTCACCAGCAGAGCGGTGACCGAGTGAATGGTGATCGGGGTGGCGAGGAGGTCGGGCGAGGTGCGCTCGACGCCGATCAGGTAGTGCATGAGGACCGCCCCCGCGCACATGACGACCAGGGCCAGAGCCAGCCACACGACGGTGGTCGCCGAGTGCGGGACGCCGACCCGGAACACCATGCCCTTGAGGGATTGATTGCCGACGTAATCGGGGGAGCCGATGCGGTTGGTGTCGGTGATGGCGTGCAGCCAGTAGTCACGGGATTCCCGTGGGAACAGCAGGAATCCGGCCCCGATCACACCGGCGGCGGTGGCGGCCGCGGTACCGGCGGCCTTCCAGTCGCGGCGGATCAGGAAGTACAGGACGAACGCGGCCGGGGTCAGCTTGGTCACCGCGGCGACGCCGACGAGGACACCGCGCGGCCAGCGGGGCTTCTCGGTCAGGCAGTCGAGGGCGACCGCCGCCATCAGCACCAGATTGATCTGACCGAACCACAGGGTGGTGCGCACCGGCTCGATGGCCAGCGCCACCACGAGCGCGCCCGTGGCGAGCGTGAACCGGGTGCGCGGGTCCAGATCCGGTCGCACCCGCGAGAGCACGAGCCACAGCGTCACGCCCAGGCAAGCGAGCGAGCTCAGGGTGACAAGGAATTCCGCGAGCCACAGCGGCATGATCGCCAGCGGAATCATCAGGACCGCGGCCGACGGGGGATAGGTGAACGGCAGATCGGTGTGTCCGGCCACCGGCAGGGTCGGGCCGTAGAGCGTGCCGTGTTCCAGCCAGCCGCGGGTGTCCACGCGATAGACCTGCAGATCGAGGAAGCCGTGCAGGGCCGAGAATGCCACCGTGAACGCCAGCGCGAGCGCGAGCACGATCAAGATCGGAATGCGAGGCAGGCCAGCGCGGCCGTCGGTCTTCAGGTGGCGCAGCAAGTTTCGTTGCCCCGCCCGCGTCGTGATCATCACCGAGACACTAACCCTTCCGGCTTTCGCGCAACTTGTCCGGATTGCCTTGGGAGGGCAGTGAATCCATGGCAAATCCATCCGGCGCGATGCGGCCGCCCCACTGCGCCACTCGACCACCGGGGTGAGCGAACCAGGTCGCGTAGAAGGTGAACACCACGGCGGCCAGCGAACCCAGCACGAGAATTCCGGCGGGCACCGGATATTCGGCCATGGTCTCGGCCAGGAATCGATATGACAGCAACAATCCAGCGAGCACGGTGGCACCCAGCGAGACGATCCGCACGCGATGCAGGTCCCAGCCTCGATCGGGATCGCGCAGCGCCGACTCCACCGTCAGGCACAGCACGGCACCGGCCACCAGATCGCTGCCGTAGTGGTACCCGAATCCCAGCGTCGCGAGCAGCGTGCAGGCCAGCCAGAACGCACCCGCCCAGCGCAGCCATCGCGGCCCGCTCCGGGAATGGATGAACAGGGCCGTCGCCCAGGCGGTATGCATGGACGGCATGCAGTTGCGGGCGGTCACCGAGTCGAACAGCATCGGTTGCGGGTCGGAGGTGAGGGCGGGCCAGACCGTCGGCCAGTCGCCGATTTCCAGCCCGTGGCCGAGCGGACCGTACGCGAAGACCGGGCCGACGACCGGGAACAGCACGTAGCCGAGCGGGCCGATCACGCCGAGTACCAGGAAGGTTCGCACGAGATGGTGGCGCGGCCAGCCGTCGGTCGTCACCTTCCGCAGCTGCCACACGGCGACGACGACCGCCGCCACGGGCAGTTGGATGTAGACGACATGCAGCACGTGCGACGGCACGGGCCCCAGCGCGTCGAGCAGGCGCCCGATGACCCACGCCGGTTCGCCGAGCGCGCGGTCGGCCAGCTGCACATACTGATCGAGCACGCGCGGCCCCGCGATGATGCTGACCATCAGCCAGGTGTCGGCGAGCTTGGACGCCATGATCAACAGCGCGCCGAAGCCGATGGCGTGCAGGGCCGTCCGGCGGCGCTCGCCCTCCCATCGGAAGACCGTCACGGTCAGGGCCGTCAGCGCGAGCGTCGGACCGGTTCCGATCGACACGTGCCATCCGCACGCCGCCTGCAGCGCCAATGTCAGCGCGTCCAGCACCCCCGCGGCAACCAGGCTGACGACCCGGACCCGCCCGGGCACGCCGATGCAGGCGAGCCCCAGCCCCGCCCACGACACGGCCGCGGACTGTGGATTGGCGAAGTAATCGTCGACCAGGCTGCGCAGCGGACCGAGCATCCCGTGCGCCGAGGCCCAGAGCTGCGCGGCACCGAGCAACACCGCCGCCACGACCAGCGCGGCGACGGGCAGAACCTTCGAACGCACCCCGTCGGTGGACAACGACGAGCTGGAAACGTTCACCTCGTGGTTGACCAGCACTGTTAATCGATAACACAGTGCAAACGGAGGCACAACATCCGGTTACCGGCAAGGTGTGATCACTTGCACGGAAGGTTAAATCCAGAGCCATTAGCTATGAGTTGCCGGACGGGTGCGGGCCGGGCGTGTCGAGGATGGCGTCAGGCCACGCCGCCGTTCACCCGCAGGATCTGACCGTTGACCCAAGAGGAGTCCGGGTGCAGTAGGTAGGCGACCGCGGCCGCGATCTCGTCATTGTCCCCGAGTCGGCCCAGTGGTGATTGGGCGAGGAAGCGCCGCAGCTCCGCGTCGGTCTTGCCCTCGCGGAACATTGGTGAGTCGATCAGCCCGGGCGCGACGGCATTCACGCGAATCCCCCTCGCGCCGAACTCCTTCGCCGCGACCCGTGTGAGCGTCTCGACACCGCTCTTGGCGGCAAGGTAGACGCCGAGGCCGGGTGTCGCGGTGTGTACAGCGGTGGAGGACAGATTGACGATCGCGCCGCCGGGCACGAGTCGCGCCGCGGCCTCGCGCATGCCGTACAGCGCGCCGAAGAGGTTCGCGCCGAACAAGTCTCGGATCAGGGCGTCGTCACTGTCGGCCAGGGGCCGGACCCGCGCCGCCCCGGCATTGTTCACCAGGCCGAATACCGGCCCGAATGTCGTTTCGGCGGTATCGAATACGGCACGCAGATCGGCGGGCGAGGCGACATCGGCGGGCACGGCGACTGCTCGGCCGCCGCCGCGCTCGAGCTCCGCCACGACCGCCGCGGCGCGGTCGGATCCGGTGCGATAGGTGAGGACGAGATCGTGCCCGGCGCGGCTCAGTCGGCGCGCGATGGCCGCGCCGATCCCGGCGGATGCGCCGGTCACAATGACTGGAGTTGTCATAGCAACCAGTGAAACACGGTCGGGTTGCTATGACAACTACGATGTTTCGCATGACGGAACTCACTGCCGAGGACATGACGATCTGGCATGCGTGCAAGACCCTCGGTGATCACGTGACCCGGCGCGTCGCCGCCGACATCACCACGGCGTCGGGCATGTCGGGTACCGACTACGGCGTCCTGTCGCGACTGGCGGAGCTCGGCGGCGGCCGCCTGCGTCAGCAGGTGCTCACCGATTCGATGGGACTGCACAAAGGGGCGATGTCACACCAGCTGACCCGGATGCAGAATCGCGGGCTCATCCGCCGCGAGCGTGTGCCCGCGGGCACCGATGTCGTTCTCACCGACCAGGGGACGGCCGCCCTGGAGACGCTGCGACCCATTCACGCCGACGCGGTCCGCCGACACCTGCTCGACCGCCTCATGCCCGAGGATCGAATCGCATTGCGGCGCATCGCCACCGCACTGGCGGAGGCGGCGTCGGGGGATTGAGGACCCTGCCTACTTCGGTGGCTTCACCGCCGCGGACGTTCTGCCGGTTAACATTTCGAGCTCCCTGACGATCTTGAATTGGCGGGGGCGCGTGGTCCTCCGCGTCAGTTCGAGGGGAAGTACACATGCGCACGTTCATCACCGCGGCCGTTCTCGCCATGGCAGTGGCGGGCGGCTCGGCGGCCACCGCCGTTGCCGCGCCGGTCGTCTCCATTCAGAAGCAGTCACCGGCCTCCGAGGCCGCACTGAAGGAGACGCTCGCCGACTACACCCACCACATCGGCGAATCCTTCACCGTCTACGGCGAGATGTACAACGTCACCGACGAGAGCCACGCCGCCTTCGTCACGGCGGGGCCGACCGACACCTACGCGCTCGACGGCACCTCCATCGAACTCACCGGCCCGGGTGTGGGCACCCTCGCCGAGGACGACTACTTCACCGCCACGGTCACCATCACCGGCAACGAGATTCTCGGGGACCCGGAATTGCGCATTACCTCGGTGACTCGCACGGGGCACAACAACGGCTGACGGTCACGCCGGGCTCGACCGCTTCGGTCGGGCCCGGCGTGGGTTCGTTGTTCGCGGGTTCGATCAGGGGATGTTCAATACCTGACCGACATTGATCATGTCCGGATTGTCGAGGCCATTGGCTCGCACGATCTCCATGAAGCGGGCCCGGTCGCCGAGTTCGCGTTCGGCGATCGCCTCGAGGGTGTCTCCGGCCTGGACGGTGTAGGGGTGTGGGCCCGCGGCCGCCGGTGCGGCCTCGCTCACCGGCTTGGGTTTGTCGGTCGCGGTCTTGCTCGACCACACGCCCTTGTCGCCCGCGTAGACCACCAGATTCCGGTCCGGCTGCAGGGTCACCCGATCGGCCCCCTTGCCGTTCGTCCCGGACGACCACGCGGCACTGCCGTCCGACTTGTAGAGCACGAAATTGCCGTCGTCCTGCATGACGGCCCGCTGCACATCCTGGCCGTGTGTCCCGGACGCCCACACCTCGGCGCCGTCGTCCATCAACACCAGATTGCCGTCATTCTGCAAGGTCAGCGAGTACGCGCCATTCTGCAGCGACTGACCCAGCCCAAGCTCCTCACCCACTCGCAACGTATCGCTCATGGCTGCTCCTTTCGAAGAAGGTTCGCTCGTCTGTCGATCAACTTCGCAGGTGGTGCACATGCACCCGCCTAAACGGTACGCCTGCCCAGAAACGGCTCGACGGCGCAGCCACTGCACCGAGACTTAGAGAGAAAGGAGGCGTGAGCGCCCCTGAAACATGCTCGCCCCGGAGGGATTTCGAAGCGGAGCTGAAAGATGGTCGGGGTGACAGGATTTGAACCTGCGACCCTCCGCTCCCAAAGCGGATGCGCTACCAAGCTGCGCTACACCCCGTTACGCGTTCGGTGAACGCTCCCGCTGAGGGGCGGGACAAGAGCGGGTGACGGGAATCGAACCCGCACCATCAGCTTGGAAGGCTGAGGTTCTACCATTGAACTACACCCGCATCACCGCATCCGTGGATGCCGCGTGCGTTGAGCACTGTACCGAACCTCACTCCCGGAATGCCAATCCGCCCCTGTAGTCGCACGTCGCGGCAGGTCGCGCGGTGCGCCCGGCGAGTCGTGGAAAACATGCCGAAATCGGGTGTAACACCTCCTGCGCTGTAGCGATGAGCCATGCGATCGCCATTCGCGAGACAGCGGGAACCTGTTCTGAATCAGGGGTTTTCGATGTCGGGTGGCTTGCTAGGATCCTTTTTGTCCGGACGGGGGTATCGGAAAGGGGGCGGTGAGCATGCACCTCAGGTGTGGCCGACCGCGTAGTAGTGAGCTCGATCCACAGGGTAGGACCGGCGGCGAAGTCGGCCCCGACAGCACGTACGCAGGGTGAGCGCGCATGCCCATCCGCGTCGATACTCGAACCTCCGCCGTCGTGGCGGCCACCATTCGGGAATGGGTGCGGTCCGTGCACCCGGGCGCGAGCAGCGCCGCGCTGGGGCATTCGCCCGCGGTTCCCGCCGATGAACTCGAGCGCATCTTCGGCCGGGTCATCGATGAATTGCTCGAATTGGCCGGGTCCGAACCGTTTCCGGTGCAGGCCGCCCGCCGCATCGGCCGCAGCCTGGCCGAGTCTCCGTTCGACCGCACCCGCATGCTCGCCCCGGCCAGCCGCGCGCTGCTCGGACTGTCGCCGGGCATGCGCGGTTCGCTGATCGCGACCCGCTGGTCGTTCATCGCCAGCCAGGCCATCGACGCCTATGCCGAGGCGCTGCAGCAGCGCGCCCTCGCGCAGCAGGAGCGCAGCCTCTCGGAGGCGGTGTCGGTGCGGGTACAGGAGATCGCGGCGCTGCAGACGCGGTTGCGGCACGAGGCCACCCATGACGTGCTCACCGATCTCGCGAATCGCTCGCTGCTGCAGGAACGCGTGCGGGTGATGTCGACCGATCCGGCGCGCGGTGTCGGCCTGCTGCTCATCGACCTCGACGACTTCAAGCAGATCAATGACGGCTACGGCCATACGGTCGGCGACGAGGTGTTGGTCACCATCGCCCAGCGGCTGCGCGCGGTCTGCCCGGCCGAGAGCGTGATCGCGCGCTACGGCGGCGACGAGTTCGTGGTCGCGCTGCCCGCGCGCCGCAATACCCTCGGTGAACTGGCCATGCGGGTGCTGTCCGCGCTGTGCGAGCCGGTGCCGACGGCCGCGGGTCCGGTCCCGGCGTCGGCGAGTGTCGGCACCGCCTTCTGCCCGCCCGGACGGGACTGCGACTTCTCGGATCTGCTGCGCAGCGCCGATCGGGCCATGTATTCGGCGAAAACCGCTGGCAAACGTCAGTTCGCGGTGTCGGAGCTGGATGAAGAGGAGGTTGATCCAGGTCGCCGCGAAGCGCGCTTTGCGGCGGTGGCCGGATAATCGCGTAGCTCACAGCGCGTGGCAACTAAGTGGCGAATTTTGCTGCGTAGGCTGGTCGCATGGCCACGGTCGTCGTTCTGCTCATTGTCATGGTTGTCGTCCTGCTGGGTGTGGTGGCGGTCAACCGCGCCCAACGCTCACGGTCGAACACCCAGCTCGAGGATGCGAAGGCCGATGCGCGCCGGGTGATCGAACGGCTCGGCGGGCAGGTCTACAACCTCAATGGCACCGACGCGGCGTCCAAGCAGGCGCTGGCCGACGCCGGGGAGCGGTTCAATGCGGCGGGTTCGCAGATCGAGCAGGCCACCACCCCGGCGCAGGCTCGGCTCGCCAAAGAGACCGCGCTCGAGGGCCTCTACTACGTGAGCGCCGCGCGCACGGCCATGGGCATGGATCCCGGTCCCGCGGTGCCCGAGCTCGATGGGCAGCGCACTGCCGGTCGGGTCACCGAGGACCGGTCCATCGACTTCGACGGTCGGCGCATCGAAGCCTCACCGACCCCCTCCACGGCGACTCCGAACTACTACCCGGGCGGTCGAGTCGCGGGTCGTCCAGTCCCGGCCGGTTGGTACTCCGAGCCGTGGTGGAAGCCCGCGCTCATCGCCGGTGCCTGGGGTGTCGGTTCCGCGATGCTGTTCAATGCCCTCTTCACCGGCATGTCCGGTGTCGGCTATGACGCCGCCGCCTTCGAAAACGGTTACGGCGACGGCTATCAGGCGGGTCTGGACGCCGCCGACGGCGGGTATGCCGACGGCGGCTACGACCAGGGCGGCATCGATCCCGGCATCGACCTCGGCGGCCAGGACTTCGGCGACTACGGCGATTTCGGTGGCTTCGACGGATTCGACAGCGATTTCTGATAGCCGAAGAACTCCATCGCCCGCTCGACGACCCGCTCCGGCTGCTCGGTCGCGGGAAAATGTCCGACCTCGTCGAACACCTCGACGCGGATATCGCTTGCCAGCGAGCCGAATTCGCGTGTGGCGGTGACCGGGAGCAGCGGATCCCGATTGCCCGCGAGGATCAGCGTCGGAACCCGGAGCCGAGACCAGCGGTACTGACCCGACAGCAGCAGCGGTATCTCATGGGTGATGAGATTGCGGTAGTAGCTGACGGTCGCCGCGACCCGGGCGGGTTCCTCGAACTGGGCCAGGAAGATGGCCCGATCCTCCGGCGTCATGGTCGCCGATCGATGGGTCCAATGCCGCAGTGCCCAGTCCGGAATCGTGTGCGCCGCGAGCCGCGGACCCACCAGCGGTGCGGCATTGGCGGCGATGTGCCAGAGGCGGACGCCGTCGGCCAGGACCCGCGGTGTCGGGCGCAGGAACGGGCTCGCCGTATTGATGGCGATGTAGTGCCGCATGCGTTCCGGAAAGCGCAGGGCCAGTAGATATCCCACCAACCCGCCCCAATCGTGGCCGATGGCGCGAAACCGCTCGACACCCAATTCGTCGAGCAGGCCCGTGATGTCGTCGGCCATCACCGCGGGCCGGTACCCGTTCGGCGGGGCGTCGGTCCAGCCGAGCCCGCGCAGATCCGGGCAGATGACCCGAAAGTGTTGTGCCAGTGGGCCGATCACGTGCCGCCACTGCCACCAGTGCTGCGGCCAGCCGTGCAGCAGCACCAGCGGCTCACCGCCGCCCGCCAGTGCTACATGCGTCCGCAACCCGCCGACGTCGACGAAGCGGTGTTCGACGTCGGCGAGGTGGGGCAGCTCGCGCACGGTCATCGCGGGCTCTCGGCGCGGGTCGCGTTGAGGAAGGTGGTGATCGCGGCGGCCAGCTGAGCGGGCTGGTCCTCGGGAGAGAAGGTGCGTGAATCGTGAATCCACTCGATGCGGGCGTCGGGGAAATCGGCGGCCAGGCGCTCGGCGTAGCGCTCGGGGAAGAATCGATCGCCCGCCGACCAGGCGAGTAGCACGGGCTTCTTGAAGTCGGCGAAAGTCTTTGCGGCGGCGAGGGTGTACTTGCTGTCGATGCCGCCGATGACGCGGCGGACATCCTCGCGGATGGCCTTGGTGCTCACGGGCAGGACATACGAGTCCCCGACGGCACGGTCGAGCGGACCATGGGTCAGCCAGCCGTAGGCGATGGGCAGGCGGCGCACCGCGCGGATGCGCATGCTCAAGGCCAGCGAGGTGAGGCCGCCCGGGGCCCGGGCGGCGAGGCCGACGAAATTGAAGAACGGCGGCGGGAAATTCTCGTAGGCGTCGCAGGAGGTCAGGATCAGGCGGGCGACCAGATCCGGGCGGGCCGCGACGACCAGCTGACTCACCGCGCCGCCGGAGTCGTTGCCCACCAACGTGACCGGGCCCAGGTCGAGTTTCTCGATGGCCGCGATGACCAGCTGGGCCAGACCGGGTGCGGTCAGGTCGGCGTCGGGCATGGCGGTGGTGTGCGAGCCGAACGGCAGATCGATTGCCACGCAGTGATATTCGCGCGCCAGCGGCGGAATGACCTTGCGCCACAGGTTGGCATTGACCAGCAATCCGTGCACGAAGACCACGGGATCGCCACTGCCGCTGTCGAATACGGTCAGCGTGCCTTGCGGGAGGGTGAGCTCGTGCCGGGTGCCGAGGGCGGGATCGCGCCAGGCGGCGGGGGATTCGGGGCTGATGGTGTTCGTCATCTGGATGACTCCCTTTGGAGCAGAGACGGTGAAGAGGATTTCAAAGTAACAAACAGGCTGCCTGTTTTCAATAGATTCACGATACGATCCACCCACCGAGCCCAGAAAGGTGTCGATGATCAGGCAAGCCGAACGATCCGAGTCGACCCGCGCGACCTTGATCGCCGCCGCGCGCGAACTGTTCGCCGAACGCGGTTACGCGGCCGTCGGCACCCCCGAGATCGTGCAGCGCGCGGGCAGTTCCCGCGGCGCGATGTATCACCAGTTCAAGGACAAGAAGGACCTGTTCCGGGCCGTCTACGAGCAGGTCCAGCAGGAAATCCTGCAGCAGGTCGGCGAGACCATGGCCCAGGTCGCGCCGACCGATCCGCTCGCCGTGCTCGAGGCCGGGCTGCACAACTTCCTGCTGTCGTGCGTCGACCCCGAGCGCGTGCGTATCACGCTGATCGACGCGCCGTCGGTGCTGGGCTGGCAGGAATGGCGGGAGGTCGACGAGAAGTACGGCCTGGGTCTGGTGGTGGCGGGCCTCGAATCCGGCATCCAGGCGGGTGTGCTGCGCGCCGATCTCGATATCCGCCCGCTGGCCCTGATCATCCTGTCCGCCCTCGGCGAGGCGGCCATGTTCATCGCCAATGCCGAGGATCCCGAAACCGCGCGCACACAAACCGAACCCGTGGTCCTGGCCCTGATCAACGGTCTACGCGCCTAGACACCGGAATTCACCGACACGCCAGAGGATTCGAGGCGATGGCCGCACAATCGATCGGGTGACGGACCTGGTGCTCACGCCGCAACGCCGGACCGAACTGTCCGCCCTGCTCGGGGACGAGGCGCGCTTGCGTCTCGAATTCCCCAGGGTCGCCGAGTATCTCGACACCGCCTCCCGGCTACCGGGCACCGGGGACGAGCGCGCGGACGCGGCCTTCGACCTCAGGCTCGTGCATTATCTGACCGGCGGCGAGTCGGATAATCCGTACTGGGACATCGTCTGTCCGGCCGTGTCCGAGTTTGCCCGGCGTCGCGTCGTCAACGGCGGTCGGGTATCCGGCAGCGCGAGACTCGCCTTCGCCCAGACGATCCTGCAATCGGCCTACGCCTATGCGATTCCCGCGCCCGAGACGATCGGTTGGCTGGTCGACGTCTGCGACGGACGCGCCGTCACGGAAATCGGTGCGGGCCGCGGCTATTGGGCCGCCCAGCTCACCCGCGCGGGCCTGACCGTCCACGCGTACGACTCCGAGCCGCCCGGCATCGCCCCGAACCCCTCGTTCCCCACCGCCCGCGGCCAGCGGACACTGTGGCATCCGGTGAGCCCCAACCTGACTCACGCCGCCCACAATGCCGGACGACACGGACGGACGTTGTTCCTGTGCTGGCCGCCCGGCTGGGGCAATCACATGGCGTCCACGGTGCTCGCCGACTTCACCCGCGCGGGCGGGAACCGCCTCGTCTACATCGGCGAGCCACGCGGTGGAAAGACCGGCGACGAAGCCTTTTTCGACACCCTGGACTCCGCATGGCGGCTGGAATCCCAGGACTCGCACTACGTCTCGTGGTGGAACCTGACCGACACGGCCCAGCTCTGGACCCGCCCCTAGCCACGCAGATAGGTGCGCGATGCCGCGACAGGTACTGAATACTTCGACAGATGGCCGCGCTCACCCTGTTCGACACCCCGCTCCTGCACCGCCTTCGGGACAGCGAACGCATCCTGATCGCCGGTGCGGGCGGCGGCTTCGACCTGCTCAGCGGCCTGCCGATCGCCTTCTCGCTCTGGGAACGCGACAAGACGGTCTTCCTCGCGAACCTCACGTTCACGCCGGTCACTCGCACCGATGCGCGACCGGTGGCGCCGGGACTGTTCGAAATCGACGCCGACACAGGCGGATCGGCCTCCTACTTCCCCGAGAAGCACCTCGCGGTCTGGTTGCGCGACCACGGCCACCCCGACCGGGTGCACCTCATCCGCAAGGGCGGTCCGGCCGACATCCGGGCCGCCTATGCGTGGCTGGCCCGGGAACTGCGCCTGGACGCGGTGGTCCTCGTCGACGGCGGCACCGACCTGCTGATGACCGGCGACGAGGCCGGACTCGGCACCCCGGTCGAAGACATCACCAGCCTGCTGGCCGCGAACGCCCTCGACCTCCCGGTGAAACTGGCGGTCTGCGTCGGCTTCGGCGTCGACACCTACCACGGCGTCTGCCACGCCCACTTCCTCGAAAACGTCTCCGCCCTCGCCAAACTCGACGCCTACCACGGCGTCTTCTCCCTCCTCCCCGGCATCCCCGCCGTCGACTCCTGGCTCGCCGCCGTCGACTGGGTCCAGCGCCACACCCCCGGCCGCGAAAGCATCGTCTGCGCCTCCATCACCGACGCCGCCCGCGGCGAATTCGGCAACCACCACTCCCTGTCCCGCACCCGCGAAAAGCCCACAGAACTCTTCATCAACCCCCTGATGTCCATGGTCTGGGCCTTCGACCTCCCCGCCGTCGCCACCCGAGTCCGCTACCGCAACGAAATCGCCAACACCACAACACCTTTCGAGGTAGCAGCCGCCATAGAAGCCTTCCGAGACACCATCCCCCTCCGCCCCCACCGCCCCATCCCCGCCTGACAGCTAGCAAATCCCCACCAGCATGCAATCGAGCAGGTGCCTTCTCGGCCGATGCCTGCTCAATTGCATGCTCGTCATCAAGCACCGTCCGCCTGTGCCAATGGCAGGTCCTGCGATGGCGGTACGGCACGACGGGCGTACGTTTCCTCGGGGTGGACGGTGATGACGTCGAGGCGCTGCACCAGCGAGCTGGGGATGTGGCCGTCGGAGAAGTGCGCCGGACTCGGCACGATCACCGCCTCGGCGGCGAGACGGGTCGCCTGGGTTTTCAGCCGAGCCAGCGGCGGGCGAGCCGAGTTCGGATCGAAGACCACCACCTCGGCCAGGTCGTACCCGTATCTCGCCGCGAGCCTGCGTATCTCGGATTCATCCCACTGCTGACCCACACCGGACACATCGGTCCGAAGGTATCCCAAACAGGTTGGTTTCCAACGCATTGCAGCCCCTTGGTGTTCATGTCCGTCGAGCACGATGTGTCCGTTGATCTCGAGATAGAAGCCCGAGTAGTCCTCTGTGTCGTCTCCGTGCGACTGGAGTTCCAGCACGCCACCGGGGAACTGGTACAGCCGTATGTGCGCCTCCATGAACCGACGCTACGAAGCGCGTACATCTTCGAGCCACACCTATGCCGAACTATGCCGAAACTGGCTGAATACCTGGATGTGCCACACATCTGAGCGCGACAATCAGTACGCGCAGGCATAGCTGCGCCTAGTCCAAATAGGGAGGTCATCATGTTGTTGAAATTCCTGGGCAAGGGTGGTTCGGGCGACGGTGAGTGCCCGTCGCTGTACGCGACCGACACCAGCACCTACGTCGTCGTGGGCTGGAAGACCGAAACGCCGGGGACGGTGGAGATTCCGCATCTGCTGTTGGGATTCGCGGAGCCGGATACCTTCGTCGGCGCCACCATGACCGATACCGGCCGGGGAACGTTCCTGGTGTCCGGCCGACCGGTCACCGACCTCGAGACGGTGGTGCGGCTGGCAATGGAGGCTGACGAGACCGCTATCGAAGTGCCCAAGGTCGAGAGGACTTTCTACGGTGTTACTGCGGCAGCCTAGCCCGTGGCCTGAGCTGTTCAGGGAGGCCCAACGCGAGGCATTCCACTTGGAGGTGAGAGACACTTACTCCGTGCCTGCCGAATCAGAACCGTTGCGGCGGTTCCTGAACGGTGAGCCACCGGTCCCGGATTACGGCAAGCGGCCCTGGACAGAACTTGTTCAGGAGACTGTCGGCCGGGGTGTGCGGGTTACCCGTGTCCGGGTAGTCACCGAGCCGCACTCCGACTATCAGCGGTGGCTGTTGTCCATCACAGCGGGGAACGTCGAAGCAGGGGAAGACATTCGGTACCTGCCCCGGCATCGTGCCGGGAACGTGCCCTCGGATGACTGGTGGCTGTTCGACGACACCACCGTGGGTTTCAACCTGGTGGACATCGATGGGAAACCTGCCGGTGCAGCTATCACCACGGACTCCGGTATAGCTGCGTACTGCCGAAGCGTGAAGGAAAGGCTTTGGCAGTCCGCAGTGCCCTTCCGGGAATATGCGGGTGAAGTCTGATCGGTGGTTGATTCGGTACAGCAACAGCGTGAAGCGCTCGGGGAACGTCTGCGGGCGCTTCGCCAGGCCGCCGGTCTCAGCGGCAGTGAGCTTGCCCGTCGCGCGGGCTGGCATCAGACCAGGGTTCCCAAGATCGAGTACGGCAAGACCAAGCCCTCGGTGGTCGACATTCAGCTCTGGTGCAAGCTCACCGGGGCTCAGAGCGAGATGCCGGACCTCGTTGCGTCCCTGCGGAACATCGACGCCGCTTACCGGGAGTGGCGTCGAACCCTCAGCGGCGGGACCAAGCAGAAACAACATGAGATTCTGCGCCTGATGCAGCAGGCCAAGGTGATTCGGGCGTATCAGCCGTCGCTGATACCCGGATTGCTCCAGACCGCCGAATACGCTTCGGCGATACTACGCAGGTCTATCAAGTTCCATGGGATACCTGATGACCTGGATGAAGGCGTAGCCAAGCGCCTCGAGCGCCAACAGGTTCTCTACAAGGGTGACCATCGGTTCCACCTGCTGATGGGCGAGCAAGCCCTGTACAACAAAGTCGGTGGCGACTCAGTGATGCGAGGACAGCTGGACCGGCTTATAGCGGCAATGGGGTTGCCGCGTGTCACCTTCGGGATAGTCCCCCTGAGTACCGAACTGCCGATGCAGCTGACCAACTTCGTCATGTTCGACGAGCGGCGGGTAACCGTCGAGGGGATCACCGCAGAACTGACGATCACTCAGCCACGAGAAATCAGGCTGTACCACCGGACATTCGACGTCTTGGCGGGTCGGTCCGTGACCGGCGCAGTGGCACGGGAGCTGATTCTCCAGGCCATCAGCAGGCGGGGCTGAATTCCCACCAGCATGCAATTGAGCAGGGGTCTTCTCGGCCGATGCCTGCTCGATTGCATGCTCGTGGCATTTCTCATTCGTTGGGGGGCTGGGGGTTCGGGTCTCGGTCTTCTACTTCGATGTGGACGGAGCCTGCTCGGACGGAGCGGAGGATGAGCCAGCAGATGAAGATGGCTATCGCGAGGGCGGCTATGAGGATGAGGATGCCTGTCATGGGAACCTTCACGCTTGCGTTGGGCGGGTTCTCGATCGGGGGCTAGCAGTGACACCGTAGTGCGGGTGGGGCGCAGAATGGGCGGGTGGTGTGGATCGTGGGGGTGGAGGCGTTCGATTCCGCGGTTGCTCGCGCGCTGTGGCGGGCGTATTACACCGAAGTGAGTGATCGGTGGTTTCTGGCCCGCGGTGGGGTGGGTACGGAGCCTGAGGAGCTCGAACGGGGGATCGCGGCAACCAGTGGGAGCGAGCTTGAGCCGCCGGGTGGGCGGTTGTTGGTTGCTTGGTATGACGGGGAGCCGGTGGGGAGTGCGGGGGTGCGGTTGTTGGATGGGAGTACGGCCGAACTCACTCGGGTGTTCCTGCAGAAGTGGGTGCGGGGGAAGGGGGGTGCCGCCTTGCTCGTGGGGGCGGCCGAGGATGCTGCCCGGGAGCTCGGGGCCACGGAGATGGTGCTCGATACCCGGAGCGATCTGGTCGAGGCGCGCAACCTGTACAAGCGGTTGGGGTATGTGGAGACCGAGCCGCACAACGACTCTCCGTATGCGGAGCATTGGTTCCGCAAGCGGCTCGACGCGGTGGGCTAGCGGACGCCGTCGGCCCAGTTGTCGCCGTGTTCGTGGCGGAGGTGTTCGGCGAGGATGGCCGCCTGGGAGCGGCGGGCCAGGCCGAGTTTGGACAGGAGGGCGGAGACGTAGTTGCGGACCGTCTTCTCGGAGAGGTAGATCTTGCCCGCGATCTCCTTGTTGGACAGGCCCTGGCCGATGTGGAGGAGGATCTGCTTCTCGCGTTCGGTGAGGTCCACGTCGGCCAGCGGGTTGGCGGGGGCGCGCTGTTGCAGGCGTTCGGTGACCTCGGCGGCGGTGCGGGGGTCGATGAGGGATTCACCCGCGGCGACCCGGCGGATGGCGTCGATCAGCTGCGGGCCGCGAAGTTGTTTCAGGACATAGCCTTTGGCACCGGCCAGGACCGCGCCCAGGAGCGCCTCGTCGTCGGAGAAGGACGTCAGCATGAGGACGTTGAGGTCGGGGATTTCGGAGATCAGGTCGCGGCAGACGGTGACGCCGTCGCCGTCCTCGAGGCGGACGTCGAGGACCGCGACGTCGGGGCGGACGGCGGGGACACGGCGCAGCGCCTCGGCGGCGGACCCGGCCTCACCGGCGACCTCGATGTCGCCCTCGGCCTCCAGCAGATCCTGCAGGCCGCGGCGCACGATCTCGTGGTCGTCCAGAAGGAAGACTCGGATCTTCTTGTCTGAGTTGTCCACGGTGATCATCCTCGCAGCCGATCGGGTCGAATCCGGGTAGGCGAACGCGGCGGGTGGCGGTCCGAAACCTCCGCCATCCGCCGCGTCCATTCCCCTGTTTCCTTGTCCCCGACAAGGTCTTAGTAGGCCGTCAGGCCCGCGTCCCGGAAAATATCTCGTGCTCGTTCGACCTGCTCGGTGGTCGGTGTCGGGGTATCGGCGAGCACGAAACGGCGGTTCAGCGCCTCCCATTTGGACTGGCCCAGCGTGTGGAACGGGAGCACATCCACCCGTTCGATATTGCCGAGGCCACCGGCGAACCCGGCCACCGCCCCGATCTCCTCGAGGGGGTCGGTGAGGCCGGGGACCAGCACATACCGCAGCCACACCCGCTTGCCGCGCTTGGCCAGCCGCTGCGCGAAGTCCAGCGTCGGCTTCAGATCGCGGCCGGTGAGCCGACGGTAGGTCTCGGGCTGTCCGGCCTTGATATCCAGCAACACCAGGTCCGTGGCCGCGAGCAGCTCATCGGACGCCAGGCGCCCCAGATAGCCGGAAGTATCGAGGGCGGTGGACAGCCCGAGACCTTGGAATCCCTGCAGCAGGGAGGTCGCAAATTCCGGCTGCTGCAACGGTTCCCCGCCGCTGATGGTCGCGCCGCCGCCGGACGCACGGATGAACGGCACGAATTTGGCCGCCTCCAAGAGGACGTCGTCGACGCTCATGGGAGTTCCGTTGCTGCGCAACCAAGTATCGGGATTCTGACAGTAGAGGCACCGCAGCGGGCAGCCGCTGAGGAAGGTGACGAAGCGGGTGCCCGGCCCGTCCACCCCGGTGGAGATGTCCCAGGAGTGGACGGACCCGGTGCGGGTCGGAGCCAGGACCGCGGTCATCACAGGCTCGCGTGGAAGGTGCGGTTGATGACGTCGAGCTGCTGCTCGCGGGTCAGTCGGACGAAGTTCACGGCGTAACCCGAGACGCGAATCGTCAACTGCGGGTAGTTCTCCGGGTGCTCCATGGCGTCCAGCAGCGTGTCCTGGTTGAGGACATTGACGTTCATGTGGAAGCCATTGGTCGCGATGTAGCCGTCCAGCACGCCGACGAGATTGGTGATCCGCTCGTCGGCACTGCGGCCCAGGCCCTGCGGCGTGACCGTGGTGGTCAGCGAAATACCGTCCGTCGCATGCTCGTACGGCAGCTTGGCCACCGACATGGCCGAGGCCACGATGCCGTGGGTGTCGCGCCCGTTCATCGGGTTCGCGCCCGGCGAGAACGGCTCGCCCGCCCGACGGCCGTCGGGGGTATTGCCGGTCTTCTTGCCGTACACCACATTCGAGGTGATGGTCAGCACCGACTGGGTGTGCTCGGCGTTCCGGTAGGTCGGGTACCTGCGGACCTTCTGCATGAACCGCTCCACCAGCTCGGCGGCGATGGAGTCGACGCGGTCGTCATTGTTGCCGTACTTGGGGAAGTCGCCCTCGATCTCGAAGTCGACGGCCAGGCCGGTCTCGTCGCGGACCGGGGTCACCTTGGCGTACTTGATGGCCGACAGGGAGTCGGCGGCGACGGCCAGACCGGCGATACCGCAGGCCATGGTGCGGCGAACATCCAAGTCGTGCAACGCCATTTCGATGCGCTCGTAGGCGTACTTGTCGTGCATGTAGTGAATCACGTTGAGCGCGTGCACATACGTCTTGGCCAGCCAGTCCATGAGCTTGTCCATGGCGGCGTCGACCTCTTCGTAATCGAGCACCTCGGAGGTGATCGGCTCGAAGCCGCGCGCCACGACCTTGCCCTTCTTCTCGTCGCGCCCGCCATTGATGGCGTACAGCAGCGTCTTGGCGAGATTCACTCGCGCGCCGAAGAACTGCATCTGCTTGCCGACCTCCATGGCCGAGACACAGCAGGCGATGGCGGTGTCGTCGCCGAAGCGCGGCCGCATCAGCTCGTCCGACTCGTACTGGATGGAGCTGGTGTCGATGGACACCTTGGCGCAGAAGCGCTTGAAGCCCTCCGGCAGCGCGGGCGACCAGAACACGGTCAGGTTCGGCTCGGGGGCCGGGCCGAGGTTGTAGAGGGTCTGCAGGTAGCGGAAGCTGGTGCGGGTCACCAGCGGACGGCCGTCGCTGCCGATGCCGCCGATGGACTCGGTCACCCAGGTCGGGTCGCCGGAGAACAGCTCGTCGTACTCGGGGGTGCGCAGGAAGCGGACGATGCGCAGCTTGATCACGAAGTCGTCCACCAGTTCCTGGGCGCGCTCCTCGGTGATCAGGCCTTCCGCGAGATCCCGCTCCAGGTAGATGTCGACGAAATTCGCGGTGCGGCCCAACGACATCGCCGCGCCGTTCTGCTCCTTCACCGCGGCCAGGTACGCGAAGTACAGCCACTGGATGGCCTCCTGCGCGGTGCTCGCGGGCTTGGAGATGTCGAAGCCGTAGGACGCGGCCATCTGCTTCAGCTCGCCCAGCGCGCGGATCTGCTCGCTGACTTCCTCACGGCGACGGATGGTTTCGTCATCGGCCCACAGCTCGTCGAGCGCGGCCCGATCGGCCTGCTTGGCCTCGACCAGCTTGTCGATGCCGTAGAGCGCGACGCGGCGGTAGTCGCCGATGATGCGGCCGCGGCCGTAGGCGTCCGGCAGGCCGGTCACGATCCCGGCGCTGCGGGCGGCGCGAATATCGGCGGTGTAGGCGTCGAAAACGCCGTCATTGTGGGTCTTGCGGTACTTGGTGAAGATCTCGGTGACCTTCGGATCCTCCTCCACGCCGTAGGCCGCGAGGCTGGTCTGCACCATGCGGTAGCCGCCATAGGGCATGATGGCGCGCTTGAGCGGGGCATCGGTCTGCAGGCCGACGATGAGCTCATGGTCCTCGTCGATGTAGCCCGGCTTGTGGGCGGTGATGGTGGACGGGGTGTGCTGGTCCACGTCGTAGATGCCGCGCTCGCGCTCGGCGGGGAACATGGCGCTCAGCTTGTCCCAGATGCCCAGGGTGCGGGCGGTGGGTCCGGCCAGAAAGCCGCCGTCGCCCTCGTAGGGCGTGTAGTTCTGCTGAATGAAGTCGCGCACGTCGATGGTGTCTCGCCACAGGCCGCCTTTGAATCCGGTCCAGGCTTCGGTGCGCGGCTCGGTTCCGATCATCGTCATTGTGTGACTCCTCAATCAGCCGAAATGGTGTGACTTCATGCTTCTCCCCGGCGACACCCGGCCACAGAGACAAATGTCCCCATGTTGCTGATGGGTAGCCTTTGGTCATGTCCGAGGAGTCGTGGGGTGTCGTACCGGATGAGCTGCGGGAGCTGACCGCGCCGGGGGAGCGGCTGCATGATCTGGTCGAGGCCGTCTATTCGGTGGTCTCCGACCTGGACGTGGATCTGGTGCTGCGGAAGCTGGTGTCCGCGGCGGTCCGGCTGGTCGATGCCGAATACGGTGCGCTCGGGTTGCTGGAATCGGATGACGGGCCCGGTGAGCGACGGCTGGCGCAGTTCGTTCCGGTCGGTATGGACGAGGCGACCATTCGGCGGATCGGGCACTGGCCGAGCGGTCTGGGCGTGCTCGGGGTGGTGCTGTCCGGGGAGGATCCGGTGCGGCTGGACGATCTGACCCAGCATCCGGCCTTCCTGGGCTGGCCCGCCGGGCATCCCCCGATGGGCAGCTTCCTCGGGGTGCCGGTGCGCTATCGCGGGCGGGTGCTGGGGGACCTCTACCTCGCCAACAAGCGCGGCGGCCGCGCCTTCACCGACGAGGACGAGCGGATCATCGACGCGCTGGCCGTCATTGCCGCCACCAAGATCACCAATGTGCGCATGTACGAACAGGTGCAGCTCGATACCGTTCGGCGACAACAGGATTCGGCCAAGATCGCCGTCATGGAGGACCGTGATCGCATCGCGCGCGACCTGCACGACTCCGTCATTCAGCGCATCTACGCCTCGGGGCTGGCGCTGCAGGGCGCGCTGCGCATGCAGCCCGCGCCGGAGATCGCCGACCGCCTCGAGCGTGTGGTGGCTGACCTGGACGACACCATTCAGGACATTCGCGGCACCATTTTCTCGCTGCAGTCGACGAACGGGGGACAGGGCGGATTACGCAGTGCCATTACCGAATTGGTGACCACCGCCGCCCGCCACCTGGGCTTCACCCCGGAGCTGCGCCAGGACGGACCCATCGACACCCTCGTCCCGCCGGAGACCGCGCGTCAGGCCCTGGCGGTGCTGCGGGAGTCGCTGTCCAATACCGTCCGGCACGCCGACGCCACCCGCATCGATGTCGCCGTCACCGCCGCCCGCGGCGAGTTGCGAATCTCGGTGGCGGACAACGGTATCGGCGTGGGCGACGCGCCGCGACGCGGTGGCCTGCGCAATATCGCGGAGCGGGCCACCGAGCTCGACGGCGTGGTGGAGATCGGGCGGGGACTGGACGGGCGCGGGACGACCGTGGTCTGGCGGGTGCCGATACCGGAGGCCTGACCCGAACCCGTTGTCCGCGTGTGATTTCGAGGAGCTAGCTGCCCGGGACGGCGGCGGGCTGGGGTGCGGCGGGTTGCGGGGCGGGAGTCGTCTTGTCGGCCCACCGGGTGGTGCCGTCCGGGGCCTGCAGGGTGGTGAGCAGGTCGATGCCGGAGGCGATGAGGGTCGGGCCGCCCAGGGCGATGGTGCCGAGGATGCCGCCGACCGTCGCGCCCGTGAGGAACCCGGCGACACAGCCCGCCATGATGGTGGCCACGCAGCCGACGGTCGCGCCCAGGGCGGTGCCGACGAAGGTGCCGATGGTGGTGGCCAGGCCGAACTGGGTGGTGAAGTAGCTCAGGGCGCGGTCGTCCTCGGTCTTGGAGGCGACGGGTTTCACGGTGATGGGCTCGGTGAGTGTCAGGCCGGAGGGTTTGTCGGGGGTGAGCGCCAAGACGCTCCCGTCCTGACGCAGCTCGGGCTTGACGGGGATATCGACCGGTCCCAGATGGAAGTGCAGTGGCAGGGAGAGCAGCACCTTGCCGGTGGCGTCCTTCAGGTTCACGACATCGAGCTTGGCCGGATCGGAATCGGGGGAGGCGGTCAATTCGAAGGTGCCGCCCTTGATCGTGGTGACGACCGTCTTGTCGACGAGCTTGGTGGAGTACACGAGGCCGGGTGAATCGGGGGCGGGTGCCGCGGGCTGGGCGTGGACCACCGATAGTGCGACCGCCTGACCAATGAGCGCGGCGGTCACCAGGGTGGCAGTCGCGGAGACGTTGCGAAACGACATGCGCTATCCATTCCGTCATCAGGTGTTGGGCCGATCCGAATCTCGGAGCTTAATGGAATTCGTATGTTCCGAATAGGTTTCGGGCGTAAGCGGCCGATGGGAATTGTTCGTCCGATATTGGGAAATAATCCGAAACATCCGGTTTGCCGCAGTGTCGCTCACCGTAGCGCCCGAGGTGCGCGCCCGCCGAGGGATTCGGCAAACTCGGTGGCATGAGTCTCAGATACAGCGCCGGAGTCCTGCTGTTCCGCCGCACCGCCGGACTGGAAGTGCTGCTCGGACACCTGGGTGGCCCGCTGTGGGCCAAGAAGGACGCCGCCGCCTGGTCGATCCCCAAGGGCGAATACGAACCCGACGAGGAGCAGCCGCGCGCCGCCGCCCGCCGCGAATTCACCGAGGAACTCGGCCTGCCCGTCCCCGACGGCGAGTGGATTCCCCTCGGCGACGTCGAATACGGCAGCGGCCGCGGCAAGAAGCGACTCACCGTCTGGGCCGTCGAAGCCGACCTCGACCCGACCCAAATAGTCCCCGGCACTTTCGAAATGGAATGGCCACCCCGCTCCGGCCGTCTCGCCGAATTCCCCGAAATAGACCGCGCCGCCTGGTTGGACCTAGTAGCCGCCGAAGAAAAACTGGGCAAAGGCCAACGCCCCTACCTCCAACGCCTCCAGGACCACCTCTCCGCCGCCGAGACCGCCGACGGCACCGTCTGACGCCCCTCCCCGGACGGATCCATATCGGCTCAACGGATTCCGCCCAAGTGCGTGTCGGAATGACCGAGAGGCTCTCCGAGTAGTCGGTAGCCAGTAATAGGGCGGGGCCGCTGCACTGGGTAAGTGGCAGCGGCCCCGCCGTTTCCAGCCGGTGCCGGGGCCTACAGGCGCGGGTCGACCGGTTCGGTCTCGAGCGCCAGGACGGCGAAGACGGCCTCGTGAACCCGCCACAGGGGCTCGCGGGCTACGAAGCGGTCCAGGGCTTCCAGGCCGAGGGCGTATTCGCGCAAGGCCATGGAGCGCTTGCCGCCGAGGCCGCGCGAACGGAGCCGGGTCAGGTGGTCCGGGTGGAGGTATTCCGGGCCGTAGATGATCCGGAGGTATTCCGGGCCACGGCATTTCACGCCCGGCTGGACCGGGCGGCCGCTGCGGTTGGCACCGGTGACCAGGGAGCCGAGCGGTTTGACCACCATGCCCTCGCCACCGGCCGCGGTGAGGTCGGTCCACCAGGCCGTCGCGTCGGCCTCGGCCTCCGGGGAGGAGAGGTCGACCACGCGGCGGCCGGTCGCGGTGAAGAGCTCAGCGTCGGCGGCGGCTAGGCGGTCGAGGTGTGCCAGGTGCCAGTTGTGGTCGCGGACGGCGTAATTCGCGCCGGAGGCGGCCAGCAGCTGGAACGGGGCCAGGCGGACGCCGTCCAGACCGTCGGTGGGCCAGCAGTACCGGCCGTAGGCGGTGGTGAAGGCGTCGGCGTCGGCCCGGCGCGCGGTGGTGCGCGCGGCGAGATCGCCTACCGCCAAACCCCTTTCGGTCGCGGCCGCGAGCAGCTCGGAGGCTTCACCGAGCGAGGCCCGCGCCGCTGCGCCGACCGCCGCGTACTGGGAGCGCAACAGCCCCATCGCCTTGGCCGACCACGGCAGCAGCTCGGTGTCCAGCAGCAGCCAGTCGGTGTCCAATTCCTCGAACAGCCCGGCGATTTCGGCCGCCGCCCGCACCCGGGCCAGCAGCGTCTCGGTCCGCGCCGGATCGTCGAAGAACGGGCGGCCGGTGCGGGTGTACACCGCGCCGGTGCTGCCGTCCTCGACCCCGAAACGGTCCCGGGCCGCCCGCGCCGATCGCGAAACCGCCACGACCGCACGCGAACCCATGTGCTTCTCCTCGCACACCACCGTGTCGACGCCCTCCGCGCGGTAGTACTCGAAGGCCTGGGCCGGATGCTCGAGGTAGCCGTCGAGGGTGGAGGTGGCGCACGGCGACATGGTCGGCGGCAGGTACACCAGCCAGCGCGGGTCCACCGCGAAGCGGCTCATCACCTCGAGCGCCGCGCTCGCGGCGTCCTCCCGGACGCTCACCCGGCCCAGGTGGCGGGTCTCCACCACGCGGCGGCCGAGCACGTCGTCCAGGTCCAGCACGCCCGGGTCCCGCTGCACCACGGCCGTACCGGTGGCGAAGGTGGCGGCCTGCAGCGGGCGCACCGGCTCGAACCAGACCTGTTCGGCCGCAACCGATACCGGCTCGCGCTCCGGGTAGCGCAGGGCGGTCAGGCGGCCGCCGAACACCACGCCGGTGTCCAGGCACAAGGTGTTGTTCACCCATACCAGCTCGGTCATCGGCGTGTGGCCGTAGAGCACCAGCGCCTTGCCGCGGTAGTCGTTGGCCCACGGGTAGCGCACCGGCAGCCCGTATTCGTCTGTCTCGCCGGTGGATTCGCCGTACATGGCGAACTCGCGCACGCGACCCGAGGTGCGGCCCTGGTACTCCTCTTTCAGCCCCGCGTGCGCCACCACCAGCTTGCCGCCGTCGAGCACATAGTGACTGACCAGGCCGCGCATGAATTCGTGTGCGGCCTTGCGGAACTCGGCGTCCTCGCCCTCGAACTGGGCCAGCGATTCGGCCAGTCCGTGCGCCACCTTGACCCGGCGGCCGTCGAGCGCGCGCACCAGCTTGAACTCGTGGTTTCCGGTGACGCACAGGGCGTTTCCGGATCCCACCATGCCCATTACCAGCCGCAGCACGCCCGGGGTATCGGGCCCGCGATCGACGAGGTCGCCCACGAAGATCGCGGTCCGCCCGTCCGGGTGGCGCGCGTCGACCGCGCGCCCGTCCTCGTCGCGGGAGATGACGTAGCCGAGTTCGCCCAGCAGCGTCTCCAATTCGCTGCGGCACCCGTGCACGTCGCCGATCACGTCGAACGGCCCGGTGAGATCGGTGCGGTCGTTCCACAGCCGCTCGTCGCGAATGGTCGCCGCGTCGATCTCCTCGACGCCGCGCAGCACGTGCACCTTGCGGAAGCCCTCGCGCTCCAGGAATTTCAGCGAACGCCGCAGATCCCGCTGGTGGCGGCCGACCACGTGCGGACCAAGATCGGCGCGATCGGCGCGCAGCGCATTGCGTCGCACGCATTCGGCCTCGGGCACGTCCAGCACGATCGCCACCGGCAGCACGTCGTGCGCGCGAGCCAGTTCGACCAGCGCCTGCCGCGCCTTGGGCTGCACATTGGTGGCGTCGATGACGGTCCGCAGCCCGCGCCGCAACCGCACGCCCGCCACATGGTGCAGCAGCGCGAACGCCTCGTCGGTGGCCGACTGATCGGCCTCGTCATCGCTCACCAGCCCGCGGTACGCATCCGAGGACAGGATCGCCGTGGACCGGAAGTGCTTGTGCGCGAAGGTCGATTTCCCGGATCCGCTGCTGCCGATCAAGACGACCAGCGACAGCACCGGTACGGACAGCTCAGCCATTACGCGGCTCCTTTCTCGTCGCTGTCGTTCTGCTGTTTGGTGAACACGGCCATTTGTGTCGAGGGCCCCAGCTCCGGGTCTTCGGGCCCGACCGGCTCGAATCGCACGGCGTAGCCGTACGTCTCGCCGACCCGGCCCGCCCAGTCGGCGAATTCGGCCCGGCTCCACTCGAATCGGTGATCGGTGTGCCGGAACGTGCCCGCGTCGAGTCCGTCGTAGCGCACGTTGTATTCGCTGTTGGGCGTGGTCACGACGACCGCGCCCGGGGCCGCCGCCACGAACACCGCGTGCTCCAACGCCTTCAGCCGGGGCAGGTCCACGTGCTCGATGACCTCCATGAGCACCGCCGCGTCGTAGCCCTTCAGCGACGCGTCGGTGTAGGTGAGCGCGCCCTGCCGCAGGGTGACCCGCCGCGACTGCCATTCCGGCAGCCGCCGCAGTCGCCGGGCCGCGATGTGCAATTCGCGCATCGAGACGTCCACGCCCACGATCTCGGTGAACGCCCGGTCCGCGGCCAGCTCCCGCAGCAGCGCCGCCTGCCCGCACCCCAGATCCAGCACCCGGCTCGCTCCGGCCTCGAGCAGCACCCGGTGTACGGCCTGCCGCCGCAGCACCGCCAACGACGGCCCGCGCTCCTCGCCGGACACCGCGTCGGCCGTACCCGGACCAACCTCCGACGGTGCGTGGCTCGTCGCCGCAGACGCCGAATCCGGCTCCGCCGCAGGAGAATCAGCCTCCGATTCTCCGGCCGGATCAGTGTCGGACGCGGTCGCTTCGACTTCGCTGCCCGCCGCGGCGTCGCTCGCGTCGTCGTCGAAATCCTCCTCGACCGCGCCGAGTTCTTCGGGTTCGGCGTCATCGAGTTCGGCCAGGCGGGCCAGGGCGGTCCGCACCAGGGTGTGGCGGCGGGTGAGGTAGCGGCGGGTGATCCACTCCCGCTCCGGATGGCCGGTGAGCCAGCCCTCGCCGAAGCGCAGCAGCTTGTCGATCTCATTGGTGTCGAGCCAGTAGTGCTTGCTGCCGTCGAGCACGGGCAACAGCACGTACAGATGCGACAGCGCGTCCGCCAACCGCAGCGTTCCCGTCAATTCCACACGCACGTAATGGGAGTCACCCCATTCCGGGAACGCGGGATCCAACGGCACGGGCGTGGCCACGACCGTCCAGCCCAGCGGCGCGAACACCCGCTCGGCGTACTCCGGCCCGCCCTTGCACGGCACCGCCGGGAGCGCGATGCGCAACGGCAGCGCGGTCTCGGCCAACTCCGGCCGCTGCGCGCAACGCCCGTGCAACGCGGTACCGAACACCGTGGACAGCGCCACCGACAGCAGCGACGACGCCGCGTACGGCCGATCGTTCACGTACTGTCCCAGGCTGAATTCCGGCGTCCCCTTGGACTTCCCGCGCACCAGCCGCACCGGATCGATCTCCAACATGAGCGCCGCCGTGCAGCGGTCCGCGTCGGCCTCGGGGTAGAACACGTGTGCCACCCCGTAGGACTGTTCGAAAGTCTGTATGCGCGAGGGATTCTTGTGCAGCAGGAAACCCAGGTCGGTCGCGGGCCAGCCCGCCGCCTCCGGTCGCGTACAAGAAATCGTCAACAGCATCCGGTGATGCTCCCGTACCAGCGGCGATGCGGCAATCACATTTCCGGCGCGTTGGCTTCCGGCAGACCGTTGCCCGGGGGCGGCGAAACCCGCACGCGCCGGGTCGGCGGAGCCACCGGTGTAGGGGGCTTGCCGAGCACGGTGACCGCGCTCACACTCGAAAGAGTATGTCCGGGGGAGGGTTTCGTCGGCGATCCGATGGACCGGGACGAAACGGCGGTCGGCTCATCGCGATCGGGGGCCGGACCCGGGCCGGAGCTGTGACAGGCGGTGGCGACATGCACCGATTCGTTCGACCCACCCGGCGGGTAAACGTCGGATCCCTCTCGGTAATCGCGGTCGTGGGCCTGGTCGGCGCCTGCGCGATCGCGGGCACGCCACAGGCCGCGACGCCGGAACTGCGGACCCTGGATCTCGGCGGCTACAGCGGCAGGCCGCTGGCCGCACCGCCGAATGCCGGGGAAACCTATGGGCGACTGATGGAATCGGCGCGGATGGCCGACGCGGTCGTCTCGCCCCGCGATATCGACCCGGCCCTGTCCCGGATCTCGGCGATTCCGGTGCCGACACCCGAGGAGGTCGTCGGCATACTCGCCGACGCCACCGTGCAGACCCTCGTCGCGCACGGCATGCTGGCCGGGTTCAGCATCGGCGGCACCGACGATCCCACCGGCATGCCGGTAATCGACGCCAGCGGCATGCCCGCGACCGGCCCGGCCCGCTCGGTCCGCCTCACCGTCCTGCGCATGCGCGACAACATGACGGCCATGGACGCGGCCCGCGCGATCGACTCGCGCGACTTCGCGGTCAATCGCGACAATGTCGATATTCCCTTCCCCGATTACTTTGCGACACACGGGCATTGGCGCAGCTACGTGCCGACCATGGCGGCCACCCTCGCGCACGGCCCTTTCGTGGTGAGCCTGTTCATCACCTACCCGACCTCCGACCGCGCGGCCATGGAGACCTTGGTGGAGAAGACCTTCGACGCCGAGCTGCCGCGGCTCGACGCCTTCGCGCCCACCCCGGACGATCAGCTGGTGGCCCTGCCCATGGACCCCGACGCCATGCTGAGCCGCCTGCTCCCCACCGAACCCGGGCAGTGGCCGAACCCGCGACTGGCGCACGATGAGCAGCAGCCCATCGCCGGATGGGGCGGGCACCGCAGCGCCAGCGGAGTCGTCTACGGCCCGGTCGTCGCCGACACCTGGGTCAACCGCCCCGGGGACAGTGAACGCATCCCGGTCGAAAGTGTCGCGATCACCGATTCCGCTCGGCTGCTTCGCTTTCCGGACGCCGTGGCGGCCCGCCGGGCACTGCGCCGACTCTCGCAACCGGACGCGACGCACACCGTGGCCACTGCACCGTCCGGCGTCCCCGACGCCGTCTGCCTCCGGAACACCGACGCGAACCCGGCTGCGCGCGACAGCGAATACTCCTGCCTGGTCCTCGACGGCCGCTACCTGGCCCTGATCACCGCCTCCACCGAGGCGGACGCCCACCACCGCGCGTCCGCCCAATACGCACTGCTGGTCACCGACCGCCAGGCACACGGCTGATCAGCCACCGCCAGCCCTGTCGGCCACTCGCCAGCCGCGCCCACACCGGCGCAATCCGATCCCGCCGTGTAGGTTCGGCGCGGCGTCGCAATCTCCGCGGCACCCCGGATCACGGACAGGAGCGGGAATGCGCTTGGTGGGCAAGGTCGGTGCGATCGGTGCGGTCGTGGCAGCGGTGGTGCTGGCGGCGGGATGCTCCAGCGGCGGCGACGACAAGGCGGCGCCGACCACCACGGCGAAGGCCACCACCAGCGCGGCCGCCACCACCACGGCCAGCAAGGGTCGCGAATGCACCGCCGATGACATCAAGGTCGATGGCGGCTTCGGCCAGGCGCCCAAGATCACCATTCCGGACGACTGTGATCCGCCCAAGCAACTCATCGTGAAGGACCTGGTCGCGGGCAGCGGGCCGGGCGCGCAGGCCGGGCAGAAGCTGACCATGAACTACACGCTGGTCACCTGGTCGAACAAGAAGGTGCTCGACAGCTCCTTCACCCGCGGCGAGACCTTCCCCCTGGATCTGGGCGCGGGCGAGGTCATCAAGGGCTGGGATCAGGGCCTGGTCGGCGTCCAGCAGGGCGCGCGCCGCCTGCTCATCATCCCGCCGGACCTCGGCTACGGCGCGGGCGGCCGCGGCATGAAGCCGTACGAGACCCTCGTCTTCGTCACCGACGCCGTCAAGGTCGGTAGCTGACCCAAAACCCCCGATACCAGGGCGACCGGTCATCTGACCGGCCGTCGCGCTGCCCTCTGCCGTGACCGGTTACACGGCTCATCGGGCCGTCAACTAACCTGGTCGGGATGCGTTCGGGGGGAACCTAGACGTCAACCATGAACAACGAACAAGGAGCATGTCCGTGAAGAGCACCGTCGAGCAGCTGAGCCCGACTCGGGTCCGCATCAATGTCGAGGTGCCCTTCGAGGAGCTCAAGCCGGACTTCGACCGCGCCTACAAGGCCCTCGCGCAGCAGATCCGGATCCCCGGCTTCCGCCCGGGTAAGGCACCGGCCAAGCTTCTCGAGGCCCGTGTCGGCCGTGGCGCGGTGCTGGAGCAGGTCGTCAACGACGTCCTGCCCAAGCGCTACAGCGAGGCCGTGCAGGAGACCCAGGCCAAGGTCATCGGCCAGCCGGAGATCGAGATCACCAAGATCGAGGACGGCCAGGAGCTGGCCTTCACCGCCGAGGTCGACGTCCGCCCGGAGATCACCCTGCCGGAGTACTCGTCGCTGGCCGTCTCGGTCGACCCGATCGAGATCACCGACGCCGACATCGACGAGCAGCTGCAGTCGCTGCGCGCCCGCTTCGGCACCCTGACCTCGGTCGAGCGCGCCATCGAGAACGGCGACTTCGTCTCCATCGACCTGTCCGCCACCGTCGACGGCGAGGCCGTCGAGGAGGCCTCCACCACCGGCCTGTCCCACGAGGTCGGCTCGGGCCAGCTCATCGAGGGCCTGGACGAGACCCTGGTCGGCATGAAGGAGGGCGAGTCCAAGGACTTCACCTCCAAGCTGGTCGCCGGTGAGCACGCGGGCAAGGAAGCCGTCATCACCGTGACCGTGCAGTCGGTCAAGGAGCGCGAGCTGCCCGAGGCCGATGACGAATTCGCCCAGCTGGCAAGCGAATTCGACACCATCGACGAGCTGAAGGAAGACCTGAAGACCCGCGTCGAGCGCGTCAAGAAGGTCCAGCAGGCCGGTGAGATCCGCGACAAGGTGCTCGAGGCGCTGCTCGCGGCCGTCGAGATCCCGCTGCCGGAGAAGGTCGTCCAGGCCGAGATCGACGCCGTCGAGCACGACGCAGTCCACGGCTTCGACCACGACGAGGCCAAGCTGGCCGAGGCCCTCGAGGCCGAGGGCTCCTCGCTCGAGGAGTTCAAGAAGGACACCAAGGAAGCCGCCGAGAAGTCGGTCAAGACCCAGCTGCTGCTGGACGCCGTCGCCGAGGCGGACAACACCCAGGTCGGCCAGGACGAGCTGTACGAGCGGATCATCTTCCAGGCCCAGCGCTACGGCATGAGCCCGGATCAGTTCATCCAGCAGATCCAGCAGGCCGGTCAGCTGGGCGCGGTCTTCGCCGACGTGCGTCGCGGCAAGGCGCTGGCCGGTGTGGTGGTCAAGGCCGCCGTCACCGACACCGCGGGCAACACCGTGGACACCGCCGAAATGTTCGGCAACCCGGCCGAAGAGGCCGAGGAAGTGTCCGCCGAAGAGCTCGCCACCGTGGCCGATGCCACCGAAGCCGCCGAGGCCGAGGCCAAGTAAGAATTCAACACACCCCGTGGTCAGGGGTTCTCGAGGGTGAGACCCTCGAGAACCCCCGGACGGGGGAACGCGAAGCGTTCGCGTAAGTTTGCGCTGTGAGCGAAGCAGGGCGGTACCGGGAGTTCGGTGCCGCCCTGTTTCGTTAGGGTTTGTGTCAGCGAATCAGTAGGGGCTTGTAACCGAGCCGTGAGAGAGGGCAGGTATCCGTGACAATTCATCAGGCAGGGGTGCAGATGACATCGCCGACTGCTGGTCTGAACCTCAGTGATTCGGTCTACGAGCGACTGCTGCAGAATCGAATCATCTTCCTGGGCACTCAGGTCGACGACGACATCGCGAACAAGCTGTGCGCGCAGATTCTCCTGCTGTCGGCCGAGGACCCGACCAAGGACATCTCGCTCTACATCAACTCCCCCGGCGGTTCGGTGACCGCGGGCATGGCCATCTACGACACCATGCAGTTCGCGGAGTGCGACATCCGCACCGTGGGCATGGGTCTGGCCGCCTCGATGGGTCAGTTCCTGCTCGCCGCGGGCACCAAGGGCAAGCGATTCGCGCTGCCGCACGCCCGGATCATGATGCACCAGCCCTCCGCCGGTATCGGTGGCTCCGCGGCCGACATCGCGATTCAGGCCGAGCAGTTCGCCTACACCAAGCGTGAGATGAACGAGCTCCAGTCGCAGTTCACCGGTAAGACCGTCGAGCAGGTGACCGCCGACGCCGACCGTGACCGCTGGTTCACCGCGAAGGAAGCCCTCGAGTACGGCTTCATCGATCACGTGATCACCCACGCGAACCAGGCGAACGGCAACTAGGTCCGCAGCCCACTCACACAGACTTTGGAGACGCGTATGTCCAACATGATCGACCCCCGGGCCGCGGGCATCACCTTCGCTGCCGCCGGTTCCTCCAACGGCATGCAGATGCCGCAGGGCCGCTACATCCTGCCTTCGTTCGTCGAGCACTCGAGCTTCGGTGTCAAGGAGTCCAACCCCTACAACAAGCTGTTCGAGGAGCGCATCATCTTCCTCGGCGCGCAGGTGGACGACACCTCCGCGAACGACATCATGGCGCAGCTGCTGGTGCTGGAGTCCCTGGATCCCGACCGCGACATCACCATGTACATCAACTCGCCCGGTGGTTCCTTCACCGCGCTGATGGCCATCTACGACACCATGCAGTACGTGCGCGCCGACGTCGCGACCGTCTGCCTGGGCCAGGCCGCCTCGGCCGCGGCCGTGCTGCTCGCCGCCGGTGCCCCCGGCAAGCGCGCCGCCCTGCCCAACGCCCGCGTCCTGATCCACCAGCCGTCCACCTCGGGTGGCATCCAGGGCCAGGTCTCCGACCTGGAGATCCAGGCCGCCGAGATCGAGCGCATGCGTCGTCTCATGGAGACCACGCTGGCCCGTCACACCGGCAAGGACGCCGACACCATCCGCAAGGACACCGACCGCGACAAGATCCTCACCGCCCACGAGGCGAAGGATTACGGGATCGTCGACACCGTCTTCGAGTACCGCAAGCTCAGCGCCCAGAAGTGAACTGGGCGGGTGGCGGGGCCGCGATGAGTGCGCCGATGGGCGCGATCGTCCCCGCCGCCCAGGGCAGAGGTGAGTCCACGCACATGTCCGGTGAGAAACGTGCCCAAGTTGTCGACCTCGGTCACGAGAAGCGGGTACGGTCACTCTAGGGACCTTTGCTCGTGGTTGTCGGCTCTGCTTTTTGGATCCATCACAAGCTTTTGGAGACACGGCCGAATTGCCGGATCCGCAAACTCAGGGGTCGCGGCATACGCTCGAAGTAGGCAAGCTCGCCGACAACCGGGGACAGACGGTTGCACGCGGACAAGGAAGTAGGGACCCAGGAGATGGCGCGCATCGGTGATGGCGGCGATCTGTTGAAGTGCTCGTTCTGCGGAAAGAGCCAGAAGCAGGTCAAGAAGCTCATTGCGGGACCGGGGGTGTACATCTGCGACGAGTGCATCGACCTGTGCAACGAGATCATCGAGGAAGAGCTCGCCGAATCGAGCGAGGTCAAGCTCGACGAGTTGCCCAAGCCCGCGGAGATCCGGGATTTCCTCGAGCAGTACGTGATCGGGCAGGACGCGGCGAAGCGCACCCTCGCGGTGGCGGTCTACAACCACTACAAGCGAATTCAGGCGGGCGACAAGGGCCGCGACTCGCGCGGCGAGGCCGTCGAGCTGATGAAGTCCAACATCCTGATGCTCGGCCCGACCGGTTGTGGCAAGACCTACCTGGCGCAGACGCTGGCCAAGATGTTGAACGTCCCGTTCGCGATCGCCGACGCCACCGCGTTGACCGAGGCCGGTTATGTCGGTGAGGACGTCGAGAACATCCTGCTGAAGCTGATCCAGGCCGCCGACTACGACGTGAAGCGCGCCGAGACCGGCATCATCTACATCGACGAGGTCGACAAGATCGCCCGCAAGTCCGAGAATCCGTCCATCACCCGTGACGTGTCCGGTGAGGGCGTGCAGCAGGCGCTGCTGAAGATTCTCGAGGGCACCCAGGCCTCGGTGCCGCCGCAGGGTGGCCGCAAGCATCCGCATCAGGAATTCATCCAGATCGACACCACCAATGTGCTGTTCATCGTGGCGGGTGCGTTCGCGGGTCTGGAGAAGATCGTTCAGGATCGAGTCGGCAAGCGCGGCATCGGTTTCGGCGCGGAGGTTCGCTCCAAGGTCGAGATCGACACCGCCGATCACTTCGCCGACGTCATGCCGGAGGATCTGATCAAGTTCGGTCTGATCCCGGAGTTCATCGGTCGTCTGCCGATCGTCGCCTCGGTCACCAACCTGGACAAGGACTCGCTGGTCCGCATTCTGGCCGAGCCGAAGAACGCCCTGGTGAAGCAGTACGTGCGCCTGTTCGAAATGGACGGCGTGGACCTGGAATTCACCCAGGACGCCCTGGAAGCCGTTGCGGATCAGGCGATTCTGCGCGGCACCGGCGCCCGCGGCCTGCGCGCCATCATGGAGGAAGTCCTCCTCCCGGTCATGTACGACATCCCCAGCCGCGACGACGTCGCCAAGGTGGTCGTCACCGCCGACACCGTCAACGACAACGTCCTACCCACGATCGTCCCCCGCAAGCGCCAGACTCCCGAGCGCCGCGAAAAGTCGGCCTAGGCAACTCTCGGCCTCTCAGGGGCTTCCCCTGAAACCCCTTCCAAAAGCAAAAACCGGCTCCACGAGGAATCTCTCTCGTGGAGCCGGTTTTGCTATCTCGCTCTACGGTGGACCGCTCACCTGCAGAATTGGTCGGATGGCGGATCTGACGATCGAGGTGCCGGAGGAACTGCGACAGCGGTTGGCTCAGCTTGCGAATGAGCGTGGGCAATCAATCGAGGCGTACCTGCTCGACTTGATCACCGTGGAGGCCAGCCGCACGGATAGCCTTGTGGCTCTGAAGCGTTTCAGCCCGCCGGGTGGGTTCCCAATGCCCCATGCCTAGTCTGCGCCGACGGTGCCGTAGGTCGGATCGCCCTGCTTTCGATACGTCGCGATGACGACGCCCTTCGGGGTGACGCGGGTTTCGGTGACGGTGAAGGCGGTCGGGTGGGCGTTTTCGGGGAAGAGGCGCTTGCCGGTGCCGAGGATGACCGGGAAGGTCAGGATGTTGAGGGTGTCGACGAGGTTGGCGGCGAGGAGGGAGTGGATGAGGGCGCCGCTGCCGTGGACCTGGAGTTCGCGGCCGGGGCGGGCCTTGAGGTCGGTGACCTCCTTGACCAGATCGCCGCGGAGGAGTTCCGTGCCGGACCAGTCGGCTGTGTCCAGGGTGCTGGTCGGGACGTACTTGGGGAGGTCATTGAGCTTGTTCGCGATGGGGTGGCCGGGCGGATTGTTCTTGGGCCAGTAGCTCGCGAAGATCTCGTAGGTGCGGCGGCCGAGGAGGAAGGCGTCGACGCGGTCGAAGACCGAGACCATGAATTCGCCGAAGGCGTCGTCTCCGAAGGGCGCGGACCAGCCGCCGTGCGCGAACCCCCCGCTCGGATCTTCCTCCGGTCCACCCGGCGCCTGGTAGACACCGTCGATGGTGACGAACTGGGTGACCGACAGTTCCATGATGTTCTCCTGTGGGCTCTCCGTTGGGCTGGAAACCACACCGCCGGAAAGCCTCTGGAGTCGGTGACGATCGGCAAGCCGTTCGCGCCCGTGATGAGGATCGTCCTTGATCCGCCTGGTTCGCCGTTGAACCTTTACTCCGCTACTCCGAAAATCGGTGCGATCGGGTCACCTGTTACGACGGTGCGATGCCCCGAAATTCATCGGCGCGGGGGTTCGCGGCGGGGAAATTTCAGGGTGAAGGGCGCGGGCTCGGGGACCGGGAAGCGTTCGCGCGGGGCGACCAGCAGAATCGCCAGGCCCAGGGCCGGAATGAGCAGCACCGCAAGCAGTTCGAGGGTGAAGCTGAGGCCGCCGATGGTCTCGGGGCGGTGGAAGACGTGGTAGATGGCATGCGGGACGCCGAAGACCAGCCAGCCGAATCCGGCGACGCGGGCGATCACGCTGTCGCGGTAGTAGAGCCCGGCCGCGGAGATGGCGGCCAGCGCCAGAAAGAAGGCACCGACATCACCGGCGAGGTGATGGTTGTACGGGCCGTCGGCGCGCACCCAGTGCAGGCCGAAGCCCGGGAAGCTGTCGTAGAACGACTCGGGCGCGACCACGGCCCACAGGCCGCTGTAGAGGCCGATGGCGGTGAGCAGCCCCAGCATGACGAGCAGGGCGATCCAGCGCCGCCGGTTGATCTCCAGCCGGAAATTCACCCGTACGCCGTCACCGGTGCCACGCAACGAGATCCGCACAGGCCCTCCCGCCCTCGCCGAATCACTGTGCTGCCACCGTAATTCGGGGAGGGAGAGGGGACAAGCCCGTGGGTTAGATCTGCTCCATCTTCAGGTCCTCGGCGCTCCAGTAGGCGCGCATGCTGATGATTTTGCCCTCGTCGTTCAGCTCCATGACATCGATGGGCGAGAGGGTCATGCGATGGCCATTGGCGACGGTCACCAGGGTGAAGTGGGCGGCCACCTTGTTCCCGGCGACCTTGACCGTGTGCAGCTCGGTCTCGCGGTCGAGGTTCTCGAGCGCCTTGTACATCTCACCGATGACCTCGTGGCCACGGCGTTCCGGGCTGCCGATCGGATCCTCGACCACGGCGTCCTCGGCGTAGAGGTCGACGATCGCCGACGTGGGCCCGGTGGCCACCAACTTCACGTACTGCTCGACCACATCCCGAGGCTGCGCTGCCATGGAAGACTCCCATCAAAAGTGAAACGTGTTCTAGATCGGAGCCTAGCAGTTCAGGCGGTCTTCCCCGGTGTAGACGTTCATGGTTGCCCCGCGCAGGAATCCGACCAGGGTGAGGCCGGTGTCGGCGGCCAGGTCCACGGCCAGCGAGCTGGGGGCCGAGACCGCCCCGAGCAGCGGAATGCCCGCCATGGCCGCCTTCTGCACCAGCTCGAAGGAGGCCCGTCCGCTCACCATGAGCAGCAGATCGTGTGCGGGGAGCCGGTTTTCACGCAGGGCCCAGCCGATGAGCTTGTCCACGGCATTGTGTCGGCCGATGTCCTCGCGCACGGCCAGGGCGGTGCCGTCGGCGGTGAACAGGCCCGCCGCGTGCAGGCCGCCGGTGGCGTCGAAAACCTGTTGGCGGGAACGCAGTTCGTCGGGGAGCTTGGCGAGGGTATCGATCTCGACGCGCGGGGTGGCGGCGGGGAGGGGATGGCGCAGGCGAGTGCGGACCTCGTCCAATGCGGTCTTGCCACACAGCCCGCACGAGCTGTTGGTGAGGAAGGGGCGCGGCGTGATCGGGACGGGCGTGCGCAGCTGGACGTCGAGCACGTTGTAGGTGTTCTGCCCGTTCTCGTCGGTGCCCGCGCAGTAGCGGGCGGTGACGATGTCCTCGGCGGAGTCGATGATGCCCTCGGCGTAGAGGAAGCCGTGGACCAAGTCGATGTCCGCGCCGGGTGTGCGCATGGTGACCGTCAACGACTGCCCGCCCGTACGGATTTCGAGCGGCTCCTCGACCGCCAGGGTGTCGGGGCGGGTGATGGTGCCGGTGGGGGAGATGCGGAGGGTGCGGCGGCGGGCGGTGACTCTGCTCATGCGGTGTGGATGTGGCGTTCGAGGCGAATGGTGACGGCCTTGGAGACGGGCGTATTGGAGCGCAGGGCGACGTGGTCGAGGGGGATGAGCGGGTTGGTCTCGGGGTAGTAGGCGGCGGCATTGCCGCGCGGGGTGGAGTAGCCGACCAGTCGGAAGCCGGTGACCTTGCGTTCGACGCCGTCGCCGAACTCCGAGATCACGTCCACCAGTTCGTCTTCGGCGAAGCCGAGCGCGGCGATGTCCTCGGGATTGACCAGCACCACGCGACGGCCGTTGTGGATGCCGCGGTAGCGGTCGTCGAGGCCGTAGATGGTGGTGTTGTACTGGTCGTGGCTGCGTAGGGTCTGCAGGATGAGGCGGCCCTCGGGGACGGGCAGCCAGTGCAGGTCGTTGACGGCGAAGTTGGCCTTGCCGGTGGCGGTGCGGAATTCGCGGGCGTCGCGGGGCGGGTGCGGGAGCTGGAATCCATTGCGGCCCCGGACCTTCGCGTTGTAATCGGCGCAACCGGGCACCACCTTGGCGATGGCGTCGCGGATGGTGTCGTAGTCACGCTGGAACTCGGCCCACGGCACGGGGTGGTCGGGTCCGAACAACTCTTGCGCCAGCTCGCACACGATGGCGACCTCGCTGCGCAGCTGATCGCTGAGCGGGGTCAGGCGGCCGGTCGACAGGTGCACCATCGACATCGAGTCCTCGACCGAAACCTGTTGGCGCACACCGTTCTGGGTGTCCTCATCGGTGCGGCCCAGCGTAGGCAGGATGAGCGCGGTGCGTCCGTGCACGACGTGGCTGCGGTTCAGCTTGGTCGAAATCTGCACGGTGAGTTCGCAATTGCGCAGCGCCGCCTCGGTGACCTCGGTGTCGGGGGTGGCCGAGACGAAGTTGCCGCCCATGCCGAAGAACACCTTGCCGCGCCCGTCGCGCATGGCCCGAATGGCGTTGACGGTGTCGAAGCCGTGCGCACGCGGGCTGGTGATGCCGAATTCGCGGTCCAGGGCGGCCAGGAAGGTCTCGGGCATCTTCTCCCAGATGCCCATGGTGCGGTCGCCCTGCACATTGGAGTGCCCGCGCACCGGGCACACGCCCGCGCCCGGCTTGCCGATCATGCCGCGCAGCAACAGCAGATTGGTCGCCTCCTCGATGGTGGCGACGCCGTGCACCTGCTGGGTCAGGCCCATGGCCCAGCAGATGATGGTGGCCTTGGATTCGGCCAGCAGCTTGGCGGTGCGGTCCAGGTCTTCGCGGGACAGGCCGGTGGCCTGCTCGACAATGCCGAGATCGACCGCGCGCATGTGCTTTTCGTATTCGGCGAAGCTCGCGGTGTGCGCGTCGACGAAGGCGCGGTCCACGACGGTGCCGGGTGCGCGGTCCTCGGCCTCGAACAGCAGCCTGGCCAGACCCTGGAACAGGGCCATGTCGCCGCCGAGGCGGATCTGGAGGAAGTCGTCGGCAATGGTGATGCCGCCGGTGAAGCCCTTGACCGTCTGCGGATCCTTGAAGCCGATGAGCCCGGTCTCGGGCAGCGGATTGACGGCGATGATCTTCGCGCCGTGCGCCTTCGCCTCGCCCAGGGCCGAGAGCATGCGCGGGTGATTGGTGCCCGGGTTCTGCCCGGCCACGATGATCAGGTCCGCGTCCTTGAAGTCGTCGATGGTGACCGACCCCTTGCCGATGCCGATCGAGCTGGTGAGCGCGGTGCCCGAGGACTCGTGGCACATGTTCGAGCAGTCGGGCAGGTTATTGGTGCCGAAGCTGCGGACCAGCAGCTGGTAGGCGAAGGCGGTCTCGTTGGCGGTGCGGCCGGAGGTGTAGAAGATGGCCTCGTCGGGGGAGTCCAGGCCGCGCAGGGTGTCGGCGATGAGGCGGTAGGCCTCGTCCCAGGCGATGGGGGAGTAGTGGTCTTCGCCCTCGCGCAGCACCATCGGGTGGGTGAGGCGGCCCTGCTGGCCGAGCCAGTAGCCGGACTTGTCGGCGAGGTCGGCGATCGAGTGCGTGGCGAAGAATTCGGGGGTGACGGTGCGCAGGGTCGCCTCCTCGGCGACGGCCTTGGCGCCGTTCTCGCAGAATTCCGCCGGGCGACGCCGACCGGTCGGTTCCGGCCAGGCGCAGCCCGGGCAGTCGAAGCCGTGCCGCTGATTCACCCGGGCCAGCGTGCGCGCGGTGCGCACCACGCCCATCTCCTCGACCGCGCGTTCCAGCGCGACCGTGACCGCCTTGACGCCCGCGGCCTCGGTCTTCGGTGCGGTGACCGCCAGCGCGGACTCGTCGATATCGGACTTGGGGGCGGAACGATGCATGGAGACGATTGTCCTCCATCGTGAGCGTGCGAAACGGTCGACCCTGCCGATGATCAGGTCTCGACTGTGAACGTCGGTGATCACCATCGCGATAGACAGGGCGGTGGGGGCGTGCATGGCCTTACCATCGAACAAGCGAGGTCACGCCGATGAGAACAATTGCGTATTCTGTTCGGCGTGCCGGTGGGGACCGGCATGCGAAACTGGTCCGCGCGGTGAGCCTTTCACCCCGAACCTTACACATCATTCTGCTCCTCGCGGCGGCGTTCGCGCTGGCGGTCCCGGCCGCGGTCGGCTGGGCCAATCCCGGTGTCACCCAACCGGTCCCGATCACCAGCGTGCCGGTCGCGGTGCCGCAGGAGCATGCGCCGGTGAAAGCGCCTGTCACCACGGCGAACCCGATCACCAGCCAGCCGTCCCCGCACTGCGACGATCCGCTCAAGTGCGATGGCTCCGGCACCCACGACAGCCTGCCCGGCGGCAATGGCAAGACCTCGCCGTGCACGGAGAACTGCAAACCGAATCCGGGCGGCGGGTGCGGGAACTCCTGCGACGGCTCCGGAGGCAAGACGGAGCCGGAATACTGTCCGGACGGTTCGGTCAAGCCCGCCAGCGGAATTTGTCAGACGACGCCGAAGCAGCAGTACTGCCCGGACGGCTCGGTGAAACCCGCGTACGGGACGTGTCCGACGACGCCGAAGCAAGAGACCTGTCCGGACGGTTCGGTCAAGCCCGCCTACGGAACATGCCCGACGCCGAAGCAGGAGACGTGTCCCGACGGTTCGGTGAAGCCCGCGAACGGGACGTGCCCGACGACGCCGAAGCAAGAGACGTGTCCGGACGGTTCGGTGAAACCCGCCAACGGGACCTGTGCGACGACACCGGCGCAGCCGGGCGGGAATCAGCCGCAGCCGCAACCAAATCCGGTGCAACCGCAGCCGAACTCTGTTCAGCCGCAGCCGAATTCGGTTCCGCCCACGACGCCCGTGGTGACCACCGGGGCGGTCGCGCCGCCGACCACTCCGGCGGCGGTGGTGCCGCCCAGCGCGGATCCGCCGACACCCGCCGCGGCCGTGCCGGTTCCGGCGCAGACCTCCGGGCTCTCGTTGAATCCGCCCGCGGTGCCGCCCGGCGCGCAGGTGACGGCCAGCGGTAGCGGCTGCGAACCCGGATCCGAGGTGCGCCTGTCGATCGGTGGTGCCAAGGTCGGTGACACCAAGGCTCGCGCCGACGGTGGCTTCGAGGCCACCCTCGCCACGGGCGACACCGAAATCGGTCAGCACGAGGTGACCGCCGAGTGCGGTAGGAAGCTGGCCGCCGACTTGGACATCGTGCTGGTCAGCCAGGTTGGTGGCGGCGCGGCCACCATGACCGTCCTGCTGTTCTTCCTGTTGATCGGCGGCTGGTTCTACGGCCACCGCCTGATCTCCCATCTCCCGGCACGGAGGCCCCGATGATCAGTCGCACGCCCGCCCGGCGCGGATCGGCGGCGCTCGCCGGTCTGGCGGCCGTATTCCTCGCTCTCGCTGCACCGTTCGCGGCCACACCGGCCGGGGCCGCGGGTGGGGTGAGCGCGACCGCCACCGTCGACGGGCGCGCGATCGCCGGTGCCACCGCGAGCAATCCCGTGCGCCTGGATCCCAAGAAGGTGGTGCTGGTCGTCGTCGAGGTGAACAACGGCACCGCCAATGCCGTTTCGGTCCGGCGGGTGGATCTGGCCGGGCACGTGCTCGGGCTGAACTTCTACTCCTATTCCACGACGGTCGAATTGACCGTGGCGGCGGGCAAGACCGAGAAGCTCACCTATCGACTGGATCCGGCCGGACTCGACGGTCAGGCCACCGGGCTGGTGGGCTCGGACCTGACCCTGATCGGCGGCGACGGCAAGCCGTTGACCTCCGTGCACACGGTCGTCGACGTGCGCGGGTCGCTGGTGTCGGTGTACGGGCTGTTCGGCATCATTATCGCGGTGCTGACCGCGCTGGCCATCGCCGACGCGGCCTTGACCGTTGCGCGACACCGGCTTTCGGCCAATCGCTGGCAGCGCGGCCTGCGCCTGCTGGCACCCGGTATCGGGATCGGGCTGATGACCGGGTTCACCGCCTCGGTGGCGCGCTGGTGGGTGCCGGGCACCGCCCTGTGGCTGTCGCTGGCAGGGGCGACCGCCGCCGTGTTCTTCCTGGCCGGGTACCTCTCACCGACCCCGGGGCAAGCCGACGACCTGGGTCTGGATCCCGAAGATCTCGCCGCCGCAAAGGAACTCGACGCCATGGGCTTCTCGGCCGGTACGCCCGTCGGCCCGGTCAGCCCACCCGTCGGGTTCCCGGCCAGCCCGCCGATCGGCCCGAATCCACCCTACGGCGGGACCTTCCCCGACCTGGCCCCGATCGGGCAGCCCGGCGGAACCTTCCGCGACCTCCCGGTGCCGGGGCAACCCGGATCAGAGGGCGAGACGCAGAAGATCAACACCGGCAGTCGATATCCGGGCAACGGTCCGCTGGCCTCGGCCATGGAGCCGAACTCCGGCGGAATGCCACGCTCGTCTGGCGGATTCGGTGAGACCACCCTCGGGCGAGGTGTGGATCTGGGCAAGGGCGCGCCCGTGCCGATCGAGTTGGGCGAAGACGAGCCGACTATTCGGAGTGCCCCTGAGGGGCAAGGTTTTTCGGCCGGAGGCGCGGGTCGATGAGCGTGGCGAATCTGACCGACGCCGAACTGGCGCGGGTGCGGGCGGCGCTGCCCGGCTACGAGATCGGCGGGCAGATCGGGCGCGGTGGCTGCGGGGTGGTGCTGGCCGGGGTCCATCGCGGGCTCGGGCGGCGGGTGGCGATCAAACAGATTCCGCCGCAGTTCGCCGACGATATGCAGGTGCGGCGGCGATTCGTGGCCGAGGCGCGGGTGATGGCCGCGCTGGACCATCCGCACGTGGTGCCGGTCTACGACTACGTCGAACACGACGACATGTGCCTGCTGGTCTTGGAGTATCTGCCCGGCGGCACCGTCGAAAACCGGTTCATCACAGCGGGATTCGAGGCCACCGCCGCGCTGGCCGTGGCGCTGTCGTGCGCGGCCGGGCTGGACGCGGCCCACCGGGGCGGGATCCTGCATCGCGATGTGAAGCCGTCCAACCTCCTGTTCGCCGCCAATGGGGCGTTGAAGCTCACCGACTTCGGCATCGCCAAGATTGTCGGCGGCGAGGACACGCTGGTGACCCGGGCGGGGGAGATCATCGGCACCCCGTCCTACATCGCCCCCGAACAGGTTCGAGGGCAGCAGCTTTCACCCGCGACGGATGTGTACGCCCTGGCGACCATGTTGTACCAGCTGCTGTCGGGCGTACTCCCGTTTCCGCCCGGGGCCGACGCCCTCGCCCTGCTCTTCGCCCACGCTTACGGCGAGCCCGTCCCGCTGACCGAGGTCGCCCCCTTCGTCCCGCAACCGATCGCCGACGCCGTCATGCGCGGCCTGGCCCCCGACCCGGCCGACCGCTACGACACCGCCGAAACCTTCGGCATCGCCCTCGCCGAACCCGCCGCCCACCTCTGGGGAGCCAATTGGCTCACCCCCGTGGGCATCCCGGTCATCGGCGCGGACACCATCGTCGCGGCCGCCACCGGTAGCTCCCGCGGTCCGCGCGGCTCGAGTGCTTACCGGCCATTCACCCCGCCACCGGGTCCCATGGGTCGGCCACCGGGCCCCATGACCCCACCACCCGGCGCGGTGACCCGCGGCTCCGGCCCGAACACTCCGCCGCCGCACGCCACCACCGCGGACTCGCTGTCGCGGGAGGCGTTGCGGCAGACCCCGCGCACCCCCACGGACCGCGCCGCGCCGCGTCCGAGACCGGAACCCTTCACCCCGCGCTCTGGGGCGGGCGTTCCTGCCGAGCGGAGACCAGGGACCATGCCGCCTGGCCGGGGATTCGCGGGCGCGCGACCGGAATTCGGTCAGGGCCCGGGCGGTGGGGCTTCGGGTGCCGCGTGGAGCGGCCCGACGGAGCGGGTGCGGCCCAAAGAGCCGATTCAGCACGGTGGGGTTCGGCTGGCCGAGGTGCAGCGGGCGGATCTGGTGCCGGTGCAGCGGGTGGTCACCTTGCCGTCGCCGCGGGTGCCGTTCCTGGCGGCGGGGGTGCTGGCGGTGGCGACCGTTGCCGCAGCGGTGCTGGGGCTGGGGGTGGCAGAGCGGAATGTACCGCCCGCGGGGATGATTCGGATCGGTGGGGTTGACCCGGCTTCGGGGACGGTCGATCTGGATCTTTCGAAGCCGGTGCCGATCACGGTGGCCGGGGGTGAGGCGGATGGGGCGAAACTGTCGGTGGATGTGCTGGGGGTGCGGGTCGGGGGACAGAGCGCGGGATTGTCGGGCGGGGCCGGGGAGTTGGGCGCGCCGGTGAATCGGTATGTGCTCGCGGGGCGGCTGACCGGGGAGTTGGCGTTGTCCCGCAATGGGTCCGAGACGGCGGTCTACCGGTTCGGGACGAAGACCACGCAGCGGTCGACGACCACGGCGACCGCCGTCGGGCTGCTGTTGCTGTTGCTGTTCGCCGGGGCGTACGCCGAGTCCAATGCGCGGACGCTGCGGCGAGGGAGCGCGCGCTTCGCCGCGAGCGTCGGTCTCGCGGTCAGTGCGGGCCTGCTCGGTGTGGCGGCGGTCGGCGCGGCGTGGGTGCTGCTGGGCCGCGAGCCCACGGTGCTCGCCGTGATCGCCTGTGCCGCAGGCGGTGTCGCGGCCGGGCTGGCGCTGGCGACGGGCTGCCGCCGGGTCGGCAAGCGGTACCGCTACGTGCGGATCCAACGGCTGCGGGAGCGCGCCTGACGGTGTGCTGCCGCGACGGGTAATGGCGGGCCCGCGGCCGGGCGATATACGCACGAGCGCGGCGCGACGATCGCGGGAAACAGGGGGTGGAAACATGGCGGGGCGGCCGGTCATCGAGATCCGGGAGTGGGGGCGGCCCGCGCGGCGACGCCTGCTCGACGGGCCGATCATCTTCGGACGCGAGGGCAGTCACGAAGTCTTGGCCGACGGCGGGGTGTCGCGCAAACATCTGCGCCTGGTGCCGACGCCGACCGCGCTGTCGGTGGTCGACCTGGGCAGTCGCAATGGCACCACCGTCAACGGAGTCGCGCTGACCGGGCGGCGGGAACTGGTGACCGGCGACGTGGTCCGGTTGGGCCGCAGCGAGATTCTGGTGTTGCACACACCCACCGCCGAGCCGGAGGGGCCCGAGCTCTCCTCGACCGTGCAGGGTCCCTCGGGACCGCTGCCCCGGCCGCCGGGCGGGGATGCGGCCCTGCCGCGTTGGGTGGCCGTCGCCAACCGGGTGCTCGGTATCGACCCGACCGGAGAGCGAAACCTGTTCCCCGCCTTCACCGAACTGCCGAGCCGGATACCTTTGCGGGTCTGGCAGGCGGTGCGCTTCCTGAGTATCACCGCCTATCTGGCACTCATCGTCACCTCGTTCGTGCGCCCGGCGGCCGGGCTGTTCTGGTTCTTCAAGGTCGTCGTCCCGCTGTTGCCCGGCCTGTTCCTGATCGCACCGGGCCTGTGGCGCAACACCTGTCCGCTCGCGGCCACCAACCAGTTGCCCAGGCTGTTCGGCTTCACCCGGGCGGGCACGGCACCGGGCTGGATGCAGCGGCGCGGTTATCTCGTCGGGGTCGCCCTGTTCTTCGGTATCGCCGGATCCCGAGTGGCGGGCCTGGATCGCAATGGAATCGCCACCGGCATAGTGCTTTCGGCCGTCCTACTGGCCGCCTTCGTCGGCGGCGTGGCCTTCAAGGGCAAGAGCGGGTGGTGCAGCAGCATCTGCCCGCTGTTCCCGCTGCAGCGCGCCTACGGGCAGACACCGTTCGTCACCATCGCCAACAATCACTGCCAACCGTGTGTGGGCTGCGCCAAGAACTGCTACGACTTCAAGCCACGCGCCGCCTACCAGGCCGATATGGCCGACCCCGAACGCGGGTGGAGTGGCCCGCGCAAGCTGTTCGCGGCGGCGCTACCCGGGTTCGTGCTCGGCTTCATGGTGCTGGCCGGATACGCGAATGTGCCGGTGCTGAACCGGTATCTGGTGCTGGCATTGTTCCTGCTGGTGGCGATCGGGTCGTATTTCGCGATCGAGGCGCTGACCGGTGTCAGTCCGGCCATGCTCGCGGCGGTGTACGCGGTCGTGGCGCTGAACGTCTTCTACTGGTTCGCCGGACCGGTGCTCGCCGCGTCGTTCACCACCCTCACCGGCGTGGGCGTGGCCTGGTTTCGGTGGCCGATCAGCGTTTTCATCTTCGCGGCCACCGTGCTGTTCCTGGCGCGGACCCGGGTCAGTGAGCTGCAATTCGCACTGACCACCGGGGCCCGAACCGAGCCGGTGCTGCTGCCCTTCCCGCGCCCGCGCACCGACGCCGAAAAGCCGGTCGCCCAAGGACCTTCGGTGATCATGGACGGGACCGCCGTCGCGGCCGAGACCGGTGCCAGCCTGCTCGAACTCGCCGAACGGGCGGGCCTGCCACTGGAATCGGGCTGCCGCATGGGTGTCTGCGGCGCCGACCCCGTGGCCGTACTCGACGGTGCCGACCAGCTCTGCGCACCCACCGGCGACGAGCGAAACACCCTGCGGCGACTGGGTTTCGCCGCCAACACCCGCATGGCCTGCTGCGCCCGCGTGAACGGCGGCGGAGTCCGGGTGTCCCTCACACCCGAACCCGGTCACGGAAACGGCCAGCGCCCAGCTTATTTCGATCGTTCGCTCGTGAGCCTGGTCGTCATCGGCAACGGCATCGCCGGTGTCACCGCCGCCGATTTCCTGCGGCGCGGCCACCCCGACTGCGAGATCCACCTGATCGGCCGGGAATCCCACGACTTCTACAACCGCATGGGCATCTCGCGCCTGATTCCCGGTCGCTCCGCCATGCAGGGCCTGCACCTGCTGCCCGAGCAGTGGTACGAGGACCATCGCATCCATCCGTGGCTGAATACCCTTGCCACCCGGGTGGATCCGCGCGCCCAGCGCGTGTACCTCGGCACCGGCGACGTGCTGCCCTACGACCGGCTCATCCTCGCCACCGGGTCCTCGGCCGCACTGCCGGAGATCGAGGGACTCACCCGTCCGGGAAGCTTTGTGCTGCGGGAAGCCGGGGACGCGTTGAACATTCGCGCCTACGCCCAGCAGCGGTCCTGCACGCGCGCCGTCGTCGCGGGCGGCGGACTGCTCGGGCTGGAAGCCGCGTATGCGCTGCACCAGTTGGGATTACGGGTCACCGTACTGGAGCGCGGCGAGCGCCTGCTGGGCAAGCAGCTCGATGCGCGCGCTTCCGCCATCGTGCTGGACCATTTCACCCGGGCCGGGATCGAGGTCCGGCATCTGGCCGAGACCGCCCGCCTGACCGGCGCTGCCGGGCCGGGCGCACGCGGCGCTGCCGACCCGGTGCGATTCGTCGTGCTGAAGGACGGCGGCGTGGTGCCGTGCGAGGTGTTCCTGGTCGCCACCGGCATCCGGCCGAACACCGAGCTGGCGATGCGCGCCGGAATCCCGTGCCGCCGCGGCATTCTCGTGGACGACCGGATGCGCACCGCGGCACCGCACGTCTACGCCGCCGGGGATGTGGCCGAGCATCGCGATCGGGTACTCGGGCTGTGGCCCATCGCGGCCGAACAGGCGCAGGCGGCCGCGGTCAACGCACTCGGCGGCGATCAGGTGTTGGTCGCGGAGACGCCCGCCACCATTCTCAAGGGGGTCGGGCTGGAGCTGTTCAGCATTGGGCAGGTCGAGCCGGGGCGACGCGACGAGGTGATCGTGGTCGACCGCTCGGCCCAGCGGTCCTACCGTCGCCTGGTCGTGTCCCAGAACCGGCTCGTCGGCGCGATCGTCCTCGGCCATCACCCCACCGATGTGGCCGCCGCTCAGCAGGCCGTTCGGGCGCGAAAGGAGATTTCCCCGTTCGCCCGCAACGACTTACAACGCGGGGACTGGTCGTCCCTGCAATAGCCTAGGACGTGCGATAGGTGAGAATCCGCTCCCCGATGCGCAGACTCCAGCCCACCTTCAACTCCATCGGTCGCTGCCCGACCCGAACCCAGTCCGCCGCACCGGGAGCCGCCACGAACGTCCCGCCCGGCGTCCCCGCATCCCGCACGTACACCAGGCCGTTCTCGATGAACACCCGCGCGTGCACCCGCGACACGTGGCGGTCCCGCGCGATCACGATGGGCGAGGCCACCGCCCGCCGCACCGCCTCGTCGATCATGGGATCGCGGCCGATCACATACGGGCGGTCCAGGGGATACACCGCGCCCTCGGGGCTGGCGAGCGCACCGCCCGCGGCGGCCAGGGTCGAGGTGGGCGGTGGAGTTCCGACCGCGGGCACGGCCTCGGAATCGAATCCCTCGACGCCGGGAATATAGGCGGCGGTCGGCGGCTGATCCTCGGGGTCCGGCCGATCCACCCGGCGGCCCGCCGGTCTCGAATCGGGCCCGGGCGCGGGCTGTTTCGCCAGATCCGGTCCGGCCTGCGCGTCGATCCGCACCGGCTTGTCGAGCGGGGTGGCGGCACGATCCGACCCGGCGTCACCGCCCAGTCGTGAGCCCGGGGCCGGGGTCGTGGCGGCAATGCGCGGATTCGAGGGCGCGGCTCCGGCGGCCGGTTCCGGCGATACCGGGGAAACCTCTGGTGCGGAAGCGGATTCCGCGACCTGTCCGGAAAGGCGCGTATGCGAGGGCGTCGGAGTCGGTGCGCGCCGGGTTGGTTCTGGCGCAGCCACCGGCTCGGCGGCCTTCGCGGGCTCGCTCGGGCGCGGGGCCGCAAGACCAGACACCGGGGCGTGCACCACGAAGCCGCCGCCCAGCACGATCCCGGACCGCAGGTCCGTGTGGGCGATCTCCCCGCTCGCGCCGTCGGCGATGACGCCAATGCGGCGCACCGGATCACGCACGATCTCATCGGCCCAGGTCATGGCGCGCGCACCCGACAGCTTGCGGGAACCCTCCGGCCCGTCCACCGCCGCCGCCACCGGACCGCGCAGCAGTACCAGGATTCCGTCGGCGGTGGGCGCGATCAGACCGAAGGCGGGCGGCTGCGCGGAACCGCTGCTGAACACCGTCGCCGCCAGCCGCTGGGCGATGGCCACGCCCGGATCGGCGGCTGTCGCCGCGGTCTCGGCGGCACCGAGAATCCGTTCCGTGGAAGGACTTTCGCCGTGCACGAAGATGACCACATTCCCGAACCGTGCGACCAGCCCGACCCCCGGCACCAAACCCACCGTCGTCGGAATCCGACCCATCCGCGCCTCCCTCTCCCGGCGCTGTCACCATCGCTGCCAAGCATAGGGCCGTTTCGCATGCTCCCGCAGCGACCCACAGACGATCCCGCCGCGACACGGAATCGGCCAGATTGCCGCAATGCCGCCCATACCCTTGACCCACCGGAGAGGATCGAGGCATCGTGTCGGTGCACCCGGCTCCGGCATCACCGATGAGGACCGAACCATGATGGGCACGATCATCAGGACCGCCACCGCGACCACGGTCGGCTGCGCCGCGCTCGCGACCGTCGTCGGCCTGTCCGCACCCGCCGGTGCGACGGGCACCCGGATCGGCATCGACCCGGGCATCAGCTTCGGCATGGCCAGCAACTACGGCACCGGCTGCAGCTACGACGTCGACGGGTACGTGGACGATCCGGTCACGCCGGTCGTGTTCTACGACAACAGCGTTCCCATCGGCATTGCCAAACCGTCCGGGGCGCTGGCCCAGATCCGTTGGACGCCCACCACCACCGGGCAGCATCGCCTCCAGATCTGGCAGTACCACCCCGACAGCGAGGACGTCTTCCCGTACGTCGACATCCACGTCGGAACCGGCATCGCCACCGGCTCCGGCTGCAACGTCTTCAACTAGGCGAACAGAGTCTTCGACCAGGCGAACTGATTTCAGCTAGTCGAGTGCGGCGCGGGCGGCCGGTTCGGCGGCCTTGCGGTCCTCGGCGACCAGGCCGATGCGGGTGCGGCGGTCCAGGAGATCGGATTCGTCCAGCGCGCCCTCGTATGCGACGGCGAAGGCGAATTCGGCGGCGGTGACATCCATGCCGGGCGCGACCTCCGCGGCGAGGGTCGGATGCTGTTCGGCGAGGCCGAGAACCGTGGCGGCCTCGCTGCCGTAGCGCTCGACCAGCCGGGGCGGGGCCGCGATGGCATCGCGGGCCGCGCCCGAGACCGCGCCGACCAGGGGCAACCGCCGGGTGCGGCACGGACCGGCGGCGAGTTTCGCGTGGGCGACGGCCGCGTCCACGGCGTCCTCGGCCATCTTGCGGTAGGTCGTGAGCTTGCCGCCCACCACGGTGATCACCCCGGTGGGGGAGGTGAGGACCGCGTGCTCGCGCGAAATGTCGGCGGTGCTGTCCCCGCCGGTGCGCAGCAGGGGCCGCAGGCCCGCGAAGGTGCCGCGAATATCGCTGCGGCGCAACGGCTCCCGCAGCACGGTATTGACGGTGTCGAGCAGGAAATCGATCTCGGCGTCGGTGGCGTGCGGCACGTCCGGCACCGGGCCGGGCGCTTCCTCGTCGGTGAGGCCCAGGTAGACCCGATTGTGGGCGGCCGGGAACGCGAAGATGAATCGACTGGTGCTGCCCGGAATCGGCACGGTCAGCGAGGCGGTGAGACCGCCGAAGGCCGCCGCGTCGAACACCAGGTGGGTGCCGCGCGAGGGCCGCAACTCGATGCTCGAATCCACCTGATCGGCCCACACTCCGGCGGCATTGATCACCGAACGCGCTGTCACGGCGAGGGTTTCGCCGGTCACCGTGTCCCGCAGCGTGGCCGAGGTGCCGGTCACCTCCGTGGCCTCGACCCGGGTCAGTACCGTCGCACCCTCCCGGGCGGCCGTGCGGGCAATGGCCACCACCAGCCGCGCGTCGTCCACCAATTGCCCGTCCCAGGCGAGCAATCCGCCGCGCAGCCCGGCCCGTCGCACGGTGGGCGCGAAGCGCAGCGCCTCCGCCGCCGCGATCCGCCGCGAGCGCGGCAGCACCGACGGCGAGGTCCCCGCCGCCCGCCGCAGCACGTCCCCGGCCAGGAATCCCGTGCGCACCAGCGCTTTCTGCGCCGCGCCGATACTCGGCAGCAGCGGCACCACCTGCGGCAGCGCCCGCGTCAGATGCGGCGCGGTGCGGGTCAGCAGGATGTCGCGCTCGACTGCGCTCTCGTGCGCGATCCCCACCCCGCCGCTGGCCAGATAGCGCAGCCCACCGTGCACCAGCTTGGAACTCCATCGACTGGTTCCGAACGCGAGGTCGTGCTTCTCGACCAGGACGGTCCGCAATCCGCGCGCCGCGGCGTCCAAAGCCACACCGACCCCGGTGATTCCGCCGCCGATCACCAGCACATCGATGACTCCGCCATCACCCAGCGCGGCCAACTCCCGCTGCCGTCGGGTCGCATTCAGCGCCGAATCGCCCTGAGACGTAGTCGTTGTCATCGAAGAACCTCTCAATCAGTGAGCCATAACGCCGATCGGCGGATCAGGGCGTGGGGGTGAGATAGCCGTGGAGGGCCTTGGCCAGTTCGGCGTCGAGCTGGTCGGTGCCCAGGACCGGGGCGAAGGTGGTGGCCGACTGGACCGCGGACTGGGCGATCAGCAGCAGCATGGCGGCCAGGTGATTCGGGTCGCCCGCGCGAATCGAGCCGTCGCCCTGGCCTTCTCGGATGGCCTGGGCGAACAGCTCGAGCAGGGCGCGCTGGTTGCGACCCAGGCGCTCGAACACGTAGGTCAGCATGATGTCGGTGTCGGCGCGAAAGATCTTGGCGAAGAGCGGGTTTCGGCGCATGACCGCGCCGCCGCCGACGATCGCGCCGACCAGGCGTTCGCGGGCGGTGCCGGTGGTGGGTGCGGTGTCGGCGATGATCTCGCGCAGTTCGCGCACGAGCAGGTCCGCCACCAGAGAGCCGGTGTCGGGCCAGCGGCGGTAGACGGTCGGGCGGCTGACGCCCGCGCGGCGGGCGACCTCGGTGAGGGTGGTCCGGCGGACACCGAATTCCGCCACGCAGGCGCGCGCCGCGTCGAGGATGGCCCGATCGACGGCGGACGAGGGGGATTCGGTCGAACTCATGGCTTGCACCACCGGAGAGTAGTACCGTTACTGCTTGACATTCTATGTCAGACTGTAACGCATGGTCGACGAACACGCAGCCGCCACTTCCCAAGGCAGTGACCTCGAGGCAATCCCGGGCGAGCCCGCTGCAATCCCGGGCGCGCCCGTGGCCCGCGCGAGTATGGTGTGGGACGCCTGGGGCTCCCCGTCCGGACACAAGCCGCTGCCCGAGCAGATTCGGGGACTGCTCGCACAGGTTTTCGGGGTGTCCGGCGAGCCGGTGACCCGTCGCGATGAGGGCGACGTGCCGCTGCGCGCCTCGGCGCTCACGCCGGAACAGCACGCCGGGCTGGTCGCGGTGGTCGGAGCCGAGAATGTGTCGCACGACCACCGCGACCGCCTGCTCCACGCGGGCGGCAAATCCACCCCGGATCTGCTCCGCCGCCGCGCCGACGGCGAACAGGACGCGCCCGACGCCGTCGTCTTCCCCGCCGACCACGCCGAGGTCCTCGCGGTGCTGAAGTACTGCTCCGCCAAGGCAATCGCGGTCGTCCCCTTCGGCGGCGGCACCAGCGTCGTCGGCGGCCTCGATCCGGCGCGCGGCCGCTTCCCGGCCCTCATCGCCCTGGACCTGCGCCGCCTCGACACCCTCACCGCGGTCGATCCGATCAGCGGCACCGCCACCCTGGGCGCGGGCCTGTCCGGCCCGCAGGCCGAGGAACTGCTTGCCCGCCACGGCCTTTCGCTCGGTCACTTCCCGCAGAGTTTCGAATTCGCCACCATCGGCGGCTTCGCGGCCACCCGTTCCTCCGGACAGGCGTCGGCCGGGTACGGGCGCTTCGACGACATGATCATGCGCCTGCGCGTGGCCACCCCCGCGGGCGAACTCGACCTGGGCCGCGCACCCGCCTCGGCCGCCGGACCCGATCTGCGCGAACTGTTCTCCGGCTCCGAGGGCACCCTCGGCATCATCACCGAGGTCACCTTGCGCGTGCACCCGATCCCGGAGACCACCGCGTATCAGGCGTGGTCGTTCCCCGACTTCGCCACCGGCGCTTCGGCCCTGCGCGCCGTCATCCAGGCCGGGGCCGCGCCCACCGTCATGCGCCTGTCCGACGAAGCCGAGACCGGGCTCAATCTGGCCCGCGCCGGGGACATCGGCGGCGCGGCCGTCGGCGGCTGCCTGGCCGTCACCACCTTCGAGGGCACCGCCGCGCACGTCACCGCGCGCAGCGCCGAGGCCGCCGCACTGCTGGCCGCGGCGGGCGGCACCGCCCTGGGCGAGACACCCGCCCGCGAATGGGAGCACGGCCGCTTCTCCGCGCCCTACCTGCGCGACGCGCTGCTGGATGTCGGCGTGTTGTGCGAGACCCTCGAAACCGCCACCAGCTGGGCCAATCTCGCGAACCTCAAGGCGAAAGTGACCGCCGCGCTGACCGATACGCTCACCGCGCAGGGCACCCCGGCGCTGGTCATGTGCCACATCTCCCACACCTACCCGACCGGCGCGTCGCTGTACTTCACCGTGGTCGGCAAGCAGGCCGAGGACCCGATCTCGCAGTGGGCCAAGGCCAAACAGGCCGCGGGCGACGCCATCGTGGCCGCGGGCGGCACCATCACCCACCACCACGCCATCGGCGCGGACCACCGCCCGTGGATGACCGACGAGATCGGCGAGCTGGGCGTGCGGGTGCTGCGCGCGGTCAAGAACGCCGTCGACCCGTCCGGAATCCTCAACCCTGGGAAGCTGATTCCGTGACGACCATTCGCTCCATCGCCCTGGTGACCAACCCGCTCTCCGGCCTCGGCAAGGGCGCGCTGGTCGCCGTCGAGGCGGCCAACCGGTTCGCGGCCGCGGGCGTCGCGGTGACCGAGATCCGGGGCGACTCGGCCGCCGACACCGAACGCCTGGTCCGCAAGGCCCTGGCCGACCCGGACGCCCGGCCCGACGCCGTGGTGGCCGCGGGCGGCGACGGCCTCGTCTGTGTCGTGCTGCAGGCGCTCGTCGGCACCGGCGTCCCGCTGGGCCTGGTGCCCGGCGGCACCGGCAACGACCTGGCCCGCGAACTCGGCATCCCCGACGCCACCCCCGCGGCGGTCGCCACCGTGCTCGGCGGCACCACCCGCGGCATCGATCTCGGCACCGTGGAAACCGACGAGTCCGGCCGGGCCATCTGGTTCGCCACCGTCACCGGCACCGGCCTCGACGCCCGGGTCACCCTGCGCGCCAATGGTTTGCGCTGGCCCAAGGGCCCGATGCGATACACCGTCGCCGCGCTCATCGAGCTCGCGGGCAGGCTGGCGGTGCCGTATCGCATCGAACTCACCGGCTCGCCCGACCACCCGGACGGCACCGTGATCGAAACCCCCGCGGTCATGGTGGCGGTCGGCAATACCCGCACCTACGGCGGCGGCATGCTCGTCGCGCCCGACGCGGTCATCGACGACGGACTGTTGGACCTGACCGTGGTCGGGGCCATGTCCCGCCTGGAGATGCTGCGGCTGCTCCCGGCCCTGTCCTCCGGCAAGCGGGTCGACCATCCGGCCATGACCCAGTACAAGGCCCGGGAATTCCGGCTCACCGCACCGGGCGCGCCCGCCACCGCCGACGGCGATCCCGTGGGGCTGCTCCCGGCGCTGTTCCGCGCCAACCCGGGAGCGCTGGACGTGCTCGTGCCCTGACACCCCTGCACACGAGTGCGCCCCATGCCGAATTGGCATGGGGCGCACTCGATGTCTCGAGATGTCTCGACCGGAGAAACTCACCAGTCCTGAAGGACGACCAGGCCGCCGTCGACCCAGACAACGTCCACCGAACCGTTCGGGTGGGCCGCGGCCTCGCCGATGATCGCGGGCATATCCGCGTACACGCCGGTGTCGTCCTGCGGCAGCGTCGAATCGGGTTCCATGCCCACGCTCACGAAATCGCGCGGCGCGAACCTGTCGACGAGGGCCGGGACGGGGCTGTTGGCCAGGGACTGGGTCTCACCGGGGGACAACGCCAACCCGGCCGCACCGATTTGCGGAATCACGTACGGGGTTGCGGCGGAAGCGGTTCCGGTCGCGAAAAATCCGGCGAAGGCGAGCCCGGTGACCGCGGTGGCGGTGGCAGTGGCGGCGATGGTTCGAACGCGCATGATGACTCGCTTTCCAACAGGGGGACGGTGTGTCCCTCGGGAGCTGTCTCGGTCCTGCGATGAACGATGGAGACGACTGGCGCCAGCCGGATAGCTAGAAGACATCACCGCAGGTAGGCGTGGCAAGGGGTATGCGAGTCAGCTCACTGAAAGCGGCCGGGGTGGCCTTCGACACGCGGTTTGACCGGGCGAATGCGCTGGCCGACCGAGCGAACGAGACAGTCGGTCAGGCGGGACGACCGATCAGCAGATGCCCCGGAATCGGCTTGTGCGGCAGGTCTCGATGCTCGACCGTGAGCCCGGCTCGCTCCAGTGCCGCCGTGACCTCGGCGACCGGGCGCAGCGTGAAACCGTATGACGTGAAAGGCATCCTCGCCATGGCGTCCGGATCGCCGATGCCGACCACCAGTCGGCCCTTCGGTCGCAGTACCCGGGCGAGCTCGGCGGCCGCCGCATCCAGATCCGGTACGAAATACACGGTGTTGCAGGTGATTACGGCATCCAGCGAATCGTCCGGCAGGGGTAGCCTGGTGAGCGAGCCCTCGACCACCTTCAATCGCCCCGAGGTCAGATCGTCGGCGAATTCCGAGCGCGCCCGCGTCAGCATGTCCTGCGACAGCTCCACGCCGGTCACCGTGCCCGTCGTGCCGACCCGTTCCAGCAGCAGCGTCAGGCCGATGCCGCCGCCGAAGCCGATATCGGCCGCCGCGTCCACGGGCCCGACCTCGGCCGCCGCCACCGCGGCCGCGATCATCGGGCGATTGCCACGATTGAGGAAACGGGCCACGCCTTTGCCCAACACGCCGTGTGGATTGCCCAACTGGCCCGCCACGGTCGACATCACCCGCGCCACAATCGGATTCATTCGCCCAGGCTACCCCCGCAGCCTCACTGTCACGACGGGGAAACAATGCGTTCGACGCAACGTTGATGCAACGAATGTTGGTCTACCCTGGCCGATTTGGCCTCGATCCTGAGAATTGCCTATGGAATCGGCGACGGGGCTCGAAACGACGGTAGTCTGGACTTCGAGGGCGAGGCTTCCAGCGTCCCTCATCCGCCGGAAGCCTCGCCCTTCGGCTTGCCCGGGGTAGGTCTCGAGCGCCGACCGGGTAGGTCTCGAGCGCCTACCGGTTGGGCCTACTAAAAACCCGGTCGTTGCGCGATAATCCCAGCCCTTAGAATCGACCGGTGACCAGCGCAGCCTCTGAGAACCCACGTAATCGTGCCGATGCCCTCCCCAAAAGCTGGAATCCCAGCGACGTCGAGGCCGACCTGTACGAGCGCTGGGTAGCCGCCGGTTACTTCACCGCCGACCCGAGCAGCGACAAGCCCGCCTACTCGATCGTGCTGCCCCCGCCGAACGTCACCGGCACCCTGCACATGGGCCACGCCCTCGACCACACCCTCATGGATCTGCTCACCCGCCGCAAGCGCATGCAGGGCTTCGAGGTGCTGTGGCTGCCGGGCATGGACCACGCGGGCATCGCCACCCAGACCGTGGTGGAGAAGCAGCTCGCCGTCGACGGCAAGACCAAGGAGGACTTCGGCCGCGAGCTGTTCGTGGACAAGGTCTGGGATTGGAAGCGCGAGTCCGGCGGCCAGATCCAGGGCCAGATGCGCCGCCTCGGCGACGGCGTGGACTGGAGCCGCGACCGCTTCACCATGGACGAGGGCCTGTCCCGTGCCGTGCAGACCATCTTCAAGCGCCTCTACGACGCGGGCCTCATCTACCGCGCCGAGCGCCTGGTGAACTGGTCGCCGGTGCTGCAGACCGGCATCTCCGACCTCGAGGTGGACCACAAGGAGGTCGAGGGCGAACTCGTCTCCCTGCGCTACGGCTCGCTGAACGACGATGAGCCGCACGTGATCGTGGCCACCACCCGTGTGGAGACTATGCTCGGCGACACCGCCATCGCCGTGCACCCCGACGACGAGCGGTACAAGGACCTCGTCGGCACCACCCTCTACCACCCGATCACCGGCGGACAGATCCCGGTCATCGCCGACGACTACGTCGATCCCGAATTCGGCACCGGCGCACTGAAGATCACCCCCGCGCACGACCCCAACGACTTCGAGATCGGCCTGCGCCACGGCCTGCCCATGCCGACCATCATGGACAAGACCGGCAAGATCGCCGACAGCGGAACCGAATTCGACGGCATGGACCGCTTCGAGGCCCGGGTGAAGATCCGCGAGCGGCTCGAGGCCGAGGGCCGCGTGGTCGGGCGCAAGTTCCCCTACCTGCACCAGGTCGGCCACTCCGAGCGCTCCGGCGAACCCATCGAACCGCGCCTGTCCATGCAGTGGTGGGTGAAGGTCGAGGCCATCGCCAAGGCCGCCGGTGACGCGGTCCGCAACGGCGACGTGAAGATTCACCCCGCCAGCCAGGAACCGCGCTGGTTCGAGTGGGTCGACAACATGCACGACTGGAACATCTCGCGCCAGCTGTGGTGGGGTCACCGCATTCCGATCTGGTACGGCCCCGAGGGCGAAATCGTCTGCGTCGGACCGGACGAGCAGGCCCCCGAGGGCTACGTCCAGGACCCGGACGTGCTCGACACCTGGTTCTCCTCGGGCCTGTGGCCGTTCTCCACCATGGGTTGGCCCGACGCCACCGACGAGCTGGCCAAGTTCTATCCGACCAGCGTGCTGGTGACCGGCTACGACATTCTGTTCTTCTGGGTCGCCCGCATGATGATGTTCGGCATGTTCGTCTCCGACGATCCGGCGCTCACCGCGGGCAAGGATGCCGACCAGAAGCAGGTGCCGTTCCAGGATGTGTTCCTGCACGGCCTGATTCGCGACGAATTCGGCAAGAAAATGTCCAAGTCGCGCGGCAACGGCATCGACCCGCTGGAATGGATCGACGAATACGGCGCGGACGCCACCCGATTCACCCTCGCCCGCGGCGCGCAGCCCGGCGGCGACCTCTCGGTCGGCACCCCGCACGTGACCGCCTCGCGCAGCTTCATCACCAAGCTGTTCAACGCCACCAAGTTCGCGCTGATGAACGGCGCGCAGCCGGGCGAGCTGCCCGCGCGCGACACCCTCACCGACGCGGACCTGTGGATCCTGGACCGGCTCGACGAGGTCATCGCCGAAGTCGATGCGGCCCTGGACCGTTACGAGTTCTCCAAGGCCCTCGAGGGCCTCTACCACTTCGCGTGGGACGAATTCTGCAGCTGGTACCTGGAATTGGCGAAGGTCCAGTTCGCCGAGTCCGACGAGCGCGCCGCCAGCACCCGCCTCGTGCTCGGCAACGTCCTGGACGCGGTGCTGCGCCTGCTGCATCCGGCCGTCCCGTTCGTCACCGAGACCCTGTGGCAGGCCCTCACCGAGGGCGCGGCGGGCGAGTCCATCGTGGTCGCCTCCTGGCCGACGGTCTCCGGTGCCACCGCCGACGCGGCCGCGGCCCGGCGCATCGCCGACACCCAGAAACTGATCACCGAGATCCGCCGCTTCCGCTCCGACCAGGGCCTGGCCGACAGCCAGAAGGTGGCCGCCAAGCTGAACGGCCTCGACACCGCCGACCTGCTCGCCCAGCGGCCCGGCATCGCCAACCTGGCCAAGCTCACCGAGGCGGGCGACGACTTCGCCGCCACCGCCTCGCTCGAGGTGCGCCTGAGCACCGCCACGGTGACCGTCGAGATCGACACCTCCGGCACGGTCGACCTCGACGCCGAGCGCCGCCGCCTCGAGAAGGACCTGGCCGCCGCGCAGAAGGAGCTCGCGGGCACCACCGGCAAGCTCGGCAACGAGGCCTTCCTGGCCAAGGCCCCCGACGAGGTGGTCGCGAAGATCAAGGCGCGCAAGGAGATCGCCTCGACCGACGTCGAGCGCATCACCATCCGCCTCGCCGAGATCGCCCAGCTGGCGGCCAAGTGAACGACGAACCGGAGCGGCAGTACGCGGAGGGCTCGCTGAGCGCCACCGGCACCTCGCCGGTGGACCTCGCCGAAATGGCGCTGGTCGAGGCCGAACTCGACCAGCGCTGGCCGGAAACCAAGATCGAGCCGTCGCTCACTCGCATCGCGACCGTCATGGACCTGCTCGGCTCGCCCCAGCAGTCCTATCCGGCCATCCACATCGCGGGCACCAACGGCAAGACCTCGGTCACCCGCATGATCGACGCCCTGCTCACCGCCCTGCACCGGCGCACCGGGCGGATCACCAGCCCGCACCTGCAGCTGGCCACCGAGCGCATCGCCATCGACAACGCGCCCATCACCCCGGGCCGCTACGTCGAGGTGTACCGGGAACTGCTGCCCTACATCGAGATGGTCGACAAACAGTCCAAAGCCGCTGGCGGACCGGCCATGTCGAAGTTCGAGGTGCTCACCGCCATGGCCTACGCGGCCTTCGCCGAAGCGCCGGTGGACGTGGCCGTGGTCGAGACCGGCATGGGCGGACGCTGGGACGCCACCAATGTGATCGACGGCCAGGTCGCCGTCATCACCCCGATCGGGTTGGACCACACCGAATATCTGGGCCCCGATCTCACCTCCATCGCGGGGGAGAAGGCCGGAATCATCAAGAAGGCCCCGCAGGATGACCTGGTCCCGCGCGACACCGTCGCCGTCATCGCCCAGCAGGAACCCGAAGTCATGGACGTGCTGCTGCGCCGCGCCGTCGAGGTCGACGCGGCCGTGGCGCGCGAAGGCTCGGAGTTCCAGGTGCTTTCGCGGCGCATCGCCATCGGCGGGCAGATGCTCGAACTGCAGGGCCTCGGCGGCGTGTACGACGAGATCTTCCTACCCATGCACGGCGAACACCAGGCCCGCAACGCGTCGCTGGCCCTCGCCGCGGTGGAGGCGTTCTTCGGCGCGGGCGCGTCCCGTCAGCTCGATATCGACGCCGTGCGAGCCGGTTTCGCCGCCGCCGTCAGCCCCGGCCGGATGGAGCGCATGCGCAGCGCGCCCACCATCTTCCTCGACGCCGCCCACAACCCACACGGGGCCAAGGCCCTAGCGGCCACGCTGACAAGCGAATTCGACTTCCGCAAACTGGTGGGTGTGATCGCGGTACTGGGTGACAAGGACGCCGCGGGCATCCTCGACGCCCTCGAACCGGTCTTCGACGAGATCGTCGTCACCGAGAACGGCTCCCCGCGCGCCCTGCCCGTCGACGATCTGGCCAACCTCGCGGTCCAGCGCTTCGGCGACGAACGCGTGGCCGTGGCCCACGATCTGGCCGACGCCATCGAAACCGCCATCGCCCTCGCCGAAGGCGGGGAGGACGGCGAATTGGTCTCGGGCGCGGGCATAGTCATCACCGGCTCCGTCGTCACCGCCGGGGCGGCCCGCAGCCTGTTCGGAAAGGACCCAGCGTGAGCGAACCGACCGAAGGCCCGGCCACCCCGGACGTGCCGCCGCCCGCCACCGACCCGTGGAAGGGTCTGCGCGGCGTCATGGCCGGAACCCTGGTCCTCGAGGCCATCACGGTCCTGCTCGCGCTGCCGGTGATCAGTGCCGTCGGCGGCGGCCTGCGCTGGTGGTCGGTCCTCTATGTGGTCGGCCTGGCCGTGATCATGTTCCTGGGCGCGGGCCTGCAGCGCCGCCCCTGGGCCATTCCCTTCAATCTCGCCCTGCAGGTGGCGCTGCTGCTCGGCGGCTTCATCCACCTCTCGATCCTGGTGATCGGTGTGGTCTTCGTCGCCGTTTGGATCTTCGTGCTGTTCCTGCGCGCGGACGTGAAGAAACGCATGGAGGCGGGGACACTGCCCAGCCAGCGCATGTCCGGAGCCTGATCCGGACCTCCGAAATCCGGCAGACCGGGCCGTGCGTTCGGTCTGCGTTTTTCCTGCTGAGCGCATCCCGGTTAAGGTTGCGCTGTGACTGAGCAGACGCTGGTACTCATCAAGCCCGACGGCGTGGCCCGTGGCCTCATCGGGGAGATCATCGCCCGGATCGAGCGCAAGGGCCTGAAGTTCGCGGCCCTCAAGCTGGTGAACGTCTCCGAGGAGCTGGCCGCCCAGCACTACGCCGAGCACGCCGAGCGCCCCTTCTTCGGCTCCCTGATCGAATTCATCACCTCCGGCCCGGTCGTCGCGGCCGTCCTCGAGGGTGAGCGCGCCATCCCCGCCTTCCGTCAGATCGCGGGCGGCACCGACCCGGTCGAGAAGGCCGTCCCCGGTTCCATCCGCGGCGACTTCGCCCTCGAGACCCAGTACAACCTCGTGCACGGCTCCGACTCGCCCGAGTCCGCCAAGCGCGAGATCGCCCTCTGGTTCCCCGAATTCGCTCTCTGATTCATCGGGGGTGAGAGCCCCCGCACTCTCCACCGACAGGTCCGGGGGCCCACCCCCGGACCCCGGACACAGCGGACGCCCGTGAGACTCGCGAGGCCCGCTCCGGGCCGCGTGGGCACGACGCCCCGACGTGGTGTGGGATACTGGCTCTGGAAGTGACCGACGCGGGCCGTTTGCGGCGCGCGTCAGCCACCTTCGAATTGACACCGCGGAGCGACGGACGATCATCGCTGCCCGCCGACGGCTTCCAAGACTCGGCCGCCGGGCAGGCACGCTGGATGAACGCTCGTGACACGGAGTTGAGCCAACCAACCAGGCGCCACGTGACCAGTTAGCCCGAACGACGAGATACCGGTGATAACGGGCCACACGGCGCGAAGACTTACGATCTCATGCCCGCGGGCGTGAGGCCGACAAGACAGCGCCCCCGCGACGGCCGCGTCACTCCTGAAGAGGAACGCGCCCGGGGGCCCCGAGGAGATTTCGTGGCCGATCAAGAGCCGCTGGAAGCATCGCAGAGCAATGGCGAAGGGGAGGGCGCTCAGATCACCCCGGCTGCCGAACAGTTGCCGGAACGGATCCGAGTGCACGCACTGGCGAAGCTGCTGGGCACCACCAGCAAACGAATCCTGGCCCACCTGACCGAGATGGGCGCGCAGGCGAGAAGCCCGCAATCGAGTCTGGACCGCACCGTCGCCGAGACCGTCCGCGACGCCTTCGGCCCGCGGGACATCGAGGCCGCCGAGCCGTCGGCCGCGCCCGGGCCGATCGCCGAATCGACCGTCGACGCGGCCATCGCCGCCGGAGACGACCGGGCCGCCGACGAACTCGCCGCCGAGGAAGTGGAGGCCGCCGAGGCCGCCGTGCCTCCGGTCAAACCGACCACCTTGTTCGCCAGTCCGTTCCAGAGCGAGCCGCTGATCGAGGAGCCGGTCCAGTACCAGCCCGCGCCCGTGGTGGCCGCGCCGCTGTTCCAGGCGCCCGACGCCGCGGCCGCCGAGGAGGCCCGCCGCAGGCGTCGCGCCGAGCGCAAGTCCCGCGCCGAGGAGAAGGCCGTCGAGGACAAGGACCTCGAGGCCAAGGCCGTCGCGGTCGAGGCCGTCACCGAGGAGACCGCGTCCGAGGACACCGAGGACGAGGGCGACTGGGACGGCGATCAGGATCGCGACCAGCGCGGCGAGGGCACCTCGCGGCGTCGCCGTCGCGGCCGTCGCGGCCGCGGCCGGGGTCGCGGTGAACAGCACGGGGACAGCGACACCGACGACGAGGGCGACGAGCAGCCCGAGACCGACGAGTCGGCCGAATCCGCCGACACCGACACCGCCGAGGACGACGACGAGAGCGCGCCCCTGCCCGAGGGTTCGAGCAGCCGTCGCCGCCGTCGCCGTCGCCGCCGCAAGGGCGGGGAGGACAACGAGCCCGAGGTCGCCGACGACGATCCGCCCAACACCGTCGTCCACGAGCGGGAGCCGCGCAGCAAGCGCCGCGCCGCCAAGGACGTCGACGAGGTGCAGGGCATCAGCGGCTCGACCCGCCTGGAGGCCAAGCGCCAGCGCCGCCGCGACGGCCGCGAGGCCGGTCGCCGTCGCCCGCCCATCCTGACCGAGTCGGAATTCCTGGCCCGCCGCGAAGCGGTGGACCGCGTGATGGTGGTGCGCGAGAAGCACTTCCCCGACCACCCGACCTCCACCACCCAGGTGGCGGTGCTCGAGGACAACATCCTGGTCGAACACTTCGTGACCTCCACGGGCTCCGCGTCCATGGTCGGCAATGTGTACCTGGGCAAGGTGCAGAACGTGCTGCCGTCGATGGAGGCCGCCTTCGTCGACATCGGCCGCGGCCGCAACGGCGTGCTGTACGCGGGCGAGGTGAACTGGGAGGCCGCCGGTCTGGGCGGCAAGGAGCGCAAGATCGAGCAGGCGCTCAAGCCCGGTGACGCCGTGCTGGTGCAGGTCTCCAAGGATCCGGTGGGCCACAAGGGCGCCCGCCTGACCACGCAGATCAGCCTGGCCGGACGCTTCCTGGTGTACGTGCCCGGCGGCACCTCCACCGGCATCTCCCGCAAGCTGCCCGACACCGAGCGCAAGCGCCTTAAGGAAATCCTGCGCGACATCGTGCCGCAGGACGCGGGCGTCATCATCCGCACCGCCTCCGAGGGTGTCTCCGAGCCGGAGCTGGCCCGCGATGTCGAACGGCTGCAGGCGACCTGGCGCACCATTGAGGAGCAGTCCAAGAACGGCTCCGGCGCGCCCAAGACCCTGTACGAGGAGCCGGACCTGTTGGTCAAGGTCGTGCGCGACCTGTTCAACGAGGACTTCTCCAAGCTGGTCATCGAGGGCGAGCGCGCCTGGACCACGGTCGAGAACTACGTCCGCACCGTCGCTCCCGACATGCTGAACCGCGTCGAGCGCTACGAGAACAACGGCGTCGACGTGTTCGGTTCGCTGCGTATCGACGAGCAGCTGGCCAAGGCGCTCGACCGCAAGGTGTGGCTGCCCTCGGGCGGCACCCTGGTGATCGACCGCACCGAGGCCATGACCGTCATCGACGTCAACACCGGCAAGTTCACCGGGTCGGGCGGGTCCAATCTCGAAGAGACCGTGACCCGCAACAACCTGGAGGCGGCCGAGGAGATCGTGCGCCAGATGCGGCTGCGCGATATCGGCGGCATGATCGTCGTCGACTTCATCGACATGGTGCTCGAATCCAACCGGGATCTGGTGCTGCGCCGCCTGACCGAGGCGCTGGGCCGCGACCGCACCCGCCACCAGGTCTCCGAGGTCACCTCGCTGGGCCTGGTCCAGATGACCCGCAAGAAGCTGGGTACCGGTCTGGTCGAGGCGTTCTCCACCACCTGTGAAACCTGCCACGGGCGCGGCATTCTCGTGCACAACTACCCCGTCGAATCGGGTTCGGCCCCGGCCGAGAGCGGTGAGGGCGTGGGTCGCCGCGAGGGTTCGCGTCGCCGCCGCAAGGACCGCAGCGCGGCCGTCGCCGAGACCCCGGCCGTCGAGCCGGTGGTCGAGGAGAAGGAAGACAAGCCCGAGGAGAAGGCGGAGAAGGCCGAGAAGGCCGCCGCCAAGCGCGCCCACCCGGTGGCCATGGCCATGGCCGCGCACGCCGCCGAGGAAGCCGCGCACGCCTCGGAAGAGGACGCGATCGCCGCCGCCGACGCCGCCAACGCGGTACTGGCCGAGGGTGATTCCGCGACCGTGGCCGATGTCGACGCGGCCGAGTCGACCATTGTCCGCGAGGCCGAGGACGCCGCCGCCGAAGCCGCCATCGCGGCCGACGCGGTGACCGAGATCGAGTCCGAGACCGAGAAGGCCGCGGAGAGCGCCGCGGCGCATGCCGCGACCAATGGCACCTCGACCGTGCCGCCCGCCGCCGCGGCGGCCGCCGACGAGCTGGCCGCGACCGATGCCCTGGCCTCCGGGGCCGAGGCGGCGGTCCTGGTGGACGAGGCGCAGGCCGCGTCCGGCGCGCAGACCGCCGAGCCCACGCTGTCCGGTCGTCGTCCGGCCCGTCGCCGGGTGGCGCGCACGGCCTCGGCTCCGGCCGCCGACAGCGCGGGCGCGGTGTTCGTGCTCTCCAGTTCGGATCAGACCGAGAAGCCGGGCTTCAACCTCGACGACCTGGCCCCGGCCGTGGTCCCGCCGCGGGCCCGCCCGCGTCGTCGGGCCGCGGGCCGTCCCGCCGGTGCGCCGGAGGGCGAGAACTAGCCACTCGGTAGCGACATCCGTGGCCCCGCCGGATTCCGGCGGGGCCACGGCTTTTCTCCGAGTGACGAAGCTCCCTGCTACCGGCGGGCAGCCCGGTTTGGAGGGGGTTGGGCCCGTCCTGTAGTCTTGGTCAGTCGCTGCCCCTGCGACGGCACTCTGTTGTGACTAGTGCTGTGAGTGGGCCCGGTTCGGTTCAACAGAGCCAAAGGCCCGAGGCGGCGGTGAAACCACCAGACCAGTCTGCGGCGGTTTCCGGTGCGAACCGGGTGACCAGCCGCGTGAGCAGAGTGCCGAGTACTTCGCGCACTTGAACAGAGAAAGAAGGGCAGCCGACCGATGGCAACGTACGCGATCGTCAAGACCGGCGGAAAGCAGTACAAGGTCGCGGTCGGTGACCTGGTGAAGGTCGAGAAGATCGAGGGTGAGCCGGGCACTTCGGTGTCGCTGTCGCCGGTGCTGGTCGTTGATGGCGCCGAGCTGACCACCGATGCTGACAAGCTGGCGAAGGTCTCCGTGTCCGCCGAGGTCGTCGAACAGACCAAGGGCCCGAAGATCCGCATCCACAAGTTCAAGAACAAGACCGGCTACCACAAGCGTCAGGGCCACCGTCAGAAGCTGACGGTCCTGAAGGTCACCGGCATCAAGTAATCCGACTTGGGGTTCGTCACCCCGGCACGAGGAGTTCTGAGAAATGGCACATAAGAAGGGTGCATCCAGCTCGCGCAATGGTCGCGATTCGAATGCCCAGCGGCTCGGCGTGAAGCGCTTCGGCGGTCAGACCGTCAAGGCGGGCGAGATCCTGGTTCGCCAGCGTGGCACGCACTTCCACCCCGGCGTCAATGTCGGCCGTGGCGGCGACGACACCCTGTTCGCCCTCGAGGCGGGCGCGGTGCAGTTCGGCACCAAGCGTGGCCGCAAGACCGTCAACATCGTGGTCCCGGAGCCGGTGAACGCCTGACCGGCGCACCGGAGTTCCTACTCCACTAGCTTTCGAGCGGGTCAGGGTTATGGATTAACCCTGGCCCGCTTTGCTGTTTTCAACACGAACCCTGCATTTGCAGACGACCAGTCCTGAAGGAGGATGATCACCGATATGTCCAAATTCATCGACCGTGTCGTACTGCACGTTCGTGCGGGCAAGGGTGGGCACGGGTGTGCCTCGGTGCGGCGTGAGAAGTTCATGCCCCTGGGCGGACCCGACGGCGGCAATGGCGGCAATGGCGGGGATGTGATCCTCGAGGTCGACCCGAACGTCCACACCCTGCTGGACTTCCACTTCCACCCGCACGCCAAGGGCGGCAACGGCAAGCCCGGCGAGGGCGGCAATCGCAATGGCAAGCAGGGCGAGGGGCTGCTGCTGAAGGTGCCGGACGGCACGGTCGTCATGAGCACCGACGGCGAGGTCCTGGCCGACCTGATCGGCGCGGGCGCGACCTTCGTGGCGGCCCAGGGTGGCCGCGGCGGGTTGGGCAATGCCGCGCTGGTGTCCAAGTCGCGGAAGGCTCCCGGTTTCGCGCTGCTCGGCGAGGACGGCCAGGAGCGCGATCTCGTGCTCGAGCTCAAGTCGGTGGCGGATGTGGGCCTGGTGGGCTTCCCGTCGGCCGGTAAATCCTCGCTGGTGTCGGTGCTCTCGGCGGCCAAGCCGAAGATCGCGGACTACCCGTTCACCACGCTGGTGCCCAATCTCGGTGTGGTGCAGTCGGGTGACACCACCTTCACCGTGGCCGATGTGCCCGGGCTGATCCCGGGCGCGAGCGAGGGCCGCGGCCTGGGCCTGGACTTCCTGCGGCATCTGGAGCGCTGCGCGGTGCTCGCCCACGTGGTGGACTGCGCGACGCTGGAACCGGGCCGCGATCCGATCTCCGATGTGGACGCGCTCGAGGCCGAGCTGGCCGCGTATCAGCCCGCGCTGCAGGGCGACACCGGGCTCGGCGATCTGGCCGACCGTCCGCGCGTGGTCATCCTCAACAAGGCCGATATCCCCGATGCCGACGAGCTGGCCGAGTTCGTGCGGCCGGAGTTCGAGAAGCGCGGGTGGCCGGTGTTCAAGATCTCGGCGGTGAGCCGGGAAGGCTTGCGGCCCTTGACCTTCGCGCTCGCGGAAATGGTCGCGCAATACCGCGCGGAGCATCCCAAGGCCGAGCCGAAGCGGCAGATCATTCGCCCGGTCGTCAAGGGCGACAGCGGTTTCCGGGTCATCAAGGATCCGGAGGTCGAGGGCGGCTTCATCGTCATCGGCGAGCGTCCCGAGCGCTGGGTGCACCAGACCCAGTTCGACAACGACGAGGCCGTGGGCTACCTGGCCGACCGCCTGGCCCGCCTCGGCGTCGAGGAGGAGCTGGTCAAGCTGGGTGCCGAGCCGGGCTGTTCGGTGACCGTCGCCGACTACTGCTTCGACTGGGAGCCGTCGATCTCCGCGGGCGTGGAGACCCTGATGACCCGCCGCGGCGTGGACCCGCGCCTGGACCAGACCGAGCGCATCGGCGCGGCCGAGCGCAAGCACGCCTCGCGCGTGCGCCGCGGTCTGGTGACCGAGGACGACGAGTAATACAGTGCCGCAGGGCCGTTCGCGAGCGGGTGGGCGGCCGGTGTGGTCGAGGAACGGATTCGGGTGCGACGATGCCTCGGCATCGCGGGCGAATTGAGGTGTGGTGCAAGTGAGTTCGGGTGGCACTCGGGTGAGCGAGCTGAGCGCGGCGCGGCAGGCGATCGCCACGGCGCGCAGTGTCGTGGTGAAGATCGGCTCCTCGGCGCTGACCAGCCTGGAGGGCGGTCTGGACACCGGGCGGCTGGACAAGCTGGCCGACGCGGTGGAGGGCCGCATGCGCGCCGGTTCGGATCTGGTCGTGGTGTCCTCGGGCGCCATCGGGGCGGGCATGGCGCCGCTCGGATTGTCCAAGCGCCCAAAGGATCTCGCGACCAAGCAGGCCGCGGCGAGTGTCGGACAGCTGGCGCTGGCGCACGCCTGGGGCACCTCCTTCGCCCGCTACGACCGGGTCGTCGGCCAGGTGCTGTTGAGCGCGGGGGACTTCGGCCGCCGCGAACCGCATCGCAATGCCCAGCGCACCCTCGATCGGCTGCGTTCGCTGCACGCCATCGCGGTGGTGAACGAAAACGACACCGTCGCAACGGAAGAGATCCGCTTTGGCGACAATGACCGGCTGGCCGCGCTGGTGGCGCACCTGGTCGGCGCGGACGCGCTGATCCTGCTGTCGGACGTCGACGGCCTCTACGACGGCGACCCGCGCAAGGGTGCCGCCACCTTCATTCCCGAGGTGCGCAGCAGCGCCGACCTGGACGGCGTGATCGCCGGATCCGGGGGCGCGCTCGGCACCGGAGGCATGGCCTCCAAACTCTCCGCCGCCCGCCTGGCCGCCGATGCCGGTGTGCCGGTGCTGCTGGCGGCGGCTTCCGATGCGGCCGCGGCCCTTTCGGGCGCGACGGTCGGCACCGCCTTCGCCGCCCGACCCGTACGACTCTCGGCCCGCAAGTTCTGGGTCCGCCACGCCGCCGACGCGCGCGGCGCGGTCCACCTGGACGCGGGCGCGGTGGCCGCCGTGGCCGAGCGCCGCCACTCCCTGCTGGCCGCCGGAATCACCGAGGTGGCAGGCCATTTCTACGGCGGCGACGTGATCGACCTGATCGCACCCGACGGTCACACCGTGGCCCGCGGCGTGGTCGCCTACGACAGCGACGAACTCGAAACCATGAAGGGCCGCTCCACCTCCGACCTGCCCGACAGCATGCAGCGCCCGGTCGTCCACGCCGACGACCTCGTCAAGGTCTGACCGCTGCGCTCCAGCCCGTGGGCGACGGGGAGGTAGTCGCGCGGTTACGGCTGAATTGCGTTGGGGGAGAGGGCGAGTAACGGGTACAGACCGGCCGGTTGGTCTCTGGGGTGAGGGGCAGTCGCAGGGCGGGGGAAGGGCAGTGGGCGGGACGGCCGCAGCGGTCATTCTGGAAGTGCACCCGGTGCCGCATCGAGATGTGCCCTTCGCCGATAGCGGTTGCCCGGATCCGGCGCGGTCCGCCCTTGCCGCGCCGGGCTCGCGGTCCGGCGACCGCCCGCGGCTCCGGGTGCGCCGCACCGCCGTGGAGGTAGGTATGTACGTACCCCAACCTGATAGCACACACCTGTGGCGGGCGAGCGGCCGTGCCGGAAGTTCGACCGATGCGAGTTTCGAGGAGAATCGCCCGCTCTTGCCCGACTGGCACGAGTTGCTGGCCGCCTTCTGCGGTCACATCGGCGATCAGCCCGAGGACCACGCGGTCACCCGCTGGGCCCGGGCGCTGGCCGAACTGCACCTGCAGCGCCGGGACCGACCCGGCGACACCGGCGGGATCGACGAGCTACGAGCCGAATTGGTGACGTTCATCGATGAATGGGTGATGAGCCGGGCGCTGCCGAGGGGTGCAGCGCGGGCCGAATCCCTCGGGGCCGTGGTGGATGCCATGGCGGCCGCCCACGTGCGCGCCGTGCATCTGTTGAAGACGGCCGAGAAGGTATCGGACGAACAAGTACACGCCGCCTGGTTCCTGTTGGCGCAGATGGCGGACGGCTGGACCGATCGGGCCGCAGGGGTTGTCGGCCCACGAATCCGCCGTTCCGCCTGAACGCGTCTGCGCGACAGTCGAATCAGGGGGTAGCAGGCCCGTGGCGGGCGTGTGGGATTGCGCCGCGCACGCCCCGCGGGCGGCGTCGACGGGCCCGGGTGTGGATCGGTGCAGGGGGACGACCAGCACCCGGGCCGTCGTCGACCTCATATCGGTCTCGCGCAGCTCGCGGGAGACTCACCAGGACGGATGGGCCTCGATCACGCTGACGTGCGCGACGGTGGGAACCACGCGGGTGAGCACGAAACCGGCGCGGGAGAGCAGGTTTCCGAACTCGGTCTGCGTGCGCTCGCGCCCGCCGGGGGTCTGGACCAGCATCTCCAGGTCGATGACCTTGCCCGGATGCGGGCGTTGGTTCTCGGGCATGACCACATCGATGATGAGCAGCCGCGCCTCGGACTCCATGGCGGTGCGCACGGTGCGCAGAATGCGTTCGGCGTCCTCGTCGTTCCAGTCGTGGATGATGTGTTTGAGCAGGTAGGCGTCGCCGCCCTTGGGCACCGAGTCGAAGAAGCTGCCGCTCTCGAAGGTGAGGCGACCGGTGAGGCCGGGGCCGAGCAGCTGTTCCGGCAGGCTCTCCACCACACGCGGCAGGTCGAAGACGATGCCGCGCATGGACGGATGCCGCCGCAGAATGTCGAGTAGCAGGCTGCCGCGACCGCCGCCGATATCGATAATGCAGCCGTAGCGCCCGAAATCGTAGGCGGCCTGCACGGGTTCGGTCGCCAGGGAGCTGACGCTGGTCATGGCGCGGTCGAAGATCTCCCCGGCCTCCGGATGCTGCTCGGCGTATTCGAAGAACTCCATGCCCTCGGTCTCGGGCCACAGGGACCTGCCGCGCCGCACCGACTCGGGCAGGGTCGTCCAGTGCTTGCGGTGTAGGTCGGATCCCAAGAGCAGGAACAGATCTCGCAGCGACACCGCCGCGTCCGAGCGCAGCCCCTCCGAGATTCCGGTCTGCTGATACGCCCCGTCGCGTCGCTGCGCGAAGACCCCGCCGCTGATGAGCAGGCGCATCAAGCGCCGCAGCGCGCCCTCGTCCACGCCGATCGCGCGCGCCAGGTCCGCCGGTTGGCGGGGGCCCTCGGCGAGCGCGTCGGCGATGCCGAGTTCGGCCGCGGCGCAGGCGGCCTGGGTGAGGTAGCCCAGGGTGGACAGTTCCAGCAGCGCGATGTGCCCGGGGACCATTCGTCGATGCAGGGCGGCCAGACCGTCACGGAGACGCGCGAGGACGCGCACGAGGGGCAGGGGCGGGGCCTTGGGTGCTGCGGACGCCATGAGAACTCCCCGGGATCATTTCGGCGACTGCGGGATTTGTCTGAGCCTACGCGCTCCACCCCTGGTGGACAGTGGTTTCCGCGACCCTCGGGCAACCGGATTCGACGGGCCGGACGGGATTCGGCGGGCCGGGGTGCCCGCTGCGGTCAGGCCGGGGCGAAGGCGGCCGCGTTCTCGCGGGCCCACTGCGCGAAGGTGCGGGCGGGGACGCCGAGCAGGGTCTCGGTGGTGTCGGCGGGTGCCTGCGGATGTCCGTCCATGTCGGCCCAGACCGACAGCAGCGCGTCCGCGATGAAGGGCGGCATGCTGCGCGCCATCTGCTCCCGTGCGGCCTCGGGGGTGACCGTGACGACCGGGATCTCCCGCCCGATGGCCGCGGACAGCGCGGCGATCTGCGCGCGGAAGCTGATCGGCTCGGGACCGGTGAGAGAGACTGTGCGGCCGCGCAATTCGTCGCCGGTGAGGGCGGCGACCGCGATGTCGGCGATATCCAGCGGGTGGATCATGGCCAGGGCGACCTCGGGGTAGGGGAGTTCGATGGGCCGCCCGGCCGCGACGGCCTCGACCCAGCCGAGGGCATTGCTGTCGAAACCGCCCGGGCGCAGGACGGTGGTGGTGAGACTCGAAGCGGCCAAGGCCTTTTCGACGGCGACATGCATGGCGCCGATCGGATTCGCCTCGGCATTCGGACCGTCGACCGCCGAGGAGGAGAGCAGCACGACGTGTTCGACACCGGCCTTCTCCGCGGCGGTGACGAAGGCGTTGGCGAGGGCGGGGTTGGCATAAAGGAAGACCTGTTGCACGTTTTCCAGTGCGGCAGTGAGGCTTTCGGTGTCGTCCTCGCCGAGGGCGACGGCTTCGACCCCGGCGGGGAGCGTGAGCGCGGACGGATCCTTGCTGGCGGCACGCACCGGAAGGCCCTTGGCGTGCAGGCTTTCCAGGACGGCGCGGCCGATATGGCCGCGGGCACCGGTGACGAGGATGGTCATGGTGAACTCCGATCGAGTTGGAATCCATGCGTATGGACAAATGCATGCTGTCATGCACACATTTGCGAGTCAACACATATATGTGTTCGCGCATGCAGATAGGATGACCCCATGACCGAGGACGACCGCACCCCCGACGAGCTGCTCGACGCCATCGGCCCGGCCTTCGGCAAGCTCAAGCGCGGCGTCCTGCAGGAGGTCGAAAACCCCATTTCCACCAAGGACGCGACCCGCGCGATGGTCCTGGGCATGGTGCTGGGCTGCCCGACGGGTCCGGACGGGTCGACGGGGGAGATGACCGTCGGCGGCATCGCCGCCGCCCTGTGCGTCGACCCGTCGGTGGCCAGTCGCATGGTCACCGACAACATCAAGGCCGGTTACCTGCGCCGCGTCCCCTCCCAGCTCGACGGTCGCCGCGCGGTCCTCGAACTCAGCCCGCAGGGCATCGAATTCATGGCCGAGTTCCGCCGTCGGCAGCGCGCGGCCTTCGAATACATCACCGCCGACTGGCCCGAACAGGACCGCCTCGACTTCGCCCGCCTGATGCTGCGCTACGTCGACGCGATCGACAATCTCAAGAACCGCGGACCCGCGACCGGCGACTGAGCCGCCTCACGGCTGGCCTGCTCCCCACCAGGGCAGCTTGGCGTCGGGATCGTAGTTGGTCCCGTAGTCGATGGCCGACGGTTCACGATCTGTCTCTTCGATGAATTCGACGGGTTCGGGCGGCAGCTTGCGCCAGCGCGCCCGCGGGTCGGGTTCTTGGTTTCCAGTGTCGCTCATGATGATTCCCCTCCTAATTCGAGCGTACCGAGATCACGACGGGGTGGCGAGGGCGAAAGGCAGGACGGCGTCGGCTCCGGCGGCGCGCAGGGTGCGGGCGGCCATCGTGAAGGTCCAGCCGGTGTCCGTGAGGGCGTCGACCAGCAGGATGGGACCGTCGACGCCGCTGAGATCCGGTGTCTCCCAGGCATTGTGGAGAGCGGCGACGCGGTGGGCGGAGTTGGCGGCCGACACCGGCGGGAGATCGGGGCGCAGGTGCAGGACGCCGAGGTCCTGGAGTCGGCCGACCTGGGCCAGGCGCGCCGCGAGGGAGCGGGTCAGGATGGGGTGGTTGCCGGACTCCAGGGTCATGACGGCGGTGGGGCGCTGAGCCCAATCCCATTCGCGGAGAACCGTTGTGCAGAAGCGGAAGACCTCGTCGGGGACGGGGGCATCGGGACCGTCGAGGAGAGGGCGCAGACGCTGGCCCCAGCCGAGATCGCTGAGGCGTCCCAGGACGCGCCCGACCTCGGGACCGTCGGTGATCTTGCCGGACAAGGGAATCCCGAGTTTTGCCAGACCGGTGGGCCACTGCTTGCGGGGCGCGAGATCGATGCCGGGGCGGTCCAGGCGGGTGCGGATCTCGGCGAGGGCGGTCGCGTCCACGGTGGTGTCCTGGCGGGTGCCGGTGCAGTTGTCGCAGCGGCCGCAGTGGGTGCCCGGGACCAGGCCGGGATCGTCGAGTTGGCTGCGCAGGAACGTCATTCGGCAACCGGTGGTCGACTCGTAGTCGATCATGGCCTGCTGCTCGGCCGCGCGTGCCAGGCTCAGCCGCTCGTAGCGTTCGGTGTCGTAGACCCACGGTTGGCCGGTGCCGAGCCAGCCGCCGCGGACCCGGCGCACCGCGCCGTCCACGTCCAGGACCTTCAACACCATTTCCAGGCGCGAGCGATTGAGCTCCACCAGCGGTTCGAGCGCCGCGGTGGACAGCGGCCGGTCCGTGTCCAGCGCCGCCAGCACCGAGCGCACGATGTGCTCGCGCGGAAACGCCACGGAGGCGAAGTAACTCCAGATCTGGCGGTCCTCCGGGCCGGGCAGCAGTATCACCTCGGCCCGCTCGGTGCCACGGCCCGCGCGGCCCACCTGCTGGTAGTAGGAGATGGGGGAGGAGGGCGCGCCCAGATGCACCACGAACCCGAGATCCGGCTTGTCGAAACCCATTCCGAGCGCCGAGGTGGCGATGAGCGCCTTCACCTCGTTGTTCAGCAGCGCGGCCTCGAGGTGCTCGCGTTCGGTGGGATCGGTCTGCCCGGTGTAGGCGGCGACGGTGTGTCCGTGCGAGTTCAGCACATCGGCCAGATCATGCGCGGCGGCGACGGTCAGTGTGTAGACGATGCCCGACCCCGGCAGCTCGTGCAGCCGCTTGCTCAGCCACGCCGTGCGCTCCACCGCGTCGGCGATCCGCACCACCGACAGGTGCAGCGACTCCCGGTCCAGGCTGCCGCGCAAAACCAGGGTGTCCGTGCCGATCTGCGTCGCCACATCGGTCACCACCCGGTCATTGGCCGTGGCCGTGGTGGCCAGCACCGGCACCTCCGACCCGAGATCGGCGATGAGCGTGCGGATCCGGCGATAGTCCGGCCGGAAATCATGCCCCCAGTCCGAGACGCAATGCGCCTCGTCGATCACCACCAGCCCCGCGTCGGCCGCCAGCTTGGGCAGCACCGAATCCCGGAAGTCCGGATTGTTCAATCGCTCCGGACTCACCAGCAGCACATCCACCTCCCCGGCCGCGACCCGCGCGTGAATGTCGTCCCACTCGGTTACATTGCCCGAATTGATGGTCGCCGCAACGACTCCCGCCCGCTCGGCGGACGCGACCTGGTTGCGCATCAACGCCAGCAGCGGTGACACGATCACCGTCGGCCCCCGCCCTTGCGCCCGCAGCAGCTTCGCCGAAATGAAGTACACCGCCGACTTGCCCCACCCGGTCCGCTGCACCACCAGCGCCCGCCGCCGCCCCACCACCAGCGCCTCGATAGCGGTCCACTGATCCTCCCGCAGCCGCGCCCCGGGCCCGGCCAACTCCCGCAGCAGCCGCTCCGCGTCCTCGCGCAGACCGTCCGGCGCGGCGGCGGGGCCGACCGGGGTACGCGGGTCGGTGGTGTCGGGCGCAGCGGAGGAGTCGGTCGAGGTCACGCGCTCCATCGTGCCCCACCGCACCGACATCGTCGGGCCGCCGCCCGCATAGTGGGGCAACTTCGCACCCCCGGGTACGGCTGTCGGCACGGCTGGTCGACCCGCCTGCGGGAACTCGGATGTCCTGTCCTCAGAGGTCGAATCGCACCGCGAGGACCATTTTGATGAAGTCGAGCGTCTCGGTGCTGACCGTCCCGTCGTAGGTCCCTGCGTCCAGGACCGCCCGCACGCAGGGTATGAACCGGTGGATCGCGAGGACGCGACCTTCGTCCCAGTCCACTGAGAAGATCCGCAGATCTCTCGGCATCTCGCGAGCGTCGACCACCGGCACCGCCAGCGCCACATCGCGATGTCTCAGCAGCGTCTGGCCGTCGACGATCACCACTGTCAGATAGCCGTCACCGGCGGCGATGGTGTAGATGTCGCCCTGGCGCAGCTCCCTCACAGGGGCATGCCCATGCCGATGCGCACCAAATCGGCATCACTGAACTTCGGCGGGTTCTGCTGCTCGTGCGCGGCAATACGCCGCAACTCCTTGTCCGCGAGCCGCTGGAGAACGGCCCGATTGATCTCGGCACTGACATTGCCCCCCGCGCTTTCGCGCAGCGCCTCAGCGGTCGCGTCCGGGAGACTGATGTTAAGTTTCGCCATGCCAATACGGTAAAGCGTTACGCTTTACCGTGGCAACCTCAGCCGGGAGACCCGCCATGCTCACTGTGACCCGTGTCGTCCATGCCAGTGCCCTCCTCGACTTCGGGGGAGCCCGAATCCTCACCGACCCGTGGCTTTCGGAGACCCGGTTCTATCGGCAGGGCGAGCCACGCGCCTTCGCCACCGCGGCCGAGCTGCCCGAGCTGTCCGGAATCGTCATCAGCCACGGCCACTACGACCACTGCGATCTCGATGCCCTGATCACCTACCCCGACAAATCGGTGCCCTTCGCGGTGGTCCCGGGACTGGCGAACAAGGTTCGCGCCGCGGGCTTCACGAATGTCGTCGAATTGGCGCCCTGGCAGCGAACCCATCTCGGTCCCGTCGAGGTGACCGCCGCCCCGGCCAGCCACGGTGTCCCGGAGGTGACCTTCGTGCTGCGCGCCGACGGCCACACGGTCTTCTTCGGCGCGGACACCCTGCGCATTGCCGAACTCGACGACATCGCCCGGCGTTTCCCGGATTTGGATCTCGCGCTGCTGCCGGTGAACGGCCTGCGCATCCGCCCGGCCCGGAACAAGCAGGTGGTGATGGATGCCGTCGAGGCCGCCGACCTCGCCACGGTGCTGCGGCCGCGCGTGGCCGTCCCGATTCACTACGCCTTCTCCAGCGGCCCCCTCGGCGACCGTCTCATGACGAAGGGCGACCGCCGGGGTGCCGAGCATTTCCGTGCCGCCGCAGCCGATCTCGCACCCGACACAATCGTGCAAATACTCCCAACCGGACAGGAATTCGCCCTGTAAAACACCGCTGAACAGCGCCTTGATTGCGGACCGGTCAAGATCGCGCGGAATCCCGTGGCCGGACGGACAATAGGGGTCCGGGCACGAAGGGCGTCCGGGGGTGCGCAGGGAGACGCAAATGCCGGAGAAGTTTCCGTCGCCCGCGGGGTGGACTCCGCCCGGGGCACAATTTCGCACGAGCGGCGGTGCGTCACGGACGATGATCGGCGCGCTGGTGGGGTTGATCCTGACCCCGATCGGTATCGCCTTCGCCGCCCGGGGCGCGGCCGGAACCAGACAGTGGACGATCCTGGGGGACTTCGCCGATCGGGTCGGCTCGACCTTCGAGATCGTGATCGCCGCGGCGATTTTCCTGGTGGTGGCGGCGCTGGCCGCCTATTCGGCGGCGGGCACGATCACCGCCGGTCTGGTGTGGGGGGTGCTGCCGGGGATCATTCACTTCATCTTCCCGGACGACACCTTCCGCCTGATCGGCGATCTGCCCGTCTCCGACGACATGCACATCGCGCTGTTCCAGTGGCTGCAAACGGGATTCCCGCTCATTGTGGGCATCCTGCTGGTGGGTGCGGGAGCGGCGGCGACCTTCCGCCGCCGCTGACCCGTCAACCCTTGACGCACAGCACCTGCCGCAGCGTCGCGACGATATCGACCAGATCGCCCTGGGCGGCGATGACCTGATCGATGTCCTTGTAGGCCGCCGGGATCTCATCGATCACCCCGGCGTCCTTGCGCGACTCCACGCCCTCGGTCTGGGCCACCAGATCCGCCACGGTGAACTGCCGCTTGGCCGCGTTACGGCTCATCCGCCGCCCCGCCCCGTGCGACGCCGACTGGAACGAGGCCGGATTCCCCTTGCCCCGAACCACATACGAGCGCGTACCCATGGACCCGGGAATCAACGCCAGATCCCCGGCCCCCGCCCGCACGGCACCCTTCCGCGTCACCAGCATCGGCATCCCGTCGATGACCTCCTCCGCCACATAGTTGTGGTGGCAGGAGATCGGCTTGTCGAAATGCACTGCCAGGCCAGTGAATTCGTCACGCACGGCCTTGCAGACCAGTGCCAGCATGACGGCGCGGTTGCGGGCCGCGTACTCCTGCGCCCAGGTCAGATCGCGGCGGTAGGCGTCCATTTCCGGTGTGCCGGAAAGGAATACCGCCAGATCGCGATCGGGCAGGTCGGCATTGTGCGGCAGGGCGCGCGCGACGGCCATGTGCCGCTCGGCGAGTTCCTTGCCGATATTGCGGCTTCCGGAGTGCAGCAGGATCCAGACACGATCTTCCGAATCCAGACATACCTCGCAAAAGTGATTACCTCCGCCAAGGGTTCCCATCTGCTTGTGGGCCTTGGACTCACGCGACTGCACGGCGGGATCCAATGCGTCGAACGACTTCCAGAAGCGGTCCCACCCTGCGCGCAGCGTTGTCCCCGCCGCTCGCTGACCGAACACTTCCGCGTTCAACCGGTTCACATTGACCGGATCATCATGCGCCGCAAAGCCAACCGGCACCGCCGCCTCGATCCGGGACCGCAGCGAATGCAGGTTGTCCGGCAGATCCGCCGCGGTCAGCGAGGTCAGCACGGCCTCCATCCCGCATCCGATATCCACACCCACGGCCGCGGGCGCGACCGCGTCCTTCATCGCGATGACCGATCCGACCGTCGCCCCCTTGCCCAGGTGGACGTCCGGCATGACTCGCACGCCGTACACCCACTCCAGTTGCGCGATGTTCCGCAACTGCTGCAGCGCGGCCGGTTCGACCTCGTGCTCGTGGGCCCACATGAGCGTCTGCGCGCGAGTTCCGCGCAGCTCGACGGGAAACATTGTTTCGTCCTTCCTTCTGACTGCCGTCGAGGGTAGGTGCACCGCCCGTCTCGGCGCACCGCATTATTCGCCCGTCAGGGTTCGACGAAGTCGGCGGCGAGGGCGCAGAGTTTCCAGGAGCCGTCGCGGCGGACCATGCTGCCGGTGTAGTCGATGTCCTTGAAGTAGCCGCGGTATTTTTCGGGGACGTTGGTGAAGGTTTCGTGGAATGCGAAGGTCGCGGTGTTCGGGTCGGTTTGGGTGACTCCGGTGACGGTATTGGTGTAGCCCGCGTTCTTCACCTCCGCGCCGAGCGTTTTGTCGAATTGCGGGGTGTATTGAAAAACGATTTCATCAATGGCGTCGGCGGTTTCGGGGCAGACCAGCGAGCGGAAGCCTTCCCAATCGCGCGCATTCGAGGTGGCGGCGACGGCCTTCGTGGCATTCACCAATTCCGGATCGAGGGTGGTGGGATCGCCGGGTTCGACCACTTTGTCGGGGGCATTGAATACCACCGGTGCGGGCAGCGGCTTGTATCCGCTCGCCGCGAGATTGCCCTCCATGGCCCGCCGCCAGCTGCCGTCCTCGATCATCAGCCGAACGGCCGAGGTGATGCGGCTCTGTAAATCCAAGTCGCCCTTGTGCACTCCGACCCCGTAGCGCTCGCGGGTGAAGCGATGCCCGACCACGCGCAGCAGGCCCGGGTGTTCGTGGGCGTACCCGGCCAGGATGACGTCGTCGGTGGTGACGGCGTCGATGGTGCCCGCGATGAGGTCGGAGACGCACTGCGCGTAGGTATCCCGGGTCGTGAGCTTCACATTGTGGGCGAAGCTGCGGCGGATCTTGTCGGCGGAGGTGGAGCCCTCGGCGGTGCAGACCGTGCGCCCGTCGAGGTCCTCGGGCTGGTCGATGGCGTGTTCGCTCTGCCGCACGAGCAGGTCCTGTCCGGCCATGAGGTAGGGCCCGGCGAAGGAGACCAGCTGCTGGCGGGCCGCGGTGATGGAGTAGGAGGCGACGACGAAATCGACCGCGCCCGAGTTCAACAGGTCCTCGCGCTGCTCCGAGCGCGCTTCCCGCCAGGTGATGTGTTCGGGGGTGACGCCCAGCTTTCCGGCGATGTACACGGCGGTGTCGACATCGAATCCGTGTGGTTTGCCGTCGGGTCCCTTCACCGACAGCCCGGGCTGATCGAATTTGATGCCGATGGTGAGCGTGCGGGGCGGCGGTTCCTGCGGTGTGTCCTCGGCCTTGGGGGTGGTGCCGCAGGCTGCCACGGTCAGACCAGCCGCAATGGCGACGGCGCGAATCGCACGCTTCATCGAATCTGATCTCCTGTCGTCAACTCATGCGGATGAAACACGAAGAACAGCCCCGGACCGAGGTGCCGGAAGGCAACCGATCAGCACATGGTGCATCAAATCATCCGAGTTGCAAAAACGTGCGGACATTGCGGAACACTGCGGGCGATTCGCCCACGTTTCAGTTCGCTCCGCAATATTTCAGCGATTATTGCCCGTGGTTTGCGATCAACGGGTACGGAGTCCGTCGGCGATCACGGCGAAGGTGCGCTCGCGCAGCCCCGGATCGGCTCCGGCCTCGTGCACGGCGAGAAAAACCCCTTTGACAATTGTCAGTAAATCGTCGACGCCGATGTCGGGTCGTACCGCCCCGGCCTCCTGGGCGCGGGAAAGCAGTGTCGCCAGAGCCTGTTTGAGGTCATGGGAGATGGTGCGCGGATATTCCCCGCCCTGCGTGCGCAGGGCGTCGGCGAGGTCACGCTTGACGGTGCCCTGCAGGACCAGCAACTCCAGGAATTCGAAGAACACGGTGCCGGGGTCCTCGGCCTCGGTCAGCCCCCGCGCGTGCGTGGTGATCTTCTCGACCTGATCCAGGATGGCCGCCTCGAAAAGCGCTTCCTTGGTGGGGAAGTGGCGGTAGACGGTGCCCGCGCCGACGCCCGCGCGGCGGGCGATCTCGTCGAGGGGAACCGAAATGCCTTCGGCGGCAAAGGCTTCCTGGGCGGCGGCCAGCACCCGCTCGCGATTGCGGCGGGCATCGGCGCGCAGGGGTCGATCCGTCACGACCGACAGCCTACCCACCCGTTGACAAGCGGGGCGCACGCCCCGAATACTAACCGGGTCCAACGTTCCGTTTTTGGAGGCATGGTGTCCACTTCCGTCGAAACCCCTCGTGATCTTGTCGAACGTCTCTTCCTCGGCCTGCCCTCGCGCGATGCCGACCGCTTCGCGGCACTGCTCGCCCCGGATGTCGTGTTCGAGATTCCGTTTCCCATCCCCGGTGAACCGACCCGTATCGAAGGCCGGGAACAGGTGCGCGAGTACCTCGCGTCGCGTTGGTCGGGCATGCCGGGTGTTCAGGTCCACGGCATCCGACCCGCCATCCACGAGACGACCGATCCCGAGGTCTTCGTGGTCGAGAACGATGTCGAGGTCACCCGCCCGACCGGTGAGCGGGGCTGGTTTCGAAGCTCCGTCAATGTGATTCGAGTGCGGGACGGCCTGGTCACGCTCTTCCGCGACTACATGGATACCGGGCGGATCCTGACCATGCGGCAGGAGATGCAGGGTCGGGTGTGACCGCTATTACCCACCGAATCGTCGACTAACAGTTAGTGCGTTAACTATTGTTGCCCTAACCAAGACGATTCGGGAGGGTCCGGTGGAGTTGGCGGCCGAGATCGACGATCCACTGCGGTTGGATCGACAGGTGTGTTTCGCGCTGGCGGTGGCCAATCGCGCTGTGCTGGCGGTGTATCGGCCGCTGCTCGAACCCATGGGCCTGACCCATCCGCAATATCTGGTCATGCTGGCGCTGTGGGGTGAGGCCCCGATGTCGGTCAAGGACATCGGCGAGGCCATTCAGTTGGATTCGCCGACGCTCTCGCCGCTGCTCAAGCGGCTGGAGGCGGCCGGGCTCATCACCCGCCGCCGCGACAGCAACAACGAGCGCAATCTCGTCGTGGATCTCACCGACGCCGGGCGGGAACTGCGTCGGGAGGCGGAGAAGATTCCGCCCGCGGTGGTGGCGCGACTCGGGGTGAGCCTGGCCGATCTCGAAGAACTGCGCGAGGTGCTGAACCGGGTCAACGCCGCGGCGCGGGGATCGGTGCTGGCGCAGGCCGAGCCGGATTCGACGAAGGGAAACCGGAAATGAAGCGCCCCAACCTCATTCAGTGGCTCGGCTACTCGTGCGGGCGGGTGCTGCCCGAGGATCTGCACGAGTGGGTGCGCAATGATCTGACCGGCACCTGGGCGGTCCCGCGGCACCTGGTGCGCCAATTGGTGCCGCTGGTACCGGTTTTCGCGTTGGCATTCCTGCTGCCGGGTGAGCTGTGGCTGCAACTGGCCGTGATCCTGCTCGGCCTGCTGCTGGCGCTGTTCTACATCGTGGCGTACATGCCGATGAACCGCGCGCATCGACTGGTGAAGCACGGCTTCCCCGAGGATCTGGAGAATCCGACCCGCGCGGCCCGGCGCGCGGCCGAGCGGGCGGCCTACGAGGCCCAGTACCCGCACTGAGCCCCGGAAACCGGGTGACCCCGAAACCGTTTGCTACTGCGCGTTTTTGGTGCAGGCGCTGGTGACGACGTGGGCGGCGACCGGTTGGGCGCTGCCCAGGTCCGGGAATGGGGGCGCGCTCTGGCCGAGCCCGGCGACGGCGTTCTGTTCGGCCTCCTCCTGGCTCGCGCCCGTGGCCCAGCCGAAGGTGCCGTCCGCGCCCTGGGCGACCGCGCCGCAGCCGTCGGTGAAGCGCAGCACGATCTCGCAGTCGTAGCTGGCGCAGTCGCGGATGGCGGCGGCGTCGGCGGCGACCCGATTGGCGTCGATGCCGCTGACCGCGGTGTTCCGCAGGTGGGAGAGGGCCAGTGTGCCGTAGCCGCCGGGGGCCGCGTCGGCGGTCGCGGCCAGTCCGGCGGTGAGGGTCAAGGCGGCGGTGAGGGCGGCGGTGCCTGTCACAATCCGTGCTACCGACAAGAGACTTCCTGACGTTTCAAAAAGATCGAACGCAGGTGATGCTAGCCCGTCGAGTTGTGAACCCACTGGGAATTTCAGACGACGGGTGTGCGCGTCAGTGCTCGCCGCAGCGCGGTGAAGGCCGCGTCGTTGGCGCGCTGGGTTTCTCGCAGATGCCAGGCCATGGACATGAACCCGTGCACGGTGCCGTTCCAGCGGTGGATCTCGGTCTCGACCCCGGCGTCGCGCAGCCGCCGACCGTAGGCCTCGCCCTCGTCGCGCAGCGGATCGAATTCGGCGGTCGCGATATACGCGGGCGGCAGACCGGTGAGATCGGCCCGGGTGGGATTGGCGTACGGGTCGGACTTCTCGGCGTCGCAGGTCAGGTACTGCTGCCAATACCAGCGCAGCTGGGCGGCGGTCGTGAAGTAACCCTCGGCATTCTCTGTGTAGGACGCGCTGTCGCAGGCCGGGTCCAGCATCGGGTACAGGAGCAGTTGGAAGGCGATATCGGGGCCGCCATTGTCGCGGGCGGCCAGGGCGGCGACGGTGGCGAGATTGCCGCCCGCGCTGTCACCGGCAACCGCGAGCCGGTCCGGGTCGCCGCCCAGGGATTCGGCATGATCGGCGACCCAGCGCAGCACGGCGTAGGCGTCCTCGGTGGCGGCGGGGAAGCGGGCCTCGGGTGCGCGGCGGTAGTCGACCGAGATCACCAGGACACCGGCCGCATTGGCCATGGTGCGGCAGAAGCGGTCGTGGGAATCCAAGTCGCACAACACGAATCCGCCACCGTGGTAGAAGACCACCACGCCCGGAACGGTTTCGGCGTCCAGCGGGCGGTAGAGCCGGACGGGTACCTCGGGCGCGTCGTCGGGTCCGGGCACCAGCCATTCCTCCACCGCCGCAACGGGAATCGGCTCGACGGGAGCGGCGGGTCGGGCGGCCAGGAAGGCCCGCGCTTCGGCGGCGTCGAGCACCTCGGTGCCCAGTGCCGGGAACGCCGCGCTGGCGGCGTCGACGAAGCTCTGCCATTCGGGGGACAGGGTCATCTGCGGGCCCTCCTGAATCGTGCCGTCTTACTGCGTGTTTCGCGGAATGAACTTGCCCGCGGCCAGACCGCCGTCGACGGTCACCTCCGCGCCGGTGATATAGGCCGAGGCGTCCGAGGCCAGGAAGGCGACCAGTTCGGCGACCTCCTCCGGCAGCCCGGTGCGCTCCAGCGGCAGGGTCGGGAAGCTACCCGGACCGGTGGTCAGGTACGGCACCATCGGGGTGGCGATGGGCCCGGGATGCACGGAGTTGACCCGAATCTGGGACGGGCCCAGCTCCAGCGCGGCGATCTTGGACAGGCCGCGCAGACCCCACTTGGAGGAGCCGTACGCGCCGTGGTTCATCAGGCCCTCGAGCCCGGCCTGCGAGGAGATGTTCACGATGGAACCGCCGCCCGCCGCGGTCATGGCGGGAACGACGGCCTTGATGCCGTGGAACGCGCCGACCAGGTTGACCTTCAGAATCCGTTCCAGCTCCTCGGCGCCGGTCTCCATGATCGGCTTCATGATGTAGATGGCCGCATTGTTGACCAGCACATCCAGCTTGCCGAAGGTATCGACGGCGACCTTGACGGCGGCATCCCAGCTTTCGGCGTCGGTGACGTCGTGTTCGACGAAAACCGCTGCCTCGCCGAGGGAGTCGGCCAGTTCCTTGCCCTCGGCGGCGAGCACGTCGGTGATGACCACCTTCGCGCCGAGCGCCACGAACAGGCGGGCCTCGGCCGCGCCCTGCCCACGGGCGGCACCGGTGATCAGGGCGACTTTGCCGGTCAGATCAGCCATTTCGAGTTCCTGTCTCTAGTTGTTACGGAAGTGGGGGATGACCTTCTCCCCCCACTGACGGATGGTTTCCAGGCACACGGCCTGCGGCACGGTGCCCATTTGAATGAGGCACAGGATCTCGTCGGCCCCGGCCTCGGCCAGTCGCTCGACGTAGGCAATGGCGTCGTCGGCAGTGCCGTAGGCGTGTTCGGTATTGAAGATCGCCGTGGAGCCCGATTTCACCGGGATCTTGGCCTCGTGCAGGAAGGCGACGTGCTCGTCGGCGGCCTCGCGCATCTTGGCGACCTCGTCCACGGTGGGGTCGACGGCCTCGTCGGGAACCGGGCCCGCGCCGTAGTAGTACTTGATGGACTGGGCGAAGAACCGTTGCCCGCGCGCGCCGATTCGCTGGGCCTGCTCCCGGTCGTCGAGGACAATAGTGGGACACAGAGCGGCGAAATGATCGTTGACGACGGTGGAGACGAATCGTTCCCCGGTGCGGGCGGCAATGGCCCGGTCGTAGATGCCGCGCAGTTCGGCGATCTCCTCGATGCCCGCGAAACCCAGGACCAGAGCGCCGATTCCGTACTCGGCCGCCAGTTTCAGGGTGTCCTTCTTGGTGCAGGCCATGAACAGCGGCGGATGCGGTCGCTGCACCGGGCGCGGCAGCAGGTGATGCGGGTCGATGTCCAAAAGCTCACCGTGATAGGAGAATTCGCTCTCCGGGTCCTGCCATGCGGTCGCGATCATGCGCAGCGATTCCTCGACCTCCTGATACGTGCGGTCGGGATCGACTCCGCAGAAGGAGGTTTCGACGGCGGTCGCGCCGCGGCCCGCTCCCACATTCACCCGTCCGCCGGAGAGCACATCGAGCATGGCCGCGCGTTCGGCGGTCCGGACGGGGTGATTGAAGCCGAACGGCATGCACACCACGCCGTGCCCGATGCGCACCCGAGAGGTCTTGGCGGCCACATAGGTCAGGAAGATCTCCGGCGCGCTCATGTGGGCGTACCACTTGAGCCCGTGATGCTCGACCGCCCACACCGTGTCGAAACCCAGCTCGTCGGCGAGCACCGCCTGTTCCACGCAATCGCGCAGGACCTGGGCCTCGTGGGCGGCGGTCGGGTCGGTCATCTGCGCCTCGAAGATCATCGAGAACTTCATTCGGACTCCTTGCCGCACCGCTTCCGCACCCCGCTGGGCCTTTATGCCTAACCGGAATACTTCTGCACCCATAGCCTCAGGTCATCGGGATGTCTCAGTGGCCGGGACCACACCGTGCCGGGCTCGAGGCTCCGGACTTAGCGTCGGGAGACGAGCAGCGGAAGGGATGGATTCGGTGGGACAGTTGGACGGCAAGGTGGCGCTGGTGACCGGTGGCGCGCGCGGCATGGGGGCCGAGCATGTGCGCCGCTTCGTGGCCGAGGGCGCGCGGGTCGTGTTCGGCGATGTGCTCGACGAGGAGGGCAAGGCCCTCGCGGCCGAGCTGGGCGCGGCCGTCCGCTACGTGCACCACGACGTGACCAGCGAATCCGATTGGCAGGCCGCGGTTTCCGAGGCCACCACCGGGTTCGGTCGGCTGGATGTGCTCGTCAACAATGCGGGCATTCTGCGGTTCCGGCGGATCGTCGAGATGAGCCTGGACGAGTTCCAGACCATCATGGCCGTCAATGTCACCGGTGCCTTCCTCGGCATCAAGACCGCCGCGCCCGCGCTCACCGAGGCGGGCGGCGGGTCCATCGTGAATGTGTCCTCGGTCGAGGGCTTCGTCGGTGCGGCCGGTCTTTCCGCCTACAGCGCAAGCAAATTCGCGCTGCGTGGGCTCACCAAGTCCGCCGCCCGGGAGCTGGGGCACTCGGGTATCCGGGTGAACTCGATTCATCCCGGCGGCATCGCCACACCCATGACCGCGGCGGTCGCGGGCGCGTCGGGGGTGGACGGCGACAGTTTCTTCTCCGAACTGCCCATTCCGCGCTGGGGTCGGCCGGTCGAGGTCTCCGAGGTGGCGTTGTTCCTGGCCTCGGACGCCTCGAGCTATTGCACCGGAGGCGAATTCGTCGTCGACGGCGGCATGCTGACCAGCTGCGGCTACTAAGGATAGAGCTTTCATGGAATTCGAATTCGACGTCGTGGTCGTGGGTTCCGGCGCGGCGGGCATGACCGCCGCGCTGACCGCCGCTTATCGCGGCCTGTCGGTGACCCTCATCGAGAAGAGCCGCAGCTTCGGCGGTTCCACCGCGCGCTCGGGCGGCGGCATCTGGGTGCCCAACAATCCGGTGTTGCAGGCCGCGGGCGTGCCCGACAGCCCGGAGCTGGCCCGCACCTATCTGAAAGCCGTTGTCGGCGACCGGGTTCCGGAGGCCAAGCAGCGCGCGTTCCTCGAGCACGGCCCGGAGATGTTCCGGTACCTCGGTGCGCGCTCCAAGTACTGGGACTTCGCCTACGACCACGGCTATTCCGACTACCACCCGGAGTTCCCGGGCGGACTGGCGCAGGGCCGCAGCATCGAGCCCAAGCCGATCGACGGGCGACTGCTCGGCGGTGATCTGCACAAGATCAACCAGCCGACCATGTCCGCGCCCAAGGGCATCGCGATCACGGTCAAGGACTTCCACGACCTGAACATGATCGCGCGCACCTGGACCGGCAAGAAGACCGCCCTGAAGGTGGGCGCGCAGACCGCGCTGAACCTGCTCAAGGGTGCGAAACCGCTGAGCCTGGGCAAGGCGCTGGCGGCCCGGCTGTGGCTGTCGCTGCGGGACGCGGGCGTGCCGGTGTGGTTGAACACCCCGCTCACCGACCTGATCGTGGAGGGCGACACCGTGGTCGGCATTCGCGCCGAGCACGAGGGCCGTCCGGTCACCATCAAGGCCCGCCGCGGCGTGGTGCTGGCCGCGGGCGGCTTCGAGCACAACCTGGAGATGCGCAAGCAGTACATCGACGGGCCGCAGAACACCGGCTGGACCGTGGGCGCGACCGAGAATGTCGGCGAGGGCATTCTGGCGGGCCAGAAGGCCGGTGCCGCAGTGGATCTCATGGACGACGCCTGGTGGGGTCCGTCGGTGCGCAACCCCGATGGGCCGCCGTTCTTCATGCTGGCCGAGCGGTCGCAGCCGGGTGCCATTGTGGTCAATGCCAAGGGCGAGCGCTTCGTCAACGAGTCCGCGCCGTACGTGAACGTCGTGCACACCATGTACGAGGAGGAGAAGAGGGTGCCGGGAAGTATTCCGGCGCATTTCATCTTCGACCAGAACTTCCGCGACCGGTACCTGTTCCTGGGCAACTTCCCCAAGCGGCCGCTGCCGCAGAAGTACTTCGACGCGGGAATCATCAAGCAGGCCAACACCCTTGCCGAGCTGGCCGAGAAGCTGAGCATTCCGGCGAATGCGCTGGCGGCCACCGTCGAGCGGTTCAACGGCTTCGCGCGCACGGGCCGCGACGAGGATTTCCAGCGCGGTGACTCCGCCTACGACCGGTACTATGGCGACCCCACCGTCAAGCCGAATCCGACCCTGGCCCCGCTCGAGCGCGGCCCGTTCTACGCGGTCGAGATGGTGCCCGGCGACCTGGGCACCAAGGGCGGCCTGGTCACCGACGAGCACGCCCGGGTGCTCACCGAGCAGGGCGAGGTCATTCGCGGCCTGTACGCGGCGGGCAACAACTCCGCGGCGGTCATGGGCAACGACTACGCCGGTGCGGGCGCGACCATCGGACCCGCCATGGTGTTCGGCTATATCGCGGCGAATCACCTGGCCGACGCGGAAACCGAAGCGGCACAGGAGGACTGAGATGGGACGGGTGGATTCCAAGGTGGTCATCGTCACCGGCGGCGCGCGCGGCATGGGTGCGGCCTTCGCCCGCACGCTGGCGGCCGAAGGGGCGAAGGTCGTGATCACCGACGTGCTGACCGAGACCGGGCAGGCCGTCGCCGCCGAAATCGGTGACGCGGCACGGTTCTTCCCGCTCGACGTCACCGACGAGGCCGCGTGGAACGACGTCGTGGCGCGGACCGAGGCGGCGTTCGGGCCGGTCTCGGGTCTGGTCAACAACGCGGGCATCGTGCATGTCGACCCGATCGAGAAGCTCTCGGAGGCCGACTACCGCAAGGTGATCGACGTCAATCAGGTCGGTGTGTTCCTGGGCATGAAGGCCGTCATCGGGTCCATGCGCCGCGCCGGGGGCGGTTCCATCGTGAACATCTCCTCGACCGGCGGGCTCATCGGTTACTCCAACATCCTCGGTTACGTGGCCTCCAAGTGGGCCGTGCGCGGCATGAGCAAAACGGCCGCACAGGAATTCGCGGCCGACAACGTCCGCGTCAACTCCGTGCACCCGGGCATCGTCGCCACCGAAATGGTCGCGACGTCCGATCGCTCGGCGAACATCGCGGCCAATCAGCCCATCGCCCGGCCCGCTAGCCCGGAGGAACTCGCCAACCTGGTGCTGTTCCTCATCTCCGATGACTCCTCCTACAGCACCGGCTCCGAATTCGTGGCCGACGGCGGCTTCACCTCTCAGTAGTAACTCCATTGCGAGACAAGGAAATACCCATGAAGGACTTCCACGGCAAGGTCGCCGTCATTACCGGTGCGGGGGCGGGCATCGGCCGGGCGCTGGCCCTGGAACTGGCTCGCAATGGCGCGCAGCTCGCGCTGTCCGGGCGCAATCTCGACAATGTCGCCGAGACCGCGGCATTGTGCGAGAAGGAGGGCGCGAAGGCCCGGGCCTACCGGCTCGACGTGACCGATCGCGCCGCGGTCTACGCGCACGCCGACGAGGTGGTGGCCGACTTCGGCAAGGTCAATCTGGTCATCAACAATGCCGGTGTCTCGCTGACCGCCAATATCGAGGAAGTCTCCTGGGAAGACCTGGAGTGGATCTTCGGCATCAACTACTGGGGCACGCTGCACGGCGTGAAGGCGTTCCTGCCGCACGTGATCGCCTCCGGGGACGGGCATATCGCCAATGTCTCCAGCATGTTCGGCCTGGTGGCCTGCCCCAGCCAGGGCGGGTACAGCTCGTCGAAGTACGCCATGCACGCCATTACCGACGCGCTGCGCCAGGAAATGATCATCGCCGGACACAATGTGGGCGTCTCCAGCATTCACCCCGGCATGATCAAGACCGAAATCGCCTGGAAGGCACGGGCGGCCGCCAACCGCTCCCGCGACGACCTGGCCGCCAACTTCGACCGCCTGGCCCAGACCAGCCCCGAGGACTGCGCCCGCGTGATCGTCAATGGCATCCGAAAGAACAAGCCGCTCATCCTGATCGGCAAGGACGCCAAGGCCATGAACATCATGCGCCGCCTGCTCGGCTCGGGATACATGAAGCCCCTCACCGCCCAAATGCGCAAAGAGATCTAGTCGCGCAGTCGGTCTTTGAGGACCTTGCCACCGGCATTGCGCGGGAGGTCGTCCACCAGGACGACCTCCCGCGGCACTTTGTAACTCGCCAGCCGGGCACGCGACCACTCGATGATCGCGGCCGGATCCGGGGTGACGCCCTCGGCGGGCACCACTACCGCGCGGCCCACCTCGCCCAGGCGTGGGTCCGGGATGCCGACCACCGCGACATCGCGAATGTCCGGATGCTGCAAGAGGACTCGCTCGATCTCGGCGGGGTAGGCATTGAAGCCGCCGACTATGAACATGTCCTTGAGGCGGTCGGTGATGTGCAGATAGCCGTCGTGGTCGAGGATGCCGACGTCGCCGGTGTGCAGGAAGCCGTCCGCGTCGATGGTGGCGGCGGTGGCCAGCGGATCGTCCAGGTAGCCGAGCATGACATTCGGGCCCTTGACGGTGATCTCGCCCGGGTCGCCGGGCTCGACCTCCTTGCCGTCGCGGTCGACAATGCGAACCTCGGTGCCCGGCAAGGGTTTACCCACCGTGCCCGCCACCAGTTCGGCGGGAGAATCGGGTGGGCAGATGGAGACGACGCCAATGGATTCGGTGAGGCCGTAGGCGGTGAAGACGTAGGGGACGCGCAAGTCGTCGCGGATGCGGCGGATCAGTTCGGTGGGGATGGTCGCGCCGCCGGTACCCGCCAGGCGCAGGGAGCCGAGCATGAAGTTGTCATGGTCGGCGGCCAGCAGATCGGTGAAAAGCGTTGGGGGACCGGCCAGGACGGTGATGCGCTCGTTCTCGATCAGACGCAGCGCCGCGGCGGCGTCGAAGCGCTCCATCGGGACCATGGTGGCGGTGCGCAGCAGACAGGCCAGAATGCCCGCCTTGTAGCCGAAGGTGTGCGAGAACGGATTCACCAGCAGATACCGGTCGCGGGGGCGCAGGGTGACCGCGTCGGCCCACTGCGAGAACACCTCCAGGCTCTGGCGATGGGTGGCCAGCACGCCCTTCGGTGCGCCCGTGGTGCCGGAGGTGAACAGGATGTCCGATACCGCGTCCGGTTCGATCTCGGCGGTGCGTTCCAGGGCCGACTGCGGTTCGATCACCGTGCCGGGGGCCAGGAATCCCTCCCACGAACTGATGTCCCAGTCCGCGTCGCCCTCGCCGCGGGCGTCGTCGAGCAGGATGAGATGTTCGAGATCCGGTAGGGAGCGCCCGGATTCGGCCAGCATGCGTGGATAGTCCCGGCCCAGGAACTCCTGCACCGTGCACACCGCCTTGGCGTGGCTGCGAGCCAGCACCTCCGCGGTCTCCGCGCCACGCAGCCGGGTGCTGATCGGCACCAAAGTCGCTCCCGCGCCGAGCATTCCGAGCGCCGTCACGATCCACCGCACGCTATTGGGGGCCCAGATCCCGACCCGATCGCCGACCTCGATACCGGAGGCCATGGCGGCCCGCGTCACGGCGGCGACCTCGGCCGCCAGTTCGGCAAATGTGAGCCGCCCGGCCGGTCCGGCAATGGCCACCGCGTCGGGATAGCGCCGCGCCCGTTCCGCCACCAAACCCGGAATCGTTGTCACGGGTCCGACCGCGGAGCTCCCGCCCGAGTGCCGCCGATCCATCCGCCCATCCTGCCTCGAGCCCCATCCCTGAATCCTCATTTTCGCTGTGCCATCCCGCTGACCGGGCGTGCCACGTGCAGGGCTGCGAACGCACAACGTTCCGCTGATCGGGATGGAAGTTGGGTGTGGGAGCGGTCACGCGGCACGCTCGATGGAGTGGTCCCGTGGGGGTACGGGATGTTGCCCGGCAGGCTGCGGGAGCGGCGGCGGAGCGCTGGAGGGCGGATGGATTCTCGATCTCGGAGGAGTGACATGACGGCCGGAATGGAGTTGGCGCGGCATATGGATAGTGCGGCGGCTGCGGTGACCGTTGTCGAACTCGACGGTGCGTGTGGGCTGTCGCGGGAGAAGATCGGTGGCAAGGCGTGGAGCGTCGACCACATGCGGGCGCTGGGGTTGCCGGTGCCGCCCGCGTTCGTCATCACAACCGACGGGTGGGCCGATTTCACGCGGCGCGGGGTCATTGCCGAGGAGATCTGGGCGCGGGTGCGGGACGGGATCGCCGGGATCGAGCGGGGGACCGGGCGGCGGTTCGGGGCGGCGGAGCGGCCGCTGCTGGTGTCGGTGCGATCCGGTGCGGCCATTTCCATGCCGGGCATGATGGATACCGTTCTCAACCTCGGCATGACCGATGCGGTGCAGCGGGCGTTGGCCGAGGAGACCGGCAATCCGGAGTATGCGCGGGACACGCGGGAGCGGTTCGTGCACCAGTATCGGGAGACCGTGCTCAGTGACGCGAACGGCGTCGTGCCGGTCGATCCGTGGGAGCAGCTGCGCGGTGCGGTCGAGGCGGTGTTCCGGTCCTGGGATTCCGCGCGCGCCAAGACCTATCGCGCCAATCGCGGTGTGCCCGACACCCTCGGGACCGCGGTCACCGTGCAGGCCATGGTATTCGGCAATCTCGACGAATCATCGGGCACCGGAGTGCTTTTCACCCGCAATCCCAATACCGGCGACGGCCCGGTGTACGGCGAGTGGCTGGTCGGCGGGCAGGGCGAGGACGTGGTGTCGGGCCGCCTGACCCCGCGTCCCCTCGATGACCTGGCCGCCACCCAGCCCGCGGTGCACGAGCGGCTCATCGCCGCGGCGCAGCTGCTCGAGCGCGATGGCCGGGACATCCAGGATGTGGAGTTCACCGTCGAATCCGGGACGCTGTGGCTGCTGCAGTCGCGTCCGGCCAAGCGGTCGGCGCGGGCGGCGGTGCGGGCCGCGGTCGCCATGGTCGAGGAGGGACTGATCGGCGCCGACGAGGCCCTGGATCGGGTCACCGCCGAGCAGGTGCGCGAGGTGCTGCGCCCGGCCTCGGGTGACTCCGACGGTCGCGAGCCCGTCGCGCGCGGCGAATCCGCCTGTCCCGGACTGGCTTCCGGTGTCGTCGTCACCGACCCCGAAGAGGCGGAGGCGCGGGCGGAGGCGGGCGAGGACGTGATTCTGGTCCGTCCCACCACCAGCCCGGACGATCTGCACGGCATGATCGCCGCGCGGGCCATTGTCACCGAATTGGGCGGCACCACGTCGCATGCCGCGCTGGTGAGCCGTGAGCTCGGCCGCCCGTGCGTGGTCGGCTGCGGTCCGGGCGTGGTCGAGGCGCTCGCGGGCACGATCGTGACCGTCGATGGCGGTGCCGGACTGGTGCTGCGCGGCGAGGTCACCGCCAAGCCGGTCGAACAGGCCGTGCTCGAGGAGGTCGCGCAGCTGGCGCGGTGGGCGGGTGTGGAGAGCGACGAGCTGGCCGATCGTCTCGAGCGCCGGATACCCGAAAGCGTTGAACAGGAAGAGGTTTCCGTCGCCGCCCCCGTCACCGAGCTGGCCGTGCTGCGGCTGGTGGGCATCAAGGGTCGGGTGAATGCCGACAATCTGGCCACCAGCCTGTTCGCCGATGTCAGCGAAATCAGCGCCTGCTGTGAGGGTTTGGTGACCGCGGGCTACTGCGCGACCACCCCGGCCGGTTTCCGCCTCACTCCCGAGGGCCGTCCCCGTCTCTTGCAGCTGCTCGCCGAGGAGCGCCGGACCGTCGACGCCGCCGCCATGACCGCCGCCTATGACGAGTTCTGTGTCTTCAACGCCGACCTCAAGGTCATCATCACCGACTGGCAGATGAAGGACGCGGCCACGGTCAACGATCACGCCGATGCCGACTACGACGCGGGAGTCCTGGCCCGTCTCAACGACACTCACCGGAATCTGCGTCCGCTCGTCGGCCGCCTGGGCGTGTTGGCTCCTCGCCTGTCCCGCTACCTGGACCGCCTCGATCGGGCGATCGAGCGCATAGCCGAGGGCGACCACAGCTATGTGGCCCGGCCCATCATGGACAGCTATCACACCGTCTGGTTCGAGCTGCACGAAGACCTCATCGGCCTGTGCGGCCTGACCCGCGCGGAAGAGGCGGCGGCCGGTCGTGCCCACTGATTCGATGCCGAACCGCTGGATCGACTTCGCCCAGATCGACAACGTCCGGGATCTGGGTGGGCTGCCCGTAACCGGCGGCGGCACCACTCGTTTCGGTGTGGTCCTGCGCTCCTCCACGCTGCAGCAGGCCACCTGCGAGGATCTCTCGCACTTGATGGTGAAGGTGGGTCTGCGCACGGTCATCGATCTGCGGCTGCCCGACGAGGTGGAGCGGGAGGGCTACGGGCTGATCGGCGACGCGGATCTCCACATCGCCAATCTGCCCATCCGCAAATCGCCCCAATCCTCCTTGGCGGCACGGGATCTCGTGCCGGACAAGACGCGGGTCGATCTCACCGCGCTGTACGGTCAGCTGCTGGCGGGCAGTGGTGAGCACATTGTCGAGGCCGTCCGGCTGATCATCGACCCGGACCGTCGGGCGGTGCTGTTCCATTGCGCCGCGGGCAAGGACCGGACCGGCGTTCTCGCCGCGGTCCTCCTGGACGCGGTGGGCGTCCCGGCCGAATTCATCGCCGACGACTACGCGCTGACCAATGAGCGCATGCGGCGCGTCCGCGACCGCCTCGACGCGCTGCCGTCCTACGCGGGCCTGCCGCAGGCGAATACCGGCATCCTGGCGGTGACGGCCGACGTCATGCTGCGGTTCCTCGACAACCTGTACGCGGATCACGGCGGTGCCGCGAAATGGCTGCTCACCCAGGGTCTTTCGGAGACCGAACTGGAACAGCTCCGGGACACCCTGGTCGGCTAGCCTCCGATCAGCGACTCGACACCGACCGGAAGGCCGCCGTCCACCGCCGCCGCGCGCAGAAAGCCCTCCAGGGTCGCGCGAAACGCCCCGGCCGCATGGGTCGGGGCGACATCCTTGCGGTGCGCGAGCGCGACCGTCCGGTGCAGGCCGTGCGCGATTCGCGCCGTGCCGCCGGTCGCATCGGACAGCGGAATACCTTGGAGCATAGGCCGCCCGGCCAGCACGGTGCTCGGCACCACCGCCACTCCCAGCCCCACCTCCACGAAGCGAAGGACCGCGTCCATCTCGCCGCCCTCGACGGCGAAGCGGGGTTCGAATCCGGCCGCCCGAAACGCGGCGATGGTGGTCTCACGCAGGTCGTAGCCCTGCCGGAACATGACCAAGGGTCGGTCCCGCAGATCGGTGACTCGCAGGGAGGTCCGGCCGTGCAGTGTGGCGTCGTCGCGGCGGGTGGCGACCACCAGGTCGTCGCGCAGGATCGGAGTGGTCGCGAGGGGAGTGTCCTCGGGCAGCGGCAGGATCACCAGCGCCAAATCCAGTTCACCCCTGGTCAATTGGCGGATCAGATCGCGCGACCCACCCTCCTCGACCAGCAGCCGGATCCCCGGGTAGGCGTCGTGGTAGTGGCGCAGCGCATCGCCCAGCAGTCCGGAACACAGCGAGGGCGTCGCGCCGAGCCGGACCCGACCGTGTCGCAGTCCCACCAGCTCTTGGACCTCGAGCCGCGCGGTATCCACATCGGCGAGAATCCGATTGGCCAGCGGGAGCAGCGCCTCACCGGCCGGAGTCAGCGTGATATTGCCGCGGGCCCGGCTGAACAGCGGCGCGCCGAGCTCGGTCTCGAGCACCCGAATCTGCTTGGAGAGCGACGGCTGGGCGACGCCCAGCGCATCGGCGGCCCGGGTGAAGTGCTGGGTTCGTGCCACCGCCAGGAAATAGGACAACTGCTGCAACTGCACGGTCGCCAGCCTAGGACTCTGAACTGCGGGTTTTCCGATTCCGAGCGAATGATCACAGTCGATGTGACGTGGCGTGTGACATCCTTCACGCCGCGAATTCACTACTCGCGGTAGTAATCCCGGTCCCAGCTCGGTCCATAGACGCGGGCCATGGAGACCAGATCCAAGCGGACTTGGACCGGCCCGGGCGCGCGGATCTACCGTCCGCTCATGGCTGTCGCATTACCCGAGCTCTACCGCACCACGGTGGGCAAGAAGGCCGTGATGGCGGTGACCGGGGGCATTCTCGTGCTGTACCTCATCGCCCACATGATCGGAAATCTGAAGATCTTTCTGGGCGCGGCCGAGTTCGACCATTACGCCGACTGGCTCCGGACGGTCGGTTCGCCCGCGGTGCCGCGACGGGGGGTGCTGACGGCCGTCGAAGTCGTGCTCGGGGTGAGTGTGGTCCTGCACATGTGGTCGGCGGTGTCGTTGGCCCGCACGGCGCGCCGGGCTCGGCCGGTCCGGTACGCGGCCGGTCGGAAGTCGCATGCGCACGGCTACGCGGTGCACACCATGCGCTGGGGCGGGGTCGTCATCGCCCTGTTCGTGGTCTGGCATCTGTTGGATCTGACGTTCGGGGCGGTGAATCCTCGCGGCGGCCGGGCCACCCCGTATGCGAAGGTGGTCGCCGACTTCGCGCCGTCGCACTGGTACATCACCCTGTTCTACGTCGCCGCCGTGGTCTTGGTCGGCGTGCACCTGCGGCACGGTATCCGCAGTGCCGCACAGACTTTGGGCTTGACCGCCAGCGGCGGCGCGCGTCGTTACGACCTGCTCGCGGCCGCCGTCTCGACCGTCTTGGTCACCGGTTTCCTTTCCGTTCCGACCGCCGTCTCTCTCGGATGGGTGAAATAGCCATGAACGACAGTCTTTTCAGCATTGGCGAGCCGATCGCCGACACCGCCGCGCCGAGTGGTCCGATCGCCGACCGCTGGACCACCCGCAAATTCGAGGCCAAGCTGGTCAATCCGGCCAACAAGCGCAAGAAGACGGTCATCGTGATCGGGACCGGTCTGGCCGGTGGCTCGGCCGGGGCGACCCTGGGGGAGCAGGGCTATCGCGTCATCCAGTTCTGTTTCCAGGACTCGCCGCGCCGGGCGCATTCGATTGCCGCGCAGGGCGGGATCAATGCCGCCAAGAACTACCGCAATGACGGGGACAGCGTGCACCGGCTGTTCTACGACACGGTCAAGGGCGGCGACTATCGCTCCCGGGAGTCGAATGTGCACCGGCTGGCGGAGATCTCCACCCAGATCATCGATCAGTGTGTGGCGCAAGGTGTTCCGTTCGCACGGGAGTACGGCGGGCTGCTCGACAACCGGTCCTTCGGCGGCGCGCAGGTCTCGCGCACCTTCTATGCCCGGGGGCAGACCGGGCAGCAGTTGCTGCTGGGCGCGTATCAGGCGCTCATGCGTCAGGTCGACGCGGGCACCGTGGAATTGCATGCCCGCCACGAGATGCTCGACCTGATCATGGTCGACGGGGTGGCGCGGGGCGTGGTGGTGCGCGACCTGATCACCGGCGCGATCCGCTCCTACACCGGCGACGCCGTGGTGCTGGCCTCCGGCGGGTACGGGAATGTCTATTTCCTGTCGACCAATGCCATGGGCTCTAATGTCACCGCCGCCTGGCGGGCGCACAAGCACGGCGCGTATTTCGCCAATCCGTGCTTCACCCAGATTCATCCGACCTGCATCCCGGTCTCGGGCGAACACCAGTCGAAGCTGACGCTTATGTCGGAGTCGCTGCGCAACGACGGTCGGGTGTGGGTGCCGAAAAACGTTGGTGACCACCGTAATCCCGGTGACATTCCCGAGGACGAACGCGACTACTACCTCGAGCGCATCTACCCGGCGTTCGGCAATCTGGTCCCGCGTGACATCGCCTCCCGCGCGGCCAAGAACGTCTGCGACGAAGGGCGCGGCGTCGGTCCGGGCGGGCTCGGTGTGTATCTCGATTTCGCCGACGCGATCGAGCGGCTTGGCGTGGAAGCGGTGAAAGCCAAGTACGGCAACCTGTTCACGATGTACGAGCGGATCACGGGCGAGAACCCGTACGAGACGCCCATGCGCATCTTCCCGGCCGTGCACTACACCATGGGCGGGCTGTGGGTGGATTACGATCTGCGGTCCACGATTCCGGGGTTGTTCGTGATCGGCGAGGCCAATTTCTCCGATCACGGCGCGAATCGGCTGGGTGCCTCGGCGCTCATGCAGGGCCTGGCCGACGGGTATTTCGTGCTTCCGACGACGCTCGGCGACTACCTGGCCCGGGGGCCGGTCGGGGCGGTTCCGGCCGAGGCGATCGCGGCCGCCGAGCACCGGGTGACCGCGCGGATCGATCGCCTGCTCTCGATCCGCGGCGACCGCACCGTGGACTCCTTCCATCGCGAACTGGGCCACATCATGTGGGAGTACTGCGGTATGGAACGCACCGACGCGGGTCTGCGCAAGGCGCTGGCTCTGATTCCCGCTCTGCGCCAGGAGTTTTGGGAGCGGGTGAACGTGCCGGGGTCCGGGGACGACCTCAATCAGTCGCTGGAGCGGGCGGGTCGGGTGGCCGACTTTCTGGAGTTGGCCGAACTCATGGTCATCGACGCCCTGCATCGCACCGAATCCGCAGGCGGCCACTTCCGCGCCGAATCGCAGACCGAGGACGGCGAGGCGCGGCGCGACGACGAGAACTTCTCCTATGTCGCCGCCTGGGAATGGAACGGCGGTGGGCCGCCCACGCTACATAAGGAGGCGCTGCGCTACGAGTACGTCCAGCCCAGCACCCGGTCCTACAAGTGAGGGAGAGTCGAAAATGAAACTCACACTGCGTATTTGGCGTCAGCGCGACGCTCGCGACCGGGGCAGGCTCGTCGACTACCCGGTGGAGATCTCGCCGGACGCGTCGTTTCTGGAGATGCTCGACGTCCTCAATGAGCGGCTGACCGCTGCGGGCGAGGAACCCATCGCCTTCGACCACGATTGCCGCGAGGGCATCTGCGGCATGTGCTCCCTCGTCATCGACGGGACCCCGCACGGCCCCGAAAAGGGCACCACCACCTGCCAACTCCACATGCGCAAATTCTCCGACGGCGACACCATCACCGTAGAACCCTGGCGCGCACGACCTTTCCCCGTCATCAAGGATCTGGTGGTCGACCGCTCCGCCTTCGACAAGATCATCCAAGCGGGCGGCTACATCACCGCCCCCACCGGCACCGCCCCCGACGCCCACGCCCTCCCGGTGCCGAAACCGGACGCCGACAACGCCTTCCAGGCCGCCGAATGCATAGGCTGCGGCGCCTGCGTGGCCGCCTGCCCCAACGGCTCCGCCATGCTCTTCACCGCCGCCAAGATCACCCACCTCGGCCTCCTCCCCCAAGGTCAACCCGAACGCTACTCCCGCGTCACCAACATGCTCGAAACCCACGACGACCTAGGCTTCGGCGGCTGCACCAACACCGGCGAATGCACCCTCGCCTGCCCCAAGGAAATCCCCCAAAACGTCATCGCCCACCTCAACAAAGACCTACTCCACTCCACCCGAAAACCCCACTGAGCCAGCGGTGTCGGAGTCGTGGTGGTCTTGAAGAGTGTCTGATCAGCGCGTTTCGATGATGATCTTGCCGTCTTCGTGGGGTGAGATTGCTGGCAGGAGGTGTTCGGCTTCGGCGCGGACGGCCTTCTCGGCGGCCTTGGAGAGGGGATGCCAGGGGGTTACTCGAATGGTGGAGCCGTCGAGGTCCCAGCGGCCGTGGACGAATCCGTCTACGAGGTAGAAGGGGACGCCGCCCGAGGCGATTTTGGCGATGCGGCGGCGGTCCTCGTCGCCGATGATCCGACGGCGGTCGCGGTGGGCGAGGCAGGAGTTGTCGAAAGCGGGGAGGAAGCGGACGGGGGCTGGGAGGTCGGGGGAGGCGAGGGGGGCGTCGGGGAGGTCGAAGAGTTCGCGGCCGGATTCGTCGTGGAGGATGCGGAGGTCGGGGCGGAGGCGGGTCAGCACCTCGGCGAGGCGGGTGACGCCCGCGAATTCCTGGATGTCGGCGGCGGTGGCGGGGCCGTAGGCGGCCAGGTAGCGGCGGATCAGGGTGTCGGGCTGGGGCGTGTCGGCCAGGGGTGCGCCGAGGAACTCCTCGGCTAGGGCGACCGAGACGGAACGGCCGCGCCACGCGCCCCACGCGCCGGACTGGGCATCGTGCAGCAGCGGGTGCAGGACGCCGAGCGCGTAGACCAGGGCACGCGCCTCGCGGTGAGGGAAGCGTTCGGTCAGCAGCCTGCCCAGTTCGCGGCGGGAGAGGATGCGCCCGGCCAGCAATTCTCTTCCCGCCGTGGAGAATTCGTCGATATTCAAGCCCTCGAGAGAATCGCGGAAGTAGGGCGAGCGCAGCGCGGGCTCGACGGCCGCGCGGACCGTCGGGTAGAGCCAGCGGTAGTCCGCGCCGTCGGCGAGGTGGACGGTGCGCCGAATCATGGTGGCGCGCACAATGGTTCGATCGCGCAGCAGCGATTCCAGCTCGTCGCGGCGGAAATCGGTGAGCCGGGTCCACAGACCGATGTAGGGCCAGTTGGGCTCTTGCGCCTGGACCGCGACGAGGTGACGGACGAGGTCGGCGGCGGGCATGGACACCCGTTCGTTCAACTTCTGCCGCAACAGCAGCGTGCGGTTTAGAGTCCTCAGCGAAATTTCCGGCATGAACCCATTGTCGACAACGACTAGGACAGAATATGTCCTAGATGGAGAGGGCGAATGGACGGGCACGTCGCGGCGGGCGATTTCCGGCACATCTACGACCCGAGCGAGCCGGGAGAACCCTGGTACATCAACGACCACACCGTGATCCGGGCCGCGGACGGCCGCTGGCATCTGTTCGGCATCACCCATCCCGAGCCCGCCGACCCGCTCGACGAGTCGGAGTTCGCACACGCGACCGCCGAGGACCTGCACGGGCCGTGGACCAAGCATCCGTCGGTCTTGACGGTGGACCCGGATCGAGGCGAGACCCACCTGTGGGCTCCGTTCGTGGTCCGCGACGGCGACCGCTACCTCATGTTCTACGACGGCGGCGGAACCGATCTCACCGCGACGGGTATGGGGCTGGCCACCTCGACCGACCTGTTCTGCTGGACTCGGCATCCGGACAGCCCGGTCTTCTACGACGGTTACGAGGCCCGCGACCCCATGGTGCTGCGCATGGGTGACAAGTGGGTGATGTATTACTGCGCCACCAGCACTCCCGCGGGCGGCAATCATGTCGTCGCCTACCGCACGAGCCGCGATCTGGTGCACTGGAGCGCCCGCCGCATCGCCTACACGGATCCGACCACCGGCACCGGCGCGGGCAATACGGAGTCCCCTTTTGTCTTCCGGCACGACGGCGACTGGTATCTGCTGATCGGCCCCCGCCCCGAGTATGTAGGCACCGAGATCTTCCGCAGTGACAACCCTTTTCACTTCGACACGTCCGACCGCGTGGGGCACATTCCCGCCCATGCCGCCGAAGTGATCGTCCACGACGGCACCCTCTGGATCACCCGCGCGGGCTGGGGCCAGGGCGGAGTCGCCCTGGCCCCCTTGACCTTCCCGCCCTGACCGATAATTCCATTTCGGGCGTGGCGTGCGGTCCGCACTGGGATTCTGGACGGAAGTCGAGAGTCCACCCACCGTGGGGAGGCAGGCAATGGCCCGAATCGGCGTGATCAGTCTTTCCGACGGCCGCGACTATGTGCACGGCGGCATTGTCGGATTCATTCGGGCGGCGGAGGATCGGCTCGTCAGCGAGCTGACCGCCGCCGGGCACACCGTGATTCGCGGGATGGAACCCGTCGGCGGCAATGACCGGGCCGTGGCGGTGGCCCGGCAGGTGGCGGCCGCCGAGGTGGATCTGACCGTGCTGCACTACGCGGTGTGGGCGTTCCCGCACTTCACCATGCTCGCCGCCGGTGCCCTCACCAGTCCGCTACTGCTGCTGTCGAATATCGATCCGGTCCAGCCGGGCATGGTCGGCATGCTGGCCGCGGGCGGCGCGCTCGATCAAATCGGACGCGCCCATGCCCGACTCTGGGGCGATCCCGCCGATCCGGAACTCATCGCGGCCATCGGCGAGCGGGCCAGCGCCGCGGCGGCGGTGGCCAGCCTGCGCGGCAGCACCTTCGGTCGCCTGGGCGGTCGGCCCATGGGCATGAACACCGCCGTCGCGAACACCGATCAATGGCAGCGCGTCTTCGGCGTCGATGTCGAGGAGATCGATCAGTGGGAGATCGTGCGCCGCGCCGAACTCGCCGACCCGAGTGAGGCCAGAGCCGCGCGAGAATGGTTGGAGCGCAATGCCGCCGGGGTGCACTACGACGGCCGCAAGCTCACCCCCGAGCTGCTGGAAAGACAGATCCGCTCCTATCTGGCCATGCGCGATCTGATCGCCGAATGGCATCTGGACTTCTCCGGCATCAAGGGCCAGCCGGAACTCACCCAGTATTTCGCGACCATGGACATCACCGAGGCCTTCCTCAACGACCCCTACGACTGGAACGGCCCCAAACAGCCGCACATCTGCGCCACCGAGGCCGATATGGACGGCGCGCTCACCATGCAACTGCTGCACCGAATCGCCGACACCCCCGTGCTTTTCGCCGACGTCCGCCACTATCACGCCGATCGCGACATCTGGGATCTGTGCAACTCCGGCCAGCACGCCACCTGGTTCGCCGCCCGCAGCGCGGATCCGGCGGAGAATCTGGCCCGCGTGCACTTGTACCCGGAGGTGTTCTTCTTCCCCGCCGGTGGCGCGTCGGTGCACCACCTCGCCGCGCCCGGGCAGATGACCCTGGCCCGCCTCACCCGCCGAAACGGTTCCTACCGAATGCAGTTGATGCTCGGCGAGTTCGAGACCTACGACCAGGCCACCAACGAGTCGCTCATGAAACAGTCCACCTGGGAGTGGCCACACGCCTTCGCCCGCCTCGACGCCGAGGCCGGTGACTTCCTGTCCCGGTTCGGGGCCAACCACATTCACGCCGTGCCGGGCGATCACCGCGCCACCGCGCGCGCGGCCTGCGACCTGCTGGGGGTCACCCTGGACGAATTCACCAGGGCGAGTTGACATGCTCCTCGGCATCGACATCGGCACCTCCGGATCCAAGGGCGTCCTGGTCGACCACGCGGGCCTGGTCGCCATGAGAGCCGAACGCCCGCACCGGGTTTCGACACCACGTCCGGGCTGGGTGGAACACGACGCGGAGGCCGTGTGGTGGAACGACTTCGTGGCCATCGCCCGCGAATTGGTGGCGGCCGCCGACGGCGACCCCATCGACGCGCTCGCGGTCAGCGGCATCGGCCCCTGCCTGCTCCCGGCCGACGCCGACGGCAACCCGTTGCGCCCCGCCATCCTCTACGGCGTCGACACCCGCGCCAGCGTCGAAATCGAGGAATTGGACGCGGAATTGGGCGCGCGCACCGTGCTCGAACGCTGCGGTTCCCCGCTCACCAGTCAGGCCGTCGGCCCGAAGCTGCGCTGGCTCATGCGCCACGAGCCCCGGGTGTGGCAGTCCACGCGCATGCTGTTGATGGCCAGTTCGTTTCTGGTGCACCGCCTCACCGGCCGCTACGTCCTGGACCATCAGTCCGCCAGCCAGTGCGTGCCCATGTACGACATGACCGCCCGCGACTGGGCACTGGACTGGGCCGAATCCGTCGCCCCCGGTCTGCGATTACCCGAATTGTCCTGGCCCACAGAGATAGTCGGCCACATCACCGCGCGGGCCGCCGCGGCCACCGGCCTGCCCGCCGGGCTGCCCGTCACCACCGGCACGATCGATGCCTGGGCCGAGGCCGCCGGGGTCGGTGTCCGCGAGCCCGGCGACTGCATGATCATGTACGGCACCACCATGTTCCTCACCCAGGTGCTCACCACCCCGCACCCGCAGCCCGGCCTGTGGACCACCTGCGGAACCTGGCCCGACACCTACACTTCCGCGGCCGGAATGGCCACCTCCGGCGCGGTCACCGACTGGCTGCGCGCCCTGACCGGCAGCGATTTCACCGAACTCCTCGACGAGGCCGCCCACGTCCCGCCCGGCAGCCGCGGTCTGCTCGTGCTGCCCTACTTCGCCGGGGAACGCACTCCGCTGTTCGACCCGAACGCCCGCGGCATGATCGCCGGGCTCACCCTCACCCACCAGCGCGCCGAGCTCTACCGCGCGGTCCTCGAGGGCATCGGCTACGGCGTGCGCCACAATCTCGAGGCCATGGCCGCCGCCGGAACCCACGCCACCCGCCTGGTCGCGGTCGGCGGCGGCACCAAGGGCGGGCTGTGGACCCGCATCGTCTCCGACATCACCGGTCTGCCCCAACAACTCCCGGCCGATACGGTCGGAGCGGCTCTCGGTGACGCCCTGCTCGCCGCCGAGTCCGTCGGCATCGACACCGCGGCGTGGAACCCCATCATCGCCACCCTCGACCCGGACCCCGCCCACACCGCCCACTACGACTCCTACTACCGCCACTACCGCGCCCTCTACGACTCCACCAAGGCCACCGCCCACTTCCTGGCCCGCGAACAACACCGAGCCGCGACCTGAGTCGAACGCGACCGTCCGAATTCGCCACCGCCCCAGGGTCTTCGAAAAAGACACCCGACGCCCGTACCCGATGCCGCGTGCGGCGCGGAGAATTGGGGTGAGGGCACACGATGAACCTGGATGCGGAAATCAGGTGGTATGTCACCACTTCCGACGATGCGGTGGTGGCGTGGCCGCAGGGCACGGTCGACCTGGACAGCTGCGGGCGCTTCGCCGACAGCGTGGTGAAGCTGGCGGCGGAGCTACCGCGCGCGGTCATTGTCATGACCGACCGGTTGGATGGCTCTCCGGAGCTGATCATGTCGGCCATCCTCAACGCCGCCATTCGCCTGAGCGAGGATTCCGGCGTGCCGGTCGTCATGGTCCACCGATCCGCGCTCCAGCCGCGCATCCTCGGCCAATTCGTGCCCGTCTTCACCAGTCTCGCCGCGGCCCGCCGCGCCATCCCCACCCTGCCGCGTCGCCAGCGGGCCACCACGACCCTGCCCATGTCGGCCGAATGCAGCCAGCGCGCACGCCGATTCATCGCCCAGATCTGCGCCGACTGGAACCTCCCCCAGCTGCGCGCCCCCGCCCAGCTGGTCGCCACCGAACTGGTCCACAACGTCTTCCTCTACGCTCCCGCCAGCCCCGATATCGGCCTCCGCCTGGAACTCCGAGACCCCTACCTCCTCATCTCCGTCGCCGACGCCGACCCCCACCCCCCGATCATGCAAGAGCCCCGCGCGGGCGAACACCGCTACTACGGCCTCCATCTCGTCGACCGCCTGTCCACCTCCTGGGGCTACTTCCCCCGCAAGGGCGGCGGCAAGGTCGTCTGGGCCTCCCTCCTCCTCGCGGGCACCCCCGCATCGGAACTATGAAACACATCAATTTCACAGTTGTGTCGCATCCCGTTACCTCGAGGTGGTATGACTTGCCGGTGGCATGGACTTTGCGGCTCAGCGAGGACGAAGAAGCTGCGCTGAGCGCGCAGGCGGCGATGGAAGGGCGATCGAAGCACGAGATCACCCGCGACGCCATCCGTAACTACATCACCCGGCAGCGCACGTGGGATGAGTACTTGTCGGATGGACCCGTCGTCTATGGGTAGTACGTGTCTCTGATCTCGGTGTAGCGCTGGCGGATGGCCGCGCCGATTCCCGTTGCCAGGGCGTGGAATTCGGTGCCGGTGGGGGCGGGCCAGCGGGGTGGGCGGGGGCCGCCGCGCAGGGCCCAGGCGGCTTGGCGGGCCGCGCCGAGGGCGACGTATTCGCTGGGGTTGGGGACGGTGACCGTGCGGCCGAAGATGGTGGCGGCGGCGTGGGCGATCAGGCGGGAGCGGGATGCGCCGCCGATCAACAGGATTCGATGCGGCACCGTCGGCAGGCGGTCGAGGGCGTCGGCGATATTGCAGAGCATGCCCTCGATGGCGGCGCGGGCCAGGTGATGCGGGCGCATGGTGTGCGGGCGCAGGCCGTGCAGGCTGCCGGTGGCGTGCGGGAGATTTGGGGTGCGCTCGCCGGTCAGATAGGGCAGCAGGGTGAGGCCGTCCGCGCCCGCGGGGGATTGGGCGGCAAGGACTTCCAGGCCGGACAGGTCGGTGCCGAGCAGGACAGCGGTGGCGTCCAGCACGCGGGCCGCGTTGAGGGTGCAGACCAGCGGCAGGAACGCGCCGGTGGCGTCGGCGAAGCCATTGACCGCGCCGGAGGGATCGGCGATGGGTCGGGCGGCGCGGGTGAAGACGGTGCCGCTGGTGCCGAGGGACACCACCACATCCCCGTCCTCTATGCCCAAACCCAGTGCGGCGGCGGCATTGTCGCCGGTGCCCGCCGCGACCAGGCGGCCGCCGGGGGTGTGGCCCGCGATCTCGGCGGGCGCCAGCACCCGGGGCAGGGCGGGATTGCGGCCGCGGAAGGCCAGCGATAGCAGGTCCGGCCGATACGCCCCGTTGGCGGGCGACCAGTATCCGGTGCCGGAGGCATCGCCGCGATCGGTGGTGGGCTCGGTGGCCGGATCCCCGCCACGCAGCTGCCAAGTCAGATAGTCGTGCGGTAGCAGCACGCGAACCGTTCGGTCGGCTAACTCCGGTTCGTGATCGGCGAACCAGCGCAGCTTGGCCACCGTGTGCGCGGCCAGCGGCACACTGCCCACCGCGTCCACCCACGCCTGCGGCCCACCCAGCTCACTCACCAGCTGCGTCGCCGCCTCCGCCGACCGAGTGTCGTTCCACAGCAGCGCGTCCCGCACCGGATGCCCGGCCGCGTCCAACACCACCAGCCCGTGCTGCTGTCCGGCCACCGCGATGGCCTCCACATCACGCATCATGCGATCGCAGGCCGCGCGCAGGGCCTCCCACCACATGAGCGGCGGCACTTCCGTCCCGTCGTGATGTGGAATCTGGCGCTGCCGCAATACCGTTCCGGTATCCGCGTCGCACACCACGATCTTGCAGGACTGTGTGGACGAATCCACTCCGGCAACGACCGTCATTGGCCCCTACCTTGTCTATCGTGCCGCCCGCCGTCCGGGATGCAGTTGGATCTTGCGTCCGGTGCCCGCGCGGAAGGTCCGCAGGGCATCGTCGAATTCGTCGAGGGCGAAGTCGTGGGTGATGACGGTGTCGGCGTCGATCACGCCCTCGCCCAACAGGTCCACGGCCCGCCCGAAGCTGTGCAGCACGGCCATGGAGCCGACAATGGTGATCTCGTCGTTGTAGATCCGGAACGGGGAGACCTTCGCCCGCGCCGCGCCGGGCGCCACCCCGAACTGCTGGAAGGTGCCCCCGCGCCGCACCCGCGCCAGCCCGTCCTCGATGGCGGCCACCGTGCCGCTGCAATCGATCACGATCTCCCAGCCCTCGGGCCGATCCAGATCGTCGGCCGAGACGGTCGCCGCGTCCGCGCCCAGGGTGCGGGCAATGGCCAGCCGATCGGCATTGGTGTCCACCATCGACACCGACGCCGCGCCCGCCGCGATGCCCAGCTGCAGCATGAGCAGCCCCATGGTGCCCGCGCCGTAGATCAGATAGTGCGCGCCGAGTTGCCGTGGCAGCCGGTCGAATCCGTGCACCGCGCACGAGAGCGGTTCCACCAGCGCGCCGTGCGCGGGCGGAATGTGCCCGGGTAGCCGGTAGCAGTTCCCGGCGGGCACCTTCACGTATTCGGCCATCGCGCCATCCACGGTGTCGCCGATGGCGCCCCAGTTCTCGCACAGATTGCCGCGCCCGATCGCACAGTAGTGGCAGCGTCCGCAGAACAGCGAGGGATCCACCGCCACCCGATCGCCGATCCGCACCCCGGCCGCGTCCGGGCCGAGCGCCACGACTTCCCCGGCGAATTCGTGCCCGGGCACGATCGGATAGGGCGTGGGCGGGAATTCCCCCTCGACGATATGGATATCGGTACCGCATATGCCGACCGCGTCGACTTGTACCAGCACCTCCCCGGAACCGGGTACGGGATCGGGAACCGATTCGACCGAGAAGTGTCCGGGCTTCTCGACGACCAAGGCGCGCATAGCAATACCATGCACCCGCGCGACTCGCGGTCGACGCGTTTTACGCAATAGCAATGCATTCTCGTCATTTCGGCATGTTTGTGGCCGAAATCCACCTGTATTCCGGCCGAAAACACGCCGGAATGACGGGGATGGGTAGGGGATCGCACGCGAAAATCACGGGGATGTATCGGGGATCAGGGGAGGGCCTGATACCAGAAGGCGGTGGAGGCCACGTGGGCCTGGTCCAACGGTAGGTAGTGCCCGTCCTCGCGCCAGCCCAGCGCCTGCACGGTGGCCCGCAGGCCGTGCTCGAAACAGATGGGGTCGGGAATGTGCCAGCGGTACATGCCGAATCGCTGGTGCGGTTCATAGATTCGGTGCGGCGGCAACACCTGCGCCATGCCCAGATAGGGGGCACAGTAGGGGCGATAAGCGCCTTCGAGATCGAAATTCCAGGCGCCGCCGAAATAGTCCTCGGTACCGGTGCCGCACACGGTCGGGAATTCGGCGTCGTCGTCGAGATAGAACTTCAGCTCGCCCTCACCCCACCAGCCCGCCGCGCGCGGCTGCACCGCCAGATAGGTGCCCGCATAGCGGCCGGGCCCGCCCTCGATTTCGACGATCGGATGCTCGGCCGGAGTGCCCAGCGGGTCGCTGCAGCGCCACCGGGCGTGGAGATACCCGGCGGCGTCGGGTAACTCCTCCTCCAGATAGGTGATCTGGTAGTAGACGGGCGCCGCGCGCTCCGAGCCGTTGTGCAGGGTGATGACGGCGCGCGTGTGGAAGGGCATGGGCCAGTAGCTGTTCAGGCCGCCCGCGGGTGCGACCACCACCATGGCGGAATTGACGAGCGCCAGCTGATCCCAGCCATTGCAGAAGAAGTCGCCCAGCGGCACGGCCACCGCCGGTTCCGGCGCACCGTCCCAATACATCTGGAGGGTGAAGTCGCGCAGCAGCGTCCGGTCGGTGGTGAGCCACAGATGTCGGATCACGCCCGGCCCGGAAACATCGGCGAGCGTGGCGGTTTCGCCCGGTGGCAGATCGATGGAGGGCGAGACCTTCCAGCCCCGCCCCAGCCCGGCCGCCGCGAACGCGCCCGTCCCGGAAATGGCTCGACCCCCACCGCCGGGTTCGCCGGTGGGGTTCTCCGCACTCACCGAGCGGGTGCGCCGACCGTCCAGTTGCCAGATCTCGTGCACCATGCGAATTTTCGCACGGCCGTACCCGATCCGACCCGGACATGGGCAGGACAAGCGAATGCCGACGTCGTCCGATTCGCGACGTCGGCATTCGTGGTACAACGCCCGCGGCCTACTTGCCGACCAGCTTGGCCTTCAGCGTCGCGACGGTGGCGTCGTCGATGCCCAGGCCCTGCGACAGGAAATTGTCGAACGAGCCGAAGCTCTGCTGCACCGCGTCGAAGGAGGCGTCGAGGTAGTCGCGGTCCACGCCGAGGACCGGGGTGAACAGTGAGGGATCGGTGACCAGACCCTTGGCCACCAGACCGTCCAGGGTCGCCTGGTTGGCGGCCGCCAGATTGTCGTTGGACTCGAGGTAGTTGTTGTAGATCTGGCCCTTGGGCGCGTTCAGGGCGCTGAGCAGGATGGCCGACATCCAGCCGGTGCGGTCCTTACCGGCGGTGCAGTGGAACAGCACCGGGCCATTGGCGGTGGCGATGTCCTTCAGCGCGGCGCCGAACTGCGAGCGCGCCGTGGCATCGGTGACCATCCACCGGTAGTAGTCGATCATGAACTGCTTGCCCTTGCCGTCGCCGAGGAGTTGCTGCTGCACGGCCGGGCCGCCCTGCACGGCCTTGGCGAAGAACAGGTAGAAGTCATTGTTCGGGTCGTAGACGGGCAGCGACTTCTCCGGAATCGAGGCCGGGATCTTGTCGGGGTTCTGGCCGCGCTCGGTGGGGCTGCGGAAGTCGATGATCTCCGCGATGCCCGCCGACACCAGCTGCTGCTGTTCGGCATCGCCGAGCTTGTTCAGGGCGTCCGCGCGGAACACCGACCCATCCTTGACCTTGCCGCCACCGCCCTTGGTCGGAATGCCGCCCAGGTCACGGGCATTCGGGGCATCGGGGAGGTTCAGCGACACGCCCTTGGGCGACTGCAGCACCGGGATGTTCGGCGCTGCCAGCGCCGGGGTCACGGCGATCGGGATGAGGGCGATGAGCGCGGCGGCTACACCGGTGAGTGTGCCGCGCACGGCGCGCGAAATCGTCACTGGGGGTATTCCTTTCGATCACGGACCGACCTGGAGGGGTACGTCGGTCCGGGCTTGCGCGGCGGCCGGAGGGCACGCCGATCCGGGGCCGAACGGCAGGCGTCCGGCCCGGATCACGGTGTCGCGGAGTGCTATTCGGTGTTGCGGAGGACTATTCGGCGTCGGCGAGCAGGGTGATGGTTCCGGCCGCGCCATCCACGCGGACGCGCTGGCCGTCCTTCAGCGCATCGCTGGCGGTCTTGGTGTCGACCACGCACGGCACCCCGAATTCGCGGGCCACAATGGCGGCGTGGGAGGCGGTGCCGCCGATATCGGTCACCACCGCGCCCGCATAGGCGAACATGGCGGTGTGCCCGGTGTCGGTCACGGCGGCGACCAGGATGTCGCCGGGCTCGATATCGTCGTCGAGGGTCAGGACGCGCTTGACGGTGCCCTCCACCACGCCGGGACTCACGCCGAGCCCGGAAATGGTGTCGCCCACCGCGATCGCGCCGGAGACCTCCTCCGGTTCCCACGGGCCATTGACCACATCGGGCATGCGCACGGCCTGGAATTTGGCCCGCTCGGCGCGGCGTCGGGCCACGCGCTCCTTCAGATCGGCCGGGGCCCAGAGGATTTCATCCAGGCTCAGGAACGCCGAGTCTTCGATCTCGGTGAGCTTGCCCGCCTTCACCAGGCGCGCCGCGCGCTCCTGGGTGGCCAGGCGCAGGCAGTGGGTGACCCGGACGACGGCGTCGCGGGCGCGTTCGCGATAGACGGTCGCGCCGACGGCCATCTTGGCGGTGCGGCCGGTCGGCTCGGGCACCGGTTCCCGGTGTGGCGCGGGCATTTCCGCGGCCCGCCCGGCGGCGGTGACCAAGAGTTCGGGGCGGTCCCCGAAGGTGGCGTTGATGAGCTCGCATTCGCCCGGTCCGCGATGGCCGATCCGGGCCAGCTCCTGATCCAGGGCCGTGCCGAACTCCGGCGACTTCTCGCGGGCCGCGGCCACATCCCCGCTCTTGGCGACCTCCTGCAGCCCGGCGTCCTTGCGGCACAGGGCCGCCAGCCGCTCCACGGCCAGCATGGTCTTGGCGGATTCCAGGCGGTTCGGGTCGATCTTGACCTCGCCCTTGTGGGCGGCGGTGGCCGCACCGGTCATCATGACGCCGATCGACGCCGCCTGCCACGCCTGATTGAGGCGGTCGCGCCACAGCAGGGCGCGGGCGTGCAGCTGCTCGTCGGTGAGCTCCGAAATCTGGTCGCGGGTCAGGGCTTCCGCGTGCGCGGCGGCATTGATGTGCTCGGCGGTCTTGGCGTACTTCATCGCGGTGGCGGCGACCCGACCCATGGCCTTGAACGTGCCCGCGCGGGCGGCCATTCCGGTCGGCATGGCCGGTCGGCCCTTGGGGTGCAGTTCGACATCGCCGATGGTGCCGTAGACGTCGCGGCGCACGCTCTCCTCGTCCCAGCCGGGCATGTTCTGCGCGGAGAAGACGCCGATGGAGGCGTTGATGTACATGTGGTGGCCGAGCACGCTGGTGACGCGGGAGACCCAGTGCTCCAACGCGATTCCCTCGATGGCGATCATATTGCCCATGGCCTCGTTGCCGAGGCGGATGGCACCGGCCTGCAGGTCGATGGTCAGCGGGGTGAGCGGGCCGGGCAGCGCCTCGGAGGTATTGGTGGCGGTGTAGACCGGAATGCGGTCGTCGACCAGATCGTCGAACTCGCCCTGAAGTCCCTCGGGCGCAGCGGAACTCAACGGGTACCCGTCGGAGGTCGGGGCGTTCTGCGGTACCACGTGGGTGGGCAGCGGGATCGCGCCGCGGCGGTCGCGAATGCCGGAACCGCCGGACTTGCGCCCGTGCAGGCCGCGCGCCACATCGGCAATGGTCTCGGCGGCGGTCCAGCCGTAGCGGAAGCCCCACTCCTGACGGGCGGCGGACGAGTCGAGCCGAACTCGTGCGATCGACGACTTCGGCAGCCACGCACTGTATTTCACGCCCGCCTCGGCGAAGATGCGCTTGACTTCGGCCCCGGACACCTCACCGGGCGCGGCCAGCTCGACCGTGCCGGAGCGCTGGGACAGGGCCGCCAGCACCAGGAAACGCTCGAAGTCGTCGTAGTGCAGGACCTGAATGCTGCCCTTGCCGCCGGTCAGCGCTTCCAGGGCCCGCCAACTGCCCTGGTCCATGCGGCGGCCCGTCACCAGGGCGGTGCGCACCACCAACACGTCCGCGCCGGAGCGGGTCGCGATCTGCTCGACGCTCGAATCCGTGCCCGCCGCAACGGGAATCACGAGGTGCGCCCCGGACTCCGCGGCCGCCTTCGCGATCGCCGTGATGGCCGGACCCGCGAGGTGGACGATGGCGTCGGCACCGGCCGCCGCCCGCGCGCAGACCTGGACATCGGACAGGTCGCCGACGCTCACCGCGACCCGCGGATCGACATAGCGGTGCCGCTGCCGGTCCAGACCGACCACCTCGTGGCCCGCCGCCGACAGCATGCGCGCCACGGCCCGACCGCTCGGCTCGGTGACCCCGGTGACCAGAATCCGCATTGACTCTCCTCCTCGTGCAGGCGTCCCCAACCACAGTGACGCCGTTCACACACCATCCCCAGTGCGCAGTCGGGTGACCGGTCGCAGTCCCGGTCAACGGGATCGGGGAATCGCTCACCAAGATGGGGCGCTAAAGAAGCCCGTGGACGGCGTGCACCGTCGAGGCATGACAGTGCGGAATTCGGTGCGGCCGCGGGCGGCCGGTGCGGTGAGCCACTACGACATCGAGACCGATGTGCTGGTCGTCGGCTATGGCGCGGCCGGTGCCGCGGCGGCCTTCGAGGCCGCCCACGCCGGGGCGCAGGTGCTGGTGGTGGACCGGTCCGGCGGCGCGGGCGGCGCGTCGGCCATGTCGGGCGGCGAGATCTACCTCGGCGGCGGCACCCCGATCCAGGTGGCCTGCGGCTACCACGACACCCCGGCGGCCATGGCGGCCTTCCTGACCGCGGCGCTGGGCAGCGGCGCGGATACGGCCAAGATCGAGGAGTACTGCGCGGGCAGCGTCGAGCACTTCCACTGGCTCGTCGACCGCGGTGTCCCGTTCAAGCCGACCATGTGGGACGCGCCGACCTGGGTGCCGCCCACCGACGACGGGCTCATGTGGCTGGGCGAGAACAGTTGGCCCTTCACCGAATCGGCCGCACCCGCCCCGCGCGGGCACCGGCCCACCGCCAACGACTTCGGCGGCAAGCTGCTGATGGAATGCCTGTCGGCAGCGGCCGAATCCGCCGGAGCCACCGCGCTTTTCGACACCTATGTCCATGTCTTGATCGTGGCCGAGGACGGCGGCGTGGTGGGAGCGGTGGCGCGACAGTACGGCAAGGAGATCACCATTCATGCCCGGCGCGGCGTCGTGCTCACCACCGGCGGGTTCGTCGACGACGACGAGATGCTCGCCGCGCACGCGCCGGAGTTGCTGGGCCACACCAAGGTCAGCGCGGGCACCGACGACGGGTCCGGCATTCGCATGGCCCAGGCCCTCGGCGCGGCGGTGCGTCACATGTCGGCCGGGCAGGTCGGCATGTCCCTGATTCCCGGTCTCGCCGCGCGGGGCATGGTGGTGAACGCGCTGGGGCGGCGGTTCATCAACGAGGACACCTACCCGGGTCGCATCGGCCAGCACGCGCTCTACCGCCAGAACATGGGCGGCAGCTGGGCGGGGGACGACACCGCCGTCTGGGTGATCGTCGACGAGGAAGGGTTCGAGGAGGTGCCGGAACCGCAGCGCTGGGGTGTGCGGCCCACACACGTCGCCGAGACTCCGGAGGAATTGGAGTCACTCACCGGACTGCCGACCGGATCGCTGGTGGCCACCCTTGCCCGCTACAACGAATTCGCCGCGCGCGGACAGGATCTCGACCACCACAAATCTTCCCGCTGGCTGCGCCCCTTGACCGCGCCCTTCGCGGCCATCGACGTCAAGGCCGGGGTCCGCCCGCCTTCGGAATCCGGCAACCGCCGCGGCACCGGAGCCTCCGTCTTCACCCTCGGCGGTCTCCACACCGATCTCGACGGCCACGTCCTCGACCTCGACGCCCGCGCCATCCCCGGCCTGTTCGCCGCGGGCCGAGCCGCCAATGGCCTGCACGGCTTCGGCTACATTTCCGGCACCTCCCTCGGCGACGCCACCTTCTTCGGCCGCCGCGCGGGCACGGCCGCCGCCCGCCGCGGCTGACCGAATCACCATCCGACCTTGTCAATCGCTCTGAATAGCTGTTTCCCAGGTATTCGGCTGCGGCATAGGGTTTTCAGCGTGGGCGGACAACGCGGGGATTGCGGCGCCCACGCCCGGACCGCCCAATGGCCCGGACCCGCCCCGGAGTTTCCCCGGGGCTATCTCGGATAACCGGCACCGCCGGACTCCGGCCTGAGCCCCCGGCGTCCGACGGTTCCGGCCCCCCTCCCACGCGTGTCGCTACCACCCGGGCGTGTCCGGACCACCAAACTCGAACCCATGACGGCGGAAGATCGGTCGAACGACAACCCGCACACCGGCGACCGGCCCGCACCGGGCGACCCGCACGAGGCCAGCGGTAACTCCGGGCCTGTGGAGGCGGAGAAGGGCGCGGCAGCTGGTGATTCGCGAGCAGTGGCTGGTGAATCGGGTGCGGTGGCGGCGGTGCTGTCGCGGTTCTGGGCTCTCGCGGATCGGGCGGAGCGGGCGGTCGATCCGAGTTATCCCGGGTTGGTGGTGGCGTGGATCTTCTTCCTGTGGGCGGTGTCTCCGTCGTTGTTGCCGCGGACCTGGTTGTTCGAGGGGCTGGTGTGCGGGATCAGCGCGGCGATCGGGTACGGGGTGGGGTGTGTGTTGGAGTGGGCGTTCAAGAAGTGGGTGCGGCCGCGGCTGCCCGAGGAAGCGCGGGGGATCGCGAAGTTGTGGCATCCGTCGGAGACGGCGCGGGCGGTCGGCAAGGCCGTGATCGTGGTGGGGACGATCGCGGGGGCGGCGCTGGTGCTGGCGCGGTCGGCGCGGTGGCAGCGGGATCTCGAGACGCTCATGGGGATGAAACCGACCAATACGTCGAGTTATCTGCGGGCCGAGTTGCTGGCGGCGGCCACACTGGCCTTGGTGATCGTCGTCTTCCGCGCGGTGCGGTGGCTGATTCGGTTGATCGTGCGGCTGCTCAATATCGAATGGCGGATTCCCCGCAATGTCGCCTACGTGGGCGCGACCGTCGTGGTGGCGGTGGTCGCCGTGCTGCTGTTCCAGGGTGTGCTGGCGAAAGCCTTCTTCTCCGTGGCGAATTCGGCGTTCAGTCTGCGCAATGGCAAGACCTCGGAGTTCGCCGTCCAGCCGCACATGCCCGAAAGGTCCGGCAGCCCAGAGTCTTTGGCGCAATGGAACACCCTCGGCTCGGAGGGCCGCTGGTTCGTGGCGAACGGTCCCAACGCACAGCGGATCGAGCAGGTCACGGGAAGGCCAGCGCGCGAACCGATTCGGGTCTACGCGGGCCTGAATTCGGCCAAGACGCCGGAGGACATCGCGGCCCTGGTTGTGAAGGAGCTGGATCGGACCCACGCCTTCGAGCGCAAGGTCCTGGTCGTGGTGACCACGACCGGCACCGGCTGGGTGGACTCCACGACCGCCGAATCCATCGAATACATGTACGGCGGCGACACCGCCATCGCCGCCACCCAGTACTCGTATCTGCCGAGCGTGCTGTCGTTCCTGTCCGACCGGCAGAAGGCGACCGAGTCCGGAAAGCTGGTCATCCACGCGGTGCACGAGCGCTGGGCGCAACTGCCGCCCGGCCAGCGCCCGAAGCTGCTGGTGTACGGCGAGAGCCTGGGGTCGCAGGGTTCGGAGGGCGCGTTCACCGGGCTCGATGACATCCGCACCCTGGTCGACGGCGTGCTGTGGGTCGGCCCGCCCAACTCGAACCGGATCTGGAGCCAACTCGAGCAGCGCCGGGATCCGGGCACCCCGGAGATCCTGCCCGTCTACGCCGACGGCCTGATCGTCCGATTCGCCGCCACCGCACCGGATCTGGCGCGACCGGACCGGCAGTGGTTCACCCCGCGCGTGGTGTACCTCCAGCACGCCTCCGACCCCATCGTTTGGTGGTCGCCGGATCTGCTGTTCACCCAACCGGATTGGCTGAAGGAACCGCGTGGCGCGGATGTCTCCAAATCCATTCGCTGGTGGCCGATCGTCACCTTCTGGCAGATCAGCGCGGACCTGGCCAATGCCCAGGGCGTGCCGTCGGGCCACGGCCACCGCTACGGCGATCTGGTGCTGGACGGCTGGGTCGCCGTCGCCCAACCGGAAGACTGGAACCCGGATCTCGACCGAGCTGTCCGCAAGGCCCTCGACGAGGACATCACCTGGGAGTACGCGCACAAGTAGCGTCTCCCGATCATTGGGACTATTTCGGATCGAAACACTCATCGGGCCATAACTTCGAGTGCAGAAACTCTTGCACGAGGAGGGAACACCCGCATGACGAACAAGGTGCTCGATCGGGTTCGGGACCTGTTGCCCGCGCTCCGGGAACGCGCGGCCCAGGCCGAGGAGCAGCGGCGGGTGCCCGACACCAGCATTGCCGAGCTCACCGACGCCGGTGTGTTCCGCATGCTGCAGCCCGCCCGCTTCGGCGGCGACGAGGCCTCGCCGGTGGAGTTCTACGAGGTCATTCGCACCATCGCCACCGTGTGCCCGTCCACCGCGTGGGTGTCCTCGGTGCTGGGCGCGCACCCTTGGCAGCTGGCGCTGTTCGAAGACCAGGCGCAGCAGGATGTCTGGGCCGAGAACCCCGACACCCTGGTGTCGTCCTCCTACGCGCCGACCGGCAAGCTGACCGTGGTCGAGGGCGGCTACGAGCTGTCGGGCCGCTGGGCCTTCTCCTCCGGCTGCGATCACGCGCAATGGGTGTTCCTGGGCGCGCTGGTGCCGGGCGAGAACGGCATGGACTACTACACGATTCTGGTGCCGCGCACCGACTACCGGATCGAGGACACCTGGAACGTGTCCGGCCTGTCGGGCACCGGGTCGAATGACATCGTCATCGACAAGGCCTTCGTGCCCGCCCACCGCGCCTACTCGGCCGCGGATCAGGCCAACCTGATCGGCCCCGGCCAGACGGTGAACACCGCTCCGCTGTACAAGATCTCGTTCGGCGCACTGTTCTCCAACACCATCACCGCCCCGATCATCGGTGCCGCGCAGGGCGCATACGAGGCACACATCGAGCGCCAGCGTGAGCGGGTGCGGCTATCCTACGGCGGGCAGAAGGTGTCCGAGGATCCCTTCGCGCACGTCCGAATCGCCCGTGCCGCTTCGGAAATCGACGCCGCCGTGCTCCAGATGGAACGCAATATGAGCGAGCAGCTGCGGTATGCCCAAGCGGGCGAGGAGATTCCGTTCGAGCTGCGCCTGGCCACCCGCCGCGATCAGGTCCGCGGCACCGAGCGCGCGCTCGAGGCGATCGACCTGCTGTTCAAGAACTCCGGCGGGCACGCGATTCGCCGCCCCAACATCATCGAGCGCAACTGGCGCGACGCGCACGCCGGTAGCGTGCACGTCATCAATGATGTGGAGCGAGCGCTGGCCATGTACGGCAAGGCCGCCATGGGCCTCGAGGTCGCGGATCGGATGCTCTGATGACTCTCACCGTCGAGAACACCACCCGCTGGGTCAGCGTCGACGGCCACAAGCTGCGGTATCACGAGGCCGGGTCGGGTGCGCCGCTGGTGCTGCTGCATGGCTCGGGTGCGGGTGTGTCCGGCTGGGCCAACTTCGGCAACAACCTGGAGGTGCTGTCGCGGCACTTCCGTTGCCTGGTCCTGGATCTGCCAGGTTTCGGCGAGTCGGGGCGGCCGGAGGTGTACGAGCGCAACTATCTGCGTATTGCCGCCGACGCGGTGCTCGGGCTGCTCGATGAGCTGGGTATTGCGAAGGCGCACCTGCTGGGCAATTCCATGGGCGGCACCGTTGCGACGCTACTGGCCCTCGACCATGCCGAGCGGGTCGACCGGCTGGTGCTGATGGCTCCCGGCGGCGTCGGCGTGAATATCTTGGGACCCGAACCGTCCGAGGGCATTTCGCGCCTCATGGAGTTCAACGCCGACCCCAGCGACGAGAAGGCGATGGGCTTCCTGCGGGCCATGGTCTCCAATCCCGCCACCCTCACCGAGGAGTTGGTGGCGACTCGTTTGAAGGCCGCCGCCGACCCTCGCGCCCAGGCCGCGTTGCGTGACGCCTACGCCACCTTCTACAACCCGAAATTGGCCGAACCGCTGCCACTGTGGGCGCGGTTGAAGGGGCTGACCAAAGAAGTCCTGATCCTCTGGGGCCGTGACGACCGGGTGACACCGGTCGAAGGCGCGCTCTTCGCGGCCCGCCAGCTGCCGAACGCGGATCTGCGGACCTTCGCGCGCTGTGGCCACTGGGTCATGGTGGAGCGCAAGGACGCCTTCGAGCGCTCGGTCATCGACTTCCTGAACAACGGCCTGTAGCAGGCGGTTTCCGACGGGTTTCGGGGTGGGAAATCCCATCCCGAAACTCGTTTTCGCGTATCCGGGGTCGGCGCTACAGTCCGAAGATGACGTGGACAGCCCCCGACATCGCCCGTACGCCCCAGGTGCTCATCGGTGACGAGCGCGCCCTTCTGCACTCGCTGCTGACCCGCGGCCGCGAGATCCTGCTCTGGAAATGCCAGGGCCTCAATGGCGAACTCCTCGCCATCCGCAGCGTGGAACCCTCCAGCATGTCCCTGCTCGGCCTGATCCGCCACATGACCGAGGTCGAACGCGGCTGGTTCCGAAGGCGCGCGGCGGGCGAGCCGCTCGACTACGTCTACTGCTCCGAAACCAACCGGGACGGCGACTTCCACGACACCGTCCCCGACCAGGCCGAAGCCGACTACGCCCGCTTCGTCGAGGAAATCGCGTTGGCCGACAAGGCCATTGCCGACCTGCCCCTCGACCACACCGCCCTCCACCCCGGCACGGGCACCGAACTCTCCCTCCGCTGGATCTACCTCCACATGATCGAGGAATACGGCCGCCACGCGGGCCACGCCGACCTCCTCCGCGAACGCATCGACGGCTCCGTCGGCTACCAGTAGCCCTAGGACTCGGCCGAGACGCGTCGGCCTTCGGTGAAGAAGCCGACCAGTGCATCGAGCCCGCCGAGTTCGGCGAGGGTGCGGGCCGCGCCGAAGGATTGGTTCCAGAAGGGGCCGCTGCGGGGTGTCCAGGGGCCGACATAGGCGTACGGCTCGGGAATGAGGGTGTCGCCGGGGGAGACGCCGTAGTTGACCTCGTCCAGGTCGATACCGAGGTCGAAGTGTTCGGGCCAGAGGATCGGCGTGTGGTCGGCGGCGAGGGCGCGCAGGGCAGTGTCGCCGAGTTCGTATGCGCGGCTGAGGGTTCGGGCGTGGTCCGGATCGATCCAGAGTTCGGTATGCGGGTCGAAGCCGGTCACATCGGAGTAGACGCCGTCCGGCATACCGGCTTCGAGGCCTGCGGCGGCGGCGAGATCGGCGATGGTCGCGCCGTGCAGCTTGCCGATCGGCTCGTCGTCCAGCAGCAGCAGATCGTCGCGCACCGCAAGGTTCGGCTCCTTCACCGTCGCGAACCCACCCGGCGCGGCAGCAAGCCGAATCGTCTTGCTGCGCCGATACTCCGGCCCGGCCAGGAGCTGTTCGGCCACCGCATGCAGGCTCTCGCGGGTACGGCGATAGGAGTCGGTCATATCCACCTACAGGTCGTGTTCGTGGGCCCAGGCGGCGAGCTGGGTGCGGGAGGTGAGGCCTAGCTTGGTGAGGATGTGTTCGACGTGGGTTTCGGCGGTGCGGACCGAGATGACCAGGTCGGCGGCGATGCGCTTGTTGCTGTGGCCCGCGGCCACCAGGCGGGCGACGTCCTTTTGACGGCGGGTGAGGACGTTGGTTTCGGAGAGGGTGGCGGTGCTGGCGCGCGGGGACCGCTGCAGAGGGGACGGCGCGACAAGGGGTTCGGGTGCGGCCGGGGTGCGGCCGAGGGCGTAATCGATGGCCTCCTCGAGCGGCAGGCTCGCACCCGCGGCGAAGGCGGCGCGGAAAGCCTCCTCGCCCAAGGCTTCTCGCACCTTGAGGCGTTCCTTCTCGCCGACCGCGACGGTGATCGTGTGCGCCAGCCGAATGGTACTGCGCTGCAATGTCTCCGCCGCGCCGAGCAGCCGCGCCGCGCGCTCGTAGTCGCCGCCCGCCGAGACGGTCCACGCCAGCCCCTCGAATGCCGACGATAGCCAGATACACCGTTCGAACAGCGCCAACTGCTCGATGGCCCGGCTGTGGTACGCGGCCGATGCCTCGAGTTCGCCGCGCCGCCAGTGGTCGATGCCGACTGTCCACAGCGCCAACCCGCCCAGCAGGTGTGAACCGCTGTCGGAGGTGAGTTTCAGGAAACGCTCGGCCAATTCGGTGCGGCCTGGGGCCTCCAACACCATGGCGGCCATGAAAGAGAAGGCGTGCGAATCCATTTCGATGGCGCTCTGCCCATGCGAGGCCGCCAACTCGATGGCACTGCGCCCGAGTTCGAGTGACCGCTCCCGATCGCTATTGGCGAAGGCAAGCAGCGACCGATCCAATGCCACCTCGGCCATGATGTCCGTATCACCCAGTACCGCAGCCAATTCCATGCACTCACCCACCAGCCGCGCGGCGGACTCCTCATCGCCCAGCAGGGCCGCCAGCGAGGCCGCCGAGGACAGCGCCTTGGCCCGCTCGGCGGTCGCCTCCGGATTGCGCGCCAGCGAATCGGTGAGCCAGCGATAGCCCTCGGACAGGAATCGATTGTGCTCCCAGAAGGGGCGCAGCACGGTCACGGTGGCCATGGTGCGCAGCGGCTCGTCCTCGAGCCCGGACTTCAACGCCGCCCGCAGATTGGCGTGCTCCCGGGACAATTCGCCGAACCACGCCACATCCTCGGCGGTCCAGTAGGCGGTCTGCCCGCGCATGGCCAGCTGCCGGTAGTGCTCGCGGTGTCGGGCCCGAACCTGCTGCGCCGCACCGCGTTCGGCCAGGCGGTCGGCGGCGAACTGGCGGATGGGTTCCAGCATCGAGTACCGGGCGACATCCCCGTCGAAGCGCAGCATCACCACGGACTTGTCCACCAGTCCGGTCAATGCCTCCATGAGCGAGCCCGATTCCAGCTCGCACACCGCCTCCGCGGCATCGATGTCGAAGCCGCCCGCGAATACCGAAAGCTGTTCCCACAGTGTCTGTTCCGCCGCCGTGCAGAGGTCGTAGCTCCAGCGGATCGCGCCCTCTATCGTCTGCTGCCGCTGCGGCGCGGTGCGCGGTCCGGCGCTGAGCAGACCGATGGTGTCGTCGAGTCGATCCAGGATCTGTTCCGGTGTGAACATGCGCAGCCGCAGCGCCGCCAATTCCAGGGCCAGGGGCATGCCCTCGAGCCGACGGCAGATCTCGGCCAGCACCGCGCGATTGGCGGGCGTGGCCTGGAAGCTCGGATTGGCGGCCGTCGCGCGCTCGACGAACAGCTGCAGCGCGTCCCCGTCCTCCCCGGCGGTCTCGGGCACGGTCAGCGGCGGCACCGGCATGACCTGCTCGCCCGGGATGCCCAGCACCTCCCGGCTGGTCGCCAATACCCGCACATCGGGCGTGGTCGCGATGATCCGACCGACCAGTGCCGCACACGCCTCGATCAGATGCTCACAGTTGTCCAGAATCAGCAGCAGCCGCTTGTCGGCCAGGAATTCGGTGAGCCGGGGCAGCGGCGCGGTGGATTCGTCGCGCAGGTCCAGCGCCTCGGTCACGGCCAGGGTGACGAGCGCGGGGTCCTGCACGTCGGCGAGCTCGACCAGCCACACGCCGTCCGGGAAGGCCCGCGACACCAGCTGCCCGATCTGCCGCGACAATCGGGTCTTCCCCATGCCGCCGGGACCCAACAGGGTGAGCACCCGGGTGGTGGGCAGCAGACGCTTCGCGGTAGCCAGTTCTTCGCGGCGGCCGACGAAGCTAGTCACCTCTTCGGGGAGGTTTCCATTGACACGCCGCGCCATGGCGTCAAACCTATGTGATTTGCGGCATGCTGTGCCAGCAGCGCCGCATAAACGCTGCTCGTGGCGGTCGCGAAGGTGTCCGGCGATACACTCGGGCGGGTGCCGAGCAGAACACGCCGAGCCCGTCTCTCCGACGTTCACGAGCTGGCTGCCGCCATGCCGCACGTCACCGTCGTCGAAGGTCCGGCGGGCAATCCGGTCTACCAGGTGGGCCAGAAGTCGTTCGTCTTCTTCCGCAGCCGCCGCCCCGATGCGGTCGACCCGGTGACAGGCGAACGCTATGACGACGTCATCGTCATCTGGGTCCCGTCCGAGGACGACAAACTGGCGCTCACCCAGGACCCCGACTCCCCGTTCTTCACCACCCCGCACTTCGACGGACATCTCTCGGTCCTGGTGCGCGGCAGCCGAATTCCCGAACTGACGCTGCAAGAACTGACCGAGGTCATCCAAGACGCCTGGCTGTCGCGGGCTTCGCCCACCCGCGCCCGCCGCTGGCTCGCGGAACACGGGCCCGACGCGACGAAGGCTTGACTCAGCGTGGCGACCGCGCGGGGGTCAGGGCGCGGCTCAGTGCGCCGATGATGACTTTTCGGGCCGCCCGCCCCTCCGGCGTCGGTGTCAGCGGATACACGTGGACCAGCCCCGGCTCCTCGACATAGTCGACGTCCACGCCTGCGGCCCTGGCCTTTTCGACCATGAGGCGGGTGTCGGGCACCAGGATGTCGCGCGAGCCGCAGAAGACGGTGAGCGGGCCGAGACCGGTGAAGTCGGCGAACAGGGGAGAGACGCGCGGATCGGTGATCTCCAGCGGTCCCCGCCAACTCTCGCCCAACACCAGCCCGCCCTCGCGGCCGAGCCACGGATCCTCGGGTTGGACGGCGAGAATCTCGGGATTGCTCATCGACAGATCCAGCGCGGGTGAAATCAGCACTGTGCGAGGCACACTCGGCTGCTCGTCGTCCCGCAGCAGCACGGCAGTGGACAGCGCGATCTGCCCACCCGCCGAATCCCCGGCCAGACAGACCTCGCCGTACCGCTCCCGATTGGCGCGCACCAGCTCGGCGAAGGCCGGAATCACCTGATCGGCGGTCCCGAAGGGAATCAGCGGATAGATGGGCAGGGTGACGGTGGTGCCCGCGTCGGCGGCGATATCGGCGGCCAATTCCCAGTGCTGCCGAGCAACCTCATTCACCCACGCGCCGCCGTGGCAATAGATGACATTGCCCCGCGCGCGGCCGGATCGGGGAGTGAGGGTGTAGATCGGCCAACCGCCCTCCCGACGCACCGAGATCTCGATATCGGAGCGCAGAATGCGAGGCGGTGCGAACGGCTGCGGCCGGATCGTGCGCTCTCGGATGTGTTCTCGCGCCCTCTCGGCGGTGAGGAAGGGCTGGTTGGCGCGGGTGATCCGCAGATAGGCGGGCACCACCACCCGACTCATGAAGCTCGGCATCGCGCCTCCAGTGCATTCGTCCGGCCGATCCCGCCGACCAAACCGAACGGTAACCCGGACTAGTCGGACTCGACGACGGCTTCGGTGAGAAAGGCCGACATGGCCGCGGCGACGGCATCGGGTTGATCGAGCATGGACAGGACGTAGGCGTCGTCGATCTCGACCAGCCGAGCCTTCGGAATGATGTCGGCCAGGCGGCGGCCGTGCTCGCGCGGCATCACCTTGCCCGCCGAGGACCAGAGGATCAGGGCGTCGCCCGAGAAGTTCCGCAGCGCTTCGGTATTCGCGATGAGCTCGGCCTTGGAGCGCTTGGACTTGGCGTAGGCGAGCATGTCGCGCTGAATCCGCTTGTCCCGCAGGCCGGGTTCGGTCCAGCCGTGCACCAGTTCGTCGCTGAGGGGATAGCGGGCCATCCAGCCGAAGAGAAGCGGCGACTTCCGCAACCACGAGACGCGTAATTGCTTGAGCCCCAAGGTGAGTGCGCCGGGTACGTACGCGGCGACGGTGACGGTCTTGCCGGGCAGTCCGGGTGGGAAGTTGGCGAATGCCTCGCAGGGCAGCACGATCATGCGGGCGATGCGGTCGTCGAGGCCGTAGGCGGTGAGGAACAGGCCGCCGCCCCAATCGGTGTGGACCAGGGTGATGTCGTGAAGGTCCAGTGCGGCAAGGAAATCGGCGATGAGCTGGTTCAATCCCCGCATGCTCAGATCCGCGCCCTCGCGCATGGGCTCGGGGTGTGATCCGAACGGTAGATCCGGGAGCAGGTAGCGGAAACCCTCCGGCAGCTTGTCAATGACTTTGTCCCACTGCGTGTGGTTCATCAAGAGTCCGTGCAAGAGCACGACCGCGGGCCCCTCACCCCGCTCGACGTAATGGATTCGACCTGCGCTTACTTCAATAGTCGGCATGATTTCCTCCTCTAGAGCACACGCTCTAGTGCGTTTGCTCTAGTCTGTATCGGTGAGCGAGAACCTGTCAACCACCACCCGGGACCGGCTGGTCACCGCCGTCGCCGAGCTCATGCGCGTCCAGGGCTACAGCGCGATCACCGTCAAACAGATCACCGCCGCCTCGAACGCCCCCATGGGTTCGCTCTACCACCACTTCCCGGCCGGGAAAGCGGCCATCGCCGCCGAGGCCCTACGCACCTCGGGCGCGGCCTACATCCAGTTGCTGCCTCTTCTGCTGGACGCCCATGACGATCTGCGCGAAGCGGTCCCGGCTGCTTTCGCGGCCGCCGCCGAGACGATCGAACAGAGCGGTTGGATGAATATGTGCCCCGTCGGAACGGTTGCCGGGGAAGTGGCGGACAGTGAACCTGGAATACGCGATGTCGCAGCAGAAGTCATGAATTCCTGGATCGATCAGGGTGTGGCATATTTCGTGCGCCGCGGGCTCGCGGACGATGACGCGCGGGAATTGATGATTGCGATTCTCTGTGCGCTGGAAGGGGCTTTCGTGCTCAGCCGCACACTGCGCTCGACGGAGCCGCTACTGGCTGCCGGAAAGGCAATGGGCGCAAGGGTTTCAGAGATTCTAAGAGTGAAAAGCTAAGTAACAACGGACATTTCGGGTTCCATTGGTTGGAATTCGGCGGTAGAATTAGCGTATGAATTCGAAGGGGGAATCACTCGACAGCACCGGCGTCAGCGCCCTGATGACCGTGGTAACCAACGTCAACGACAATGTCCTGCACGGCGGCCTCAACCACCTGTCCGATATCGATGTCGTGGAATTCATGCGCCGCTTGGAAATCTGCAAACGCCAACTGGCCGCACTGGATTCGACTCTGGTGATCGAGGCGTCGGAGCGGGACCTGCCGCGCAAGGCCGGGGTGAAGGACGCGGTGCCGTTCCTGCGCCAAACCCTGGGCCTGTCCCGGTACGACGCGGCGGTGCGGGTGAAGATCGCCGCAGCGTGTGGAGAGTTCCTCGGAGCCGACGGCAAGCCGCGCCCGATCACCCTGACGGCGACAGCGAATGCTTTTGAGGCGGGTGTGATTTCGCGTGATCATGTGCGCGGGATCGTGGACATCATGACGCATCTGCCCGCCGAGGTTCCCGCGCCCGCGCGGACCGAAACCGAGGCGCTGCTGGTCGAGCACTGCGTCACCGGCATGCCCGATGACCTGCCGAAGATCGGGCGCGAGATCCTCGCCCGCCTGGACCCGGAGGGCACGGTGATCTCCGATGCCGATCGTCGTCGCCGTCGTGGCATCACGATCAGCCGTCCCGGTGTGGATGGGATGTCGAAGATCGAGGGCTGGCTGACCCCCGAGTTGCGGGCGTTGTTGGATGCGATCTTCGCCAAGCTGGCCCGCCCGGGTATGTGCAACCTCGACGACACGGATGCCGAGATCCTCACCGCCACAGCGCGGGTCGAGTCCAAGGTGTTGGAGGCGGCGGCGCGTCGCGATCGTCGTGACGCCGCCCAGCGCACCCATGACGCGTTGTTCGCGCTCGTTACCGCGTTGCAGCCGGTCGCCGACTCCGCCGCCGATGCTGTTGCTTCCACCGCTGCTGCTGGTGCGGGTGTTGCTGCCGCTGCAGCGAAGGCGGGTAAGCCGGTGAAGCTGGGCAAGCACCGTGGCCTGCCGGTCGAGGTCGTCGTCACGATGAGCCTGGCCGATCTCGAGCGCGGCGCGGGGGTCGCGACCACCGCCTCGGGTGGGCACCTCTCGATTAACGAAGCTCTCAAGCTGGCCAAGGGTTCTCGCCCGGTGCTGGCGGTGCTGGACAAGGACGAGATCCCGCTCTACCTGGCTCACGGTGAACGCCTCGCGAGTTCCGGGCAGCGGTTGGCGTTGATCGCCCGCGATCGTGGGTGCACCCACCCCGGATGCGATGTGCCCGCCAGCATGTGTGCCGCCCACCACGTGATCGACTGGGCCAAGGGCGGACCCACCGATTTGAACAACCTCGCGCTCGTGTGCGATCACCACCACGCCCTCGTCAACGACAGCGACAACGGTTGGCAGACGGTGATGTTGGGCAAGGACTCCGCCCACCCGGGCCGGGTCGGCTGGATTGCCCCGGCGACGTTGGACCCCTCCCACACGCCTCGCGTGAACGAGCACCATCACGTCGGGCAGCGGGTCGCCACGGCGGTCGATTCGAGTTGCCGGAGGTGGGGTGCACGGGCAGCGTGAAACCCGGCTGCTCGTCTCCTGCTGGCGTGCGCAGGGACGGGGAAGTGTGGTCACCTCGCCTGCCCTACCGCACTTGGGCTGACGCCGGGTTGGGAGCCGCCACCTCACCTCCCAGCCCACGGACTGCACGCATCACCTTTAAAGACAAAACCCAAAAACCAAAAGACTCAAAAACCTCCGCCCTCCAACAGCCCCGCCCTCCAACAGCCCCGCCCTCCAACAGCCCCGCCCTCCAACAGCCCCGCCCACCGATCGCCCCGCCCACCGATCGCCCGACCTACCGATAGTCCCGCCCACCGAAACTCAACCGACCGACGGCCTGGCCCACCGACAGACCCGCCGACCGAGACCCTGCCGAAAGGCCTCAAGCCCAAAGACCGCAAGGCTCAACGCTTCCCGAACCCGACCACAGCTGGTCAGCTCTTTGACAATTTCACAGAGACGATGAACGGCCGAGCGGTGAGCGGGCTGGGACGTGAGTGAGGTGCCATAGGTGAGGGGGCTGGGAGGTGCGGTTGTTTCCGTGAGGGGGCTGGTAGGTGAGGGGGCCTCGCAAGCTCGACCCGCCTCTCTCCCTCCTCCAGGCATCTTTTGTCTTTCCGTGAGTGGGCTGGGAGGTGAGTGAGGTTCGCTAGGTGAGGTGGCTGGTAGGTGCGGTTTTTGCGGGAGGGGGCTGGTGGGTGAGGGGGCCTCGCAGGCTCGGCCACCCTCTCTCCCTCCTCCTGGCTTCTTTTGTCTTTTTGGGTTTTGTCTCTCTTCTGCTTGACCTGAACCAATGTTGAGGTTGGAGAGTGGGGGCATGGACGCCAGCACACTTGCAAAAGCATCGGTCGTGGGGATCGGCGAATCGACGCGGTTCGCTCATGAGACGTTCGCCTTGCGCGATGAACTTTTTCGGGACTTGGTGGAGCGCTACAACTTTCGGACTCTTGCTGTTCAGGACAGTGCCGATGTGGCCGAGGCTCTTGACGCGTATGTTCGGGAGGGGAAGGGGACTGCTGCCTCGGCGCTCGAGAATGCGTGGCGGCCTTGGCGTACGGAGGAGATGGTTGCGGCGCTGAGCTGGATTCGGGAGTTCAACGAGGCGCATCCTGACGATCAGGTTCGGATCATTGGCATCAAGCCGGTTCAGGCGAAACCGGAGGATTATGACGCGGTGTTGGATGCTGTTCGGGCACAGGCGCCGAGCTACGCTGCTGCGCTGGCCTCGCATTTGGAGCCTATCCGGACCGCGCACGCCGTCGACGAACACGTGCAGCGCGCCCGGGGCACGCACCCTGGCCGACCGTTCCTGGAGCATGCCCGTGACGCCTCGGCGCTGATCGCCGAAATCCCCGAACTGGACGAAACCATCCGCGCCCGAATGGCTTTGATCGAGGATTTCCACAAGCACAGCGTTGCGGGCCGTGGGAGCTTCGCCGGTGAGGGGAGGCTCTGGGCCGCGTCGATCATCGAGCACTATCGGCGCACGGGCTCGCGCATTGTCTACTGGGACGGCATCGCTCATGTTTCCGCCGAGTCCACGACTCTCGGCAAGGCCGCGGATCAGGGTGACATCGTCACCGTCGGCAGTGTTCTCCGCGAGCATTTCGGCCGCGACTACGCCTCGGTCGCCATCGGTTTCCATCATGGGAATGTCGGTGTCGCCGAGATACCGGCTCCCGCACCGGATTTCCTCGATGCAGAGCTGGGAGAACGCAGCGATGGGATTCAGTGGCTGGACATGCGCACCGATCCCATTTCGAAGCCGGTCAAGATGCGCGTGATCAGCGGCGTCTACAACCCGGCCCGAGATGCCGAGGAGCACTTGGCGATCCGCGATCTGTCGGCGGCCTTCGACGTGGTGGTCCACATTCCCGAGGTCACCCCGGTGAGCTGGTTGTCCTGACGGCCTTTTCGACGCGGGCGGCGACCACACCGGTCGAACTCGAATCACCCTCGACCAGCAGGTCGCCGCCGGGCCGCCACACCGCCGACCCGCCACAACCCACCCACGCTCCGGCCGGTCCGACGTGATTCGCCAGCACCACAGACATATTCGAATCACGTGCGATCGAGGGATAGATGCTCGCCCGCTCCCGCACCCCGCCGCCGGTGCCGTACAGCGAGCTGGCCAGATGCACATCGCAGCCGTCGGCGGCACTGCGCTCGATGAGATCCGGAAAGTGGTTGTCGTAGCAGGTGGCCAGTGAGAACCGCAGGCCGCCCAGCTCGAATCGACCGTCCTGCGAGCCCGCGACGAACACCTCCCGCTCATGCTCGAACAGGTGCCGCTTGAGGTAACTTCCGATCAACTCGCCAGAGCCCGAGTACACGAAGGTGGCGATGGCCGGACCGCTTTCGGTGGGGGCGGCGCAATTGAGCACGGTGGCGATCCCGCTGTTCCGCAGCGCATCCAGTCGGGCATCGTGCGGCCCGACCCACACCTCGGGATCGGCGGCCACGATATCCAGCTCGTACCCGGTGAGCGTCAGCTCGGGAAACACCACCAGATCCGCGCCATCCGCCGCGGCCCGCTCGGCGAGTTCGACCGCCTGCCGCACATTGGCGACGACGTCCCCGGGAACGCAGGTGAGCTGGGCGGCAGCGATCTTCATGCCCCCAGCATCCCAGTCGAGTGCTCAGCGGTAACCGACGGCCTCGAACTGCGGCAGCTGATGGCTCATCCGATCGCGTTTGGTGCCGAGGTAGTGCACATTGTGTTCGGTCGGCTGGGTCTGCAGCGGGATCCGAGTGTTGACGGTGATTCCGTTGGCTTCCAAGCCCGCCTGCTTAGCGGGGTTATTGCTCAGCAGCTGGACGGAGTTCACGCCGAGATCGGTGAGAATCCGCGCGGCCGCACCGTAATCGCGGGCGTCGATCGGCAGGCCCAGTCGGACATTGGCGTCGACGGTGTCGGCTCCGGCGTCTTGCAGCTCGTAGGCTCGCAGCTTGTTGAGCAGTCCGATGCCGCGACCCTCCTGCCCTCGGAGGTAGACGATGACACCCCTTCCCGCCGAGGCGACCGCCGCCAACGCGGCGTCGAGCTGCTCCCCGCAATCGCAGCGCAACGAGCCGAACGCATCACCGGTCAGGCATTCGGAATGCACGCGCGCCAAGACGTTCTCGCCGGAAGGCTCGCCGTAGACCAGTGCCAGATGTTCCGCGCCGGAGTGCTCATCGGAGTAGCCGTAGACCCGGAAGTCACCGAGCCGGGTGGGCAGCCGAGTCTCGACGATTCGAGAAACACCGTGCTCCAACCGTTTCCGATGCGCGATCAGATCGGCGATGGAGACGAGGGGGATATTCCATTCCCGAGCCCGGACCAGCAGTTCGGGCAGCCGAGCCATGGTCCCGTCGTCGTTCACGACCTCGGCGATGACGCCTGCGGGCCGCAGCCCCGCCAGCCGCATCAGATCGACGGCGGCCTCGGTATGCCCCGGACGCCCCAGCACGCCAAGGGGATTCGCGCGCAATGGAAACACATGACCCGGCCTGGAAAGCTGATCGGCGGTGGTCCGGGGGTCGGCCAGCACCCGCATGGTCTGCGCGCGATCGGCGGCCGAAATCCCGGTGCCGACACCGGAAATCGCATCCACCGACACGGTATAGGCGGTGCCTTTCGGGTCCTGGTTCACCGCCGTCATCGGCGGCAACCGCAGCCGGTCACAGTCTTCCCCAGCCATGGGCACGCAGATCACCCCGCTGGTGTGCCGCACCAGGAACGCGATATTCGCCGCGGTCGCGTGCTCGGCCGCCAGGATCAGATCGCCTTCGTTCTCGCGATCCTCGTCATCCACGACCAGTACCATGCCGCCGTTGGCAAGGGCGGCAACCGCCATCGCGATGGTGTCGAGTTCACCGGTCATCGTCGACCGCTCGGTCATCATCGAGAACCTCCTCCGGCCGCACGGGCTGTCGGCCTATTTCCAATCGAAATATGACGGCCGAAGAACAACGAGGTGAGGTCCCGCTCAGTGGTCAGCGATGAGCACAGAACGGCCCGAAGACGAATCGCCTCCGGGCCGTCGCGACCGACCACTACAGCTAGTGTGCCGCACCGCCCGTCGCCGCAGTGCGTCCATGCTTCATGATCAGCGCCCCGACCAGCGCCACCGCCGCCGAGATCGCCACGAAGTAGAAGCTGACCTCATACCCCTTGTCCGAGTACAGCAGTGGAATGTCCTTGGTGACCGGCGCCGCGCCCGTCACCGACACCACCGCCTTGACCGGATTGGCATTCAGGAACGCCGTCGCCACCGCGAGCCCGATGCCCGCGCCCATGGCCTGCATGACACCCAGCATGCCCGCGCTGATGCCCTGCTGTTGGGCCGGAACACCTTCCACGATGAGGTTCGGCGTCGAGGCGTAATACAGCGCGAACGCGATGCCGTACACCGCGCTGATCAGCGCCTGCGTCTGCCAGCCGTGCGAGAGCGCCGCGTAGGCGAAACCGCTGCCCACGAAGATGACCAGCGCCGTCACCAGCGGCCACCGCGCACCCGAGCGTCGAATCCAAAGTCCGCCCAGGAAGCCGAACAGCATGGCGATCAACGACTGTGCCAGCGTCACATGCGTGGCGAACTTCAGCAGCGAGAAGTTGTCACCGTAGCTGTAGCCCGGCTGCAGATCCACCTTCACCATGTCCGGCGGCAGGTGTTGGTACACCGCTTCCGGCGGCACCTGCGCGTTCACGACCTCCGGGGTCACCTGTGCGTTCACGGTGTCGGTCAGCTGCTTGACCACCTCGGGCGGCAGTTCCACACCCGGCGGCATGGCGGCCTTGGCCTGCGCCTCGGCCTGGGCGAGCCCCTGGGCCCGTGCCTGGGTGAGGGCCTGCGCCTGCGCCTGGCTCAACGCACCGGCCTTCACCTGATCCCAGGTGGCCGACTTCACCTGCGCCACAACCTGATCCGACGGCGGCGACTGCGTCATGTACCCGGTCGCGTACGACTGGTAGCCGATCATGAACGAGGCCAGCAGGCCGATGAACAGCACCGCGCTCACCCGCGGCGTGAACAGCAGCTTCATATCCATGATCGGTTGCTTCGCACGCCGTTCCACGAGCGGGAACAGCGCCAGCAGCACCAGCCCGCCGATCAGCCAGGCCAGCGTGGCGGGCCTGGTCCAGCCCCAGTCCTGTCCCTTGTCCAGGTACAGCAGGGTGAGCGTCGCGCCCGCGCCGAGCAGCAGCGCGCCGACCAGGTCCAGTCGTTGCGGCGTGCGCAGCTTGGACTCCGGCACCACGATGATCAGCAGCGGAATCATGATCAGCGCAAAAACGAACAGGAACCAGAACAGTCCGCGCCAGCTGTAGTGATCGGTGATGTAGCCGCCGATCAGCGGACCCGCGAGAGCCGACACACCCAAACCCGTCGAGGCGATGCCGAGACCGATGGGCACCATCCGGCGCGGCATCAGATCACGAATCAGACCGTAGGACACCACGGTGGTCGCGATGGCAGTCGCCTCCAGCGCACGACCCACGAGGAACAGCGCCCAGTTGCTGGTGACCGCGCACAACACCGTGCCGAAGAGGAACAGCACCCCGCAGACCAGGAACATCTTCTTCTTGCCCCAGATGTCGCTGAGCTTGCCGATCAGCGGGGACACCGCGGCACCGAAAATGCCGAAAACGATGATGGCCCAGTTGATATTGGCGCCCTGGTCGGGGAAGGTGGGCGCGATCTGACGCAGGGCCGAGGCGACCATCACGTACTGCATCGGGGAGACCTCGGTGAACAGCACGATGACGGCGAGGACCGACCAGATCCTCAGATTCGACGCGCCATCGAGGCGGCCGCTTTCGTCAGGCGCGGCGCCGGGTGGCACCGCGGTGTCGACGGAGGTGGACATTGTGCGTCCTCCAGGGTGAGCAGTAACACGATGGTGTGAACCGTGTCACGACCGTTTCCCGTCGACTATGAGTAAGTCCGTTCAGTGGGAATCGTTGGAATTCTGCTTCTTCGCAGGTCTGCGGCGGCTACGCTGTCTCGCCAATTTGTCCAAATCCTTCAGCAGGTCCTCGGCGAATTCCTTTTCCGCCTCGTAATGCTTGACGCACCAGCGCAATACCGCGCTCGGATACGCCCAGTCCGGATTCACCTCCGCGCCGTCGGCGTCGGCCAGGGCGCGTCGCCGCATGGTCTCGGTGTATTCGATGTGCTGGGTGAGGATTTCACGCATGCGCTCGGGTTCGGCGAGGTGCCCGAGCCAGGCCCGCAGCATCACACTGTGTTTGAGCACCGGGGCCTCGACGGGGGAGTGATTGACCCACTGCGCGGCCGCGTCGCGCCCACTCTCGGTAATGGCGTACATGCGTTTGCCGCGCATGCCGTCCTCGGAGACGACGGTGCGCGAGGTCGCGTAGCCGTGCTTTTCCAAACGTTTGAGTTCGGCGTAGATCTGGCTGAACGACGGGCTCCAGTAGAAGAATTGCAAACTCCAGTCGGCCCATTTCTTCAGGTCGTATCCGGAGAGTTCGTCGGCGTGCGAGAGCATTCCCAGGACGGCCCACGCCGTGGTCGGCAGCTCCGGAATCGCCTGTGCCGCATCGGCGGGCCCGCCATCGGTCATCATCGAACTGTATCGCCCCCGCATGCCCCGACTCCCCTCAACGCCAGTGGGCGCGACGCGGGAACAGGGTGCGACCGGCCTCGTGCGCGACCTCGAGCACCACGCGGGCCAGCCGGTCGTAGCTCATGCCGTCGGCGCGACCGGAGAGCGAGAGCGCGGCGGGCGCGGTGCCCCGGCCCCGCAAGGGCGCTGCCACACAGGCGATTCCGGCCACGGCCTCCTCGCGGTCGATGGCCACGCCCTGACGCATGCGGATCTGGGTGAGCTCCCGGGTCAGCGCCTCGGGCTCGCAGATGGTGCGCGGGGTCAGGCGCGGCAGCCGGGTGCGCAGCGCGGCCTCGGCGATATTCGGCTCCAGACAGGCGAGCATGGCCTTGCCGAGAGCGGTTGCGTGCGCGGGCATTCGGCCGCCGAGGCGCGTGGGCAGGCTCGCGGCGAAGCGGCCGCCCGCCTTGTCCAGGTACACCACGTCGCGCCCGTCGAGCACGGCCAGGTGCCCGACCATGCCGGTGCGCTGGCTCAGCTCGTGTAGCAGCGGGGACACCGCGTCGCGAATCTCGTTGTGGTCGGCGGTGAGTCCGCCGAGTTCGAGGGCGCGCATGCCGAGCCGGTAGCCGCCCGAGGTGTGGGCCAGCCAGCGCAGCTTGATCATCTGGTCCAGGATACGGTGCACGGTGGACCGCGGCAGCCCGGTGCGCTCGACCAGGCCGAGCAGGGTGAGCGTGGGGGTGGAGGCATCGAAAGCGTCCAGGATCAAGGTCATCCGCTCGATCATCGAGACGGGGACTTCGGCGCTGGCGCGGGAATCCTTGGCGCGCATGGGGTTGTGGCTGGGTCGAGCTTCCGCCGGGGGCAGCAGGGCGACGGACATGGGTACCTCCGTTGGTCATATCCAGTCTAGGTCTATTCCGATTAGGCATGTGCCTGGTTCGGAGCGTGTGCTACCAGTCACAGTGCCCTGCGCCACACGCCGGGGAATCGGGGGAACTACGTAAAAGCTACGCATACGGGTCCCGATCACCGAACCACGGAGTTGACGGCTCCGGTCCACGACCTGCTGTCATGACTTCTAGCTATATTTCGGATCGAAATAAGGAGGGCCCGTGGACCCGGTCCTGGACCTGTCTCCGGCCATCGACGCGACGGCTTTCAAGACCGTGCTGGGGCGCTTCGCCTCGGGAGTCACCGTGATTACAGCCCTTGACGAGGGTGAACCCGTCGGCTTCGCCTGCCAATCGTTCGCCTCGCTGTCCATCGACCCGCCGCTGGTGAGCTTCTTCCCGGCGCGTACCTCGAGCACCTGGCCGAGAATCCGTGCGGCGGGCCGGTTCTGCGTGAACATCCTGGCCGATCACCAGGACGAGATCTGCCGTCAGCTCGGGCGGCCGGGGCCCGACAAGTTCGCCGGAATCGAGTGGACGGCTTCGGCGAACGGTTCGCCCCTGCTCGCCGGGGCCCTGGCCTCCATCGACTGCGACCTGCACGACGAGGTGGACGGCGGCGACCACACCATTGTCATCGGCCGCGTGACCGGCCTGAACGAGCATTCCGAGGCGCGCCCGCTGCTGTTCTACCGCGCGGCGTTCAACCGTCTCGCAGACCAGTAGCAACCTCCCGGCCAGTGAGACTGCGCTGTCGCCGCCGTCACCTCGGCCGCAACCATTTCAAGCAAGGCAAGGGAGAGGAATTCACATGACCACCGCGGAATCCGAAGTGCGCGTCATCGATTCGGGCAAGCCCCCGACGCGATTCGCGCGCGGCTGGCACTGCCTGGGTCTGGCCGAGACCTTCCGCGACGGAAAGCCGCACACCGTCAAGGCTTTCGGCACCGAGATCGTGGTGTTCGCCGCCGAGGACGGCACCCTCAATGTGCTCAACGCCTACTGCCCGCACATGGGCGGCAACCTGGCCGACGGCACCGTAAAGGGCGACTCCATCGCCTGCCCGTTCCACGACTGGCGCTGGAACGGCAAGGGCAAGTGCACCGGCATCCCCTACGCGCGCCGCGTGCCGCCGCTGGCCCGCACCAAGGCGTGGCCGACCATGGTCGAGAACAAGATGCTGTTCGTCTGGAACGATCCGGAGGGCAAGCAGCCCCCGGCCGAGCTGGCGATTCCGCGCATCGACGCCGCCTTCGACGACGAGTGGACCGACTGGACCTGGAATTCCATGATCGTGGACGCCAACTGTCGCGAGGTCGTCGACAACGTGGTGGACATGGCACACTTCTTCTACGTGCACTACGGCTTTCCGACCTTCTTCAAGAACGTCTTCGAGGGCCACACCGCCAGCCAGTTCATGACCTCGGTCTCGCGCGAGGACATGATGGGTGAGACCGCCAAGGCGCTGGGCGGCAAGAACGTGCTGCATTCGGAGGCCGCGTACCACGGGCCGTCCTACATGATCGATTACCTGAAGAGCGAGAGCCCGAACGGCCTTGTCGTCGAGGGTTATCTGATCAACTGCCACTACCCGGTCAACGAGAACCAGTTCGTGCTCATGTACGGCGCGATCGCCAAGAAGCCCTCGGGGGTGACGCCCGAGCAGGCGCAGGAGATCGCCGAGAAGTTCGTCGGCGGACTGGGCAGGGGCTTCGAGCAGGACGCGGCCATCTGGAAGCGCAAGTCCCGCATCAACAATCCGCTGCTGTGCGAGGAGGACGGGCCGGTCTATCAGCTGCGTCGCTGGTACGAGCAGTTCTATGTGGATGTGGCCGACGTCAAGGACGAGATGACCGATCGGTTCGAGTACGAGGTGGACACCACCCGCGCGGTCACCGCGTGGGAGGCGGAGGTCGCCGACAATCTCGCCAAGCGTGCCGCGAACGCCTGAGAGGCACTGCGATGGACAAGGTTTCGTGCGGGTCCTGCGGGACGTGTGTGCTGGTGGAGAAGTACAGCGATCAGCACACCAGCGTGCAATGGAACAAGACCGCGAGGGCGGATTGCACGGAGCTCGCCGGGAACGGCCCGCGACCGCACACCTGCGGCGCATTGCGGGCCAGCATCGATGGGGCGGTGGCGGCGGGCGCGGTGCATGTGAGCACCCGCGATGTGGATGTGCGTACCCGCGGCCGAACCCTGACCTAGAACGGGGCCGCTGCCCCGGGGGAGGCCGCCCGGCGTCGTCGGCGGTCGGCCCTTGGAAGGGGTTACCCGGGCCGTCCGTGAACAAAACGGAAACCCCTCCGAAACGACTGTGTCACAGGTCACATTCCGGCGGCGGTCGGTGTGCAAACAGCAAGTACAGGAATGGAACTGGTGGAGCGATGACGGTGACGGATATGGACGCGATCGCCGTGCCGGAAAAGGACGCTATCGCGTCGGCGCGGGCCGCGGGCGTCGCGACCGTGCGCATCGTGCGCGTGGTCCGGGAGACCGCGGACGCGGTGTCGCTCGAGCTCGCTCCCGAGTCCGCCGACGCCGAGCGGTTCGCCTATCGGCCCGGCCAGTTCCTGACCCTGCGCATCCCCAGCGACCTGACCGGTTCGGTGAGCCGCTGCTACTCGCTGTCGAGTGCGCCGCACGAGGACGGCCCGCTGCGGGTGACCGTCAAACGCACCGTCGACGGCTACGGCTCGAACTGGCTGTGCGACAACGCCGCCGAGGGCATGACACTGGACGTCCTGCCACCCGCCGGAATCTTCACCCCGGAGTCACTGGACACCGATCTGCTGCTCTTCGCGGGCGGCAGCGGCATCACCCCGGTGCTGTCCATCCTGAAATCCGTGCTCGCGCGGGGCACGGGCCATTGCACGCTGATTTACGCCAATCAGCACGAGAATTCGGTTATCTTCGCCGCACAGCTCGCGGAACTGGCGGCCACGCACCCGGATCGACTGCTGGTGCTGCACTGGCTGCAGTCGGTCCAGGGGCTGCCGAGCGTGGCCGGCCTGGCCGCGTTGGCCCGTCCGTGGGCGGGCCGGGAGGTTTTCGTCTGCGGTCCCGGCCCGTTCATGGACGCGGTCGCGGCGGCCATGGCCGAGCTCGGCGCGCCGCGCAAGCGCGTGCACATCGAGAGGTTCGTCTCGCTGTCGGGCAATCCGTTCGAGAGCGACACCGCCGCAGGCGATGTCGTGATCGACGACGGGGATGCCGCGATCGTGCGGGTCGAGCTGGACGGCGAGCAGCACGAGCTCACCTGGCCGCGGCGGCAAACCCTGCTCGACACCATGCTCGCCGAGGGCCTCGACGCGCCCTACTCCTGCAAGGAGGGCGCGTGCAGCGCCTGCGTCTGCCGGGTCGTCTCCGGTGAGGTGAGCATGCGCCGCAACGAGATTCTCGAAGCGGCCGACATCGCCGACGGCTATGTGCTTGCCTGCCAGGCCGTTCCGGTCACCGACGACGTCACCGTCACCTACGACTGATATTCGCGAGGAGTACACCATGGCCGCATTCGCCTCCCTCGGCTACGTGCGCGCCCACATCGCCGATGTGGACGCCTGGCGCGCATTCGCCTTCGACACCATCGGTTTCGCCGAGGGCACCGGGCCCAACCCGGACTCGATCTACCTGCGCGTGGACGAGCACACCTACCGCTTCGAGCTGGTGCCCGGTGAGCGCGACGCGGTCATCGCCGTCGGCTGGCAGGTCGCCGATCGCCGCTCGCTGCACCTGGTGCGCGAGACCCTGGAGAAGGCAGGGGTCGCGGTGGCCACGCTGTCGGTGGCCGAGGCCGCCAACCGGCATGTCGAGGAGGCCATCTCCTTCGTCGACCCGTCCGGGTTCACCATCGAGGTCTTCCACGGGCCGCTGCTGGATCACTCGCCCGTGGTCGGCAAGTTCGGAAACCGTTTCGTCACCGGCGATCTCGGGCTCGGCCACGTGGTGCTGCCGGTGCGCGACATCGAGGAGGCGCGGCAGTTCTACACCGACGTACTGGGCTTCGCCTCGCGCGGCTCGTTCCGCGTCGGCCCGCCCGAGCATCCCATCTGGATCCGCTTCCTGGGTGTGAACCCGCGCCACCACAGCCTGGCGCTGATTCCGGGCTCGCGGCCGGACGGGCCGGGCATCGTGCACGTCATGGTCGAGGTCGATGCGCTCGACGATGTCGGTCGGGCGCTGGATCGCGTGAACAAGGCGGGCTACCACCTGTCCTCCACGCTGGGCCGCCACACCAATGACAAGATGATCTCCTTCTACGTCCGCACCCCCGGCAACTGGGATCTCGAATTCGGTTGCGAGGGAATGCTGGTCGGCGACGACTATGTCGCCGAGGAAATGACCGCCGACAGCTACTGGGGCCACGAGTGGGCCCGGGGCTGACACCGCCTGCGTCCGGAACGGAAGGACACTCCTATGCGCGCCGTAGTCATGCGCAATCGCACACTCGTGGTGGACGAGGTGCCCGAGCCGGTGCCCGGGCCCGGGCAGGTGCTCGTCGAGACCATCGCCTGCGGGATCTGCGGATCCGATAAGCAGGCCCTCGATTACACCGACGAATTCCTGCAGGCCTCACGGGATTCCGGGGTGCCGACCTTCCTGTTCGACCCGCATCGGGATGTGGTGATGGGGCACGAGCTGGCCGCGCGGGTCATCGGCGCGGGACCGGACACGCCGTTCGTCGAGGGCCAGAACGTGGTCGCGCTGCCGTGGGCCCTCGATACGGCGGGCGGGATTCACGGCGTCGGCTACTCCAATGAGTTCCCCGGCGGCTACGGCGAGCGAATGGTGTTGCAGGCCATGGCCTTGGAACCCATCCCCGAGCACGTGCCGCCGCACGTGGCGGCCATGACCGAGCCGCTGGCCGTCGGCTTCGGCAATGTGGCCCGCACCGGCATCGGACCCGAGGGTACCGGCATCGTGATCGGTTGCGGCCCCGTCGGTTTGGGTGCGGTCGCGGCGCTGGCCGAGCGTGGCGTCGCCCCGATCGTGGCCTCGGATCCTTCCAAGCTCCGCCGCGAAGCCGCCCAGCGCCTGGGCGCGCACCGCATCGTGGATCCCGCCCGCGAGGACCCGATCGAGGTCTGGCGGGAACTCGCCGCACCCGGCCAGAAGCTGCACGTCTGGGTCTGCGCCTCGGTCCCCGGCCTCCTCAATGACCTCATGTACAAGGTCCCCCGCGAAACCGTCATCCTGCAGATCGGCGCCGTCATGACCGACGACGTCATCCGCCCGATCGTCGGCATCTACAAGGACATCTCCCTCCAGATGTGCATGGTCTACCCGCACGAGGAATACGCGAAGACCTTGCACCGCATAGCCGATGGCACCGTGGACGCCGCCTCGCTGATCACCGACGAGGTCGGGTTGGACGGCGTCGCCGGTGCCATCGAATCACTGCGCAATCCGGACGATCACATTCAGATCCTGGTCCGCCCGGAGTTGTGAGCCCGCACCAGTCGGCAGAAGTCGGCGGGGTGCAGGGCGTCGTCGCGCCGCCAGAGGGCGGCGTCGACGGCATCGCGTTGCGAAACATGTGCCGCCACTGTGAAACCGGTGCATTCGAGCAGCGCGGTCACGGTGTCGGGGGAGAAGAAGCTGAGCATGGGTTCGCCCTGCCCGGCGGTGGCGGCCAGGGCGAATTCGGCATAGACGCGGCCGGATTCATCGCGCAGTTCCGGAAGTACCGCGTATTCCATGACCAATTCCGTTCCGGGAGCGAAGCCGGACAGGGTCGAGAGGGTGGTCGCGATGGCAGACTCGGTGAGGTACATGGTGACGCCGAGCCAGCTCACCAGGGCCGGACGCTTCGGATCGAAGCCGTGGGCGGTTAGTTCGGCAGCCAGGTCGTCTCGTTCGAAATCCACACCGACGAATTCGACCGTGGCGGTGTCGATTCCGGCGGTGGACAGCAGCTCCCGTTTCCACGCCTGGGTGGCCGGATGGTCGACCTCGTACACCGCCACCCGCCCGGCCAGCGGTGATCGGTAGGCGAAGGTGTCCAGGCCCGCGCCCAGGATCACGTACTGCTCGAAACCCGCGGCCAACCGGGCCTCGGTGTAGTGGCTGCGGGCATTGACCTGGGCGCGAGTGCCGCTGAGCACCGGGTGATCGCCGGACTCGCGGTGGTAGGCGATGAGTTCGGCGGCCCGGTCGCCCAGCAGCGTCTCGGCCACGGTGTCTCGGAACAGGTGCGGTTCGCGGTCCACGATCAGATGCGCCGCGCGACCGGCCGCCGCCATCATCGCGGTCCGGCTCGGGCCGTTCTCCATCGAATTCTCCCTACGTCATCGGTCGGCTGAATTACCGCGAGAACCGATGGTAGGCAGGAAAATTCGAATTCGCTTTCACCATATCACACGAAAGTAAATTCTCGATTACGGTGAAACGGCTGTGAATTATCGATCCGTGAAGGTGATGCGGACCGTGACCGGGTCGCTCTCCAGGGCCGCGAAGACGCCGCGGGTGAAGGGGGCCAGGGCCGGGTGCGGGGCGAAGGTGCGGGTGCGGGCCACCACGTCGTCGTCGGGGAGTAGGACCGCGGTGCCGGTGCGCCAGCCATCGCCCTGGCGGACACGGACATTCGGGTTGGCGCTGATATTCAGGCCCCAGCCCGAGCGCATGCCGTGCTGGCAGATGGCCCACGCGCCCTCCTCGTCGAAGAGCAGTGACACCGGGACCCGGCGCGGCTCACCGGATTTGCGGCCGATGGTCTCGATCTCGCTGGCGAAGGCGGTGCGCACGCCGATCTTGTCGAGGGCGCGAATCGTCGGATTCATGACATAGCGACCCATGGCGCGCTCCATGCGGAACTTGCGGGCGGCCTTGTCGGCGGCCGACTTGGGAGCGGCGGCGCGCTTGCTGCGGAACGCGTCGAAACCATTGCGGCGCAGCATGGTTACCGCCGTGCGCCAGGGGGAGCGCTCGGGATCGGGATCATTGCCAGCTCCTATCAGATGCATTTGATCGGTGTGCCACTGCAGATCCAGCGCGCCGTCGAAGGACTTCATGCTGCCGTTGGCGGCCAGTCGCGGAGGTAGGCCGAGCGAGATCGCGCGCGGACGCAAGGCATCGGTGCGCTCGGTGAGCAGATCGTCGGCGGCCGAGGTGAACAGCACGGTCGGGCGGCCCAGGCCGACCACGTCGCAGGTGCCACCGGCGATGGCCTCCGACATGGCCTCGCGGGACCGGAACCCGCCCGTCACCGCGATCGGCACCGAACCCGCCGCCTGTCGCGCGGTCTCGGCGTAGTCGAGAAAGTACGCCTCGCGGGCGCGGGTACTGGCCGACACCGTGCGCGGTCGGCCCATCATGGCGGGGGATTCGTAACTGCCACCGCTGATTTCGAACAGATCGATGTGCTCGGCGGAGAGCTGCTCGATCACCGTGCGCGACTCGTCCTCGGTGAAACCGCCGCGCTGAAAATCGGCCGAATTGAGCTTGATGCCGAGCCCGAAGCCCGGACTCACCGCGGCGCGAATGCTGCGCGCGACCTCGATCACGAAGCGCCGCCGCCGCTCCGGGTCACCGCCCCAGGCGTCGGTGCGCCGATTCGACAGCGGCGAGAGGAACTGCGACACCAGATAGCCGTGCGCGCCGTGAATCTGCACGCCGTCGAAACCGGCGGCCTCCGCGACCCGGGCGGCCCGACCGAAGCGCGCGATGATGTCGAGGATCTCCTCCTCGGTCAGCGCGCGGGGCGCGGGGACACCCGGAATGCCCATGGCAATGGCCGACGGCGCGACCGACCGGGTGCGCGTGACAATCGGATTCGCCTGCCGCCCAGGATGATTCAGCTGCACCCAGACCTTGCTGCCGCCGTCCTTGGCGATCTTGGCCCAACGGGTCAGCGCGCCCAGGTGCCGTTCGTCCTCCATGGCCACATTGCCCGGCTCGCCGCAGTGGCGGCGGTCGACCATCACATTGCCGGTCACGATCAACCCGAACCCGCCGCGACTCCAGCGCCCGTACAGCCGTTCCAGCCGCGCGTCGGGCGCATTCTCGGCGTTCGCCAGACCCTCGCTGAGGGCGGATTTCATAATGCGGTTGGGTAGGACCTGACCACTGGCCAGCGGCAGGGGATCGTGCAGGGTCGGCATGACAGGGCCCCGTTTCTTTTCTTTCGGCACGGTCTCGTCGAAGGTCGAGCGGATGACTACACTAGGTAGACCAATTGGTATATCGACGACGGTAGTACACCGATCGGTATACAGCAAGGAGGAACCGTTCATGGGTGCCCGCGACCGCCTCATCGACAGCGCCATCGCCCTGATGCGCTGCAATGGCATCGCCGGGACCGGCATCGCCCAATTGCTCGACCACAGTGGCATCTCGCGCCGGTCCATCTACCTGAATTTCCCGGGAGGCAAATCCGAGCTGGTCGCCGAGGCCACCCGGGCCGCCGGTCAGGCCTCGAGCGCCCTCATGCGGACCGTCCTGGCGAGCACGGACCTGTCCAGTGCCATTGCCGCCTTCCCGGACATGTGGCGGGAGACGCTGGTTTCGACGGACTTCACCTCCGGATGCCCGATCGTGGCCGCGGCCCTCGGGCGCTCGGAGTCGCCGCAGGCCGCCGACGTGGCGGGGGAGACCTTCACCGAATGGGAGGGCATTCTCGCCGAGCGGCTCGAGGTCGAGGGCGTGGCGCCCGATACCGCGCGGTCGTTGGCGACCACCATCGTGGCCGCCGTCGAGGGCGCGGTCGTCATGTCGCTGGCGACCCGCTCCACCGCGCCCCTGGAACGCGCCGGAAAACAACTGTCCGAGCTGGTTGCCCTGCACACGGGCAAGACCTCGGTGGCCTGAGCCTCAGACCAGGCTGAGTCCGCCGTCGATCGTGACGACGGTGCCGGTGGTGTAACCCGACCGGTCCGACGCGAGAAACGCTGCCATATCCGCGATTTCGCGGGTGTGCGCCGGACGGCCGAACGGGAAGTCGGCGGCCATGTCGGCAAAGCGGGGATTGGTTTCGATGAGCGTGACGATGCGGTCGGTGGCGACCGGGCCCGGATTGATGCCCACCACCCGGATGCCGTCACGCCAGCTCTTGCTGCCCAGTGCCCGGGTGAAGGCCATGAGCGCGGCATTGCCGGTGCTGCCCGCGATGTACTCGGCGTCGGGTCGCTCGCCCGCGGAACCGATGACATTCACGATCACCCCGCGCCCCTGCTCCTTCATGCGCGCGTAGACCAGTCGGCTCAGGTCGATGTAGCCGAACACCTTGAGATCCCAGGCGTGCCGCCACGTCCGCGCGTCGATCGAGGCCAGGTTCCCCGCCGGGATATCGCCCGCATTGTTGACCAGAATGTCCGGTGCCCCAATGTCTTCCAGTAGCGCGTCGATATCCTCGGCCGAGCGCAGATCCACCGGATGGGTGAGGACCCGAACCCCGTGCGCGTCGCGCAATTGCTGGGCCAGCTCATCGAGGCGCTGCTTGTTGCGCGCCGCCAGGTGCAGCGCGCAGCCCTCGGCGGCGAGCACCCGCGCGATCTCCGCGCCGATACCCGCCGACGCGCCGGTCACGAGTGCGGTCCTGCCGCCGAGTCCCAGATCCATGCGGTCCATCTCCTGATTCCGTGATTGAACGTGCGTCCAGGTCAACGAGCGGCCGAATGCCGCCGGTTATTCCCGGGGCCGCCCTCGGGCACGAGAAGTCCGTTGTGCCGGTTCACCTGTCCGGCGAGCCGAGCGCTCGCCGAATCTCCTCGAACTCCGGAATCGAGGTGCTGGCACCCAGTTTCGTCGTGGCCAGTGCCCCCGCCGTGCACGCCCAGGCCAGCGCGGTCTCGGGGCCTTCGTGCCAGTGCGCGGCGAGCGCGCCGGTGAACGAATCACCCGCGCCGGTGGTGTCCACGACCCGCACCGGAACGCCGGGATGCGAGAGGGTGCGCCCGTCCGGGCCGCGATAGGAGGCCCCGGCGGCACCGAGCGTCGTGATGACATGGGGAACGTCGGCGAGGTCCGCCTTCAGCCGCGCCGCCTCACCCTCGTTCACGACCGCCACATCGACTTCCGCCCACAATTCGGCCGGAAGGTCTTGCGCCGGAGACGGATTCAACAGCACGACGGTCCCGTTCGCCCGTGCGTGCCGCGCCGCGGCGAGCACGGTCTCGACCGGAATCTCCAGCTGGCACATGAGCACATCGGCGGCCGCGATCGAATCCAGGTCGCCCGCGGTCAATTCCGTCATCCGCCCATTGGCACCTGCCACCACGATGATGGTGTTCTCACCGTCGCCGTCGACCACAATGCTCGCGATCCCGCTCGGACCGTCCACCGCCCGCAGCCGACCAACCCCGATCCCGGCGTCGCTCAACACTTTCCGCAGCGCGGCCGCGAACACATCCCCGCCGACGGCCCCCACGAACTCGACCTCACCCCCGGCCCGCCGCGCCGCGATCGCCTGATTCGAGCCTTTTCCGCCCGGCACCAGCGCGAATCCGTCGCCCGAGACGGTCTCCCCGGCCTCCGGCCGCCGTTCGACGGTCGTCACCAGATCCATATTGATGCTGCCCACCACCACAATCCGCGCTGCGGTCATGCGGGCTCGTTTCCAGCCGCGGGGGAGTGGCGCGGTTCCAGGGGCGGGCTGACGACGGCGGAGAAGGTGCGGCATTCGGGTTCGCACTCGGGTGGGGCGGTGCGCAGGGCGTCGTCGCGAACGGTGAGGAAGGCCAGGGCCGCGGCCGCGACCATGAGGATGACGGAGGTGACGATGGCGACGCGGAAGCCGTGATCGAAGTCGGCGGGGTTGGTGTAGGCGGCGCCGGTGAGTCCAGCCAGCGGCGGAATCGCGGCCACCGCGAGCAGACCGGCGGCGCGGGCCACGGCGTTGTTGACGCCGCTGGCCACGCCCGCGTGCCGCTCGTCGGCGGTGGCGAGGACGGTGGCGGTGAGCGGGGCGACCGCGAGCACCAGGCCGAGGCCGAAAACCAGTGCGGCGGGCAGGACATCGCGCAGGTAGGAGGTGTGCACGCCGATGCGGGTCATGAGCAGCATGCCCGCCGCGGCCACCAGCACGCCGACGGTGATCGGCCACCGCGGGCCGATGCGCTGGGCCAGCGCACCGGAACGGGCCGAGAACAACAGCATGAGCACCGTCACCGGGAGCATGGCCGTGCCCGCCGCGATCGGGCTGAAACCGGCCACCACCTGCAGGGTCAGCACCAGCAGGAAGAAGACCACGCTCATGGCCCCGTACATGACGAAGGTGACCACATTGATGGCGCTGAACTGCTTGGAGGCGAACACGTCCACCGGCAGCATGGCCGAGGGATCGTGCCCGGCGCGCGAGCGTCGCCGCTCCACCACCACGAAGGCCGCTCCGGCCACGACGCCCACAATGGCGCCGCCCCACACCAGTATTCGATTCGCGTCGTGCTCGGGAGCCATGGTCAGCGCATAGGTGATCCCGGCCAGGCAGGCGGCCGCGAGCACCGCGCCCAGCACATCGAATCGCCCGCGCGCCTGCGCATCCCGGGTCTCGGGCACATGCCGGGCCGTCACCGCGACCACCACCGCGGCCAGCGGAATATTGAGCAGGAACACCCACCGCCAGCCCGCCGCCTGCACCAGCCAGCCGCCCAGGAACGGTCCGATGGCACCGGCCACGCCGCCCAGCCCGGACCAGGCCCCGACCGCGCGGGCCCGCTCGTCGGGCCGGAACGAGGCCTGAATGATGGCCAGCGACCCGGGTGTCAGCAGCGCACCGCCGATGCCCTGCAGGGCGCGCGCCGCGATCAGCATCGAAACGTCCTGCGCCGCACCGCACAGGGCCGAGGCGATGGCGAACCACACCACGCCGATGAGGAATACCTTCCGCCGCCCGAACCGGTCGCCCAGCGATCCGCCGAGCAGGATCAGCCCGGCCAGGGTCAGCGTGTAGGCGTTCACAGTCCACTGCAGTCCGGCCATGGACGCGCCGAACTCGTCACCGATCTTCGGCAGGGCCACATTGACGACGGTCGCGTCCAGCATGGCCATCCCCGAACCGAGGACGGTCGCGAGAAGAACCCATCGGCCGGTGCCCGACGACAACCGGATGCTCGCGGTCATCTGCTCACCGTAGCAAGATCCGCAGCGTGCGACCGGCATCTGAAGGTGTCCTGAAGAAGAGACCGGATCGCTGGGGATCTCGCGGCCGTGGGATTTGAATCATGTTCGCGCTCCGCCACTTTCGGAGCGGTCCCCCGAGATGAAGGTGAATTCGGTATGACCACGACCGCCATTCGACGCACCACCACCCGAGGCCTGCTGGTTCTCGCGGTCCTGACCGCACCCCTGGCCACCACGGCCCTGGCCGCCGCCGATCCGGTACCCCTCACCCAGGGCCCGGCCGTGACCGCGCCGTCGGGGCAGTTCGTCGACGCCGACGACTGGCACTGGTGGCACTGCCACATCCAGCGCGAGTACTGGCGCGAGGGCTGCCGCGACTGGTGGGAGGACCACCACGACCGCGATGACAACCTGCCCCCGACCGGCAGCGGAATGTAGTCAGTAATCTGTTCCCATGACTGCTCCCACGACGACCGACCGGGACGCCGTCCGCGAGGTGGTACACGACTCGGCACGCCGGGCTCGAGTGGCGTCGCGGATCCTGGCTCAGCTCACCACCGCCCAGAAGGACGCCGCACTGCACGCCGCCGCCGACGCGCTGCTCGCGGCCAAGAGCGCGGTGCTGGCCGCCAATGCCGAGGACATCGAGACCGCCAAGGCGGGCGGCACCGCCGACTCGCTGCTGGATCGGCTGCGGCTGACCGAGGCCCGCATCGACGGGATCGCCTCGGGGCTGCGGCAGGTCGCGGGTCTGCCGGATCCGGTGGGCGATGTGGTGCGCGGGTCGACGCTGCCCAACGGTCTGGAGATCCGTCAGGTGCGGGTCCCGCTCGGCGTCGTGGGCATGGTGTACGAGGCGCGGCCGAATGTCACCGTCGACGCCTTCGGGCTGGCCCTGAAGTCGGGTAACGCGGCGCTGCTGCGCGGTTCGTCCTCGGCGGCCAAGTCGAACGCCGCCCTGGTGCAGGTGCTGCGGGAGGCGCTCGAGGCGCAAGGGCTCCCGGCCGACGCCGTGCAGCTGCTGCCGTCGGAGGATCGCTCCAGCGTCACCCATTTGATCCAGGCGCGCGGTCTGGTCGACGTGGTGATTCCGCGTGGCGGCGCGGGCCTGATCAACGCGGTGGTGCGCGACGCGCTGGTGCCGACCATCGAGACCGGCACCGGCAACTGCCACGTCTTCATCCACCGCGACGCCGATCTGGACATGGCCGAGTCCATCCTGATCAATGCCAAGACCCGGCGGCCCTCGGTGTGCAATACCGCCGAGACGGTGCTGATCGACCGTGCCATCGCCGATTTCGCGGTGCCGCGCATGATCAAGGCCCTCGAGGACAAGGGCGTCACCATTCACGGCGACCTGCCCGGGCTGGTGTCCGCCACCGAGACCGACTGGGCCGACGAATACCTGTCCCTCGACATCGCTTTGAAGGTCGTCGACGATCTGGACGCGGCCGTCGAGCACATCAACGAGTGGGGCACCGGCCACACCGAGGCCATCGTGACCGGTAACCTGAAGGCCGCCCGCGAGTTCACCTCTCGCGTGGACGCCGCGGCCGTCATGGTCAACGCCTCCACCGCCTTCACCGACGGCGAGCAGTTCGGCTTCGGTGCGGAGATCGGCATCTCCACGCAGAAGCTGCATGCCCGCGGCCCCATGGGCCTGCCCGAACTGACCTCCACCAAGTGGATCGTGTGGGGCGACGGGCAAATTCGCCCGGTTTAGCCCCGAGCTGTTGATGAAAGGACGGGGGCCCGTGGTCACCACCGCACCCAACCAGGAGCCGATCTTCTCGTCGGTCGACGATGTGATCGAGCGGCTGGGCCACACCGGCTACCTGGCCGACAAGGCCACCGCCACTTCGGTTTTCCTCGCCGATCGGCTCGGCAAGCCACTGCTCATCGAGGGTCCGGCCGGTGTCGGCAAGACCGAGCTGTCCAAGGCCGTCGCGCAGGTCGCGGGCGCGGAACTGGTGCGGCTGCAGTGCTACGAGGGCGTGGACGAGGCCCGCGCCCTCTACGAGTGGAATCACGCCAAGCAGATCCTGCGCATTCAGGCGTCCTCGGAGAACGATTGGGCCGAAACCAAGGCCGATGTCTTCACCGAGGAATTCCTGCTGGAACGCCCGCTGCTGACCGCCATTCGGCGCAGCGAGCCGACCGTGCTGCTCATCGACGAGACCGACAAGGCCGATGTCGAGATCGAGGGCCTGCTGCTCGAGGTGCTGAGCGACTTCTCGGTCACCGTGCCGGAATTGGGGACGATCACCGCCACCCGCAAGCCGTTCGTGGTGTTGACCTCCAACGCCACCCGCGAACTGTCGGAGGCGTTGAAGCGGCGCTGCCTGTACCTGCACATCGATTTCCCGGACGAGGAGCTCGAGCGGCGCATCCTGGCCAGCCGGGTGCCCGAGCTGAAGCCCGCCGTCGCCGCGCAGTTGGTGCGGATCGTGCACGTGCTGCGCGGGATGCAGCTCAAGAAGCTGCCGTCGGTGGCGGAGTCCATCGACTGGGCGCGCACGCTGTTGGCGTTGGGCGCGAAGGATCTCGACGACAAGACGGTGCGCGCGACGCTCGGCGTGGTGCTCAAGCATCAGGCCGATCACGTGCGCGCGCTCAACGAGCTGAAGCTGGCCTGATCGTGGCCGGGGCGTCAGGGCCATCGCAGCGCAGGGAGAGCCCGAAGGGCAGAGAGAACTCCTCGCGGGGGCTGGTTTCCGCTGCCATGCGGGCGATCTCGGGTGGGACACCGGCCAAGACCGTGACCGTGCCCGGGCCGACGGCCGAGCACGGGCTGCCCGGGCATCTGGTCGGTTTCGTGGAGGCATTGCGCGGGCGGGGAATTCCGGTCGGGCCGTCCGAAACCGTCGATGCCGGACAGGTTCTCACCGTCCTCGATCTCATGGATCGCGAGGCCCTGCGCGAGGGCCTGGCCTGCGCGCTGCTGCGCCGCACCACCCAGCGCGCCACCTTCGACGGCATGTTCGACCTGTGGTTCCCGGCCGCGCTCGGTGAGCGCATCGGGGCCGAGGAGGTCGAGCTGCCGGTCAAGCCGGACGGCTCGGTCGACATTCTCGAACTGCGGAAGATGTTGGCGGAGTTGCTGATGCAGGATCCGTCCGGGGAGCAGGCGCAGCAGTTGCAGGCGCTGGCCGCGCAGATGGTCGACCAGATGGGGCAGTATCAGGCGGCGGGCGGGCCGTCCTTCTCGGCGTATCAGACCCTGAAGGATGTGCAGCCGGAGCTGCTGGTCAGCAAGATTCTCGCCGGGCTGGCCCGGGGCATGGACACCTCCGATTTCGACCCGTCCGGATTCGACGCCGAAGTCGCCCGGCGCACGGCGCGCCAGCGCATCAAGGACTTTCGGGGCACCGTCGAGGCGGAGACCCGCCGCCGGGTGGCCGAACGGATCGGGCGCGACCGCGTCGCCACCTACGGCGTCGCCCGCCAGGCCGAAGACGCCGACTTCCTGCGCATCTCCCAGACCGAACTCGACGAACTGCGGCGCAGCAGCCAGCGGCTGGCGCGAGTCCTGGCCTCCCGCTTGGCCGCTCGCCGCCGTCGCTCCCGGCGCGGGGAGATCGATCTGCGCAAGACCATGCGCAAATCCATGTCCACCGGTGGCGTTCCGGTCAATCTGGTGACCCGCAAGCCGCGTCCCGGCCGGCCGGATCTCGTTCTGCTGTGCGACATCTCGGGCTCCGTGGCGGGATTCTCCAGCTTCACCATGCTGCTGGTGAACGCCCTGCGCGAACAGTTCTCGCGGGTGCGCATCTTCGCCTTCGTCGACCAGGTGGACGAGGTCACCGGGCTGTTCGACGCCAAGACGCCCTTGGATCAGCTGACCCGCCGCATCTTCACCGAATCCAAGGTGGTCGGCATCGAGGGCCACTCCGACTACGGTTCGGCCCTGGACGGGTTCGCCGACAACTTCCCCGACGCCGTCACCAGCCGCACCTCCCTGCTCATCCTCGGCGACGCCCGCACCAACTACCGCGATCCGGCGCTCGACACCCTGCGCCGCCTGGTCGGCACCGCCAAACACGCCTACTGGCTCAACCCCGAGGCCGAAAAGATGTGGGGCACCGGCGATTCCGCCGCCACCAAGTACGCCGACATCATCGAAATGCACGAATGCCGCTCCGCCCGCCAACTCACCGCCGTCGTAGGTCGCCTACTTCCCGTTTAGGAGAACCCATGGACGTCCTCGCCTACTGCCTGTCCAAACCCGGTGCCTGGGAAGACGAACCGTGGGAGGGCGACGTTGTCGCCAAGGTCGGCGACAAGATCTTCGCCTTCATCGGCAGCGGCGAATCCGTCGGCCTCAAATGCGGCCGGGACCGCGCCGAGGCCGATGAACTCGTCCGCGTCTATCCCGGCGATGTGGAGGCGTCGGCCTACATCGGCCGCTTCGGCTGGAACCGGGTTACCGTCGGCGGCAAGGTGCCCGAGGACGAACTGCGCGAACTCATCGACATCTCCTACGAGGCCATCGTCAGCAAGCTGCCGAAATCCAAACGGCCGCAGGGCTGATTCGCCCAGCCCGTGTCACTCAGCCCGCGAGAAACGACAGCCGCACCTGTCGCTCCGGGTTGTCGACATTGAGATCCACCATCGCGATCGACTGCCACGTCCCCAGCGCCAACTCGCCACCCAGCACCGGGATGGTCGCGTAGGGCGCGATGAGCGCGGGCATCACGTGGGAGCGTCCGTGTCCCCGCGACCCATGGGCGTGCCGCCAGCGATCGTCGGCGGGCAGCAGCTCCCGCAGCGCGGCCAGCAGGTCGTCGTCGCTGCCCGCCCCGAGTTCGATCAGCGCGATGCCCGCCGTCGCATGCGGCACGAACACGTGCAACAGCCCGTCACCGCCCTGCGCGGTCTCGCGCAGGAAGGCCGCACACTGCGGGGTCAGGTCATGAACGACTTCGCTGCGGCCCGTCTTCACTTCGATCAGTGTGCTCTGCATGGACACCATCGTCCCCCGCACCGGTGCGCGCCCGAGGCAATAGCCCCCGGTAAGCTCGCTTTTCGTGCATACGAACGGTCGCCGCAAGCTGGGCGTGATGGGCGGCACCTTCGACCCCATCCACCACGGGCACCTGGTCGCGGCCAGCGAGGTCGCGAATCGGTTCGACCTGGACGAAGTGATCTTCGTGCCGACCGGTCAGCCCTGGCAGAAGGGCGATCGGGCGGTCAGCGCGGCCGAGGACCGGTACCTCATGACGGTCATCGCGACCGCCTCCAATCCGCGCTTCTCGGTGAGCCGCGTGGACGTGGACCGCGGCAAGGAAACCTACACCGTCGACACCCTGCGCGACCTGACCGAACAGCATCCGGACGCGGATCTGTACTTCATCACCGGAGCGGACGCGCTGGCCAGCATCCTGACGTGGCAGGATTGGTCGGAGCTGTTCGAGCTGGCGAAATTCGTCGGCGTCACCCGTCCGGGGTACGAACTGAACATCGACCACCTGGCCGATTTCCTCCGCGATTATCCGGAGGGCACGGTCACGATGGTCGAAATCCCGGCCTTGGCCATCTCGTCGAGCGAATGCCGCCGACGGGCGGGGGAGGGTCGACCGGTGTGGTACCTCGTCCCGGACGGGGTCGTCCAATACATATCGAAACGGCACCTGTACGTGCCGCAAGACAGCGCATCGTAAATACGGACAGTGCATTGTGAGAGTGCGCAGGAAGAGGTAGCAGGGTGGCAGCATCGGCAGAAGCGGTCAAAATGGCGACGGTGGCCGCACTGGCCGCCGACGAGAAACTGGCCGCCGACGTGATCGTGCTCGATGTCTCCGAGCAGCTGGTCATCACCGACTGCTTCGTGATCGCGTCCGCGCCCAACGAACGCCAGGTCAACGCGATCGTCGACAATATCGAGGACAAGCTGCGCGAGGCCGGTTTCAAGCCGGTGCGCCGCGAGGGCACCCGCGAGGGCCGCTGGGCCCTGCTCGACTACGTCGAGATCGTGGTGCACGTCCAGCACGAGGACGAGCGTGACTTCTACGGCCTGGAGCGGCTGTGGAAGGACTGCCCGCAGGTGCCGATCGAGGGCCTCGGGGATCCGCGTGCCCGGGCCGCCGAGGGGACCGAGAACGACGCGACCGCGAACGAAGAGGCCGGGGACGACGAGTGAGCAAGATGGCCGGTGTCCGCCGGTTGATTCTGCTGCGACACGGGCAGACCGAATGGAATGCCACCGACCGCATGCAGGGCCAGATCGATACCGAACTCAGTGATGTCGGCCGACGCCAGGCCAAGGACTGCGCGCCGGAGATGGCGTGCAGCGACCTGATCGCCATCGTCTCCTCCGATCTCAAGCGCGCCCACGACACCGCCCTGGCCGTCGCCGAATGCGCGGCCATGCCGGTGGTCACCGATGCCCGCCTGCGGGAGACCAACCTCGGTGACTGGGAGGGCATGGACCACCGCGAGGTCGACGCGCAGTTCCCGGGCGCGCGCAAGGCATGGCGGCTGGACCCGAAATTCACCCCGCCCAATGGCGAATCCAAACTGCAGGTCGGCGCGCGGGCGCTGCCGGTGGTGCAGGAACTGCTCGCCGAGCGGGAGGACTGGCCCGGCCGTACCATCATCCTGGTCGCGCACGGCGGGCTGATCGCGGCGCTGACCGCGGCCCTGCTCGAGCTGCCCGAGGCGAACTGGCCCGCCCTGGGCGGGCTGGCCAATACCAGTTGGGTGCAGCTGACCAGCCACGGTCCGAGCATCGAGCGGCCCGGCTGGCGGCTCGACGTATGGAACGCGCTCGCGAAGGTAGCCCCCGATGTCCTCTGAGGATTCGACCGACCGACCGGCACCGGCCGCGCCGCAGCGCCGGGTGCTGGTGGTGGTCGCGGATTCGCTGTCCTACTTCGGACCCAAGGGCGGGCTGCCCGCCGACGATCCCCGCATTTGGCCGAATCTCGTTGCGGCCGAACTGGACTGGGATGTCGAGCTGATCGCGCGCATCGGCTGGACCTGCCGCGACGCCTACTGGGCGCTGATCGGCGATCCGCGCATCTGGGCGGCGGTGCCGCGGGCGGGCGCGGTGGTCTTTGCGACCGGCGGCATGGACTCGCTGCCCTCGCCGCTGCCGACCGCGCTGCGCGAGCTGATCCGCTATGTGCGACCGGCTTCCGTGCGCCGCCGGGTGCGCGAGGCCTACACCTGGCTGCAGCCCAAGCTGTCCCCGCTCGGCTGGCCGGTGGCCCTGCCGCCCGCGGTGAGCGTGGACTATCTGGAGCAGTCGCGGAACTCGTTGGCGCAGTTGCGGCCCGAGCTGCCGTTCGTGGCGGTGCTGCCGTCGGTGCATCGGTGCGATGCGTACGCGCGCGTGCATTCCGGGCGGGAACCCATGGTCCAGGCCGTGACGGCGTGGGCGGCGGAGAAGTCCGTGCCGCTGGTGGATCTCGGGGAGGCCGTGCGCGACAACGTGTTCAACGGGCCCGCCAATCCCGACGGTATCCATTGGGGCTGGGAGGGTCACAGTGCGGTCGCGCGGGCCATGGTGAAGGTGTTGACCGAGGCGACGGCATCGACCGAGGCGGCGGCGGACGAGGTTCACACTGCATGACCGTGGTGGTGGTGACCGATTCGTCGGCCAGTCTCCCGGCCGAGCTCACGGCCGATCTCCAGGTTTTGACCGTCCCGCTGCACGTCCTGGTCGACGATCGCGAGATCCGCGAGGGTCTCGACGAGTGCGGCGATATCGACTACGGCTCCTCGCAGGTCACCACGTCGGCCGCCTCGCCCGGTGATCTGCGGGCCGTCTACGAGCAGGCCCTGGAGCTGAGCGAGGGCGACGGTGTTGTCGCCGTGCACATTTCGCGGCAGCTGTCGGGCACCTGGGAGGCCGGTCGGCAGGCGGTTCGCGATATGGACGCCTCCGACCGCATTCGCCTGGTGGACTCGCTCAGCGCGGGCCTGGGCACCGGCCTGCCGGTGCTGGCCGCCGCGCGCCGGGCCAAATCGGGTGAGCCCCTCGACGTCGTCTACGACTCGGCCGTCGCCGCCGCCAGCCGCGGCCGCGCCTTCATCGTCGTCAACCGCACCGAGCAACTGCGCCGCGGCGGCCGATTGAGCAGCGCCGCCGCCTTTTTCGGCTCCGAACTGGTCACCAAGCCGATCCTGCAGATCGTCGACGGCCGTCTGGAACTGCGGGAGAAGGCCCGCACCCGCTCCAAGGCCTTCACCAAACTGGTTGCGGCGGCCGTGGACGCGGCCGGTGAGGACGGCGCGACCGTGGCCGTCCAACACCTCGGCGCCGCGGAGGCGGCCACCACCATCGCCGGTCAGCTCCGCGATCTGATCCCGGGCATCCGGGAGGTCATCATCGCCGAATTCGGCCCCACCCTGGGCGTGCACCTGGGCATGGGAGCCGTTGGCGCACTGGTCGTTCCGGGCGGCTGCGGGTAGCGCACGGTCCCCGCGTACCTAGTGGGGACCCTGCTGGGCCTGCCGATTCGCCAGCTCATCCACGAAAACCTTGGCGCACTGGGCCAATTGGGCCGGGGTCAGGCTCGCGATGTCCTTGCCGCAGTCGGCATTGGCCGGACCCTGCGGCTGGGTGCCCGGGACCGTATCCTCCAGCTTCACCAGCTGCGTCGGGACCGAGCGGCTGGCGCTGATATCGAGCCGGTAGGCCACCCGGCCGTTGAATTCCACGAAACCGCGCCACACATCGCCGTCGACGGGGGTGAATTCGACCAGCTTGCCGCCATTGGACATGACCGTGCCCGCATTGGTGGCCAGCCAGGAGCGCGCGTCGGCATCCAGATTGTCGATATTGATGCGGCGGCGGTCGGTGTCGTCGAGGGCGTAGACCGACTGCTGGTTCAGGTTGGCCCGGTGCACTTCGTCGGCCGGGGTCACCGAGTAGGCGACGAACAGCTCGGAAGTGCTGCCGCGCAACGTCATCGGCGTGACCCACTGCAGGCGGCCGGTGGTCTTGTCGCGGAGCAGGTACTCCGACACATTGCCGGTCTGCGCCTCCGAGGTCGCCGGATCGAAGCCGAAGTGGTTGCGGTTCATGTTCTCCCGGCCCGCCACCCACTTGGTCTGCTCGCGCTGGTAGGCGGTCAGCGACTTCGGGTACACCGGGCCGGGCAGGGTCCCGGCCGTCACATCGGTCAGGTAGTCGAGCTCGACGTGGCCGTGGTCGCCGCGCACGGTGATGACGCCCGCCGGGGCGGTGACGGTGCCGTGCGTCCAGGCCATGGGCATGGTGACCGGCACGACCACGATCGGCTCCTTGCCGTCGCAGTAGCCCCAGACATCGCTCGGGTCGTAGCCGATGAGCGGAAAGCGTTCGCGCAGCAGGTTCTTCAGGCTGTTGCGCCGGGCGCCGCCGAAGGCGCGGTCGATGCCGTAGTCGCCGGTGAACGTGCACTGGGTGGCATTGCCCTGGCCCGACCACATGGCCACCCCACCCAGCGGCACATTGATGCCGCTGCCGTCCAGCACGCCGCTCCACGCGCCGGGGGCGTCGCCCTTGCCATTCAGGTAGGTGATGGTCTCGGTGCGCAGGCTCACCGCCTGCTGGGCCCCGGTGGCGCGGGTGAGGGCGATGCGTGCGCCGTCCAGGGAGCCGACGCGCGGTTCCCATCCGGCGGCGGGCAGATCGCCCTGCCGAACGCAGCCGCGGACGTCGTGGCGGCCCTTGATGGCACAGCCGTCGGTGTTCTTGTCGCCGCCGTCCGTGAGCAGGTGCAGGGAGGCCGGAACCTGGCTCGGGTCATGGACATACAGGGTGGTCGCGCCCGCGTAGAAGCGGCCGACATCCTTGTCCAGGCCGATCGCGAATCGCGCGATCATGGCAATCGACACGATGAGCAACAGCAGCGGGACGGCCGTCCACCGGACGCGGTGGGTGGGTTCGTTCCAGGCCGCCACCGCCAGTGCCGTGATCGCGAAGACGTAGGCCAGCAGCCACCACGGTCCGCTGCCGTGCTGGACGACGTTGAAATACCAGGCCCGCAGGCCGTTCTGGTAGCCGAAACCCGGTGCGATCCATGCCCAGAACAGCCAGTACAGGCCGATCAGTGCCGGTGGCACCGCCCACAGCGCTACCAGGGTGACGACCCGCGACATGATTCGCACTATAGACCGGGTGGCATGTGTCGCGCCCACGGATTTTCCGTGCGATAACCAGCGGAAACGTGTTTGTTCACAATCGAAATCGGTATCCACAGGTTGGCCGAAAGCCCAGGTCGGTGGAGCGGCTCCGACGGGCCTCGCTCCTACCGTGAATCCCATGCCACGACTCGACGAACGCACCCCGCTGGACCGCCTCAGCGGCCGCCCCGGCGCCGAAACCCGCTCCGGAGCACACGAATCCGCCACCGAGTTCACGCCCGGCCGCCCGCATCCGGGCCGCTGGGACGAACCTTCCCTCGATCACCTGGCCGATGCCGATCCCGAGCCGGCACCCACCCCGCCCGCCTGGCTCTCCGAGCCGTGCGGCAGCGTCTCGCTGTGGCACGAACGGCTTGTGCCCGAACGGTTTCGCGGCACCCGCTGGGATCCCGGTCCGCGCGGGGTTCTCGTCATTGCCGCCATCGGTCTGCTGGCGATCCTTCTCGCGGGCTATGTCGCGCTGCGGGAAGAGCCTGTGACACAGCCTGTTCCACCCATCGCCTCGCTCAGCGACACGGTTGCCGCCGAGCCGGGCGCGCAGGCGGCCGACGGGACCGCCGCGTCCTCCGACGAACCCGTTGTGCCACCCGCGTCGCCCGTGGCGACCTCGGTCGCGCCCGCGCCGCCCGGTGCTCGGACCGCCTTGCCGCAGCCCGGTCGTAACCCGGTGGTGCCCACCGGGACCGCGTCAGCGGGCCCGTCGGCCCCGTCCGGTGAGTTGGTCGTGAGCGTCGTGGGCTTGGTGGAACACGGCGGTCTGCGCCGCCTGCTCGTCGGGGCCCGCGTGGCCGACGCCCTGCGCGCGGCCGCCCCGCGGCCCGAGGCCGACCTGTCGACCCTCAACCTCGCCCAGCTCCTCACCGACGGTGATCAGATCATTGTCGGCAAGGCCCCACCGCGTAGCGCCACCGGGCAGGTCGGCACCACCCTCGTGAATTCCGCCCACCCATCGCCGAATTCGCCCCCGACGTCCGGAACGCCGCGGCCCACCGGAACTCCCGCCAAGGTGAACCTCAATACCGCCACCGAAGCCGACCTCGACACCCTTCCCGGCATCGGACCGATCACCGCCAAGGCGATCCTCACCTGGCGCACCCGCCACGGCCGCTTCACCTCCATCGATCAACTCGCCGAAATCGCGGGCATCGGCCACTCCCGCCTCAACCGCCTCCGCGACCGGGTGACGTTATGAGTGGCCGTCTCGAATCGTGCTGCACCGGTATCGGATTGGACTGCGACCAGGAGATGGGAGGTGACGATGATGACTCGGGCCGAGGGGGATCGGGTGACGGCCGCGGACGGGGATGGGCGTGGTCTCGTCGAGACGCCCGAGGTGTTGGATGCGCGGTTGGTGCCGGGGGCCGTGTGCTGCTGGGCCGCCACGGCGGTGGCATTGGTCGCCGGTTGGCGCGGTGGGCTCGGCGTTGCGGTCGGCTGTCTCTTGATCGGATTCGGTGTCGCGGCGCTGATGGTCCGTCGGGTTCGGGCCGGGCGGCCCACCATGCTGGCCTGGGTCTTGTTGGGCGCGTTGCTCATCGGGGCCGGGTTCGGGCTCGCGGGGGCGTGGCACGCGTATCGGGTGGAGACGCATCCCTTGCGGGCGGTGCGGGCGGGGCAGCGGCTGGTCGCGGTGGTGGAGTTGAACGATGACCCGAAACGGGTGTCGGGCAGGCCGTTCGGTGGGCCGAAGGTGATGGTGCGGGCGGGGCTGGTCGAGTATCGGCTGGGTGGGCAGGTGGTGCGGGCCGGAGGGACGGTCATGGTGCTCGCGCCCGCCGGGGGCTGGAAGTCCCTGCTGCCGGGTCAGCGGGTGGAATTCCGTGCCCGCGTGGCTCGCCCGTGGCGGCCGGATCTCACCGTGGCCGTCCTGCGCGCCGATGCCGCGCCCGTCGCCGTGGGCGACCCACCCTGGTGGCAGCGGGTAGCGGGCCGGGTCCGAGGCGATTTCGGCGCATCCGCCCACCGCGCGCTCTCCGACGACGCCGCAGGATTGTTGCCGGGCTTGGTCATCGGCGACACCTCGGCGCTGACCGAGCACGTCCAGGAGAACTTCCGCGAAACCGACCTCACCCACCTCACCGCCGTCAGCGGCGCGAACGTGACGATCCTCCTTGGCGCGGTGCTGGTTTCGATGCGGGCGCTCACCGTCGACCCACGAATCGGCGCGATCGCGGCCGGTGTGGCACTGGTGATGTTCGTGATCCTGGCCCGCCCCTCACCGAGCGTGCTGCGCGCCGCCGTCATGGGAGCCATTGCGCTGCTCGCCTTGTGCACCGGTCGCCGCAAACAGGCACTACCCGCCCTGTGCGGTGCGATCATCGGCCTGCTGGCCTGGTCGCCGAACCTCGCGGTGGACGCCGGTTTCGCCCTCTCGGTCCTCGCCACGGCTGGCCTGATCGTCATTGCCCCGGGCTGGGCGGATTGGCTTCGCGCCCACGGCTGGTGGCGCATCCCGGCGGACGCCTTCGCCGTCGCGGCCGCCGCCTTCGTGGTCACCACTCCCCTGGTCATCGCCATGACCGGCCACCTGAGCCTGGTCGCCATCGCGGTGAACATGCTCGTCGAGCCGGTAATCGCCCCCATCACCATCCTCGGCGCAATCGGCGCCCTCCTCGCCTGCCTCTGGTCCCCACTGGCAACCCTGGTCCTGCACTGCACCGCCCCACCGCTGTGGTGGCTACTCACCGTCTCCGACCGAGCAGCCGCCCTGGGCGCCTCGGTCTCGCTCCCGACCGGCACCCGCTCGGGCCTGCTGGCGGCCATCGTGTGCGGCCTGGTGATCATCGCCCTGCGCCCCCGAGCACTACCACCGCTCCCGTCCCCCGACGCCGACGCATAGTCGATCGGGTGCGGGGTGGTGGGGGTGTCGGGGTGGACTCGTAGGATCGGGGCGTGAATCAGCGACTTGCGCCCCTGCATCTGGTGCTCGGTGAAGAGGAACTGCTGATCGAGCGGGCGGTGTCGGGGATTACCGCGCAGGCTCGGGCGGGGACTCCGGATCCGGATGCGTTGCCGGTGGATCGGCTGCGGGCGGGGGATGCGAGCACCGCGGAATTGGCGGAGTTGCTGAGTCCTTCGCTGTTCGCGGAGGATCGGGTGATCGTGCTGGAGTCGGCGGCCGAGGCGGGGAAGGACGCGGTCGCGGTCATTCAGGACGCGGCCGCCGCACCGCCCGAGGGTGTCGTGCTGGTCGTGCTGCACACCGGGGGTGGGCGGGCCAAGGCGCTTGCCCCGGCCCTGCAGAAGCTGGGTGCGGTGGTGCACAACTGCGCGAAGCTGACCAAGCCGGGGGAGCGGGTCGAGTTCGTGCGCAATGAGTTTCGGGCCGCCAATGTGAAGGTGTCGGCCGACGTGGTGCAGGCCATTATCGAGGCGGTCGGGTCGGACCTGCGGGAATTGGCCGCCGCCAGTTCACAGTTGGCGGCCGATACCGGCGGCAAGGTGGATGTCGCGGCCGTGCATCGGTACTACTCGGGCAAGGCCGAGGTGACGGGCTTCGATGTGGCGGATCTGGCCGTCTCGGGGGATCGGCCCGCGGCCATGGAGGCGCTGCGCTGGGCCATCGACCGTGGCGTTCCGGCCGTCCTGCTCGCCGACGCGTTGGCGGATTCGGTCCACACCATTGCCCGCGTCGGCTCGGCCGGGCGTGGGGACCCGTTCAAGATGGCGGGCGATCTGGGCATGCCGCCGTGGAAGGTGAAGAAGGCCCAGGGTCAGGCGCGCGGCTGGACCGGTGCCTCGATCGGCCAGGCCATGCGGGTGGTGGCGTCGCTCAATGCCGACGTCAAGGGCCAGGCCGCGGATACGAATTACGCTCTGGAGCACGCGCTCTCGCGCATTCTGGACCTGCGCGAGAGCGCCTCGTAGGCGGCGCGCGCCGAACTTGCAGCGCGCGGTCCGGGACTACTCCGAAGGCTTCCAGACGATCTTGCCGCCCTGGAAGTCCTGGGCCTTGCCGCCCTGGTAGTCGTACTCGTCGCCGGTCGGGTAGCCGTAGCGGCCGTTCTCCGCGCCATTGCGCACCCACTCGTCGCGGATGGCGCCCCACACGATGTGGGTGCCGGTCTTCTGCGTGGAGTAGATGGCCCCGCCCTCGAACAGCTGCTCGTGGGTGGTGGTGCTGTTGGTCTTGTTCTCATCGGCGATGGGGAAGCCCAGCGGGCTCGACTCCCAGCCGACCGAGGAGTACTTGTCGCGGACGACGCCGCTGATCACATGCGTGCCCGCGCCCACCGACCAGTAGATCGACCCACCCTGGAAGTGCTGGAAGCGGCCGGGTTTCGAGGTCTGCCCCTCATCGGTGACCGGGTACTTCAGCGAGCCCGACTCGGACCCGGTGCCGCGCCACTTGTCGCGAATCGAGCCGCCGATGGCGTGCGCGTCGGTGGCCGGGGTCCAGTAGATCGAGACATTGTTGGCGAAGTCCTGCTTCTTGCCGCCGCCCGCCGCATCGGTCTCGGGAGTGGTCGGATCACCGAAGAAGTCCGGCCCGCCCGCGGCGTCGTACTCGACCTCGATGGCCCCACCCACCTCGAACGGCCCAATGGGACGCGCGCTCGCCACGCCCATACCGGCGGTCAACGCGACCGCGGCGACGCTGATGGCCAGCGTGCCCCGAGTCCAGGAACGGTTGTCACGACGCAGCGATGCCAAGAGAGTTCTCCCGATACAGATTCCGATTGCCCCCGACGTTCGCCAGCCATCCTGCAGCCAACCGCTCGTCACGGCAAGTCAGCAGTTTTGCGGGCACGACAAAAGCCGCCGTGGTCGTCGTGGCCACGGCGGCTGTATGAAGCATGTTCCGGTAGTTACCGGGGTAGATCAGCCGAGCTTGTTGAAAGCCAGCGAGAGGGCCGACTTCTTGTTGGCGGCCTGGTTGGCGTGGATGACGCCCTTCGAGGCGGCCTTGTCCAGGCTCTTGCTGGCGGACTGCATGAGCTCGAGCGCCTTGTCCTTCTCGCCCGCCGCGGCGGCCTCGCGGAACTTGCGGATCGAGGTGCGCAGCGCGGACTTCACCGACTGGTTACGCTGACGCGCAAGCTCGTTGGTGCGGATCCGCTTCATCTGGGACTTGATGTTGGCCACGCCGGTTTCCTCGTGTTCCTTCGTTTGGTGGGTATGCAGGATGCAAAGTCTTCGTGCGCGCACTACGAGAGGGGAAGTGCCGCGCCGACCGTCGAGGTTACCAGGCAACGCGCGCAGGTATGAAATCGGGCCTGTCCGCTACATGGCTGAAACCAGAAATTTATCGCCGTCCAACTGCGTGTTGCCCCTGCGTGATGGACCATTTTCCCATGACCCCCGCCGCGCCCGCCACGGGTCTTTCGAAGACAGACAGATCCTCCGCCCCAGCCCCTCTCGCCCCCGACCCTGCCGGAATCGCGCGCCCGAAACCGGATAAAACGGGTGTCTTCGCCGGGTATCGGCCCGGGCGCTACGACCGGGCCTACGACGAGATGTTCGATCCCGCGGGCCGCGCGCGTGCGCCCTACCGGGGGATATTCAACGCCCTGGCCACCATTGACGCCCAAGATCTGGCCGCCCGCGCCGAGGCGCTGGACCGCGCCTTCGCCGATCAGGGCATCACCTTCTCCCTGTCCGGGCAGGAGCGCCCCTTTCCGCTCGACCTGGTGCCGCGGGTGATCGCCGCCACCGAATGGACCAAACTCGAACGCGGTATCAAGCAGCGCGTGCGCGCGCTCGAGGCGTTCCTGGCCGATGTCTACGGCGAACAGACCATCCTGCGCGACCGCGTGATTCCCAAGCGGCTCGTCACCTCCTGCGACCACTTCCACCGCGAGGCCGCGGGCCTGGTGCCGCCCAATGGCGTCCGCATTCACGTCGCCGGTATCGACCTGGTGCGCGACGAGCACGGGGATTTCCGTGTGCTGGAAGACAATTTGCGCTCGCCCTCGGGTGTGTCCTACGTCATGGAAAATCGGCGCACCATGGCGCGGGTCTTCCCGGACCTGTTCGCCTCCCACCGGGTGCGGGCCGTCGGCGACTATCCGACCCATCTGCTGCGGGCCCTGCGCGCCGCCGCCGCGCCGAACGAGGCCGACCCGACCGTGGTCGTGCTCACCCCCGGCGTCTACAACTCCGCCTATTTCGAGCATTCGCTGCTGGCCCGGCAGATGGGCGTGGAACTGGTCGAGGGCCGGGACCTGTTCTGCCGCGACAATGTCGTCTACATGCGCACCACCGCGGGCGAGCGGCAGGTGGACGTCATCTACCGGCGCATCGACGACACCTTCCTCGATCCCATGCAGTTCCGCCCGGACTCCATGCTGGGCGTGGCCGGGATCCTGAACGCGGCCCGCGCGGGCTCGGTGGTGCTGGCCAATGCGGTCGGCAACGGTGTCGGCGACGACAAGCTCATCTACACCTATGTGCCCGCCTTCATCGAGTACTACCTGGGCGAGAAGCCGATCCTGCCGAATGTGGACTCCTACCGCTGCTGGGAGCCCGCCGAGCGCGACGAGGTGCTCGACCGGATCGCGGAGCTGGTGATCAAACCGGTGGAGGGCTCGGGCGGGTACGGCATCGTGATCGGCCCGGCAGCGAGCGCGCGCGAGCTGGAGGCCACGCGGCGCAAGGTGCGCGCCAATCCGCGCGGCTGGATCGCGCAACCGGTCGTCCAATTGTCCACGGTGCCCAGCAAGATCGACGGCACGCTCGCGCCCCGGCACGTGGATCTGCGGCCCTTCGCGGTCAATGACGGCGACGACATCTGGGTGCTGCCCGGCGGTTTGACCCGGGTCGCGCTGCCCAAGGATTCCCTGGTGGTGAATTCCAGTCAGGGCGGCGGCAGCAAGGACACCTGGGTGCTGGCACCCAGAACCTCTGTGGCGGAACGGGAATTGGCGGGTTCGCAGTTGGTCAGCGAACTGCAGATCGCCCCCGAACGCGATCAGTCGCGGGAAGCCTCTTCCGCGCGAACCAATCAACAGCAACAGTAGTAATCGGACAGCGGCAGTAATTCCAGAAACATCGGCGGCAATGGTGCTCGGCAGGTGGTTGAAGCGTTAGGTGGTCGGATCATGTTGGCGCGCAATGCCGAATCCTTGTTTTGGATCGGGCGGTACATCGAGCGAGCCGAATATACGGCACGCATTCTGGATGTCGCGGTCCATCAGTTACTCGAGGACGCCACCGTCGATCCGGATCGCACCTCCCGGGTGCTGCTGCGGGTACTCGGCATCGAATCGCCCGAAGAGGAATTGGACGTCTGGTCGGTGACCGAGCTGGTGGCCTTCGGCCGCGACGGCGGTTCGATTGTCGATTCCATCAGCCGGGCCCGCGAGAATGCCCGGGGCGCAAGGGAAGTCACCTCCACCGAAATGTGGGAGTGCCTCAATGCCACCTACAACGGATTGGCGGCGGCCGAACGCGCGGCGCGGGCGCTGGGGCCGCACGAGTTCTGCCACTACATCACCGACCGGGCCGCCATGTTTGCCGGACTTTCCGATTCCACCCTGAGCCGCGACGACGGCTATCGCTTCCTACTGTTGGGCAGATCCATCGAACGCGTGGATATGACCGTGCGGCTCTTGCATTCACGGGCCGGTGATCGCACGTCCTCGCCCGCGTGGGTGACGGTATTGCGGTCGGCCGGTGCGCACGACCCGTATCTGCGCACCCATCGCGGCGTGCTCGACGCCAACCAAATCGCCGAATTCATTCTGCTGGACCGGCTTTTCCCGCGTTCGGTGTTCCATTCCCTGCGCGTCGCCGAGGCCTGCCTCCAGGAATTGGATCAGCGGCCCAACTCCCGATTCGCGGCCCGCTACGAGGCCCATCGTCTACTCGGCCGGGCGCGCAGCGAGCTGGAATTCATTCCGCCCGCGGGACTGCTCGAGGATCTGCCCAGCCGTCTGCTGTGGCTGCAACAGACGTGCCGCGAGGTCGGGGAGGCCGTGGCGCTCCAGTATTTCCACGCCGAATCCTGGGTGGCGTGGACCGGATTGCACGGCCGGGGCGCCGAGCGGGTGGAGGAGTTGGCGTGAGCTGGCGCATGCGGGTGGTGCACACCACGGGATATGTCTACGACGCGCCGGTCACCCGGTCGTTCAACGAGGCTCGGCTGACGCCGCGCGCCGACAGTCGGCAGAACGTGATTCTGAGCCGGGTGGACACGGTGCCGTCCACACGGTCGTATCGATATACCGACTACTGGGGGACGGCGGTCACCGCATTCGATCTGCACGCTCCCCATACCGAATTGGAGGTCACCAGCGCCTCGGTCGTGGAGACCGAGCCCTTCGCCGGACCCGCCGAGGAGCTGTCCTGGGAGGAACTGCGCGACGACGCGATCGCCGACCGCTTCGACGAACTGCTGAACCCCACCGACTACGTGCCCCGCGAACGGCGGCTCGCCCCGATCGCCCGGCAACTCGCACGCGGCGTGCCACCCGCGAAAGCGGTTGTCCGGGCCGCCGAATGGGTGCATCGGGAGATGAACTACCTGGCCGGAACCACCTCGGTGCACACCTCCGCCGTGCAGGCCTTCGCCGAACGGCAGGGCGTGTGCCAGGATTTCGCGCACCTGACCCTGCTGCTGTTGCGCACCATGGGGATTCCCAGCCGCTACGTCTCCGGCTACCTGCACCCCGATCCGGCCGCCGAGGTGGGCGACACCGTGGCGGGCCAGATGCACGCCTGGGTGGAGGCCTGGACCGGGCAGTGGTGGGGCTACGACCCGACCAACAACATTCCGGTCACCGAGCAACACGTATCCGTCGGTGTCGGACGTGATTACGCGGATGTGCCGCCGTTGAAAGGTATCTTCAGCGGGAGCGGCTCGACCGATCTCGAGGTCGTGGTGGAGATAACCCGCCTGGCCTGACATGTTCCGTCGGACAACACGAGCTCCCCTGCGAGCGGAAGGCAGCCGATGTCACCCACAGCTCAGGAAGTCGCCGAGGATCTGACCGACCTGCAACCGCCCAGCCTGATCCGCAAGGTGTTCGCCGAGTTTCTGGGCACCTTCGTGCTGGTCCTGGGCGGCGTGGGCACCATGGTGCTGGCGGGCGACAAGGTCGGCTCGCTCGGCGTCGCGCTGGCCTTCGGTCTGACCCTGCTGTTCCTGATCTACTCCATCGGTCCGATCTCCGGCTGTCACGTGAACCCCGCCGTCACCGTCGGACAGCTGCTGCTGGGCCGGGTGAGCATCGTGGTCGCCGCCGCCTACTGGGTCGCCCAGTTCCTCGGCGGACTCGCCGCGGGCACGGTCATCTACGCCGTCGCCAAGAACCTGCCCTCCTACGACCGCGCCAAAAACGGTCTGGGAGCGAATGGTTGGGGCGCGCACAGCCCGTCCAAGGTGGTGCTGGGCGAGGTCACCACCAATGGCTACGGCTTGGCGGCCGCCGTTACCGTCGAGGTCATCCTCACCGCGCTGCTGGTTTTCGTGGTGCTCGCCTCCACCGACCAGCTCTCGGATATTCCGCTGGCGGGCCTGTCGACCGGTGCCGCGCTGGCCGTGGTCTACCTGATCGCGATCCCCGTCGACAATGGCTCGGTGAACCCGGCGCGCAGCCTCGGCGTCGCGTTCTATCAGGACGGCGCGCCCGCGCAGCTGTGGATCTTCATCGTCTTCCCGCTGATCGGCGGCGTCCTGGGTTCCCTCGTGTACGGGATGATCTACGGCCGCTCCCGCAACATGATTTCCTGATAGCTCTCGATCCCGACCCCCGCTCCGTTCCGGAGCGGGGGTCGGCTGTGTATTGGAAGAGGGCTAGTGCCAGTGGTATTCGGCGCAGAGCCGGTGAGCCACCTTGTCGAAGGTCTTGCGGGGCAGGATCGCGCCCTCGCGGCGGATGCCCATTTCGGGGACGTCGAGGACGCGATCCAGCCGCACCCAGCTGTCGCGGCCCGCGCTGTCCCACGCGCCCGCGCCGATGCCGACCCAGTTGTGGTGGTGGGCGTGTTCGGCATTGGAGGACAGCATCAGTCCGAGCAGGGTTTTGCCCTCGCGGCCGACCACCAGGACGGGGCGGTCCTTGCCGTTGCTCGGGTCCTCCTCGTAGGGCACCCAGGTCCAGACGATCTCACCCGGATCGGCCCGCCCGTCCAATTGCGGGCTGTAGACGATCTGCCGCGCGCGCTCGTGTGAAGGCACACCCGCCGAGGAGGTCGGGCGCACCGAGACACCCGGACCCTGGCGCGGCGTCCCCATGGCGCGCAGCGCGCGATCCCACATGCTCGACTGCCGCACCCGTCCGATCAACTTCGGTGCCTGCTGCGTGACGAGCTGGGTCCCCTGTTCCTTGGCCACGATCCCCAACTGCTTCCCCAGAGCGTTCCACCTGCCAGCCATGCCCGGCAGCCTAACGGCGCGCCCCGGGTTTCTCATCCGCACCGGATCGCCTGCGGCCGGGTATCGGATTCGCCTGCGGCGATTGGCCGTTCGCGTCCGGGGAACGCCCGGGCGAGGACATCCGGTCCAGCACCGTAGACTGGCACGTTGACATGCCGCTGTTTCGCCATGCCGAGGAGTGACTCCGATTAGCAGCTTCGCCGACAAGACGTTCACCGATCCCAGCCGGATCAGGAACTTCTGCATCATCGCGCACATCGACCACGGGAAATCGACCCTGGCCGATCGCATGCTGCAACTCACCGGAGTGGTCGAGGAGCGTGCCATGCGCGCCCAGTACCTGGACCGCATGGATATCGAGCGGGAACGCGGCATCACCATCAAGGCGCAGAACGTGCGGCTGCCGTGGCAGGTCGACGGGGAGGACTACGTCCTGCACCTGATCGACACCCCCGGCCACGTCGACTTCACCTACGAGGTGTCGCGCGCGCTCGAGGCGTGTGAGGGCGCGATCCTGCTGGTCGACGCGGCGCAGGGCATCGAGGCGCAGACGCTGGCGAACCTGTACCTGGCCATGGAGCGCGATCTCACGATCATCCCGGTGCTCAACAAGATCGACCTCCCGGCCGCCGATCCCGACCGCTACGCCGCCGAGATCGCGCACATCGTGGGCTGCGAGCCCGAGGACGTGCTGCGGGTCTCCGGCAAGACCGGCGTCGGTGTGCCGGAACTGCTGAACAAGGTGATCGCCGAGATCCCCTCGCCGGTCGGCGATGCCGACGCGCCCGCCCGCGCGCTCATCTTCGACTCGGTCTACGACACCTACCGCGGCGTGGTCACCTACGTGCGTGTGGTGGACGGCAAGCTCACCCCGCGCTCGAAGATCAAGATGATGTCGACCGGCGCGCAGCACGAACTGCTCGAGATCGGCATCGTCTCGCCCGAACCCAAGCCCACCACGGGCCTCGGAGTCGGCGAGGTGGGATACCTCATCACCGGCGTGAAAGACGTGCGCCAGTCCAAGGTCGGTGACACCGTCACCACCGCGCGCGACGGCGCGACCGAGGCGCTGGCCGGATACCAGGACCCCCGGCCCATGGTCTACTCCGGCCTCTACCCGCTCGACGGCTCCGACTACCCGGATCTGCGTGACGCCCTGGACAAGCTGCAGCTCAACGACGCCGCGCTGACCTATGTGCCGGAAACCTCGGTGGCCCTGGGCTTCGGCTTCCGCTGCGGCTTCCTCGGACTGCTGCACATGGAGATCACCCGCGAGCGCCTGCAGCGCGAATTCGGCCTCGACCTGATCTCCACCGCGCCCAACGTGATCTACCGCGTGGTCATGGAGGACGGCACCGAACACGTGGTCACCAACCCGTCGTTCTGGCCGGAAGGCAAGGTGCGCCAGATCTTCGAGCCGATCACCAAGTGCACGGTGATCGCGCCGAGCGAATTCGTCGGCACCATCATGGAACTGTGCCAGTCCCGCCGCGGCGAGCTGCTCGGCATGGACTATCTGTCCGAGACCCGCGTGGAGATGCGGTACACGCTGCCCATGGCGGAGATCATCTTCGACTTCTTCGACTCGCTGAAGTCGCGCACCCGCGGATACGCCTCACTCGACTACGAGGAGGCGGGCGAGCAGCAGGCCGAACTGGTGAAGGTGGACATCCTGCTGCAGGGCGAGGCGGTCGACGCCTTCTCGGCCATCGTGCACAAGGATGCCGCGCAGGCCTACGGCCACAAGATGACCACCAAGCTGCGCGAACTCATCCCACGCCAGCAGTTCGAGGTGCCGATTCAGGCGGCCATCGGCTCGAAGGTCATTGCGCGCGAGAACATTCGGGCGATCCGCAAGGACGTGCTCGCCAAGTGCTACGGCGGTGACATCAGCCGTAAGCGCAAGCTGCTCGAGAAGCAGAAGGAAGGCAAGAAGCGCATGAAGACGATCGGTCGCGTCGACGTGCCGCAGGAAGCCTTCGTGGCGGCGCTGAGCACGGACTCGGCGTCCGACAAGTCGAAGAAGTAAAACCGAACTCTCGGGACTCTCGTGCCCCGCTGCCTGTCGGCAGCGGGGCACGGTGCTAGCTGGGGTGAGTTGGTGTGGGCCCGCCGATGGGGTCGGCGGTGGGGCACGGTGCTAGCTGGGGTGAGTTGGTGTGGGCCGCTGGTGGGGTCGGCGGTGGGGCACGGTGCTGGCTGGGGAGGTTTGGTGTGGGCCGCGGGTGCGAGCCGGTGGGGTTGGCAGCGGGGCACGGTGCTTGTAGGGTTCGGGAACTTGATCTTCGGCCGGTCAGGCTCCAGGTTCGGTATGCAGGCGGAAAATGGGGCTTCCGTACTGATATGCCGGGTGACAAGCTATGTGACGCACCGCTGTGCACACCGCCCCGGACCTGGTGGATGTGACAGACCGGTTATCCGGAAATAGGGTGTGAAACGAGTTTGGTTCGGTGAACCGCGTGTCGGATCGCCGGAGCCCTGAGAGCGGAGCCCTGTATGACACGTGATCTGCCCTTCGACGACGCCGCCGATACCGAGGACAACGGCGGAGATGCCGCCTATCGCATTGCCAACGGTGTCGCGCGCGTGGCCAGGGCGGGCGCGTATGTCACCGGTGGCGCTCTCATCGCGGCGGGCGGCAGCCGCGGCGGCACCCCGGCCATCACCCACGACTCCCAGAACACGGGACTGGTCAATGATCCGCAGCCGCAGACGCCCAGCCCGACCATCACCTTCCCGGACCTGACGCCGGACTCGATCCCCCCGCATCACGCGCCGACCCCGGTCCAGTCGGTCAACACCCCCTTCGCGCACCTGGACGGTGCCCAGCACGGCACCGACGCGGGCATGTTCCCGACCTCGTTCGACGCGATCCCGCAGCCCGAGGCCCCGGTCAACGGCTTCCACGGACTCGGCCTGCCCGACAACGATGCTCCGGCCATGGGTCTGCCCACCTACGGCACGCACCCGAACTTCACTCTGCCCACCACGGGCAACGAGCAGTCGGACACCGCGACGGCCCAGCCGCACCTGCCGAGCCTGGATCCGCAGCAACCGGCGTTCCAGTTGCCCGGCACCACGACCGGCGGCTTTCACCTACCCGGCACCGACGGTGTGCACCTGCCCGGTCTGCCGGGCGCGCCCTTCACGCCCGGCACGTCCTTCGCCCCCGGCATCGACACCGGCCACGCCTTCGACGGCATCGGCGGGACGCCGGGCCAGGGGACCGGTGTATTCGTCGGCACCGATTGGTCTTTCGACGCGCACGTCGGTCTGGACGGCGCGTGGGTGCACTCCAATCTGTCGGTGAATGTGGGCGTCGGCGCCGTCGGACATCAGCTCGATGCCTTCGGTCAGCAACTGGGACAGGGGATTTCGCACATCCCCGCGAACACGACGCTGCCCAACAATGGCGGCGCGCCCAGCCTGCCGGGCGCCACCACGCCCAAAGACATGGGGACGCCGTTCAATTCGCAGGGCACAAGCGCGCCCGCGAATGCCATTCCGGGACACGGCACCTCCGCCATCCCGGGTTCCGGTAGCCCCGAGTCGTCGACCGCGACCTCGCCGACTTCGGCTGTGCCGGGCGCGAATTCGCCGGTCGCGCCGGTGACCTCGACGGCCGCGCCGGTGACCTCGACGGCCGCGCCGCTGAGCTCGTCGACCTCCCCCGTGGGAGCGCTCGGTGCGTCGAGTCCGGCCGCCGCGCCGTCGAGCCCGCTGAGCCTCGGCACACCCGCGCCCGCGACTCCCGCCGCGCCCGTAACCCTCGCTCCCACACCGGCTCCGGTCGCCGCGCCCGTGGTGCCCGCACCGGTCGCCCCGGTCGCGGTGGCCCCCGTCGCCGTGGCCCAGCCGGTCACCGTGACCCCGCTGCAGACCACCATTCAGCCCGACGCCGCCAACCAGCCGATCGCGAATCTGCTGTCGACGCACGGTGGTCCGTCGCCGCTGACCGCGCCCGCCGCCGTCGCGCCCGCCCTCTTCGATCACGGCCGTCAGCCGGTGCTGGCCAGCAGCGAGCCGAACGCGCCCGGTCATCCGACGACGCCGGTGGACAAGTCCGTCCCGCTGACGGCCGCGCCGACGCCCGCGCCGCACGCGAGCACCCCGGAAAAGGTCGATCCCGTGCCGGTGCTCACCACCGTGCCGGTCCCGACCAAGATCCCGGGCCTGGACACCGACATCACCAAGCCCGGCGGCACCCCGGTGACCACGCCCGTCACCCCGCCGACCAACACCGGCGGCAAGGACGACATCACCACCAAGCCGCACAACCCGACCGACGACGCCGGAACCCGCGGCGGCACACCGACCGTCACCGTGCCGACCGATGACGGCGTGCCGACCCATCAGCCGACCGTCACCAACCCGGCGCACCCGACCCAGCCGGAGGTCTCGGTCCCGACGGTCGCGCCGACCGTGCCGGATTCCTCGGGTCACGGTGGGCAGCCGAGTGTTTCGGTCGCGCCCGTGCCGACCACGATCGCGCCGGTCCCGACGCAGGTACCCCTGACCACCGTGCCGCACGTCGACCCGGTACCGGCCAAACCCATAGCGGACCAGTTCGATTCGAGCCATCACGCGCTGCCGATCGCGGACGATGCGAGCACACATGCCCTCGGCCTGCACGATGGCGGTCTGCTGATGCACGATGCGGGTCTGTTCTCCGCCGTCGCGCCCGATGCGGCGGTCGTCGATACCCACTCCCCGGTGTTCGGTCCGGGCGATCACACGCTGCTGCTGTGAGCGCTGCCGAACGTCAGGTACTGGTGAAGAATCCCGATGCGCTGGGTCCGCTGGTCGAGCTGGTCGACCGGCTGCTCGAACTGACCCACGCCTCCGGCCGTCTCGATCTGTCCGGGCGCCTGGGCATCGCCCGCGCCCGCCTGACCGATCCGCGGGTGCGGCTGGTCGTGGTCGGCGAGTCCCAGAGCGGAATGAGCACGCTGGTCAACAGCCTGGTCGGGGTCGCGGTGAGTGCCACCGAGGGTCGGCCCAGCGTGCCCGTGATCGCGGAGTACGGCCCGAAGGCCGGGGCGACCCTGGTGAAGGCGGGCCCGGGCGGCACCGCCGAGCGCACGGCGGTCGATCCGCAGCAGGCGTTGGTCGAACTGGCCTCCGGTGAGGTGATCCGCGCCGAATTCACCCAGCCCAGCCCGCTCTTGGCGGAGGGCTTCGTGGTGTTGGACGCGCCGGGTTCGCCCGGTGACACCCCGGCCACCTGGTCGCTCATCGCCGCCGCGGACGCGGTGCTGTACGTCACCGACGCGCGCGCCCCGTTCACACCCGCGCAAATCGAACAGCTGCAACGCATTCGGCAGGTGTGCCCGACGGTCGTCTGCGTGCTCAACAAGATCGATCAGTACCCGCAGTGGCCGCAGGTGCAGCAGCACGACCGCCAGCTGCTCGACGACGCCGGACTGGCCTTCGCCGTCGCCCCGGCCTCGGCGCGCCTGCACGAGCACGCCGCCGCGCAGGGCGATGACCAGCTGGATCTGGAATCCGGTGTGCCGCAACTGCTCGAGCATCTGCGCTCGTACGTGCTGGGCCGTGCCGACACGGTGGCCATCCAGGCCGCGGTGCGCGATATCGCGCTCATCACCGACCATCTAGCGCTGGCGTTGCGCAGCGAGGCCGAGACGCTGCGGGATCCGCAGCGGCTCACCGTCATCACCGAACAGCTGCGTCGCACCCGCGAGGAGGCCGAGCAGCTGCGCCAGCGCACCGCCAACTGGCAGGTGACCCTGGCCGACGGCGCGGGCGAGCTGATGGCCGATACCGAACACGATCTGCGGCATCGGCTGCGCAGCCTCATTCGCGACGCCGAGGCCGACATCATGAAGGGCGATCCGTCCAAGGGCTGGGCGGATTTCGGCGCGGACCTGGACGCCAAGATCTGCGAGGCGGTGGAGGAGAACTTCGTCATCGCCCACTACCGCTCGGTGGAGCTGGCCGAGCAGGTGGCGGCCAAGTTCCCCGAGAGCGGCATTCCCACCCCGGACCTCAAGCTGGACAATCCCGGTGACGTGGGCGCGGTGCTGGAACCGGTGGCGGCGCTGGACAAGCTCGACAGCGCCAAACTCGGTATCACCCAACAGGTGCTGACCGCGCTGCGCGGCTCCTACGGCGGCCTGCTCATGGTCGGCCTGATCACCAGCCTGCTGCACATGTCGCTGGTGAACTGGTACTCCGGCGGTGCGGCCGTGCTGTTGGGCGTGAACGCGCTGTGGGACGACCGCAAGGCCCGCCGTCAGCGCCGCCAGACCGAGGCCAAGGTCGCCGTGGCGCGGCTCATGGACGATGTGATCTTCCAGGTGAGCAAGGAATCCCGCTACCGCCTGCGCGCGGTGCAGCGCAGCCTGCGCGATCACTTCACCGAGATCGCCACGGCCACACTGCGTTCGGTGGACGCCTCGCTGCGGGCCGCCGAGGAGGCGGCGACCGTGCACTCGGGTGCGGGTCGCGAGGCCCGGCTCACCGAGATCGAGCGGTCGCTGGTGCGGCTGCGCGAGATCCGGGAGAGCGCCGACGCCATCGGCGAAAGCCCCTCGTACTGAAGGAAATCGGCCGCCTCGGCGGCCGATTTCCTTTTCTCCGTCCTCTTTTCAGCGTCCCGGGTGGGCCGGGTTGAAGGTGCTCGCGGTGCGGGAGTCCTCGGCCCGGATGACGTGCATGACGGCATTGATCAACGCCAGGTGGGTGAACGCCTGGGGGAAGTTGCCCAGGTGCCGCCCGGTGCGCGAATCGATCTCCTCCGCGTACAGCTTGAGCGGGCTGGCGTAGCCGAGCAGCCGCTCGCACAGCTGCCGGGCGCGTTGCACCTCACCGATTTCCACCAGCGCCGACACCAGCCAGAACGAGCAGATGGTGAACGACCCCTCCTCGCCGGAGAGTCCGTCGTCGGTGGTGTCCGTGCGGTAGCGCAGCACCAGGCCGTTCTCGGTGAGGTCGTCGGCGATGGCCAGCACGGTGGCCCGCACCCGGTGGTCGGTGGGCGGCAGGAAGCGGGTCAGCACCACCAGCAGCAGTGACGCGTCCAGGGTGTCGCTGCCGTAGCTCTGGGTGAACACGCCCGCGGCGTTGACGCCATTGTCGAGGATGTCGGCGCGGATCTCGTCGGCGATGTCGTGCCACTTCTTGGCGTAGTCGAATTCCCCGTGCAGCTCAGCGAGTTTCGCGCCGCGGTCCAATGCCACCCAGCACATGACCTTGGAGGAGGTGAAGTGTTGCGGCTCGCCGCGCACCTCCCAGATGCCGCGATCGGGCTTGCGCCAATTCTCGATCGCCGCCTGCACCTGCCGTTCCAGCATGGGCCACAGGGTTTCCGGCACCTGCTGCCGCGATTTCACGTGCAGGTACACCGAATCCAGGATGGTGCCCCAGATATCGTGCTGGTCCTGGTTGTAGGCCCCGTTGCCGATGCGCACCGGCCGCGCGCCGTCGTAGCCGGACAGATGCGGCAGCTCGGATTCGGTGATCTCACGTTCCCCGCCGATACCGTAGAGCACCTGCAGTGGAACGGCTTTCCCGTCACCGTCGGTGGCCACGTCGTGCAGGAAGGCGAAGAAGTCGTCGGCCTCGCGATCCAGTCCGAGCGTGTAGAGGCCCCACAGCGCGAAGGTGGAGTCGCGCACCCAGGTGTAGCGGTAGTCCCAATTGCGTTCCCCGCCCGGGGTTTCCGGCAGCGAGGTGGTCGCGGCGGCCAGCAGTGCGCCCGTCGGCGCGTAGGTCAGACCCTTCAGGGTCAGTGCGCTGCGTTGCAGGAACCCCCGCCACGGATGATCCGGGAAGCGGCCCTGGGTGATCCACTGCCGCCAGTATTCGGTGGTCTGCCACATCTTGTCGGCCGCTTCGGCGAAGGTGCGCGGCGGCGGCAGATCCGACCAGGACAGCGCCACGAAGACCTGATCGCCCTCCTTCATGCGAGTGCGGGCCCGCGCCTCCCGGCCCTCCAGCCCGAGCCGCAGGTCGGTGGTGAGGGTCAGCGTGGGGCAGCCCTCGATATCGCAGGTGGCGCTGGCCCGTTCGTAGACGTCACCGCTGTAGTGCCAATTGGCCGGTCCGCGGTGGTAGTCGAAGGCGGGTTCGCAGCTCATCTCCAGCTCGACCACGCCGTTCACGCACTTCACCGTGCGCAGCAGCATGTGCTCGGCATCCCAGTCCATGGGGGTGCGCTTGTGGGTGCGGCTGCGGGCGCGATTGTTGTGCCACGGGCCCAGCACCAGCGCGTCGCGCACGATGAGCCAGCCGGTCTCGGTCTGCCAGGTGGTCTCCACGATCAGCCCGCCCGGCAGGTACCGGCGGGCGGCGGGCACATTGCGGCCGTAGGGGCCGAGGCGGAAGTGCCCGGCGCTGCGGTCGAGCATGGCCCCGAAGATGCTGGGGGAGTCCGGCCGCGGCACGCACATCCACTCCACCGAGCCATTGCGGGCGATGAGGCAGTTGGTCTCGCAGTCGGACAGGAAGGCGTAGTCGTCGATGGGGGGAAACACCGAATGATGCATACCACCGGTGGCCGACGGCAGATAGTTGTCCGAGAGCGAGGGATCGGTGCGATCGATACCCTCGCGCGGGGCGTCTACCGGGGACGGATCGTCATAATCCGTGCTGGGATCGACCCCGAGTTCGCTGCCGAGCGGGCGCTCGGCAGATTCCGGTTCGTCGTACGAATCCATACGAACATGATCTGCCGTACCGGCCCGAATCGTCCACTACCGGTCCGTCGGCGTAGGTTGGGTTCGTGCATGCGATTGCTAATTGGTGGGACAGCGTCGAACTGTGGGTAGCGGGCCTGCCCTTCATTCCCCAGTTCGCCGTGGTGCTGGCCGCCATGGTGCCGGTCTGCCTGGCCATCGCCTACGTGCTGGATCGGACGCTGCGGGTGGTGCTGCGCGCGCTGGGCCGCGATCGGATCGCCGCCCGCGAGGCCACCGTGCCCGCCGCCGCGCAGCCGCGTCGCATCCGGAAGGAAGCCGCCTGAGATGCCGCGTTCTCGTGTCCAGCTTGCCCTGATCGCACTTCTTGTTCTCGTAGTCGTCGCCTGGTTGTTCACTCGCTGAATCGGTTTCGGTACCGCCGCGGCGAATTCTCCGCGTACTGTGCAGACCCATGTCAACAACCGATGAAGGCCTGGAAGTGGAGACCCTGTTGTCCGAAGAGGACTTCGACGACGAGCCCCGTCTGATCGCCACCCACTACTGCGGCCCGGAAGAGGCCATCGAGATGGTGAAGGCCGCTCAGCTGCTCGGCCTGGGCGTCAAGCTCAGCAACCGCATCCGCCCCGACGAGGAAGATGCCGAGAGCGCCACCGAAGAGTGGCTCCTCGACATCTTCGAAACCCCGCCGGTCATCGACGCCGAGGACTAATCGTCCGATCCTCGGATTCGCTTGCCGAGCTTCGAGAGTGTTTCGCTGACTTCCTGACCCACCGTGCCGACCGTCTCGCCGAAATCGCGGCCCAGGTTGCGCACGGTGCGGATCAGGGGGTCCTCGGACTGCTCGAAATTCTCCCGGTACGCCCGCGCCGCGTGTTTGATCTCCTCGCTGAGGCGGGCTTCCTTGTCCTGCTCCCGGCGCGGGTACTGGCCGTCGAGCATGCGGTCGTAGTCGCCGCTGGCGATCCAGCGCCGCAGTTCCGCGGCCCGCAGCACCGAGAACGGGTGGGTCTGCAGCTCCAGGTTGAGCAACTTGAGGACGCCGTCGCGCAGGTCGCCCGCGCGGTCGTAGGCGTCGGCCTGCTCGAGGAAGGCGGCATGGCTCATCTGGTCCACCCGCGACCCGCCCGCCAGCTTCATGTGCACCCGGACCGAGGCCTCGACGTCCTGTCCGACGAGCAGTCCCGCGCGGTCGCCGGAGAGTTCGGACTTGCGGCTCCACTCCATCAGCGCCGCCACGATGGCGCGTAATGCCCAGCCGCCCACCGGCATCCAGCCGATATTGGCCGCCAGCCGCATCAGGTGCATGAGCATGGTCCGGTACACCGCGTGCCCGGACAGCGCGTGCCCGAGTTCGTGACCGACCACGAACCGCAGCTCCTCGGGATCAAGCAGATCCAGCAGCCCGGTGGTGAGCACGATGAAGGGCCGGTCCATGCCGATGGTGAAGGAATTGGCGCTCGGGTGCTGCAGCACGAACATCTCCGGCGAGCGCGGCGCGTCCAGGATCTTGACCGCGTCCTCGCGCAGCTGATGAATGTTCTTGAACTGCCGCTCGTCGACCCGGACCGCGGTCGCCAGATACATGAGCCGGTGCTGCCGCTCCTGCAGCAGTCCCGACAGCGTGCGCAGCAGGGTGTCGAATCCGCTCAGTTGTCGCAGCCCGACCAGCGCGGTGCGGTCGGCCGGATGCTCCCAGGCGCGGGTGGAGATGCCGGGGAACTCCCGGCGGATGCGAGCGGGTGTGGTCATGGATTTCCCCCGTAGGTTTCGGTGCGGCGGCGCGGCGGCGGGCCGCTCGCTACAGTCTGCCGGGTTCTCGCGCGGGCGTCTCGCAGGTTCTCGCGAGGCTTGTGCTCGAGGTGATTCCAACCTCGGCCGGGATTCGCCGCCTGACGTGCCGCTCTGCTAAAGTCGCCGCGTGTCGTCGAGTGTTCTGCCCCGGGTCCGCCATGAATTGGCGTTGATCGCTGTGGGCTGCCTCGCGGTCGCCGACATCCACTGTCGTTGATGGCCGATCGGGCACTGCTGCACGTCTGAGTAGACTTGGCGCGCATTCTTTTCGCAGTTCGTGTTCGTCCCCCCGGCGGCCCTCGGGCCGAGCGCCACCGTCGCGGAGAACAGTCGCGGCGGGTCTACGACAGTCACGTCACTTCCGCCGGACGATGTCCCCCCTCCGGCGGATCGCTCGAAAGGTCCACGCCGATGTCCCGCAATATCCGCCTGTCTCGCCGATCTAGCTTCGCCGTCGCCCTGACCGCGGTCGCCGCCACCGTGCTCACCGCCTGCAGCGGTGGCGCCAGCGACACCAAGGACAGCGGCCCGGCGGCCTCCGGCGGCGGCAATATCAATCTCTACGCCTACTCGGTGGCGAAGGCCGCCTACGACAAGGTGATCCCGGTCTTCAACAACACCGACGCGGGCAAGGGCACCCAGTTCCAGGCGTCCTACGGCCCGTCGGGCGATCAGTCCCGCAAGGTGAAGGACGGCGCGGAGGCCGACGTCGTGAGCTTCTCCGTCGAGCCCGACATCACCCGCCTGGTGGACTCCGGTCAGATCGACCCGAGCTGGAACGCCGACGCCAACAAGGGCGTCCCGTTCGGTTCGGTGGTGGCCATCGCGGTCCGCAAGGGCAACCCGAAGGGCATCAAGACCTGGGACGACCTGCTCAAGCCGGGCGTCGAGGTGGTCACCCCCAACCCGTTCTCCTCGGGTTCGGCCAAGTGGAACCTGCTGGCCCCCTACGCCGCCAAGAGCGAGGGCGGCAAGAACCCGCAGGCCGGTCTGGACTACCTGACCCAGCTGCTGGGCCACGTGCACGTGCAGCCGAAGTCGGGCCGCGAGGCCACCGACGCCTTCCTGCAGGGCACCGGCGACGTGCTGATCAGCTACGAGAACGAGGCCATCTTCTCCGAGGCCAAGGGTGATCCCATCGAGCACTTCGTGCCCGACACCACCTTCCGCATCGACAACCCGGTCGCGGTGCTCAAGAACGCCAAGAACCTGAAGAACGCCACCGCTTTCCGCGACTTCCTCTACACCAAGGACGCCCAGCAGGCGTTCGCCCAGGCCGGGTTCCGCCCGGTCGACCCGCAGGTGCGCGCCGATCACGCCAAGGACTTCCCGACCCCGCAGAAGCTGTACACCATCGACGATCTGGGTGGCTGGAAGGCCGTGGACAAGGAGCTGTTCACCCCGAACACCGGTTCGGTGGCGCAGATCTACGACAAGGCCACCAAGTAGTCGGGTGACCTGCGACACAAGCGATACTCGAAACCGTGAGTGACAGCGAATCGAGCGCCGGGACCGATCTTGGTCCCGGCGCTTCGGTAGACGACAACCCGCCCTCCTCGGCGGGTCGAGGCCGCCTCGGGTCCTGGCTGCGGGTCAGCGGGTCGGTGGGTCCGCTCGGCATCGGCACCTCTGTGCTGTGGCTCAGCATCATCGTGCTGCTGCCGCTGGCCGCGCTGACCGCCAAGTCCTTCGAGAACGGCTGGTCCGGCTTCTGGGACGCGATCACCGCGCCCGGCGCGCTGGACGCGCTGAAGGTGACCGTCCTGGTGTCGATCGTCGTGACGGTGATCAACGTGGTGATGGGCACCCTCATCGCCTGGGTGCTGGTGCGAGACGAGTTCCCGGGCAAGGGTTTCGTGAACGGGCTCATCGACCTGCCCTTCGCCCTGCCCACCATCGTGGCCAGCATCGTGCTGTTGGCGCTGTACGGTCCGCAGTCGCCGTTCGACATTCACCTCAATGCCACCCAGCCCGGTCTGGTGGTGGCGCTGGCGTTCGTGACGCTGCCGTTCGTGGTGCGCTCGGTGCAGCCGGTGCTCATCGAGGCCGACAAGGATGTGGAGCAGGCCGCCGCGTCGCTGGGCGCGGACAACTGGACCACGTTCCGGACCATCATCCTGCCGACGCTGGCCCCCGCCATTGTGAGCGGTTCGGGTCTGGCGTTCGCGCGCGCCATCGGCGAGTACGGGTCGGTGGTGCTGATCGGCGGTGGCATCCCGAAGAAGACGCAGATGGCCTCGCAGTACATCCAGCAGCAGATCGAGGTGGACCGGCCGGTGAACGCGGCCGCGGTTTCCGTGGCGCTGCTGGCGATTTCGCTGGTCACCCTGTTCGTGCTGCGCGTTGCCTCCGACCGCCTGGCGCGCCGGGAGCGGGAGGCGTAGATGAAACTCGGTGTCTGGACCAGGATCTCGCTGCGCACGGTGGCGCTGGCGTACCTGTTCATCCTGTTGCTGGTGCCGCTGGGCATCATCCTGTGGCGCACCTTCGAACGCGGTCTCGGCGCGTTCTTCGATTCGATCTCCACGCCCGCGGCGATCTCGGCGTTCAATCTGACGCTGACCATCGTGGCCATCACGGTGCCGGTGAACGTGATCTTCGGTGTGATCATCGCGATCGCGCTGGTGCGCGGGAAGTTCCCGGGCCGCAATCTGCTGCAGGCCGTGGTGGATCTGCCCATGGCGACTTCGCCGGTGGTGGTAGGTGTTTCGCTGATCCTGCTGTGGGGCGCGAACGGCTGGTTCGGCGGCCTGGACCACCACGGTCTGAAGATCATCTTCAATCTGCCGGGCATGGTGATCGCCACCATCTTCGTGACGCTGCCGTTCGTGGTGCGCGAGGTCGAACCGGTGCTGCACGAGATCGGCGACGATCAGGAGCAGGCCGCGGCCACCCTGGGCGCGTCGGGCTGGCAGACGTTCTGGCGCATCACGCTTCCGGCGATCCGCTGGGGCCTGACCTACGGCATCGTGTTGACCGTGGCCCGCGCGCTGGGCGAATTCGGCGCGGTGATCATGGTGTCCACCGGTCTGCCCGGCAAGTCGCAGACGCTCACGCTGCTGGTGAACGGGCGATACGTCAACGATCACAACACCTTCGGCGCGTACTGCGCGGCGACCCTGCTCATGGGCATCGCCCTCGTTGTTCTTCTGCTCATGACCCTTCTAGAACGCAAGCGGGGCACTGCCAAATGATCACCGTGACCAATGCGAACAAGCGCTACGGCACCTTCGCCGCCCTGAACAACGTCAGCATCGACATCCCGTCGGGCGAGCTGACCGCGCTGCTGGGCCCGTCCGGTTCGGGCAAGTCGACGTTGCTGCGCTCGATCGCGGGACTCGAGACCCTCGACACCGGTGTGGTCACCATCGCGGGCAAGGACGTCACCAATGTGTCGCCGCAGAAACGCGATATCGGTTTCGTGTTCCAGCATTACGCCGCGTTCAAGCACATGACCGTGCGCGACAATGTGGCCTTCGGGCTCAAGATCCGCAAGCGGCCCAAGGGCGAGATCAAGAAGAAGGTCGACGACCTGCTCGAGATCGTCGGCCTGGACGGCTTCCAGCACCGGTATCCCGCGCAGCTCTCGGGCGGCCAGCGTCAGCGCATGGCCCTGGCCCGCGCGCTGGCCGTGGATCCGCAGGTGCTGCTGCTGGACGAGCCGTTCGGCGCGCTGGACGCGAAAGTCCGTGCGGACCTGCGCACTTGGCTGCGTCGGCTGCACGAGGAGGTGCACGTCACCACCGTGCTGGTCACCCACGACCAGGAGGAGGCCCTGGATGTGGCCGACCGCATCGCGGTCATGAACAAGGGCCGCATCGAGCAGGTCGGCAGCCCGGAGGACGTGTACGACCGGCCCGCCAATGAATTCGTCATGTCCTTCCTGGGCGCGGTGGCCAAGCTCAACGGACACCTGGTGCGCCCGCACGACATTCGCGTCGGCCGGGATCCGAGCATGGCGCTGGCCGCGCACGAGGGCACCGCGCAGTCCGCGGGCGTCACCCGGGCGACGGTGGAGCGGGTGGTGCACCTTGGCTTCGAGGTGCGGGTGGAACTGCGCAACGCGGCGACCGGTGATCTGTTCACCGCGCAGGTCACCCGGGGTGACGCCGAGGCCCTGCACCTGGCCGAGGGCGAGACCGTCTACGCCCGCGCCACCCGCATTCCGGAGCTGCCCGTCTCGTAAGTTCGTCCCGTTCAAGCGATTCGACCGGATATCACGACACGCCCATACCGACCGCGATTTGGCGAGTCGCCTCGAGCCGTGTACGCCGGGCCCCGCGCTGCCGTAGCGTGAGGCCGGGAACGTGCAGGTCCAGAGGGGATAATCGGACGTGACGAGTGCGGGCGGCAGGGACAATTTCACGGGCGGACGCGTCGGCGTCATCGGCGCGGGCATCGCGGGACTGGTGACCGCGAAGGTGCTGCGGGACGACGGTTTCGAGGTCGTCGTCTTCGACAAGGAGGACGCCCCGGGCGGTGTGTGGATCGAGGCGCGCACCTATCCGGGGTTGCGCACCAACAATTCCCGGGACACCTACGCCTACACCGACCATCCGTATCCGGAGTCGGCCGATGTGTTCCCGACCGCCGGACAGGTGCGCGAGTATCTCGCCTCGTACGTGGACCGGTTCGGATTGGCCCCGATGCTGCGGCTGTCCACCGAGGTGATTCGGGTGTCCGAGGTGACCGACGGCTTCGAGTTGAAGGTGTGCGGGCCGGACGGCGTCGAGGATCTGCGCTTCGATTTCGTGGTGGTGTGCGCGGGGGTGTTCTCCACACCGCAGGTTCCGGATATCGAGGGCGGCAACGAGTTCGGTGGCGTGCTGCTGCATTCCAGCCAGGCCATCGATCCGGGGCTGGTCGCGGGGCGTCGGGTGATCGTGGTCGGGGCCGGGAAGTCGGCGCTGGACTGCGCGGCGTGGGCGGGGGAGCACGCGCGGGAGACCACGCTGGTGTTCCGCAAGGCGCATCCCATGCTGCCGCGGTTCCTGCCGGGCGGGACGCCGTCGGATCGGACGATTCTGAATCGCTTCGCCGAGTCGTTCTTTCGGTATCACCGGCAGAGCCGGATCGAGCGGTTCCTCCACGGGCCGGGGAAGAAACTCACCGAAAGGTATTGGCGCGTGGTCTCGGCCGTCATGCGCCTGCTGCTGCGGTCGCCGAAGATCATGACGCCCGACGCGCCGCTGCCCGCCGGGATCGAGAACCTCGGTGTCGGCGACGAGTTCTTCCGCATGGCCCGGCGCGGGCGAATCGCCTTGCGGCGCGACAGTATTGCCGCGTTTCCCGGCGGCAGGACGGTCGAGCTCGTCGGTGGTCAGCGCCTCGAGGCCGACGTGGTGGTCTTCGCCACCGGCTGGCGGCAGGAACTGGAATTCCTCGCGCCGGACCTGGAGAAGACCGTTCGGGTCGAGGGCCGCTTTCGGCTGTACCGCCATATTCTGCCGCCGACCCTGCCTCGCCTCGGCTTCATCGGCTACGGGTCCTCCGACGCCTGCCAGCTCAGCGCGGAGGTCTCGGCGCACTGGCTGTCTCAGCATTTCCTCGGCGAGCTGGACCTGCCCACCGCCGACGACATGCACGGCGAGATAACGCGTGTCGGCCAATGGCTCAGTGAGGTCATGCCCGCCCGCCCGGAGGGCTACTACCTCGGTCCCTACCTGGCCCACCACATCGACGACCTCATGCGCGATATGGGTCTGCCCGTGCGCCGCACCGACAACTTCATCTCCGAATACTTCGACACCTTCCTCCCCGGCCGCTACGCCGACCTCACCGAGGAACGCCTGCAGGCCCGAGTGCGCGGCGCACGGCGTCGCCGCTACGTGAGCGCCGGGGGATCCCTCGGGGGAGTAGCGGCAATCACCCTGGCCTACGCGCTCTACCGCCGCCTGCGCGCATCGACGTGACTCACAGGGTGCGAATCCAGCGGCGCGTGTCGGCGGGGTCGATGACGTCGTCGAGTTCGAGAACCGTTGCGGCGGTGAGGGCTTTGCCCGCGTCGTAGGCGGCCTTGACGAGGGCGTCGAAGGCGGCTTGGCGTTGGAGGGGGTCTTCGAGGGCGGCCAGTTCCTTGGCGAAGCCCAGGCGGACCGCGCCTTCCAGGCCCATGCCGCCGATTTCGCCGGTGGGCCAGGCGATGACGAAGCGGGGTGCGCGGAAGGAGCCCGCGGCCATGGCCTGTGCGCCCAGGCCGTAGCCCTTGCGCAGGATGACGGTGCCGAAGGGGACGTCGAGGGCGGCGGAGTCGATGAACAGGCGGCTGAACTTGGTGACGGTCGCGTCCTTCTCGGCGTCCGGTCCGACCATGAAACCCGGTGTGTCGCAGAGGGATACGATGGGCAGGCTGTGCGCGCCGCACAGCTGGAGGAAGGCCGAGAGCTTGTCGGCGGCCGGTGCGTCGATCGCGCCGCCCAGATGGTGGCAGTCATTGGCGATGAGCCCGAACGGGCGGCCCTCCACGCGCACCAGCGCGGTGACGATGCCCACGCCCCAGTCGCGGCGCAGTTCCAGGAACGAGCCGAGATCCACGATGGACTCGATGGCGTCGCGAATCTCGAAGGCCCGCAGGCGATTCTCCGGAACGACATGGCGTGCCAGCCTCGGGTCGGGGGCCTCCCAATCATCCACGGCCCCTTGGAAGTACGACAGGTACCGTCGGGCGACCGACACGGCTTCGGCCTCGTCGGCGGCGACCACATGGATCACCCCGTTGCGCCGCTGCACGTCGACGGGCCCGATGTCCTCGGGCGCGTACACCCCGAGCCCGCCGCCCTCGATCATGGCCGGTCCGCCCATACCGATATTCGCATCGGGCGTGGCGATCACGACATCGCACATGCCCAGCAGTGCGGCGTTTCCGGCGAAGCAGCGGCCGGAGGCAATGCCGATCAGCGGCACCTTCCCCGCGAGCGCGCCCATGGCCCGGAAGGTGGTGACGTCGAGTCCGGAGATGCCGCCGTGGTCGGTGTCGCCGGGCCGTCCGCCGCCGCCCTCGGTGAAGAAAACCACCGGAAGTCGTTGTTCGCGAGCCAGTTCCAGCATGCGGTCGGTCTTGGCGTGATTGCGCATGCCCTGGGTGCCCGCCAGCACCGTGTAGTCGTAGGACATGACGAGGGCGCGCGAGCGGTCCGGGCCGAAGCGGTCGGCATTGATGGTGGCGACCCCGGCGATGAGACCGTCGGCGGGGGTGTTCGCGATCAGGTCCTCGAGACTGCGCCGACTGCGCTGCGCGGCCACGGCCAGGGCGCCGTATTCGACGAAGCTGTCGGCATCGACGAGATCGGTGATGTTCTCGCGCGCCGTGCGTCGCCCGAGCCGGTGCCGCTTGGCGACCGCGGACGCGCGCCGGGCGTCCAGGGTGGTCTCGTGGCGGTCCAGCACCTCGGCCAGGTCGGGACGGATCGAATCCAGGTCCACCACGGTCGATTCCGTCGCCGGACCGTCGTGGTCGGCCGCCGCCCAGGTCACCAGCACGGCATGCGGATCGACGACATCACCGGGCGTGACGGCGTGGCGCAGTACCCGCAGCGGTTCGGTCGCGCGCACCACGTGCTGCATCTTCATGGCTTCCAGCACCGCGACCTCCGCGCCCGCCGCGAGCACGCTGCCCGGCTCGGCGAGCGCGACGACCGTGGCACCCATCGGGGAGCGCAGGGCCTGTTCGCCTTCGGAGAGCTCGAGGGCGGTCGCGGTGGCCCGCTCGGTCGGCTCCGGCGCGGTCGGGTCCTCGAAAGACTCCGCCCGCGAACGCAATTCGTCGAGGTTCTGCTCGAACCACGCGGTGGTGACCGGTTCGCCGCCGCTCAGCTCGGCGAGCGCGGCGCGCAGCAGGTGCAGGTTGGTGTCCACGCCGCGGATCACCGTCTCGGCCAGCGCATCCGAACACCGTTGCAGCGCGGCACGATACGTCGGCGCGGCGGCAATGACCTTGGCGAGCAGCGAATCGAAGCCGACACCCTGCCGCATGCCCACCTGGGCGGCGGTGTCGACTCGCACGCCCGGGCCGGTCGGGGCGTCGAATCGGGCGATCACCCCGGTGCTCGGCAGCACCGAGCCGTCCGCCGCCAAGTGCTCCGCGTTCACCCGCGCCTGCACGGCGTAGCCGCGCGGCTCCTGTTTCGGCAGTTCCAGTTCGGCCAGTGTCGCGCCCCGCGCCAGCTCCAGTTGCAGCGCGACCAGATCCACGCCGGTCACCGCCTCGGTCACGGTGTGCTCGACCTGGAGTCGCGGATTCACTTCCAGGAACCAGACATCCGTGCCGTCCACCAGGAATTCCACGGTGATGACGCCGCGGCAGCCGACGGCCTCGGCGATCCGCACCGCCTCCCGCTGCACCCGATCCCGCACGCCCGCGGGCAGATTCGGGGCGGGCGCGATCTCGATCAGCTTCTGCCGCCGACGCTGCACACTGCAATCGCGATCACCGACCGCCACCGCCGCGAGCCCGTCGGCCACCACCTGCACCTCGATGTGGCGGGCCCGGGTCACGAGCGCCTCCGCGTAGAGGCTGTCGTCGCCGAATCCGGCCAGGGCCTCGGCCCGGCAGCGTTCGACGACCTCGGCCACCTGGGCGGCGTCGAGAACCGTGCGCATGCCGCGGCCGCCGCCACCCGCCGCGGCCTTGACCATCACCCCGTTCGGGTGATCGGCGAGGAAGGCCGCGACCGCGTCGGCGGAGATGCCGGATGCGGTGGCGGGCAGGACCGTCGCCCCGGCCCGTTCGGCCGCCTCGCGCGCGGCGACCTTGTCCCCGAACACCCGCAGCGCCTCCGGGGACGGCCCGACGAAGGTCAGTCCCGCCGCCGCGCAGGCCGTCGCGAATTCGGCGCTCTCACTGAGGAACCCGTAGCCCGGGTGCACGAGCGCCCCCGGCCCGCAGGCCGCGGCGGCCGCGACCACCGCCGGGATGTCGAGATAGCCTGCCGCGCCGCTGCCGGGCGTCACGTACGCCTCGTCCGCGAGCCGCACGGCCAGGCTCCCGTAGTCCTCCGCGGTGTGCACCACCGCGGTCCGGTATCCGAGCTCCCGCGCCGTCCGGATCACCCGGACCGCGACCTCACCACGATTCGCCACCACTACTCGCACGCCGCCAGGCTATGACACCGATCACGCGAGGCGTAAGGCACCGATCACCTGCGGCGTAAGGAACGAATCATTCGCAGAGGTCAGAACTTGGTGAGGTAGCAGTCGTAGTTGCGCTGCGCGCGGATCAGACCGTCGCGAATGGTGAGGAAGGTGGCGATCTCGGCCCGCAGCTCCGCGCCCGCCGCGAGCGCGCCCAGCGGGATCGCGAGCACCCCGGTCCAGGTCACTTCGAGGGCCACCTCGTCACCGGTGGCGACGGCATTGTGAATATCGAAGCGTTGCTCGCGGATGACCCGCTGCCCGCGTTCGGCCGCGTCGAGGATCTCGGGCAGACTCCGGGTCGCCCCGTTGGGCAGCAGGGCATTCGGCAGTTCCCGGTGGACGGCGTCGGGATGGAAGAAGCGGGCGAGGTCGTCGCCGGTGGCTCCGGCCGCGACGGCCTCGTGGTACCGCACCGCCAGTTCGATGTTCGGGTGTACGGGCAGTTCGGCCATGGGCCGATTCTTTCATGGCTGCACCGGCGCGGGTGTCGCTGTCGGTGCGGGAGTGCTTGTGCCCCGGGCGATATCGCCGAGCCGGGTGTGGTTGAAGATCAGGTTCAAGGTGAATGCCGTGACGGCCGCGAGGCTGATGCCGCTGTTGAGCAGGATCTGCGCCTGCGACGGGAACTTCTCGAACATGCCCTTGGTCAGCACCGGCAGCAGGCCGACGCCGATCGAGACGGCGATCATGGCGAGGTTCACCCGATCCGAGAGGTCGGCCTTGCGCAGGGTGTCCACGCCGATGACCGCGATGGTGGCGAACAGCACCAGGCCGACGCCGCCGATCACGGGCTGGGGGACCGCGGCGACCAGTGCCCCGAAACGCGGAATCAGGCCCAGCACCACCAGGATCGCGCCGCTAACCGCCGTCACGTAGCGGCTGTAGACGCGGGTGTTGGCGAGCGCGCCGACATTCTGGTTGAAGATGGTGTCCACGAACGAGTTCAGGACACCGGCCAGCACCGCGGAGAGCCCGTCACCGACGAGGCCGCGCGCCAGATCGGCTCGGGTCAGCGGCTTTCCGGTGATCTCGCCGATGGCCAGCATGCTGGCGGTGGATTCGGCGAAGATGACGGCCATGGCGATGGTCATGGCCACCACGGCGGTGACCGGGAAATGCGGTGCGCCGAAATGGAAGGGGTGGGGTGCGCCGAGCCAGGCCGCCTTCGACACCCCGTCGAGGCTGACCAGACCCATGGGGATGGCGATGAGGATGCCCACGATGAGTGCGATCAGCACGCCCAGTTGCGACCAGATTCCGCGCCCGAGCACCGTGCACACCAGCGCGACGACCAGCACGGCCGCGGCCAGCGCGATCCGCGAGGGCGCGGCGAAGCTGGCGGCCTTGGGGTCGCTGCCGACGACCAGGCCGCCCGCCACCCCGATCAGCGAGATGCCGACCACGGTCAGCACGGTTCCGCTCACCAGCGGCGGGAAGAACCGCACCAGCGCGGCGAACGGCCACGCCAGCGCGATGCCGAGCACGCCGCCCAACAGCAGGGAGCCGTACATCGCCTGAATCCCATAGTCCTTGGTGATCAGGATCATCGGGCTCATGGCCACGAAGGTCGCACCGGTGATGATCGGCAGCCGCGCGCCCGCGAACCGCCCCAACCCGAGGCTCTGCACCATGGTGATAATGCCCGCCACCAGCAGGTCGGCGCTGATGAGCAGGGCGACGGTGGTCTTGTCGAGCCCCGCGGCCGCGCCGAATACCAAAGGCACCGTGACACATCCGGTGTACATGATCAGCACGTGCTGGATGCCGAACACCAGCAGCCGATGCCAGGGCAGCCGGGTGTCGACGGGATGAAGCGAGGTCATGGGGTCACCCTAGACAGCCGCCGTGGCGCGCGGTTTTGTCACTTCGCCCAAAGGCCGCCGGGACTCCGCCCGGCGTTTTGTCTCCGGAACCAGCCTGCGCCACCGGGTTCGTGCGCGAGAGTGTGCGCATGACCGAATCCACCGGCCGAATCGTCCTCGGCCCGCACCAGTACGGGAAGGCCGAGAACCGGGTGGTGCGCATCTACCGCGACACACCCCGGCACGAGATCAGAGACCTGAACGTCTCCTCATGCCTGCGTGGCGCATTCGACGAGGCGCACACGACCGGCGATCAGGGCGCGGTGCTGCCGACGGATTCGCAGAAGCAGACCATCTACACCTACGCCAAGAGTCACGGCGGCGGGAGCATCGAGGAGTACGGGCTGGCCCTGGCCCGGCATTTCGTGGACGATATCGCGCCGGTGGATTCGGCCCGTATCGAGATCGAAGAGTATGCGTGGCAACGGGTTTCGGTGGCGGGGGTCGAGCACGACCACACCTGGACCCGGATCGGGCCGGAGGTGCGGATCGCGGCGATCACGGTCGCCGGTTCCGACGCGGACCGCCGCGAATGGGTGATCGGCGGGGTCAAGGATCTGGTAATCCTCAAGTCCACCGGTTCCGAATTCGCGGGTTTCCTGACCGACCCGTTCACGGTGCTCGAACCGGCCTACGACCGCATCCTGGCCACCAGCCTCATCGCCCGCTGGCGCTTCGCCACCCCGCCCGACGACTGGGACGCCGCCTATCACGGCATTCGCGCCGCCCTGGTCGAGACCTTCGCGACGCTGCACTCGAAAGCCTTGCAGCAGACCCTGTTCGACATGGGCAAGGCCGCGCTCGAGGCCTACCCCTGCCTGGCCGAGATCCGGCTCTCCGCACCCAACAAGCATCACTTCGCCTACGACACAGAGCGTTTCGGCGTCCCGAACAAGGGTGAGGTCTTCCACGCCGACGACCGCCCCTACGGCCTGATCCAGGCCAGCGTCCTGCGCGAGGGCGCGCCCGAAGCCGGAATCGCCTGGGACCCCTACACCGGTGCGGTCTGACCGAACAGCGTCCGCACCGCCAGATACAGGTCCAGTCGGTCATCGAGCCGACCGAGGTCGCGCCCGGTCAACTCCTCGACCCGCCCGATGCGATAGCGAACGGTATTGAGGTGCAGATGCATTCGATCCGCCGCCTGCCGCCACGAACCCTCGCACCCGAGAAACACCCCTAGCGTCTCCACCAGCCCCGCCCCGTGCCGCCGGTCGTACTCCAGCACGGGTCCGAGCACGCGTTCGGCGAAGCGCCGCTGCAATCCGCCGGGTACCGCGGTGAGCAGGCCGACCGCCGAATCGATATCGGCCACCCGCAGACTGACCGGGGCGAGGTCGTCCCGCGCCGCGGTCGAGGCGGCCGCGGCCGCGGCAATGGCCCCGGCCACGGTTTCCTCCGGCTGCCGCGCGCCGATCCCGATGGCCAGCCGAATCTCCCTGAGCGCGGGCGCGATTCGTCCGACCCGCTCTCGCACCAGGGCGGCCACCCCCTCCTGGGTCCCGCCCGTCACGCCGACGAGCCTGCCTTCCCGATCGATGGAGGTGACGAGTTCCGGCAGGGCGTCATGCAAGGCGGTGCGCACGGCCATCAGCCCGGTCGTCTCCGAAACCCGTTGTGCGGCATCGGGGTCCGAGTCGGCAATCCGCACATCCGGCTCGGCGGCGTGGATTTCACAGACCAGCGCGACCCCCGCCGCGCCGGGTTGCTCGGCGAACGGCACCGGGAAACGGTCGGCCAGTTCCCAATCCAGGTGCTGCCGGTCGGCGCGGCGTTGGCGGTACAGCTCCGCGACGGCGGCCAGATCCGTGCCGTAGGGGTCGAGGTCGGGGGCCGAGGGGCGAATCACCAGGTACCAGGCGGTGATTCGATCGCCCGCCCCGACCTGGATCACGCGCATCGCACCGGTGGTGACGGCCGGGAGCCGCGGGGCGGTCAGGGCGGTCGATACGATGGCGTCGATGTCCTCCCGCGCCAGGTCGTCAGTTCCGGCGATCACCGTGCCGGTGGAGGTCAGCAGCCACGCCGAAACCTGTTGTTCGGCCGCGAAATCCATGACCAGGGTCTCGATATCGGCCCCGGCGGCGACCGCGGCGAGCAGCTTGCGCTGCCGGTCGGCGCGGGACTGCACCCGCCGCCAGCGCACCTCGGCGGCCTGCTCGGCCAGGTACTCGATGATCCGGCTGAATGGCACGCTCTGCGGCGCGGACAGCAGCGGCAGCCCGTGGCGCTCGCAGGCGAGCACCACATCCTCGGGGACGTGCCCGTGCAGCGCCTGCCCGGCCACCACGCCCGCCACCCGGGCCCCGGCCAGCAGGCCGACATAGCGATCGGAGTCCCCGGCGTCCTTGCGCCACACCAGGCCGGTGCAGACCAGCGCGCCCGCGGTGACGAATGGTCGCGGGTCGGGCATGTCCGTCGCGCAAACCCGGGCGACCGGTCGGTCCAGTTCGCCCGCGTCCCCGTGCAGCAATCGCATGCGCAACTGCGGCGCCTCGAGTAGATCCCGCACCCGCACGGCGCACCTCCCGTGGTCGTCCGAATAGTCGGTCAGGCTAGATCCCGGGTATTTCCAGCCGGTTTCGTCCGTGCTGCGGCAGCCTCACACCGGTGGCGGGCCGCCCGGGCGCGGCTCGGTAGGGTGGTCGCCGTGAGTCCGCGCATTCCAGTTCTGATCGTGGCCGGATTCCTCGGTGCCGGGAAGACGACGCTGCTCAACCGCCTGCTGCGCACCCGCGATCTGCGGATCGGGGTGGTGGTCAACGACTTCGGGGCGGTCAATATCGACGCCATGCTGGTGGCCGGGCAGGTGGATGCCATGGTGTCGCTGGGCAACGGGTGCGTGTGCTGCGCGGTGGACGTCAGCGAACTGGACGAGCTGTTCGATCGGCTGGCCCATCCCAAGCAGAAGATCGACGTCATCGTGGTGGAGGCCAGCGGGTTGGCCGAGCCGCGCAATCTGATTCGCATGGTGGTGAACAGCGACAATCCGCGCATTCGATACGGCGGGCTGGTCGAAGTCGTCGACGCCGAGCATTTCCGCGAGAGCCGGGAGCGGCATCCCGAACTCGCGACGCATCTGCGCATGGCCGATCTGGTGGTGCTCAACAAGTCCGATCGCGTCGAACCCGAGGCGCTGGAAGGACTTCGCGCCGAGCTCACCGACCTGGTCGGCCAGGTCCCGGTGTATCCGACCAGCCACGGCCACGTCGATCCCGGCCTGCTGTTCGACGTGCCGACCCGGGAGGCCCACGAGCCCCGGGTGGGTGAACAACTCAGCTTCGACGAGCTACTGCACGACGAGCACGACCATGAGCACGACGACTGCCACGACCATCGGCACCTGCACGACGCCTACGACAGCGTGTCCTTCACCTCCGAGACGGACCTCAATCCGCGCGAACTGATCGCGCTACTGGAGGACCCGCCCGCCGGGCTGTTCCGCGCCAAGGGCGTGCTCGCGTTCGCCGTCCCCGACGATCCGCGAAAGTTCGTGCTGCACATGGTCGGCCGTCACATCGGCATCGAGCCCACCCGCTGGGGCCGCCACGAGCCCCGGGTCAGCAATCTGGTCCTCATCGGCTCCGGCCTCGACCGGGATGCTGTCCTCGACCGGCTGCACGCCACCGTCCACCGCGACGACATCCCCCTCGACGACCACGCCCTGCTCCCCGTCTGGCGCTACGTCGCCGACGACGACACGGTCTCCGACTTCGACGCTCTCGCCGACGACGCGCTTGTCGGCGAGAGCTGATTCGGCCTCGAGCTCGGCCCGCAACTCGGCCACCTCGGCGGCCAGCTCATCGCGCATCTGCTCGCGCTCGACCAGCGCGGCCCGCATGGTCTCGACACTGTCGTTCATGGCGGCCAGCCGTTGGTCGGCCCCCTTCAACTGCCACTCCACGACATCGCGCCGACTCACCTCGGCACTCGCGTATTTGACCCAGCCGACCACGTAATCCAGCCACTCCTGCGGCTTGGGCACGTCCTTGGGATCGTCGAAACCCTTGCGCTGCGCGGCCTTGGTGGACAGCACCAGGTGCGACCGCTTGCCCCGTCCCGGCGACAGCATTTCCGCCATGGTCAGCTTGCCCATGCTGGTCACGACCGCGGTGAAGCGGTACTTGCCCGCCAAATGCATGCGCAGCTCGGCGGTTCCCCGCCCGTCGGAATCCATGGCGCCCAGCCACGGACCCTCCGCCGCCTCGATGATGGTCGCCAGAATCTCCAACTGCCCCACACCGCGCCGCAGCCGTGCCGCCGCGGTCCGCAGCGCCCCGGGCGTGGCCGTCATCTGATCCCAATGCATGCCCCGAACTTACTTCGCTCTCACCCGCAGGCGTTGACCCACTCCGAGAGGCCGTCGGCGAACATCTGGCGTTTCCAGATCGGGACCTCGTGCTTGATGCGGTCGACGAGTTCGGCGCAGGTGGTGAAGGCCTCGGCGCGATGCGGGGCGGCCACCGCCACCACGATCGCCAGATCGCCGATGGTCAGCGAGCCGATGCGGTGCACGGCCGCCACCGGCAGACCGGAGGACTCCGCGACTTCCGCGCAGACCTTGCGCAGGAACTGTTCGGCCTGCGGGTGAGCGGAGTATTCCAGCGCCGAAACCGATTGCCCGCCATCGTGATCGCGGACCTTGCCGGTGAAGACCACGACGCCGCCGTGCTCCGGACCGCTCACGGCCTTCTCCACCTCGGCCGGATCGAGGGGCTGTTCGCTGATGCGGGCCAGCAGCAGCTCACTCATGGTTGCCTCCTCCGGCCACCTGGGCCAGCAGATGTTCGAGAATCGGGGTCAGCACGGCCACGCCGTCCTTCACCCCGCCCGGCGAACCGGGCAGATTGACGATCACGGTCCGCCCGACCAGGCCAGCCACGCCCCGGCTCAACGCGGCCAGGGGGAATTTCGCGGTCCCGGCCTGCCGGATGGCGTCGGCCACGCCCGGCAGTTCCCGATCGATCAGGGCCAGGGTCGCTTCCGGGGTGGCGTCGGTGGGGGAGGCCCCGGTGCCGCCGGTGGTGATGATCAGATCGGGCTCGCTCGACAGCGCCTCCGAGAGGCCGAAGGCGATATCGGCGTCGGCGAAGACGAGCGGTCCGCGCACCGAGAAACCCTGTTCGGCAAGCCATTTGGCGAGCACGGGTCCGGTGGTGTCGGTGCGGGTGCCCGCCGCGACACCGGTCGAGGCCACGACCACGGCGGCCGTGCGGCCCTCGCCCGCCAGCGAAGCCGGTGCGGCAGTGGGCTTCTCGTGCTTTTCGTGCTTCTCGTGGTGATGTCCGGCGTGCTGCCGCGCCTCGGGCCGCACCCAATGTCCGTGCTTGCCACCCTCTTTGGTGATCAGCCGCACCCCGTTGAGCGTCGCCGCCGGGTCCACCGCCTTCACCATGTCGTGCAGTGTCAGCCCCGCGACCGCCACGGCCGTCAGCGCCTCCATCTCGACCCCGGTCGGCCCCTTGGTCTTGGCGGTCGCCTCGATGGTGATGGTGTCCTCGGTGAATCCGAACGACACGTTCACCGAGGACAGCGCCAGCTGATGGCACAGCGGAATCAGCTCCGAAGTCTTCTTCGCGCCATTGATTCCGGCGATGCGCGCGGTGCTGAACACATCGGCCTTGGGCATATCGTCGGCCCGGACCAGTGCGATCACCTCGGCGGTCGTCCGCAGCTCGCCCGCTGCGACCGCGATGCGCGCCGTATCGGCCTTCGCGCTCACATCGACCATCCGGGCGCGACCTTCCCGGTCGACATGCGACAACTCACTCATAGCGACCACCTTGGCACAGTGCGGATGCGCGGATTCACAGCGGCCGGACCTCCACGATCGTGCCCGCGGCCACCTCGGTGACGGCGGCCGGAATCTCGATGAGCACCTCGGCCTGCGCCATCGAGACGATCAGATGCGAGCCCTGGCCGGTGGCCAGCGCCACCCCGCCCTCGACCAGCTTGCCGCGCAGGAACTGGCGCTTCCCGGCGGGGGAGCGCACCGAATCCAGCAGCGGCAGTTCGGAAATCGGCAGTGCGGGCAGTCCGGCCAGCTCGCGCAGGATCGGGCGGGCGAAGACCTCGAAGGAGACCATGGTGCTCACCGGATTGCCGGGGAAGCTCAGCACCGGCACGCCGTCGACCGTGCTGAGTCCCTGCGGGCCGCCGGGTTGCATTGCCACCGCACCGAATTCGCCGCCCTGGGCCGCGAGGACCTCCTTGACGACCTCGAAGTCGCCCATCGAGACCCCGCCGGAGGTGAACACCACATCGGCCCGCGCGACCGCCTCGGCGAGCCGGGCGCGGAATTCGTCGTGCTCGTCGGTGGAATGCGCCACCGACACGACCTCGACGCCATTGTCTTCCAGGGCCGCAGCCAGCGCGGTGCCATTGGAGTTGAAGATCTGGCCGGGCAGCAGGATCGAACCGGCGGGCCGCAATTCGTCACCGGTGGTCAGCACCGCCGCCCGCACCCGGCGCAGCACCCGCACCTCGCCCAGTCCGACCGCGGCCAGCGCCGCGATGTGCCGGGGGCGCAGCGGTGTGCCCGCGGCGGCCAGCAGGTCGCCGGTGCGCACGTCGGTGCCGGGCTCGCGCACGAAATCGCCTGCGGCACGGCTGGTTTTGATCGTCACAGTGACGCCGTCGGAGCTGGTGTGCTCCACCGGAACCACGCAATCCGCGCCCGGCGGCACCGGCGCGCCGGTCATCACCTTGACCGCGGCACCCGGCGGCAGCGTCACCTGCTCGGTATTGCCCGCGGCCACCACCCCGATCAGCGGCAGCGTGGCCGGGACGATGGCCACCGATTCGGCGGCCACCGCGTACCCGTCCATGGCCGAATTCCGGAATACCGGCAGGTCCAGGGGGGAGTACACATCCTCGGCGAGGACCCGGCCCAGCGCCCGATCCATCGGGACCGTCTCCGCGCTCCGACCGGCCAGCGGGCGCAGCGCATCCTCGATGCGTCGACGGTGGTCTTCGACGGGTCGGGCCGGGGCGAGCGCGTGCCGGGAACTCATGCTGGTGAGCCTATACGCGGGTGAATCCTCCGAGGCGTGACCGGGCGTTGCGCCGACTCGGCTCGTGCGAATCTACGAACACTTGCCAACACGGCAATAATGGTCGAATGACCGTGGTCGCGATGGGCATGCCCGCTGTGCGTACCGGGCGGCCCGCGATGGACGGACGCCCGGACACGCCGTATCTGCTGGACCGCTTCGGTCGGGTCGCGCGGGATCTGCGGGTGTCCATTACCGAGAAATGCTCGCTGCGCTGCACGTATTGCATGCCCGAGGAAGGGCTGCCCGCCATCCCGGCCGAGGAGCTGCTCTCCACCGAGGAGATCGTTCGCCTGGTCGTGCTCGCGGTGCACGAGCTCGGCGTCCACGAGGTGCGGTTCACCGGCGGCGAGCCGCTCATGCGCCGCGATCTCGAGCAGATCATCGCCGGTTGCCATGCGGCGCTGCCGGACACGCCGCTGGCCATGACCAGCAATGGCGTCGGGCTCGAGCATCGGGCGCGCAAGCTCGCCGAGGCCGGGCTGGGCCGCATCAATGTCTCGCTCGACACCGTGGACCGCGACGGCTTCCACCGCCTGACCCGCCGCGACCGCCTGGATTCGGTGCTCGCCGGAATTCGCGCCGCCATCGCGGCCGGGCTCACCCCGCTCAAGGTGAACGCCGTGCTCATGCGCGAAACCCTCGACGGCGCAGCCGATCTGCTGCAATGGTGTCTCGACGAAGGCGCGGAACTGCGCTTCATCGAGGAGATGCCGCTCGACGCCGACCACGAGTGGGCGCGCGCCAACATGATCACCGCCGCGGAACTCCTGGACGTGCTGGGCAGTCGGTTCAGCCTCACCGAGGTCGGCCGCGAGGATCCCTCCGCCCCCGCCGAACGCTGGCAGGTGAACGGCGGCCCGGCCACCGTCGGCATCATCGCCTCGGTGACCCGCAAGTTCTGCGGCGACTGCGACCGCACCCGCCTGACCGCCGACGGCCGAATTCGCTCCTGCCTGTTCAGCGATCAGGAGTACGACATTCGCGGCGCGCTGCGCTCCGGCGCGACCGACGCCGAGATCGCCCAGCTGTGGCGCGGCGCCATGTGGAACAAGTCGCCCGGCCACGGCATCGACATGGCCGGATTCGTCCCGCCCGAACGAACGATGGGAGCCATCGGTGGTTGAGGTTCGCTATTTCGCCGCGATAGCCGACGCGGTCGGCAAGGAGAAGGAGACCCTGGACCTGCCGTCCGGGGCCACCGTCGGCGACCTGCGCACCACCCTGTCGGCCACCTACGGGCCCAAGCTCGACCCGATGCTCAAGGTCTGCGCCTACCTCATCGGTGACGAGCTCACCCGCGACGCGACCGCGCCGCTGTCCCCGCGGGTCGACGTGCTGCCGCCCTTCGCGGGCGGTTAACCCCGAATGTCACTGGTGGGCGCTAGCATTCGCCGGTGACGCAAGCCCCCAAACCCCAGCCGCATCCGGCCTTCGCCCAAATTCGAGCCGATCGCGCCGCCAACATTCAACTCCGAGTGGCGGACTGGATCACCAAGTTCGCGGGCTCGATGAACTTCGTCTACATCCACGCCGTCGGCTTCGCGGCGTGGATGATCTTCTTCGAGAAGAGTCCCTGGCCGACCCTCACGCTGGCGGTCTCTCTCGAAGCGATCTTCCTGTCCACCTTCGTCATGATCGGCCAGAACCGCCAGGCGGATTTCCAACAGGCCAAGGCCGATCACGACTTCCAGGAACAGGAACTCGAACTCAAGACCAACACCGAACTCACCCGCGCCATCCACGCCATGACGGCCGAACTGCACCGCCGCCTCATCGAGGACCCGGATCAGCGCAAGAACTGACGCAGCCGCTCGATCACGCCGGTGCGGCCGTCGTCGCGCATGGCGGGATCGTCGGTGTCGTATCCGCGCAGCACCTCGTACCAGGGGCCGAGCAGATGCCAGTCCCGGGCGCGGGCGCGCAGTTCCGGTGTGACGCCGTAGGTTTCGGCGGCCGCGTCGGCGAATTCGGGCGAGGTGTCGAACAGCGCCCAGGCGAAATCGATCGCGGGGTCACCGAGGTGGGCGTCGCCGAAATCGATGATGCCGCTGATCCGTCCGGCCTCGGCCAGCACGTGTTCGGGACCGAGATCGGCGTGGACCACGGTGTCGGCGGGCGCGGCCAGGATCCGGTCGAGCAGGGTGGTCGCGGGCCCGACCAGCGAATCCGGAAGCAGCGGAAGGACTTCGCGGCGGCAACGGGTGTCGGCCCAGGCCCGTTCACGACGAGGGTGGGTATCGGCCGGGAGGCCGAGCTCCATGGCCTCGCCCGGCGCAGTGGCGTGCAGTGCGCGCAGGAAGCGTCCGAGCGCTTTCCCGTTCTCCGCCGTGTAGCTGTCGATCGGCTCGCCGCGAACCACCGCGTGCCGGACCACGAACGGTGCTTCGGAGATCAGCTCCGGAACCGGCACGGCCAGCGGAAGACGCGGCGCGAGCCACGGCAGCAACCGGGTCTCCCGCCGCAACTGCGCCTCGACCTCCGGCCGCCGTGGGCGTCGCTCCACCCAGCGGTCATCCACCAGGGTGGCCGAACTGTCCCATCCGTTGTCGCCGTCGAAGTTCACCGGTGTCAGCGCCACCAGGTGTCGAGCGGGGTCACGGGGACCGTGCGCTTGTGGCGGGTGTTGTGGAAGATGGTCTCGATGCGCTCGGCGACCTCGGGAGTGACGGGCTTGCCCTCGAGGTAGTCGTCGATCTGGGAGTACTTCAGGCCCAAGGCTTCCTCGTCGGGCAGGGAGGGGCGGTCGTCCTCGAGGTCGGCGGTGGGTACCTTCTGCCACACGCTCGGGGGAGCGCCGAGCTCCTGCAGCAGCGCCGCGCCCTGGCGCTTGGTCAGACCGGTCAGCGGGGTGATGTCCACGCCGCCGTCACCGAACTTGGTGAAGAAGCCGGTGACCGCCTCGGCGGCGTGGTCGGTGCCGACCACCAGGTGGTTGAGCTGTCCGGCGATGGCGTACTGGAGCACCATGCGCTCGCGGGCTTTGATATTGCCGCGCACGAAGTCTCGCAGCCGCGGCTCCTCGTGCAGCTCGAGAATGCCGGTGGCGGCCTCGCCCGCCGCGGCGTCGGCGCTGGGCTTGACGTTCACCACGACCGACCGATCCGGCTGGATGAAGCGCAGTGCGATCTGCGCGTCCTCCTCGTCGAACTGCACGCCGTAGGGCAGTCGCACGGCCACGAAGGTGGCGTCGTGGCCCTCGGCGCGCAACTCCTCGGCGGCCAGCTGGCACAGGCGGCCGGTGAGGGTGGAGTCCTGGCCGCCGGAGATGCCGAGCACGAAACCCTTCGCGGGCGTGGAGCGCAGATAGTCCTTGAGGAAGTCGATGCGCCGCCGCACTTCGAGTTTCGGTTCGATGGTCGGCTGGACGCCCAATTCGGCGATGATCTGTTCGCGCAGGTTCCCCATGGCCACACTCTAACTCGACGGTCGGCGACGCTAGCGCGTCGCGGGCGCGGTGACCTGCCGGACCAGGGTCTCCCAGTGATCGCCGACCTGATCGAGGGTGTAGCGCTGCTCCCGGATCTGATACAGCACCAGCGCGGCGTCCAGGGTGGCCAGCAGTGTGTCGGCGGTCAGCGCGATGTCGCCGGGCGCGTGCGCCTGCCGGAGCAGCAGCGACACATGGGTTTTCGCGACGTTGTAGGGCGGCCCGGCGTACTGCCCGCCGATGGCGGCGTTCTTGCGCACATCGCCCTCCACCTCGGTGAGCGCCAGGCGGGCGCGCCCGAAGGCGATGAGCCGTTCCACCGGCGGCGCGCCCGGCCCCAGCGGCGGCGGCCCGAACATGTAGGCCCACTGCAGCTTTTGATCGGACTGGTCCAGCAGCGCCAGCATGAGCCCGGCGCGATTGCCGAAGCGCCGGAACACCGTGCCCTTGCCGACGCCCGCCAGCTTGGCGACCGCGTCCATGGTGACCGCGTCCGCGCCCTGCTCGCGCACCAGTGTCTCGGCGGCGTCGAGCAGTAGCTGCCGGTTGCGGGCGGCGTCGCTGCGCTCGTGGCTGCTGCCGGGCATGAGCAGCGGGACCGAATGCGCGGGCGGGCGCTGGGAGCCGACCGGTTCGATCGGCAGGGCGATGGCGGGTAGGGCGACGTCGTCGCCGACGGGGGTGTCGCGGCTGGCTGGGGTGTCGCGCGTCACAGGCTGTCTGCTCCTACCCGGGAATGTAAGCGGACTGGGGTCCGGTTACAGTCTATCGAAAGTTCCACCGCTGAATCAGTAACCCTTGGAGTGATCATCATGTCGCAGACCCGCATTCTCGTTCTGGTCGGCAGCCTCCGCGCCGCGTCGATCAACCGTCGGCTCGCCGAGGCCGCCGTCAAGACCGCTCCCGAGGGCGTCGAGCTGTCCCTCTACGAGGGCCTTGGCGATATTCCTTTCTACAACGAGGACATCGACGTGGCGGGCGAGGTTCCGGCCGCCGCGCAGGCGCTGCGTGACGCCGTCGCCGCCTCCGACGCCGTGCTGCTGGTGACCCCCGAATACAACGGCACCCTGCCCGCCATGCTGAAGAACGGCATCGACTGGGCCTCGCGGCCGTACGGCGCGGGCGCGCTCAAGGGTCTGCCCGCCGCGGTCATCTCGGCCTCCATCAGCCCGAACGCCGCCAAGTGGTCGCACGACGACGCCGTCAAGGCGCTGGGCGTGGCCGGTGCCGAGGTCGTCAAGGACGCCTCGCTGCACTTCGGCACCATCGGCCAGCGCTTCGTCGAGACCCACCCGGCCGACGACGCCGAGGCCATCACCCAGCTGGCCGCCACCGTGCGTCAGCTGGCCGAGGCCACCAAGGTTCGAGCGAACGCGTAATAAACCTCAGCGATCACTCGCTGAATTCAGCGCAAGGCCACGGCTTTTCAGCCGTGGCCTGCCGCTGTTTCGGGGCATTTCGGGCTACCGTCAAACCATGAAGCTATCAACGGGCAACTCCGCGTTAGGCCGTTGTTTCATGGCGATGACCCTGGCCGTCTCCGCGGTCGGCGTGGTGGTGAACGCGGCCGACGCCGTGGCCGAGGTGGACTCGGTGGCCGCCGCGAATGCCCGCCTCTACCTGGGCAACTGGGCCGGATACGTGGTGCGGGGGGATTTCCACGAGGTCAGTGCCACCTGGGTGCAGCCGGAGATCGACTGCTCGGATCCGGGTCTGCTGCAGCGCGTGGTGCCCTGGGTGGGCTTGAACGGCGCGCAGGGCCTCAACGGCCAGGTCGCGCTCCCGCTCATGCAGACCGGCGTCGAATCCCTGTGTGCCAGTGACGCGGCCATCTACGCGGCGCTACCCGGGCTGCAGGTCGAGACCCTGGCCGCAGGGGTGGCCTATGCCGATCCCAGGCTGGCCGGGACGGTCATGAACGCCGGGTCCAAGCTGTCCAACGCGCTGGGCGCGGCGGCGGACGGCCTGTGCTCGATCGGCTTGCTCGGGGGATTCTGTCGGCCGGACAAGGAGATCGACGGCTGGTGGGAGTCGTATCCGGACGCACCGGTGAGCTACGACGATGTCGAGGTGCGTCCCGGCGACACCATGCATTCGGTGGTCACCTGGGATGGCGAGCGCTATCTGATGACGCTGGAGAACCGCACCGCGCATTGGACGCGCACGACGACGATCGCCTCGAACGCGCCGGTGCGGACCGCGGAGATCGTGGTCGAGGGACACCTGGACGCGGCCCTGCCCGGTTTCGCGCCGATCACCTTCAGCGAGATCAGCATCGACGGCCAGCCGCTGTCGGCCTACGACGCGCAGAGCTACGGCATTCCAGCCACCAATCGATTGCTGGCCCCCGGTCCGGTCGACGGCGCGTCGTTCACGATCCAGTAGATCCTGCGCGGACGCCGCGACACGCCGAGCCGAGCGGGGCCCCGGGAATTGGGGGCACGGCTCGGCGGGGCTCGCAAACCGTCTGGTCGCTCGAGCCTGCTGTGACTCGTGGGATGGGTGTTGATCAGCGATAATGGTGTGTTTGCTGGAAATGAACTGAATGCCGAAATTGTGATCTGCGTCGCAGTCGTGTCGAGTTGCGAATCGAGTGTCCAGGTACTTACGGCACCGGAATTTCACCTTTGTGAGTCGCAACATGTCGTGTTGTATGAATCTGTCGGCCACTAGGTGTAGTGTCTTGGGAGCTGGAAGGCCACTGGGCGAACACCTCGAAGTTCACCGAGTGAGCTGGGGCTTCGGTTCCGCTTCCAGGGGTTTGCGCACTTACTACGTGGATCTTGTTTCAGCCGTGCACTGCCGACGGACCGAAGGCAAGGAGAAGGGGATACCAATGACCATCACCGTTTACACCAAGCCCGCTTGTGTCCAGTGCAACGCCACCTACCGCGCCCTCGACAAGGCCGGTGTCGACTACGACGTCATCGACATCTCCGAGAACCCCGAAGCCCGCGACTACGTCATGGCACTGGGCTACCTGCAGGCCCCCGTCGTCGTCGCCGGTGATGATCACTGGTCGGGTTTCCGCCCGGACCGCATCAAGTCTCTGGCCGACGCGGTCGCGGTGGCGTAACCAGCCACCTCCTGCAGGTTCGTCCGAATCGAAAGGAGGGAAGATGACCGAGATCGACGGTGGGACACCGAATCTGGTCTACTTCTCGAGCGCTTCGGAGAACACGCACCGCTTCGTCGAGCGGCTGGATGTCCCCGCCGTTCGCATACCGCTGCATACCGCCGACTCGCTTCGCGTCGACAATCCCTACGTGCTGATCGTCCCCACCTACGGGGGAGGTCGGCACGTTTTGGGTGGACAGCGATCCGACAAGGAATTCGTCCCCCGTCAGGTGGCCAAGTTCCTCAACGATCCGCACAACCGCGCCCTGCTGCGCGGGGTGATCGCGAGCGGCAACACGAACTTCGGCGATACGTACTGCTATGCGGGAGAGGTCATCTCGCGCAAAGCGGGGGTCCCGTACCTGTATCGCTTCGAACTCATGGGAACTGCCGAGGACGTCGCGCGCGTCCGAGAGGGATTGGACTTGTTTTGGCAACGACAACAGCACCGGTCGGAAAGACTGCCCGCGTAGAGCGCCCCGTCAGCGGCGATTCCTCGGCGACCGAGGGCCTGGACTACCACGCCCTCAACGCCATGCTGAACCTGTACGGCCCCAATGGGGAGATCCAGTTCGACAAGGATCGCGAGGCCGCGCACCAGTACTTCCTGCAGCACGTCAACCAGAACACGGTGTTCTTCCACAATCTGGAAGAGAAGCTGGACTACCTGGTTCGCGAGAACTACTACGAGACCGAGGTTCTCGACCAGTACTCGCGTGAGTTCGTGAAGGATCTGTTCAAGCAGGCGTACGCCAAGAAGTTCCGGTTCCCGACCTTCCTCGGCGCGTTCAAGTACTACACCTCGTACACGCTCAAGACCTTCGACGGCAAGCGCTACCTGGAGCGCTTCGAGGACCGCGTGTGCATGGTCTCCCTGACCCTGGCCGCCGGTGACGAGACCCTCGCGCGCGAACTGGTCGAGGAGATCATGGACGGGCGTTTCCAGCCCGCCACCCCGACCTTCCTCAACTCGGGCAAGAAGCAGCGCGGCGAGCCGGTCTCGTGCTTCCTGCTGCGCATCGAGGACAATATGGAGTCCATCGGCCGCTCCATCAACTCCGCCCTGCAGCTGTCCAAGCGCGGCGGCGGTGTGGCGTTGCTGCTCAGCAATATTCGCGAGGCCGGTGCCCCGATCAAGAAGATCGAGAACCAGTCCTCGGGTGTCATCCCGATCATGAAGCTGCTGGAGGACTCGTTCTCCTACGCCAACCAGCTGGGTGCCCGTCAGGGCGCGGGCGCGGTGTACCTGCACGCGCACCACCCCGATATCTATCGGTTCCTGGACACCAAGCGCGAGAACGCGGACGAGAAGATCCGCATCAAGACGCTGTCGCTGGGTGTGGTGATTCCCGACATCACGTTCGAGCTGGCGAAGAAGAACGAGGACATGTACCTGTTCTCGCCGTACGACGTGGAGCGCATCTACGGCGTGCCGTTCGCCGACATCAATGTGACCGAGAAGTACTACGAGATGGTCGACGACAAGCGAATCCGCAAGTCCAAGATCAAGGCTCGCGAGTTCTTCCAGACGATCGCCGAGCTGCAGTTCGAGTCGGGCTACCCGTACATCATGTACGAGGACACCGTGAACCGGGCCAACCCGATCGCGGGCAAGATCACCCACTCGAACCTGTGCTCGGAGATCCTTCAGGTCTCGACGCCCTCCGAGTTCAACGACGATCTGTCCTACTCCAAGGTGGGCAAGGACATTTCGTGCAACCTGGGCTCACTGAACATCGCCAAGACCATGGACTCGCCGGACCTGGGCAAGACCGTCGAGACCGCGATCCGCGCGCTGACCGCGGTGTCGGACCAGACCCACATCTACTCGGTGCCGTCGATCGAGCAGGGCAACAACGAATCCCACGCCATCGGCCTGGGCCAGATGAACCTGCACGGCTACCTGGCGCGCGAACGGGTCCACTACGGTTCCGAAGAGGGCGTGGACTTCACCAACATCTACTTCTACACGATCGCCTACCACGCGATCCGCGCGTCGAATCTCATTGCCATCGAACGCGGTTCGTACTTCGGCGGCTTCCCCGAGTCCAAGTACGCCTCGGGTGAGTTCTTCGACAAGTACACCGAGCAGGTGTGGGAGCCCAAGACCGACCGCGTCGCCCAGATCTTCGCCGACGCTGGCGTTCACATCCCGACCCAGGACGACTGGCGTGAGCTGAAGGCCTCGGTCATGAAGCACGGCATCTACAACCAGAACCTGCAGGCCGTGCCCCCGACCGGTTCGATCTCCTACATCAACCACTCCACCAGCTCCATCCACCCGGTGGCGTCGAAGATCGAGATCCGCAAGGAAGGCAAGATCGGCCGCGTCTACTACCCGGCCCCCTACCTGACCAACGACAACCTCGAATACTTCGAGGACGCGTACGACATCGGCTACGAGAAGATCATCGACACGTACGCCGCCGCCACCCAGCACGTCGACCAGGGCCTGTCGCTGACCCTGTTCTTCAAGGACAGCGCCACCACCCGCGACGTCAACAAGGCCCAGATCTACGCCTGGCGCAAGGGCATCAAGACCCTCTACTACATCCGTATCCGCCAGATGGCTCTGGAGGGCACCGAAGTCGAGGGCTGCGTGAGCTGCATGCTCTGACAAGCTTAGTCACGGAAAGGGCGTCCCGGCATTCCGCCGCGGACGCCCTTTCTGTTTCTCAGGCGGGCAAGCCGATTACTACCGTGCCGGTGAGCACGCTTGCTATTCCGAATGCTCCCTGTCGTGAAATGCGTTCGTGCAGAAGCAGTCGGCTCAACAATGCACCGACGACAATGCTGGATTCCCGGACGCTCGCCACGACCGCGATCGGCAGCTGCGTCATGGCGATCAAGGTGAGCCCGAAGGCCCCTAGCATCGCGCCACCGCCCGCCGCGGTGAGGGGGAGCGAGCGGAGGGTGAGGGTCGAGGCGGTGCCTCGGGCGAGGTCGCGGATCTTCAAGACGAGTCCGGAGCCGCCCATGACGGTGACGAGGTAGGCCATCGGTGAGGCGTGTTGGACGCCCACGCCGTCGAACATGGTGTAGCTCGCCACGCAGAGGCCGATTGTGAGGCCCCACAAAACCGAGCGGCGGCCGCCGGAAATGCCCGGGACGGCGGGCTGCGCGCGGGAGAGCGCGATCATCAGGACGCCTACGGCGATGAACGCGACACCGAGCCAGCGGGTCCAGCCGATGGTGGTGCCGAGGATGGCGGAGGCGGTGACCACGAGGACGGGGGAGCTGCCTCGGACGATGGGGTAGACCTCGCCGACCGGGGCGGTGGCGTACGCCTTCTCCAGGAGTGCGAAGTAGATGGTGCTGAACAGGATCGAGGCGGCGGCGAAGGGGAGTGCGTAGAGCTCGAAGTGCCAGGTGAACACGGCGAGGGGGAGGAAGAGGAGACCGCCGGTAATGAGCATGTCGGCGGTTGAGGAGACTGGGCGGTCGCTGCGGCGGAGCCAGCCGAGGGTCACATTCCAACCGGCGTGCAGGAAGACGGAGATCGCCAGGACCAGGTATCCCATCGACTGCACGCGGGTGCTCCTCTCGATTGCGTCGAGTCCACCGACCCGATCGGTTGGTCTAGACCAATTGCTGGCTCCGAACCTAGTCGTGAGGCAATGCGCTGGTCAACGTGATTTCGCGAGACCAACGGATTCTTGACATCGCGTTTCGGGGGGTTGACGACCGGGTGACGGGACGGGCGTATGAGCTGCTGTGGTCGGTCCCACGCATGAGCCGCCCGCGATTGTGAACTCTCCAGAAGCTGGTTCGGACCCTGTCGATCGACATCACGAACTGGTTACGCTCGCCTTGTTCGGATATCGGATCGAAGAAATTGCGCGGCCGATAGGAACACCGGAAAACCAACTGGGACACACATTCTGGAGGTGAGTCCGAGTCCTCTCCTGCCCCGCATGCCGAGGACGTTTGTTCTATTCACACTAGGCCGGTGCGGACAGCACTGCATTCCCATCAGATGAAGACACCCGCCGAACGGATACCTCGCAGCCGCTCGGCGGGTTCTTCGGATATTGAGCCCGGGCTCAGGAGTCGCATTGTCGGACAACAGGACATGGCGTTCAGGGGCGGTGATCGCGGCCGCGCTGGCGGTCCTCGCGAACCTGCCGACGAATGCGGAGGCGGATCGAATTCCACCGCGCACGAGCGTAATTCACTCCGATCAGATCGGGCCGCGGTGGGAACGGGTGGAGGTGGAGTCGGCGGCCATGGGTCGTCCCGTCACCCTGGATGTGCTGCACGGCTCGGGCAGCGGTCCGCGTCCGACCCTCTATCTCCTGGACGGCGTTGACGCCGAGGGGGTTTCGGACTGGCTGACCAAGGGTCACGCCGCCGACTTCTTCGCCGACAAACCCGTCGACGTCGTCTTTCCCGCCGGTGCCACCGGCAGCATGTACACCGACTGGGAACACCCGGACGCCACCCTCGGCTGGAACCGCTGGGACACCTTCCTGACCAGCGAATTGCCCGGTGCCATCGAGCCGTATCTGCATGCGGACGGCCAACGCGCCATTGCCGGTGTCTCCATGGGCGCCCAGGGTGCGATGATGCTCGCTCACCGTCATCCGGGCCTGTATCGTGCGGTCGCCGGGCTGAGCGGCTGCTATTCGACCGTGGACGGCACCGGCAGTGCGATCACCGCCCTCACCGTGGCCTCGCGCGGCGGCAATGTGGTCAAGATGTGGGGCCCACCGGGCACATTCGACTGGCTCACCCACGACAGCACGGTGGGCGCGGAGGCCCTGCGCGGCACCGTCATCTATCTCTCCGCCGCCTCCGGAGTTCCCGGCGCGACCGATCTGACCGAGGTGCTGCGCTCCCCGGATATCGTCTCCGCCCTCCAATCCGCCGGTGGCGGTGTGCCTTTGGAGGCCGGTGCGCGGTTCTGCACCGAGCGTTTCGCGAAGCGGCTGGGCGACCTGGGAATCCCCGCCACGGTGCACTACGAGCCCACGGGCATTCATGCCTGGGAGGACTTCTCCGCCCAGCTCGGCCCGGCCTGGGACACCCTCGCCACCGCTTTCGGGCGATGACGGCATCGCCCGAAAGTCTCTGCGGCCGAATCTATCTCAATGTCCGAACCGTAGCCTCAATGCCGGAACCCGTAGCGCGGTAGTCGGCGCAGCCCCGGCCGAATCCGCCCGTCCACCGTCACGGCCAGCCCGGCGTGTACCGCCGCCACCGTGAAATCCGACGCCTCCTGCCAGGTCGCCGCGTATTCCATGGTGAGTTCGGCCCCGTCCTCCGGCCCGCCGAGATACACGGTGACCCGGTGCGTGAGCGCCTCCCCCGTGCTGTCGAACAAGACCTTGCCTTCGGTAATGCTGGCCATGTACTGCTCCTAGGTTGTGGGAGACGGGCGACCGACGGCTGTGGCGACCGCACGTCTCTGTGACCGACGGTAACCGGAACGACCTGGACGAGAACATCTTCCGAATCCGCCTTGGAAATGTCACAAGCACCGCGTGAATTTTGTTGTTACTCGTTGGAACAGAAACGACTGTGCCTCAAACGATTCGCGTGGCCTCGAACGATTCGAGTGGCGGACCGCGCCGACCGGTACCTGCCAACCCTCACAATCCGCCCTCGCGTCGATTGTGATTGTTCGGAATGTTCGCGTGTCACTCTCGTCCGGCCATGCCGGGCTTTCTACGCTGCCCGGCATGAGGATTCGTGTGCCCGTCGCGGTCATCGGCGCGATGCTGTTCACCATCGCCGCGGGATCGGCGGCCGCGCAGCCGCTGCTGCCCACGCCGGATCCGGACCCCTTCTACGCCGCGCCCGCCGACCTCGCCGCCCACCAGCCCGGCGACGTGCTGGCGGTGCGCGCCCAGCCCGCGCTGTCGAGCTTTCCGAACGTCGATGTCACGCTGATCAAGTTCCGCTCCACCGACTCCGAGGGCAAGCCGATCGCGGCCACCACCACGGTCCTGTCCCCGCACGATCGCCGCCCGGACGCCCCGCTGCTGTCGCTGCAGCAGATCATCAATGGCCTCGGCTCGCAGTGCGCCGTCTCGCGCGTGCTCTACACCACCGACCCCAACCTCATGGTCCGCGAGGCCCCGGCCTGGAACGTCCTGCTGCAGCGCGGCTGGAGCATGGCCCTGCCCGACCATCTCGGCCCCCGATTCGCCTATGGCGCGGCCAAACTGGGCGGACAGATCACCCTCGACGGCATTCGCGCCGTCCAGCACGTCGCCGATCTGAAGGTCGAGCACAGCCCGGTCGCCCTGGCCGGATACTCCGGCGGCGGCATGGCGACCGCCTGGGCCGCGGCGCTCGCGCCCACCTACGCCCCCGAGCTGCACCTCGCGGGCGCGGCCATGGGCGGGGTGCCGATGAACCTGGTCTCCATGCTGGAAACCCTGGGCCTGAACCGGCATCCGGTGTTCGGGCTGGCGCTCGCGGCGGGGCTCGGCCTGGAACGCGAGTACCCGGACCGTTTTCCGATCACCGACCAGCTCAATGCCAGCGGCCTGGCCATGCGCGACAAGCTGCTCAACAGCTGCACCAATGACATTCTGGCCGCGGGTGCGGGCGTGGGCGCGCTGGACATCGCCAAGACCACGGTCATGACCGATGACCCCGTGGCGCGCTCGGTGGTGGAGGAGAACAGCCTTCAGCTGTACTCCGGCGTCCCGAATATGCCGGTGTTCGAATGGCATTCACCCATCGACGGCCTGGTGCCGGTGGACGCCATCGTGGATACGATCCACCGCTACTGCGCCGCGGGCACCCGGGTGTGGAGCGAGCAGGAGCCGGTGCCCGACCATCTCACGGCCGCCGTGCTCGGTCTGCCGTCGGTGCTGAACTGGCTCGATGCCCGCATGCGCGGCGAGGAAGCGCCGACGAACTGCTGAATCACTGTGCGGATGAACGGCTTTCGGGTCGACTACCCGGCCTGATAGGTCCGCGCCACCAGGGCCGACCGCAGATACCAGAGCCCCGACGCCTGGGTCGGGTCGAAGCCGGTCAGCTGCCCGATCCGTTTGAGCCGGTAGTCCACGGTATTGGTGTGCACGTGCAGCATGCGCGCCGTGCGCTGCCGGTTCAGGTTGTTGCTGATGTGCGACTGCAGGGTCTCCAACAGCTCGGGGTGCTCGTCGAGCGGATCGAGCAGGGAGCCCAAATGGTCGCGTCCCGGCCCGGGCCGGGTGAGCTGGTACTCGAGCGCCAGTTCGTCGAAGCGGAAGAGCCCCCGGACCAGTCGTAGTCGATGCACGATGTCCAGCAGTTCGTGCGCCTGGTCCGCGGCGTCCGGAATCTGTTGCGGCGCGGCGGAAACCAGCGTCGCGGTGATCGGCACGCGGGCCGCTCGCGACAGCTGCTCGATCAACTCGTCGAGTTGGTCGTCCACCAGCTCGGTGACCGGCACCAGTAGCGTCCCGCCGTCCACGCTCAACAGTGACAGCACCTTGTCGGGGTAGCGCGTGGCCAGCTCGGCCTGTACCCGCCGCAGTTTGCGCCGCGCCACCACCGCGCCGTCGACGGTGGGGGAGTGCTCCTCGGGATGTTCCGGAATGGCAAGCGCCAGGACGTGATACGTCTCGGCGATCTCGATGCCGCATTCGCGGGCCATGGTGGAGGTGCTGTGCCCGCCCAGCAGCGCCGAGGTCAGGGTGTGGACGGCGGTGTGGTGTTCGCTCACCACGGACCGCAGTTCCCGCACATAGGCCATGGCCACCGCGGAGGTCATGCGGTCCAGCAGCTCCACCACGAGCTTGGCCCCGTCCATGATGTTGTCCATATCGGCGGCGGCGATCACGAGTGTGGCGTCGCCGTCGACGCCCTCCTGGCGCAGGTGCCGGGACATGGCATTGGCCATCACCAGTTCCGAGCCGATCTTGAAGCCCTCGTGGATGGCGTGGTGGATGGTGTCGAGGGGTATGCCCTCGCGCGCCCACTGCGCGGCGGCCTCCTCGAGGCGTTTGGTCTTCTCCGGAATGTCGCGACCGTCCAGCATCCCGACGGCCAATTCCAGGCAGATTCGGGTAATGGCCGTGACGTCCCCGTGAATCGCGTCCCCGGGCAGCGTCCCGCAGGGCGCGACGGTCTCGACGAAATGCCCCACCATGTGCTGCGCGAGTCCGCGCACATCCTTGAGCGGCGACGATATCGGGCTGCCGGATACGGTGAGCCCCGCCCGGGCCGGAATTCCCACGGACATCCGTGACTCCCTTCCACCCCCGGGTTGTGCCCCTTCCGGGACCTGAAACGCTAACGCATGCCGCATATTCGAGCGGCCGCTTCGATTCCTCCTGTGAAGCACAGTAATGCGATTCCGTCGAACTTGTGACTTCTCACATGTGCCAGGTGGGTCCCGCATGACAACCGACAGCTACCGGATGGAAGCATCACAGCATGGCCGAGGCGATGCGCAGGATCGGGATTGTCTTGTTCGACGGGGTCGAGGAACTCGACTTCGTCGGGCCCTGGGAAGTGCTGTCCTTCTGGACGCGCATGGTCCCCGAGGACGGCTGGGAGGTGTTCACCCTCTCCCGTACCGGCGCGATCGTGGAGTGCGCCAAGGGCCTGAAAGTGACACCGGACCACTCCTTCGACTCCGCGCCCGCCCTGGATGTTCTTGTCTTCCCGGGTGGACAGGGCACCCGCCCGCTGGTGCACGACGCCGACATGCTGGATTGGGTTCGCGCGCAACGGGATAGGACACTGCTGATCACCAGCGTGTGTACGGGTGCGCTGGTGTTGGCCGCCGCCGGACTGCTGAAGCATCGTCCCGCGACGACGCATTGGCTGTCGCTCGACGTACTCGCCGACCTCGATCCGACCATCCTTGTCGACCGCGACGCCCGCTACGTGGACTCCGGCGACATCATCACCTCCTCGGGCGTCTCCGCCGGTACCGATATGGCGCTCTACCTGGTTCAGCGTCTGGCCGGGGACGAGCGCGCCCGCTGGGTCCGCCGCGGCATCCAATACGACCCCCGGCCGCCGCGTGGCACCGACTGGCCCGAGGGCGCGGAATGGCGGCTGGGCTCGGTGGATCCGACGCGACCGCGCTAGCGGCTAGTCCAGGTGGGCCGCGTCGTTGTACACGCTCAGTCGTAACCCGGAATCGTCTCGCTCCCATCGGGTTATGGAGGCATTGCGGACCTGGGCGGCGGTCTGCGCGGACAGTTCGGCCTCGTCCAGGTCGCCGAAGAGGTAGCGGGTCAACACAATGACGATGTCGTGCGCGAAAACCAGGACGTGGCCGCCCATTTCGCGCAGCACGCTGCGCAGGCGCAAGGCGACGTCGGGCCAGGACTCGCCGCCGGGCGGACGGTAGTAGAAGCCGCCGAGGCGCTGTTGCTCGGCATATTCGGCCGGATGCCGCCGCCGAATCCCGGTTTCGGTGAGCCCGAAAAGGATTCCGGTCTCCCGATCGCGCAGCCGCTCATCGAGGCGCGGCGTTGGGCAATCCAGGAATTCGAGGGCGATGCGGGCCGTCTCCCGGGCCCGGACATACGGCGAGGACAGCACGAGATCGAACGGATACCCCTCGGCGGCGAGCCGTTTCCCGAGTGCCGCCGCCTGCCCCCGCCCCAACTCCGACAACGGCGAATCCGCATCCCGCGGTGCGGCCCGAAACATCTCCACATTCGACCGCTCGGCCACCACCCGCGCCCGATTGGCCACGCTCTCCCCGTGTCGCACGATGGTCAACGACGCCAACCCGGATCCCACGATCTCCACCGACATATCGTGACCGCAACCATGGCTTCGCGCGCGCCGTCGATGCTATGTGTGATCGATGACGACATTCGGTGACGCCAGCCAGACGCGGACGGTCAGGTTGGACGAGCAGCCCCTGGGGCCGGTGCATTACCGGCTGGTCGCGCTGGTCGGGATGGGTTTGTTCTTCGATCTGTACGAGCTGTTCCTGGCCGGAACCATTACCGGCGTGCTGAAGCAGCAGCTGCACCTGTCCACGTATCAGCTCAGCGGCATTCTGGCCTCGGCGTTCGCCGGACAGTTCCTGGGCGCGCTGGTCATCGGTCGGCTGTCGGACGTGTTCGGGCGGCGACGCATGTTCATGGTGAACATCGGCCTGTACGCGGGCTTCACCCTGCTCGGGGCGTTCAGCCCGAACGTGTGGTTCCTCATGGCGACCCGCGTGCTGGCCGGTCTGGGCATCGGCGCGGAGATGACGGTGTCCGACACCTACCTATCGGAGACCATGCCCGCCCGGGTGCGCGGGCGCATGATCGCCATCGCCTACACCATCGGATTCCTCGCCGTGCCGACCGTGGGCTTCCTGGCCCGCTGGCTGGTTCCGCTGCGGCCCTTCGGCATCGAGGGCTGGCGCTGGCTGTTCGTGCTCGGCGGCCTGGGCGCGGCCCTGGTGTTCGTGGCGCGCCGCCACATGCCCGAGTCGCCGCACTGGGAGGCCGGGCGGAACCGGGAGACCGGGCGGACGCGGGACCGGGTGCCGTTCATCGAGATTCTGCGGCGTCCCTTCCGCGGGCGCACGACGCTGTTCTCGGCGGTCATGATCCTGCAGGTCTTCGGCTACTACGGGTTCGGCACCCTGGCGGTTCTGGTGTTGCAGCACAAGGGATTCACGGTGGTGAACTCGCTGGGGTATCTCGCCATCACCTACCTCGGCTATCCGCTCGGCTCGCTGATCGCCATCCCGCTCATGGAGCGCGTCGAACGGAAATACCTGGTGATGGGCAGCGCCGCGCTCATGGCGGGATTCGGCCTGGTCTTCGGTTTCGCCACCGCGGTGCCGCTGATCCTGGTGTCCGGCGGGCTGTTCACGCTGGCCAGCAATGTGTTCTCCGACGCCATCCACACCTATCTGCCGGAGTCCTTCCCGACCAGCGTGCGCGGCACGGCCTCGGGCACGACCTACTCGCTGTCCAAGCTGTCCACGGCGATTCAGCCGTTCCTGCTGTTGCCGCTGCTCGACCATCGCGGGCCGGGGGCGGTGTTCACCGTCATTACCGTGGCCCTGTTGGTGATGGTCGCGCTGATCGGGGTCTGGGGTCCGATCAGCGGCCGGAAACCCCTGGACGCCAACTGAATCAGCGCCAACCGGATCAGCGCTGCGCGTTGGCCGGTGTGCCGACGGTGATGTCGGCCGGGGGCAGCCACAGGGTGGCGATGGTGCCGCCGCCCACGGCGGGTTCGATGGAGGCATTGCCGCCGTGGGCCTGCGCGACCCACGCGACCAGGGCCAGTCCGATGCCATTGCGCCCGGTCCGCCCGGCGGCCCCGCGATTGAACGGGCTGGCCGACATGACCGGGTCCACGCCCGGCCCGTGATCGCGAATGCTGACCCGGCCCTCGGCCACATGCACCTCGACGGGCGCGGCCCGGTTCACCGCGCCGTGCGTCAGCCCGTTCTCCAACATGTTCCGAATGGCCAGGCTCAGCAGCTGCGGATCGCCCACCACCACGGTCGGATGCGCGGTCACCACAATGCGCGGATCGCCGGCCTCCTCGGCCACCGCCTCGGCGAGCTGATCCAGCCGCAGCATGGTGCGCTCGGGTTCGGCGATTCCGGCCTGCATGCGGGCCCGGGCCAGCAGCCCGGTCACCAAGCGCGCCATGCGATCCGCCAGCCGCCGCGCCTCCGCGAGGGTCTGCTGCACCTCCTCGGGCTTCGGCCTCGATTCGGTGAGCAGCTTCAAAGTGGTGAGCGGGGTGCGCAATTCGTGCGCGGCATCGCCCAGGAACTGTTCGTGCTCGTCGAGCATGCGCAGCGCCTGGCGCTGGCTGCGCCCCGAGAGCAGATAGGTGGCGGCCGCGGACAGTAGCACCAGCAGGCTGCCGCCGATCGCCATCTCCCACAACAGTGTTCGATGCTGTCCGGGGTTGGTGGTGGCCTCGGTCCCGGCCAGGATGACCACGATATTGTCCCAGTCCTGCCAGAACACCGGCACGCCCGCGACGGTCACCGAACGGCCGGTGATATCGGTGGCGGCGTACCGATTGCCCTGGTAGAGAATGCCTTCCGCGTGGTCCTCGATCTGCGTTGCCAGCGTGGCGATCTGGGTGTCGTCGGGCATGAGCGAGCGCTGATAGGTGTGCACCTGCTTCCACGGCTCACCCGGCTTGCGCACCACCACGACGACCGCCGTCGATCCCTTGGCCAACTCGTCGTCGATCACCGTCGACAGATCCAGCACCTGCTTGTCGTCGTGCTGAATCGCCCGCGCCAGGCCACCCGACACCCGATCGACCTGATCGTCGGCCCGGGTCTGGCGCGCGTGCGCGTCGATGGTCGCGGCCACGAACCCGAACACCGACACCGCGGCCGCCGTGATCACGGTGACCAGCGCGGTCATGAACCACCGGGCCCGCTTCAACCGGGCGACGGCGGGGGAGCGATGTGCGCTCACCGCTCGGCGTCCTGGCGCTCGACGACGCCGGAAATGAGGAATCCCGTACCGCGCACGGTCTCGATCACATTCGGCTCCCCGAGCTTGCGCCGCAGCTTGGCGACCACCGCGTCGACGACATTTGAGGCGGGCTCGGCCATTTCGTCCCAGCAGCATTCGATGAGGTCGGTCCGGGTCACCACGCTGCCGCGCCGGGTCGCCATGAGTTCGAGCACCGCGAACTCCTTGGGCGTGAGGGCCAGCAGGATGCCGCCGCGCGTGACCCGCCGCCGCATGAGGTCGATCTCGATGTCCGCCACCATGATTCGCGAGGCGGTGGGCTGCTCGCGCCGACGGCACAGCGCCCGCACCCGCATCACCAGCTCCGGCAGCGCGAAGGGCTTGGTCAGGTAATCGTCGGCGCCGGACTCGAATCCGGCCAACCGGTCGTCGAGCCCGTCGCGGCCGGTGAGCATGAGCGCGGGCACCGTATGCCCGGCGTGGCGCGCACCCGCGACCAGATCCAGGCCGTCGCCGTCGGGCAGCCCGCGGTCGACCACCAGGCAGTCGTAGCGATTGATGGCGATCTTGAAATCCGCGTCGGCAATGCTCTGGGCGAGGTCCACCGCGAACCCGGCCGAGCGCAACCCATCGGTTACCTCACGGCAGAGCTGGTGGTCATCCTCTAGCACCAAAACACGCACAGAGGCAGAGAGTAGGGCATATCGGACGCTTGCCCAACGGCTGTGACGAGCCGTTCGACCGAAAATGATCGAAAAATGATGTGGCGGCAACCGGTCCCGGGATCGTGTCCGCACGACCCTCTCACGGAACCGGGCGCCCGGTCGAGGGCTTTTGCGCAGGTGTCACGCATGCGACACCGGTTAGTACCGGTTAGTACCGGGCTCGGCCATCCGGGATTAGGCGACCCTCTGTATCCTGAACAAGGTTGTTTCGGTCGATGGCGGCTTTCGAAGGGGGTGAGGTCCATGCGTGGTGAACCTCCCAGTCGAAGGCCGCGTGGCATCCTCCCCCGAATCCGTCGGTAACCCGTCGGTGGCGGTCGGAGCGATGCCCGCGGTGTGATCCCGGTACCTCCCATCCACCCTCGACACGCCTTCGGGCCGAGGTTCCGCCATGACGCAGACCGATCTGCCACCCGTCGTCCCCGTGCCCGCGCGCGATCCCGGGCGGGACTCCCTGCGCGACATCGTCGACTGCCACCACCTGACTCCCACCGTGGAGTGGCTCGACAGCCACGCGCCCCATCTCATCGCCGACGAACTGGCCCGCATGGACGCGGTCAGCGCCGTCATGGCCTTCCGCCTGCTCGACAAGGACCGCGCCCTCGACGTTTTCGAGGAGCTCGAGCCCGTCGACCAGCAGCGGATCCTGAGCGGGCTGCGCGATCAGAGCTTCCGGGAACTGGTCGAGGAGATGGATCCCGACGACCGCGCCCGCATGCTGCGCGAGGCCCCGGCCAAGGTCGCCAAGAAGGTCCTCGCCGGGCTGAGCCCGCGCGAGCGGCGCATGACCGCGGCCCTGCTCGGCTATCCGGAGGGCTCGGTCGGCTTCTACATGACGCCCGAAGTCGTTGCGCTGCCCCGCAATCTGCCGGTCGCGCAGGCGCTGCAGACCGTGCGCGCCAAGGGGGCGAACGCCGAGACGGTGTACACGCTGCCGGTCGTGGACGCGGGCCGACGGCTGATCGGCGTGGTCGAGCTGCGCGATCTGGTGCTCAGCTCCCCGGACACCATGATCGCGGAACTGGTTGTCGCCGAACCGGTCTCGGTGCGGGCCACCGATTCCGCGGAGAAGGCGGCCCGGCTCATGCAGGGCGCGAACCTGATCAACCTGCCGGTGGTGGACAGCGAGGACCGACTGGTCGGACTGCTCACCATCGACGACGCGGTCGAGGTCATCGAGGCCGCCGACTCCGAGGACATGGCCCGCCAGGCGGGCACCACCCCGTGGCAGGGCCACTACATGGCCGCGGGCGTCTTCCAGCTCGCCCGCGACCGCGCGCTGTGGCTGCTGCTCCTGCTGGTCGCCGCGACCCTCACGGTCACCGTCACCAATTTCTTCGAGCCCACCCTCGAACAGGCCGCGCACCTGGCGCTGTTCATTCCGCTGCTGATCGGCTCCGGCGGCAATGCCGGTGCCCAGGCCGCCACCACCTGCGTGCGCGCGCTGGCGGTCGGGGAGGTGCGCGTCTCGGATCTGTTCAAGGTGATCTGGCGCGAATGCCGGGTCGGCCTGCTGCTCGGCTGCATGCTGGCCGCGGTCGGCATGGTGATCGGCACGCTGTTCGTGGGCGCGAAAATCGCTGTGGTGGTGGGCATCGCGCTGGTCATCATTTGCGGCTGGGCGGCCACCATCGGCGGCACCATGCCGCTGCTGGCCAAGAAGCTGCGCATCGATCCGGCGGTGATCTCCGCGCCCATGGTGACCACGCTGGTGGACGCCACCGGTCTGGTCATCTACTTCACGACCGCGAAACTGGTGCTCGGCATCTGATCAGCAAACGCGGCATCCCATCAGAAAGAATGTGGGTCGACACGCGCCCACCCCGCCTGCCTGTGACGGATTGCACCGCTGTAATTTTCTCCAGTCGGTGGCGTCGTTGCCCACACCTTTCGAGCGTTCCCGCAGGACAGTCGAAAGACACGTGAAGACACAACTTCTTGTGCTGCACAAGGATGTCACCCACCAGTAGTAGTGTTCAGGGCAAGAGCAATTCGCAGGGCGTCGGGAGCCGAGAAGGGTGTGTGAACGGGCGTGAAGCTGATCGATCGAGTGACCGCGATCAACTGGAACCGCGTGCAGGACGACAAGGATGCCGAGGTCTGGGATCGGCTCACCGGCAACTTCTGGTTGCCGGAGAAGGTCCCGGTCTCCAACGACATCCCGTCGTGGAACACGTTGACCGCCAATGAGAAGCAACTCACCATGCGGGTGTTCACCGGCCTCACCCTGCTCGACACCATTCAGGGCACGGTCGGCGCGGTCAGCCTCATCCCCGACGCGCTGACCCCGCACGAGGAGGCGGTGCTGACCAATATCGCCTTCATGGAGTCGGTGCACGCCAAGAGCTACAGCTCGATCTTCTCCACGCTGTGCTCCACCCGCGAGATCGACGAGGCCTTCCGCTGGTCCGAGGAGAACCGGAACCTGCAGCGCAAGGCCGAGATCGTGCTCGACTACTACAACGGCGAGGACCCGCTCAAGCGCAAGGTCGCCTCCACCCTGCTCGAGTCGTTCCTGTTCTACTCCGGCTTCTACCTGCCCATGCACTGGTCCTCGCGGGCCAAGCTCACCAACACCGCCGACATGATCCGCCTGATCATTCGCGACGAGGCCGTGCACGGCTACTACATCGGCTACAAGTACCAGAAGGGCCTCGAGCGGGTCTCCGAAGCCGAGCGCGAGGAGCTCAAGTCCTACACCTTCGAGCTGCTCTTCGAGCTCTACGAGAACGAGGTCGAATACACCCAGGACCTCTACGACGAGGTCGGCCTCACCGAGGACGTCAAGAAGTTCCTGCGCTACAACGCCAACAAGGCCCTGATGAACCTCGGCTACGAGGGCCTGTTCCCCAAGGACGAGTGCGACGTCAACCCCGCCATCCTCTCGGCCCTCTCCCCCAACGCCGACGAAAACCACGACTTCTTCTCCGGCTCCGGCTCCAGCTACGTCATCGGCAAGGCCGTCAACACCGAAGACGAGGACTGGGAGTTCTGACGCCCTGACATAGAGCACGGCCCCGGACGAAACCGTCCGGGGCCGTTCGCTTTTCGCGGGGGCGGATCAGTCGCCGACGTAGCCGTTGAGGTTGGTGCGGAGGTCGTCGAGGAGGGCGCGGGCGGCGGTGATGCCGGAGCCGTGCCAGATCGCGTCCTCGACGGCGAATTCGCGGCGGTCGGTGACCGCGCCGAGCTTTTTCCAATTGTCGCTCTGCATCACGGACTTGCCGTACTTCAGGCCGTCGGGGCCGTTGAACATGAGGAAGATGACATCGCCCTCGAGTTTGTTGCGCTCGGTCTCGGTGGAGAGACTCGTCACCTCGAAGGAGTTGCCGCGCTGCGCTTGCGGGCGCTGGACGCCCGCGTCGCCGAGCACCTGGGCGGCGAAGGTGTTGCCGCCCTGCACCTGAATGGCATTGGGGTCGAAGCGAATCACCGAGGCTTGGGACAGGGAGGCGTTGGCCGCGACGCCGGTGTCGTGCGCGGCGGTGCGGTAGTCGTCGAGGGCCTTGGCACCGGCCGTCTTGCGGTCCATGGCCTCGGCGAAGCCGCTGAAGGTGGCCTGCCAGCCGTTCTCGTCGCCGATGAGCACGGTGGGTGCGATGGCCTTGAGTGCGTCGTAGTGATTGCCGTCCGCGGCGGGACCGATGATCAGATCCGGCTTCAGGTCAGCGATTTTCGCCGCATCGGGGCTGTCGGCCGGGCCGACCGCCGGAATCAGCGCGACCCCGGTGCCCAGGTACGTGGGCTGCGGTGTGGGTCCCGCGACCGTCGTCGCGCCGACCACCCGCTCCCACAACCCGAGCGCACAGGTGGCGTCGAGGGCGGACGTGGACAACACCACAATGCGCTTGGGATCGGCCGGGACCTCGGAGGTGCCCGACGCGTGATCGACAGTCTTTGTCCCCGAGGTGGAATCCGGGCTGGTCGGCAGCGGACACGCCTTGGAGGTGTCGCGCTCGATCCCGACCACGCCCGCACCCGCGATATTCGTGGTCGTGCGGACGATGTTCGCGGAGTTGTCGTCGGTCTTGGCGCACCCCGCGGCTAGGCCCACCGTCAGCAGCGTCGCGGCCGAGACCAATCCCACACTGCGCAAATGCCGCATAGGGGAGAAGGTGGAGGCGAACGTGTTTCGGGTGGAAGCGGACTCGCGCACCGGCATGCGGGGCAGCCTACAGCGGTGCTCTCGGACTCCCAATTACGACACAGAGTAGGACCCGTGGCGAGCGCCGTCGGAACACGGTTTACGATCTCTCACAGCGCAAGCCAACCGTCGTTCGTCATGTGCCGAACCGGACGCCGGAAGCAGCGTACGAACGATGGCATACCTGTGGAGGTTTCGTGACTGCCGTAGAACCGCGGCCAGCCAGCCTTGTGGAGGCGGCTCGGCCCTATCCGCAAAGGACAGGTCCGAAGGGATCGTTCATCTACAAGATGGTCACCACGACGGACCCGAAGGTTCTCGGCGTCATGTACTTGGTGACCGCGATGTCCTTCTTCCTCGTCGGCGGCATCATGGCGCTGCTGATGCGCGCCGAGCTGGCGCGCCCGGGCATGCAGTTCCTGTCGCCGGAACAGTTCAACCAGCTGTTCACCATGCACGGCACGATCATGCTGCTGTTCTACGCGACCGCGATCGTGTTCGGCTTCGCCAACATCATCCTGCCGCTGCAGATCGGCGCGCCCGACGTGGCGTTCCCGCGTCTGAACGCCTTCAGCTACTGGCTGTACCTGTTCGGCGGCACCATGGCGACCGCGGGCTTCATCACCCCGGGCGGCGCGGCCGACTTCGGCTGGACCGCCTACGCCCCGCTCTCGGACATCGTGCACTCGCCCGGCGTCGGCGGTGACCTGTGGATCCTGGGTCTGGCCGTCTCCGGTCTGGGCACCATCCTCGGTGGCGTCAACATGCTCACCACCGTGGTCTGCCTGCGCTGCCCGGGTATGACCATGTTCCGGATGCCGATCTTCACCTGGAACATCGCCGTCACCTCGGTGCTGGTGCTGCTGGCCTTCCCGCTGCTGACCGCGGCCCTGTTCGGCCTGGCCTACGACCGCCACCTGGGCGGCCATATCTACGACCCGGCCAATGGCGGCGTGCTGCTCTACCAGCACCTGTTCTGGTACTTCGGCCACCCCGAGGTGTACATCATCGCGCTGCCGTTCTTCGGCATCGTGTCGGAGATCTTCCCGGTCTTCAGCCGCAAGCCGATCTTCGGCTACACCACCCTGGTCTACGCGACGCTCGGCATCGCGGCCCTCTCGATCGCGGTGTGGGCGCACCACATGTACGCGACCGGTGCCGTTCTGCTGCCGTACTTCTCGTTCATGACCTTCCTCATCGCGGTGCCGACCGGTGTGAAGTTCTTCAACTGGATCGGCACCATGTGGCGCGGTCAGCTCACCTTCGAGACCCCGATGCTCTGGTCGGTCGGCTTCCTGGTGACCTTCCTCTTCGGTGGTCTGTCGGGCGTCATCCTGGCCTCCCCGCCGCTGGACTTCCACGTGTCCGACACCTACTTCGTGGTGGCGCACTTCCACTACGTGCTCTTCGGCACCATCGTGTTCGCCACCTTCGCGGGCATCTACTTCTGGTTCCCGAAGATGACCGGCCGCATGATGGACGAGCGTCTGGGCAAGTGGCACTTCTGGGCCACCTTCGTCGGCTTCCACACCACGTTCCTGGTGCAGCACTGGCTGGGTAACCAGGGCATGCCGCGCCGCTACGCCGACTACCTGCCGAGCGACGGATTCACCACCCTGAACACCATCTCCACGATCGGTGCCTTCATCCTGGGTTCGTCGATGCTGCCGTTCATCTGGAACGTCTTCAAGTCCTACCGCTACGGCGAGGTCGTGACCGTGGACGATCCGTGGGGCTACGGCAACTCCCTGGAGTGGGCGACCTCCTGCCCGCCGCCGCGGCACAACTTCTACGAGCTGCCGCGCATCCGTTCGGAGCGTCCGGCGTTCGAGTTGCACTACCCGCACATGGTCGAGCGCATGCGCGCCGAGGCCCACGTCGGCTGGGGCTCCAAGTCCCACACCGTCAAGGAGCTGGACAAGGTTTCCGGCTAGTAACCGAATCGCGAAAATGGCGGCCGTCCAAGACGGCCGCCATTTTCGTTCTGACAGAATGAGCAGCGCACTACGGGCATGGATAGTGCGTTCAGCGAGATGGGAGTTATCGATTGAGTACGTCTGACACGACGGTTCTGGTCACGGTCACCGGACCCGACAAGCCGGGCGTCACGTCGGTACTTCTCGCGGCCCTGGCCAATAACGGGGTCAGCCTGCTGGACGTGGAACAGGTCGTCATCCGGGGACGGCTCACGCTGGGCGTGCTGGTGTCGTGTCCCACCGATCCCGAGGCCCTGCAGGATCAGCTCGAGGACGCCATGGCCTCCATTGGCATGGATGTCGATGTGGAGATCGGGGCCAGCGCCGTGTCGGGCGCGAAGCTGTCCACCCACGCCGTGGTCGTGCTCGGCTCGCCGGTCACCGCCCGCGCCTTCAGCGCCATCGCGCGCAAGCTGGCCGCGCAGCGGGTGAACATCGACTCGATTCGCGGCATCGCCGACTACCCGGTCACGGGCCTGGAACTCATGGTGACCGTGGCGTCGGGTGGCGCGGAGGCCGAGACCGAACTGCGCACCGCCCTCGCGACCGTCGCCGCCAAGGAGAGCGTGGATGTCGCCGTCGAGCGCGCCGGGCTCGCGCGACGGGCCAAGCGGCTCATCGTGTTCGACGTGGACTCCACCCTGATCCAGGGCGAGGTCATCGAAATGCTGGCCGCCCACGCCGGTGTCGAGGACGAGGTCCGCCAGGTCACCGAGGCCGCCATGCGCGGCGAGATCGACTTCTCCGAATCCCTGCGCCAGCGCGTGGCCACCCTCGCCGGACTGGATGCCTCGGTCATCGACGAGGTCGCCGAGCAGATCGAGCTGACCCCGGGCGCGCGCACCACCATTCGCACCCTGCGCCGCCTCGGCTTCCGCTGCGGCGTCGTCTCCGGCGGCTTCCGCCAGGTCATCGAACCGCTCGCGCACGAGCTGGAGCTCGATTTCGTGCAGGCCAACACCCTCGAGATCCGCGACGGCAAGCTGACCGGCGCGGTGGTCGGGGAAATCGTGGATCGGGCCGCGAAAGCCGTTGCGCTGCGCCGTTTCGCGGCCGAGACCGGCGTGGCCATGGAGCAGACCGTCGCGGTCGGTGACGGCGCCAACGACATCGACATGCTGAACGCGGCCGGGCTGGGCATCGCGTTCAATGCCAAGCCCGCCCTGCGCGAGGTCGCCGATGCCGCGCTCTCACACCCGTTCCTGGACGCGGTGCTGTTCATCCTCGGTGTGACCCGCGACGAGGTCGAGGCGGCCGACGCCCGCGACGGCGGCATTCGACGGGTGCCGCTGCCGCAGTAGGCCGCAACGCGTCCAGTTCGGTTGCGGCACTCGCAGCTCCGCTCTCGGTACCGTGGTCGGGCCGGTACTCGAACAGTCACCGTCGGCCACGATCCGAAGGAGCATCCGTGCGCGTGCGTATTCCGCTGGTATTGGTGATGGCGGGCCTGGCGATCGCCGGGTGCGGGAATTCGAATCCGAACGAGGCGAAGCCGCCGTCGGCCACCAGCGTCGCGGTCACCACCGCGGTGCAGGCCACCTCGGACCAGCACGAGGCGGTCAAGGTCGGCGCGGACTCCGACGGCAAGGACGTGAGCCTGGCCGTCGGGCAGGGCCTGATCGTCACCCTGGACGCCAATCCGACCACCGGATACGCCTGGGTGGTCGGCGATCTGGATCAGAACGTGGTGAAGCAGAACGGTTCCCCCGAGTACGAGCAGGACCCGAGCCCGAGCGGCATGGTCGGCGTCGGCGGCAAGTCGATCCTGAACTTCGTTGCCGTGGCTCCGGGTTCGACGAAACTGGGCCTGGAGTACAAGCGGTCCTGGGAACAGGGCGTCGAGCCCGCCAAACGCTTCACCCTGAACCTCACGGTTCACTAGTCGCACCATCGTGTAGGAGTGGTTTTGTCGAGCGTCGGATCCACCATCGATGCCGGTTTCGTGGCCAGACACGCGGAGCTGGCCCGCGGCTACGGCGGCGGGGGTGATCCCGCCGATCCGGCTCTCGTGCAAGCGATGCAGATGGTGCTGCACATTCCCAAGGACGAGCCGCCGAATCGCAGCGCGCTGCTGGCGGCGGCGGCCATGTCGGTGGTGGCGCTGTGCCTGGATGAACGGGTCGGCCCGGGTGAGGAATGGGAAGAGCGCTATCTCACCTGGAAGCGGTCGCGCATTCGCAAGGTGGCCCGCCGAGCGCGGGGCGCGCAATGGCTCGCCGCGCAGGAAGTCGACGGTGTGACAGTCGAATTCGCGGGCGCTCGGGCGCGGGCCCTGGTGCCCGGTCCGGTGGGCGATATCGATCCGCGCATCAAACGCCTGCAGATCTCCGGCACCGAATTGCCCGACGACGAGCCGATCGCCATCGATCCGGAATTTCCGGTGCTGTGGGTGAACGCGGAATTGGGTATGACTGTAGGTAAGGCCGCGGCACAGGTAGGGCACGCCAGCATGTTGCTGGCGGGTGCGCTGTCGGTGCGGCGGGCGTATGCCTGGGCCGCGCAAGGGTTCCGGTGCACCGTGGCGGAGGCCGATCCCGGTCGCTGGGCGGAGCTGCTCGGACGCGTGGCCGACGGCAGCGCGGTGGCGGTGCGGGATGCCGGTTTCACGGAGGTGGCCCCGGGGTCGACGACGGTGATCGCGGTGCCGTAGTTCGGATGTCGCAGTAGCGAACCGAATGGTCGGCGCGCTGGCCCATATGGGTTGTGCGTATCGACTTACGCAGCGGGGTGGGCAAGGATCGATTCACGAGTTTCCGCGGAAGGAAACCACGACATGACAACACTGTTGGTTGTTCTCATCGTGTGGACGGTGCTCTCGGTCCCGGCGGCACTGATCCTGGCACGCATGTTCCGGTCCACGAGCGCCGACACCCGGCGCCGGGGAATGCGGGACTCCGAGCGCGAACTATCGGAATTCGACACTCGCGCAAACGAAATCGCCTACCGACACCGCTTCGCGGAGGATGACACGCGCAGAGTTTTCCCACCACGTTGACGATCGTCCAGGGCGGTGGGCCAAGATGGACCCCGTGCCGCAACCGGATCCCGATCTGCTCATCGATTTCAGCGACGTCACCGTCCGACGTTCCGGACACACCCTGGTCGGTCCGGTCACCTGGCAGGTGGAATTGGACGAACGCTGGGTGGTGCTCGGCCCCAACGGGGCCGGGAAGACCTCTCTGCTGCGCATGGCCGCCGCCGAGATGCATCCCACCTCCGGCGTCGCCAACCTGCTCGGCGAGACGCTCGGTCGCACCGACATCAATGAACTACGCCCGCGCATCGGCCTGTCCTCGGCCGCCGTCGCCAGCCGCGTGCCCCTCGACGAGAAGGTCGCCGACCTGGTGGTGTCGGCCGGATACGCGGTCATGGGCCGCTGGCGCGAGCGCTACGACGATATGGACACCGATCGTGCCGTCGACATTCTGGAAAGCCTGGGCGCGGAACACCTTTCCGACCGCACCTACGGCACGCTGTCGGAGGGGGAGCGCAAGCGCGTGCTCATCGCCCGCGCGCTCATGACCGATCCGGAACTGCTGCTGCTCGACGAACCCGCCGCCGGACTGGATCTGGGCGGACGCGAGGAACTGGTGGAGCGCCTCGGCGATCTGGCCGCCGACCCGGACGCCCCGGCGACCGTGCTGGTCACCCATCACGTGGAGGAGATTCCGCCGGGCTTCACCCACGGCATGCTCCTCAACGAGGGCAGCGTGGTGGCCCAGGGCCTGCTCACCGACGTGCTCACCTCGGAAAACCTGAGTGAGGCCTTCCGCCAATCGATTCAGCTCGATCGCATCGACGGCCGCTACTTCGCCCGCCGCAGCCAGCGTTTCGGCCGCCACCGGAACCGGTAGGAACATCCCCGGCGCGGTGCGATTGCATCCTTCGTACGGTATGGGCAAACTGTCCGCAACTGCCGTGTACGGAGGGAGCGGACGTTGGTCCGGAGCATCGGTGCGATCGCGCTGCTGGTGATCGCCGTCGCCGCCACCGGATGCGTGGCCGATCCTCCGGCCGCCCAGAGGGTTTCGAACTCCCACGCCGCGGAAACGCTCGGCAAGGCCGCGGTGCCCTCGGATCTGAACGGCAAGACGGTGCAGCTCACCTATGACACCGGCTCGGGCGGGACCATCACCTTCTCCACCGACGGGCGCACGGTCACCTACACCGCGGCCGACACCGGACGCCAGACCAGCACGCCGGTCGCGGTCGAGCCCATCGAGGCGGGCATCTTCCTGGTTACCTGGACCGACGACACCGGGGCGGTGGTGAGTCAGGTGCAGGACTATCGCACCGGGAAGGTCGAGGGCAGCTGGACCCGCCACGACGCCTCCGGTCAGGCGGTCATCGAAACCCGCGTCGGATCGGTCCATTTGACGGACTGACACGCGGCGGCACACCCGATCCGAAACCGATGGTGTCGCTTAGCCGAGGCAACAGTTATGGTCCGACTGTGAGCGAAGCAATAGCCGAATCCCAGCCCGCCGCCGCGCCCGTCAAGGACGCCTCCACGGTCATGCTGGTGCGCGACGGTGCGCGCGGCCCCGAGGTCTTCCTACAGCGTCGCGTGGGCGGCATGGCCTTCGCCGCCGGAATGACCGTCTTCCCCGGCGGCGGCGTCGACCCCTCCGACGCGTCCATCGCCCTGGACTGGGCCGGACCCGAACCGGCCTGGTGGGCAGCGCGTTTCGGTATCGACGCCGGGCGCGCGCAGGCCCTGGTCTGCGCGGCGGTCCGCGAGACCTTCGAGGAATGCGGTGTGCTGCTCGCCGGACCGACCGCCGACTCGGTGGTCTCCGACACCTCGGTGTACGCCGATGCGCGCGGTCGGCTGGAGCGGCGCGAACTGTCCTTCGCCGAATTCCTCACTGCTGAGAACCTGGTGCTGCGCGCGGATCTGCTGCGCCCCTGGGACAACTGGATCACCCCGGTGATCGAGCCGCGCCGCTACGACACCCGCTTCTTCGTCGCGGTGCTGCCCGCGGGCCAACTGGCCGACGGCGCGACCTCGGAGGCCGAGGTGGTCACCTGGTGCACCCCGGCCGAGGCCATCGACCGCTGGCGCGCGGGTCTCGACGTGCTGTTGCCGCCGACCTGGGCCCAGCTCACCGCGCTCAACGAATTCGCCTCGACCGCCGAGATTCTCGCGGCCGAGCGGGTGATCGAGCCGATCATGCCGGTGTACGACCCGTCGGGTGGCGGTCCGGCCCTGGCCTTCCCGCACGCGGACCGCTACTTCGCGGAGCTGCCGGACAATTCGCGGATCCGGGGTTCGCAGAGGCCGCAGTAGTCGGTACTGCGGGGTGTAGTCAGTACTGCGGGGTGCCCGCCGCCCAGAGCAGGCTCCACAGGATCGCGCTGATCGCGATGCCGAGGGCGGCCCCCGCGGCCAGCACATGGGTTTCCAATCCCACCCCGATCGCGATCGGCAACCCCACCTGCGCGAGCGCCGCCAGGAACACCCGAATCCAATACGACGCCGGTAGCTCCGGCACGGCCGCACAGGACGGGCACCTGCTGCCCGGTTCCGGAAGGGTCAGGTCGCAGGTGGGACACCACATTTCACGCATCAGGACTCCACGCTCGAGCACCGCCCGCACGGGCGGAGGGACACCATATCCGGTGCCCGAAGTAGGGTGATCGGCTGTGGCCGAATTCGTGACCGTGGACCGGGGTGTGGCGGAGAGTGTCGCCGTCCTGCGCATTGCCCGCCCGCCGTTGAATCTGATCGATCTCCAGGTGGCGTTGGAGGTGTCGGCCGCGGCCGAGGAGATCGCGGCGGATGCGGGGATCGCGGCCGTGGTGGTCTACGGCGACGAGCGGGTGTTCTGCGCCGGTGACGACATGGCCGAGCTGTCGCGGCTCTCGCCCGAGCAGGCGCAGGCCATGGCCGCCGATTTCCAGTCGGCGCTGAGTTCCCTGGCCCGGCTGCCGCAGCCGACCGTCGCGGCCATCAGCGGCTACGCCCTCGGCGCCGGTCTCGAACTGGCCCTGGCCGCCGACCGCCGCATCATCGGCGACAACGTGAAACTGGGCCTGCCGCAGATCAAGGCGGGGCTGATCCCGTTGGCCGGAATTCGCCGCCTGAGCCTGCTCATCGGCCCCTCGCATGCCAAGGATCTGGTCTACAGCGGCCGCTTCGTGGACCCCAAGGAAGCCGCTGCGCTGGGGCTGGTCGACGAAGTGGTCGCCCCCGACGATGTCTTCGCCGCCGCCCTGCGCTGGGCCAAGCAGTTCACCGATGCCCCGCGCCTGGCGCTGGCCGCGGCCAAGCGGGTGTTCGAGGCGGGTACGCACGGCCACGATCGCGCGCGTCGCGAATGGGCCGAGTTGTTCGGCACCGAAGATCAGCAGGTTGGAACACGTTCTTATTTGGTCGATGGTCCGGGTGCGGCCCGGTTCACCGGCCGTTAAGCGGCCCGATAACACCGTTCACCGGGGTATTCATTAGGCTGCCCTGCATGACAGTTGGTCCTGAAGACCCCGCGCCGAACCCGCACGCCACCGAGGCGGAGGTCCAGGCCGCGTATAGCGACAACAAGCTGGCCCAGGTCCTGTACCACGACTGGGAGGCCGAGACCTACGACGACAAGTGGTCGATCTCCTACGACGAGCGCTGCATCGAGTACGCGCGCGGTCGTTTCGACGCCGTCGCCCCGAGTGCCGAGGTGCCCTACGACCGCGCCCTCGAACTGGGTTGCGGCACCGGCTTCTTCCTGCTGAACCTGATGCAGGCCGGGGTGGCCAAGCGCGGGTCGGTCACCGATCTGTCGCCCGGCATGGTCAAGGTCGCCACCCGCAATGGCCAGAATCTGGGCCTGGACGTGGACGGCCGGGTCGCCGACGCCGAGACCATCCCGTACGAGGACGACACCTTCGATCTGGTCGTGGGTCACGCGGTGCTGCACCACATTCCGGATGTGGAGCTGGCGCTGAAGGAGTGCCTGCGGGTGCTGAAGCCGGGCGGCCGGTTCGTGTTCGCGGGTGAGCCGACCACCATCGGCAACTTCTACGCCCGCAAGCTCGGCCAGCTGACCTGGAAGGTCACCACCAACGTCACCAAGCTGCCGTTCCTGAGCGACTGGCGTCGCCCGCAGGAGGAGCTCGACGAGTCCTCCCGCGCCGCCGCGCTCGAGGCCGTGGTGGACCTGCACACCTTCGATCCCGCCGATCTCGAGCGCATGGCGACCAGCGCCGGTGCCATCGAGGTGCAGGCCAAGACCGAGGAATTCGCCGCCGCCCTGTGGGGCTGGCCGGTGCGCACCTTCGAGGCCGCGGTCCCCGACGAGAAGCTGACCTGGCGCTACCGCATGGCCCAGTACAAGGCCTGGCTGGCCTTCTCGGCCCTCGACGAAAAGGTCCTGCGCCACGTGGTGCCCCGCCAGTTCTTCTACAACGCCATGATCACCGGCGTGAAGCCCGGCGCCGCCGCCAAGTAGGCCACCCCACGAATCCCCGTGGCCTACACCTTTTCTCGCGACGACATCGCCTACCTCGCCAGCCCGGCCGGCGCGGCCGCCCTGGCCGAGGTAGGCGATCTCGCGCTCACGCCCGCCTCGCTGCTCAAGGATCTCGAGCGCCTGCGCAAGTCCTTCGGCGACCACGCCCCCGCCTTGGTGGAGACGGTCCGCCTCCGCCGCCGCGCCGCCGCCAAACTCGACGGGGCGGGCGAGTGGCTCCTCACCGACGATGCCCTGCAACAGGCCACGCCGACGGCCGTGGCTCGGCATCGCGCACATCGCCTGGCGGGCAGGACCGTTCACGACATCACCTGCTCCATCGGCGCGGAACTGGCCGAATTGTCCCGGGTCTGCCCCGCCGTCATCGGCAGCGACCTCGACGACATCCGCCTCGCCATGGCGGCGCACAATCTCGGTGCGCGAAAAGTATTGCTGGCCAAGGCTGATGCGTTGGTGCCGTGCAGCAGTGCGGACGTGGTGATTGCAGATCCGGCGCGGCGAGCGGATGGGAAGCGGACGCATGATCCGGCGAAACTTCAGCCTCCGCTGCCGAATCTGCTGACTGCGTACGCCGGTCGAGACTTGGCCGTGAAGTGCGCTCCCGGGCTGGATTTCGACAAGCTCGGATGGGCGGGTGAGGTCGAGGTTGTCTCCTTGGACGGGGCGGTGCGCGAAGCCTGTCTGTGGTCACCGGGTTTGGCGGAAGCCGGTGTGACCCGTCGGGCCACCGTGCTCTCGTCTACCGCCGACCCGTGGACGCTGACCGATGCCGACCCGGATGAGATCCCCGAGCGGGAGCCGGGGGAGTGGATCATCGATCCCGACGGTGCGGTGGTGCGGGCCGGGCTGGTGCGGCATTACGCGGCGAAACACGGCCTGTGGCAGCTGGATCCGCGCATCGCCTACCTGACCGGCGACAAGGTGCCCGAGGGTGTGCGCGGGTTCCGGATTCTGGATCGGATGGAGTTCCGGGAGAAGCCGCTGCGAGCCGAGCTGCATCGTCGTGATTGCGGCCCGCTCGAGATTCTCGCGCGCGGCGTCGACATCGATCCGGACGCGTTGCGCAATCGCCTCAAACTCAAGGGTTCCCAACCGCATACGCTGGTCGTCACCCGAATCGGCCGGACGGCAACGGTTTTCCTCTGCGCGACGCCCTGAAATCCGGGAAGCTCAGCCCTGGTAGCTGACGTGCGTGGGCCGCATGACGAGGACGACGCGGTCCGGGTGGTCGCCGACCGGCTTCTCGTAGGCGAGTCCGTAGCGCCGGGCCAGGACATCGAAGAACTCGCCCTGCGGGTCGGCGTCGATCCGTTCGATCACGCCGCGCACCTCCAGGTAGCGGTACGGCGCGTCCGGATCGTTGATGCTCACCGCCACATGCGGATCGCGCGAGGTATTGCGGTGCTTGGCCCGGGTGGTGGTCGTGGTGAAGCGCAGGAACTCCCCGTCCCAGAGCTGCCAGATCGGCGTGACCTGCGGCGTCCCATCGGGATTCAGCGTCGCCAGATGCGCGAACAGCGGCCGGGTCAGCAGGTCGGTGTACTTCTCGGGGATGACCGGGTGGGTCATGGGCGTGCTCCTTCGAAACGGCGTGTGCGAGGACGAAGATAGATTAGAACTCTAATGTCCGTCAAGGTTCGAACAACTGCATGAGCTATCATGCTCGAGTGACGTCGATGCCGGTCGAAGAGCGCCTGGGAACCTTCATCAAGCGCGCCGAACAAGCCCTCATGGGCGCGAAGAACGCCGCGCTCAAGCCCGCGGGCGTCACGATTCCCCAGTACGCGGCCCTCTACGTCCTCGGCGAGAATCCCGGCATCTCCGCCGCCGAGCTGGCCCGCCGCTGCGGGGTCACCGCGCCGACCATGAACACCGTCCTCGGCAACCTCCGCGACCGCGGGTTGATCGAGCGCACCCCGCACGCCTGGCACCGCAATGTCCTCGAAACTCGCCTCACCGATGCGGGCCGAAAAGTCATGCACGAGGCGGACTCTCGCGCGGTCCCGGTGGAACGCGCCCTGGCCGCCGAATTCACCGAGGCCGAAATGGCGTCCCTGATGGACATGCTCACCCGCGCGGCGAACGTTCTCGATTCCGTGCGCCCAGACCACGCCTGACGCACGGTCCGAGGTTCAGTCGCGGGCCGTGGTGGCCTCGAAGTCGGCGACGAATTTGGTGAGTAGGCGGGCGAATTCGGTCCGATCGCGGTCCGTCCAGCTCGCCGTGGCCTCCGCGAAGACGGCCTGACGATTGGTGTGCGCGCGGCCGAGCGCGGTGCGGGCGGCGGCGGTCAGGTGCAGGTGAATCCGTCGCGCGTCCTCCTGGTCGGCGCGTCGTTCCAGCAGTCCCTCGGCGACCGCCCGCGCCACCAGACGACTCGCGCGCGGCTGATCCACCCCGAGCGCGGTGGCGATATCGCTGACCGTGGTCTCGCCATCGCGTGCCTCGACCGCGTCCAGCACGCCGAACACCGTCGGATCGACGGCCGGTCCGCCCGCGCGGGCCGCGAACTTGTTGAGCGCCCGGCGGGTTTGGCTGCGTCGGATGGCCACCATGGCGCGCTCGATGGCGACGATCGCGGGGTCGTTGTCCTTCACCCTTGTCATCTTACAATTACTTGCTAAAGTACATGTATATGTAATGTGACAATTGATTGGAAACGCTCATGACCGACACCCCGAAGCCAATGGGCTACTGGTTCAAACACATCGACAAGACCCTGGAGGACAACTTCACCGCCCTGCTCGCCATCGAGGGCCTGCGCCGACGCCACTGGCAGATCACCCACACCCTCTCCGGCGGCCCGCTCGACGCCACCGCTCTCGATGGGGCGCTGTCCCCATTCGTGAACGCCCAAGACCCCACGGCCGCACCGTATGTCGACGTACTCATCGCCCGCGGCTGGGTCGACGTAGACGACGCCGGAACCTACACCCTGACTCCCGAGGGTGTGGCCGCGCACGCGAAACTGTTCGAGCGCATCCAGATTCAACGCAGGGCCGCCACCGAGGGCCTCACCGACGACGACTACCGCACCCTCATGGACCTGCTGCGGCGGGTCTCGGCGAACGTCGATGCCTTCGCGGAGACCTTGCGCTGATCCTCCCGTCGGAAACGGTTGCTACGTCTCGGGTTTGAAGACGAACAGCTCGCCGATGCGGGTGGTGACGACGACCTCGCCTTTGTCGCCCACCGCCGTGCCGACGGTCGTACCCTCCGCGCCGGGCAGGTCGTTGGACTGCACCGTCGCGCCCGAATGCGTGTCGAAGGTGACCAGGGTCAGCTTGTCCCCGATCGGTGCGACCGTGTAACCGGTGCCGCCCGCGGTCTGCACCGGCCGCCCGCGCAGTTCCAGATCCTTGCGCTCCCAGGCGATTTCGGCGCTGTCACCCTTGTCGCGCAGGGCCACCAGATGGCCCTCGTCGCCCGCGGGGATGAGCAGCCCGTCGGCGACGGAAATGCCGCCGCGAGCCGGAAAACCAAGATCCTGAACCCATTTGGTCTTGCCGGTGGCGGCGTCGACGGCGATCAGCCGATTCGTATTGTCGCCCACGTACACCGTGGACCCGTCCGCCGACAGTGCCGGGCTGGTGGCGCTGCCCCCGGTGAGCATCTGCGCGTCCCAGTCGACGTGCACGTCCTTGCCGTTGTAGGTCAGCGCGACGAGCGCGGCCTGGCCCTCGCCCGGCTTCCACAAGGTCGCGTAGAAGCGTCCCGACTTCTGATCCACCGCGGACACATTCGCGACCGGGCACTGCGGCCCGCCGACCGCGCAGTCCTCCAGACCTTGCCCGTCCGGCGGCCGATTCAGCGACGGATTGGCGAGGAAATCGGGCTCGCCGAGCAGCTGGAAGGTCGGGACCTGGCGATCGCCGGTCTGCCGCGACAGCACATCGATCTGTCCGGACTGCGTCACCGACAAGACATTTCCGTCGCCGGTGAACTGCACCGACACCGGTGTCCCGGCGGCGGGCGTGCGGAAGCGCGGCTGCCCGAGATTGTTGAAGGAGTACACCGCGCCGTCGTCGCCGATATAGACATTGCCGCTGCCGTCCACCGCGGAGCCGCCGTAGATGGCGCTGGGGCCCATGGTGTTGCAGAAGCGTTTGCGCCCGGTCGGCATCTGGAACGAGACACTGTTGCAGCCCGGAATGCGGGTGGTGACGAAGAGCTGCCCGTCGCCGCCGACCATGACCGGCTGCGCGACCGGACCGCCCACCGGCCGAGACCAATTCAGCGCCAGCTTGCGCGACCCGGTCACCGGACTGGACCCGCTGTTGTGGGCGTCCCGGAAGGCCAGCGGCCAGCCCTTGCCCGGCCCGACGCCGATATCGTCGACGCTCGTGCTGCCGTACGAACACGCGGTCAGGGTGAATAGTCCGGCGGCCGCGGTAGCCAGCACCTGGGCGCCCGTGCGCACGCGTCGTTCCCGTCCGGTCTGCCGCCTGCCGTTTCGCACCTGCTGGTGTCCCTTCTGCCAGTACGGAAGTCTGTAGATTTACCCCGGGCCGCTACAGCCGGAGCACAGCCTACTTTCAAGGCTTGCGACGGGGACGGATACCCTCGTTGAAACGACCGGTGAACACAGGGAGTAGTTCGTGACGAGCATGTGGGGCGCACCGCTGCGCTCGCGTTGGCGGGGTTCGCGCCGCCGGGATCCGGAGCAGGCCCGGTTCCTCACGCCCGCATCGCTGAAGTGGGTCATCGCCAATCGCGCGTACACGCCCTGGTATCTGGTGCGCTACTACCGGCTCGCCAAGTTCAGGCTGGCCAATCCGCACGTGGTGTTGCGCGGCATGGTCTTCCTGGGCCGCAATGTGGAGATTCACGCGACCCCCGAGTTGGGCCGTCTCGAGATCGGCCGCTGGGTGCACATCGGCGACGGCAATGCCATTCGCTGCCACGAGGGTTCGCTGCGCATCGGCGACAAGGTGGTGTTCGGCAAGGACAATGTCGTCAACACCTACCTCGATATCGAGATCGGCGAATCCACCCTGGTTGCCGATTGGTGCTACATCTGCGACTTCGACCACGTCACCGACGACATCAATATGCCCATCAAGGACCAGGGCATCGTGAAATCCCCGGTCCGCATCGGCCCCGACACCTGGATCGCGGCCAAGGTGACCGTCCTGCGCTCCACCCGTGTGGGTCGCGGCTGCGTCCTCGGCGCCCACGCCGTGGTGAAGGGCGACATCCCCGATTACTCCATCGCCGTCGGTGCGCCCGCCAGGGTCGTCAAGAACCGCAAGGACGCCTGGGACTCCGCCGCCGAGCAGCGCGCCGCCCATCTCGCGGCCCTCGCCGACATCGAACGCAAGAAGAACGGCGTAGCCGCTTCCTGATTTCGTCACCCCGCGCAGGTAGCTTCTAGCCCATGCACAGCTATGCCGCCTTCCTGCGCGGGATCATGCCCTCCAACCCCAATATGCGCAGCGAGAAACTCCGCGGGGTCTTCGAGGGCTTGGGCTTCGAAAACGTGAGCACCCTGCTCTCCAGCGGCAACGTCGTCTTCCAGACCAAGGACACCAACGTCCCCGCCCTGGAAGCCAAGATCCAAAAAGCCCTCAACACCGAACTGGGCATCCCCGGCGGCACCCTCATCCGCACCCACACCCAACTACAAAACCTGGTCGCCTCCGACCCTTTCGCAGGCCTAACCCACTGCCGCGAAACCTATTTGACGGTCACCTTCGTCCGCGAAACCCCCAAGACCCTCCCAACCTTCCCCGCCGACGACACCAACACGGTCAAAATCGTCCGGTTCGACCCCGAAGCCGCCGCCCTCTTGTCGATCATCGACAACACCAACCCCAGCACCACCAACTTCATGCAGGTGGTCGAAAAGACCCTCGGCAAAGACATCACCACCCGCACCTACCTCACCGTCCAAAAAGCCCTCAAAAAGATGGACGCCTAACCTATTTCGCCGCAGGCCACCCGGGAACCGGTGCGATCGCCGCGTCCGGCGGGGCGATGTCGGCCGGTTTCAGCTTTCCGCAGGTTTCCCAGTCCTCATTAGAATCCTCGTCAACGCGGCTGATGCGCCAATCGCCGAAAACATCTGCCCGGGGACGCTTCTCGGGACCCGCTTGGTCGGTCGGCGGAGAAGTGCCGCGCTGCGTGTAGCTCAGATGCGTCGGAAATCCATGAAAACCTTCCGAGCCCATCCAAAGGCACACCGCCGCTTGCGCTGTGGAGCCGTACGGATGCTCGATCCGGAGGATATTCATGTACACGTTCCTGTACTGCGGGTTTTGTGGCGTGTCGTCCTGCGATATCCAGACTCCATTGTTCACGCGGTCGAATCCGGGATATCCGTCCGCGCTATTTCCCGAAAGGACAATGGATTGCATCGATTCCATGAACGCCCGTACGAAGGTCGCGTCCGACGTAGTCAACTCCGCCGACGGGTTCGTCCAGTGGAACGACAGGTCGAGTGCCGGTCGCGGAGCCGGATCGCTCGTCTGTGTTGTCCGCTCGCTCGTACTCCCACCACAACCGACCATCGACAGGCACAGCGCACACAGCCCCACCCAACGCACCGTCGCTACGACTTCCGCCCTAGTCATCGCACCGGCCCGCTCGATCCCTCGGGCTTCGCGCCGGCCGTGATGATGTTGTTGTCACTGAGCCCGTCCTTGAATCCATCCTCATATCTTCCGATGTCATTTCCCGAAGCTTTGTCCACGGCACGGTAGAGATCGTTGAACTGGTTCTTTTTGTCTACAGCCGCGTTCCAGTCTTGCAGGAGGTTTGGCGCGGGTGACCCATCTGCCCCCGGCGGCTGGTCGAACGTGGGCACGATGTCCTGATGGTTCTGCGCATACCCGGACAACAGGCTGAATTGCCTTCGCAGGGTATCGGGATTGGTCAGTTTTTCGGCACTCGCCTGCAATTGTTGAGTCATCTTGTCGGGAGGCAGTGGGTGCTGCGGATCCCCGGGTACCGAGAGCCCTTCGAGCTTGAACCAAGCATTCGCTGACGATGCCAACGGTCCAGCCACGGTTCCCACACCAGGCAAGGCGCCGAACCAACCCGAAGCCGCATCGGACAGCGCCGTGTGCTGGTTGTAGCGCTGCGTGTAGTCCCACTGGTTTTCGGTATTCAACAACTGTAATTGATTCTGGAATCCCTCCTTCATCGCAACGCTCAGCTGACCGGCTCGGAAGCCGAGTGAGCTGCCCTGATCGGGGTGTAGTCCAGCTTGGTAGGCGAGATAGTCCTGCCATTGGGACCCAGCCGAATTGATGATCTTCGAGGCCGTCGGATCCGAGTCCAGAACGGTGAAAAGCTTGGACAGATCGCTGACGGATTCGAACGAGTGCGCCGAATGATTGACAAGCATGTTGTCCGGTGCCGCCACAAAGTTCCCCAGGTACGGTCGCATCGCTTCCGAAAGGGATTGGGTAAGCCCAGGGTTCACCTTTCCCAGCGATGCGCCGTCATGGCCGGGCAGATTGGATGCCAGGTGGTCTTCGTTCCTGACGAGCATCTGCGCCAGCGCGTCGGCGGTGTGGCCTGCTCGCTCGGCGATCCAGGGGTGCTGGGGATCGGGTACGGCTTCGGGGCCGCCGATCCATTTGAAGAGGTTCTCCGCGCCGTGTTCGTCTTTGCTCCAGCCGTGGCTCAACACTGACATGACGTGTTCGTCGGCGTTGTAGGTGCCGCCGTGGGTGACGGTTGCGTTCATGCCGTGGCCGGTGATGAAGTCGGAGACGGCGGCGTGGTCGGGTCCGGCTGCGCCCAGCATTTTGTCGGCTACGCCGCCGACGCCATCCATCCAGTGGTTCTCGTCGGTGTAGCGGTCGGCGATCTTGGTGATCTCCGAGGCTTGTTTGAGCATGCCGCGGTCGAGATCCGTGCCGAGGCGCAGGCTCGGGTCGCCTCGGTTGACGATGTTCGTCACCGAGGTGAAGCCGTTCTTGTCGACCCACGGTCCGCCCAGGGAGTTGTGTAGAGGGTTTTCGGTGAGCAGTTCCCTGACGTGGGAGGGCAGTTGTTGCATGCCGCCCTGATTTCCGCCCGGGGCGTTGATGCCGGGGTTGGAAACGATCTGCATGGCATCGGCCATGGCGGCGTGGACCTGGTTGGCCTTGTCGGCGGGTAGTCGGGAGCCGATGTTCTCGATTTGGTCGAGGTACATCCCGTCCTGGCCGCGCATCAGACCGCGGACGTAGTCGAACTGTTCGCGGGGCACGTCGATCGGCTCGCCGCGCTGCAGCTTCTCCTTCTGCTCGGGGGAGAGGTTGGTCGCGAACTTCAGGCGGGCGATTTGTTCGTCGGTCGCGGTGCCGTCCTCGAAGGCCTGTAGGTCCTTCTTGGCGGTCTGCTCTGACAGATCCGAGAACGCGGGCGGGATGGTCAGGGTGCTCGTCGTGGGAGCGAGCTTGCTGATCTCGGCGACCGCGGCGGTGATCACCGGTCCGAGCCGGTCGTCCTCCTCGCCGAGGTGTTTGGCCATGGCCTGCAAGGTGATCGTGCTGTTGGTGGCCTCGTCGTCGTTCTTCTTGTCCGCGGCGTGGACGGTCCAATCCTCGTCCACGCGGAATTCGCCACCGCCCTCCAGCGCGCGCACTCGGTTCTGCAGATCGGTGACGGTCGGCTGGAGCGCGAAGACGTCACGACAGGCCTCGGCCAAGTGGAAGTAGGCGGTCGCCACGGCCCGGATCTGTTGCTTCTCGCGATCGGCCCGGCCGGTGGCGGCGCGATTGGCCGCGCCCGACCATCGCAGGTCGTGGATGGTCCGGTGCATGGTGTCGGCCCGGTCGTCGATGGCCGAGGTGATCTTGTCGGCGTCGGCGGCGACATCGGCGAAGGCCTGCAGATTCCACAGCAGGACTTGGCTTTTGCTCGGCGTCCCCATTCGACTACACCGCCGTGTTGTTCAGATCGCCGATGGCATCCAGCTTCTTGGCCAGATCCACATCGGTGCCGTGGAATTGCTCGGCGGTCGCGTAGAGCAGTCCGCCAATGCCGTCGAAGCGGGATTTCAGGACGGTCTTGGCCTGGGAACTGGCCGGGTCCGCGGCTTCCAGGGCCTTGGCGACGGCCGAGCCCGGCATGGCCGAGACGCCGCGGCTCGCGCCCAAATGGGGGACGGTGCCCGCGTCGCCTATGTCGTTGGCCAGCCCCTTCAGCGTGCTCGCCGCGTTCTTCAGGGTGCTCGGCTGGACTTCGAACGTCACCACGCCCCCTTTGCTGGTAGTTAGCTCGATTCTGCATTGAAGCATGGTCGGGGGCGGAGGTGATCGACGCCCTGCGGATCCGCACGTCGCGCGTTACCGTGAGCCGATGACTCTCGGTTCTCGAGCTGTGCTGGCAGGTCTGGCGTCGGTCGCGCTGATGGGGTCGATGGGGGCGACCGCGCACGCGACGCCGTCGGACGGGGTCAGTGCGGTGATCCTGTCGCAGACCACCATTGGCGGTACCCAATACATCCTGCGCGAAATCACCGTCGCCCCAGGCGGTTCCACGGGATGGCACTACCACGACGGCACGCTGTACGCGTATGTACGGCAGGGGCAGATCAGCCATTACGACTCCGACTGCGCCATCGACCAAGCGGGTGGGCCGGGCACGGCATTCGTGGAGCGGGCCGGGTCGGGAAACATCCATATCGAGCGGAATTTGGGGACGGAACCGCAGATTCTCGATGTGCTGTACGTCCTGCCCGCCGGTAGCCCGCTCTCCGAGGATGCCCCGAACCCGGGTTGCCCCTTCAACTGACGGTCACAGCGCGGCGTAGACGGCCTCGAGGAGCCGGTGGGCGCGGCGGTCACCGGAGAGCCAGTCGCGCCGCAGGTTGGGGATGAAGGCGAAGGCCAGGCGATGGTGGGGGTCGGCCAGGCCGATCGAGCCGCCCGCGCCCGGGTGGCCGAAGGTGGTGGGGTGGGCGGCCGCGGGGACGATCATGTTCTCCGAAGCCAGCGCATAGCCGAGTCCGTAGGCGGAGGTGGAACCCAGAACCGCGTCGATGCCCCGGACCCGTTCGCGGATCGCGTCGGCGAGGACCGCCCGGGGCAGCAGGTCACCAGCGAGCAGATCGCGATAGTGGCAGGCCAGGGCGCGGGCCGTGGTGACCAGGCCGGTGGCGGGCCAGCCGCCGGTGAGCACCTCCGGATTGTTGTACGCGGCAGGGGGATTGGCGGTCGCGCGCATGATGAGCGACTCGGGATCGCGGAAGGCGTGAGCCATGCGACGCACCGATTCGAGGGAGATGGGGTCGGGGTCGCCGGTCCACTCCTGCTCGTCGGAAGCGGGAAAAGTCAGGCGGGCAACCTTTTTCAGCAGTGTGGCGGGGACACCGATGTGGAGGTCGGGTCCCAGATGCCGTCGCACGTAGCCGCCGACCGTGGAATTGCTTTGGCGGCGGATGAATTCGGCAAGGAGCCAGCCATAGGTGAGGGCGTGGTAACCGTGGCGGGTGCCTGGCTCCCACAGTGGCGGCTGCGCGGCGAGCAGCCCGGCGACGAGTCCCGGTTCGGCGGCCTCCGCCGCGGAGACGGGCCGATCGAGGACCGGCAGTCCGGCGCTGTGGGTCAGGAAATCGGCCAGCGTCGTCGAATCCTTGTCGGCACGTGCGTATTCGGGCCACCAGTCCGCAACCGGTTTCTCCACCGAGATGCCGTGTTCGGTGGCCACCCGTAGCGCGGCGGTGGCGGTGACGGCCTTGGTGGAGGAGAAGCTCACGCACAAGGTGTCCCGCTCCCACGCCCGGCCGGTCTTCGCATCGGCGATGCCGCCCCAAAGGTCCAGCACCGCACGCCCGTTCAGGTAGACGGCGACGCCCGCGCCGAGATTCTGTCCGTCGGCGATGCTCGCCTCGAAGATCTCGCGCACGGACCGGAAGGCCGGGTCGGCATGGCCGTGAACCAGGGGCACCATCCCTGAATTAGAACACGTTCTAATTCAGGGCAAAAGGGTGTCCCCGGCGAATCCTGACGGATCCGGTGTGTAGTGCTCAGTATGGCTGGTTCGGATCCCGTTCCGGCAGTGGGCGTTCCGAGATGACCGGACGGCCCAGCGGAGTCCGGACGCGACGCTTGGCCGCCTGGTAGACCAGGGCGGTTTCCTGCGCCACCACATCCCACGCGAAATCGGCGGTCAACCGTTCGCGGGCGGACCAGGCGCGATCCTGGGCGGCGGCCGGATCGTCGAGCACCGAAATCACCGCGTCCACAACACCGTTCACATCGGCCGGTTCGAAGGATGCGCCGGTGACGCCGTCGGTGACGAGATCGCCGAGCCCACCGGCCGTGGAGGTGATGAGCGGGGTGCCCGCGGCGGCGGCCTCGAGGGCCACGATGCCGAAGGGCTCGTAGCGGCTGGGCAGCACGATGGCGTCGGCACTGTGCAGCCAACCCAGCAGATCCGTGTGGTCGAGCTTGCCGACGAAATTGACCGCCCGCGCCACCCGATGCGCGCGGGCACGCTCACGCAGCCAATCGAATTGGGTGCCCACACCGGCAATGGTCAGCGTGGTCCCCGGGTGCGACTTCCGGATGCGCGGCAGGGCCGCGATCGCGTCCTGGATGCCCTTCTCGTATTCGAGACGGCCGACATACAGCAGCCGCGGCGGCCCCGACCGCGGGGCGCGCTCACGGAAGGTCCACGCGCCCACGTCGATGCCATTGCGGATCACCGTCATCGGCACCCGCTCGGCCCCGTAGAGCCGGTGCACCTCGTCCTTCATGGACTCCGAACACGTGATGAGCGCGTCGGATTCGTGCGCCAACCACCACTCGACCGAATGCACCTGTCGATTCACCCGGCCCGAGACCCAGCCGCTGTGTCGTCCCGCCTCGGTGGCGTGAATGGTGGAAACCAAAGGCACGTCGTAATACTCGGCCAGGGTGATGGCCGGGTGGGCGACCAGCCAGTCGTGGGCGTGCACCACCTCGGGCGTCCAGCCCTCCCCGATGCCCGGCTTGTGCAACGCGATTCCGGCCCGCACCATGGCGTGCCCCATGGCCAGCGTCCAGGCCAGCATGTCCTCACCGAAGTCGAAGGCGGGCGGATCCTCGGCGACCGCCACCACCAGCACCCCCTCCTCGATGAACGAGTGGGTCGGGTGGGTGGTGGCGTCGGTGCCCATCGGGCGGCGCGCCAGCACGACCACTTCGTGCCCGGCCGCGGCCAGCTCGACGGCCAGGTGATGGACGTGGCGGCCCAGCCCACCGACTACGACGGGTGGGTACTCCCACGACACCATCAAGATCTTCATGCGGGTCCTTCTGAAGCGGGGCCGAGCCTGCGCGCGTCGAGCGCGGGGAAGAGTCCGTCGGCCGCGTACCATCCTGCCGCCAACTGCCCCGCTTTGGCGAGTTGCCCGGCGGCCACCGCCGCGGCGATCTCCCGCACGGCGTGCGCGTGTTGATGGGCGCGGTCGCGCGCGTATCCGGCGGCGGAATCCTTCGACACCATGAACGCCCAGTCGCTGGAGACGGCGAGGATCGCCTCGCGGAGCAGCTGATCGGCGACGGTGTCGCGCAACCCGGTCGCGTCCACGCGCATCTTGTCGAGGGTGTCGAGCGCGAGCCGCACCACCTCGGCATTGAGCTCGACCAGATCCGCGACCTGATCCCCGGCCCACACCCGCCAGTCCTTGCCCGAACCCCAGGAGGAGTCGGCCAATTCGACGCGTTCGCCCACGTAGCCGCGGGCCCGCGCATCGGCCAGCGTGCCGACGGTGACCCCCGCCTCGGGCAGCGCGCGCAGCACCTGTTCGAGCCACTGCGGACCCTCGTGCCACCAGTGCCCGAACAATTCGGTGTCGAACGCGGCCACCACCAGCGCCGGACGACCGAGTCGCGCGGACTCCGAGATCAACCGCTCGCGCACGGTCGCCACGAAATCCGCAACATCCTTCTCGATGGCCGCCGCCGCTAGGTCGGGGTCGTAAGGGGCCTTGTCGGGACCGGCGACCGTCTTGCCCGTGACCCGCGCGGGCTTGAGCCCGGTGGCGTGGTCATAGTGATGGAAATCACGGTAGTAGGGCTGCCCCGGGTAGCCGGATTTCGGCGACCACACCCGGTAGCTGACCGTCAGATCCCGGCCGAAGGCAACCACATCCGAATCCCACACGGGTCGCCCGAGCGTCGTGTCGCCGCGCAACGCGGGACCATCGACCATGAAGTGCGTGATGCCGACCTTGCTATAGGTCTTCTCCATCCCCGGCGTGAATCCGCATTCGGGGGCCCAGATACCGGCGGGCGTGTGGCCCCACCGTGCCTGCGCGTCGGCCAACCCCTCGACCAGTTCGAACTCCCGCAGCCGCGCGTCCAGCAGCGGCTGGAACGGATGCGACAGCGGCCCACCGAGCAGTTCGATGGCCTCGGCGTCGATGAGTTCCCGCCACACCGGCGAGGCCCCGTGCCGCCACCGCGTCTCGAAATCGTCCAAAGCCGCACTGGCGAGCCGATGTTCGTGCACGCCGAGGGCGGTATTGCCCGCCATGGACGCCTCGTCCGCGCGCAACCGCCAGTTGCCCAGCCAGTGATGCATGCCCTTCAGGCAGTGCGGATCATCCAGCTGCGCCGCCAGCACCGGCGTGATGCCCAGGCTCAGCAGATGCGAACGCCCTTCGGCCGCAAGGGTTCTCAACACCTTCGCGACAGGCAGATACGACGCCGCCCAGGACTGGTAGAGCCATTCCTCACCGACCGGCCACCGCCCGTGATGCGCCAGCCACGGCAGGTGCGAGTGCAGCACCAGCGTGAACTGGCCCGGCACCGGAGAAACGTTGTCGCTCACGGCTTCACCGCGATGGCGACCAGATCCAGGCTGGCATCGATATCGCGTTCGGAATCGGCCAGCAGTTCGAAATCGTCGATGCGCACGGCGGCCACATCCGTGGCGAGATCACTGGGCCACGGCTCACCCGCGAGCGCCCGCTCGATCTGCGCGTCGATGATCGACCCGCCCCACTTCTGGTCCAGCGCCACGAGTTCGGGCCCGTGGAAGATGCCCGCCATCAATTCCACGCCGAAACCGGCCTCGACGAGAAGCTCGGTCATCTCCGCGGCATTCAGCTCACGCGTATGGAAAGGGTTGAGCGGCGTATCGCGCCCCGGGGAGAAGGTGATCCGGTTCGGCGTGCTGATCAACAGCTTCCCGCCGGGCCGCAGCACCCGCAGGCACTCGCGCAGGAACTGCGCCTGATCCCAAAGGTGCTCGATCACTTGGAAGTTCACCACGATGTCGACCGACGCGTCATCGAGTGGCAATTCGGCCAGATTGCCCTGGATCATCTCCACCCGCGGGTACTTCGCGCGCACGTGCGCGACCGCGCTGTCGTCGTAGTCCAGCCCGATGACCTGCGCCGCGACGTCCGCGATCATGTTGGCCCCGTAGCCTTCTCCGCTACCCGCCTCCAACACGACCTTGCCCGCGCACTGCTCGAGCATCCGCACGTACGCGATCTCGTGCCGCCGGAACCAGTAGTTCTCCTCGGCGATGCCGGGCACCGTCCGCTCACCGGTCAAAGGCAGGGGATCGGTGGGGTTTTCAACAGGACTCACGGCCTCGCTCATTGCTCCGACGTTAGCGGTTGCGCATATCACACCCGCGACCGGATGGACCGATGCGGAAACTCACACTCTAAGTTACCCACGAGTAACTTAACGTAGGGTAATCTCCCGAACGAGCTACTTGTGGACGTACGTGACGAACTCGTGCGACCGCCACACCCAGTGCCACCAGAACAGGAGGTCGACGAAGACCAATGCCGAACATCGTCGTACTGATCAAGCAGGTTCCCGACACCTGGTCCGAGCGCAAGCTGACCAGCGGTGACTACACCCTCGACCGCGAGGCCGCCGACGCCATCCTCGATGAGATCAACGAGCGCGCCGTCGAGGAGGCGCTGTTGATCAAGGAGGCGCAGGGCGGCGAGGTCACCGTCTTGGCGGCGGGCCCCGACCGGGCCACCGAGGCCATCCGCAAGGCCCTGTCCATGGGCGCGGACAAGGCGATCCACATCAACGACCCGGCCATCCACGGCTCGGACGCCGTGCAGACCGCCTACATCCTGGCCGCGGCTCTCGGCCAGATCGAGGGCATCGAACTGGTCATCGCGGGCAACGAGGCCACCGACGGTCGCGCCGGTGCGGTTCCGGCCATCATCGCCGAATACCTGGGCCTGCCGCAGCTGACCCACCTGCGCAAGCTGACCGTCGACGGTGAGCGCATTGCCGGTGAGCGCGAGACCGACGAGGGCGTGTTCAAGCTCGAGGCCACCCTCCCGGCCATCGTCTCGGTGACCGAGAAGATCAACGAGCCGCGCTTCCCCTCCTTCAAGGGCATCATGGCCGCCAAGAAGAAGGAAGTTCAGACCTTCACCCTGGCCGATCTGGGCGTGGACCCGGAGACCGTGGGCGTTGCGAACGCTGGCACCCAGGTGACCGGCGTGACTCCGAAGCCCGCGCGCACCGCTGGCGAGAAGATCGTGGACGAGGGCGAGGGCGGCAACCAGATCGCCTCCTACCTGGTCGCTCAGAAGATCATCTAAGACCCTCGGGCCCAACGACTTTCAGGAGATAGAAAAAATGGCAGAAGTTTTGGTGCTCGTCGAGCACGCTGAGGGTGCGCCCAAGAAGGTCACCACCGAACTGCTCACCGCCGCCCGCGCGCTGGGCACCCCGGCCGCCGTCGTGGTCGGTGCCCCCGGCACCGCCGACAAGCTGGGTGACGCGCTGGCCGCGGCCGGTGCCGAGAAGATCTACGTCGCCGAGGGTGACGCCGCCGAGGGCTTCCTGGTGACCCCCAAGGTCGACGTTCTCGCCGGTCTGTCCGAGTCCGCCGCCCCGGCCGCGATCCTGGTCGCCGCCACCGCGGAGGGCAAGGAGGTGTCGGGTCGCCTGGCCGCCCGCATCGGTTCCGGTCTGCTCATCGACGCCATCGCCGTGAACGGTGACGGCTCGGTGCAGCACTCCATCTTCGGTGGCGCGTTCACCGTAGACGCCAAGGCCACCGGCGATGTCCCGGTCATCTCGGTGCGTCCGGGTGCGATCGAGGCCGCGCCGCAGGCCGCCGCCGGTGAGAAGGTCGCCGTCGAGCTGCCCGCGCAGGAAGAGGGCGTCACCAAGGTCGTCTCGCGTGAGCCGATCGTTGGCGGCGACCGTCCCGAGCTGACCGAGGCCGCGATCGTGGTCTCCGGTGGCCGCGGTGTCGGTTCGGCCGACAACTTCGGCAAGGTCGTCGAGCCGCTGGCCGACGCCCTCGGTGCCGCCGTCGGTGCTTCCCGTGCCGCCGTCGACTCCGGCTACTACCCGGGTCAGTTCCAGGTCGGCCAGACCGGTAAGACGGTCTCCCCGCAGCTGTACATCGCCCTCGGCATCTCCGGCGCGATCCAGCACCGCGCGGGCATGCAGACCTCGAAGACCATCGTGGCCGTCAACAAGGACGAAGAGGCCCCGATCTTCGAGATCAGCGACTACGGCATCGTCGGCGACCTGTTCAATGTCGCCCCGCAGCTGACCGAGGCCGTGAAGGCTCACAAGGGCTGAGGTCCCGCCCTTGCGGTGACTCACAATTGACGATCCCCCGACCATACCGGTCGGGGGATCGTCGTATTTCTTGCCGGGAACAGCGCGTTCGGGCACGCTATTGGCCGTGCGTGGGCGATTCGATCCTCGGCGTGGGCGGGTCGAGCCGGTCGCCAGTGAGAAGACGGACGAGACGGGCCAGATCACGGTGAGTGAGTTGGTCTCCGCCTTGCATTTCGATCTGGCGGAATGGTTGGGGACCGCCGCGCTGCCGAAGGTGTTCGACCGGATCTCCGGTGCGCTGGACGAGCAGTTCACCTCGGTGGTGACGACCGGGCAGGCGGTGGATCGGGAGACCTTCCTGGCCGGAATCTGGTCGGCGCGAAATGCGCTGGCGGGCGTGGAGATCGAGGTCTCCGAGATCCAGGAGATCGCCCGCAGCGGACAGCTGATCGTGGTCCGGTTCGTGGCGGAGAACCGCATCGGCGAGTCGAAGACCGGTAAGCGCACGGTCACGGCCGTGCTGGTGACCGACGGTCGGACCTACCTGTGGCGCACTGTCCATGAGACACCGGTGCCCGAACCTGCCCAGCCCGCTGCCTCGGAAACGCCGACGCCCGCGGCAGCCGCCGACGACGTGATCGCCTGACACGAATCGCTTCCGCCTGAAATTGTTTGCCCGCGCGCGGCGGATTGGGCAGGCTGGGCTGATGTCGATCTCATTGCCGCCGGAGGTGGCCGAGACCATTGCGACGAGTTTCGGGGAGCGCGGGCCGCGGTGGCTGGACGCGTTGCCGGGGCTGGTGGAGAAGCTGTGCGGGGCTTGGGAGTTGGAGGTCGTCGGGGACAGCTTCGGGGGTGGCACGCATTCGTGGGTCGCGCCGGTACGACGGGCCGACGGGTCGGTGGCGGTACTGAAGGTGCCGGTCGTCGACGAGGAGAACCGCGGGGAGCCGACCGGGCTGTACTGCTATGACGGCGATGGCGCGGTCCGGCTGTTCGAATTCGATTCGGGCAGTGGGGCGATGCTGTTGGAGTGGGCGCGGCCCGGCACGGAACTGCTGTACCAGCCCGGCTTTCCGAGCCTGGAGGGGCGGCCGGAGAACATCGCGAAGGTCGAGCAGGCGTGCCGGTTGTATCGGCGGCTGCGGCGAGAACCGATCGCGGTGCCACACGGGTTTCCCGAATTGCCCAGGGCCACGAGCATGGTGGCCGAGTGGGAGCAGCTGTTCCTTACCCCGAAACCCGAGGTCGCCGAGGTGATTTCGACGCGACTGCTGGATCGTGCCGCTCAACGATGCGCCGAGCTGTCGGTGCCGGACGGGCCCCTGCTGGTCGTCAACCGCGACACCCACCTGGGCAATATCGTTGCCGCCGAACGAGAGCCGTGGCTGCTCATCGATCCGAAGGCCTATCTCGGCGAGGCCGCGTTCGATGCCGGATTCCTGATCATGATTCAGATGCAGAGCGATCCGACACCCGAGCACGCGCACGCGGCCGTCGAGCGCGCCGCCGCCGCCCTGGAGGTCTCGCCCGACCGCGCCCGCGCCTGGGCGTTCATGCGGTCGATGGAGGAAATCGTCTGGGCCCTCGAGGACGAGGAGCCCGAGGACCTGCGCCTGCACCTCGCGGTCGCGACGGCACTGGCCTGAGCCCACGAAACCTCCTGTGGGCGAGGCTCCGTCAGGAGGAACGCAGGGCGGCCAGCAGGGTGGTGACGATCGGGGAGGTGCGGCCCTCGCTGCGGGTCACCGCGGAGACCGGGATGCGCAGGGGGTGGCCGGTGAGGCGGAGGGTGGCGATGCCCTCGATCTGGCTGTCGGCGTAGAGGATGGTCCACGCGTCGGGACGGTTGATGAGTTCCATCGTGGCGGTGTGATCGGGCGGGATGGGCGGGCCGAACACCGGTCCGGTGGGCAGGTCGGAGAACGCGGCGCGCACGACATTGTGGAGCAGAACCTGTTCCGACTCCGGCGGCAGCAGCAGGGGATAGGCCCCCAATTCGGCGAGGGTGACATCGCCGCCGCGCTGCACGAGCGGGTGCATGGTCGAGGTGGCGATGACCGGATCCTCGACCCAGAGCTGCTCGACCGTCAGCCCCGGCTGATCCACACTGCCCCGGATGAGAGCAAGATCACAGTCGCCGTCGGCCACGGCCTGAATGCGCTGACGGAAGGGCTTGATGACGAATTCGATCTCCGCGCCGGGATGCGCCTCGCGTGCTCCGGCAATGGCGGAGAGCGATCTTGTTGCGAAACTCATATTGGCTGCCAGGCGAATTCGCGGGCCGGAGGCCCGTACAGCTGCGCGAATGGCCGATTCCAGGCTCAGCATTTGCTTCGCAAGAGGAAGTAGCCGGGTGGTCGCGTCGGTGGGGACGACCGATCGTGTCGAGCGTTCGAAGAGGTGCACGCCAAGATCCCGCTCCAGCCTGGCGATCTGGTGGCTGATGGCCGACTGCGAGATGAAACAGCGGCTCGCGGCCCGGCTGAAGCTCAGCTCCTCGCAGACCGCCACGAAGTAGGCCAGTTGGCGCAGCTCCACGGCACCTCTCCAATTCATGATCAATGTAGATAAGAGTCATCTTGATTATGCGCCCTGACCCCTGGAACAACCGCGTTCCGAATCACGGTTAGTCATGACAGAAGGGAGCAGTCATGTACAACCTGGAGGCGGAGATCGAAACCGCCGATGTCGTCATCGTCGGATCGGGCTTCGGCGGGCTGGCCGCCGCGAAGCAGCTGAACAAGTCGGGAGTTCGCTACGTCCTCATCTCGGGTACCCCCGAGCATCTTTTCCAGCCGTTGCTCTACCAGGTAGCGACGGGTGTGCTGGCCTCCGACGAGATCGCTCCTCCGATTCGGAACATCCTCCGCAAGCACAAGAATGGCGAGGCGCGTCTGGGCAAGGTGACCGCGATCGACGCTCCCAACGCGATCCTCACCTACGAAACCCCCGAGGGCCCGCGCAAGATTCGGTACGGCAAGCTCATCGCCGCGACCGGTGCCAGCCAGTCCTACTTCGGCCGTGACGATTTCGCGGACAAGACGTTCTCGCTCAAGACCATCGACGATGCCCGTCGCCTGCGCGCGCAGATCGAGCGCGTCTTCGAGCAGGCCAAGACCGCCGACCCGGAGACCCGCCGCCGCCTGCTCAGCTTCGTGGTGGTCGGCGCGGGCGCGACCGGCGTCGAGGTCGCGGGCCAGTTGAAGGAACTCGCGAAAAGGTACTTCCACCTGGAGGATACGGTCACTCTCGTCGAGGGCGCGGGTGTCGTGCTGCCGCCCTTCGGCGGGCGGTTGTCGGAGTATTCGAAGCAGTCGCTCGAGAAGAGCGGCGTCGAGGTGCTGGTCGACACCTTCGTGACCGATATCGAGCCGGGCAAGGTCACCGTCAAGAGCAAGGACGGCGTGGAGCGCGGCATTGCCGCCGAGACCGTGGTGTGGTCGGCGGGTGTGGCCGCCGGTGAGTTCGCCAAAGTCCTGGCCGAGGCCACCGGCTGCGAGACCGACCGCGCCGGACGACTATTGATCAACCCGGACTGCACGGTCGGCGGGCACGCCGACATCTTCGCCATCGGCGACATGACCTTCCTCAACGGCTACCCGGGCCAGTCGCCGGTGGCCATGCAGGAGGGCCGCCACGTGGCCGACATCATTCGCGGCAAGAAGCCCGCCGCCACCCCGTTCGTCTACTGGGACAAGGGCTCGATGGCCGTCATCAGCCGCTTCGCCGCCGTCACCAAGATCAACGACAAGGTGAAGTTCACCGGCTTCCTGGCCTGGGTCACCTGGCTAGCCGTCCACCTCTTCTACCTCGTCGGCTTCCGCAACCGCTTCGCGGCGGTCGCCTCCTGGCTGATCGCCTTCATCGGCAGCGGCCGCCCCGGCTTCAACGAGGTCGAAAAGACCCCGGCGGCAAGGCCTTTGGAGCAATCGCGCCGAGCGGCCTGAGCGTCGTCGCGACTCGGATGGGCTCCCCACGGACCGTGGGGAGCCCATCGTCGTTTGCGGGGGAGTTAACCTGCGACTATGGCTTTCCCGACAACTCGATTGCTGGTGCTGGCGGTGGTGCGGCTGCTGCAGCCCGTGCACGGCTATGACGTCCGCCGCGAATTGCTGTCCTGGAACGCGGAGAGCTGGGCGAATGTGAAGCCCGGTTCGATCTACAGCGCGTTGAACACGCTGGAGCGGGACGGGCTCATCTCGGTCGAGGGTGTGGGGCAGGAGGGGGCGCGGCCGGAGCGTCGGACGTATCGGCTGATGCCCGAGGGGGAGAAGGAATTCGGAGCGATGCTGCGGGAGTCGCTGTTCGAGGCCGACATGGTCAAGCATCCGTACTTCGCGGCGGTGGCGCTGTTCCCGCACGCCGCCAAGACGGAGGTGGTCGCGGCGCTGCAGGGCCGGATCCTCGAGTTCGAGGCGGATCTGGTGCGTCTCGATCACGAGGTGGAGCGGATTCTGGCGGGCAGCGGGGATCCGCGGGAGGCGACGCCGCATCACGTGGCGTTTTCGATTCGGTTGGCGGCGGGGCATGTTCGGGCCGATCTGGAGTGGTCGCGGCAGACCTTGAAGGCGATCGAGGACGGCGAGCTGGACGTGTGGTCGGGGACCATGGGCGGCGCGCCGTTGCCGCCACCGGTCGGCTAATCAAGATGAAATAATCAAGCTTGACTATTTGGGTGGTCGTTTCTACCGTTGGACGGGTGGAAACGACATCACCCGTTCGTGGTGAACCCACCGATCCGGTGATCCGGGTCCGTGGGTTGGCCCGGACATTCAAGACCAAAACCGGTGACGTGCAAGCCGTTACCGGGATCGACTTCGACGTGCGTTATGGGGAGATCATCGGGCTGCTCGGGCCCAATGGGGCGGGGAAGACCACCACGCTGCGGATGATCTCGACCCTGCTCTCGCCCACGGCTGGGGAAGCGACCGTGGTCGGGGCGGATTTGCGGGCCGAGGCGCGGACCGTGCGGTCGCGCATCGGCTATGTGCCGCAGGGCGGATCTACCAATGAACTCGAGCTGGTCGAGGATGAATTGGTATTGCAGGCAAGGCTTTTCGGGCTGTCCAAGGCCGAGGCCAAGCGCAATGCCGCCGAACTGGCCAAGGCTCTCGAGTTCGACGGGCTGGAGCGGCGCAAGTGCTCACAGCTCTCCGGTGGACAGCGGCGGCGCGTGGACATCGCGCTCGGGCTGGTGCATCGGCCGACTCTCATCTATCTCGACGAACCCACCACGGGCCTGGATCCGCAGAGTCGCGCCAACCTGTGGGACCACATCCGGAGGCTGCGCGACGAGGGCACGACCATCGTGCTCACCACCCACTACCTGGAGGAAGCCGACGCGCTGTGCGACCGCATCCTGGTGATGGATCACGGCACGATCGTCGCCGAGGGGACACCCGATGAGCTCAAGCGGCGCATCTCCGGTGATGTGATCAGCCTCGAAATCGATTCCACGAGTGCCGATCTCGCCATGGATATCGCGTCCGAGGTGCTCGAGCTGCGCTCCAAGTTGCGCACCGAGGGGCACGAGAACGGCCATGCCGGAAAGAGTCTCGTGCATTTGACCGTGGAACACGGTGACGCCGCTGTGGTTCCGCTGCTGCACGCCCTCGGCGACAAGGGCATCACCCCCGGCTCGCTCACCGTCAAGCGGCCCAGCCTCGACGACGTATTCCTCACGCTCACCGGGCGTTCGCTCCGGGAAGGAGACCGGTCATGACATTCCTCCGCGATACCGGACTGATCTACTGGTCCCAGTTGCGGGCCAATCTGCGCAATCCGGTGTGGGTGATCATCGGGCTGATGCAGCCGATCATCTACCTGGTGCTGTTCGGGCCGCTGGTGAAGGGCATCGCGCCCTCGCTGGGCCCCGGCGCGGATCCGTGGAAGATCCTCACCCCGGCACTGGTCATTCAGACCGGACTCTTCGGCGCGCTGTTCGTCGGCTTCGGCATCGTGGCCGAGTGGCGGTCCGGAGTAGTGGAGCGGCAACGGGTTACGCCCGCCCCACGCGGCGCACTGCTGCTCGGCCGGGTCCTCAAGGACATGACCGTGCTGACCGTGCAGGCGCTCGTGCTGGTCGGGGTGGCGACCGTGGCGTTCGGGCTGCGGCCGGATCCGCTCGGACTCGTGTTGTCGCTGCTGCTGATCGCGGTCATGGGCGGCGGGCTCGCGGCGGCGTCCTACGCGCTGGGCCTGTGGGCGCGCTCGGAGGACACCCTGGCCTCGCTGCTGAACTCGGTCTCGGTGCCGATCATGCTGCTGTCGGGCATTCTGCTGCCGCTCACGGTCGGTCCCAAGTGGTTGCAGAACATCGGCAAGGTGAATCCGTTCTCGCACACCGTGGATGCGGCCCGCGCGCTGTTCCGCGGCGACTTCGGGGCGCACGAGGTCTACATCGGCACGATCGTGACGCTGGCGGTCTCGGTGGTGCTGGTCGTCGTCGCCGCGCGCAGCTTCGCCCGGGAGAACGCCTGACCTTCGCTCCGGGAGAAATTCATTGACCTCGAGTGAAGTTCAGGTTTCACGATGGCGGTATGCCTGAAAACAGCAAACGAGCCCTGATCACCGGGGCGTCGGCGGGCTTCGGCCGAGCGGTCGCGCTCGCGCTCGCCGAGCGAGATTGGGAATTGATCATTGTCGCGCGGGGCGCGGATCGACTGGAGACAGTGCGATCCGCGACCCGCGCGATTGCCATTGCGGGGGATGTCGCCGATCCGGCCGTCCGGGAGCGAATCGCGGCGGCGGTCGGCGACGGTGGATTGGATCTGGTACTCAACAATGCCAGCGCCCTCGGCCCGAGCCCGCTGCCCGCGCTGGAGCACTATCCGCTCGACGAGCTGGCCACCGTCTTCGACGCCAATGTGATTGCGCCGCTGGCGATCCTGCAACTCACCTTGCCCGCGCTGCGCGCCGCGGACGGGATCGCCGTGAATGTCAGCTCCGATGCCGCGATCGGCGGATACGAGGGCTGGGGCGGCTACGGAGCCTCGAAGGCGGCCCTGGATCAACTCACCAATGTCCTCGTCGCCGAGAACCCGGCCCTGCATATCTACAGCTTCGACCCCGGCGACATGCGCACCGACATGCACCAGGCCGCCTTCCCCGGCGAGGACATCTCCGACCGCCCCGAGCCCGAAACCGTCGTCCCGGCCCTGCTCCACCTCCTCGAAACCCGCCCGCCCAGCGGCAGATACATCGCCTCGGAAGTACAGGTGGCGATATGACGTCCGGCATGGAGGAGCTCGCGTTCATGCTCGCGGACCCGCTGTCCGTGATCGTGCCGCCGCGAGCCGCCCCGACCGCCTCGAAACCCTCGCCCCGGCCCCGCATCGCGTGCTCGCGTCGAGCTGTCGATGCCTCATCCGAAAGCACGGTGACCCCTTGACCACCGGTCTCGACACACACACGTTCGTGCTGCCCGACGAGCTGTCCGCCACCCGTCCCGCCGAGGCGCGAGGTCTCGCGCGCGACCAGGTGCGCATGATGGTGAGCGACGCCGGGGTCCTCACCCACGCGCGCTTCCGCGAGCTGCCGAGGTTCCTGCGCGCCGGAGACCTTGTGGTGGTGAACAATTCGGCCATGCTCACGGCGGCGGTGGATGCCCGCTACGCCGACGAGGCTGCGGTGGTGCACTTCTCCACCTGGCTGGACGACGGCCGCTGGGTCGTCGAGCTACGCGACCCGGCGGGCACCCCCTGGCGCGGCCACGCCGTGAAACCCGGTGCCCGCCTGATTCTTCCGTCCAACCACATCGCCATTCTGAACGAACCCTGGCTGTCCGGCACCGATCGGCTCTGGATCGCGGACATCGTGGCCGGTCACCGTCCCGCACGGGACAGGCCGACGATCGGTGGTGAGTCGGCGGTCGCCGCTGGCGCGAAGGCAGATCGCGCAGACGTCGATGTGCGGGAGTTGCTGGCGCGGCATGGGCGGCCGATCACGTACTCCTATCTGTCCGAACGCTGGTCGGCCTCCTACTATCGGACCGTCTTCGGACTCGAGCCCGGTAGCGCCGAGATGCCCAGTGCGGGACGGCCGTTCACCGAGGCGTTGGTGACGGAGTTGGTGGCGGGCGGGGTTGGGCTCGCGCCGATCACCCTGCATACCGGGGTGTCGTCGCCCGAGGCCGGGGAGCCGCCGAGTCCGGAGCGGTTCGCGGTGCCGGAGATGACGGCGCGGTTGGTCAATGCCACGCATGCGGCGGGCGGACGGGTCGTCGCGGTGGGGACGACGGTGACTCGGGCGCTCGAATCTGCCGTTGACGCAGCGGGTTCGGTGCGGGCGGCGGGTGGTTGGACGGATCTGGTGCTCGACGGTTCGCGTCCGGCGCGGGCGGTGGACGGGTTGATTACCGGATGGCACGCGCCCGGGGCGTCGCATCTGCATCTGCTCGAATCCGTGGCGGGGGCGCGGGTGGTGCGGGAGGCGTATCGGGCGGCGCTCGAGTCCGGGTATCTGTGGCACGAATTCGGCGATACGGCGCTGCTCTTCCGGGATTGACGCACCGGCTCTTCCCGATTGACGCACCGGCGTGGCGGGCGCACCGGCCCGCCGGTGCAAGGTTCGAAATGGTGGCGTACGCTTGCCTCTTCCGCTCGTTGCGGGGCGCTCGCCATGAGTGTCGACCCGGTCGTTCGACCGGATTCCTACCCGCCGGTACCCCCTGGGGATACGAGCGTTTGTCCTGGTAGAGAACTTTTAGAAGCCGTCGCGTGAACTCCGGGTGCGGTCTGCGTCGCGTTCACCGGACTGGCATGAACAGGTAATCCGGCGGTTGCGCCAGCGCAGTCTGGGACTGGCTTGATCAAGCCTATGACCACCATGGCAGCGTCGAATTCCAGCCTGCTACCAGCCGCGTCGAAGCCCGCCCCGGAGGCCCCCCGCACCACCGGGCGCTCCCAGTACTCCCTGGTCGTCTCCTCCGATGCCGAGCATCGCGAGGCCGCGCAGCGCCTGCGCTACCAGGTGTTCGCCAATGAGCCGGGATTCACCATCCCCGACAATGGCACCGGCCTGGACGCCGACCGGTTCGACGAGCACTGCGACCACCTGCTGGTGCGCGACGAGCTCACCGAGCAGTTCGTCGGCTGCTACCGCATGCTGCCCCCGAACAAGGTGGCGGCGGCGGGCGGCTACTACACCGCCACCGAATTCGATTTGGATGCACTGGATCCCGTCGGCAACCGGATCGTCGAGATGGGCCGTGCCTGCGTGGTGCCCGACCACCGCAACGGCTCGGTGCTGACGCTCATGTGGGCCGGGATCCTGCACTACATCCAGCTCACCGGATACGACTGGGTGATGGGCTGCGTCTCGGTCCCGATGCAACTCACCCCCGAGGATCAGCCCGGTGTGAACGTGCGCGGCGTGCGCGATCTACTGCTGCGCAAGCACGCGCTGGACGCGGAACGCCATGTGCGCCCGTACAACCCGGTGATCGTGGACGGCCGCACCCTCGACGAGCTGGAACCCCCGGCCCGCCCCAAGCTGCCCCCGCTGCTCAACGGCTACCTGCGCCTGGGCGCGGAGATCTGCGGCGAGCCCGCCCACGATCCGGCGTTCGCGGTGGCCGACTTCGTCTGCCTGCTCGGCCTCGAGACCATCAACACCCGTTACCTGGAGCGCCTGCAGGGCGCCGCCAATAGCCTGGACGCCCGGTGATGCCCCATGATGCCCGCCCTGCTCTCCCCTGAAGCCGGTGCGCTGTCCTGCCCGCCCGCCGAGGCGAGCGCGCACGCCTGGATGCCGCACAGTCCTTGCGGCGCTTCGTGTGTCGACGCTCCCGCCGAGGCGGGAACGCTGCGGGTCGCGGTTCGGCTGGCCGGTGTCGCCGGGGTCCTGCTGAGCTTCCCGCTCGCCCACCTGGCCACCCCGCGCCGCCGACGCGCCGGGCTGCAGCGCCGTTATGCGCGAGCCTTGTTGGCCTGCTGTGGAATTCGGGTGCGTGTGCTCGACAACCGCGGTGCCGACAAGCGGGTCGAGGGCGGCCTGCTGGTGGTGGCACGCCACGTCGGCTGGACCGACATCGTCGCGCTGACCGCCGTCGAGCCCATGGGTTTCGTGGCCCGCGCCGATCTCATCGACTGGCCGATGCTCGGCGAGGTCGCCCGCAAGGCCCGTGTCATCCCGATCGAACGCGAACGGCTGCGGGCACTTCCGGAGGTCATCGCGACCATGGTGGCCCGGGTGCGCGCGGGCGAGCGCATCGCCTTCTACCCCGAGGGCACCACCTGGTGCGGTCGCGCCCACGGCACCCTGCGCCCGGCCCTGTTCCAGGCGGCCATCGACGCCCAGGCCCCCGTGCAGCCACTGCGCCTGCGCTACCTGGACCGGCACGGCGAATTGTCCACGGTCCCGGGCTTCGTCGGCACCGACTCCCTGGCCGATTCGATCCGCCGGGTCCTGCGTTCCAAGGGTGTCGTCGCCGAAATCGCTTTGCAGCCACTGGAATACCCGACCACCGACCGCTTCGACCTGGCCCGCCGCTGCGAGCGAGCGCTCGAGGGCGACATCGTCTCCCGCGCCTTCACCGACGTGATCCACGGCAGCGAGAACGTCGAGGCGGTCGGCACGGGCGCGGTGCGCCACGTCGAGGTGACCGCGACGCCGTCATCCGGCGCGGTGCTCTGACTGGTCCAGACGCGGAAAGAGCATCTCCTGCACGAGCAGCAGCACCGCCGCGGCGAACGGTATGGCCAGCAGCGCGCCCAACACACCGAGCAGAGAGCCGCCGATGAGGACGGCGACGACGGTCACCACCGCGGGCACGCGCACGGTACGGCCCATGATGCGCGGGGCGAGGAGATAGTCCTCGAGCAGTCGCAGGAAGATGAAGAAGCCGACGGTGAACAGTGCCGTGGGTAGCGAAACCGTCAGGGACACAAGCGTGATCACCACACCGGCGAGGGTCGAGCCGACCAGCGGGATCAGGTCGAGCACGGCGACCAGCACGGCCAGCACGAGCGGGAACGGCACGCCGAACGCCGCCAGCCAGATGAAGGTGAGTACGCCGGTGATCAGCGAGATCAGCAGGTTGCCCAGCACGTAGCCGCCGACCTTCGCGAAGATGGCGTCACCGATGAGGATCGCGCGGGGGCGGCGGGCATGGGGGAAGAGTCGATAGAGGTTGGCGCGCAGGCTCGGGAAGTTGGCCGAGAAGTACGCGGTGAGCACGGCGACGATGACGGTCCCGGTGATCGCGCCGAACACGACCTGCCCGGCTCCGATCAAACCGTTGCGCAGGCCCTCGGCATTGGTGTCCACGCCGTGGCGCAGCTTGTCCTCGAGATGGAAGCGATCGGCGGCGGATCGGATCACCGGGTATTTGTCCTCGAGGTGGTGCAGGCTGTCCGGGGCGTGGGAGATCAGCGCCTGCCCCTGGTCGATGAGCGGGGTGATGGCGGCCCAGAGGAATCCGGCCAGGCCCAGCAGGACGACCACGAAGACCAGGGTGACCGCGAGCGTGCGCCGCACCCGATGACGGGTCAGCCACGAGACGGCGGGCTCGATCCCGATCGCCAGGAACAGCGCCGCCGCCACCAGCAGCAGGACCTCGTGCGCGGCCAGGACCAGACGCACCGTGCCCACGGTCACCAAGACGCCTGCGGCGGCGGCCAATCCGATCATGAACGGCGACCGGCGATCGAAGCGGCGGCCGGGTGTGCCGAGCGGATGGCTGTCGCTGGCCAATTCCGCCGCGTGCTCCTCGGCCGCCGAGATCGGTTCCGGTTCGCCCTCCGGATGCGGTTGCCCTACCCACGGGCTGTGCGCGGAGTCGCTCATGATCTTGCCTTCGTCATCTCCCCGCGATACCCACCGGTGCGCCCGCTAATACCGCGGGCGGGTACGGCGGCGGACACCGCGATCCCGGGGCGCGCGCATCGGTCAGGAATCGAGAAGCGCTGGTGAGGGTGGCGGCCATAGCGTTGCGGACATGACTTCCATTGAAAACATCACTCTCGATGTCGCTGATGTGCAGGCCGCCGCCGAGTTCTACGCCACCGCCTTCGGGCTGGACGAGCGGCTGCGGCTGCGGGCCGCGCAGGAACCCAGCAGCGGGTTCCGCGGCTTCACCCTCTCGCTGACCGTGGCCCAGCCCGCCGATGTCGACGCCTATCTGGACGCGGCCGTCGCCGCCGGGGCGCGCACGCTCAAACCGGCGGCGAAGTCGATGTGGGGTTACGGCGGTGTCGTGCAGGCCCCCGACGGCGCGATCTGGAAGGCGGCGACCTCGACGAAGAAGAATTCCGGGCCGGGCGTCAAGCGGTTCGACTCGCTGGTGCTGTTGCTCGGGGTGGCGAATGTGGGTGCGAGCAAGCGCTTCTACGTCGAGCACGGGCTGACGGTCGCGAAGAGCTTCGGGCCCATGTATGTCGAGTTCGAAGGGGGCGGGAGCCCGGTGAAGCTGGGGCTGTACAAGCGGCGCGCCCTGGCCAAGGATGCGGGAGTGTCCTCGGACGGGGATGGTTCGCATCGTCTCGTCATTGGCGGCGACACCGAGGGTTTCACCGATCCGGACGGTTTCGCCTGGCAGGCCGCGTCGGTGCACAGCGGGTCGCATTGAGGAGCCGCGGGTCGCATTAGGGGATCGGGGCGTCCGCCATTAGGGAGTTGTGCAGTCGTCCGGTCTTGAAAGCTCCCGCATATGGCTAACTTTCAGAATGCGGGTCTTTTTGACGTAACACACCGACTGGTCCTTTCGACGGAAAGGCGACGAACCACATCTTCTGGAAGCGAATTCACAATGTCGGCAAGGACATTCACGGCGGCCGCCCTCGCCATGGCCGCCGTAGCCCTCTGCGCGTCGTCGGCCACCGCAGACCCCACCACGACCACGGCCCCCGCCCCCGGCGCCGGACTGGGCGTCGACGTGGGCATTGGTCCCGGGGGAGTCAAGGTGGGCATCGATGCCCAGGCCGGGGGCGGCGGCAATGCCTCGGTTTCCGCGCAACCGAGTCCCACCGTGACTCCGGCGAATCCGGGCGGTGGGGTGCAGGTCGGCGGTAATTCTCAGGTCGGCGGGAACGCCGGGGGTGGCGTTCAGGTCGGCGGTAATTCGCAGGCCGGTGGAAACGCTGGTGGGGGTGTGCAGGTCGGCGGTGACTCGCAGGCCGGTGGAAACGCTGGTGGGGGTGTGCAGGTCGGCGGTGACTCGCAGGCCGGTGGAAACGCTGGTGGGGGTGTGCAGATCGGCGGCAACTCGCAGGCCGGTGGAAATGCCGGTGGGGGTGTGCAGATCGGCGGCAACTCGCAGGCCGGTGGAAACGCTGGTGGGGGTGTGCAGGTCGGCGGCAACTCGCAGATCGGTGGCAATGCCGGGGGTGGCGTGCAGGTTGGCGGTGACTCGCAGGCCGGTGGAAACGCTGGTGGCGGTGTGCAGATCGGCGGCAACTCGCAGATCGGTGGCAATGCCGGTGGCGGTGTACAGATCGGCGGTGACTCGCAGGCAGGCGGGAATGCCGGGGGTGGCGTGCAGGTCGGCGGGAACACGAACATCGGTGGCGTGATTACGGGCGGTGCGCTCGGCGGCGTCGACCTGGCCGTGGCCGGTGCGGGCGCGGCCGGAGCGGATGTGGTGCAGGGCATGGCGATTCCGGTCGGCGCGACCACCGGCATTCCCGGCGGCACCGCGGTCACCGACCAGGTCCCGGCCGGAGGCTACGTAATCCCCAAGGGCGCACCGGAAACCGGCGCGGGCGGCATGGCGAACGCGGTGAGGACCCAGTGAGCGCTTCGAACACCAAGGGGACGGCGCGGATTCGCAGGACGCTGTTCGGTGCCCTGACCGCCGTCATGGCGGTCACCGCGCCCCTGCTCGCGGGCTGCTCTTCGTCCAGCACACCCGTGGCGTCCACGACTAGCGCGGCGGTGCCCAGCGCCACGGTGAAGACGGCCGCGTCGATCAGCCGCTCCACTCCGACATCGTTCAATATCTCCTCGATCAACACCTCCGGATCACTGATCGCGGTGGGCCTCAATGCCGATGGCTCGGTCCAGGTCCCCGCCGACTACAAGCAGGCCGGTTGGTACCAGATGGGCCCCGCCCCCGGCGAACAGGGCTCGGCGGTCATCCTCGGCCACGTCGACTCCTACAAGGGTGAGGGAATCTTCTTCTCCCTCAAGAAGACCAAGCCCGGCGACATGATCGACGTCACCCGCGCCGACGGCAAGGTGGCCCACTTCAAGGTCACCGACGTCCGCATGTACCTCAAATCCCAATTCCCCGACCAACTCGTCTTCGGCCCCCGCGGCGGCGCCACCCTCCAGGTCGTCACCTGCGGCGGCAACTTCGACCAGACCGCCAAGAGCTACGAATCCAACGTCGTCGTCTTCTCCTCCCTCGACTCGGTGACCTAGCTCAGTTGGGCGCGGACGCGGGGTCGGAGCTGCCGGTGTCGGAGCTGCCCGTCGGTATCTCGCACCAGAAGGATGCTTTCGGCGGTGGGGGAGGTGCGGTCGCGGGGCCGTGCATGCCGGTGGGGAGTTGCAGTTCCTGGCTGCGCCAGTCGTTGGCGTACTCGGTGAAGATGTTCAGTGCGAATCCGAACAGCTGTTGATGCAATACCTGTAATGGCTCGAACGCGGCCAGGGCCTGTTGGGCCGGGCCGAAGACCAGCGGTGCACCGGTGCTCAGCAGCCATTCCCACACCGGTGATTTCGGAATCGCGAGCATGTCGGCTTCTCCCGGATCCAGCAGTATTCGGGAGAAGCCCATGGCGAAATTGCAGGCATCGGGGAACAGCAGCTTTCGGCCGTATTCGCGGGTCATCATGGCACTGAAATAGGTGCCCTCCGGCGATGGCTGCTGGTAATGCTGCTGGACATCGGCGATCACCTGACGCGCCTGGTCGGCGTTCGTCGGCAGGTATTCCTTCTTGATGCCCAGCATGTAGCCGAACAGGCGGCCCGCCTCATTGACATCGTCGGCCTCGGCCTTGGTGACCTTGACCCCCAGCTTCGCCATCTTGTCCACGGTCCAACTGGTCAGCAGCAACAGCTCTTCGAGCTCCAGGCGCTGGCTGATCGGCCAATGATCGCGCTCGTTGGACCAGGCGCCCGCGGCGAGAATGCTGTGCCGCGCCGCCGCGTGCACCAGGCGCAGCTTCACCGTGACCGGGAGGAACGCGCCCTTGGGGTCCAGATTGCCGTCGTCCAACGCCGTCCAGGTGGCACCCAGGGTGCGGGCCAACCGCATGCCCGGATCATTGACCAGATCGAAGTTCGCTTGATACACCGCCCGGGCCAGCAGCGGATCGGCCAGCGATTCGAACAGTTCGCCGAAGCCGACAATCGAATACATGACCACCGCGTTGTCGGTCACGAATTTGAAGCCGCGCCGCGCGGCATCCAGATCGATCCAATCCGGAATTGTCTTGTGCTGCGCCACCCAGTTCCGCAGTTGTTTTGGAGCGTTTCCCGGCAGCTCCTGATCATTCCGTTTCCAACCCTTCAGTGCCGCATTGACGGCGTCGACCTGATTGCTCGCGAACATACTGTCGACAAATTCGTCAGCCTCCCGATCCCCCTCATCGGCGGCCTGTGGACCGGGCAGCACCCACCCCGCCCGTGACGGGTCGTCCGGGCGAGCCTCGGACACCGGCACCAATCCACATGCCAGAACAACAGCGATCAGGACAGTTGTCGCAATTCGCATAAAACGGAAGCCTGGCACAGAGGTTCCGCGAACAGACTGCGACACGCGACCGAGGAGACGGCGCTCGCGAACCCGCGGCGCATGACGCGCGTCACAGGCGAACTGGGGTGGGTGGGTGTTCGTAATACTCACGGGGGTGCGTGGCGTGGTCGGCGTTGCCGCTGGGAGCGGAGGCGGATGGTGGCTAGGCGAGGGCGGGAGTGTTGGGGTGGACGGCTGGTGCGGGGATGGCGGGAATATCGTCGCGACGGTGGCGGCTATCCTTGGACGGTCATGAAGTCGGCTTTCCCGGGTCCGGTCGGTGCCCAGACGGTCTACCTCGATCACGCGGCCACTACACCTATGTTCCCGGTCGCGGTCGAGGCGATGTGTGCTGCGCTGGGGACCACGGGGAACGCGTCGTCGCTGCACGGGTCGGGGCGGGTCGCGCGGCGGCTGCTCGAGGAGGCGCGGGAGTCGATCGCGGAGGGGCTGGGGGCGCGGCCCTCGGAGGTGATCTTCACCTCGGGCGGGACCGAGAGCGACAATCTGGCCGTCAAGGGGATCTATTGGGCTCGCCGTGACGCCGATCCGAAGCGGACCCAGATTCTGGTGAGCGCGGTCGAGCATCACGCGGTGCTGGACACCGTGGAATGGCTCGAGCAGCACGAGGGTGCGCGGATCACGTGGCTGGAGTGCGACGCCGAGGGTGTCGTCTCGCCGCGGACGCTGCGTGAGGCCCTGGCGCTGTACGCCGACGAAACCGCGCTGGTGAGCGTCATGTGGGCCAACAACGAGGTCGGGACGATTCAGCCGATCGAGGAATTGGCCGCGGTGGCACAGGAATTCGAGGTGCCCATGCACTCCGATGCCGTGCAGGCCGCCGCGCAGCTGCCCATCGACTTCGCCCGGAGTGGTTTGGCCGCGGCCTCTTTCGCGGGCCACAAGGTCGGCGGACCGCACGGGGCCGGGGTGCTGCTGCTGGGTCGGCAGGTGCCCGCGGTGCCGCTGCTGCACGGCGGCGGGCACGAGCGCGATATTCGCTCGGGCACCTCGGACGTGCCCGCGGCGGCCGGACTGGCGGCCGCGCTGCGCGAGACCGTGGCCGGAATGGCCGTGCGCGCACTGGAATTGGAGCGGCTGCGGGATCGGCTCATCGACGGCGTGCGCGCCCTCGTACCCGACGCGGTGCTCAATGGCCCGGACCCGAGCCGCGGTGGCGGCGAGCGCCGCATGCCGGGCAACGCCCATTTCACGTTCCCCGGTTGCGAGGGCGATTCGCTGCTCATGCTGCTCGACGCCGCCGGGATCGAATGCTCGACCGGATCCGCGTGCAATGCCGGTGTGGCCGGACCCTCCCATGTGCTGCTGGCCATGGGCGTGGAACCGGCGCTGGCGCGCGGATCACTGCGATTCTCATTGGGACACAATTCGACCGACGCCGATATCGATGCCCTGCTGGCCGCGCTGCCGCAGGTGGTGGAGCGGGCGAAGGCGGCCGGACTGGCCGGAGCGAAGGGAGGCTTCTAGATGCGAGTACTTGCCGCGATGAGTGGTGGCGTGGATTCCGCGGTGGCGGCCGCCCGCGCCGTGGACGCCGGACACGAGGTGGTCGGCGTGCACCTGGCGCTGTCGGCGAACCCGGGCACGCTGCGCACCGGGTCGCGGGGCTGCTGCTCCAAGGAGGATTCCGGCGATGCCCGCCGGGCCGCCGACGTGCTCGGAATCCCGTTCTACGTCTGGGATTTCGCCGACCGGTTCAAGGAGGACGTGATCGACGACTTCGTCGCCGCGTACGCCGCCGGTGAGACACCCAACCCGTGCCTGCGCTGCAACGAGAAGATCAAGTTCTCGGCGCTGGCCGACCGCGCGGTGGCGCTGGGCTTCGACGCCGTGGTCACCGGGCACTACGCGCGCCTCGAGGACGGCGTGCTGCGCCGGGCCGTGGACGCGGACAAGGACCAGTCCTACGTGCTGGCCGTGCTGACCGCCGAACAGCTCTCGCGCGCCATGTTCCCGGTCGGTGACACCCCCAAGCCGCAGATTCGCGCGGAGGCCGCCGAACGCGGGCTGGCGGTGGCCAACAAGCCCGACAGCCACGACATCTGCTTCATCCCGTCCGGCGACACCCAGGCGTTCCTGGGCGCGAAGATCGGCATCCGCCCGGGCGCGGTGCTGGATGCCGACGGCACCAAGCTCGCCGATCACGATGGCGTGCACGGGTTCACGATCGGTCAGCGCAAGGGCCTGGGCCTGCCGGGTCCGGCCGCGGACGGCAAGCCGCGCTACGTGACCGATATCGATCCGGACTCCGGGATCGTGCGCGTGGGTTCGGCCAAGGACCTCGAGGTGTGGACGGTGCTGGCCGAGCGCGCCATCTGGACTTCGGGCAAAACCCCTTCCGGCCCCATCGAATGCATCGCCCAGGTGCGCGCGCACGGCGGCACCGCGCCCGCGGTGGCCGAGGCGGTCGACGGTGGTCTGGTGGTCCGGCTGCGTGAGCCGCTGACCGGTGTGGCGCGCGGCCAGGCCGTGGTGCTCTACCGCCCCGACGAGGCGGGCGACGAGGTGCTGGGCAGCGGCACGATTTCCGGCACCGAACGCGAATTACATTCGTACGCAAGCGAACTGGTCTCGGATAGCGCCCGGTGAGCGACCGTCGTTCGCGCAGCGTCGCGAAGTCATATGTGGCACAAGAGGTTCGGCCGATCCTGCGCGCTCGCGTCGTCTGGCGTGCGGGCATGCCGCAACCGATGAGCCTGCGCCCGCGCCGCGCTCCCGGCAAGGCCGCCCTCGCCCGGCGCAATGCCGCCAATCGGGCCGCCGAGCACACCGAGCCCGCGCGGACCGACACCGGCGAATTCCGGCCCGGCGAACCGCAACCCGCTCCGGAACGTCCGACCGACGCCGGTCCCGCCGAGGCTCGGACCGGTGACACGCCGATCCGTGCGCGCGCGGGAGTCGTCGTCCGCGTCGCGCCCTATGCCGAGCGCGGCCGCGTCGCCTCCGGTGCGGGCGCACCCGCCGACGGACCCGAGCGCGCGGGCAAGACCTGGGATTGGTTCGTCAACGCGACGGCCTGGGACTGGTACACGAACTCGAGCGGCAAGACCGATCGCGGCGATGCCGAGGAATGACGCCGCCCGGCGGCGGAACGGACGACCCTCCCGTCATCCCGGCATGCTCTTGGCCGGGATCCATAGGTGGGCGGTGGATTCCGGCCAAGAGCGCGCCGGATTGGCGGGGCGAATGATTCGGAGTGGCTTGCATGGCTGACGATGTGAACCCGGTGCTGCGCGGCGGGATCGCGACCGGGGTGGGGTCGTGGCCGGGGACCGATGCGCGGGAGGCCGCGGCGACCGTGGTGGGGGAGCTGGGGCAGCTGCCGCATCTGGTCGAGCTGCCCGCGCGGGGCGTAGGCGCGGATATGGTCGGGCGGGTGTCCGGGTTGCTGGTCGATATGCAATTCGACAGCACCACGCGCGGGTACCGGCTGGCGGCGCGGCCGGGTGCGGTGGCGCGGCGGGCGCACGATCTGCTGCGTGGTGATCTCGATGCGCTCGAAGAGGCCTGGGAGACTGGCGGTTTCGCTGGATCCGAGCATCCGGTCAAAGTGCAGGTGGCCGGGCCGCTGTCGGTGGCGGCGGAGGTGGAGTTGCCGGGTGGGCATCGGATTCTGACGGATTCCGGTGCGCTGCGCGATCTTTCGGAATCGCTGGCCGAGGGCGTGCGCAATCATGTGGCCGAGGTGGGCAAGCGGCTGGGTGCGCGGGTCGTCCTGCAGGTCGACGAACCGGATCTGACCGCGGTGCTGAACGGCACCTTGAAGGGTGTGAGCGTGCTGAACACCGTGCGTGCCATGCCCGAACCCGAGGCCCTGCACGTGCTGGACACAGTGGTCGGCAGCCAGTCGGCGCCGGTGATCGTGCACACCTGCGCCGATCGGCCCGCGCTGGGCTTCCTGCGCCGGAGCGCGGCGGCCGCCGTCGGCTTCGACGTGGCCGCCATCGGCACCTCCGACCTCGACAGCATCGGCGAATTGCTCGACGGCGGAAAACATCTGGTGCTGGGTCTGGTGCCAACCACCGCGCCCGCCACCCCCGCCACCTGGCGCGAGATCGCCGAGCCCGGTGTCCGCCTGATCGATCGGCTCGGCTTCCCGCGCCGCCTGCTCGCCGAGCAGATCCTGGTCTCCCCGGCCTGCGGTCTGGCCGGGGCCCCGCTGAGCTGGGCACGCAAGGCCCTGAGCCTGGCCGCCGAGACGGCCCGCGCCTATGCGGAGGACCCGGAGTCGCTCACCTTCGAATGATCGTGCCCGGCTAGGGCATTCGTCGCAGAATGTCCATGGCGATGGCGACCGACGCGTCATTGCTCTCCTCATCGGAGAGTTCCAGATCGCCCATCATCGACAGGCTCCAGCTGATCGCCAGGAGCGCCTGGCGGGCGTGGAACACCGTGATCGGTTCGCGGCTCGGGGAGGCCATGAGGTCGGCCAGCACTCGGAACTGGTAGCGCAGGCTGGTGCCGAAGCCGAGATCGCGGAACGCGGGCTGGTTTTCATGCCAGAAGCGAATCATGTCCTTGCCGAGGCTGTGCAGCAGCGCCCCGTAGCGGCGGACGATCTCCTCGGCGCGCTCGCGCCCCGGCGGCGTGGCCTCGGCCCATTGCACGATCTCGTCGATGCCGCCGCGCAGATCCTCCGACAGACTGGCGACAATGTCTTCCTTGGTTCGGAAGTGGTAGTACAGCGCGGCTTTCGTGACACCCAGACGTTCGGCGATCTCGCGCAGCGAGGTCTTCTCGTATCCGCGCTCGGAGAACAGCTCCATGGCGACCGACCGGATTCGTTCCCGCGTATCGCTGCGTCGCCTGTCCATCGAGTCCTTCCATTGCCTTTCGAGGTCACTACCTTGACGCCCGGCAAGTAGGAGCCTACCGTCGACCCCACCGGCAGATACCTAGCCGGGCGGCAAGTTAATTTGCGTGGGGAGCATTCCATGGCCGAAACAGTGAAAGTGCCGGTCGACGGCGTCGCCGTGACCGCGATCGGGGTGGCCGTCATCAGGGCTCGGGAAAGCCAGCGGGAGGATCGGCTCTACGACGACCCGCAGGCGAAGGAGTTCGTCGCGGCCGCGCGGGCCGGTTTCGCCCCGGAGCGATGGGCGCGCATGGAGGCGCTCGCCGACCAGTTCTACGAGGGCCGGACCATTGGCGTGCGCCTGGTCGACGACCGATTCCGACAGGCGATCGCGGCGGGCTGCCGCCAAATCGTGCTGCTCGGGGCCGGTTTGGACACGCGCGCCTATCGCATGGATCTACCCGAAGATATCCACGTCTTCGAGATCGACCTACCCGAACTCTTCGATTTCAAGGAGCCAGTCCTGGCCGCGGCCGGGGCTGCCCCGACCTGTCACCGCCACGTCGTCGTCGCGGACCTGCGTGAGGATTGGCGAAAAGCCTTGCTGGCCAGCGGTTTCCAGCCGAGCGTGCCGACCTACTGGGTCGACGAGGGGTCGCTCGGCTACCTGAACCAGGACTGGAATCAGCGGGTCGTGCGCACCCTCACCGAATTGTCCGCTCCGGGAAGCCATTTCGGCGCGGGCCGAATGGTCGTCGATCCCGACGCGCCCCAGTATCGAGAGCTGCGGACCTTCGTCGCCGGGCACTCTGCGCCCACACCGATTCCGGCCGAACGCCCCGATGATTTCGACGTCGAGCGCTGGCTCGACGAGATCGGCTGGGACACCGAATTCCACAGCTGGAACGACCTGACCGCCCACCTGCCCCGCCCGGCGGGGACCCTCGATCCTCGCATCGGCACTATCGCCGCGGTCCGTCGCTAGCTTCCGAACCGAAAGGTCAGTAGCCCTGGCCCTTCGGCCGCTTCGAGCCGAAGTAGGGGCGGACGCCCGGATGGTCGAGCTGCCACTTGTCGGGCTTGCCGGAGGGATACATGACGGGGATCTGGTCGCCGATGGCGGGCCATTGGAAGGTGTCCCAGGCGAAGCGGCCGTAGACCTCGTGGGCCACGACCGAGGGGCCGGAGATGCTGCCGCTGATGGTCACGTACTGCTCGCCGGGTGCGTCGGGGCGGGGGCTCACGCCGGTCACATAGAGGGTTCCGGACTCCAGCCCCACGGGCGAGGCGTTCCCGAAGGCGCCCATCGGGCTGCCGGGGCGGGCGCGGAAGCCGCCGCCGTTGCCGCGGCGGTAGTACACCAGCGCGGCGGCCAGGGCGGTGCCGATCAGCAGGACGAACATCAGCTGCGTGAGCATGACCTCCATGCTAGGCGGGGTGGTGGCCAAGCACGGTTGGGCGGCTCCGGCCTACTGGGCGGTGAGTTCGGAGACGCCTTCGTGGCGGCGTAGCTGCCAGACCGTCGTGCGCTTGCTCTGCGACCGTCCGTTGCCCCGGTCGATCAGGGTCCGGTTGGCGGTGGTGAACACCAGTTGCGCGCCCTGGGTATTGGTTTCGGGGTTCTGGAACAGCTGGATCAGGCTGTCGGCGGTCTCCGGGGTCAGCGCCGCGTCGATATCGTCGACCGCCAGCACGCCGCCGGTGTCGAGGGCGTCGAGCATGGGCGGGAGCAGGCGCAGCATGGCCAGGGTGGCGCTGGACTCGTCGGTGATGTCGAAGGCGGTCTCGATGCCCTCGTGGGTGAGGCCCAGCCCGACGCCGCGGCGCGCCACCATGCGCGAGTACAGCGCGTCGCGGGCGGCGTAGAGGTTGGCCAGTTCGCGCTGCAGCAGGGTGACGGTGATGCCGTGTTCGAGGAACATCTCCTCGGCGTAGTTGGCCGAGGTGGTGCAGGACTCGATTTCCTTTGTGGTGGCGGCGATATCGGTGTCCAGGTCGCGCAGGTAGTCGGCGTACATGGGGTCGTCCGACGGCAGCAGCAGATCGGTGATGCCGAGGTCGGCGGCGCGCAGCAGCGTCAGCAGGCGTACCGCGTGGTCGGTGGAGCGGGAGATGTGCGCGCCCACCCGGTGCGCGATGTCCGACGTATCCGGTTGCCCGCACTGCACTTCCAGCAGCGACTGGAACCAGCGGTAGGCGGGCACCAGCGGTTCGGCGTACAGCTGCCCGGACAGGCTGAGCAGCAAGGCATTCGGCCGCACCAGCGGCACCACCGCCCCCAAACCGTACCGAGCGGCCTCGAACATGGGGCCGATGCGAATATCGTCCCCGGCGCGCTCGAACACCACGCGCTTGCGATTGTGCGGATGCGAGTGCAGCCACTCGGCGGCCACGTCGGCATTGTCGAGCCGGAAGCCGTAGGTGTACGGGCAGCCCTCGGCAATGAAGTTCGCGACGAATTCCGAAGGGCGGTCCGCGAATCCGAGATGCGGTGTGCGCACCGGCCCGGAGTACGGGTCCCATCCGGTGACCGAGTTCAAGACCGCGTCGCGCATCTTCTCGAGCGCGTCGATGAGCCCGGTCTTGCCGGTGGCGGCCGCGCCGTACACGGCCGTGACCGGTGTGGCGACCGGCCCGCTACCTCTGGTCAGCCGCAGTTCCTGCGGTTCGGCGAGCGACCGATGGTTCGTCACCTGAAAACTACGCAACACCTTGGACATCCTGCCGGTAGCGGGTCGGAAATGCGACTCACCTTATTCGGACATGACGGCGGGGTTGCGAGGTGGTGGCCGAATGCCGCTGTGCGCCAGCGGGACAGCGGGGCGTCAGCGGGTCAGCCGAGTCTCAGCGGAGGGCGCCGTAGGCGCGGGTGGGGGTGAAGCGGACGACGGCGCGGCGGTCGGCGACCATGGCGCGGCGGTAGTCGTCCCAGTCGGGGTGTTCGCCGCTGAGGGCGCGGTAGTAGGTGATGAGTTCCTCGACGGTGGCGTCGTGCGGGTCGGCGGCGACGGGGGAGAGTTCGGTGTCGCCCTCGAGGACGGCGTAGGACCAGAAGTCCTTGCTGGTCACGTGGAGGGCGGCCCAGGGCACGCGGCGCAGATTGTGGTACTTGGCACGGTCGGCGGTGATCGAGATGCGGATGAGGCCGTCCTCGCCGACCCAATGCGTGACATTGGACAGCTGCGGACGGGTATCGCGTCGAATGGTGGTGAGCACCGAACCCTGGTGGGAGCGCGCGAAATCGAGAGCCTTGGCGAGGTCCATACGTGGTGGAACCCGGGTGATCGCGGGGCTGTTCCCGCGAGCCGGAAATCACCGCCCTGCCCGTGGGTAACACGGCGCGACGTGCGGGAATGTTGATCAACGGTGTCGGTGGGGAGCGATAGAGTGCCTGATGTGAGCGAATCTGGGTTGGAGATCACCGCGGCGAGCGGGGACGAGCGGGTCGAGTGGCAGCGGCTGGCCGAGGAGGTCCGCGACCACCAGTTCCGCTACTACGTGCGGGACGCGCCGATCATTACCGATGGCGAGTTCGACGCGCTGTTCAATCGGCTGGTCGCGCTCGAGGAGGCGCACCCGGATCTACGCACCCCGGATTCCCCGACCCAGGTGGTCGGCGGCGGCTTCACCACCGAGTTCGCGCCGGTGGATCACCTGGAGCGGATGTACTCGCTGGACAACGTCTTCAACGAGGACGAGATGCGGCAGTGGATCGCCAAGGTGGAGGCCGACACCGGGGCCGACATCCACTATGTGTGCGAGGTGAAGATCGACGGTGTCGCACTCAACCTGGTGTACGAGGACGGCAAACTGGTCCGCGGCGCGACCCGCGGCGACGGCCGCACCGGTGAGGACGTCACGCTCAACGCGCGCACCATCGAGGACATCCCGCACGAGCTGACCCACAGCGACGACTTCCCGGTGCCCAAGCTGCTGGAGGTGCGCGGCGAGGCGTTCATGACGCTGGCCGATTTCGAATCGCTCAATGCCGCCATCGTCGCGGAAGGCAAACCGCCGTATGCGAATCCGCGCAATACCGCGGCCGGGTCGCTACGGCAGAAGGATCCGGCGGTGACGGCGCGGCGGCGGCTGCGCATGATCTGCCACGGATTCGGTCGGCTGGAGGGGTTCTCGCCGGAATCGCAGTACGAGGCGTATCGGGCGCTGGCCGCGTGGGGGCTGCCGGTATCGGCGCACACGGTGCGGGTCCAGGGCGCGGACGCGGTGGTCGAGCGCATCAAGTACTGGGGCGAGCACCGCCACGATATCGAGCACGAGATCGACGGCCAGGTCATCAAGGTCGACGAGTTCAGCCTGCAGCGCCGCCTGGGGGCGACCTCGCGCGCACCGCGCTGGGCCATCGCCTACAAGTACCCGCCGGAGGAGGCCACCACCAAGCTGCTCGACATTCAGGTGAATGTCGGTCGCACGGGCCGGGTTACGCCGTTCGCGGTCATGCGACCTGTCACGGTGGCGGGTTCCACCGTGGCCATGGCGACGCTGCACAATGCCTCGGAGGTGCAGCGCAAGGGCGTGCTCATTGGCGACACCGTCACCATTCGCAAGGCCGGTGATGTGATTCCCGAGGTGCTCGGCCCGGTGGTCGACGCGCGGGACGGGTCCGAGCGCGCCTTCGTCATGCCGACGCACTGCCCGGAATGCGGGACGGAATTGGCCCCGGCCAAGGAGGGCGACGCCGATATTCGCTGCCCGAACCAGCAGTACTGCCCGGCGCAGTTGCGGGAGCGGGTGTTCCACGTGGCCGGGCGCGGCGCGTTCGATATCGAGGCGCTGGGGTACGAGGCCGCCATCGACCTGCTGAAGTCGGGCGCGATCGCCGATGAGGGCGATCTGTTCTCGCTCGATGAGGACAAGCTGCTCACCACTACGCTGTTCACCAATAAGAACGGCACCCTGTCCGCGAATGGCAAACGGCTGCTGGAGAATTTGGAGACCGCCAAGGATCGACCGCTCTGGCGAGTACTGGTCGGCTTGTCCATTCGCCACTGCGGTCCCACCGCCGCCCGCGCGCTGGCAACGGCCTTCGGCAGCATGGATCGCATACGCGAGGCCTCGGCCGAGGAACTGGCCGCCACCGACGGCGTCGGCCCGACCATCGCCGCCGCGGTGACCGAATGGTTCACCGTGCCTTGGCATCTCGACATTGTCGACAAGTGGGCGGCCGCCGGGGTTCGCATGCAGGACGAGCGCGACGAGTCCATCGAACGCAACCTCGAGGGCCTGTCCATCGTGGTGACCGGTTCCTTGCAGAACTTCACCCGCGACGGTGCGAAGGAGGCCATCCTCGTCCGCGGCGGCAAGGCCGCCGGATCCGTCTCGAAGAAAACGGCTTTCGTCGTGATCGGCGATTCCCCCGGCTCCAAAGCCGACAAGGCAGAGGAACTCGGCGTCCCGATCCTCGACGAGGAAGGCTTCGTCAAACTCCTCGAGGGCGGCCCCGAAGCCGTCTCGTAAATCCGTGGCGTGGTGTGTGTTTGCGAAGTGAGGATGGAGTTGTGATGGGTGCGGATGAGCGTGGTGGTGTGGTGATTCGGGATGCCGAGGTTGGGGACTTCGCGGCGGTGGGGGAGTTGACCGTGGAGGTGTATGTGGGGGAGGGGCATGTGAATCCGCAAAGTCCTTATGTCGCAGAGCTTGCGGACACGGCCACTCGGGCCGAATCGGCCGAGATTTTGGTGGCGGTGCGGGGGGATGAGGTGCTTGGCTCGCTCACCATGGCCCGGCCGGGCACGCCCTACGCGGATATTGCGCGGGACGGTGAGTTCGAATTCCGCATGCTCGCGGTGTCCAAGCGGGCGCGGGGGCTCGGTATTGGTACTGCCCTCCTCGAGAAGGTCATCGATACCGCCCGGGTGGAGGGCTTCGAAGCGGTCGTCCTCACGACCATGCCCACCATGCAGGACGCCCGGCGCATGTACGACCGCCTCGGCTTCGTCCATGTCCCCGGACGGGATTGGCGCACCATGGCTGGACTGCCGTTGACCGTCATGCGCCTGGCCCTCTGACAATTCGCCGGATTGCGGCGGACCGGCTCGGCCCTGAGGGCCGAGCCAGCCAACCTCGCGGGCCCGCGAATCCGGTGCGGGCAATGGTCGTGGGGCTCGGTGAACCGAAAGGGTGACGGAGGTGCTCGTCTGTCGTCCTAGGTGAGGACGCCGTCGATGCAGAGGGCGGTGGTGCGCCAGGTCGGGGCGGGTGGCGGGCCGTGGAAGGTCCACTCCGAGATGGGGTGGGCGGCCTTCCATATCAGCTTGCCGCTGGAGACTCGGACGACCTGGTAGACGTCGTCGGTGCCGGGGATCAGTTGGTTGCCGACGCAGTAGTCGGTGTAGCTGGTGCCGGGTTGCCTTGCGCCGGAGCTGAATTGGCCGACGGGGCTGGCGATCGCGCCGGGGGTCGGCACGGTATCCGGCTGGTTGGTCGGCGCGGTCGCGAACCAGTGCGGCATGGCGGCTTCGGTGCCGCATCGGAAACTCGTGCCGCCCGCTGCGACAGTGGCGTCCTGCGCGTAAGTCTTTCCCGCCCAGAGACATCCATTGCTCACCCGCGCCCGCCGGTCCTCCAGTTCCGCCGCATCCGCGCTCGCGGCGACGGGCAGTCCGCCGACGGCCAGCGCGGCAATCGCGATCGGTGCGGCGGCGATTCGGCCGAGGCGGCGACCACCGCGGGTCGCTCGGGCTAGTTGCGCAACAGTCGGTCGACCGTGTCCGCATGTGGCTTCGAATTGGTCGAATCTCGTGGATTTGGTTGGTGTGGTGGGCATTTGGGCTCCCTGGGGTGTGCCTGGTCGCGGTGAGCTCAGCAGTAGGTGGCGAGGGGGCGGCAGACGGTGTAGGACTTGCCGTCTTCGCTCCAGGAGGGGGACCAGGTGGAGGGACTGCCCGCGCGGGCCTTCAGGGGTTGCGGGGCCGGTTCCGCGGGGGTGCTCGGTGGGCGCGGATGTTGGTTCTGCAGAACGGGATTCATGTCCGAGTGGTAGTAGCCGAAGGGGTCGTTGGCGTGTACGCCGGTGGGGTCGTCGCCGTGGGTGATGATGCCGGTGCCGGAGCGGCCGGTGGGTGCGCCGTTGCCGGTGGCGGTGTCGCCGGTGAGGCCGCAGCCGGAGAGTGTCCCTGACGGGCTGGACGCGGTGGACGAATCGGTGCCGCGCGACAGGGATTCCGCGGCGGCGGGCCCGGCGGCGAGGACGGTGGCGGCCGCGCCCGCGAGTGGGGCGAGCGCCAGACTCAGTCGTCGGATGGTCGGGCGTGATCGATGGGCTTGCGGCATGGCTTCATTGCCTCTCTGCTTGCCGGTTCAGGTCACGTCGGTGACTTGCCTACTGAGTGCAACCGTAGTTGTTCTACGTAGTTGAATAGTAGGTAAAGCCTGTGAATCTACTGAGTGAGACCGTAGATGGCGGGGCGGGCGGCGAAGCAGCGCTCCGACGGGGTCACGGCCATGGCCCGGCCGCGGACGCGACAACGCCCCTGCCGAAATTCCGACAGGGGCGTGAAGTGTTGTGGGGCAGTGCTATTCAGCCCAGCACGGTGGCAATGATCCCGGCCAGATACCCGAGCCGCGCGACCTCCGACGGCCGGAAATCCGGCCCGCCCGGTCGGCCCAGCAGCAGCACCTTGCCGCTATTGCCCAGCGGCGCGGCCGCCAGCTTGGTGTCCATGTCCTTCCATAGCTGCGGCACCCAGTCACCCTCGCCGTCGAGCACGGCGGGCTTCTCCAAGGGCATCCACGGCGCGGAACCCGCCTGCGTCGAGGGCGCGCTCTGCGAACCCACCACCCGGTAGGCACCCTGCGGACCCATGTCGATGACGGTCGACCAACCCACCCGCAGCACCCGGGGCGCACCGTCGACCAGCACCTGCAGCCGATCGTCGCGCGCATTGGCGACTTGATCGATCAGCTCGAGCTCTCGGTGCGTATCCAGAATTCCGGAATACGGCCGCAGCGAATCGACCTGCACATCGTGCAGTGATTCGGCCGCGGTGATGAGGGTGTCGGGCAGCGCGCCCGCGGGCACCTCCACCACAATGTCGTCGATCGCGAAGCCGTCGCCGCGCTCCACGACATCCAGCGAGAGAATGTCCGCGCCGACGGAACCCAATGCGAGGGCGAGAGATCCGAGACTTCCCGGGCGATCCGGAAGTTGCACGCGAAGCAGGTATGACACGTGCCTTCCTTTCTTTCCTTTGCCACCGAAACTTTCGGACGGGTACCCGAGTCCCGCAATACTTACACCCTCGAGAGCTGGTTATCGAATCGAAGGTTCGATGTGAGGCGGGCCACTTACCCATCGGTTACACATTGATGTTGCCAGGTCTCGCGCACACCTGCGACCGGTGGCCGGAACAGACCCACTAGGCTGTGGGATGGCCAATCACCAAGCTCGAACCATGCCGAAAGGGGTCCCGCGGTGCCCGCCATCTCCAGGGACGAGGTCGCTCACCTCGCCCGGCTGTCCCGGCTCGCTTTGACGGACGACGAACTCGATCTGTACGCCGGTCAGCTGGATTCCATCCTGACCCACGTCGCACAGATCTCGCAGGTCGCCGCCGCCGACGTGCCCGCCACCGCATCCCCGAATCCGGAGACCAATGTCACCCGCCCGGACGTGGAGCAGCCCTGCCTGACCCCGGAGCAGGCGCTCGCCATGGCTCCGGCGGTCGAGGAGCAGCGGTTCATGGTTCCGCAGATTCTGGGAGAGGGCGAATGACAGACCTGACCAAACTGTCCGCGGCCGATCTCGCGGACAAGATCCACTCGCGCGAGGTGTCCGCGGTCGAGGTGACCGAGGCGCACATTCGGCGCATCGCGGAAGTCGACGGGGAGATCAACGCCTTCCTGCACGTGGCCGGGGAGCAGGCGCTCGTCACCGCCGCCGAGATCGACCGGCAGGTCGCGGGCGGCACCGTCGCCTCGCCGCTGGCCGGTGTTCCCTTGGCGCTCAAGGACGTTTTCACCACCACCGACATGCCGACCACCTGCGGGTCGAAGATGCTCGAGGGCTGGGTGTCGCCCTATGACGCGACGCTGACCACCAAGCTGCGCGCCGCGGGCATCCCGATTCTCGGCAAGACGAACATGGACGAGTTCGCCATGGGTTCCTCGACCGAGAACTCCGCGTACGGTCCGACGCGCAATCCCTGGGATACCGACCGGATTCCGGGTGGTTCGGGTGGTGGCTCGGCCGCCGCGCTCGCCTCCTACCAGGCTCCGCTGGCCATCGGCACCGACACCGGCGGCTCGATCCGTCAGCCCGCCGCGGTCACCGCGACCGTCGGCACCAAGCCGACCTACGGCACCGTGTCCCGCTACGGCCTGGTCGCCTGCGCCTCCTCGCTGGATCAGGGTGGCCCGTGCGGCCGCACCGTGTTGGACACCGCGCTGCTGCACGAGGTCATCGCGGGCTACGACCCGAAGGACTCGACCTCCCGCAATGTACCGGTGCCGCCGGTGGTCGCCGCGGCCCGCGAGGGTGCCAAGGGTGATCTGAAGGGCGTGAAAGTCGGTGTGGTGAAGGAACTTCACTCCGACTCCTACCAGCCCGGCGTCATCTCCTCCTTCGATGCCGCGGTCGCGCAGCTGAAGGATCTGGGCGCGGAGGTGATCGAGGTGTCGTGTCCGCACTTCGAGTACGCGCTGCCCGCCTACTACCTGATCCTGCCGTCCGAGGTGTCCTCGAACCTGGCGCGCTTCGACGCCATGCGCTACGGCCTGCGCGTCGGCGACGACGGCACGCACTCCGCCGAGCAGGTCATGTCCATGACCCGTGAGGCCGGGCTGGGTCCGGAGGTCAAGCGCCGCATCATGATCGGCACCTACGCGCTCTCGGCCGGTTACTACGACGCCTACTACGGCCAGGCCAACAAGGTCCGCACCCTGATCGCGCAGGACTTCGACAAGGCCTACGAGACCGTCGACGTGCTGGTCTCGCCGACCAGCCCGTTCACCCCGTGGAAGCTGGGCGAGAAGGTCAACGACCCGCTGGCCATGTACCTGTCCGACCTGTGCACCCTGCCCACCAACCTGGCCGGGCACTGCGCCATGTCGGTCCCGTCCGGCCTGAGCGCCGACGACGGCATGCCGGTCGGTCTGCAGATCATGGCCCCGGCCCTGGCCGACGACCGCCTGTACCGCGTCGGCGCGGCCTACGAGGCGGCCCGCGGCCCGATCGCCTGATCGAGCGCTTCCCGCAAGCGAATTCGGCCCCCGCCGGTGCATCCGGTGGGGGCCGACCCGTCACCCCGCTCGGCGATTCGGCAATGCCTGCGGCGTGTCGGTCCAGACCGGTAGGCTGGCTCTGGTCCGGCATGTGTGAAGGGTTCTGCAGGGGATGTTGCGACGCGGCGAGGTCTTCGCTGGCTACGTGATCGAGCGCGAAGTGGGCCGTGGGGGAATGGGATCGGTGTACGCTGCTCGCCACCCGCGCCTGCCCCGGCTGATCGCGCTCAAACTGCTGCACCGGGAGCTGTTCGGGGAGAACGAGACCCGCAAGCGGTTCGAGCGGGAAGCCGATGTGGTCGCCCAGCTCGACCACCCCAACATCATTACCGTCTACGACCGCGGCGATGAGGACGAGCAGCTGTGGATCGCCATGCAGTACGTGGACGGCGTGGATTGCGCGACCATCGATCCGTATGACCTGACACCGGACCGGGCGGTCGCGATTGTGGTGCAGACCGCGGCCGCACTGGATTACGCGCACGAGCGCGGCGTGCTGCATCGGGATGTGAAGCCCGCCAATATCCTGCTGTCGCGCTCGGGCGGGATCGGGACCGGATTCACCGAGCGGGCGCTGTTGAGCGACTTCGGGATCGCGCGGGTGCTCGACGACACCGCGCATCTGACCCGCACCGGCACGCTGAACGCCACCCTCGCCTATGCCTCGCCCGAGCAGTTGACCTCCGCGCCCATGGGGCCGCGCTCGGATCAATACTCGTTGGCCTGCACGCTGTTTCGGCTGCTCACCGGGCGCGGGCCGTTCGACGCGCCGAATATCGCGACCGTCATGCTCGGGCACCTGCAGTCGCCGCCGCCGGATGTCAGCTACTACCGGCCCGAGCTGCCGCGGGAATTGAATGCCGTGCTGCACAAGGCGTTGGCGAAGGATCCGCGGGATCGCTACGAGACCTGTTTCGAATTCGCGCAGACCGCGTGGGAGACCGTGGCCGAACCGGTGTCGCTGGTGCGGCGGCCGCGCACGACCGCGGCGGCCTGGGTGCCGCGTGAGGAGACGGTGCTCGGCTGTCTGTTCGGCGGGGCGGTCGGTGATGCGCTGGGCGCGCCGATCGAGACCATGCTGCTGCCGAACATCCAGCAGCGCTACGGGGTTGCGGGGGTCACGGGGGAGGGGAGCGGCTTCAAGGGGCGGATCTCCGATGAGACGCAGTTGGCGCTGTTCACCATGGAGGCGCTCATCCGGGGCGCGCGGACCCGGGAGCCGGGAACCACGGCCACGGTGGGCTTGATTCAGGAGAACCTGCTGGTGTGGCTGCGCGGTCAGGGGCAGGGGGCATTGCCGGAGCAGCCGGTGCCCTTGCAGAGCGGGTTGACCGGGTATCCGGAACTGATGACCAATCGCGGGCCGACGCAGACCACGATCTCGGCCATGCGACGGGTGGCGGCGCGACAGCGGCCCGAGGTTCCACTGGGCACGCGGGAGCATCCGATCAACGACTCCAAGGGGTGTGCGGCGGTGGTGCGGTCCGCGCCGTGCGGGCTCATGCCGTCGATGGACTACGCGTTCGAATTGGCCTGTGACGCGGCGGCGCTCACCCACGGCAATCCCGGTGGCTGGTTGCCCGCGGGGACGCTGGCGGCGACGGTCTTCGGGCTGTGCCGGGGGCTGGATGTGCGGGCGGCGCTGGAACAGGCTCGGGCGCAGCTGGTTCGGCACCGCGATCACGAGGAGACTGCGCAGGCGCTGGACGCGGCCGTGCGGCTGGCGGACACGGTGGCGTTTCGGGGACGGCCGATGCCGGTGCCCGGGGTGCTGGAGCGGCTCGGGTCCGGGGTCATCGGGTCCGAGGCGCTGGCGCTGGGTGTGTGCGCGGCGGTGTGCGCCGAGAATGTCGGTGGCACACCGGAACAGATCTTCCGCAACGGGGTGCTGCTGTCGGTCAATCACTCCGGTGACAGCGATTCGACCGGCGCGATCTGCGGTGCGCTGCTCGGCACGCGGCTCGGCGTGAACGCCATTCCGCAGACGTGGCGCGCCCGGCTCGACGCGGCGGCCGCCATCGAACGGCTGGCCGCCGACTTCGGTCGGGAATTCCGCGCGGCGGCTCAGCAGCCCGGCAGTACCGTGCCCTGGTCGGTGCCGTAGCGGTGACCGTGGCCGGGCGGGGCATCGAGTGCGCCCAGTAGGTCCGCGGTGGTCTGTAGGAAGCTGATCACCGGAATCCACGGGGGGACAGGGGCGTCCGGGCGGGTGCCGGTGAGATCGGGTGCGCGCCAGAGCAGCGACGGCGACCACCGGACCACCGGATCGGAGGCGTTCGCGAGGATCGCCGCGCGGCCGTGGTGGACATCGCCCGCCGGTGGCCCCGCCCAGAGCGCGCCGCAGGTGCGGCTGTCCTCGTCGGCGTCATCGGTGAAGACCGAGCTGCCGCCGAGCGCACCGAGGCTCTGCCCGTAGATGTAGAGCTTCGGCGGGTCCGGCAGGGTCGAAATCCGTTGCTCCACGGCGCGGAACAGCGCGCGCGCCGATTCCTCGGCGGCATGGCGGCCGAAGACGAAGGTGACCCAGCTCGGCGCGTCCGAATATTGCAGACCCACCAGGGCCACATCCCCGCCGAAGCGCGCATCCAGACCCTTCGCGGCGTCACTGTCGATCCAGCCCGATCCGGTGGGGACCGCCACCACCAGATTCCGTCGCTGGAATCCGCCGGTTCGCTCCAACTCCCGAATGGCCAGCGCCACCCGGGCATCCAGATCGGGCGCGGAATTCAAGCCGACATAAACTCGGACCGCCCGGCCCGGCGTCCCGGCCACGAACTTCCGGCCCTGGGCACCCAAGGACGGCCAACTCGCCATCGACACCGGACTTCCCGACCGGGTCGGCGAATCCGGCTGCACCAACGCCGGATCCACGTACGAGTTGGCCGCGGCGTAGGCACGCTGGCGCCACTCCACCACCGACGGCACGATCACCAGCTGCCCGGCCACGAGCAGGGCGACCCCGGCGGCCAGACTGCGCACCCGCCCCAATCTCCGTACCACCCAGCGCACTCCGCGTGCCAGACCAACGCACACGCCGACCAGCGGCACGGTCCACAGCAGCCATTCGGCCCAGTACCGCGGACCTATCCCGCCGACGCCCATGGCGGTCCGCAATTCGTTCTGCCAGTGCTCGGCGTATCCCATCGCGGCACCGACGAGCAGTATCGAGACGACCAACGCCGCCATCCGACCGTACGGCACGCGCGCGACCCCGAACCGACTCCAGCGCAACACCATTCGAACGACCGCGGCAAGACCCAATGCGATCAACACCACGAGCGCGGTCAGAATCCCCTGCGCCGACGGCGTCCGCGGCAACAACCCGGGCGCGAGCGACACGATCACCCCTCCCGCCACGGCAATGCTGGTCCCGGCGCGGGGCAGGCGAAACCGCACCCGTCCGAGCTGGATTCGCGGCCTACGCAGGCCCCGATGCGCGCTCGCCGAATTCGCGGTATCGAGCTTCGTTTCCGCCGCGCCGCTGGAGCCCGTGCACTCGGAGTCGGTCGCGCGGCGCGTGGCGGTCGTGGCATCCGTCGTGGCGTGATCGACGGCTTCCCGCCGTCCGGTGTTATCGAGATCGGAAGTGGTGCGGTGAGATTCGGGCCTCAATGCGGCGGCCTTGGCCATACCGTCTGGGCGTAGGCGGGGTAGGCCGGTCGTCTGGGTCATAGCTTCACAGCCACGGGGCGCGGGGTGGAGTACGCCGGGGCGGGGGATGCTGTTCGCCCGGTGCGGGTTCGGCGTACGAGAACGGTTGTCGCGACGGTCAATCCGACGGCGAGGCCGATGGCAGACAGGGTGAGGGTGGCCGGGGAAGGCGTGGAGCCGGTCGATTCGAAGAATGGTTCGTAGATCGGATCGCCGTAGTCCTGGCGTATGGAGTTCAGGTCCACGGCCGTGGCGGCGATGCTCGCCATGACCTGGCATTGGGCGCGGGAGACCGGGTTCTCGCGGGCGTCGCAGGCGGCGTGCATACGGCGCTCGAGGGCGGCGTCCACGGTTTGCCGGGCCCAAGGTCCGAGCGGCTGGCCGTGGGCGGCGGCGTAGCGCAGCAGGTCGTAGCCGAGGTCGTGGGATTTGCAGGCCAGGTCGAACTCGGCGGGGAGTGGGACGGGGGAGGAGCAATTCCCGTTGGGGTTGAGCAGCATCCCGGCCTCGACCACCGGGCGATAACCGGCGGTGGTGGCGAAGTCCTCGGGGATCGTGGCCGGATCCGGCTGCGCGGCAACAGATTCCAGAATTCCGTTGCGTGCCGCGCCATTCTCCGGGACCGTCGGACCGGTGATCGCCGCGCCCGCGGCGGGAGCGAACGCAACGCCGGCCGAGCAGGCCACCGTCGCGGCGGCCGCGAGCACTCCAATGCGGCGCAGTCCGTTCCACCGCGCGCCGCGACCCGCTCGCGGGTGGCCGTCGACCGATTGCCCGAGCGGAGCCACGTCGGCTTTCACGTGTGGTTCGGGATGCCGGGTCGTCTGGGCGCGGTCGTCGCTCTGCTGACCGCCGACTCGGGGCAGTGCGGTGCCAGATCCGCCGCGTGGTCCAGATGAGTTGGGGGTGGACCGGGTGGAACGGGGCGAAATCCTGGTGGACGTCGGGTGCGCTCTCATGGGAACGACGGTAGGAATCGGGCTTCTACCTGGGCGTCGGTCTGTGGGGCGGTTCTGGGATGGGCGGGGCGGGGGAGAGGCGCGGCGGTGTCGTACCGGGGTAGGGGGTACTAGATCAATCGGGGGTATGAGGTGTTCGAGGCGCGCGTTCTCTACCGTCGAAGGCATGGTCGGAAAGTTGTCTGGGCAGGCCCGTGCGCTGCGGGCGCGACAGTGGGTCGACGCGTTCACGGTGTTGCTCGCGATCATCTTCATCGCGGTGGCGTGGCCGACGTTGCATCTCACCCACAAGGTGCCCGCGGCGGCCGCGCCGTTCATCGCGGGTTTCGCGGCGTTCCCGATTCTCCTACTACGCGTGAATCCGCTGCTGGGATGGGCGGTTTCGGCCGGGTCGGCGCTGCTGATCGCGCTGGCGGTGCCGCATCAGCCGGGGAACACCATCCCCTTCCAGGTGATCCATATCCTGGCATTGTTCGCGCTGGTCTTCGCCGTGGCGGTGCGCGCCCCCATCCGCATGGTGGCCGTGGTGTGGGTCTCCACGTCACTGTTGTTCGCGACCACCATGGCGCAGACCGGGGACAGCTTCGCCGAATCCGGCTTCGGATGGCCGCTGGCCATTACCGGCCTGGTGGTGTTCGGCCTGCTCATTCGGTGGGTTGCGGTCTCGCGGCAGGCCCTGCTGAAGTCGGAGGAGGAGACCGAGCTGGAGCGGGCGCGCCGCGCAATCCTCGAGGAGAAGGCCCGCATTGCCCGCGACCTGCACGATGTGGTGGCCCACCACATGTCCATGGTGGTCGTCCAGGCGCAGACCGCGCCCTATCGGATCAGCGGCCTATCCCCGGACGCGCGCGCCGAATTCGAGTCCATCGGCACAGGGGCCCGCGCGGCACTCAATGAGATCCGCGGCATGCTCGGCGTGCTGCGCAGCGACGGCCAACTGCCCGAACACGCGCCGCAGCCCTCCGCCGCCGACGTGCCGGAGCTGCTGGAGGGCGCGCTGCGCGCGGGCGTACCGATCACCTGGACCGTGGACGGCCAACTGGACACGGTGCCGGAGACGACGGGCCTCGCGCTGTACCGAATCGTCCAGGAGTCCTTGGCGAATGCCTCGCGGCACGCGCCGGGGGCCGCGGTCCGCGTGCGCATCACGTGCGGAACCGATCTCATCCTCGCGGTGACCAATGACCGCGCGGTCGCGGCGCGACCCGGCGACCACTCGGGCACCTCCGGCAGCGGCATCGCCGGAATGCAAACCCGCGCGGCCGCCGTCGGCGGCGTACTCACCGCCGAACCGCGCCCGGACGGCGGGTTCGAGGTCCAAGCCCGCCTACCCCTGGCAATGCTGATCCCGGTGACCTCGGCTCACTGACTCGTACCGAGTGGAAAGTCACTGGCCCGCGCCTGGGTGCGAAGTTGCTGTCGCGGAGGCCGGTCCGGACGTGACATGGCAAACTCGGGTGCGTGCGTGAGGTGGGACTGTGGGGATAACGGTGTTGATCGCCGACGACCAGGCGATGGTGCGGGCGGGGTTCGGGGCGTTGTTGGCCGCGCAGCCCGATATCAGCGTGGTCGGGGACGCGGCGGACGGGAAAGCCGCTGTGGCCGAGGCGAAACGGCTGCGCCCGGATGTGGTGCTGATGGATGTCCGCATGCCGGAGATGAACGGGCTCGACGCGGCCCGCGCGATTCTGTCGGCCGGGTTCGAGCCGCCGGTGCGGGTGCTCATGCTCACCACCTTCGATATCGACGACTACGTGTACGAGGCGCTCGGCATCGGGGCCAGCGGATTCCTGCTCAAGGACGCGCCCGCCGAGGAACTGGTGCGCGCGGTCCGGGTGGTGGCCGCCGGTGACGCGCTGCTCGCGCCCACGGTGACACGCCGCCTCATCGCCGATGTGACCCGCCGCCGGGCCCGCCGCACACCCGCGCCGCAGTTGGAGGTGCTCACCCCGCGCGAGCGTGAGGTGCTGGAGTTGGTGGCGCGCGGCATGTCCAATGCCGAGATCGCCGAAAGTCTTTTTGTCGCCGAACAAACGGTGAAGACGCACGTGTCGAAGGTTTTCACCAAGTTGAACCTGCGCGATCGCGCGCAGGCGGTGGTGCTCGCCTACGAATCCGGACTGGTGACCCCCGGCTGACCTGCCAGAATGGCATTTTGGCGGGTAGGCTCACGGACTTGAACGTCACCGGAAGGGGGTCGAGGAGGCAGTGCTGAACAGCGGTGACGTGTTCGCCGGGTTCACCATCGAACGGCTGCTCGGGCAGGGCGGGATGGGCTCGGTCTATCTGGCCCGGCATCCGCGCCTGGGCAAGTTGACGGCACTGAAGCTGTTGAATCGGGAACTGTACGCGGACAGGGAGATCCGCGCCCGGTTCGAACGCGAGGCGGATCTGGTGGCGCGGCTGGACCATCCCAATATCGTCGAGGTGTACGACCGCGGCACCGAGGACGAGATGCTGTGGATCTCCATGCAATACGTGGATGGGGTGGATGCCGCCAGCGTGAATGTCGCCACGCTGCCGCCGGAGCGGGCCGTGCAGGTGATCGAGGGCGTCGCCAGCGCACTGGATTACGCGCACGGCATGGGGGTGCTGCACCGAGATGTGAAGCCCGCCAATATCATTCTGGCCCGCGCCGTCGCCGGTCATGGCGAGCGTGTCTTCCTCACCGACTTCGGCATCGCCCGCCTGCGCGAGGACTCGACCCATCTCACCCAGGCGGGCATGTTCACCGCCACCCTGGCCTACGCGTCCCCCGAACAGATGACGGGCGCCCACCTCGACCCCACGACCGACCAGTACTCCCTGGCCTGCGCCCTCTACTGGCTCCTCATCGGCGCGGGCCCCTACGACTCGCCCCATCCGGCCGAACTCATCCGAGGCCACCTCCAACTCCTCCCGCCCCCGGTCAGCCTCCGCCGCCCCGGCCTGTCCCCCGCCATGGACGCCGTCCTCACCAAGGCCATGGCCAAACGCGCCCAGGACCGCTTCCCCACCTGCACCGCCTTCGCCAAGGCCGCCCGCCAAGCCCTCTCCGGCCCCCCGGCCCAACACCCCGCCCTCCAACAACCGCGCCCCCAATACCCGAATCCCCCCGCCCCCCAACCGAACTACCCCGCCCAGCCCTACCCGGCCCCCGCCTACCCGGCCCCGCCCCAGGGCTACCCACCCGCCGCAGTACCGCCCTCGCCTTACCCCGCGCCCCCGCAGCAGCAGGTACCGCAGCAACAGGTACCGCCCCAGCAGCAGGTCCCCCCGCCGCAGCAGGTCCCTCCGCAACAACTGGTGCTCCCGCAACAACAGGTGCCACCGCCGAATTACCCCGCGCCGCAATCTCAGTCCGGAGCGCCGAACCCCCAGCCGCCCGCGAATTGGGCACCGCCGCAGCCGGTACCGGATGCCGAACGCGTCGGCTCCGGACCGACCGTTCGCCCTTACCCGCCTACTCCGGAACCCGCGCCCACGAATTTCCCGGCACCGCAGGGTCAACCCGGACCGCCCGCTGCGGCGGGTCCGGCGGCCGTTCCGGGGCGGCCGCAGCCGGGCTCGGGAACCGAGCAGGCCGGATCCGGGACGGTATATCGCGCGCAGCCCGGAACGTCCTCGGACGACGCTTCACAGCGGGCGACGGATATCGTGCCGCAGCCGGTGGTTTCGCCGGGGCTGCCGGAGGATTCGGCTGGGCGGCGAACCGAGACCCTGGCGCAGCCCGCCGGACCGACCTCCGAGGGAGAGTCGGCGTCGATCGACGGGACCGCCGAGGCCGGATCGTGGCAGGAGCGTGGACCCGGCCCGGATCAGCGGGGCATGCCGGAATCTGATGTGGGGGAGGGCGATTCGCTCTCGGGCCGGAGTGGATCCGCTGATGTGCCGGGGATTGCCGAGCTGGTCGCCGAGCCGGGGATCGCCTTGGCGCGGCCGGTTGCGGTTGCGGTGGGGACGGGCGGAAGTACGTCGGATTCCGTTGCTGGCAAGGGGGATTCGGGCGAGGCGTCGCGTCATCCGGAATCGGGTGCCTTTGTGCCGGTGCCCGGCGGCGAGGTCGACCCCGGGGTTCGCCAGGTCGCCGGAGTGTCGGGAGCGGCCCCGGTCGCCGGGACCTCGGGAGACGTTGCGGTCTCGGGGGATTCGGGTGGGGCCGCGGTGTCCTGGGAGTCCGGTGGTGTGTCCGCGAATTCCGAGTATGGGGTGGCTGGTGCGAATGCGGCGGCCGGGGTGCCGGTGGCCGTTGGGGAGCCGGGGTATGGCGCTTATGGGCAGGGGTCGCAGGGGGCGGGGTATGGGGCGCCGCCCGGGCCGTTCGGGCCGAATTCGGTGCGGCCGGGGCTGATTCCGACTTCGCAGCGGGCGGAGGCTTCGCAGGTGACCGCGCTGGTGGTGTTGGGGTTGGCGGTGGTGGTGTTGGTTTTGATGGTTGTGGTCGCGGTGGTGGTGGTTTCGGGGTAGGTGGGCCTCGGGCAGGCGTCAGGGGCAGGGGTGGTGGGTGGCGCGGTGGTCGAGGACCATTTGGCCCTTTTCGACGAGGATTTGGCGGGCTCGGCGGCGTACCAAGCAGTTGTCCACGGTGCAGAACTTGTGAATCTGCATGGCTTGATGGGCCTGGGGGAGGGCCAGGTCGCCGGGGTCCATCGTGCAGTCGAAGAGATACATCATGGTGTCCACCGGGGGCAGCGCAGGGGCCGAACAGTTCGCGGTCCGGCGCTGGCGCTCGGCATGCGGCGCACATGCGCCGGGCCGTTCTCAGCCTAGCGAGATTCCCTGCGCGCCACGCCGGTATCGCCTGGGATGTCGCACCGGGTCAGGAATTTTCTCGGATGAGAGCGAAGGTGCGCCCGGCTCGGGGACGAGTGGGTCCAGAGATATCGGGGCTCCGGTTCTCACCGGGCGCGATTTCCAGTCCAGCACCGTTTCGGCGAACCGACAATCCAAGCCCCCGCCCGGTGGGAAACTTTCCGAAAGCTCCAGGTCAGCATTCATATCGCGTGGGAGCATCATTCGCAGTGACCGAAAACCGCCTTCGTGGGGGAGGATTCGATGTCCGAGCATGGTTCGACTTTGCCGCGGCGTCAGCTGGGGCGATACCTGCGGGAAGGTCGCATGCAGTGCAATATGACGATCGCCGAGGCAGCGGCGCTGATGGAGTGGAGCGAGTCCAAGCTGCAAAGACTCGAAACCGGTAATGCGGAGAAGATTCGGGTCCTCGACGTGCGGGAGCTGTGCCGCATCTACGACTTCGACGACGAGTTCAGTTCCGCACTGACCGGTCTCGCGCAACAGGCCAGCGTCAAGTCCTGGTGGCACGAATACGACGATCTGATTCCCGAGGGTTTCAATGTGTATGTGGGCCTGGAGGCTTCGGCCCGCGCCCTCATTTCCTACCAGCCCGAGATCATTCCGGGCCTGTTCCAGACCGCCGATTACGCGCGGGTCCTGATCCATGATTACTGGCCGGATGCTGCAAGTGACCAGTTGGACCGCCGGGTGCAGCTGAAGCTGCGTCGTCAAAGCCTCTTGACGCGCAAGCGTTCTCCGGCCTCCTTCGATGTCGTGGTGCACGAAACCGCATTACGTCGCGTTGTCGGGACTCCGCGCGTGATGGCCGCGCAACTGCGACGCGTGGCGGATCTGTCGACACTCCCGTCGATCGCTGTTCGTGTACTACCCTTCTCGGCGGGCGTGCCGATCGGTCACACCGTCGGCCCGTTCGTGATCCTGGAATTCGGCCGGGACGCGGGCAACCGCCCCGTCGAACCCACGGTCGTCTACCTGGAGAACTTTCTCGGCGACCTCTACCTGGAGAAGCAGGCCGCGGTCGACCGGTACCGCGAGGCATATCAAGCGATCCAGCGCGCCGCGCTGGACGAGACGGCCAGCAGGGATTTCCTGCGCAGGGTAGCGAAGGAGTACGCGACGTGACCGTCGATCCCGGTGTGCGGTGGTTCAAGAGCACCCGGAGCACCGGTGCCAAGGAATGCGTGGAAATCGCCTTCCTATCCACCGGTGTCGGAGTACGAGACAGTAAGAACCCCACCGGTCCGGCGCTGGTCTTCCCGCCCGCCGACTGGGATCGTTTCACCCATGCCCTGGTCGCCGGGCGGTTCGACCACTAGCGGCGGGCGGCCCGCACCGAGTTCAGGGTGAGCGCGGCCGCGTTCCAGATGGCGTACAGGCTCACCGAGTAGGGCACCCAGGTCGGGTGGCGCAGGGCGATCAACACGATGGTGGCCAGGGCCAGCGCCACCGCGCGAATGACGATGCCGTTGTGCAGCAGGCTGTTCAGGATGGCGGCGTTGGCAGGGGCGGTCTCGACGGCGTTCATGATGTCCGACCTTCTTCGGATGCGAGCGGCTGCTGGGGGCGGATTACGCGGCGGGCCAATCGTTTTCGGTCTCGCCGACCTTGTTGACGTAGTTGGTGAGGGTCTGCAACGCGACCAGGGCGACGATCTCGAGCACCTGCTCCTGCGTCCACCCGGCGGCCAGCGCCGCGGCCGGATCGGCCTTGCCGCGCGATTCGGTCAGCTCCCGGGCGAAGCCAACGGCCGCGGCTTCTTTCGCGTCGGAGGAGGTGCCCTGTTTGGCCGCCTCCACCTCGGCATCGCTGAGCTTGGCGACCCGCTTGCCGGTGAAGGTGTGCGCGGCGACGCAGTAGCCGCAGTCATTGGCCGCGCCGACGGTGAGCGCGATCCGTTCGGAGGTGGCGGCGGGCAGCGTGCCCTTCTTCAGTGCGCCGGACAGCCCGAGGTAACCCTCCAGTACCACGGGCGCGTTGGCCATCACCTTGGTCATGTTCGGCACACGGCCCATGCGCTTGCGGACCTCGTCCAGCAGGGGTGCGTTCTCGACGGGAGTGATCATGTCGGGCCTCATTTTCTAACGGAAGATCTTGCATCCATACGTTAGAACATAATGGATTGAAAGCGCAATACCCGTTAGAATCGGGGGCATGGTCGATCCCTTGGCACTCCGTTTGGCGAACACCATCCGCGCCACCAGCCGTGGCCTGACGGACGCGTTCGGCACCCCCGAATCCACGCGGGACTGGCTGATCTCCAATGCCGAGCACCTCGGCGTGTACCTGGACCTGGAGGGCTATCTGCCCAGCGAGGCGGACCGCACCGCCCTGGTCGACCTGCGCCAGAACGTGCGCGCCCTGTTCGCGGAATACGTTGCGCCCCAACCCGCCAGCTCCGCCGACGCCGCGGTGCTACCCGCCTTCCCCGACGCGCTGGCCGCCATCAACCGCGCCGCCGCCCCAGCCCTGCGCCAGCTGGAATGGGACGCCACCGGCCCCCACCTCGAACATCGGCTACTGACCGCCAGCGATGTCGACACCGTCATGGCGGGCCTGTCCGACGCCACCATCGAGTTCTTCACCAGCCCCGAGGCGGCCCAGATTCGCACCTGCCCCGCCCCCCGCTGCGTCCGCTACTTCCTCAAATCCCATCCCCGCCAGGAATGGTGCTCGGTCGCCTGCGGCAATCGCGCCCGCGCCGCCCGCCACTACGCCCAGCACCGCGACTGAGCCCAGCGTCAAGACCGTACGGGCATCGGCATAGAGGATGATCTCCCGTCATCCTCGAGCGCGGAAAGCCACCGTGGCAGAGCCGACTTCAGGGCGATGTGCGGGCGGCCGTCAGCGTCGGACACTGCTCTTCGTGAAAGAGGAAGAAAAGAAGAAGGACGAAAAGCTCTGGTGGACGGTCGGATTGATCCTCGTCATCCAGGGCTTCGGTGCCGGAATCACCGATCTCGTGTGGCGGCATCCCTTCGGACTGCCCGCTCTGGCCATCCACTACGGTGCCCCGACCTGGATAACCTGGGTGGTCGGGGCACTCGGCGTGGCGGCCGTCGCCTGGGCGATTTACCGGGAGGGTCAGCCGAAGAAGGCGGCCGCCTCCCGGTAGCGGTCGGCCGGGACGAGCTTGAGCTGCTTGGTGGCCTCCGAGAGCGGGACCAGTTCGATCTCGGTGCCGCGCAGCGCGACCATCTGGCCGAAGTTGCCCGCGTGCACGGCTTCCGCGGCGTGCACGCCGAAACGGGTGGCCAAAACTCGGTCGTACGGGGTTGGGGTGCCGCCGCGCTGCACGTGGCCGAGCACGGTCACGCGCACTTCCTTGCCGATGCGGCGTTCGATCTCGGGCGCCAACTGCTGTGCCACGCCGGTGAATCGGACATGCCCGAATTCGTCGATGCCGCCGTCGCGCAGCGTCATGGACTTGGGATCGGGCTGAGCGCCCTCGGCGACCACACAGATGAAGTGCGAATCCCCGCGCTGGAAGCGGCGTTTCACCATGGCGCAGAGCTCGTCGAGATCGAAGGGCACCTCGGGCACCAGGGTCAGGTGCGCGCCCGCGGCGATGCCGGAGTTGATGGCGATCCACCCCGCGTGCCGCCCCATCACCTCGACCAGCATGACGCGCTGATGCGATTCGGCGGTGGTGTGCAGCCGGTCGATGGCCTCGGTAGCGATCGAGACCGCGGTGTCGTGGCCGAAGGTGGTGTCGGTGCAGTCGATGTCGTTGTCGATGGTCTTGGGCACGCCGACCACCGGCACGCCCTCGTCGGCCAGCCAGGAGGCGGCCGTCAGCGTGCCCTCACCGCCGATCGGGATGAGCGCGTCGATGCCGTTGTCGTCGAGGGTCTGCTTGATGCGGGGGAGACCGGCGCGCAGCACATCCGGATTGGTGCGCGCGGTGCCGAGAATGGTGCCGCCCTTGGTGAGCAGGCGGTCGGTGCGGTCATTGTTGAGGATCTGGATCTTGCGATCCTCGAGTAGCCCGCGCCACCCGTCCTGGAAGCCGACGATCGCATCCCCCCAGCGGCCGTTCGCGGTACGAACGACAGCACGGATCACAGCATTCAGTCCTGGGCAGTCTCCGCCTCCGGTCAAGACTCCGATGCGCATGCAGCCCATCTTGCCCTGAGATGACCGATCCGTGGTCCCCACCCCCGTGAACCATCGGTTACAACTGGCTCCTCGAACACTGAGCGGCACACTGAGGCGCGGGATTTGTCGGAATTCCCTCGAGGATCGAGCGAGGATCGAGTCAGTTGGCAGGGCAGGTGCCGCCGCGGAGTTCGCCGAGATGGTTGCCGATCAGGGTGGCGATTTTGGTGAGGATGGCGGTGCCGTCGTCGAAGGAGCCGGAATTGGGCTGGGTGGCAATCGCGATGGCGATCTGGCCGCCGTCGACCGGGAGCAGGCCGAGCTGACGCACGAGGTAGTTGCCGCTGGTGTCGGGGCCCCACCCGCCCTTGAAGATCGCGCCGTCGAGGGTGCCGAGGCCCCAGCGCTGCGTGGAGCTGATCTTGCCCATGAGCGAGGTGACGACCTCGGACTGCGGCAGGCAGGGCAGCTTGGCGGTGAACTTCAGCTGATTCGACAGCGACCAGTCGGCCTGCCCGAACGCGGAGTACTCCGGGCGGGCGCGGGTCGCGGGCACGCTGGTCTCGGTGTCGCCGCCCTCACGCAGCACCTGCTGGACGGTCTGCGCGGCCACGTCGGGCGTGCCGAGCGACTGCCACAGCGTGTCGGCCGCGGTGTTGTCGGAGTATTCGATGGCATTGACCGCCGCCACCTGATTGCCCGGATTCTTGCGCAGCGCCGCCAGGGCCAGCGGCACCTTCATGCTCGACCAGGCGGGCCCGGTGCTCCAATCGCCCAGTGCCACCACCTTGTCGCCGCCGACCGGCAGCACCGCCAGCCCCACCTTGCCGGGCAGCGTGGGCTGCAGTGTATTGACGAAATCCCAGGCCAGCGTGCCCGGTAGCGCCATGACGGTGGCGGGCAGGGTGTTGGTGGGCGCGGCCGCGACCGCGGATGTCCTGTCCGGCACCAGGACCGGCTTGCTGGTGCATCCGGTCACGAGACCGATCAGCAGGGCCAGCACGCCACATCCGCGCACGTACCGTGCCTTCACCCTCGCAACCTCCATCTGCCCCGGGAGCCCGGTGCGTTCCCTGTTCCTAGCGGACACACCTAAACCCGTCAATCGCAAGGATTGTTGTGGGTGTCGACGGCGGGGTCAAATGCGGTGGGTATGGGCGGTTTTCGGGGTGTAATGCCCGATTCGGGGTGTGCGCCGGGGGTTTTGACCTGCGCATACCCCGAATTGTGTCAATGGGAGCAGAGTCCGCCGCGTAGGTCGGGCAGGTGGTCGCCGACCAGCAGTGCGAGCTTGTCCATCATGTCGGTGGCGTCGTCGAAGCTGCCCGAGGTGGGCTCGGCCGCCAGCGCCACCGCCACCGGCCCGTTCAGCGTTGGGACCAGGCCGAATTGGCGCACGGTGTACTTGCCGGTGTCATCGTCGGGACCCCAACCGCCCTTGAATTCCGCACCGATCAGTCGGCCCAATCCCCAACTCTGGCTGGGCGTGATCTCACTCATGAGCGAGACCACGGAATTGGCGCGCGGCAGGCACGGCAGCCGCGAGGCGAAGTGCACCTGATCCGCGAGCGACCAGTCGGTCGCGCCGAAGGCGAGCAGATCATCGGATTCCAGGGCCGCCAGTTTGGTGTGGCGCGCCGCGACATCGGTGGTGGTGTCACCGGCCTCGCGCAGAATGGCCTCGACCGCGTCGGCGGCCTGATTGCCATTGCCCAGGGAGTTCCAGAGTTCCTGTGCCGCATCGTTGTCGGAGAAGGTGATGGCGGCCTCGGCGGTGGCGCGCATGCCCTCGGGATCGTGGCGCAGCGCGGCCAGTGCGAGGGGCACCTTGATGGTGGACCAGGCGATGCCGGTGCTCCAGTCGCCGAGCTGGGTCATATCGCCGCCGCCCACCGGCATGACGGCGACGCCGACGCGGCCGTCGAGCGTGGCCTTCAGATCGGTGAAATCCGCTGCGAACGCGATGCTTTTCGGCAATCCGAACAATGCGGGCAAATCGGGCGCGATCATGTTCGAGGACGGCAACTTGGAGCTGTCGCCGACCGGCTTGATCCCATCCGATTGGGATGAAGAATGGTGCGCCGCACCGAGATTCACACCGCACGCGGACACGGCCAGGACGGCCGCCAGGGCCAGCCCGCGCACAAACCCCTTGCGACAGGCCGGAATCGGATCAGTAGACATACACCACCGCGTTCTCACCACCGACGCAGGTCACCAATTTGCCTGCGGCCGTGCAGTTCATCGTGTAAGACCGGCCGGTCACCGGGCTCACTGCCACCACACTAACTGCCGAACCCGGCCGACTCGCAGCCGCGTCGGCATAGGCCCGGCGAACCTCTTCCGCGAAAGGACAAGTCGTGACCGTGTTTCCGATCGCGGAAGTGGTGTAACCGCCGAGCGCCGCATACTTCGATGGACACGACGTCGCTCCCGTCGGCAATTGCACCGTGGTGGGAGCCGTGGTCGTGACCGTCGGGTTCGCGGATTGCGAACGCGGAGCGGACGTGGTCCCCGGAACACCCTGTGCTGCCGTCGTTATGGGTGTTTCGTTGCCGGAGCGGTCGAGGACTTGCCAGCCCACCGCACCGGCCACCGCCGCCCCCGCGATCACCAGGACGCCGATGGCCACCGGCAACACCACCGAGCGGCGGCGCTGCTGGCGGGTACGCGGCGGATCGGTGTAGACGACCGCGTGCTCGGCGGTCGGGTACAGCGAATCGTCGGGGGCGGGTGCGTACGGAAACTCTTGTGCCTGAGCGTGTCCCCACGCGGCGCGCTCGTGCGCGTCGGCCGGGAGCGGGGTGTAGTGGAAGTCGCTGACCCGCACCCGGGTCGGATCCGAGGGGCGGATGACCGGGAGGTCGCCGGAGGGCGAGGAGTCCTCGGTGGCCGGGAACGAGCCGGTGATGTAGGCCGGGATCGAACCGGTGGGTGTGGTCAGGCGTGGACTCGGTTGCCGCAGGGTCGGATCGGAATTCCGCGCGGGGGGTTCACCCGGGGGCGGCGTCGACCCGCCCGGGAGTACCGTCGTCGGCGGCCCGAACGGCCCCGCCGCGGGCGACATGACCGTGGTCGGTTGCGCGCCCACGGGCGGACCCGGCGGCACGGTCCGGCCGGGCCGCGGCGGCTCGCCGGGCGGCGGCACCGGACGGCCACCGGCGAGCGCCATCCGTGCGGCCCGGGCGAATTCGCCCGCCGTGAAGAACCGGTCGTTCGGATCCTTCGCCAATGCCTTGGCCACCACGGCATCCAGCTGCGGCGGAATCCCGGCGCGCAGCATGCTCGTCGCGGGCGGCGGCTCGGACAGGTGCGCGCGCACCAGCACACTCACGTTGTGCGCCGGAAACGGCTTCTCGCCGGTGAGGCACTCGTGCAGCACACAGGCCAGCGAATAGATGTCGGCGCGACCGGACACCGGCCCGGCGTCGAAGCGCTCGGGGGCCATATAGGCGTAGGAGCCGATGGCCGTGCCGGTCATGGTGATGGTCGAATCACCCTCGGCCCGCGCGATGCCGAAGTCGGCGAGATAGGCGAAATCCGCGTCCGTGACAAGGATGTTCGCCGGTTTGACGTCCCGATGCACCAGGCCCGAGTAGTGCGCCGCGTCCAGCGCGGCCGCGATCTGCTCGATGATCCCGATCGCCCGCAGCGGCGGCAGCGGCCCCAATTCGTCCAAGAGCGAACGCAAATCACGCCCGCTCACCAGCCGCATATCGATGTAGAGCACACCGTCGATCTCGCCCCAGTCGTGAATGGGGATGATGTGCGGTTCCGCCAGCCGGGCCGCCGCCTGCGATTCGCGGCGGAAACGTTCCTGGTAGGTGGCGTCTTTCGCGAGCTCGGAGGGCAGCAGTTTGAGTGCGACGACCCGGTCCTTGGAGGTGTCGTAGGCCTCGTAGACCTCTCCCATACCGCCCCTGCCCAGCAGCGAGCGCAACTCGTACGGCCCGAACCTGCTTCCGGCCCGCGATGGCGGTGCATCCACCCCGTCAAACCTCCAACTCTCGGGAGGGAAGCAGACGAGACCCGCGACCCACCCTCTAGGGGGTGGATTCTCCCGGTGCCACTACGCCGTGGTCAAACGCAAAGACGATGGCCGCGGGGCGGTCGCGTAACCCAAGCTTCCCGAAGATATGTCCCACATGGCTCTTCACCGTTACCTCCGAGATGCCGAGTGTGGCCGCGATCTCAGCGTTCGACCGGCCCCGGCCGATGAGTTCCAGCACTTCCAGCTCCCGAACGGTCAGTTCGGACAGGCGATTGCCGCCGGGCGCGGGCGTGGGACGCGCCGAACGATAGGTCGTCAGGACACGCGGGGTGACGGTCGGATCCAGCCACGACCCGCCGGACGCGACAGTCCGGACCGCGCGGATCAGATCCTCGGCGGGGGAATCCTTGAGAATGAATCCGGCCGCCCCGGCGCGTAGCGCGCCCGACAGCAGCTGATCGTCGTCGAAGGTGGTGAGCACCAGCACCGGGGGAGCGTCGGCAATGGTCCGCAGGGTGCGGGTGGCCTCGATCCCGCCGATTCGCCTCATCCGCAGATCCATCAGGACGACATCGGGTGCGTGCGCGGCGACCGCGGCGGGCACCTCGTCGCCGTCGGAGCATTCGCTCACTACGAATCCGTCACGGCGGCGCAGGATCCGGCGCAATCCGCCGCGCACCAACTCCTGATCGTCGACGACCAGCACGCTGACCAGTTCGGCGTCCGTGCGGTCGTTCACATGCCCTCCCGAGCGGGTTTGGCGATCATCGTTTGCAGAATTGTGCGCAGATGCTCCTCGGCGGGCGCTGCCGGGCACAGGAATTGGCCGTTGAGGGGGATCCGGGCGTGCACGCGCCAGCCATCGTCCACCGGTCCGGCGGTCAGGCTGCCGTTGACCGGTGCGATGCGCTGATGCATTCCGGCTATGCCCATGCCACGGCCGATTCGCGTGGTCGCGTTGCCGGGCAGCGTGTTGGTGGCGGTCACGTCGATGTATTTGGCGTGCAACACGATTCGCAGACCGGCCCGCTCACCCGGGGCGTGCTTGGCGATATTGGACAACGATTCCTGGCATATCCGGTACAGCGTCAGACCGAGCCCGGCCGACACCGTGGACGGGTCGCCCTCGAGGCGATACTCGAGGGTGAGGCCCGCGCGCACGAAATCCTCGACCAGATCCGCGATATCGTCCAGGCCCGGTTCCGGGCTCAGCGACGACCGCTGGCCAAGCAGACCGACGGTGCGCCGGATATCGGCCATGGCCTGCCGCCCCAGACGTTCGGCGTCGGAGAGCGCGTCGATCGCCTCGTCCACGTCTCGATCGGTCTGCAGGGCGTGGCGGGCGGCGGTCACATGTAGCAGCGTCACGCTCAGCGAGTGCGCGATTACGTCGTGCACCTCGCGGGCGATGCGGCGGCGTTCCTCCTCGGCTGCGGCGCGGGCGCGGACGTCTTGGTTTTCGCGTTCCTGATAGAGATAGCGGCGCTGATAGTTCAGCATTCGCCCGGTCATCCAGCCCATGACCATGGCGAGGCTGTACCAGACCAGACCGTCGACATGACCCCGTATTGCGAAGAACGCCAGCTCCGCGCCCATGATCGCGACACAGGGCAGGCTGATCGCGGTCGACGCGGTCGCGGCGATCTCGCCCGCGCCGATCACCAGTAGTCCGGGTGCCATATCCGTCGACACCGGTTGAATCAGGAACAGGCCCTCGGCGAACACGATGAGTCCGGCCATGAACACCGGATGCGGTGGCACGTTGAAGATCACGCACGGCGGACCGATCAGAGCGATGAGCAGCAACGCGGCGAGCGGGACGAGGCTCGGGAAGTATCCGGCGGCATACCGCTGGGCCACGGCACCGGCTCCGGTTGTCAGCAGGACGAGGTCCACCAGCGTGACCAGCGCGACGGGGTAGTCGTACCCGAATTCCTCGACGTAGCGCCGGTACTCGCTGATTGGGTGCCGCAGGAAGTGATGGACGCGCTCGCGGCTGCCCTGCGTCCACTCGCGTAGCTCCCGCGCCGTCCGCCCGATTGCTTCAGGAGTGGCGCTGGTCACGTTCATTCTGCAAGGCTATCCCCCGAATCAGACAGCGTAAATCGTTCGGTGGCAGGGGCTGGTCTCCTACCGGAGTAGGAGGCCAAGTCGGGTCCGCGGCACGAAGACAGGGGCCGGACGGCGATCGTAGTTTGAGGACAACGGCACACGCGCCCGCCACGAGACGGGGCGCACCTAGAGAGGTTGAGGCCATGTCCTGGGCAGACTTTCACGCTCGTACCGACATCCTGCACACCGTCCTCGATCGGGCGGCTCGAAACCCGGCCGATCCCAAGCTGTTCGACAACCTGCCTGACCTCGGAAGGTTGTTCGGCGGACCCGAGGGCGTGCTGCTGGCGCTGCGCAATCGCTGGGAGAATCACCTGAACGTCAAACTGGATCACGCACTCGCACAAGGCAAATCGGCACCGCAGGTCTGGCAGGAACTGGCGTCCGAGCAGCCTTCACTGCGCGCGATCCTCGACATCTATGACACCGATCGTTTGTACGCGCGCCATCCGCGGGCGCGCGCGATGGCCAGCTGACCACGGCGGCGGCCATCGAGGTTAGAGGGGAACGGACATGCTGGAATTGACCGACGTCGTCAAGGAATACCGGGTGGGTGAGCAGAGTGTGCGCGCCCTGGACGGGATCGACCTGCGCATCGAGGCGGGGGAGTTCACCGCCATCGTGGGGCCCTCCGGTTCGGGCAAGAGCACGCTGCTGCATCTGCTGGGCGCACTCGATTCGCCGGATTCGGGGTCGATCCGCTTCCAGGACAAGGAGATCGGCGACCTCGATGATGACCGGCAGTCCGAATTCCGCAGACACCAGGTCGGTTTCATCTTCCAATTCTTCAATCTGCTGCCGACACTGACCGCCTGGGAGAACGTGGCCATCCCGAGGCTGCTGGACGGCACCGGACTGCGCAAGGCCAAGCCGCGCGCGTTGGAACTGCTCGACCTGGTCGGTCTGTCCCAACGCGCCGAGCACCGGCCCGCCGAACTGTCCGGCGGGCAGATGCAGCGCGTGGCCGTGGCGCGGGCGCTCATCATGGACCCGCCGCTGATCCTGGCCGACGAGCCCACCGGCAACCTGGATTCCAAGACCGGCGCGTCGATTCTGCAACTGCTGGCGGACATCACCAAGGAGGGCAACTCCGTGGTCATGGTCACCCACGACATGGGCGCGGTGCGCTACTGCGACCGGGTGATCAACCTGCGCGACGGGCTGATCAGGTCCATCGACCGCGTCGAGCGCACCGATGACGGTGAGGTCCGTACCGTCCCGGAGGAACTCACCGCCTCCATCCCCGCGGGTACCGAGACCGCCACCGACGCCGCCGATGACGCCGGGGCGGTGCGCGCATGATCCGTGCGGCATGGGATCGGTTGCGGCTGTTCAATATCGGTGAGCTGTTCGCCCACCGCGGCCGCACCACCATGGCGATGGTCGTCATGGGAGTCTCGGCGGGACTGCTGGTTTCGGTGTTCAGCATCTCCGGATCCATTACCGGATCGGTGGACAAGCTCACCCACAGTCTCGGCGGCAAGGCGTCGCTGGAGGTCAGCGGCATTACCGACGCCGGGTTCGATCAGTCGCTGCTGCAACAGATCCGATCCGTCGGCGGGGTCGAGACGGCCGTGCCGATGCTGCGGCAGTCGATCGGGGCCGACGACAATCGGGCGCTGCTGATCGGCGCGGATCAATCGGTGGCCCAGCTCGGCAGCGATCTCGGCGGGACGCTGAAGGATCAGGCGAGCAAGCTGCTCACCGTTTCCAACGGCGTACTCGTCGGCTCCGCCATGGGCCATCAGGAGGGCGACAAGCTCCAGCTCGGCACGGTGACCGCGACCGTCGCGGGCGTCATCGACGACGGCACCGCCGCCAAACTCAATGGCGGGCATATCGCCATCGCGCTGCTGCCGGTGGCGCAGAAGATCACCGACCGGGTCGGGCGGCTGGACTCGGTGCAGATCATCGCCGCGCCGAATACCGATGTGGACCAACTGCGTTCGGATCTGACCAAGGTGGTCGCGGGCCGGGCCGTGGTCGCCGACCCGGATCTGCGCACCGCGCAGGCGGGCGGCGCGCTGACCCTGGTGCGCTATTCCACGCTCGCCTCGTCGGCGGCCGCGCTCATCGTGTCCTCGTTCCTCATCTACAACGCCATGAGCATGGCCGTGGCGCAACGTCGTCCGACGCTGTCGCTGCTGCGGGCCATGGGCGGCAGGCGTGCGCCGATGGTGCGTGATCTGCTGGCCGAGGCGGCGCTGCTCGGGCTGTTCGGCGCGATCAGCGGGTCCATCATCGGGATCTTCATGGGCCGCACCGCGATTCATCAGCTGCCCGCCGCGATCGTGAACTCGGTGGAATCGCGCACCGAGTACGAGGTGCCGGGATACGCGGTGCCGGTGGCGATTCTGGCCTGTGTGCTGGCCAGTGTGGCGGCGGCCGCCATTGCCGCGCGGCAGGTGTACAAGGTCGCGCCCATCGAGGCGCTGGCCCCGGTCGGCGTGGGTGCGGCCGACGCCGTGAAGCCGGTAATGCGGTGGGCCGCAGCGATTCTCGGACTGCTCATTGTGGTCGGCGCGGTGGTCTTGGCGCGGGCCGATATCGGCAGGCTCTCGATCGGCTCCATCTCGCTGGCCATCACCGGAGCCGTCTTCCTGTGCTACGCCGCCACCGAACCCATTGTGCGCGCGGTCGCGGCGGTGGCTCGAATCTTCGGTGCGCCGGGCGCTTTGGGCGCGACCACCATCGAGCGGGCTCCGCGTCGGGTGTGGGCCACGGTCATGACGGTCATGATCGCCGTGACCGCCATCGTGGCCATCGGCAATGCCAGCCGCAATATGGTGTCGGCGGCCACCGACAGCTTCGAGGGCCTGGCCCGCACCGACGTGTTCGTCAGTCCGACCGCCATGGAGCAGTTCCCCACCGGTCCGCTGCTGCCCTCGGATCTGAAGGAGAAGCTGCGCGCCATCCCGGGTGTCGGCCAAATCGGTTCGGCGCAAATGGCTTTCGCCACGCTGGGTCGCGGCCGCGTCATGCTGCAGGCCTACGAGGGCGGCGTGGCCCGCACCTCCGCGCTGGACAACGTGAGCCAGGCCGATCTGGGACGCATGGCGCGGGGTGAGGGCGTCGTCATCTCCCGCGACGTGGCTCGCTCGCTCGATGTGCACGAGGGTTCGGACCTGACCCTGCCCACGCCGACCGGTGAGCACAGGGTGACGGTATTGCGCGTCGTGCCCTACTTCTCCGCCATCGCGGGCGTGGTGGTGCTGGATCTGGACGTCATGCGCCAGTGGTACCAGCGGCCCGGCGAAACCATCATCGGTGTCGACTTCGCACCCGGCGCGGATCACGCGGCGGTCATGGCCGCCGTCCGGGCCGCGGTACCGGCCGACATCCACGTCGACACGGGACGCCAAGCGGTGACGGCGATTTCGTCCAGCGTTCGGCAGGGCACCTCGATCAGTGCCGCCATCCTCTGGATCGTGGTGCTGGTGTCGGCCGTGGCCCTGCTCAATACCCTCATGCTGTCGGTGCTGGACCGCCGCCGCGAACTCGGGGTGCTGCGGGCCATGGGCACCAGCCGCCGCTTCCTGCTGCGGGCGGTGCTCACCGAGGCCGCGGGCATTGGCGTGATCGGTGCGGTCATGGGACTCGCGGTCGGGTCGGCCGTGCACTATCTGGCCACCTTCGCGCTCGGGCACGCCATCTCGATGGACATCGCCTATCACCCCAGTCCGCTGCTGGTGGCGTACGCGGTCATCGCGCTCGGGCTGTCGCTGCTCGGGGCGCTGCCGCCCGCGTTGCGTGCGGCTCGCCTGCCGATCGTCGAGGCCATCGCTGTGGATTGATCGAGCATTCCGTCGATCGATCGCCCGGTCCGACCGCCCGCGAGGTGGTCGGACCGGGCACTAATAGGATGGTGCGCATGAGCGCAGCGACCGTGGACTTGATGGACTACTCCGATGTCATCGACCGGTACGAACCGGTGCTCGGCATGGAGGTACACGTCGAGCTGGGCACCGCGACCAAGATGTTCTGTGGGTGCCCCACCGAATTCGGCGCCGAGCCCAACACCCAGGTGTGCCCGGTCTGCCTGGGCCTGCCGGGCTCGCTGCCGGTGGTGAACGAGAAGGCCGTCGAGTCCGCGATCCGCATCGGGCTGGCGCTGAACTGCTCCATCACCCCGTGGGGCCGGTTCGCGCGCAAGAACTACTTCTACCCGGACCAGCCGAAGAACTACCAGATCAGCCAGTACGACGAGCCCATCGCGGCCAACGGCTACCTGGATGTGGTGCTCGACGATGGCACGGTGTTCCGCGTCGAGATCGAGCGCGCCCACATGGAGGAGGACACCGGCAAGTCGCTGCACGTCGGTGGCGCGACCGGCCGCATCCACGGCGCCTCGCACTCGCTGCTCGACTACAACCGCGCGGGCGTGCCGCTCATCGAGATCGTCACCAAGCCCATCGAGGGCGCGGGCGAACGGGCTCCCGAGGTGGCGCGTGCGTACGTGACCGCGCTGCGCGAGGTGCTCAAGTCGCTGAACGTCTCCGACGTGAAGATGGAGCAGGGCTCGATGCGCTGCGACGTCAACGTGTCCCTGATGCCCAAGGGCGCCAAGGAGTTCGGCACCCGCACCGAGACCAAGAACGTGAACTCGCTCAAGAGCGTCGAGGTCGCGGTGCGCTACGAGATGCGGCGGCAGGCCGCGGTGCTGGTTTCGGGCGGCTCGATTCTGATGGAGACCCGGCACTTCCACGAGACCGACGGCACCACCTCGTCCGGCCGTATCAAGGAGACCGCCGAGGACTACCGCTACTTCCCGGAGCCGGACCTCGAGCCCATCGCGCCCGACGCCGCCTGGGTCGAGGAACTGCGCGGCACCATTCCGGAGTACCCGTGGCTGCGCCGCGCCCGCATCCAGTCCGAGTGGGGTCTCTCGGACGAGGTGTTCCGCGACCTGGTCAACGCCGGTGCGCTGGACCTGATCATCGCGACCGTCGACGCCGGTGCCTCGGTGGACGCCGCGCGCTCCTGGTGGGTCGCCTACCTCACCGAAAAGGCCAAGGAGAGCCAGGTTTCCCTGGAGGACCTGCCCATCACCCCCAAGCAGGTCGCCGAGGTGGCCGCGCTGGTCGAGGCCAAGACCATCAACAACAAGGTCGCCAAGCAGGTCGTCGACTTCGTCCTCGCCGGTGAGGGCGAGCCCGCCCAGATCGTCGAGGCCAAGGGCCTCGGCATGGTCTCCGACGACTCCGCCCTCCAGTCCGAGGTCGAAAAGGCCCTCGCCGCCAACCCCGACATCGCCGACAAGATCCGCTCCGGCAAGATCCAGGCCGCGGGCAAGGTCGTCGGCGACGTCATGAAGGCCACCCGCGGCCAGGCCGACGCCGCCCGAGTCCGCGAACTCGTCCTCGCCGCCTGCGGAGTCGAGGGCTAGTCGTTTCGGATCGATGAGAATGGGGCGCGCGGCATTTGCCGCGCGCCCCATTTCCTTTCCCCGATCATTGTCTTGACCCTCACACGGTGTGAGGTCCGAACCTGGAGGAGTCATGTTCAGTATTGGAGACTTCGCCAGGTTCGGGTCGGTGTCGGTGCGGATGCTGCGGCACTACGACGATCTCGGTCTGCTGCGGCCTTACGAGGTCGATCCGTGTACCGGCTATCGGTTCTATGCGGCCGATCAGCTCGCGCGGCTCAATCGGATCGTCGCGCTGAAGGATCTCGGGTTCACCTTGAATCAGGTGGCCGAGATTCTCGACGGGCAGCTGTCCGCGGAACGGTTGCACGGCATGTTGCAGCTGCGCCGCGCCCAGCTGGCCAATCAGCTCGCCGCGGACACCGCGCGGCTCGCATCCGTCGAGGCGAGGCTCCTGCGTATCGAGAAGGAGGGCGTCATGCCCGAGCAGGAAATCATCGTCAAACCGCTGTCGGCCACGCTGGTCGCCGAAATGTCCGATGTCGCGGCCGAATCCGGCGAGGCCGCCGTCGGCCCGATCATCGAGAAGCTGTATGCCCACATGGCGGAGTCGATTCCGGCCTCCGGCCTCACCATCACCGGCGCACCCATCGTGTATTACGAACCGCTGGACGCGGGTCTGCGCGTCCACGTCGCCCACCAGGTCGCGGGCACAGCCGCCCCCGGGAGCCCGTTCGAGCTGCTGCTGCTCCCGGAGATCCCCAAGGCCGCCACCTTGGCCCATCGCGGCAAGCTCGCGGAACTGTGCGTCTCCTTCGAGGCCATGGGCCGCTGGGCCGACGAAAACGGTTACGCCCCCAACGCCCCCATCCGCGAGGTCTACCTCCAGGCCCCCCGCGACCCGGCCTCCGACGAATGGGTCATCGAGTTGCAGATGCCGGTCGAGGCGCAGTCCGCTCGATAAACGATTGCGGCGCACGGCAACTGCCGTGCGCCGCAATCGTGAGCCGGTGGCTAGTCCGGTCCGTTGCCCTGGCCCGCGGTCGGCGGCGGGATGCGAACCACGCGGTCGTCGTACTGGTTCGGATTGCCGTCGGGCTTGTTGACCGTGCCGACCCAGATATTGCCGTCGCCGCCCAGCGTCGCGCCGTCGAGGCGGCCGTACTTGTCCTGCGCCAGCACCGAAGGCGCGGCCGTGACGGCGTGGGTGTTCTTGTCGGCCGTGGCGATGGCCAGGCCCTTCTGGTTGGTGAGGGAGATGGCCACGCCGTCGGAGGCGGCCGCGCAGCCCGCGACGCCCGGATGATCGGGCCAGGTCCACGCCTTCACCGCGACGCCGTCGGGGCCGACGCGTTGCAGGCGGTCCTCGGTGGCGGTCCGGTCGGTGATCCAGATGGAGTCCTTGCCGTCGGTGCAGACGCCGCCCGCCACGCCGATCCCGGACACCACCACATCGGCCGACGCACCGGGCGCGGGGGAGTTGATGCTGAGCAGCTTTCCGGCCATCGAGCTGGTGTCGCCCGCCAGCGCCGGGTTCCCGGCATCGCCGGTGAGAATCAGCATCCGGTCGTGCAGGAAGTCGATGGATCCGCGATTACCGTTGATGCCCTTGGGGATTCCGGTGAGGATCGGTTTGGCCGTGCCGCCGCCGTCGGTGGAGATACGCACCACCCGGTTGTCGCTCGCGGTGGTGACGTAGGCATAGATCAGCCCGTCCTCGCCGAAACTGGGGGACAGCGCCAGCCCGGTGAGGCCGCCGTCCCCGGCCGGATCGACATCCACCCGGGCGACCTCGACGGGCGCGGGCGGCTCGCCCTCGTCGGTGGCGATGACCTTGAGAATGCGCCCGGTGGTGCGCTCGGCCACCAGCGCGCTACCGCCATCGGGCAGGGCGACCAGTCCGCCCGTGGTGTCCAGACACGACACCACCACCGCGATATCGGGATCCACGCACGGCAGATCCGGCCGTTTCGCATTGGTGGGCGGCGTTTTCGGCGTCGTCGTATTCGGTTCGGCGTCCTGCCAGGTCGGCTCGGTGGTGAACGGGCTCGACGCGCGATCGTCGAAGCGCGCGCACCCGGACAGCAGCACCGCCCCGAGCGTCACGCCCAGCACCACTCTCCGCGCACCCACCCCGACACGGCCACCGGCAACCAAACTCATGGTTGAGACGTTACGGAAAACCCGCCGCCGACGCTCGGACGGGGTGTCGCAATCCGGTGCCGTGGCGCGAATCGGACTGCGGACACGCCCGCGTTCTGCTGTGTGTCGCGCCCTTTCTCCTAATAGTCTGGCCGCGTGACTGATAAGCCGACCGAACCGTCCGCCGCGGCGGGCGACGCCACGCCCGACACGCCGCGACCGGCCGGATCGCCGGTGCGCAGCCCGTTCGACTCGCCGACCGAGCAGTTCCCCACCCCGGTCGGAGTGCAGACCACCGAGGAACTGACCACCGAGAAGATCGAGACCACCGCGAAACTGCCGCGCACCGACGAGGAGCTCGGCCTGGATCCGGAGGTCCCGCTCTACTCCCAGGTCAAGAACGCGATTCCGGGCGTCGCCAACAGCACCACCGCCGAACCCTCCCCGACCTATTCGTTCGCCAGCATCCCCCCGGCACCCGCCGCGCCCGCCGACGGCAATGGCCGCCCGCGTCGTCGCGACGAGCGCCGCGGCACCCTGGACCTCGGACTCCTGCTGCTGCGCCTGGTCATCGGCGGCACCTTCGTCTACCACGGTCTGCAGAAGGCGACCGGCTGGTTCCACGGTCCCGGGCTCGACGGCATCAAGACCGCCATGGAGAGCGGCGGCTGGAAGCACGTCGACATCGCCGCGCCCATGCTCATCGCCGGTGAGCTCGGCGGTGGCGTGCTGGTCGCGATCGGCCTGGCCACCCCGCTGGCGGCGGGCGCGCTGCTCGCGGTCATCCTCGACGCGTGGATGTGGAAGCAGGGCATGAACCCCGGCTTCCAGTACTCGGCCAAGGGCAATTCGGTGGAGCTGGAATCGATTCTGGTCGGGCTGACCACCGTGCTGATCCTGACCGGACCCGGCCGCTTGTCCCTGGACCGCAATCGAGGGTGGTCGTCGCGGCCGTTCATGGGTTCCCTGGCCGCCTTCGTGGCGGCCGTGGTGGCCGCGATTCTCACCTACGTCTATCTGCACGGCGGCAATCCGCTCACGGGCATCGGTCCGTTCGACTGAACGACCCCGAAACACGAAGCGGCCGGGACGATCCCACGATCGTCCCGGCCGCATTTTCGCGCCTCAGTACTGACGGGCGGTCCAGGACTCCCACTCGTGGAAGGTCTCCTGGTGCAGCTGCAGCACTCGACCCGACTTGGCGTCGATCTCCCGCTCGAGCAGCGCCCGGTGCGCATTGCTCTGCGTCACCTCGTCCGGAGTCATCATGAACTCCGTGGATTCCAGGTGCCGCACCTCCGCGGCCAACTCCTCGGCCTCCGCGAGCAGCGCCTTGGCCTCCGCATTGCGCGCATCCGAGCGCGCGAGCATGGCGGTGTACTCGGCCAGCATGGAGTCGGCCTTGCCGATGTATTCGATTGTCATTCCTTGGCTTTCTTACGTTGCGGCACGGGGGCTTTCGCGCGTTACGGCACGCGCCGGACGGCACCCTTGTCGGCGGAGGTGGCGAGCGCAGCATACGCGCGCAGCGCCGTTGTCACCGGGCGCTCGCGGTTCACGGGCTGCCAAGGCCGTTCGGACGCTTCCATTTTCACCCGACGCTCCGCGAGAACCTCTTCGGGGACCAGCAATTCGAGCGAACGGGTGTGCACATCGATGCGAATGCGGTCGCCGTTCTCGATCAGGCCGATGGAGCCGCCGCTGGCCGCCTCCGGGGAGATGTGGCCGATGGACAGGCCCGAGGTACCGCCGGAGAAGCGGCCGTCGGTGATGAGCGCGCACACCTTGCCCAGGCCGACGCCCTTCAAGAACGACGTGGGGTGCAGCATTTCCTGCATGCCCGGACCGCCCGAGGGACCCTCGTAGCGGACCACGACCACATCGCCGGGCTGGATCTCCTTGTTCAGGATCTTGGAGACCGCCTCCTCCTGCGACTCGACCACCACGGCCGGGCCCTCGAAGGTGAACAGGTCCTCGTCGATGCCCGCGGTCTTGAGGATCGCGCCGTCCGGAGCGATATTGCCGCGCAGCACGCACAGGCCGCCCTCGACGGTGTACGCGTGCTTCTTGTCCCGGATGCAGCCGCCCACGGCATCGGTGTCCAGCGAGGACCAGCGGTTCTCGGTCGAGAACGGCACGGTGGTGCGGACACCGCCGGGCGCGGCGTGGAACAGCTCGATGGCCTCCCGAGAAGCCTTGCCGGAGCGGATGTCCCAGGTGTCGAGCCACTCGTCGAAGGAGGCGGTGTGCACGGTGGTCACGTCCGTCTCGAGCAGGCCCGCGCGGCGCAGCTCGCCCAGGATGGCCGGAATGCCGCCGGCGCGGTGCACGTCCTCCATGTGGTAGTCCGAGTTCGGCGACACCTTCGACAGGCACGGCACGCGGCGCGAGATCTCGTCGATGGTCTGCAGATCGAACTCGATCTCACCCTCCTGCGCGGCGGCCAGGGTGTGCAGCACCGTGTTGGTGGAACCGCCCATGGCCACATCGAGGGCCATGGCATTGCGGAAAGCCTTGGCATTGGCCACATTTCGCGGCAGCACCGAGGCGTCGTCATCGCGGTACCAGCGGGTGGCGATGTCCACGATCACCCGGCCCGCCTTCTCGAACAGCGCGCGGCGGGCGGCGTGGGTGGCCAGCGTCGAGCCATTGCCCGGCAGCGCCAGACCCAGCGCCTCGGTGAGGCAGTTCATGGAGTTGGCGGTGAACATGCCCGAGCAGGAACCGCAGGTCGGACAGGCGGAGCGCTCGACCTCGGTGAGCCCGTCGTCGGAGACGTTCGGCGAGGCGCTCGCCGAGATGGCGGTGATCAGATCGGTGGGGGCCTGGGCCACGCCGCCGACGACTACGGCCTTACCGGCCTCCATCGGGCCGCCGGAGACGAACACGGCCGGAATGTTCAGGCGCATGGCGGCATTCAGCATGCCGGGGGTGATCTTGTCGCAGTTGGAGATGCAGACCAGTGCGTCGGCGGTGTGCGCGTTGGCCATGTATTCCACCGAGTCGGCGATGATCTCGCGCGAGGGCAGCGAGTACAGCATGCCGCCGTGGCCCATGGCGATGCCGTCGTCGACGGCGATGGTGTGGAATTCGCGCGGCACACCACCGGCGGCCCGGACCGCCTCGGCCACGATCTCGCCGACATCCTTCAGGTGCACGTGGCCGGGGACGAACTGGGTGTAGGAGTTCGCGATGGCGACGATCGGCTTCCCGAAATCGGAGTCGGTGAGGCCGGTCGCGCGCCAGAGGGCGCGAGCGCCCGCGGCATTGCGTCCGGCGGTGGTGGTGCGTGAGCGAAGCGGTGGCATGGGTCAGGTCCTCGGTTCGTGTGTCGCAGTGGGCTGTTTCGCGACTTTCCGGCGGGCATCAACGTTACTCCCGGGCCATGAACCCGATCACCGCCGGTAGAAACTCCGCACCCCCGAAACGCCTACGACTCGCCGGATCCGGCCTCGGCATCGGTCGATTCGGCCTCGGTCTCGGCCGGACCCTCGGTTTCCTCGGGCTCGGCGAAGGGGTCCGGGATGCGGCCGTTGGACGCGGCGACCAGGGTGGCCAGCTGCCCGTAGCCGACCGCGGGGAGGGTCACGTCGGAGTCGTCGGCCAGGTGAACCTGGAGGTAGCCGCGCTTGGGGATGCGCAGGCCCTTGATGTCGGCCCAGTCGATGTGGCGCGAGCCCAGCAGCGTGCGGGTGTCGATTCCATTGTCCGAGACGGTGGTGCGGGTCCGTTCGACCCAGACGACCATCACCAGCGGGATCGCGAAGAGCACCCACAGCACCTGCGGCCAGCCGAAGAAGGGGAAGGCCACGCAGAACAGCAGGATGAACACCCCGAGGTGAGCGAGCCGGGGAATGCGGATCACCTGACCCGCGTCCGATTCGGACTCGGGCGTGTGGGACGATCGAGCAGGTGGCACGGACTGATGCTGTGAGGACACACCCACATCCTTGCATCATGGTGAACGGACCCGAATAACCGCACCGTCTCACATAATGAGACCCAATAGGTCAGCTGTTTGACTGAACGACCAACGCGCAATTACCGTCGAGCGCGTGAATCGAACCGAGCTTCTCGTAATCGGCAAGCGCGTCCAGTGCTGAGCCGACGACTGTAGTCAATTACGTCAGCTCGCAGCTGCGACGCGCCACCCTCGAACAGCCACCTGGCTGTCGGGGGCTTTTTTGTGTTCAGGCAAGTCCATGAACTGGAACGACAAGCAGTAAAGGAACCAAGACGGTGAGCGCACCTACCGCACGGCCCGGGCCCTCGGCCCGTAAGCCCGCGCCTTCGGCCCAGCCGACCGCCCCGGCTGGCTCGGCTCCGGCCGCGGCCCCGAATCGTCGCCAGGTCCCGCCCGAGCGGGTCACCGGCGCGCAGTCGGTCGTCCGTTCCCTCGAGGAGCTCGGCGTCGACACGATTTTCGGTATTCCCGGCGGTGCGGTCCTTCCCGTCTACGACCCGCTGTTCGATTCGACCAAGGTCCGCCACGTGCTGGTGCGTCACGAGCAGGGCGCGGGTCACGCCGCGACCGGTTACGCCCAGGCCACCGGCAAGGTCGGTGTGTGCATGGCCACGTCCGGTCCGGGCGCGACCAACCTGGTCACCCCGATCGCCGACGCGCAGATGGACTCGGTGCCGCTGGTGGCCATCACCGGCCAGGTCGGCCGTTCGCTGATCGGCACCGACGCCTTCCAGGAAGCCGACATCTCCGGCATCACCATGGCGTGCACCAAGCACAACTTCCTGGTCACCGACCCGATCGACATCCCGCGCATGATCGCCGAGGCGTTCCACCTGGCGTCCACCGGTCGCCCGGGCGCGGTGCTGGTCGACATCCCGAAGGACGTGCTGCAGGCGCAGACCACCTTCTCCTGGCCGCCGGAGATGAAGCTGCCCGGCTACCGTCCGGTCACCAAGCCGCACGGCAAGCAGGTGCGCGAGGCCGCGCGGATGATCATGGACGCCAAGGCCCCGGTGCTCTACGTCGGCGGCGGCGTCATCAAGGCCGACGCCTCGGCCGAGCTGCTGGAACTGGCCGAGCTGACCGGCATCCCGGTGGTCACCACCCTGATGGCGCGCGGCGCGTTCCCCGACACCCACACCCTCAACATGGGCATGCCCGGCATGCACGGCACCGTGGGAGCCGTTGCGGCACTGCAGCGTTCGGATCTGCTGATCACCCTGGGCGCGCGCTTCGACGACCGCGTGACCGGCCAGCTGGACTCCTTCGCGCCCAATGCCAAGGTCATCCACGCCGATATCGACCCGGCCGAGATCGGCAAGAACCGCCACGCGGACGTGCCGATCGTGGGCGACTGCCGCGAGGTCATCGCCGAGCTCATCGAGACGCTCAAGGCCGATCCGGCCGCCGCGGGCAAGACCCCGCTGCTGGATCTGGGCGAGTGGTGGACCTACCTGTCCGGGGTGCGCGATCAGTACCCGCTGGGCTGGAAGACCCCGTCCGACGGTTCGCTCTCGCCGGAGTTCGTCATCGAGAAGCTGGGCCAGCTCGCCGGTCCCGACGCCATCTACTGTGCGGGCGTCGGCCAGCACCAGATGTGGGCCGCGCAGTTCATCAAGTACGAAAAGCCGCGCACCTGGCTGAATTCCGGTGGTCTGGGCACCATGGGCTACGCCGTTCCGGCCGCCATGGGCGCCAAGATGGGCATGCCGGACCGCGAGGTCTGGGCCATCGACGGTGACGGCTGCTTCCAGATGACCAATCAGGAGCTGGCCACCTGTGCCGTCGAGGGCGTGCCGATCAAGGTCGCGCTGATCAACAACGGCAACCTGGGCATGGTGCGGCAGTGGCAGACGCTGTTCTACGAGCAGCGCTACTCCAACACCGATCTGGGCACCCACACCCTGCGCATCCCCGACTTCGTGAAGCTCGCGGAAGCGTTGGGCTGCCACGGCATTCGCGTGGAGAAGGAAGAGGACGTGGAGGCCGCGATCCGCGAGGCGCAGTCGATCAACGACCGTCCCGTGGTGATCGACTTCATCGTCGGCAAGGACGCGCAGGTGTGGCCGATGGTCGCCGCCGGTACGTCCAACGACGAGATCATGGCCGCGCGCGGCATTCGCCCGCTGTTCGACGATGACGAGTCGGCGTCGGAGCCCGCCGTGATCCACGAGGCCATGTCGCACGAAAAGGCTTCGCTCGCAGCGCACGAGCGCGCCGCCCAGAAGGGGACCGAGGAATGACCACCACCCACACCCTGTCCGTGCTGGTGGAGGACAAGCCGGGCGTGCTGGCGCGCGTGGCGTCGCTGTTCTCCCGCCGCGGCTTCAATATCCAGTCGCTGGCGGTCGGCGGCACCGAGATTCCCGAGATCTCGCGCATGACCATCGTCGTCACCGTGGAGGATCTGCCGCTCGAGCAGGTCACCAAGCAGCTGAACAAGCTGGTGAACGTGATCAAGATCGTCGAGCAGGACGCCGACTCCTCGGTGGCCCGCGAACTGATCCTGGTCAAGGTGCGCGCCGATGCTTCCGTGCGCACCCAGGTCATCGAGTCGGTGAACCTGTTCCGCGCCAAGGTGATCGACGTGTCGCCCGACGCGCTGACCATCGAGGCCACCGGCACCCGCTCCAAGCTGGACGCGCTGCTGCGCATGCTGGAGCCGTACGGTATCCGGGAGATCGTGCAGTCCGGTGTCGTGGCCGTGGGCCGCGGCCCCAAGTCGATCACGGCAACCCGGTAATTTCGGCGTAATTCGCTGGCAGATACTTCAACTAACCAAAACAATCCGAAGGGAACCACAGTGGCAGTCGAGATGTTCTATGACGACGATGCTGACCTGTCGATCATCCAGGGCAAGAAGGTCGCCGTCATCGGCTACGGCTCCCAGGGCCACGCCCACTCGCTGAGCCTGCGCGACTCGGGTGTCGATGTCCGCATCGGCCTCAAGGAGGGCTCGAAGTCCCGCGCCAAGGCCGAGGAGGCCGGTCTGACCGTCGGCACTCCGGCCGAGGTCGCCGAGTGGGCCGACGTCATCATGGTCCTCGCGCCCGACACCGCGCAGGCCTCGATCTTCACCAACGACATCGAGCCGCACCTCAAGGACGGCGACGCGCTGTTCTTCGGCCACGGCCTGAACATCCACTTCGGTCTGATCAAGGCTCCGGCCAACGTCACCGTCGGCATGGTCGCCCCGAAGGGCCCGGGCCACCTGGTGCGTCGCCAGTTCGTCGACGGCAAGGGCGTTCCGGCCCTGATCGCCATCGACCAGGACCCGACCGGCAACGGCCAGGCGCTGGCCCTGTCCTACGCCAAGGGCATCGGCGGCACCCGCGCGGGCGTCATCAAGACCACCTTCAAGGAAGAGACCGAGACCGACCTCTTCGGTGAGCAGGCCGTGCTCTGCGGCGGCACCGAGGAACTGGTCAAGACCGGTTTCGAGGTCATGGTCGAGGCCGGTTACGCGCCGGAGATGGCCTACTTCGAGGTGCTGCACGAGCTCAAGCTGATCGTCGATCTCATGTACGAGGGCGGCATCGCGCGCATGAACTACTCGGTGTCCGACACCGCCGAGTTCGGTGGCTACCTGTCGGGCCCGCGCGTCATCGACGCCGGGACCAAGGAGCGCATGAAGGACATCCTGCGCGACATCCAGGACGGCACCTTCGTCAAGCGCCTGGTCGCCAATGTCGAGGGCGGCAACAAGGAGCTCGAGGCGCTTCGTAAGGAGAACGCCGAGCACCCGATCGAGGTCACCGGTGCCAAGCTGCGCGGCCTGATGAGCTGGGTCGACCGGCCGATCACCGAGACCGCCTAAGGTTTCCGGGATTTCACCCGCGAAGGCCCGCCAGGGAATCCCCGGCGGGCCTTCGTTTTTCGTGCGTGAAGGGGGTACGCGCGAAATGTTCGGTTGTGATCGGGCTACCAACTGCCGGTGTGTGGCAGCGCGTTGCGCCACCAGCAGTCGTCGTTGTCCCACCAGCCGCGGTTCCAGTCGTTGCCGCGGTTCCAGTCGTCTCCGCGGTTCCAGTCGTCACGGTCGTGGTGGTGTCGCCAGTCGTCGCGGTCGTTGTCCCACCAGGGGTTGCCGCCGCCGTGGTGCGGCCAGGCCACATCGGTCGGCGAATTGTCGAGCGGAACGTCGGCGGTGGCCGGAATGGTCACCGCGGCAAGGGGAATCAGAGCGATCGCACCGGCGACGGCCACGCGGGCGGTCATCCGGCGTAAGGATGTCGACTTCATGGTCAGCAACTGTGCCCGAGCGACCGCCGCCCGTGGAACGGTTTTCCTGTGAATTCAGGGCCGAATGGTCCTCATGTATGACCTCGACCCTGAGCAACCCCGAAACCCATTGCGCGGCAGCGGCCCGCAGGATTTCTCCTGAGCCGGATCAGATCAGCGCGCCAGTTCCCGCCCCGAGGACGGTTCCGGCCGCCAGGCCCACCACGCCGCCGATCGCGCATCCGGGCGGTCCGGTCATGGCGAAGACGAGCGGAGCGATCGGACCGAACGGAAGCGTTGCGATGGCCGCGCCCGCGACGCAACCGAGGACGGCGCCACCGGCGGCTCCGGCCAAGGCGCCCGCGGCAATATGGTCGGCGCGGCTGGGCGCGACACCGATGGAGCGGGTGAACTGGGAGATCTGCGCTTCGGGACCCGCCAGGACGGCATTGATCTGGGCGACCTGGTCGTCGCTGAGAAAGTCCGGGGCGATGGTGGTGAGGTCACCGGCGCGCAGTTCGCGCGGGTTGGTGGGGACGATCACGCCGATATCCGGCGTCGGCTCCGGTGCGTGCAGGTCGCCCGGCTGAATCGGGGCGGGGGCGTAGTCGCGCTTCGGGTCCGGTCGGGTCGGGGCGTAATCGCTTTGCGGCGCAACGCCATGCGCGTCGTCCTGCGGCGAGACCTGCGGAGCCTGCGGCGGGACCGCGGTCACGCCCGGCTGGGCGCCGCCGGGAGTGGGGGAGCCCGGATCCGGCTGCGTCACACCGGGTTGCGGCACGGCCTGGGCGACGGCGCTGATACTCAGCACCGCGGTCATCGGGATGGTGGAGACGGCGGCGCGCAACAATACGCGTTGAGCTGCCGTCTGCCTACGGTGCTTCGCCATGGGCCCCCTTAGTTAAAGCTCCGTCAAACCCTATGGCATGGCCATGCCGAAGATCATAAAACGGACGAAACCCATTGCGCGGCAATGGCCCCGCGGGAACTCGCCCGTGGGGCCGTTCGCGCTGTGGCCGTCAGTAATGCGTGCCGCCGTCGATCCGAATCTCGGTACCGGTAATGAAGGCACCATCATCCGACGCGAGCATGGCGACGACGCCCGCGACGGTATCCGGCGACGCGAACCCCTGACCGATGCCGGGAATCAGCTTCATGAACAGGCTCAGATCGGCGTCCTCGGGCAGCCCCGGGCCGCGCCCATCGGTCATATCGCTCGAAATCGACCCCGGCGCAACGGCAACCACGCGCAGCCCTTGCTTGGAGTACTCGGCGGCCAGCGCGTGTGTCATGGACATGATGCCGCCCTTGGACGCGGCGTACGCGGACATGTACGGGTGCGCGAAGAACGCGGAGGTGGACGTGAAGTTCACGATCACGCCCTTGTCGGACTCCAGCAGCTGGGGGAGGGCTTCGCGAATCATCAGGAAGGTACCGGTCAGATTGACCGTGATGATCTTGTTGAAATCCGCGAGCGGCATCTCGTGCGTATGCGCCGACCGCAGAATCCCCGCCGCATTGATCAATGCGTCGATCCCACCGAGCGTCTCGACCGCGGCAGCGACCCCAGCCTTGACCGACTCCTCATCGGCAATATCGATCTTCACCGTGGTGAGCCGATCCGCATTCCCCTTCTCGGCGGCCTGCTTGGCAGTCTCCGCCAGCCCCGCCTCATTCACATCCGCCCCCACGACCTGCCCGCCCTCGGCCAGAATCCGATGCACGGTGGCCCGCCCGATCCCCGACCCCGCCCCGGTGATCACCACTCGACGACCCTCAAACCGCTCCACTGCGAATCTCCTCAACTAGGTATTTCACTCTCACCTGACACGCTACGCCTACATGGCACAACGTGCCAGACTGGCATCCCGTCGACTAGGATCGCCTGGTAGCCCACCGAAGGAGGTGACATGTCCGCCCAACCCTTAGAACCCCGCCGCCCGTCCCTAGCGGAACGCCGCAAATCCGAAACCCGCATGGAAATAGCCCGCACCGCCGCCCGCCTCTTCGCGGAGCACGGCACCGCCGAGGTAACCGCCGACCAAATAGCCTCCGAATCCGGCGTAGCCCTCCGCACCTTCTACCGCTACGCCCGAACAAAGGAAGACGCCGTAGAGCCCCTGCTCGCCGCCGGTGCCCAACGCTGGCTAGCCGAAATCGCTGCGGGCGGTCGCATCCCCACCTCGGCCGATTTCGAAGCCGCCGCCATCCGTTCCCTAACCCTCGGTGACAGTCCCGAAGACCTCGAAATCACCCGGGGCCTCCTCCAGGCCATGGACTCGGACCCGGCTCTGCGAGCCATTTGGCACCGAATCAACCTCGAGGCCGAGCGGGATCTCCATCGAATTCTTGTGGAATTGTCTGCCCCCCAGGCAGATCCATTTCAACTCCGCCTCACCGCGGCGTCCGCAGCAGGCGCCATCCGTGTAGCCCTGGAACTTTGGGCCGCCGCGGACGGTCCGGTCGAAGGCATTGGTTCCCCCGCCGACCTGGTGGTTCGCTGCATGCGTCGACTGCATGTCGCCGAATAGCCGAACTCGGCTCAACTGGCGGCCGAGAAATTCAATTCCAGCTGGCCCGTGGCGCTTTCGTCGCGCTGTCGAGCCTTCCGTAGCACATCGATAATGGACAAGCCCACTGCCTCCGCCACCGGAGGCGGGAACGCATTGCCGACCTGACGGTATTGCGCCGTCTTTCCCCCCGAGAATTCCCACTCGTCGGGGAATGCCTGAATCATGGCCGCTTGGCGAACTGTGAGCATCGGCCCATCGGCGCCGAACAAGTCTCGGTCATGGGTCCTTTTCAGGGCGCACGTCCGAATATCATTGGCAACTCCCATGCCCGATACTCCGAGTTGCCGCCACGCCGCCTTGGCTCGGCTGGGCCCGAGGTCGGCGCCCCCGTGCTTCTTCGATCCGCCGACCAGTGTGGGTGCGACCGTGCCTCGTTCGCGGGCGGTCCGCAACCATCGGTCGAAGGCCGCCGTCGCGCGTTCTGCGTGCTCACCGTCGAAATAGGGCTGGAACCTATCCCGCATCGAATCCTCGAGGATGTCGGCGAGCAAGACCGGTGTCTCGTGAGTGGGGCTGGGCCATTCGTATTCGAGATCACCGAGGACATCGGACCGGAACGCGACCAGTACCGAGCGTGGACGAAGCTGCGGAACGCCGAAGTCGCTGGCCTCCAGGACATCCCATCGGCAGACCCTGTAACCGAGCCCGGGAACCTCGTGCACTCGATCATCGGCGTCGACGTACCTCCCGCCCTCCAGCTTCGCCACGATCCACTCTCGATAGCCGTCGAATTTCGGATCCATGAGTCCGCGGACGTTTTCGACCATTACCGCTCGGGGCTTCAGAATGTCGATGAGTTCCAGTGTGCGGGGAAAGAGGTCTCGCTCATCGTTCTTCCCGAGCTGTTTGCCCGCGTGTGAGAAAGGCGGGCACGGCACGCCACCCGCGAGCAAATCCAGCCCCCGCCGCAATTTCTCGGCGCCCTTGTCGAGGTCGCGGTACGGCTCGAAGTCATTGACATCGGCGGACAGAATGTCGCAGTACTTGTTCTCCCATGCCCATAGCTCGTGTTTCTGAATATTGAGTTCGAGCGTCTCGACCGCATACGGATCGATTTCGACCAGGGCCAAATGATTGAATCCTGCCCGGTGGAGGCCGATAGCCTGCCCACCTGCGCCAGCACAGATTTCGATCGACGTGAACTCGGACACCCCGGCTGCCGCCGCTGTATGCTCCAGGTTGCCCTCCCGAATCACGCTCTCCTCCCCGCGGCCGCCGATGTCGGCGCCGGTCCCGGTGGGGCGTGGATCGGTCATGCAGCTACCTTTCGATGTGGACTCCGCGGGTATTCGAGCGCGTGCGCAGGAGTATCTTTCCGTACAACATTCGCCTGCTTCGAACCGGGATAGACGTGATCGAGAGCCGCTCGGCAGACGCTCGAAGGAAGGCTCACGAGCGAGGTACTTACCCCGCCCCTCTCAATGAGGGACGTTCCAGGAACATGCGGGCCAATCGCCGGGCCGATACCAAGCCGGAAATCGCGTTGCGAAGTGCGTTGCATCGAATGGGTTTCCGCTATCGCAAGGACTTCCGGCTCGATCTCGGTGCGGTCAAGGTCAGGCCCGACATCGTTTTCACTGCGCGCAAGGTCGCGGTCTTCGTCGATGGCTGCTTCTGGCACAGTTGCCCGCACCATGGACGTCAGCCGACGACCAACGAATGGTACTGGGCGCCAAAGCTTCTCCGGACCACCGAACGCGATCGCGCGGCAAACGACGCTTTGACCGCCGCAGGTTGGCTGGTGATCCGTCTTTGGGAGCACGAGAGTCTGGACAGCGCTGTCTCTACGGTCGCCAGTGCCTTGGCAGGCGCGTCCGGACATGTTAACGATCATATGGGACAGGCGGAGCGTTTGCCGGGAGGCTTTCCGGACGGCCGAGGTTCGAAGCGGCCGGGCTAGGGCTCGGCGACCTGCTGGTTGGTGGCGGTTTCGAGCCGTGCGGCCAGTTGCTCTCTTTCGGCCGGATTGAGCCGTCGCGCACGGTCATACAGCACATCCAGCTTGGACCGCGTTCTCCGCCCACTGCGCAGCCATTGCAGCATGGTGCTCTTCTCGGTCCGCTTGAGCCCCTTGATCTGTGCGTAAACCTCGTCCAGAGTCTCGGGGAGTCCGGCTTCTTCGCGCACGGGTTCATTGCAGCGTTTGCATTCGACCTGCAGGTTGTCGATGTCGTCGGTCCCACCGAACTCCTGGGGGATCCGATGCCCGATGGACATTACGGCTGTGCCCTGCGGCGGGTCCGGATACGGTTCCCCATTGGCTACACCGCAAATCACGCACCGGTGGCCGTCTCGCTCGAGCACGCGCCGCCGCAGTGCCCCGCTGATCTTGCCGGACGTCTTCGGCCGTGGGCCGTCACCCGGATGCCATCCCTTGACCGCAAGCCGGTACTCGTCCTGCCGCAACGTCGCATCCTCGTGCGACGACCGGAATTGCCAGCCGAGCTTGCGCAGCTCACGCAGCCGTCGATTGAAGTGTTCCTGGCTGTTGGCCAGTTCGTCGGTCGGAATCGCGATGCGAAGTTCGCGGAGGGTGAAGGTTTCGCCCACGTCCTTGTTGAAATGCAGCCAAGCGGCGATCTTCGGCTCCGCGCCGTATCTCCGCTTCGTATCGGGCGCGTACTCGAGCAGCCACCAGAGCACACCGTTGGGTGCGTACGCCTCGGCAGGAAAGTTCTGGCTCATGCTGTGGCCTCCCCGTCTCCGTGTGTCGAGCTCGCCTCCCAACATAGTTGTGTCCGTTTATGACTTCGCCGGGGACCTCGGCGGTCGGTGGGGTTAGCGTGGGCTATGGCTGCGGATCAGGTTGTGCCCTTTATCCCGGACGTGCGGCGGAGTTTCGTCGAGGCTCGTGGGATTCGGTTCCATGTCACGGAAGCGGGGGAGGGGCGGTCGGTGCTGGCGCTGCATGGATGGCCGCAGCATCACTATGTGTATCGGGATCTGTTGGGGGATCCGCCGGAGGGGCTGCGGATTATTGCGCCGGATCTGCCGGGGTATGGGTGGTCGGGGGCGGCGCCGCATCGGTGGGCGAAAGATGATGTGGCGAGCGATGTGTTGGCGCTGATGGATGCGATGGGGCTCGCGAAGGATGTGCTTCTGGTGGGGCATGACTGGGGCGGGTTTGTGGGGTATCGGATGATTCTTCGGGAGCCGGAGCGGTTTGCTGGATTTCTCGTGCTGAATATGGCGCATCCTTGGGCGCCCGCGGGGGTGGTGGCTCGGCAGGCTTGGCGGTTGTTGGCTTATCAGCCGGTGATCGCGAGTGTGGGGGTGCCGTTGCAGCGGCGGACTCGGTTCTTGGAGAGGCTGTTCGGGGCGGCCACCTCGGAGGGGAATCGGATGGATCGGGAGACCGTGCGGATTTTCTCGGAGCGGTTTCGGGATCCGGTGGTGGCTCGGGCTGCCACCGATACGTATCGGACTTTTTTGTTGCGGGAGGTGCCGGGGGCGGTTCGGAGGTCGGAGGGGCGGCGGGCGAGGGTGCCGGTGCGGGCGTTGTTCGGGAAAGGGGATGCGGCGGTGCACTATTCGCTGGCGGCGGCGGAGACGGCGCGGGCGGATGACTATCGGCTCGAATTGGTCGAGGGGTGTGGGCATTTTATTGTCGACGAGCGGCCCGGGTTGGTTCGGGAGCGGCTGGTCGAACTGGATCGGGAGACTCGCTGAGTTACGGGCGTGCAAACTCTTGGCCCGGGGATAGGGTGGCGGGCGTCTGCCGGGCTGGTCGGGTAGAAATTGGTCAAGTGACCGACTAGTCTTCGGGAAACCTGAAACGGAACAGGTTCACTCTTTGTGGAGAGGGGAGGGCGCGATGTCACTGTCCCGACGGTCGGTGCTGGTTGGTGCCGCGGTGAGCGGTGTGGGGGCCGGGGCCGTGTTCGGTGCGAGCAAGGGTGGGGCGCAACCCATTCGGCAGCGGGCGGCGGGGCAGGACTATCTGGTTGGGGTGGGGATCGCGGATATCACCGGGGCTCCGGCGGGGCAGGGGATGATGGGATACTCGGAGGCCGATCAGGTCACCACCGGGTTGCTGTCGCGGTGTTATGCGCGGGCCTACATCGTGGTGGATCAGGCCACGGGGGATCGGGTTGCGTTCGTGAATACGGACAATGCCTGCCTGTTCCAGTCGGTGCACCTGGTTGTCATGCAGCAGTTGCAGCAGCGGTTCGGGGGCCTGTACACCGAGCGGAACGTGAATCTCAATGCCACGCACAATCACAACTCGTGCGGGGGCACGGCTCGGGAGTACGCGTATTCGCTTGCGGCCATGGGGTTTCAGCAGAACTCGCATGACGCCGAGGTGAATGGGATCGTCAAGGCGATCGTCAATGCGCATGAGAATCTCGGGCCGGGGTCGATCATGCTGGGGCGCGGGGAGTTGCACGACGCCAGTGCGAATCGGTCGCGGAACGCTTTCGAGGAGAATCCGGCCGAGGACAAGGCGGCGTTTCCGGACGGCATCGATCCGCAGGTCACCGTGTTGCGATTCCGCAAGGGCGGCAGGGATGTCGGGGCGATCACGTGGTTCGCCACGCACGGCACCTCGCTGACCGATCGCAATACCCTCATCTCGGCCGACAACAAGGGCTACGCCAGCTATCGCTGGGAGCACGACGAGATGGGGGTACGCACTCTCGACGGGCCGCCGTCGTTCGTGGCCGCCTTCCCGCAGACCAACGCGGGGGACATGACGCCGAATCTGTGGCTGCGGAAGATGCACCCCTCGGGGCCGACCGAGGACAATCGAACCAACTGCGCCATCATCGGGGAACGCCAATTTCAGGCGGGCAGAACGGCTTTCGACGCCGCATCGCCGATGGGCAGCATCGGTGTGGACTCGGTGCTGCACTATGTGAACCTCGCCGACGTCGCCATCGACGGCGAGTACACCCCGGACGGAAAACCCGCCCGCACCTCGCCCGCCATGATGGGCGCGGCGGCCATGGCCACCAGTACCGAGGACAACTGGAACTCGCAGCTGTCGTTCCTGCAGGAGGGTGACGCCAATCCCTTGGTGGCCGCGCTCGGCGGGATCGACTCGCCCATCGAGGAGTGGATGCGAGATGTGCAGGCGCCCAAGCTGATTCTGGCCCCGCTCGGTGTGCTGCCGCCGCGGCCGTGGGTGCCGCAGATCGTGCCGCTGCAGTTGATGCGCATCGGGGATCTGGTGCTGGCGTCGGGGCCGTCGGAGTACACGGTGGTGTCGGGGCTCCGCATTCGACGGCTGGTGGCGCGGGCGCTCGCCGTGCCATTGGAAAACGTTCTGCTGCAAGGCTATGCCAACGGCTACTGCGGGTATGTGACGACACCGGAGGAGTACGCCGTCCAGCAGTACGAGGGCGGCGAAACCCTCTACGGGCGCTGGACCCTCTCGGCGCACATGCAGGAATTCGACCGACTGGCAAAGGCTTTGGCGGCACGCGTCGATCTGGGGCGCGGTCCCGCACCGCTCGACTGGTCCTTCGGATTGCAGCCCAACCTGCTACCCACGGTCCCCGCCGACGTGCCGCACGCGGGCCGCGCCTTCGGCGACGTGCTCACCCAGCCGGAGCCGACCTACGCTGCGGGACAGACGGTTTCGGTGGAGTTCGTCGGCGCCCACCCCAATAACAACTTCCGCCCGGACGGTACCTACTTCGAGGTCCAGCAACGCTCCGGAGACGACTGGCGGCGCGTCTACGACGACAACGACTGGTGCACCGAGCTGCACTGGTCCCGTCCCGACGGTCAACCAGCCGCCTCGACCATCCGTATCCAGTGGACGATTCCGGACAATGCGGCGGGCCGCTACCGCATCAGCTACGCCGGCGACGCCCGGGACGCCTCCGGGGCCATCAATGAATTCACTGGAACATCGGCCGAATTCGTGATCGGCTGACCCCATGTTCGTCAGACCCGCCGATACCGCCGACGAGAAGCTCCTCTGGTCGATGCTCTACGAGGCGTCCTACGCCCACGAGAACGGAATGGATTCACCCGACCAACTGCGCGATGTGCCCACCCTCGCGCACTACGTCGAAGGCTGGGGAGCCGCGGGTGATCTGGGCGTGGTCGGCGGATTCGACGGTGTTCCCGTCGGGGCAGCGTGGCTGCGCTTGTTCGGCCCCGACGACCCGGCCTACGGCTTCGTCGACGCCGACACTCCGGAACTGGCCATCGGTGTCGCGCCCGAGTGCCGCGGCACCGGCCTCGGGACCGCCCTGATGTCGGCTCTGCTCGATACGGCCCGAGACCGCTACGACGCCGTCAGTTTGAGTGTGCGGCTGGAGAATCCGGCCAGACGCCTCTACCAACGCCTCGGCTTCGTCGACGTCGAGGGTTCCGACAAGGTCAATCTGGCCGGAACCACCAGCGTCACAATGGTTCTCCGCTTCCGCTGAGGTCGGAAACCCTCGGCGGTATCCGTTCTCAGGATTTCGAGAGCTCGAAGGACAGCCTGCCCGGTGCGAGATAGTCGTCGCGGTCGAAGAGCATTCGGATCTCGGGCCGCTCGGTCTCGGGCATTCGAGCCAGCTCCGCGTGCACGGGCGTGCGGAACGCCTCCCCGCGCGCGGTCATGAACGGCAGCCAATTGTCGTGGTGGTTGGGCACGAACACCTTCGGCCGCAGCGCCTCCACATAGCTGCGCGGATCGCGCAGGCCATTGGTGAACTGGTTGAAGCCCTGCACCGCGCCGATGTGCACATCCGAGGCGGGCAGGGCGCGGAGCACCTCGAGCACGTGCGGTGCCTTGTCGACCAGCGGGCCGGAGGAATCGTGCCAGGTCAGCACGAAATCGCCGAGCCGGAACTGATACAGCAGCACACCGCCCTCCGGCGCGAGGAGATTGCGCGCCAGATGACCGGCATCGGCGAAACTCGGCGGGTACGTGCGAATGTCGCACAGACACGGCCTGGGTCGCATTGGGGTCGAAGCGTCCGGGCCCTCGCGACGGGCGGTGCGCGCCGAGTGAATGTGGCGCACCGCGGTCACCGAGATCCCGGAAGCGAACTCGAAGTCGTAGCGCTCACCCACCGGTGACGCGCTGGAACCCAGTTCCTTACAAGCCAATTCGGCCCCGCCGACCTGCTTCCGCGCCGTCGCGCAATGCTCCGCGGTCCCGTGCACCACGGCCCCGCTGTCCCGCGCGATCGCCCCGGCATCCGCGGCGTGATCGAAATGCCCGTGCCCGATGAAGATGGCCTCCGGCGCGAGCGCCGCCACCTCCTCCGGCGTCGTCGGCACATACCCGGACGTGAGTCCGCGCGGCACCCACGCGTCGAGCAGGAACACCACCCCGCCCATGGCCACCGCGAAACTCGCGCACCCGAACCAGGACACCAACACTCGGTCATCCCGGACCGCGCCGCTCGCCGGATCCACCGCGTCCGCGCCGAAGAAGCGCTGACGTGCGGCGATTGTCTGGCTGCTGACCACCGGTTCCCCTGTCTCGCGTCGCGGCGAGCATCGCCCGCCGCCCGCATTCTGCCCGGAACCGACCGAGCTGTCATCCACGGACGGGGGCTCGACGCAACCGCGCTCCGCCCCGCGCATGGCCGATGAGACCTGACGGATGTCGCCCGCGCCGCACCCCTACCGGTGACGGGCCAGCATCCCCGCGTCAGAGCGCTGGGGCAGAGCCGGGCCCGGCGGCGACCTCGGTGCCCCGCGCCGCCGTGGCGCGAACACAGAGCCAGGTCATGAGGCGCTCCAGGGGACCGCGACCCATTACCAGCACCCATACCACCGATGCCGCGACGGTGATCGACAGGAAGACGGCCAGCAGGAGGTTTCCGGTCGCGTCCGTGACCGAATCACCCAGCAGCTGGATGGCGATGACGTGGGCCGAGTACACCGTCAGGGGCAGGGTGCCGACGGCGACAATGGGAAATAGCAAGGGGCGCAGGTGTTCTGCCGCCAGCAGCAGTGTCGCCATCACGGTGAGAGCGAAGCCGAGGGATCCGGCGATCTCGAAGGTCGTACCGGAATGCGGTTCGGCCGTGCGCAATTGGGACCAGGTTGTCTCCGCGGGGCCGTTCAGATACCCGATCAGCCAGGCGCCGCCGTAGCCGAGCAGCATCGACGCCACCCCGACGGCGAGCATGCGTAGCCGGGTGACCCTGGCCCCGAGATCACAGCGTCCGAGGGCGAGGCCGGTGAGCGCGAAGGTGATCCACACCAGCCCGGGATAGTCTCCGGTGACCGCGAGATCCGTAATCTGTGCGCCGGAACAGTTTTCGCCCGCCGCACAGCTCGACGGCACCCACTGCGCCAGCCACAGCGTGAGTGGCGGCGCGACCACCGCCCATCCCGCCGCCAGCCCGAACAGCCGCCGCGGCGACCACCTCAGAAACGGCAGACAGCACGCGAACAACAGCGCGTACGTCTGCAGAATCACCGAGACTCCGCTGCCCAGCATGGTCAGCACCCCGCCGACCGCGAACAACACCAGCGCCCGCACCAGGATTCGCAGCCGCACCGCGACCAACGCCTCCCCGCTCGGCGGCCGTTCACGCCCACTCAGCAGCGCGATCGACACCCCGGCCAGCGTCGCGAACAGAATCGACGACCGCCCCGCCGCGATCCCGATCCAGCTCCCCGGATCACCCCACGACAAGTCCCGCAGCACGCCGACGTGAACGGTGATCATCCCCAATACCGCGAACCCGCGCGCGGCATCGAGCGCCAAAATCCGGGCGGCCGGGGCGCGCGAGGTTTCGGGCGCGGCAAGTACGGTCGTCATGCGAGCATGGTGCCGATCGAATCATTAGCGGATCGTGAGGTCGAATGAACGGCGCGAATTGTGCCCGGCGAGTGACGCTCGATCGGCCCCACGAATTCGCCTGTTTGAGCCTTACCGGATGGGGGTACCGCGGTCTCGCGGAGGTAACCGAGACCTTGCCGTTGCTCTGGGCTATCGATTGGTGAATCCCGGAATCACACCGTGACTAAGCGGTTGGTAAATGTTCAGCCCCTCGTTAATCAATCGGCGTTGCATCGAATTCAGAGGTAGCTGAACGACGGCTACCCGTAGGGCAATGGGGGCCTGCACAATGTACCCGGACGTGCGGGTAGTCGCGCAAGACCGCGAAGACCACAAGTACACGATGCGCATCAGCCGGTTGGCGATCGACAAGCTCGGCATCCGGCTCTACGACAGGGTCTCGGCGGTGCTGGCCGAACTCATCGCGAATTCCTACGACGCCGACGCCACCGAGGTGGAGGTCGTGCTGCCCTGGGGCGCCATGCTGGCCGGAACCGTCAGGGCCGCAGACGAACCCGCGTACGAGATCGTCGTCTCCGACAATGGCCACGGCATGACGGCCGCGGAGGTCAACGAGCACTACCTGATGGTTGGCTCGGACCGGCGCGTGCGCACCGGCTCCGATCTGTCCCGCGAGCGGCGGCGGCCGGTGATGGGGCGCAAGGGGATCGGCAAGCTCGCCGCCTTCGGCATCTGCCGCACCATCGAGGTGATCACGGCGGGCAGCCGCGACGAAGACCGAACTCCCTTGGGCTGGAACGTCTCTCACATCGTGATGGACCTCAACGACATGCTCTCCGACACCGAGAGCGACTACTACCCGCGGCCCGGCCGCCTGGACGGTACCTTCACCGCCAAGCGCGGCACCACCATCATCCTGCGCAATTTCTTTCGCAAAAGGGTGAATACGGGGACCGAGCTGAATCGTCAGTTGGCGGCCCGCTTCGGTATCGAACGCGCCGACTGGCGGGTCGAGGTGCGCAATGCCATCGGGCAGGAGAGCTTCATTCTGAGCCAGTTGCCCATCGATGTCATGGAGGAGACGCGCATCGATGTCGGCCGGGTGCCGGTGCGATTCGGGCGGCAATTCCTGCCCGTGACCGGCTGGATCGCCTACTCCAAACAGCCCTACCGGGATGAGGCCATGGCGGGGGTGCGGATTTACGCGCGCGGCAAGATCGTGGCGCAGACAAGGGATTTCGGAATCTCCGCCGGATTCACCGGGGAATTCAAACTGCGGTCCTATCTGGTCGGTGCGATCAATGTGGACTGGCTCGACGATGACGACGATCTGGTTCGCTCCGACCGCCAGGACATCATGTGGAATTCCCCGCGCGGGGAGGCGCTCGCCCAGTGGGGTCGGGCGCTGATCAAGGAGATCGGCAGGCTCGGCGAGAAGTCGATTCGCCGCCGGGTCTGGGAGGAATTCGTGGAGCGCTCCCGCATCCACGAGACCCTCGACGCCATCGCCCCGGGCGACCGCCTGTTCCGGGAGTCCGTGCTGGATGCCGCGCGAATCCTGGTGGCGCACAAGGACCGTGCCTCCCTCGACGATCCGGCGCACATCCAGAACATGCTGCGGCTGGCGCTGTCGCTGGGCCCGCAGCGCAGTCTGCTCGACACCCTCAAGGAGATCGCGGAGGAGGAGGGCGATCCCGAATTGGATGTCGTGGTCGCGCTGTTCGAGCGGGCGCGGGTGGCCGAGATCTACTCCCTCGGCCAGATCGCCAGCGAACGCGTGGCCGTGGTGGACCGGCTGCGCAGCCTCATCGACGACCGCCGCTCCCTGGAACGACCCTTCCAGGAGCTCATCGAGAGCGCGCCCTGGCTGCTCGCCCCCGAGTGGACGCCGCTGGGCATGAACGAATCCCTCAAGCGCGTGCGCGCCAGCTTCGAACGCTGGTACGCACAGAAATTCGGCACCCCGCTGGTCACCTCCACCATCGGCAGCCCCAAACGCGAACCCGACTTCGTGCTGCTGCACGACTCCGGCGAACTGTGGATCGTCGAGATCAAGCGCATGGACTACCACCTCACCGACGAGGAGTACAACCGCGCCGTCAACTACCTCTACGAACTGGACCACTTCCTGAACGACAACCCCCGCATCGGCGCCCAATTCCCCAGGCGCCGACTGACCTTCATCGTCGACCACATCGACAAGCTGGGTCCGGCCTCACTCTCCTCGCTGGTCAGCGACCAGCGGGTGGACCGCCGCACCTGGCGCGAACTGCTCGACTCCACCCTGCGCGCGCATCGCGACTTCCTCGAACGCGTCTACGCCATGCGCGGTTCCGACACCGACGACGAGGGCCGCGACATGCGCGCGGGCTGACGCGGCAGACCACCCGCGCCACACCGTCCGCGCCGGGCCGAAGCGAGCACGACCCGTGAGCCGCGCCGGTGCGCAGCGCGGGCGCCGGTGCCCGGGCCGGACGAGGGGCAGCCCGGGCACCACCCCTCACCACGATCAGGGAGCTCTCACGGTGGAGATTCGCCCGAATCCCCACCGTGAGAGCTCCCTGATCTTGATCCCGTGGGAGAGGTGGTGTGGCGCAGGACACTTGGGGGCCTTGTTCGCGTGAATTGGTCGAGTGGTGAGGCACTCGATATGGCCCGGTTGAGTGATGCGGGGTGGGCCGGTTATTCGATATAGGGATGGTGGGCGGGCACTCGGGTGCGGGCGGGGCGTGACACCATGGAGCGCGGCACGTGCGGGGGCGTGGATTTGTCGGATATTCGAGAAGGTTGGTCATGGCGCACGGCACGGTGAAGTGGTTCGACAGCGAGAAGGGGTTCGGATTCCTGAGCCCGGATGGTGGCGGGCCGGACGTGTTCGTGGAGTACACCGCCGTCGAGGGCGAGGGGTTCCGGTCGCTGGCGGAGGGGCAGCGGGTGGAGTTCGAGGTGCGCGCGACCAAGCCGGGGCCCGAGGCCGTCGGGGTGCGAGTCATCGTCACCGCCGGGCACTGACGACTCCCGGACGCGGGGCGGCGATCGCGGGGCCGCCGACGGTCCCGGATCCCCCGCGACGGCGGGCCGTCGCGGGCGATGCTCGCGGGATTCTTTCAGCCGCGCAGGCGGCGGCGGAAGAATTCGGTTGATAGAGCCTGTGCATGTCGCCGCTGGCTCGGATCGTCCTTCGCGAATTCCACCGCGGCCCGCTCGAACTCGGTCGAGATGAAATCCGCTATCGGCGTGGGGACTTCGCCCGACCCCATTTCCCGGGTCTTGGACTTCAATTCCGTCAATTCCGCTACGGCCGTGACGAAATCGGGCGAGAGGTCGCATTCGGCCAGCAGCGTCGGCAAATGCATCGGTGCCACGGCTTTGTCCGGATGCTCGTGCAGCCACCGCAATGCCATTGCCGGCCGCAGCGAATAGAACACCTTCTTCAAAGAGCGATTCGAGTCGAACAGCTGCCACTGGCGACGGCCCAGGTGCAGGTAATGCCGGGCCACCCGATTGCGGTCGGCGACCTCGTCCGCGAGCGCGCGCAATTCGGTCCGGAATTGCTCGTCACCGCGATAGACGATGGGTGACATCAGCCATTCGATCAGCACCGCATTGCCGTTCGTCAGCAGGCGCAGGGCCTTCAACAGATCCCAGCCGTTCACATCCAGGAGACCGACCAGCGGTGTCTCGATGACGTCCCGGCCGGGCCACGGCGTCAGGTAGTCGTCGAGCGGGCGGAGGTAGACGAAACGGCAGTCGTAGTCCGAGTCAGGGGAGGGGAACCCCCACGCGCGACTGCCGCTTTCGATGGCGAGCAGCACGTCGACGCCGTGTTCGCGGGCGATCCGGTCCAGCTCACCGTCGATCGCGGCGACCACGGCCGGGTCCATGGAATCGGGGATCGAACGCAGTGTCATGGGGCCCGACGGTAGCCCCCGGGATCACCCTGGTCCAAGCCATTTTCTGAAGATCACGCCCCCAGAAATAGGGGCGTGATCGGCACGTTATATGGCGGGAATTCGACACCCATATGAACGGCGCCACAGAATTTCGAGAACGTGACGCCGGTCACATCGTGCTAATCCCCGTAACGGGCCCCTAATGCCGCCCGATACGCTCCATGTCAGATAAGTTCGCACGAAATTCGAAGAGGTAATTTCATGATCCCCGTTATCATCGACACCGGTTCCGCCGCTCTGAACGGTCTGCTGAGCACCGGCTCGGCCGCTCTTCACGGCATCCTGGACACCCTGTGGACCGGTTCCTTCGGCCGTTGATAACTGGCTGACGTCGAATAATTCGACTTTCGAAAGCCCGGCCTCGGACTCCGTAGCTCCGACGCCGGGCTTTCGGCTATCTGTGACCGGCGTCTCAGTGCCGGAAAAGCCCCACAATCGACGCGCAATTCGCTAGAAGTTTGCCCAAAGTCGGTGCCTCACTGACGTTTCGACACATCCTCGGCAATGCCCTATGTTTGCCGTTATTGGACAGTCGTCCCATGACTCACCCGCATTGACGATGCGGACATGGCCGTGTCCAGAGGGAGTAGTTGGAGTGGTGGTGTCCACGTGAACGTCGAGGCATTGCAGAGCAGCTGGCGGCTGGTCGAGCGCGTCGGCGACGAGGCTGTGCAGTACTTCTACGCGCACCTGTTCCTGGCGCACCCCGAGGTGCGCGACATGTTCCCCATCCGGATGACCGGTCAGCGCGAGAAGTTCTTCGCGGCCCTGGGCCGCATCGTCAGCAATGTCGAATCCCTCGCGGCCGACCCGGAATTCGTCGCCCAGCTGGGCCGCGACCACCGCCGCTTCGGCGCGGTCGGCGCGCACTACCCGGCCGCCGGTGCCTCGCTGCTGGCCACGCTCGCGCACTTCCTGGGCCCGCGCTGGACCGATGAGCTGGCCCAGACCTGGACCGGCGCGTACTACGCCGTGGCCGACATCATGATCGCCGCCGCGGATCAGGCGTCCGACACCCCGGCCTGGTGGGACGCCGAAATCGTTGCGACGGAACGCCGCAGCGTCGATGTCACCGTGCACACGGTGCGCCCGCACCAGCCCTATCACTACGCGGCCGGACAGTCACTGGCCGTCGAGATCCCGCAGCGCCCGCGGCTGTGGCGCTACTTCTCGCCCGCCAATGCCCCGCGCCCGGACGGCACCTTCGACCTGCACGTCCAGGTCGTCGACGGCGGCGAGGTCAGCACCACCTTCGCCCGCCAGGTCCGCCCCGGCGACCAGATCCGGCTCGGCTCGCCCCTCGGCAACGCCTTCCAGGTGCCCTCCGACGCGGTGGACAATCTGCTGCTGATCGCGGGCGGTTCCGGTCTGGCTCCCTTGCGCGCCTTGGTCGATCGCTTCGCGCAGGAGTCGAACCACGGGGCCGTCGTGCCGCGCGTGCAACTGCTGCACGGCGTGCGCACCTCCTGGAACCTCTACGACCACGAGTCGCTCACCGCGCTCACCGACCACCCGTGGTTCTCCTATATCCCTGTGGTGTCGGAGGATCCGGGCTTCCACGGCGTGCAGGGGACCGTCGGCGCGGTCGCCGCCCGCGGCCGCGATCTGACCGGCACCACCGCGCTGGTGTGCGGCTCGCCCGCCATGGTGAACGCGACCGTCACGGCGCTGACCACGGCCGGAATGCCGCGCCACGCAATCAGATTCGAGACGTTCGGACTCCCGGCCCCCGCCGCCGGACCACGCAGCACGGACAAGGTGGCCCAATGGATGTGAAACCCGACGACATTCGTTCCGTCCGTTTCAAGGGCGCGCGGCTGGGCCGCAAGGGCTACGACGCGGAGGAGGTCGACCGCTTCCTCGAGCAGGTCCGCAGCTCGATGACCCGCCTCGCCCGCGAGAATCGCAACCTCACCCTCACCAGCAATTCCTCGGAACTGGCTCGCCTGCAACGGGAGAACATGCAGCTGGCCGCCAAGGCCGAGGCCCTGCAGATGCAGATGCAGACCATGGCCTCCGCCGGTGAGGTGGCCGAGCTGCAGCAGCAGCTGGCCAACGCGCACTGGGAGATCGACCGGCTGCAGGGCGAATTGGAGAAGGACGAGCTGGGGATCAGCTCCCGCGCCGTCACCGTCCTCAACCGCGCGCAGCTCTCCGCGGACGCCATCATCGAACAGGCCGAGAACCATGCGCGCGACCTGATGTCGGTCGCGCGTGCCCAGCAGCGCGAATTGCTGCAGCGGGCAAGGGAATCCGCGGGTTCCACCCGATCCGCGGGCTACCTGGACCCGGAGTTGGAGGACCAGCGCCACGAGCAGCTGCGCGCCTACTCCGAGCTGCTGCGGTCGCAGCTGCAAGCCATGATCCAGACCCTCAACGTGGAGGTGGACAAGCTTGCGCTGCTGCCGCTCCCGGCGGCCACTTACGGTGCGCTGCCGGGTGATTCGTTCACCCCGGACCTACCGGCCTCGGGACGCGCAGCCCAGAACTGAATCCATCGCACAGCCCACATCGCAACAGCCCACGCGAGAAACGGAATTGGGGACTTCCCTGTGAATATCGAAGCGTTGCAGTCCAGTTGGCAGCAGGTCGACGCCATCGGCCCGGAGGCCGTCGAATACTTCTACAACCACCTGTTCGCCGCGCACCCCGAGGTCCGCGGCATGTTCGCCGAGGATCTGGCCCCGCAGCGCGAGCGCTTCCTGGCCGGTCTGGCCCGGATCGTCACCAATGTCGAGACCCTCGCCGACGACCCGTCTTTCGTGCAGCAGCTGGGTGCCCACCACGCCCGCCTCGGCGTCATCGCCGACCACTACCCGGTGGCGGGTGCCTCGCTGCTCGCCACCCTCGAGCACTTCCTGGGTGACGGCTGGACGCCGGAACTCGCGCAGACCTGGACCGCGGCCTACGGCGCGGTGGCGGATCTGATGCTCTCGGCCGAAGTCGCCGCCTGAGTCGTGCTCGCGGAAGCCGGTTCCGAGCCACAGCTCGGGACCGGCATTCGCGTTTCGGCGCCCTCGAGGAAATGTGACCGACCGGCCGCTTTCATCCGATCAATTCTGAAACCCGCAGGTCAAGGCTTTGATGGCAGTTGCCTACCAGGCGGTAAAACACACCGATTCCCAGCCCATTAAGCTGACGCCCGTAAATCCCGGATCCCTTCCTCAGGAGTACCCCACCGTGAGCCAAGCAGGCCTTCCTGTTGTTCTGATCGCCGACAAGCTCGCCCAGTCGACCGTCGACGCGCTGGGCTCCGGCGTCGAGGTTCGCTGGGTCGACGGCCCGAACCGCGCCGAGCTGCTGGCCGCCGTGCCGGAAGCCGATGCGCTGCTGGTTCGTTCGGCCACCACCGTCGACGCCGAGGTGCTCGAGGCGGGCAAGAACCTGAAGATCGTCGCCCGCGCGGGCGTCGGCCTCGACAATGTCGATGTGCCCGCCGCGACCGAGCGCGGCGTCATGGTCGTCAACGCGCCGACCTCCAATATCCACACCGCCGCCGAGCACGCTGTCACCCTGCTGCTGGCCGCGGCCCGCCAGATCCCGGCCGCCGACGCCACCCTGCGCGAGCACACCTGGCAGCGCAGCAAGTTCAACGGTGTCGAGATCTTCGGCAAGACCGTCGGCGTCATCGGCCTGGGCCGCATCGGCCAGCTGTTCGCGCAGCGCCTCGCCGCCTTCGAGACCAAGGTCATCGCGTACGACCCCTACACCTCCCCGGCCCGCGCCGCCCAGCTGGGCATCGAGCTGCTGAGCCTGGACGAGGTGCTCGAGCGCGCCGACTTCATCTCCATTCACCTGCCCAAGACTCCTGAGACCAAGGGCATGCTGAACAAGGAGACCCTGGCCAAGACCAAGAAGGGCGTCATCATCGTCAACGCCGCCCGCGGCGGTCTGATCGACGAGCAGGCCCTGGCCGACGCCATCACCTCCGGCCACGTGCGCGCCGCCGGTATCGACGTGTTCGAGACCGAGCCGTCCACCGACAGCCCGCTGTTCGAGCTGCCGCAGGTCGTCGTCACCCCGCACCTGGGCGCCTCCACCGCCGAGGCCCAGGACCGCGCGGGCACCGATGTCGCCAAGTCGGTGCAGCTGGCCCTCGCGGGCGAGTTCGTGCCCGGCGCGGTGAACGTCACCGGCGGTGCGGTCAACGAGATCGTCGCCCCGTGGCTGGACATCGTCCGCAAGCAGGGTGCGCTGCTGGGTGCCCTCGCCAACGAGCTGCCGGTCTCCCTCGAGGTTCAGGTGCGCGGCGAGCTGTCCTCGGAAGACGTTGCGGTGCTGGAGCTTTCGGCCCTGCGCGGCGTCTTCTCGGCGCTCATCGAGGACGCGGTCACCTTCGTGAACGCCCCCTCGCTGGCCAAGGACCGCGGCCTCGAGGCGTCGGTCACCACCCACAGCGAGTCCCCGACCCACCGCAGCCTGGTCGACCTGCGCGCCGTGTTCGGCGACGGCCGCACCCTGAACGTGGCTGGCACCCTGACCGAGCCCGCCCAGGTCGAGAAGATCGTCAACATCAACGGCCGCAACTACGACATGCGCGCCGAGGGCCTCAACCTGGCCGTCCTCAACTACGAGGACAAGCCGGGCCAGCTGGGCCGCCTGGCCACCAAGCTCGGCGACGCCGGGATCGACATCCTGGCCGCCCAGCTCACCCAGGACCTGGACAAGGAGGGTGCGACCGTCATCCTGCGCGTCAACAAGGACGTCCCCGCCGACGTCCAGGCCGCCATCGCCGAGGCCGTCGGCGCGGCCAAGGTCGCCCTGGTCAACCTCGACTAGGTAGACCTCGCACCAAGCGATAAGGGCCCCTTCCACGGAAAGTGGAAGGGGCCCTGTGCATTCGAGGGGAAGTTTCAGCGCGTTTCGAGGATTCTCAGCGGCCCGACCGACGGGCCCGTGCCTCGACGGCGTCGCGCGCCTCGGCCAATCCGGCGGTCGGATCCTGGTCCCGATACAGCTTGATGGCCTGAATCTTCTTGCCGCGCCGCAGCAGATCGTCGATCTCGGTGAAATCGGTGACGCTGGCCGGATCGTCGATGCCCAGATGCGCGATGATCAGATCGATCTTGCGTTCCAGGCGTTGGAGTTTGCGCTCGAGTCGGAGATTATCGAACATCCGCCGAACATTACCGGTGGCGGCGGCGGGCCTCCGCCCCCGAGCCGAGCCCGAAGCGGATCAGGCCGTTGCGCTCGTACCCGAGCACGACGCAGGTGAGGTGGTCGCCGACGCGCGGTGAGTCCGCGGTGCACGGTCCCGGTCCCGCGTGCAGCAGCGCGCAGTCGATGGTCCCGGACCGCCCCGAGGCGGTGCGCACCGAAACCCAGTGGGCTCCATGGCCGGTAACCACACAGTGGACGGTCGAGTGAAGCGGATACGACCCGGTCATGAATCGATTGTCGCGCTGAAAGCGGGTGAATCGGGCGGAGTTGTCGCGGATTATTGGGGAATGCGTGGAAAGACGCCGCCCACCGAGCCGCTCAGCGCGGGGGAGCGGCGCAAGCTGGTGATCGGCTCGGCCGTCGTCCTCGCCCTGATCGCGGCCGGGGTGGTGGCGTGGGCGCTGCTGGATCATCGGCCGGATTACAGTCGCTCCGAGAACGGCTGTGTCGCAGTGCTTTCCGCCGGGACCATGGGTGGTCAGCAGCAGCGGGCGTGCGGGGAACAGGCGCGGCAGTGGTGCCTGGCGGTGTCGACGCAGACCGATGCGCTGGCGGTGAAGGTGAAGCAGGAATGCCGCCGAGCCGGGATCGATCCCGGGAAGGCGATCCCGGCCACCGGCACGCCGGGGTGACAGGGCGGGTGAATCCCACTGGTTGGGAGTGATTCGCCCTGGTGAAAGGGGTTGCGGGGGTACCCGCTAGGGTGGCGCGTGGACTCTCCTGCCAGCGCGGAGAGGAGCACCCGCGCGTTATCGAACGGAGCATGGATTTCATGAAACTGGCTGTCATTCCGGGCGACGGTATCGGTCCCGAGGTCATCGCCGAGGCGCTCAAGGTGCTGGACGCGGTGGTGCCCGGCGTCGAGAAGACCGAATACGACCTGGGGGCCAAGCGGTTCCATGCCACCGGCGAGATCCTCCCCGACAATGTCATCCCCGAGCTCAAGCAGCACGACGCCATCCTGCTGGGCGCGATCGGCGACCCGTCGGTGCAGAGCGGCGTGCTCGAGCGCGGTCTGCTGCTGCGCACCCGCTTCGAGCTGGACCACCACGTGAACCTGCGCCCGTCCAAGCTGTACCCGGGCGTCACCAGCCCGCTCGCCGCCAACCCGGACATCGACTTCGTGGTCGTGCGCGAGGGCACCGAGGGCCCCTACACCGGCACCGGTGGCGCGATCCGCGTCAACACCCCGCACGAGGTGGCCACCGAGGTCTCCACCAACACCCGCTTCGGTGTCGAGCGCGTGGTCCGCTACGCCTTCGAGGCCGCCCGCAAGCGCCGCAAGCACCTGACCCTGGTGCACAAGAACAATGTGCTGGCCTACGCCGGTTCGCTGTGGTCGCGCACCGTGGCCGAGGTCGCCACCGAGTACCCCGACATCGAAACCGCCTACCAGCACATCGATGCCGCCACCATCCACATGGTGACCGACCCGGGCCGCTTCGACGTGATCGTCACCGACAACCTGTTCGGCGACATCATCACCGATCTGGCCGCCGCCGTCTCCGGTGGCATCGGCCTGGCCGCCTCCGGCAATATCGACGCCTCGGGCGCCAACCCGTCCATGTTCGAGCCCGTGCACGGTTCGGCCCCCGACATCGCGGGCCAGTCCAAGGCCGACCCGACCGCCGCGATTCTCTCGGTCGCGCTGCTGCTGAACCACCTCGGCAAGGCCGAGGAGGCCGCGCGCATCGAGTCCGCCGTCGCCAAGGATCTGGCGTCGCGCTCGGGCGCCGCCTCCACGGTGGAGATCGGCGACCGGATCGCCGCGTCCCTGTAGTTCCACGGTCAAGCCCCCGTTCCCGCGCTCGCGGGGACGGGGGCCGCGTCGTGTCGGTGGCCGAATATCGACGCCGACAAGGTGATTCACTGGTTAGTACCACTGCCCGAGTGATCGAAACCCGACCGATTCGCACCCTTCGCCCGTTCCCTCCCGGCCGCCGAAATGCCATCCTCAGAGGTGATTTCGTGAAATCGGCTGGGGCAGTGAGGCATATCGCACAGTTGCATTGGGATGCGAAAACGTAACGGGCGCAGGTCTTCCGGATTTGCCCCGAATCAGCGATCCGGACTATCGCCGACCCGGCGACCCGGATTTGTCCGACTCCGCGACTCAGCGGGAACCCGTGGGCACCAACGGGACTGAACCCGTGGGTACCAGCGGTACCGCCGCCAAGGCGATCAGCGCCGCCAGCAGGTACGTGATCGGAAACCCGGCCGCGGTGATCAGCGCGCCGAAGGCCGGGGCGATCGCGGCCGCCGCCAGGTTCTGCCCGGTGTTCTGGATGCCCAGCCCGCGCCCCGACCAGTACGGACCGGCGATCTCGGCCACCGCCGTGAAGGCCAGCCCGTTGTCGGCCACCGTGATGACCGAGGCCGCCACCAGGATCGGGATGGCCGCCCACCACTGGTGCGCCCACGCCGCTACGGCCAAGGCGGACATGGAGATAACGGCCGCGATCGCCACCGTGCGCAGCGGCCGCAACCGGCTGCCGACCCGATCCGACCACATGCCCGCGCCGATTCGCCCAGCCGCGCCCAGGATTTGGGTGCCCGTCACCACCGCGCCCGCCGTCGCCAGCGACAGCCCGACATCGCGATGCAGCCACAGCAGCCCGAAGGTCCAGATGGTGGCCTGCGGCATGACCAGCAGAATCGACACGGCGTGAATGCGCCACAGCGTCGAATCCCCACGGTAGGGATTCACGGGACGTCCTGCGCCCCCGGTGGATTCGGGTCGCGGCGGATCCACAATCCCGATCAGGCAGCCGATCGCGGCCACCCCCGCCATGACCGCGGGCACCAGGACGGCCGTCGAGAAGCCGTGTGCCGCAGCGACGGCCGGGATCGTCAGGGCCCCGACGGCCACGCCCAGCGGCTGCGCGGTCTGCCGGATGCCCATGGCCAGCCCGCGCTGATGCTTCGGGAACCAGCCCACGATGACCCGTCCGCTGGCCCCATTGGTGCTGCCGCCGCCCGCACCGGCCAGGAACAGCAATGCCCCCAGCGCAACGTAGTTCGTGACGAAGGCCGCGGCCACGCCCGTCACGAACATCACCGCGGGACCGGCCACCAGCGCGGTGCGCTCGCCCACGTGATCGACGATCCAGCCCCACGCGATCAGCGTGCAGCACAGGCCGACCAGCGGCATCGCCACCAGCAGACCGGCCGTGGCCAGCGACAATCCGCGCTGGGTCAGGGACGGCAACAGGAAGGGCGCGCCATTGGTCATGACCGCGGTCGAGGTCTGGGCGAAGACGCCGAGGGCCAGCATGCTCCACCGTCGCGCCGCACCAATCTGTGTCACGGTGGTCATGACCCTCACCTCGCGTCTCACTATGTGGAACTGATGTCTTACTCTTTGAACATCGGCTCTTACGGTACACCTGAGGCGCAACGTGATTTCCGGGACGAGCTGTCAGTTTGCTCACACCCGCTCGCCGATCTTGGAGGGCGGCTGGCGGGCGGTGAGTTGCCTTGCGTATAAGTGCTTTCCACATCCGGGCGGAGTCGATGCGGGCCGGTATGCCGCCTCACGCCGCTCGGTCCCCGTGCCGTGAGCCCGCCGTCGCCCCGCTGTCACGCTCCGCCCCGCAGTCGGGCGCGTTCGGGCAGGTCGAAGCCGGTCGATAGGATGCCAACCATGCGCCTAGGTCGAGTTGCCAGCCCAGATGGAGTCGCTTTCGTCAGCATCGAAGGCGACGGTTCGGATGCCGTCGTTCGTGAAATCGCCGAACACCCGTTCGGCACCCCGACCTTCACCGGTCGCAGCTGGCCGCTCGCCGATGTGCGCCTGCTGGCCCCGATCCTCGCCAGCAAGGTGATCTGCATCGGCAAGAACTACGCCGCGCATGCCGAGGAAATGGGCGGTCCGGCCCCGGCCGACCCGGTCATCTTCATGAAGCCGAGCACCTCGATCCAGAGCCCCAACGCCCCGATCATCCTGCCGCCCAGCTCTTCTCAGGTCGACTACGAGGGCGAGCTGGCGATCGTGATCGGCCGCCCGTGCAAGGACGTGCACGCCGCCAAGGCCCACGAGGTGATCCTGGGCTACACCGTCGCCAATGACGTCACCGCCCGCGATCAGCAGCGCCACGACGGCCAGTGGACCCGCGCCAAGGGCTACGACACCTTCTGCCCGCTGGGCCCGTGGATCGAGACCTCCCTGGACCCTTCGGATCTGGAGATCCGGACCGAGGTCGACGGCGTGGAAAAGCAGCGCAGCCGCACTTCACTTCTGCTGCACGATATTCCGAAGCTGATCGAGTGGGTCACCGCCGTAATGACCTTGCTCCCCGGCGATGTCATCCTCACCGGCACGCCGGAGGGCGTCGGCCCGCTGCAGGCCGGTCAGACCGTCTCGGTGACCGTCTCCGGCATCGGCACCCTGTCCAATCCCGTTGCCGCCAAACGCTGAACACGGTGACCCTGAAACGAAAGAGAGCCATGACCGACGTCCGGGTACGTTTCTGCCCGTCGCCCACCGGCACACCGCATGTGGGTCTGGTCCGCACCGCCCTGTTCAACTGGGCCTTCGCGCGCCACCACGGCGGCACCTTCGTCTTCCGCATCGAAGACACCGACGCCGCACGCGATTCCGAGGAGTCCTACGCGGCCATCCTCGACGCCCTGCGCTGGCTCGGCCTGACCTGGGACGAGGGCCCGGAGGTCGGCGGACCCTACGCCCCCTACCGGCAGTCGCAGCGCCGCGACATCCACCTCGACGTGGTGCAGCGCCTGCTGGCCGCCGGGGAGGCCTACGAATCCTTCTCCACCCCTGAGGAAGTCGAGGCCCGGCACAAGGCCGCCGGTCGAGATCCCAAGCTGGGCTACGACAACTTCGACCGCGACCTGACCGACGAGCAGATCGCCGCCTACAAGGCCGAGGGCCGCCCCGCGGTGATCCGCCTGCGCATGCCCGACACCGACCTGTCCTGGCACGACCTGGTGCGCGGCGAGACCGCCTTCCGCGCGGGCGTGGTTCCCGATTTCGCGCTCACCCGCGGTAATGGTGATCCGCTCTATACGCTGGTCAACCCGGTCGACGACGCGATGATGAAGATCACCCACGTTTTGCGCGGCGAGGATTTGCTGTCCTCCACTCCGCGACAGCTGGCGCTCTACGAGTCGCTGAAACGGATCGGCGTCGCCGAGTTCACTCCGGAGTTCGGACACTTGCCCTTCGTGATGGGTCAGGGCAACAAGAAGTTGTCCAAGCGCGATCCGGAGTCGAATCTCTTCCATCACCGCGACCGCGGCTTCATTCCGGAGGGTTTGCTGAATTATCTGGCGCTGCTCGGCTGGAGCATCGCGGATGATCATGATGTGTTCTCCATGGCGGAGATGGTGGAAGCGTTCGATATCTCGAAAGTGAATTCGAATCCGGCTCGTTTCGATCAGAAGAAGGCCGACGCTCTCAACGCCGAACATATTCGACTGCTCACCCCCGGTGATTTTGCTCACCGGCTGCGCGAGTACCTCACCGGACACGGGCATATCGGGGCCGAGATCGACGAGAAGCTGTTCGAAACGGCGGCCGATCTCGTACAGACCCGGATCAAGGTTCTCGGCGATGCCTGGGATCTGCTGAAGTTCCTGTTCATCCGCCCGGAAGAGTTCGCCATCGACGAGGCCGCGAAGGCGAAGAATCTGAAAGCCGAGGCGGCCCCGGTATTGCAGGCCACGGTAAAGGCCCTCGAAGGCGTCGCGGAGTGGACCGCGGCCCCGCTCGAGGAAGCGCTGAAAACCGCGCTCATCGACGAGATGGGCCTCAAGCCGAACAAGGCGTTCGCGCCCGTGCGCGTCGCGGTGACCGGATCCCACATCAGCCCGCCGCTCTACGAGTCGCTGGAACTGCTGGGCCGCGAGGTCACCATGGACCGCTTGCGCGCGGCCCTGACCGAGATCGCCTAGAGAGTCCGAAATGATGCACAAACCGGCCTCTGACCAGCCGGTTTGTGTATCTACGGGAGGATGCTGCTAATCTTCTTCTCGGCCGGAAAGCGGTCAGGAACTTCCCCCGGGGAGAGCCTGAAAGCCCAGGTCAATGGGGTATGGTGTAATTGGCAACACAGCTGATTCTGGTTCAGCCATTCTAGGTTCGAGTCCTGGTACCCCAGCTGCGAGAACTCCGGTTCTCCATTCGAGTGCACCGGCGGTGGAAACCGCCGGGATCTCATCCTGGTCCCGTCGTCTAGCGGCCTAGGACGCCGCCCTCTCAAGGCGGTAGCGCGGGTTCAAATCCCGTCGGGACTACAAAGCGAAGGCCCCCAGCCAACCGGCTGGGGGCCTTCGCTTTTAGTCCAGCGGTGCCGCGGTCGTGCCGCCCTTGGGCATCGCGGGCAAACCGAGTTTGCGGTGATCCCAGCTGCGGATCCGTTCCGGCACCACGCGCACGGCAACCCGCTTGTTCAGCATGGCCTCCACGAACGGCTTGGCCTCCTCGCTGTAAGGCCCGGTATAGCGCTCCCACACGCTGATTCCCACCTTGAACAGCGCCTCGGGATCCTCGACGATCTCGCCGCGCCCCTCCAGGGAAATGCCGCGTAACTGGTCGTAGGTGTCGCCCGCTTCGATCATCACGGTGATACGCGGGTCGCGCCGCAGATTGACCGTCTTCTGGGCCTTGGCCTTGGTCTCGAACCAGATCTCGCCGTCGATGACGGCGTACCACATGGCCACCAGGTGCGGGGTGCCCGAAGCGCCCAGCGTGGCCATGGTGGCGATGCGGCTGCGCTCGATGAATTCGCGGATCTCCGCCTCGGACATCACGATCTGCGCGCGTTGATTAACTCCCATGGCGCGACTGTAGTTTACGGCGTATGGCCGTGGTCGCAGTGGCGGTGAGACGCGATGTGGCACACACCCGGCGGCGGTGAAACGAAAGCCCCCGCCGAGGCGTCGGCGGGGGCTGGGCGGCCGAAGCCGCTGAGGCTGTCGTGACGGCTGTTGTGGGGTCCCGGGGTCACCCGGGGTCCATCCCCGACCCGAAAGTCCGTTAGAGGCGCTTGTGGAGGGCGTCGGCGGCGGCCACCAGATCGGCGGCCCAGCGCGCGCCCGGGCGGCGGCCCATGCGGTCGATGGGGCCGGAGACCGAGACGGCCGCGATCACGCCGCCCGCGGCATCGCGCACCGGCGCGGACACGCTGGCCACACCGGCCGCGCGTTCGGCCGCGCTCTGTGCCCAGCCGCGGCGGCGGACCTCGGCCAGCGCCCGCTCGCCGAAGACGGCCTCGGGCAGGATCGTGCGCTGCAGCTCGGGATCGGCCCAGGCCAGCAGCACTTTCGCGGCCGAGCCCGCGGTCAACGGCATGCGCGCGCCGACCGGCACGGTGTCGCGCAGGCCCGCGTTCGGTTCCATGGCGGCCACGCAGACGCGGGCGTTCCCGTCGCGCCGGTAGAGCTGCACGCTCTCGCCGGTGATCTCGCGCAGGCGCGGCAGGATGGTGGAAGCGGCGTCCAACAGGGGATCGCTGGCGGTTGTCGCGAGTTCCGACAGGGCCGGGCCCGGCCGCCACAGGCCCTGGCTGTCGCGGGCCAGCATGCGATGGGTCTCCAGGCCCACGGCCAGGCGGTGCGCGGTGGCGCGGGGCAGGCCGGTACGGGCGCACAGATCGTTGAGGCCGCAGGGTTGCTCGGCTACGGCGTGCAGGACCGCCATGGCTTTGTCCAGAACCCCGATACCGCTATGCTGTCTCATAGAACGATATTAGCGTCTCGCATGTTGGGAATTGCAAACCAGCCGCCCGCGTCGGACGCGGCGTCGCTCGCCAGAGCGGCGCTATTGATCGCAAAAACAGTGCGAGCCCTCGCGTCCCCAGCCCGGGCGCGGGACTGTCTATCGAGAGGTGATGGAGATATGGCCGACCGGCCACGCACCCTGGCGGAGAAGGTCTGGGACCAGCATGTCGTCGTTCGCGGCACAGGCGAGGGCGAGAATCGCCAGCCCGACCTCATCTACATCGACCTGCACCTGGTGCACGAGGTCACGAGCCCGCAGGCGTTCGACGGCCTCCGGGCCGCGGGCCGCCCGGTGCGCCGCCCGGATCTCACCATCGCCACCGAGGACCACAATGTCCCGACGATCGATATCGACAAGCCGATCGCCGATCCGATTTCGCGCACACAGGTCGAAACCCTGCGTAAGAACTGCGAGGAATTCGGCATTCGCCTGCACCCCATGGGCGATCTCGACCAGGGCATCGTGCACGTGGTCGGCCCGCAGCTGGGTCTGACCCAGCCGGGAACCACGGTGGTGTGCGGTGATTCGCACACCTCCACCCACGGCGCGTTCGGTGCGCTGGCCATGGGCATCGGCACCTCGGAAGTGGAACACGTGCTGGCGACGCAGACTTTGTCGTTGCGCCCGTTCAAGACCATGGCCATCAATATCGACGGGCAGCTGCCCGCGGGCGTCACCTCCAAGGACGTGATCCTGGCGGTGATCGCGCAGATCGGTACCGGCGGCGGTCAGGGCTACGTGCTCGAATACCGCGGTGAGGCCGTGCGCTCCATGTCCATGGAGGCCCGGATGACCATGTGCAACATGTCGATCGAGGCCGGTGCCCGCGCGGGCATGGTCGCGCCCGACGAGGTCACCTACGAATTCCTGAAGGGGCGCCCGCACGCACCCCAGGGCGCGGATTGGGATGCCGCCGTGGCCGCTTGGGACGCCCTGAAGACCGATGACGGGGCCGTTTTCGACGCCGAGGTGCACATCGACGCCGCGTCGCTGACCCCGTTCGTCACCTGGGGCACCAACCCGGGACAGGGTGCGCCGCTGGGCGACTCGGTGCCGGATCCGGAGCAGATCTTCGACGAGAACGAGCGCGCGGCCGCCGAAAAGGCCCTGCAGTACATGGACCTGAAGCCGGGCACCCCGCTGCGCGAGGTCACCGTCGACACCGTTTTCGTGGGTTCGTGCACCAATGGCCGCATCGAGGATTTGCGTGCGGTCGCAGAGGTTCTGAAGGGTCGCAAGGTCGCGGACGGTGTACGCATGCTGATCGTGCCGGGCTCGATGCGGGTGCGGCTGCAGGCGGAAAACGAGGGTCTGGGCGAGATTTTCACCGCCGCGGGCGCGGAATGGCGGCAGGCCGGGTGCTCGATGTGCCTGGGCATGAACCCGGATCAGCTTTCCCCCGGTCAGCGCTGTGCCTCCACCTCGAACCGGAACTTCGAAGGGCGACAGGGCAAGGGCGGGCGCACGCACCTGGTCTCGCCGCTGGTCGCCGCGGCCACCGCGGTGCGCGGAACCCTGTCCTCACCTGCGGATCTGAACTGATCGCACGCTAGCGGCGGCCCAGATTCCGCCGCTCCCACAGACTCAGGAGAATCAACGATGGAAGCCTTCAAGGTCCACAAGGGGATCGGCGTTCCGCTGCGCCGATCCAATGTCGACACCGACCAGATCATTCCGGCGGTGTATCTGAAGCGCGTTACCCGAACGGGTTTCGAGGACGGCTTGTTCGCGGCGTGGCGGACGGATCCGAACTTCATTCTGAACACCGCGCCCTACAACCGGGGTAGTGTGCTGGTCGCTGGTCCGGATTTCGGTACCGGATCCTCACGTGAGCATGCAGTTTGGGCGTTGAAGGACTACGGGTTCCGGGTGGTGATCTCGTCCCGTTTCGCCGACATCTTCCGCGGGAACGCGGGCAAGGACGGGCTTCTGACGGCCCGGATGGCCCAGAGCGATGTGGAATTGCTCTGGAAGTTGCTCGAGGAACAGCCGGGTTTGGAATTGACGACCGACCTCGAGGCGCGAACCGTGTCGGCTGGAACGGTCGTGTTGCCGTTCGATATTGACGACTACACCCGGTGGCGTCTGCTGGAAGGGCTGGACGACATCGGCCTCACTCTGCGGCACGAGGCCGAGATCAGCCAGTTCGAAAACGCAAGGCCGACTTGGAAACCCGCTACCATTCCGGCCCGTATTTCGCAGACGTAATCATTGATGAGCGTTAGCTGAACGCCCTCAAACGGGGTAGCTGAGCGTGTGCCATGCGTCATGTATTTCCGCGTGGCACATAGACTCTTGCCGGGAAAGGGTTTACCGTGGTACCTAGTCGGTCCGACGACGGGCCATTAGTCTGCGGAGGATTCAATGAACAAGGCGGAACTGATCGATGTTCTGACCGAGAAGTTGGGTACTGACAGGCGCACCGCTACTGCTGCAGTCGAGCAGATGGTCGACACGATCGTGCGTGCTGTGAACAAAGGTCAGAGCGTCACCATCACGGGTTTCGGTGTCTTCGAACAGCGGAAGCGTGCTGCCCGGGTTGCTCGTAACCCGCGCACCGGCGAAACCGTCAAGGTGAAGCCGACTTCGGTGCCTGCCTTCCGTCCCGGTGCTCAGTTCAAGGCGATCATCGCTGGCAAGCAGAAGATCGCGTCGAGCGGCCCGGCCGTGAAGCGCGGTGTGGCTGCCCCGGTTTCGGGCAAGGCGGGTGCGAAGAAGACCACCGCCAAGAAGACGGCGAAGAAGGCCGCGACCAAGGCCCCGGCGAAGACCACCGCCAAGAAGGCCGCGTCGAAGGCACCTGCCAAGAAGGCCACCGCCAAGAAGACGGCCGCGAAGAAGACGGTCGCCAAGAAGACCCCGGCGAAGGCCACCGCGGCCAAGAAGTCCGCCGTCAAGAAGGCAGTCGCGAAGAAGACGACGGCCAAGGCCACCGCCAAGAAGACGGCCAAGAAGGCTCCCGCCAAGAAGACCGCGGCCAAGCGCACCGCGCGCCGGTAATACGGCCACAACCCGTCGCTGACGGGGGTTTTCGAGCAGGACGACATGTGAGACGGCCCGGCATCGCCGGGCCGTTTCGCATATCTGTGGGCCGATGGTGGATACGGCCGGGGGTGGAATCGCCTTGTCTGCGGGGGGATTCGCCCGGCCAGGGGCCGGTACGGCGGCGTTCCAAGGGTTTACGGCGGCCACTCGGTCCGAATGACAGCGGCCGACACTGCCCGCCGCCGGTCAGCGCTTGGGGAGCTCGGTGGGGGTGAGGGCGCGGTCGAGGTGGTCGGCGGCGACCAGGCGGCCCTGGTGGAAACTCAGCACCCAGACGCTGCCCTTGCGGTTGCGCGCCGGTGGCAGGCTGATTCCGTCCTCGGTGGCCCACCAGTCGAGGAGATCGGGAATCACCTTGCCCTGACTGCAGATCACCCGCACGGAGTCCTCGGAGACGAGGTCGCGGGCGCGTTTGCGGGCGGCGTCGGGCGCTGCCGCGTAACCGGATTCGGAGAACAGCGGCTCGAGGTCCACGTCCACGGCGAGCTTTTCCGCCAGCGGGGTCACGGTTTGGACACAGCGGACCGGTGGGGCCGAGACGATTTCGGCCGCGCCGAAGGCGAGCAGATTCGGCACCAGCGCGCGAGCCTGTGTGCGACCGGCCTTTTCGAGCGGGCGCTGGTCGTCGTCACCGGCGTAGCGGTCGCGACGACCGGCCTTGGCGTGCCGCACCAGCAGCAGATGCGTGGTATCCGCCGGTTGGCGAAGGAAATTGCGGACGATGGAGCGATCCATGGGGTAGGAGAGGGCGTCCATCACGGTGTCGAGGCGGCGCCAGTCCAACTCGTCGACCTCGGTATTGGATTCGAACTCCCCGTCGAGGACTCGGGCGGCCCAGTAGTCCACCCGCTTGAGTCTTCGATGCCCGGTGACCGGATAGGTCACGTGGCCCAGATAGCGCCCCAGACGCGAATTCAGGCCGGTTTCCTCGGCCACCTCGCGCACGGCCGTGATCATCGGCGTCTCACCGGGATCCAGCTTGCCCTTGGGCAGCGACCAGTCGTCGTATTTGGGCCGGTGCACGAGCGCGATCTCGAGCCCGCCGTCGGCGGCGGGCCGCCACAGCACCGCGCCCGCCGCGAGAATATTGGCGGCGACGCGGGGGTCGGCGAAATCGGCGGTGGGGTCGAACTGTGCCGGGCTCACTGGCGATCCGGACGTCGCAGCCGCATGAGGTACTCCTGGTGATCGCGAATCTCCTCGCCCGCGACCTCGCGATCGGGCTGGGCCTGCCAGCTGCCGTCCGGCCGGAGTACCCAGCAGCGGGTGGCGGGATCCATGGCGGAGTCGAAGATCGCGCCGAGGCGCTCGGCCAGTTTCGGATCCTTGACCTGTGCCAGGACTTCCACGCGCCGGTCGAGGTTGCGATGCATCATGTCGGCGGAGCCGATCCAGTATTCGTGCTGCGCCTGGAAGTGCAGGATGCGCGAATGTTCCAGGTAGCGGCCGAGAATCGAGCGCACGACAATATTGTCGCTCAGGCCGGGTACGCCGGGGCGCAGCCCGCAGATGCCGCGCACCACGATCTCCACCGGCACGCCCGCCTGCGAGGCCCGGTACAGCGCGTCGATGACCTGTTCGTCGACGATGGCGTTGGCCTTCAGCCGGATTCGCGCCGCTTCGCCCCGGCCCGCCAGTTCGATCTCGCGTTCGATGCGTTCCACGATGCCCGCGCGCACCCCGACGGGGGCGACCAGCAGGTTGCGGTAGTTGGCCTTTCGCGAGTACCCGGTCAGGGAGTTGAACAGGTCGGTCAGATCCGCGCCGATCTCCGGTGCGGCCGTGAGCAATCCGACGTCCTCGTACAGGCGCGCGGTCTTCGGGTTGTAATTGCCGGTGCCGATGTGGCAGTAGCGACGGATGGTGGCACCCTCGCGCCGCACCACCAGGCAGGTCTTGCAGTGCGTCTTCAGCCCGACCAGGCCGTAGACCACGTGCACGCCCGCTTGTTCCAGTGCCCGAGCCCATTTGATATTGGCCTGCTCGTCGAAGCGGGCCTTGATCTCGACCAGCGCGACCACCTGCTTGCCCGCCTCGGCGGCGTCGATGAGCGCGTTGACGATGGGCGAGTCACCGGAGGTGCGGTACAGGGTCTGCTTGATGGCCAGCACCTGCGGGTCGGCGGCGGCCTGTTCGATGAAGCGCTGCACGCTGGTGGAGAAGGAGTCGTAGGGGTGGTGCACCAGCACGTCGCCCTCGCGCAGGGCGGCGAAAACGTTTCGGGGCGTTTCGCGTTCGCCGAAGGCGGGCGGGGTGGCCGGGACGTAGGGGGCGTCCTTGAGATTGGGTCGATCCACGCCGTAGACCTGCCACAGGCACGACAGGTCGAGCAGGCCGGGCACCTGGATGACGTCGGCCGGATCCACATCCAGTTCGCGCAGCAGCAGATCGAGCATGTGCTCGGTCATGTCGTCGGAGACTTCCAGGCGCACCGGAGAGCCGAAGCGGCGGCGCGCCAGTTCGCGCTCGAGGGCCTGCAGCAGGTCCTCGTCGCGGTCCTCCTCGACCTCCAGGTCCGCATTGCGGGTGATCCGGAACGAATGCTGTTCCACCACTTCCATTCCCGGGAACAGCTGATCGAGATGCGCGGCGATCAACTCCTCCATGGGCAGGAAGGCGGCCACGGAGCCGCTCTGTCCCGCAGCGGAATCGCGGCCGGAGCCGTCGCGGCTCGGGGCGGTGGACCCGGCGGCGCGGCGCACCCGCACGAATCGATCTACGTTGTCAGGCACCTTCACTCGCGCGAAGTGCTCGCCGCCGGTGACCGAATCCTTCACCGTCACGGCGAGATTCAGACTCAGGCCGGAGATGTAGGGGAACGGGTGCGCCGGATCGACGGCCAGCGGGGTGAGGACCGGGAACACCTGATCCTGGAAATACCCGGACAGGCGCTGCTTTTCGGTGTCCTCCAGGTCGGCCCAGCGGATGATGGCGATGCCCTCGGCGGTCAGGGCGGGCAGCACGTCGTCGAGGAAGACGCGGGCGTGGCGCTCGGCGAGGTCCTGGGTGCGCACGGCGATCATCTCGAGCTGTTCGGTGGGGGACAGCCCGTCGGCGGAACGCACCGACAATCCGGTTTCCGCGCGGCGTTTCAGGCCCGCCACGCGGACCATGTAGAACTCGTCCAGATTCGAGGAGAAAATGGCGAGGAATTTGGCGCGCTCGAGAAGTGGCTGAGAATGGTCCTCGGCGAGGGCCAGCACGCGCGCGTTGAAATCGAGCCAGCTGAGTTCCCGGTTGACATACCGGTCCGCCGGGAGCGGCGTGACGGCGGTGGGCGGAGGGGTTGCCGCGGGCGGTGCCGCCGGTAGTAGCGGCGATTGCTTGACGGTATCCGTATCGCTCACTCTCACGATCATTCCTTATGTCGCGGGTGGGGTGCCGACCTGACACCGTCCATTGCAGCGCAGATCACGCGGCGTCAGCACAGTGAAGATCGGACTCGGTGCATATCTTCGGTTGCTCGACACGCCTGCGACACGCCGATTTCACGCAGGAGCGCGCCGGTGGCCTTCCCCACCCCGAGCGCGGCGGCGCGCTCCAGGTCCGCGGCGGTGTCCACGTCCTGCCGCAGTCCGGGCCAGTCGCCCAGCAGCTCCACCGCGCCGTCGGCGATGTGGCGGCGGGCGGAGTCCGGACCGAAAAGCGGGTTGAGCGCCGCACGCGGTGAATTGTTACGGTCGCCGCGCACCAGCAGTGCGACGGTGCCGCTGCCCTCGTGATCGGCGACCACCGAGCGGCGATGCCCGGTGCTCGCGAGCATGTCGGAGAGTTCGGCGCAGCGCAGCGCGGGCAGATCCGCTTGCAGGGCAAGCAGATCGACGGGACCGTGCCGATGCCGGATCGCGGCCGCGCCCGCGGCCAGGGCGGCGTTGAGCCCGCTGGTGTGCGGCGCACTGACCTCGGGTTCGGGATGCACGTGCGCGCCCAGCCCGCGGACCAGCTCGGAGACCATCGGATCCGGCGTCACCACGGTCACCGATGCGATGGCGCGCGTCGCGACCGCCGCGGTCACGGTGTCGGCGAGCATGGCCAGCACCAGCCGCGGCCGGTGTTCGGCGGGCAGCCCGGTGGAGAGCCGGGATTTGGCGAGTTCGAGACTCTTGACCGCGATGACCGCGTGCACGGCTGTGTCCACTATGCCCTCCGCTTCGCTCCGGCCGTGCGCATGCCCGAATCCTCCCACTCCAAGATGACGACCGTGTGAGCGGCTTCGGATTCCGGGAGGTGCGACACGCGGCGTGGCTCTCTTCACACCCGCTTATATTGGGCCCATGGCTAGGGCAGCGGTGTTGGGAGCGGGGTCATGGGGGACCGCGTTCGCGAAGGTATTGGCAGAGGCTGGAACCGAGACCACCATGTGGGCTCGGCGACCGGAGGTGGCGAAGGTCTTGGCCACCGAGCGTCGAAATCCGTGGTATCTGCCGGATGTCGCGCTGCCGCCCATGGGTGCCACCGATGATCCCGCGATCGCGCTCGACGGCGCCGACATCGTGGTGCTGGCCGTGCCCTCGCAGTCGCTGCGCGCGAATCTCGCGGCCTGGAAAGATCTGATTCCCGCCGACGCCACGCTGCTGAGCCTGGCCAAGGGCATCGAGACCGGAACGCTGCTGCGGATGAGCCAGGTCATCGCGGAGGTCTCCGGCGCGGATCCGAGTCGGGTGGCCGTGCTGTCGGGGCCGAATCTCTCGCACGAGATCGCCGCGGGCCAGCCCGCCGCGACCGTGGTCGCCTGCTCGGACGTGGCGCGGGCCGAGGCCGTCCAGCACGCTTGCGCCACCGGCTATTTCCGGCCGTACACCAATTCCGACGTGATCGGCTGCGAGATCGGCGGGGCCTGCAAGAACGTCATCGCGCTGGCCTGCGGCATCGCCTCGGGAATGGGATTGGGCGACAACTCGATTGCCACCCTCATCACCCGCGGGCTGGCCGAGATCATCCGGCTCGGTGTGGCGGTGGGCGCGGAGCCGGTCACCTTCGCGGGGCTGGCGGGCGTGGGTGATCTGGTGGCCACCTGCACCTCGCCGCTGTCGCGCAATCGCTCCTTCGGGCACGCGCTGGGCGCGGGCGGATCCATGGAGACCGCGCTCGAGGCGACTCATGGCCAGGTCGTCGAGGGTGTGAAGTCCTGCACATCGGTGCGGGCGCTGGCCGCCGCGCACGGCGTGGAGATGCCGCTGACCAATGCCGTGCACCAGGTGTGCCACGAGGGCATGTCGGCCGCCGAGGCGGTCGGACAGCTGCAGGGCCGCCGCCTCAAATCGGAATGAGCTACCGCGCGGTACGGGGCGAGTCCGTCGCGGGGCGGGACGACCGCGTAACACTGCCGCCACAATCGACCGGATAGGGTTCGGGGCATGACCAACAGGACCAGGGTGGCGGTGGTGTTCGGCGGCCGCAGCAACGAGCACGGGGTGTCGTGTGTTTCGGCACGCACCGTGCTGGCGAGCCTCGATCCCGAACGGTACGAGGCGGTTCCGATCGGGATCACGCGCGAGGGCACCTGGGTGCTCGGCGACGCCGATCCTCGCGCGCTCACCGCGCGCGACCGCGCGCTACCCACGGTCGACGAATCCGGCACGGCGCTGGTCCTGGCCGCCGACCCCTCCCGCGCGGGCGCGCTGGTGCCCCTCGACAGCAAGGCCGACGTGCTGGGCAGCGTGGACGTGGTGTTCCCGGTGCTGCACGGCGCGTTCGGCGAGGACGGGACGCTGCAGGGTCTGCTGGAGCTGGCCGAGCTGCCCTATGTCGGTCCGGGTGTGCTGGCCAGTGCGGCCGGAATGGACAAGGAGTTCACCAAGAAACTCCTTGCGGCCGAGGGACTTCCGATCGGCGTGCAGGTGGTGCTGCGACCGGGCGTGGCGACGGTGGCCGAGGCCGACCGCGAGCGCCTGGGGCTGCCGGTGTTCGTGAAGCCCGCCCGCGGCGGGTCCTCCATCGGAATCACCAAGGTGGACCGGTGGGACGATCTCGACGCCGCCATCGCCGTTGCGCGCGAACACGATCCGAAGGTGATCGTGGAGGCCGGGATCGTGGGCCGCGAAGTCGAGTGCGGCGTACTGGAATTCCCGGACGGCCGGGTGGAAGCCAGTGTGGTGGCGGAGATTCGGATGCCCGAGGACAACGGCGACGCGCCCGATTTCTACGACTTCGACACCAAGTACCTCGACGACGTGTGCGAGTTCGACGTCCCCGCCAAGCTGGACGACGATGTGTCCCAAGAGATTCGGGAGCTCGCGGTACGTGCCTTCCGGGCGCTGGACTGCCAGGGGCTGGCCCGCGTCGACTTCTTCGTGACCGCCGACGGCCCGGTCATCAACGAGATCAACACCATGCCCGGCTTCACCTCGATCTCCATGTACCCGCGCATGTGGGAGGCCACCGGGATCGACAATCGAACCCTGGTGAGCACCCTCATCGAGACGGCGCTCGCCCGCGGCACCGGCCTGCGCTAGGACGGGTGGGAATCAGCCTTCGGGCTGACGGCAGGCGTCCGGGCCGGGCGTAGCCTCGATGAGGTGATCGTGGCTATGACGATTCCCGGCCTGGCATTGCTGATCATCGTGGTGGCCTTCGCCGATGTGGCCTATCGCCGGGTGACCGGGCGCACCGCGCTGCCGTGGATGCGCAACGAGGAGAACCGCAGGGCCGCGGCCATCGGGCTGGAGCAGTTCGACGCCGCGTTCAACTCGGCCAAGCGGCACGAGATGGAGCAGCGGCACTCGGTGCTCATGCATCGGGAGAATCCCGGCGACGGGGACGAGGGTGTGGACATCGATCTCACCGCCGGGAAGGCCACCCTGCGCAAGCTCTGACAGGCCCGAGCACGGGTCCGTCAGGATATATCTTGCGTCAGTTCGGAATCGGGTTCGGGTCGATCGGCTTGGCCGGGATCGCCTTGGTGATGGCGTCGGAAACCTCTTGCAGCGGAGTCGCTCCGGCATTGTCGGGCTGGGTCAGCGCGATATAGGTCCCGCGGTCGACCGCCCACCAGGTGCCGGAGGTGACACCGCTGGTCTGATCACGCACCTCGAACCAGTTGACGCCGTTCACGACCTGCAGCGGCGAGGCCTTGGTGAATTCCTGCGGGCGATCCAGGCCACAGCGCACCACGATCGGGTCGCCGCCGTCGGGCAGCTGCCACGCCTTGGTCGCGGGCGGAGCGGGCTGCATCAGCTCGGAGGTGGTGTAGTCGCCGATCGTGCCGGGCAGCGCGGGCAGGAGCGCCGAGCACTCCGGGCTGGAGGCGGCGGGCGCCGGAACCGCGCCCAGCGCCAGCGGATCCCGGCTGTGATGCCGGTTGGCGAGCACACCCATGACCAGCACGCCGACCACCAGCGCGACGGGCAGCGCGACCGCGGTGGCGATGAGGGCGGGGGAGCGGCGGACGCCGAAGTCGTCCGAGTCCGCGGCGTCCGACTCGGCCTTTTCAGCGCCGGTGGCGTTGTCGGCATCGGCGGGCTCGGTGGCCTCGGTGTCGGCGAGCTTCGTATCGGCGAGCTCTGCGTCGGTGCTTTCCGGCTTGGTCTCGGGCTCGCTGCCGCGGGTGTCGTTGCTCATCGGCATCGAGGGTACCGTCGAGCGGTCAGCCGCCCGCATCACACTCACCGCGAAGGAGACCGCCATCACCGCCAGCAACAGGCCGCAGGCCGATTCCCCGGGCGCTCCGCAGGTTTCCCCGGGCGCTGCGGAGGTCTCCCCAGGCGCTGCGGCGGTCCAGCCCGCGCGCACGGTCGGTGAGCTCGGGGAATTCGGGCTCATCGCGCTGGTGAACGCGGGTCGTACGCACACCCCGGGCGTGCTGCTCGGGCCCGGTGACGATGCCGCGGTGATCGCCGCGCCCGAGGGGCGGTTCGTGGTGACCACCGACATGCTGGTGCAGGACCGGCACTTCCGCACCGATTGGTCAAGTCCCATGGACATCGGACGCAAGGCGATCGCGCAGAACGCCGCGGACGTGGTGGCCATGGGCGCGGTGCCGAGCGGGTTCGTGGTCGGGCTCGGGTGCCCGTCGGAGACGCCGGTGGAGTTCGTGCGCGAACTGGCGGACGGCATGTGGGCCGAGGCCGGTCGGGCCGGGGCGTCCATTGCCGGGGGCGATATGGTCCGCAGCCCGATGCTGATCATCTCGGTGACGGCGTTCGGGGATCCGCGCCGGGCTCCGATCCGGCTGTCGGGTGCGCGGCCGGGTGACGTGGTGGCCGTGGCCGGGAAGCTGGGCTGGTCGGGTGCGGGCCTGGCGGTGCTCTCCGCCGGGGCCGATCACGCGTACGCCGGGGCCGATGACCCGCACGCCGGGGAGCTGGTCGAGGAATTCGCGGATGTGGTTGCCGCGCATCGGGTTCCGCAGCCGCCGTACCACGCCGTGCTGGATCTGCCCGACACCGCCGAGATCACCGCGCTCACCGATGTCAGTGACGGTTTGCTCGCCGATCTCGGACATATCGCCGAATCCTCCGGCGTGGCCATCGATCTGGACACCGCGACCCTGGCCGCCCCCGAATTGGAGGCGGTCGGCAAGGCCCTGGGCGTCAACCCCCTTGACTGGATTCTGGCGGGCGGCGAAGACCACGCGTTCGCAGCGACTTTCGCCGATTCGGGCGATTTGCCCGAGGGCTGGGTCCGCATCGGACAGGTTCGCCCAGGCTCCGGCGTGACGGTCGACGGCACCCCCCGAACCGGACTCGGCGGTTGGGAATCCTTCTCTTAGACGGGGCCGCTTACGCGATGAAACTCGACACGATAAGTTTTCCCGACATGGGTGCGAAACCACTGTCGGAAGTCATCGATACGGGCTGGGCCGAGGCCCTCGAACCGGTGGCCGACCGCATTGCCGCGATGGGCGAGTTCCTGCGCAACGAAAACGCCGAGGGGCGTGGCTATCTCCCCAAGGGGGAGCATGTGCTGCGGGCCTTCCAGCGGCCGTTCGACAAGGTCCGGGTGCTCATCGTGGGCCAGGATCCGTATCCGACGCCGGGGCATCCGGTGGGGCTGAGTTTCTCGGTGGCCCCGGATGTTTCGCCCATTCCGCGCAGTTTGTCCAATATCTATTCGGAGCTGACCAAGGATCTCGGCCTGCCCATGCCGTCCAATGGCGATCTGTCGCCGTGGTGCGATCAGGGCGTGCTCATGCTCAACCGAGTGCTGACGGTGCAGCCGGGCCAGCCTGCCTCGCATCGCGGCAAGGGCTGGGAAGCGGTGACCGAGCAGGCAATTCGCGCGCTCGTTGCCCGGGATCAGCCGCTGGTGGCGATTCTGTGGGGCCGCGACGCCTCAACCCTGAAGCCGATGCTGGGCAATACGCCCTACATCGAATCCGCCCATCCCTCACCGCTGTCGGCTTCGCGAGGATTCTTCGGTTCTCGCCCATTCTCCCGAACCAACGAATTGCTGGGTACATTAGGTGCCGCGCCGGTGGACTGGCGTCTGCCGTAGTGCGAACCCCGATGACCTGATTCAGGAGCATGTGTATGCAGAACAAGACTGCCCGTGGTGTTTTCGTTGCGCTGGCCGCCGGTGCGGCGCTGGCCGCGGCCCCGGCCGTGGCCAATGCCGAGGGCCTGCCGCTGGAGAACTACACCCCCGACACCACGCACCAGACGGTTCAGCCCGTGGGCAGCCTGTTCGACACCAACAGTGTGAGCGGACTGTCGTCGAATGTGACCTCGCGCCTGGCGTGCGTGGTGCAGTCGATCAGCCAGCAGGTGGATTGCCTCAACGGCGCGGCCTAGGGATCAGCGCCGGGTGGTTTTTCCAGCCCGTCGGGGACCCGGCGCACCATCCGCACTTGGATTGCGGGAGTGAAGGCTTCGACTCGGCGTGCCCCGTCGAGTTCGAAGCCGTACTTCTTGTAGAAGGCCTGTGCGCGCGGGTTCTCCTCGAAGACCCACAGCGAGGTGTCGGCCTCGTCGGAGAGCACCGCGGCCATCAAATCGTGGGCGATGCCGGTGCCGTAGTAGGCGGCTCGCACATACATCGCATTGAGTTCCCGTGGCGTGGGCGAGTTCTCCTCGCTCGACGGACCGCCCGCCGCGAATCCCACCACGGTCTCGTCGATCAGGGCGACGTGGACCTGTCCCGGATATTTGATCCGGATGCGTTCCCAGGCCGCCGCGCGCTGCCCGACATCGAAGGCGTCCAGCAGGTGCCGCGGCACCAGATCCCGGTAGGCCTCACGCCAGCAGGCGATATGGCATTCGGCCATGCCGTGGACATGCTCGGGCGCGAGCGGAACCACCTGCCACCGACTCATGCCCACCCCTGAAGTGCTCGGTCCGGGAACGACAAAAGCCCCGGCTCACCCAATTCTGGGTGCCGGGGCCTTCGACGAAAAGCTATCAGCCGCGAACGACCTTGCCCGCCTTCAGGCAGGAGGTGCAGACATTCATGCGGCGGGTGTTGCCCGGGGCAACCTGGGCGCGCACGGTCTGGATGTTCGGGTTCCAGCGACGGTTGGTGCGCCGGTGCGAGTGCGAAACCGACTTACCGAAGCCGGGGCCCTTGGCGCAGACGTCACAGACGGCAGCCATAGTCGCGAGCTCCTTCATGTCATAGTGGGACGCGCTGCACGGTGCACAGCGTGTCCGAAAGCTTATGTCTTGGACGTACCTACCAGCTAATCGCTGGTCAACGCGGGCCGATACCTGAGAGGGCAGGACCGTGCCTGCGTGAGGCAACCGCACAAGAGTAGCCAACCGCGCCCGGGCGTGTCCAATTGGGTCCCCGGCACCCGTCGCGTATGCACCGTACGAATGCCAGGTGACAGCGTGGTGTCGGTTGCCCCGACTAGGCTGGCGCAGGGATTCCATGACGTGTGCGGAAGGACGGTGACGGTGCCCGGGGTAGGTGACGCTCTCGACGGTACTGCCCTGCTGAGCTGGGGTCGCTCGGCCCTCGCCGCCCTGGAACTCCATCGGGACGAGATCAACGCCCTCAATGTCTTCCCCGTGCCGGACTCCGACACGGGCACGAACCTGCTCGCCACCATGCGCGCCGCGGTGCGCGGGGCGGAGGACGCGGTGGCGCAGATCACCGAGCCCGCCGATGCAAAGGTCATTCAGGTCGGCGATTCGGCCGGGGTGAACACGGCCGCGGACCGGGGTGACCTCGGCGGCGCGCCTCCCGCCCACGAGGTAGCGGCCGCCATGGCGCAGGCCGCGACCGTGGGCGCGCGGGGGAATTCGGGGATCATTCTGTCGCAGGTGCTGCGGGGCATCGCGGAGGCGGTGGCGGAGGGGCCGTTGACCGAGCAGTCGCTGCGGGTCGCCTTGCGGCAGGCCGCTCGGCTCGTGCGGGAGGCGTTGAGTTCTCCGGTCGAGGGCACCATGCTCACGGTGCTGGATCGGGCGGCCGAACGGGCGGCCGATTGCGCCGAGCGGAATCTTGTGGCGGTCGCGCAGGCGGCGGCCGACGGCGCGGCCAAAGCCTTGGGGGAGACGCCCGCACAATTGGGCGTGCTGCGCGAGGCCGGGGTGGTGGATGCCGGGGCACGCGGGTTGCTGGTGCTGCTCGACGAACTGGTCGCCATCGCTGGCGGAAGCGCGCCCGCGCGGCCGATCTACCGGCGTGATGCGCCGGAGCGGCGACGGACGACGCCGAACGGGACAGCGGGGCGGACTTCGGCGGGCGGCTCCGACGCTCCGGCTCCTGCTGCCGAAGCACCCATGACGGGGGAAGGTGGCAGGCTCGGCATGGACGATGTCGGCGTGGTCGCGCGTGCCGGTATCGCAGGCACGGCGGTTTCGGAACCGGCTGTGGTGGACGCGAATTCGGTCGTGACGGGGGTATCCGGCGTCGGCGTGCCGCAGTACGAGGTGATGTTCCTCGTGCGGGGTACGGATGCGCGTCGTATCGATGCGCTGCGGGATCGGCTTGCCGCGCTGGGGGATTCGGTGGTCGTTGTCGGCGATGGGGCGGAGACCTGGTCGGCGCACGTGCATTGCGCGGACGCCGGGGCGGCCGTGGAGGCCGGGTTGGTCGCGGGTGGGCTGAGCGGGATTCGGATCGAGACGTTGACCGTGTCCGGGGATGCGCACGGCGGGGCGGCCGATCGCGCGATTCTGGCGGTGGCCTCCGGTGCGGGTGCGGTGCGGCTTTTCGAGGACGCGGGCGCCACCGTCCTGGAGGGCGAAGTGACCTCGGAGGTCCTGCTGGAAGCCATTCGTGGAGTGCCGCATCGAGAGGTGCTGGTGTTGCCGAACGGGGCGCTGCCCGCACACGAATTGGTGGCGGTCAGTGTGGCGGCCCGGGATGGGCAGCGGGAGGTGTTGATGCTGCCGTGCGGGTCGATGGTGCAGGGGTTGGCGGCGCTGTCGATGCATGATGCGGGGCGGGTGGCGGCGGATGATGCGTTCGCCATGTCGGAGGCGGCGGCCGGAACCCGTTGGGGCGCGGTGCGGGTCGCGCCGGAGCGGGCCTTGACCATGGTGGGAATGTGCGAGGCGGGGGATGGGCTCGGGCTGGTCGGACACGATGTGGTCGTGATCGATTCGGATGTGCGGGCGGCGGGGCGCACGCTGTTGGACCGAATGCTGGGCCTGGGTGGGGAATTGGTGACCATGCTCATCGGATGCGATGCGCCGGAAGGGCTTTCGGAGGAGCTGGCGGCGCACGTGGCCGCCGGGTTCCCGGGTGTCGAGGTGGTGGTGTATCCCGGTGGGCAGGCGGGGGACGTGGTGCAGATCGGGGTGGAATAGAACCGTGCGGATCGGGGTGAACTGAATGGCTACGCTGGCCGATCGGCTGGATCATGTGCTCGGGGTGAAGGCGGCCGAGTCGCTGCAGGAGAGTTTCGACATGCAGACCGTGGAGGATCTGCTGCGGCACTATCCGCTGCGCTACGCCACGCAGGGGCAGCCGCTCACCGAGGAGGAGCCCGAGGAGGGCGCGCACCTCACGGTGATCGGGCGGATCACCAAGACCGACCTGCGGCCCATGAAGAACCGGCGCGGCAGTCTACTCAAGGTGAGCCTGGACGCCGGTGGCGCGAAGCCGGTGGACATCACCTTCTTCAATGGCGACAAGGTGCGGCACCTCGTGAAAGAGGGTGCGCGGGCGATGATGTCGGGCACCGTGCACTACTGGCGGGACAAACAGTGGAACCTCTCCCACCCGGACTATCTGATCCTGCCCGAGAAGGGTGAGGGCTCGGTCGAGAATCTCACCTCGGTGCACGGCGGCGGCGCGCTGCGCGGTCTGGCGCAGAGCGCTAAGGGTCCGGGCGGCATCGACATGTCGTTCTTCGAGCGCGAGTTCATCCCGGTCTATCCCTCTACCGCGAAGGTGCAGAGCTGGACGATCCTGCGCTGTGTGCGGCAGGTGCTGGATCAGCTCGACCCGCTCGAGGAACCGCTGCCGGAAGCCCTGTGTGCCGAGCATTCCCTGCTGCCGGTGTCGGACGCGCTGCGCCTGATCCACCTACCCGAGCGCAAGGCCGATATCGAAGCCGCCCGGGGCCGTTTGCGTTTCGACGAGGCCATGGCCTTGCAGCTGGTGTTGGCCGAGCGTCGCCATCAGGTGGAGGGCCGCACCGCGCGGCCGTGCCCGCCGCGCACCGACGGCATTGCCGCGGCCTTCGACAAGCGGCTGCCCTTCGAGCTCACCGAGGGGCAGCGCGCGGTCATCGACGAGATCTCGGCGGATCTGTCGCGCACCCATCCCATGCATCGGCTGCTGCAGGGCGAGGTGGGTTCGGGTAAGACCATCGTGGCCCTGCACGCCATGCTGCAGGTGGTGGACAACGGTCAGCAGTGCGCGCTGCTCGCGCCGACGGAAGTGCTTGCCGCGCAGCACTATCGGTCGTTGACGACGATGCTCGGCGATCTCGGCACGGCCGGGGAGCTGGGTGCGGACGAGAACGCCACCAAGGTGGTGCTGGTGACCGGTTCCATGTCGGCGGGTCAGAAGAAGGCCGCCCTGCTGGACGCCGTCACCGGCGAGGCGGGTCTGGTGATCGGCACGCACGCCCTGATTCAGGACAATGTGGAGTTCTTCGACCTCGGCATGGTGGTGGTCGACGAGCAGCACCGCTTCGGTGTCGAACAGCGAGATGCCTTGCGCGCCAAGGCCAAGGACGGTGCGAGCCCGCACCTGCTGGTCATGACCGCCACCCCGATTCCGCGCACCATCGCCATGACCACGCTCGGTGATCTGGAAACCTCCGTGCTGACCCAGCTTCCGCGTGGGCGCTCCCCGATCACGTCGAAAGTCGTTCCCGCCAAGGTGAAACCGTCGTGGGTGGATCGGGCGTGGGAGCGCATTCGGGAGGAGGTGGCGGCGGGGCGTCAGGCGTACGTGGTGTGCTCGCGCATCGGTGACGAGGAGGAGAACGGAAAGGCCAAGGGGCGCAAGGGGAAAGCCGAGGAGAAGGAAGCGCCTACCACGCATTCGGCGGTGGACATGTACGAGATGCTGCGCGCCGGTCCCCTGAAGGATCTCCGGGTGGGGCTGCTGCACGGCCGCCTGCCCGCCGACGAGAAGGACCGCGTCATGCGGGCCTTCAATGACGCCGAGATCGATGTCCTGGTGTGCACCACGGTGGTCGAGGTCGGTGTCGACGTCCCCAATGCCACCGTCATGGTCATTGTCGACGCGGACCGTTTCGGCGTCAGCCAACTTCACCAGCTGCGCGGTCGCGTGGGCCGAGGCAAACACGCGGGCCTGTGCCTGCTCATTACCGAAACCAATCCGGTCGGTACGGCCATGGCCCGCCTCGAGGCGGTCGCGGCCACCACCGACGGTTTCGAACTCGCCGTCCTCGACCTCCGCCAACGCCGCGAGGGCGACGTCCTCGGCTCCGCCCAATCCGGCACCGCCCGCAGCCTCCGCCTCCTCTCCCTCCTAGACGACCTCGAAGTCATCACCGCCGCCCAACAAGTAGCCCGCGAAATAGTCGAATCCGACCCCGGCCTGAAAAACCACCCCGGCCTGGCCAGCATGATGCGCGCCGCCGTCGACGGCGAACGCCTCGAATACCTGGCGAAATCCTGACGGGGATGGGTGCGGTCAGTCCATGTACTCGGAAGGGTCGAGATCCTGTGGCGCGCTGAGGTCCTCGGGCGGATAGACGTCCTCGGGTTCGGCGGAGTCTTCCAGCCCTGCAAGGGCATTCCATTGGGCGAGTTCTTCCTCATGAGAGCCGGTGCAGGTGGACTCGACCACGTCGACCGCGGCGGCATCGTCGTCGCCGCTGCCGTGGCGGGTGAGGAGCATGAGGGGCCAGGTGGGTGTGTCGCCCGGCTGACCGTCGAGGGGGTGCCAGTCCCAGGGGGAGTCGAAGCGCCAGGTTCGGGCTTTGGCGTCGGCGAGTTGGTCGCCGGGTTCTAGGAATGCGTAGGGGCGGAAGCGTAATTCGATGGTGCGGGGGATGCCGTCGTCGGGGTCGAAGGTGGTGGGTTCGGGGGAGTCGGGGGGTTGGTCGACGGGGAGGCAGGTGATTTCTCGGCGGGGGCGGGGGAGTCGGCCGGTTTCGCGGGGTGGGTCGTGGCGGTGGACTTCGAGTACGCGCACGATGGTTGGCGGGATTCCGATTCGGCAGTCCGACTCGGGGGTGAGGTCGGATGGGGTGGGGCGGGTTCGGAAGAGTTCGCGGTGCCAGCCCGGTGTGTCGGGGCCGGTGGCCAGGGCGACCTCGCCGTTCCAAGGGGCACCGGTGGCGTCTGGATCCGGTGCCCACCAAGGCCATTCGACGAAGACCTGGTCGTCCGTCAGCGCCGTCACCCGCGTCGCGGTGAAGGGACAGGACACTTCGAGGATGTCCCCGACTCGGTATTCGACTGCCACAGCCTCCGAACCTAGCCCGTCTCGGCGTCCCGCGTCTGTCGCAGGGTGGTGAGTGCGGTCGCGGTGTCGACCGTTCCAGGGATGTGGGCGGTTCCCCACCGGGCCAGGGCGGCGAGGACGGGGCGCAGTTGCTTGCCGGAGTCGGTCAGGAGGTATTCGCGGCGGGGCGGATTGTCCTGGTACGTCGCGGTATAGACGATCCCGACGCGTTCCAGGCGGCGCAGGCGGTCGGCCAGGATATTGGTGGTGATGCGCTCGGGGGACGCGAGAAACTCTGTGTAGCGCCGCTTTCCGGCGAACATGTCGCGAATCACCAGCATGGTCCAGCGGTCGCCGAGGACGTCGAGGGTGGCCGCGACCGGACACGGGGAGCGCAGCGGGTCGATCGGTTCGATCCGTCCGGTGCCGTCGTCCACAAGTTCCTCCCGGGTAGCGTCTTGTCTTTTGCAAGTATGCCTGTCAAGGTGTGGATTGCAATATGCAAGTGACTCGGTGACGCAGTGGAGGCGGAAGACGTGGATGTGGGTGAGCTGCATGCTCGGGCCGTGCGGGGATTCGAAACCCGGCTCGGCGCGGTCGAATTCGAGCAGTGGGGGCACGCCACCCCGTGCACCGACTGGGATGTGCGCGGACTGGTCGAGCATGTGACCGGCAACCATCTGCGGCTGGCGTCGGTCCTGCACGGGCGGCCGATCGAAAACGGCGGGAAGGACACCGTTTCCGCGTGGTCGGCCGCCCGCGATCAGGTGCGTTCGGGGCTGGTGGTGCCGGGTGCGCTCGAGTCGCGGGCACCCTCACCGTTCGGCGGCGAGGCGTCGGGGCGGGATCTCGCCCACATCATCGCGGCCGATTTGGCCATGCACACCTGGGATTTGGCGCGGGCCATCGGGGCCGACGACACCCTGGATGCGGATGTCGTGGCGTTTCTGCTGCCGGTTTTCGAGCGGCTCGCGCCCGGCCTGGCCGCGACCGGGAAGTTCGGTTCGCGGGTGGCGGTGCCGGAAAGCGCTGGGCCGCAACGGCGTTTGCTCGCACTCACCGGACGTGACGCGTCCTGGCGTCCGCTCGGCTAGCCGACGGCGGGGAACTCGTCGGCCTTCACTCCCTTGATGAAGGCCTCCCATTCGCGGTGGGTGAACAGTAGGACCGCGCCATTGGTGCCCTCCTTGCTATGAGCCACCACGATGCCCCGGCCCGGCCAGTAGCCGACCTGGACGCAGCTGCCGTTGGGGCCACTGGCGGTGCTCGTCCGCAGGGAGAGTCCAGCAGGCAGATCTGCCTTGGTGATCATGATCGGTCGTCCTTCCTTTCATCGGTTGGTCCGGACTCGAGGCAAGGGAAAACAGCCGGACGGGTCCACGATGCGGGACTACGCCGTCAGGCATCGGCTGAGTGAATGTGAGCAACGCGCCCCCTTGCAGGCGTGATCGCGTCGAGCGATCCACCGGGGGCTTGGGCGGAACAGATGCGTCCGGCGTTTGGCTACACCGGGACACGGTGTTCGACGCCGATCACACTACCGGCTCGATGCTGAGCGCGTGCCCGGTATCGCGGCAAACCGGTGACCCGTCATGAGGATTCACACGCGAAGACCCGATTCGACAATCGCACGCGCGACGGCCTGCAACCGCAGCTGGCTGGTGCGCGCATGTCGGCGGATCAGGGCGAATGCCTCGTCGGGGGTGATTCCGTAGGCGTTGGCGAGCACCCCTTTGGCCTGTTCGATGATTACCCGGGACTCCAATGCCGCCTGCAACTGTTCGGTCAACCGGTGTTGCCGTTGGCGTCTATCCGCATTGACGACGTAGCCGACGGCCGTATCCGCCAGCATCTGCGCCACCTCGAGGTCGGGTTCGGACCAGTTCCCGGCCTGTTCGCCGTACAGGTCGATCGCGCCGATCGGGTTGTCGCGCAACCGCATAGGGATTCCGGCCACCGCGGCGATCCGGGCTCGGCGCACCGTCTCGGCGTACTGCGGCCAGCGCATGGACAGGTGGGCGATGTTCCCGACCGCGACCACCTCGCCGCTGCGATGCGCGTCGACACACGGCCCCTGCTGACGCAGTTCCTGACAGCGCTCGGCCGCCAACACCCGCTCGCCCGACGATTTCACCATGTGCATTCGCCCGTGCGAGGGCATGGCAACCCCGACGCCGGACAGCCCCAGCACCTCGGTCTCGGCCGCGACGAGCTCGTCGAGCGCCTCATCGGGCTCGTATTCCGTCATCAGCAGGCGCGCGAACCGCACCAGGGACGCGATCAGGGCTGAGCTGTCGTAGGACACCGCTGGCTCCTCAACGTTGTCTGACAGGGGCTAATCCGTGCATACCCAGCCCGGCCGGACTTGAACGAGCGGCGACGGATTGTCCGCGCAGCCGTATGCGGTGGTGGTGTCGGGGAGTGACGCAGGTCGGAATCGAACCGACGTGGGTCCTGAGTGAAAATCAGGCTGCCCGTGCCAGCAGAGCAACTGCGCCTGGGCTGTAGTGATAGCCCCCGGGCCGTGTGGCCGCGGCGAGGTGGCTAGGGCTCTTCCGGTTCTCGGAAGGCGTGCGACGACGGCGCGGCGGTCGAATGATGATGCACTGCCGGTCCTTTCGTCGTCGGGGGGTCGGGGTCAACGCTAACTTCGCCGCACGGCCGCCGCCACCGAATTATCGGGAGGGCCTACACCTCGAGACCCTCTTCGATCCCCTTGAGGCGGTGGCGGGCCATGGCGAGGTTGGCGCGGTTGCGGTCCAGGGCGAGGTAGAGGAACAGTCCCTTGGATTTGCGATCGGTCATGGGTCGGATGACGTGGTACTGGTTGGTGAGGGTGATGAGGATGTCCTCGATGTCCTCTTTGATGCCCAGCTGGTCGATGGTGCGCATCTTGGCGCGCACCACCTCGGTATTGCCCGCGGCGGCGATCTGCAGGTCGAGCGCCTTGGAGCTGCCAAGCATGCCGAGCGCCATGCCGCTGTTGTAGTCGACCACGGCCGCGCCGAGCGCGCCGTCGATCACCATCATGTCCTTCAGCGCGATATCCATGTTGGACATGGGTTTTCCTTTCAATCGGGGTTATCACTGGGGGTCAGCTGTTCGGCGATGGCGCGGGCGGTGGGCCGCGATTCCAGGTGCAGCCGCCCGATATTCGCGCCGGGACCGGCCAGTACGGTCAGCGAGGCGGTCCAGCCGACGGCGTAGATCACCACGTCCCCGCTCTCGCCGTGCACCACCACCTCGTGGAAGCCGCCGCCGTGCGCGGTGACGGCGAGCCGGTGCGAGAGCGAGAGTTGCGCGGCGGTCAGGGCCGCCATGCCCGCGGGCTCGATATGGGCGGGCAGATCGTGTGCGATGAGCAATCCGTCGGTGGAGGCCACCAGTGTTCCGGTCAGTTGCGGCACCCGGTCCCGCAGCGCCTTCAGCTCCATGAGTACCTGCGTGTTCGGTTCTGGGCCGGACATCGCCACGTTGGTCAACCTTCCTATGAATTCACCGAGCCGCCTTCTCCGTGCGGTCACGCGAGTTCCTCCAAGGCCGCCCGCAGGCGAATGAGCACGTCCCGGTCGGGTGGCTCCCAGTGGTCCGGGAGGTCGACGGCCGCGGCGTGCCGGGCCCGGCGGCGCAGCGGTGGCACGGAATCGGTTGCGGTACCGGTCGATACGGGTGCCGCCGGGGTGGGCGCGGTCGGGGTGGGCGCGGTCCGGATCGGATCGGCGAGGGCCACCGTGACCGGTGGTTCGATCAGTCCGGCCGCGGTGAGTTCGCGCACCGCGAGCAGGCAGCCGTAGGTGGTGCGGCCCAGATCCTCGGCGATGCCGGTAATGCTGCGCCGGGCGTCGACGGCGGCGAGCACCTCGGCGTGGCCGCCGGTGAGCACGACCCGGCGCCGCCGCACCCGCCGCACCGGCATCACCGGGGCCCGGTCGACCAGTTCGACGGGCCAGGATCCGGCGTGCGGGTCGCCGCGCCGCGCGCATTCGTGGATGAGCGCGCCGGGCGTGATGCGGCAGGCGCGGGCGAGCCGGTGCGGCGGTCCGTCGTGGAATGCCAGCGGCATCGGCGCGGCCGACAGGACGTAGGCGGCGTCGAAGACCGACAGCAGCGCAAGGGTTTCCACCCGTGGGCGCTCCAGCAGTCGGTCTTCGCCGCCGCCGCGGGCGCGCCGCCATTGCTCGGTGGTGGCCACTCCGGACGCCACCACCATGCGGTCCAGCGTCGTGGTGCGCGCGCATTCGGCGGCCACGATCGCGCCCTCCACGAAATGAAACGCGCCGTCGCCCACGGTGAGTACGCCGGTACGGCATTGCCGTTCGAGCCGCCGTAGTTCGAGGACGAGGTCACCGTCCATGATCGTCCTCGGCGAATTCGGCGAGAATTGATCGCAGATGGTATCGCGCCATGGCGAGATTGCCGGTGCCGCCGTCGAAGAGGATGTGCACGAAAAGCCGCGCTTCGAAATCGCCGTCGATCACATTCAGCAGGTGATATCCCCGGGTGCCGCACACGATGATCTCGGTGATGTCATCGCCGGGCGTGCCGGTGGCCAGGGCCGGTGAGGTGAGCACCGCGCGCACGACATCGGTTGCGGCGGCGGCGTCTTCGTGCTGATCGAGCACGTCGTGCCGCCCGGCCGCCGCGATGGCCAGCCCGCTCGCGCCGTCCACGAGGGTGACGCTGCGAGCGCCGGGAATATCCATGATGCGTTCGAGGCATCCGTCAATACCGATCACCGCGCCACCGCTTGTCGTCGAGAGACTTCGAGCGAATCCAGACGCTACACATGATGTGCTCGTGATGTGTGGCGAATGCCGGTCAATACCTTTTGGTATTTGTTCCGGTGCGGCGCAACGGATATCCAATTTGGATGGGGGAATTGTCCTTTATCCCACCATGTTTCCTCGCGATAGGGGGAAAATTACCGGGGCATGCGCGGATACGGCAGATCCGAGCTGGTGTGCTCGGTGATCGCCAGCGGCCGCCCGATCTGCGGGAAGGCGCGCTGGGCGCAGTTGGGCCGCTCGCACACCTTGCAGCCCGCGCCGATGGGCACCGCCGCCGCGGGATCGTCGAGTTCCAGGCCCCGCGAATACACCAACCGGTCGGCGTATTCGATATCGCAGCCCAGCCCGATGGCGAATTCCTTACCGGCCGTGCCGAATCCGGACGGCACCGGCGGGGTGGTGCGCGCCACCCACAGGTAGCGCCGCCCGTCGGGCATGGCCGCGACCTGGGTGAGCATGCGACCGGGATGGTTGAATGCCTCGTGCACCACCCACAGCGGGCAGCTGCCGCCCACCCGGGAGAAGTGGAAGGCGGTGGCGGACTGGCGTTTCGAGATATTGCCCGCGCGGTCGGTGCGGATCAGGAAGAACGGCACGCCGCGCTGCCCCTGCCGCTGCAGGGTGCTGAGCCGATGGCAGACGGTCTCGAAGCCGACCTCGAAGCGCAGGCCCAGCAGGTCGATGTCGTAGTGCAGTTCCTCGGCCGAGCGCAGGAACTTGCTGTAGGGCAGGATGAGCGCGCCCGCGAAGTAGTTGGCCAGTCCGATCCGGGCCAGGGTGCGGGATTCGTCGGTGAGCGAGGGGGTTTCGTCGAGGACCTCGTCGAGCAGCGCGCCGTGCAGCAGGAACGCGAGGGTGGTGGCGATCTGGAAGGCGCGCTGGCCGGGGCGCAGCCGCCGGGCCAGGGTCAGGGTGCGGGTCTCGGGTTCGTAGTGACGCTTGGGAATGGTCGGGTCGGCCCCGTCGCCGCGCACCAGGACGGTGACCCCGGCGCGTTCCTCGGCCACCCGCGCCAGCTGCCGGTCCAGCGAGCCGATGGTGAGCCCGCTCTCGTCGAACAGCCGCTCCGCCGCGAGATCCAGTTGGGCGATGTGATTGTGGTGATCGTAGAAGAAGTCGCGCACGTCCTCGTAGGGCATGGGCACGCCGGGCGCGCCGGTGGGGGTGGCCACCTTGGAGGACAAAAGATCCAACTGGTCGGTCGCCGCGCGTAGTCGGCGGTGCATGGCCACAACGATTTTCGCGACCTCGGGCATCCGGGTGGCCAGATCCTCGACCTCGGCCACCGGCGCGGCATTGCCGCCCGCGGCCTCCACCAGGATCTCGTGCAGATCCGACACCAGGCGAGCGTCGGAGTCCGCGGCGAAGAACTGCACGTCCAGGTCGAAGGTGGAATTCAGTTTCAGCAGCACGGGAATCGTGAGCGGTCGCTGATCACGCTCGAGTTGGTTGAGGTAGCTGGGGGACAGGTCCAGGGATTTGGCCAAGGCCGCCTGGGTCATCCGCCGTTCCTCGCGCAACCGCCGTAGTCGGGCCCCCGCATACATCTTGCGCACGTGCAGGATGGTACCGATTCGGCTTCGCAAACATCGCAATTTGAGGAGACTCGCCGCAACTTCACGGACCCTGCGTGGCACTTCATCGGAACGACAGTGCTGCGTAGCATGCGAATTCAGTGCTACCGGCGGTTTTGCGCGCGAGTCCCCATCGTACGACCCCACCGACGCCACCGCGGTGGAACGAGGTTCGGAATGTGGGCCGAAATCCGCGGGCTCACCCCAAAATCAGGTGAACCTGGAGTTCGCCGACCAGAAACCCGAGCACCGCGCCAATGGCGACCAGCTTCCACTCGTCCTGTTTGAACGCCGGGCGCAGCAGACCCTCGTATTCGTCGTCGGACAGTTGCTTGGTCTTCTCGATCACCAGGTTTCGGACATCGAGTGCCTCGATGGCGTGCTGGTCGAAGCCGGAGTGCGCGGCGGCCTTCACGTGATCGAGCACGAAGGTGACGGCGTCGCGTTCGATGGCGGTGAGGCTCTCGCCCGCGACCATGAGCACGAGCGGCCGGGCTGGGCCGGTCTGGAGTTCCAGGAACTCACCGACGTGATGGCTCAGGATCGAGGCCAACCGGTCGGCACGTTCGCCATGGAGGACGGCCTCGAGAATGCGTGCGGGGGTGAGGATCTCGGTGGCGATGAGGTCGCCGTAGTCGGTGCAGACCTGCTCGCGGCGCTTGTGGAAGAGGCCGTGCCAGGTGAACGGTCCGATACCGACCGGGCGGATCGGCCGGAAGATCATTTGCAGCGCCAGCCAGTCCGTCACCAAACCGGTGAAACCGCCGAAAGCGGGCATGAGCCAAGGGGAATGGGTGAGCGCCCAGGTCAGCATCTGGACGACGCCGAGCACCGTGCCGAAAATCAGACCGGACCGCACGATGAAGCGCAGCTCATTGCGCCCCACCCGGCGCACCATCTCCACCAGCAGCGACTTGTCGTCCACCAGCGCGCTGATGGCCATGCCGCGCAGGTCCATCACCTGATCGAGATTGGTGCGCAGGTCGTAGACGATGTCCTCGATGAGCTGCGGCAGATCCCGTTGCGCCCGTTCGATAATGGCGCGCTGCGCGGCCTCGGGCATGTTCACCCAGAGCCGCGGCTGATGCTTCAGCATCATGGCGCGCACCATGTGATCGACTCCGGCATCGAGGGGTTCGCGCAGGCGCGTGGTCAATTCGGCGATATCGATGCGGGCGATGATGTCCTGCGGATCGATGAGCTTGCCGAACATGAGATCCACCGCGATGGTCGCCATGCGCGGCGCGGAGCGGGGGATAACGCCCTGCCAGCCCAACCACGGTGGGATGCCCTTGAATTCGAGCGGGTACATGAGCATCCGCACCGCGACGATCTTGGTGATCCAGCCGATGAGTGCGGCGACGACGGGAATGGAACAGTAGAGCAGCCAGTGGTCGGCGAAATCCGCGATCACGACCGGTTCGGCCCCTGTATCCACATGGTTGCCACGGCCTACTCCTCGGTGCGATTATCCGTATCCAGCGATACGGTTATTCGTATCGCGGCTCAGGCTAGGAGACGCGCGTGCCCGCTGGCAAGACCCAGAGCTCTCCGCCCACGCACCGGGTCATTTCCATCATCGAACTGCTGGTCGCCGCACCCGGCCCGCTGACCTCGGCCGAGATCGCCGACGGCCTGGAGCTGAACCGCTCCACCGCGGGCTCGATCCTGGCCGCGCTCGCCGACCGCGGCTGGGTGCGCAGACTGCCCGACCTCAGTTACGAGCTGGGCCCGGCACTCGCCGCGCTGGGTCGCCGTGCCACCGGTGCGAACGACGAGCGCGCGTGGCTGGACCGGGAATTGGAGCGCCTGGCCGATCGCGTCGACTGCGGCGCGGCCCTCACCACCATCACCCTCGACCACCTCGAATTCCTGGCCGTCACCCGCGACCGCTACACCGTCGGCATCGAGGCCGGCGCCCGCATCCCCCTGCTGGCCCCCGCGGGCGCGGCCATCATCGCCCACTGGGGCACTGCCCGCCAAGAGGATTGGCTGCGCACCCGCGGCCCCGAGCGCCGCGCGGAATACCGCGCGGTCCTGTCCACCCTCCGGGCTACCGGACACTGCGTCTGGAAACTCGAATCCGACAGCATCCCCAATGTCCGCGTCCTCTCCGAGGTCGCCGACCACCTCGCCGACCATCCCGCGAGCAAGGAACTCCGCGGCCGCGTCCTCGCCCAACTCGCCGCGATCGGCGGCAGCGCCTACGACCAACGCACCCTCGACCGCGACATCCCGCTCGCGGTGAGTTACATCGGCGCACCGGTTTTCGACAGCGGCGGCCACGCGGTCATGGAGTTACAGATCGGCCCCTTGCGCGACGACGTCACCCGCGCCGAGCGCCGCCATTACCTCTCCGAACTGTCCACCGCCTCCCGCCGCATCAGCGCCGCCCTCGATTCTCTCCCCACCCGCCTCCCCTGATCGCCGAGTGACACACCCGGGAGGGGTTTTGCCCGAATTCGCCTCCCGGGTGTGCCACTCGGCGGTTATGGGGAGGGGGATATGCTGGCGGATGCAGTCGGTTCGCCGAGGCAGGGCGGGGTTGGTATCTCGTCGTGCGGTTGGCGTCGAAATCGGTTCTCTCGTAAGGGGGATCGGTGAGAGGGAACCCGGTGGGAATCCGGGACTGTCCCGCAGCGGTATGCAGGAACGAACGCCGTCATGAGCACTGGGCGAGTACGTCTGGGAAGCGATGGTCAGTAGGGGGCCGGGAGGCCGGGCCTGCGAGTCCGAATACCTGCCGAGTGTGTCGGGTACGCCGTATCCGGCGGTCGGCGCCTCGTGGATTGGGTGGACGGGCCGGTGGCTTCGGCGTGCCGTGGGGACACGGGGCCGGGGTCGGGGTTCGTGTGCGCTTGTGGCGGCGGCCAGTGGACTTGGAGCACTGGAGATGACCCGTGACCAAAAGGAATACGTTCAAGGCGACGGTTCTCGGCTTGCCCCGGATCGGGCCGAAGCGAGAGTTGAAGCAGGCCGTTGAGGCGTACTGGGCGCAGCGGATCGACGCCGATGCCCTGCATGCCGTCGGACGGGAACTGCGTGCGGCGCAACTGACCGCGGCGGCCACGGCGGGGCTTGATTCGGTGCCGGTGGGCACCTTCTCGTACTACGACCAAATGCTGGATGCCGCAGCGATGTTCGGGGCGCTGCCGTCTCGGGTAGTGGGGATCGATGATCCGCTGGATCGGTATTTCGCGGCCGCCCGGGGGACCTCGACCGTCGAACCGCTGGAGATGACCAAGTGGTTCGACACCAACTACCACTACCTGGTGCCGGAGTTGGGGCCGGACACCGAATTCGCCTTGCATCCGGAGAAATTGCTCGATGAGCTGGCCGAGGCGCAGGCGCTGGGCGTGGCTGCGCGGCCGGTCGTGATCGGGCCGCTGACCTTCCTGAAGCTGGCCAAGGACGCCGAGGGTGATCCGCTGCGGCGGTTGAGCGGATTGCTGCCGCTGTATCGGGAACTGTTGCGGCGCTTGGCCGAGGCTGGTGCGGCATGGGTGCAGATCGACGAGCCGGTGCTGGTGACCGACCTTTCCGATATGGAGCTCGGCCTGGTGCGAGAAGTGTACGAAGAGCTTTCGGCGATATCCGACCGTCCAGCGCTGCTCGTCGCCACCTACTTCGGACGTCCCGGCCCCGCGTTGCCGATTCTCGTGGACACCGGAATCGAAGGTGTGGCACTCGATTTCAGGTCCGGCACCACCGTCGAGGATGTGACCTCCGTGCCCAGCTTGGCCGGAAAGCTGGTCGTCGCCGGTGTGGTCGACGGCCGCAATGTCTGGCGCACCGACCCGGACCGTGCCCTCGCCACGCTCGGTACCCTGCTGGGATCCACCGGCGAACTGGCGGTCTCGACCTCCAGTTCGCTACTGCACGTGCCGTATTCGCTGGACGCCGAAACGGAGATCGACCCGAGCCTGCGATCCTGGCTGGCCTTCGGTGCCGAGAAGATCGCCGAGGTGCGTCTGCTCGCCACCGCTCTGCACGAGGGAACCGAGGCCGTGGCGGCCGGGTTGTCGACCGCCCGTGCGGCGATCGCGGCCCGCGCCACCGACACCCGTCTGCGCGACGACACCGTCCGCGCACGGTTGGACACGCTGAGCCCCAACGCGACTCGCCGCGCACCGGCCGCGGAACGCCGTGCGCTGCAGCACGACCGCCTCCCCCTGCCCCCGCTGCCGACCACCACCATCGGCTCCTACCCGCAAACCGCGGCCATCCGCCGCGACCGCGCCGCCTTCCGCAAGGGCACGCTCACCCCGGACCAGTACCGCGACCGCATGCGCGCGGAGATCGCCGAAGTCATTGCGCTGCAAGAGAAACTGGGCCTCGATGTGCTCGTCCACGGCGAGCCGGAACGCAATGACATGGTCCAGTACTTCGCCGAACAGCTGACCGGCTTCCTCACCACCGCCAATGGTTGGGTCCAGTCCTACGGCACCCGCTGCGTCCGCCCGCCGATTCTCTACGGCGACGTCACCCGGCCCGAGCCCATGACCGTCGACTGGATCACCTACGCCCAAAGCCTCACCGACAAGCCGGTCAAGGGCATGCTCACCGGTCCGGTCACCATTCTGGCCTGGTCCTTCGTCCGCGACGACCAGCCCCTCGACGTCACCGCCAATCAGGTGGCCCTGGCAATTCGGGACGAGACGCTCGATCTCCAGTCGGCGGGAATCCGCATTATCCAGGTGGACGAGCCCGCCCTGCGCGAACTCCTCCCCCTGCGCGCCGAGGCGAAGGCGGCCTACCTGGTCTGGGCGATCACGGCCTTCCGCCTCGCCACCTCCGGGGTCTCCGACGCCACCCAGATCCACACGCACCTCTGCTATTCCGAGTTCGGCGAGGTCATCGACGCGATCGCCGCGTTGGACGCCGACGTCACGTCCCTCGAAGCGGCCCGCTCCCACATGGAGGTTCTCGACGACCTCAATGCCGCGGGCTTCTCCCTGGGCGTCGGCCCCGGCGTTTACGACATCCACTCGCCTCGCGTCCCCACGGTTGACGAGATCACCGAATCCCTCTCCGAGGCGCTGAAAGCCGTTCCCGCGGATCGCCTCTGGGTGAATCCGGACTGCGGCCTCAAGACCCGGGGCCCCGCCGAGGTCGAGGCGTCCCTGCACAATATGGTCCAGGCCGCCGCAACCCTGCGCTGACCGAAAGGCCCGGCCCGGCAGTCGATCTCGGCTGCCGGGCCGGGCCCCACCGGCCCTAACCGCGCCCGAGGAGGTCTCGTCGCCAGCGGGCCGGTGGGGTGCCGTAGCGGGATTTGAAGGCGCGACTGAAGGCTGCCTCCGAGGTGTAGCCGACTCGCTCGGCGATGTGCGGGATGGTCAGGGCGGTGGCGCGCAGCAGATCGGTGGCCGAGTCCAGCCGGACCTGGGCGAGGTAGGTGGCGGGTGGCTTTCCGACGCGGGCGGTGAAGCGGGCGGCGAACGCGGATCGCGAGAGGTTGCACATGCGGGCCAGCTCGTCGACCGTCCAGTCGCGGGCCAGATTTCGATGGATGGCATGCAATGACGGGCCGAGCTGCGGGTCGAAGGCACCGGCCAGCCAGTTCGGTTCCACGTCCGCGCCCGCGGCCCAGGTGCGCATGATCTGGATGAACATCAGATCGAGAATGCGGGCGATCATGACCGCCGAACCCTGTGAGGGCGACAGCATTTCGATGAGCAGCATGCGCCGGGCGACTTCGAGTCCCTCGGGCACCGGCGTGCCCGCGCCGCCGAGCACGATCACGCCCGGCAGGCTCCCGAGCAGATGACTGGCCTGCGGGTCGCCGATGGTGAAGCTGCCGTGCAGCCAGCGCACGGGCCCAGATCCCTCGATATTGACCAGGCGGTGGGAGTCGCCGCGCGGAATCAGGACGATATCGCCGCGGCCGACGCGTTCGACACGGGAGGTCCCGTCGATCCGCAGCTCGAGTTCGCCTTCCTCGATGAGGTGCAGACTGCCGACCTCGGCGAAACCGATGGAGAACGTCGGCCCCGGCGCGTATTCCGCCATGCGTTCCCCGCTCAGCCGAACGCTGCGGAGCAACTCCGAGAGCAGATCGTCCGGGGGCGAATCGGCTTGCGGCGCTGGACGATCGGCAAGTTTTCCCAGCGGAGCGGTCATGGTCGCAGCCTAGTCGTCTCAATACTGTCGACAACCGTGAGCGGAGGCGCTCGCCGCATCGAGATCAACCGAAAGGTCAGCCATGACGCAGAACGGCAATCCCACCAAGATCAGCTTCGTCTACTCCAACCCCACCGACCCGGACGCCTTCGAGGCCGCCTACCCCGAGCAGCTCACGCTGGCGCGCAAGCTCCCCGGCCTGACCCGGCTGCAGGCCTCGAAGGTGTGGCCCAAGGAGGACGGCAGCCCGACCCCGGCGTACCGACTGCTGGACCTGTACTTCGACGACTACGCGGCCGCCAGCGCGGCTGCCGCCGAGGCGGGCCCGCTGGTCGCCGCCACCGTCGAACACGCCACCGGCGGCGTGGTGATCGCCTTCGCCGAAATCCTCGAGGACGCCTAGCCGGCGAGGGGCCGCGGCGGCACGCCGACGTATTCGGAGAGCGGGCGGATCAGCGCATTGGATTGGGACTGTTCGAGAATGTGCGCGGTCCAGCCCGTGATCCGGCTCATGACGAAAATCGGTGTGAACATGTCGATGTCGAAGCCGAGCAGGTAGTAGGCGGGACCGGTGGGGAAATCCAGGTTGGGTTTGATGCCGGTGGTTTCGAGCATGGCGGATTCGAGTTCGGAGTACATGGCCAGCCACCGGTCTCCGCCGGTCAATTCGGCAATGTCGGCGAGGGCGGACTTCATGGTCGGGACCCGGGAGTCGCCGTCCTTGTAGACGCGGTGCCCGAAACCCATCACCTTCTCCTTGCGGGAAATCCGCTCCCGCAGCCACTTTCGCGCTTGGGTGGGATCGCCGATCTCGAGCATGGCGTGCATGACGGCCTCGTTCGCGCCGCCGTGCAGGCGACCCTTCAATGCGCCGATGGCGGCGGTGACGGCGCTGTACATATCGGACTCGGTGGAGGTGACGACCCGCGCCGCGAAGGTGGAGGCATTGAAGCTGTGCTCGGCGTACAGGATCAGCGAGATCTCGAAAGCCCGGGTCAGGCGCGGATCACCGGACTCGCCGAAGCACATGTGGAGGAAGTTCTCGGCGAAGGGGCGCGCCGGATCGGGCGCGATGGGGTCCAGACCGCGACGGCGGCGCAGATCGGCCGCGATCACGGTGGGGAGAACAGCGGTCAGCCGTAATGCCTTGGCCAACAGGTCATCTTGTGTTTTGCCGCGATCCTCCAAGGGATCCTCGGCACCCAGGTAGCTGACCACTGTCCGTACGACGTCCATCGGATGGCAGGTCTCGGGGAGCCGCGCGATGAGGGCGAGCAGCGACCGGTCCGCACCGCGCAATGCGCGCTCGCGCACGCAGAACTCTTGGAGCTCGGCCGGATTCGGAAGTTCGCCGTACCAGAGCAGGTAGGCGACCTCCTCGAAGCTGCGATGACGGGCCAGATCCTGCACGGCGTACCCGCGATAGGTGAGGGTGCTGGTCTCGGGCACCACCTTGGAGATGGCGGTGGTGTCGACGACGACGCCCGCGAGACCCTTCTTGATATCGGTCATGGGAATCACTCGCTCACGGTGAAATTGAAGATATCGGTGTCGAATGCGTTGTAGGCGCGGTAGTTCAGCAGCTCATAGAGGCGAGAGCGATGCTGCATGCGGTCCAGCAGCGCGGATTGCGTTCCCGTCTCGGCGATTTCGCGCAGACCGGACTCGATGGCGAACATGGCCAGGCGCAGGGTGGTAACGGGATAGATGACGGCGTTGTAGCCGAGAGACTCCAACTGCCCCGCCGAGAGCAGCTCGGACTTGCCGAACTCGGTCATATTGGCCAACAACGGGATATCCACGGCGACACGGAATTTCGCGAACTCGTTGGCATCGGCGAGCGCCTCGGTGAAGAGGAGGTCGGCGCCCGCGTCGGCATACGCCTTGGCCCGGTCGATCGCGGCATCGAGTCCCTCGACCCCTCGGGCGTCGGTGCGCGCGCAGATCACGAAGCCAGGATCGCGCCGCGCCGCCACGGCCGCCCGTATCCGCCGCACCATCTCCGCGGCGGGAACCAGCGCCTTGCCGTCCAAATGCCCGCAGCGCTTGGGATTCACCTGATCCTCCAGATGACACCCCGCCAGCCCGGCCTCCTCCAACAGCGTCACCGTCCGCGCCGCATTCATCGGCTCCCCGAACCCGGTGTCGGCGTCGATGAGCACGGGCAGATCGGTCACCCGCGCGATCTGCCGCCCCCGCTCGGCCACCTCGCTCAGTGTGGTCAGGCCGATATCCGGCAACCCCAACTCGGCCGAGACCACCGCCCCGGACACATAGACGCCCTCGAATCCGATCTCCTGAATCAGCTTGGCCACCAGCGGATTCAATGCGCCGGGCCAGCGCTGGATGCGCCCGCTCGCCAGCCCCGCCCGCAGCGCGGCCCGCTTGTCGCCCGGTGTGGTCGTCATGGTCAACGGCCCGCTCATCGCGCCCACCCGCCTAGGCTGATCACATGAGCGACCAACCGCCCCTGCGTTACCGGCTGATCACCGGCCCCGACGACGCGACCTTCTGCGAACGCATCAGTGGACTGCTGGAGGAGGGTTACCGCCTGCACGGCTCGCCCGCGGTCACGTTCAACGGGACCTCCGTCATTGCCGCGCAGGCGCTGGTGTGGGAGGGCTGAGTCGCCTCGGTACGTGATCATCGGAAGATTCCTTCCGGAGTCGTCGGAGCGCGGTCCAAGACCGTCGGCGCGACGGTGAAGGTCAGCCGGTCCAGCTCGCCCGCAGGAAGTTCGGGGGTGCGCTGGGCCGCATCCAGAAAGCGCTCCTGCTCTTCGAGATCGAGGATGCCGTCGGTGAGGGTGCGGAACTTCTCGATGTATTGCGCGCGCCCGAAAGGTCTGGCCCCCAACGGATGCGCGTCCGCGACGGCCAATTCGTCGGTGATGACTTCGCCGCTGCGCAGTGTGACTTCTGCTCGGCACCCGAACGCCTTCTCCGCGGGATCCGTCGAGTGATAGCGGCGTGTCCACTCTGGGTCCTCGACCGTGGTGATCTTCCGCCACAGCTCGACCGTGTCCGACCGCCGCGCCCGCTCGGGCGCGTAGGAGCGCTCGTGATGCCAGCCGCCGTCCTGCAAGGCGACCGCGAAGATATATGGGACGGAGTGGTCCAGGGTTTCACGGCTGGCGGTCGGGTCGTACTTCTGCGGATCGCCAGAGCCACTGCCGATCACGACGTGGGTGTGATGGCTGGTGTGCAGCACGATCGTCGCAATCTGCGTCAGATCACCGATCCGCGAGCGCATGCGACGAGCCAGATCGATCGGGGCTTGGCTCTGATACTCGGCCGAATGCTCCTTGGTGTAGCTGTCGAGGATCGCGCGCTTGGCCTCGCCCGGGCCGGGCAGCGGCACCACGTACTCGGCGTCGAAACCGCCGAGCAGCCGGGCGATCACGCCGTCTGCCCCTTCCCAGATCGGCGATGGCGCACCCTCGCCGCGCATGGCCCGATCGACCGCCTCGATCGCGGCTTTACCGGCGAGAGCGGGCGCGAAGGCCTTCCAGCTGGAGATCTCCCCCTTGCGGGACTGCCGGGTAGCCGTCGTCGTATGCAATGCCTGCCCGATCGCCTGATAGATCGTCTCCGTGTCGAGCCCGAGCAGGGTCCCGATCCCCGCCGCCGCCGATGGTCCGAGATGCGCGACATGGTCGATCTTGTGCTCGTGCAGGCAGATCCCGGTGGCCAGGTCGATCTGGATCTCGTAACCCGTCGCCAGACCCCTGATCAACTCGGCCCCGCTGCGCCCGGCATGCTGGGCCACCGCCAGGATCGGCGGAATATTGTCCCCCGGATGCGAGTATTCGGCCGCCAGGAACGTGTCGTGAAAGTCGAGTTCCCGCACCGCGACCCCATTGGCCCACGCCGCCCACTCGGGCGAGAACCGCTGCGCGCCGGGCAATCCGAAGACGGTCGCGCCGGGCGTGTACGGGTGCGCCTGCGCCTGCCGCCGCGCGGTGGTCACCGGCCGCCGCAGCACCGCGGCCGCCGCCACCGCCGCATTGTCGATCAGGCGATTCACGATCATCTCGGTGACCTCGCCCGACACCTCGACCGGATCGACCGCCACCTCCGCGATCCGCATGGCCAACTGCTCGGAGCGCGGGAACTCCTCGCTCGAGGAGCGTGCGCGTACTGGATAGGTCTTCATACTTCGCACGCTACGCAGCCTGCTCGAACCGAAAAACGGCTCGCAGCGGCGAACTTCGGCGAGCGAATACCCGGCGACCAGCGAAGTCTGCGAAGTTCGGGCGTGCCCGTGCGCGAAGTTCACGTCGAGATTGACTGCGCTCGACCGCGGTGCTGAGCTGGAAAGAGATACCTGACCTCTGTGTCGAACACTGGAGTTCGTTCGACGGCCGATATCCGAAATCATTTGGACCACAATCGAAATGGGATATTGCGATGACAGCACCGAGGATTGTTTCAGCCGAGGAGTGGCAGGACGAGTGGGAGCGGCTGCTCGTCAAGGAAAAGGAGCTGACCCACGCGCATGACGCGATGGCGGCGGCGCGGCGGCGCATGCCCTGGGTCGCGGTCGGCAAGCAGTACCGATTCGAGGGACCCGAGGGCCCGATGAGCCTGCTCGACCTGTTCGAGGGTCGCCGTCAGCTCATCGTCTACCGCGCGTTCTTCGACCCGGGCGTGCACGGCCAGCCAGAGGACACCGCGGGTGTCGAGCGCGGCAAGGCCTGCTTCGGCTGCTCCATGATGGCCGACCACATCGGCAACCTCGCCCACGTCAATGCCCGCTCCACCACCTTCGCCTTCGCCTCGCGCGCGCCCCAACCCGAGATCGCGCGCCTGAAGAAGCGCATGGACTGGACCATGCCCTGGTACACCATCACCGACGACTTCGACGCCGACTTCGGAGTCGACGAATGGCACGGCACCAACGCCTTCCTCCGCGACGGCGACCGCATCTACCGCACCTACTTCATCAACGGCCGCGGCGACGCCGAACTGGGCAACACCTGGAGCCTCCTTGACATCACGGCGTTGGGTCGCCAAGAGAGCTGGGAAAACTCCCCACCCGGCTACCCCCAAGAGCCCCCGTACGTCTGGTGGCGTCGCCACGACGAGTACGACCCCAACCCCACCTCTCCCGCCGACCACTGGCACCCAACCCTGCCCGAGTGACCAACCACCGAGCGGCACATCCTGGAGCCGAATTCGGACAAAACCCCTCCAGGGTGTGCCACTCGCCGATATCGCTCGTGATGGGACGATGATCTTGTGTTGGTTGTTCGGCGTGTGCTTGGTGATCGTCCGTTTGTCGAGATCGGTGAGCCGACTATCGCGGTTGTCGATGAAGAGCGGGGGCTCGTCGGCGTGGGGGGCGATTTGGGCCACCTGCAGTGGTCGGGGAGTGGGATTGCGGACCGGTGGTGGCGTGGGTATCGGGTGGGGGTTTATGGGGTGGGGGATCTGCGATGCCGGTGGGTTGTGGGGGCCGAATGGCCGGTGCGTTCGATGGCTTTTCATCCGACACTGCCTATCTTGGCCGTGGGAGTTGGGGCTTATGACGGCGGTTACGCCTACGAGGGCGAGTTGTTGATCTTTGATCTGCGGTCGGGGCGTGCGACCTCGGTGCTGCGTGGGTCGCGTGAGGTGCTGGATGTCGAATGGGCTGGCGGGCAGGCATTGCGGGTGGTGGTGGCGCCGCCCGACGATTTTCCCGATGGACGTTATGACGCCGAGGCGCGGTCCTACGCGTTCTCGGCGGTCATCGAGCGGTCCGATTGGAGCGATGTCGCGGGTGGGTCGGTGTGGAGTGAAGAGCTCGCTGGTGAGCGAATCGAATTCGATCGCACTACAACGGAATTGAAGGCGAAGCGCAGTATCGAGTTGCTTTCCGAGGTGGTCGGTGAGCCGCGGGAGCCGCGTCTGCGGGTATGGGATGTTCAGGAGTTGCCCGACGGTCGGGTGTTGTCCTGTGCCTACAGGGTGCTGGCTGAATCATGGCTGCCCGACGGGAAACTCGAGTGGCGTGTGCGGGATGAGTACGGGGGTCGGCAGCTCGCGGTACGAGCAGGTCAGCGCGATTGTTGGGTGAATGTCGAACGGCCGCCGTGGCGCTTGGTGGGCAGCGAACGTGTCAACGAGCCACAGCTCGTGGCGCGGGTTTCGTTGGCGGACGGGAAGGTGGTCGATTCGCTACGCCTCGACTCGCCGGTCATGTTCACCACGCGCGACGACGGTTGGCTCGCGCTGCGGGCCACCGACTGGGACCGTTCGGGTTCGCTGGCATTGATCCCCTCGACGGGGACATCTCCTGAATTGGATATGCCGCTAGGGGGATTCGACCCCTTCAACCATGCGTTTCCGGTCCGCCACAGTGGGCAGCTGCTATTCCTCGAAGGCATGGATCCCGAGCAGCCCGCGCGGGACAAGCGCGTTGTCGCAGTCGACCCGGCTGGTGATGGCGGCCCGGAGGTGCGAGAACTCTTCCCCCTCGAATGGGACACCGCGCGTGCGGGTCACCTCTTCGGCGGACCAGGCATAGAGGTTGGCGGGGCGGAGGATCGGGACCTGATACACGCGGGTGCCGTGCACGACGGTGCCGGTCTTTTGCCCGGCAATGTCTTCGTGGTTCGGCGTAGTGGTCGGTCCGGAGTCGCACGATGGGTTTTCACCGCCGACGTCCCGGTCACGGCGCTCGACGGGGACGAGAACACCGTCTACGTCGCCTTCAATTCCGGTGAGCTGGTGGCCTTGCGGGCCTCGGATGGCACCGTGCGTTGGCGGCATGAACTGGAGGTCGATGGTCGATCGGTGGTGGCACTGTCGCTGACCCTCACCCGGCCGGGCCGACTGCTGATCGGCACCGTCGACGGTCGAATCCTCGATTGTTCAGAGGACTTTGGCTATTGAGGGGATTACTCGCTGGATGAGGGTGTCGGGGGAGGTGGGGGTCCAGGTTTGGAAGGCTTGGGTGGATTGGGGGTCGTCGACGATTACTAGTTTGGCGTGGGTGAGGGTGGAGGAGAGGAAGGGGCTGGGGAGGCCTCGGAGGCCGCCGTTTCCGGCTTGTTTGTCGGTGCGGACGATGATGATGACATCGATGTCGGGGACGGAGACGTCGGAGAGGGAGTAGGGGCGTTGGGGGGTGGTTTCGTCGGATTTGGCGCGGAGGTCGGTGGCGTAGCGGAAGCCGATGTCCTGGAGGAATTTTGCTTGGGGGCTGGTGTCGAGGTCGGCGGTGATGGAGTTGTCGGCGAAGTTGTAGACGCCGATGGTTTTGGTCTGGAAGGTGGGGTGGGCGGAGCGGACCTGGGCCAGGGAGTCGGTGTGGGTGGTGGTGACGACGGCGGTGCCGCCGGTGGTGCGGTCCACGGCCAGGTAGATCGCGGTGCCCGAAAGACCCAGCAGGGCAAGGATTGTGGTGATGATCAGGGCTAGGCGGAGGCGTTCCACGCGGCGGGGAGCGGGGTGGTCGACTCGCTCGGTGGGTGGCTCGTCGAGCAGTGGGGCGGCAACCGATGGTGCGAGCACCTGGGGCGTGAAAACCGGTGGTGCGAGCGGTTGTTGACCCTGCAGGGCCAGTTCGGCGTCGCGGGTGAACTCCCGGCAGGTGCCGTAGCGCTGGGCGGGATCCTTGGCCAGGGCCTTGGCGATGACGGTGTCCAGGGCCGGTGGGAGTCCCGGCCGTAGCGTGCTCAGCGGCGGTGGCGGTTCCTGGAGGTGGCCCAGCATGGCCTGGGCCAGGGAATCCATCGGGAACGGCGTGCGTCCGGTGAGCAGCTTCACGAACGCGCAGCCGAGGCTGTAGATATCGCCGCGATGATCCAGCGGCTCGGCCGCCAGGCGCTCCGGGGCGGCGTAGGCGACCGTGGCCATCAGGCTGTCGGTGGCGGTCAGCTCCTTGCCGTCCGAAATCGATTTGGCCACACCGAAATCGGTGAGCAGCACCCGCTCCTCATCGTCGCCGCGATCCTCCTCGCCGCGCGAGAGCAGGAAGTTGGCGGGCTTCACGTCGCGGTGCAGCAGTCCGCGCCGATGCGCGTAGTCGAGGGCCTTGCCGACCTCGGTGATGATCCGCAGCGCGCGCAGCGGCTCCATGCCGTCGGGATACCGCTTCAGCTCCACGGCGGCGTCGGTGCCGGGCACGTACTGCATGGCGATCCACAGGTGCCCGTCCTCCTCGCCGCGCGCGTAGACGGTCACGATGTTCGGATGATCCAGCTCCGCGGCGAGATTCGCCTCCCGCTCGAAGCGCGCGCGATACACCTCGTCGTGTGAGAGATCGGCGCTGAGCACCTTCAGCGCGTCGAGCCGACGGGGAAACATCGGGTCCTGCACCAGATACACGGTGCCCATCCCACCGCTGCCGAGCACCCGGATCACCCGGTGGCCGCCCACGATCGTGCCGGGCCGCAACGGCATGAAAGTTCCTCCTCGGTACTGCCGGATACCCGACTCTTCTCGAATGTAGCAATGTCGGCCGCACCCGGCCCGGCGTCAGATATGCCCGTACGCGAGCAACTCGTATTGCGCCGAAACCCGTTGCCGCAGATCCTGAGACTGGTCGGCGGACACCTCGGCCATATACCGCTCGTAGGGCAGATAGCAGACGAATCGCGTCCCGAAGGAGTCATCGTCCCGGATCTGCAGGCAGCGCGCGGTGGGCAGGCCGGGCGGCGGATCGATCGGCTTGTACCGATCGGCCAACTCCTCGACGAACGCCCCGACGAGATGCTGCGCCGCCGCCGGGTCCTTGGCCCGATACAGCCCGCTCAGCGCGTGCGCCACCACATCCACTCCGGACTCGTCGAATGCGCGCTTGGTGGCGGCCGGGCGATCGTCGACACCGAGCGCGGCGTGCGCCGGATACAGCCCCTCGGTCGCCCAGATCTGCCCCTTGCCCGCGGGCAGGGTGCGGCCCAACAGCTCGTCGGGATCGCTGGCCAGCCCCGCGAGTTTGTCCACCGGCGTGGGCTGGAAGTCCTTCATCGAATCGACCGTGCGATCGAGCACCTTCCGTGTCGTGTCGAGCAGGAGCCCCGGCCCCTCCGGGACGGTCAGGTCATCGCTGGTGAACAGCCAGTACACGTAATTGTCCTGCGCGAAAAGGGTTTTCACCGACTCGGAGTAGGTGAGCAAGGACTTCGCCCCCGGATACCCCGCCACCGTCAGCGGCCCGTGGTCCGGATACTGCGGATCGTGCTCTCCCGCCAGGAAATCCACGGCCGCCGCGGCCTGCGCGGCCGTGGTGAACCGCATGACCGTCAGATCGACGCTCAACCCGAGCGTGTAATCCGACCGATGCCGTCCACCGGTCTCCCATCCCGCGATCAACCCCGGCGCGCGATCGTTGAACTTGTCGACACCCATCGGCGGGTAGTCGGCCGTGACCGCGTGCCCGCCTTGACCGTAGATCAACCGATCGTCGACCTCGACCGGCAGCGGCATGTGCTCGGCGATCCGAATCGACTCCTGAATCAGATCACCCACCGTGATATCGGTTGTCCGGTTGGCGATCTGGCGCGGTACCACCGGATAGTTGCCCGGATCCAGTTGGGAGACATCCACAACCGGCGCCTTCGACGCGGGCGTGACCGGCGGCCCGTGCCCGGTACCGCACGCCGCCAGCACGATTGCCAAGGCCGACACCAGAATTCGACTCGTACGCCGCATGGCCGCTACCCGCTCTTGGCCAACATCGAATACTGCGCCGCCACCCGCTGCGGGAACGACCCCGGCTCCGCGCCGCTGAACTCCGCCTGTGCCCCGATCACCGCGACATAGCGGCCGTAGACCACCGCGCACAGATACGTGGCCCGCCGCACCGGTTCGGGCTCGTCGAGCTGAATGCAGTGCGCGTCGGTGAGACCGGGCGGATTCGGGAACTCGTCGTCATCGCGGCCCGGTGTGGTCAGCGCCGCCTGTAATCCGAAGGCCGCGGCCAGATCCCGGGTGCGATACACGGTCGCGCCATTGCGGGCGACCAGATCCACCCCGGCCGCCGCGAACGCCTTGCGTGCCGCCGCACCGTCGCGTTCGAAGTGCAGGGCACCGGCGGCACTGTAGACCCCGCCCTGCCGGAACCCGAACAGATCGGAATCGGAGGAGTCGTACTTGTTCGGCAGTGTCATGCGCATGATGCCGTCCGGATCGGTAGGCAGATCCGGAATATCCTCCAGTGGAGTCGGTTTCAAGTCCGCCATCTTCGCCAGTTGCGCCCGCAGCATGGCCTGCAGCCGCTCGGCCAAGGCGGTCGCGTCGGCCTGCGGCATGACCGCGTGCCCGACGATCGCGTACACGCCGTGCGCCGCGAAGATCTGCCCCTTGTCATCCGAGATCGAGGAGGCGCGCGCCTCGAGCCCATCCGTCGGCAGCGCATGCAGCCCGGGCGCGGCCAGGGCGTCGGCGAAACCGTCCGCCGCCGCCTTCGCGGCCTGCTCGGAGGGGAATCGCATGATGGCGAGCGTGATGTGTTTGCGTGCCCGAACACTGTTGTTGTTGCGCCAGATGTACGCGCCCGCGATCAACCGGTTCCGTTGGGCGACCGGCTGCCAGTTCTTGGGGAACGGCGCGGCGAGCAGCCCCACCTCGTCACCGAAGTTGCCATCCGAGTCGTCCACGGTCCGGGCCCCGCCCAGATACGTGACGTCCGGGTCGATTTCGTCCGGACTCACCAAATAGCCCAGCATCCGCCGGGATTCGATTTCGTACACATCGCTGGCACCGCTGTAGAGCGGTTTGTAATCGGTCGGGGCCGACGGATAGGGCCCCACGGACAGCTGCGACCAGTCGGGCGCGGTCATCCCCGGCACCGGATGCCCCGGCACCGTGGACGTCGCCATCGCGATACCGCCCGCGAGCACCACGATCACCACCGCGAGCACCGGCAAACCGATTCGCCACCTGCGCAATCCGCGAATTCCCCGCATCGGCCTCACCTGCTTGTCACCAGCACGTACTGGGCCGAGGTCTTCTGGTACAGCACCGGCACATTGGCCGCCCCCACCTGCACGTTGTACCGATCCACATGAAAGGTGCACTGGTTGAACACCACCTGCCCGTTCCGCAGATCCGCGAAGCAGCCGATATCGCCCGGAAAACCCGGTGGCGGGTCGATGGTCCGGTGCGTGTCCGGGTTGTCGGTGGCCGGATTCCATTTGTCCCACAGGGCTTTCGCCGCCGTGCCGGTCCGGCTGTGGAATACCAGCGCGTCGCCGTACCCGACCAGATCGATATCGCCGATGGTGAGGAAGTCCAGGTCGTTGCCGTCGATGCTCTGCAGCGCGCCGCGGCCGGTGTAGACGCCGTCGGGGTCCGGTCGCAGCGGCTCTTCGGGATTGGTGGGCAGCGTGCGCCCGAGGATGCCGTCCGGATCCAGCGGCATGTGCTCGAACTTGTCGGCGGGCGTGGGCGTGAACTTGTCCAGCAGCGGCAGCGCCACGTCCAGCATGCGCTCGGTGCGCGCGATCAGATCCGCGGAATCCGGTGCGGCGGCGAGCTCGTCGACGATCTTGATGAAGACGACGTAGCGATCGTGCACCGTCCACGAGCCGATCGATGCCACGCTCGGTCGCCAATGCGCCTTGCTGTCCGGGTATTTCGGCAGGCTCAGCGGCCGATTGTCGGTGTTGTAGGTGAAGTCGTCGTGTTCGAGGGTCGGCCCCACCGCGGTGGCGCGCCCGGCGTCGGGCAGCTCCAGCACCGCGATGCTGAGCTTGCGGTGCTTCTCGTCATTGTCCGAACCGGTGCACCAGGTATCGACCCAGCCGCCGCGCAGATCGTGCGCCACATCGTCGAAGGTGTCGTTGATGAGGATGTCGCCCAGGCCCTTGTGATTGATCACCAGATGCGGCCGGACATCATTGGCGCACTCGTAGGTGTAGTCGGTGTCCGCCTCGAAGGGCAGCGCCACGTAATCGGAGAGCCGCTGCGACTCGCGCACCCGGGATTGCTTGTCGTTCTTGGCGTTTCCCACCACCCGCGGCACCGTCTGATAGTTGCCGACCTGCAGACTCGACGGATCGGTCGGCACGCGCACGGCCGTGCCCGACACGGTGGTGGTGCAGGCGGACACGGCGGCGAGCACGAGCGCGATGACCGCGATCACCGACGCGCGCGACACCAAAACTCTCAACGTCCCCCTCCTCGCGCCGGATTTTACCGCCGCCCAACACTTCTCGCGCAGTTTCCGAATCGATCACGCGATCGCCCCTGTGGTCTCGGACACGATCGCGCGGCGATCCGGACGCGGGGACGTCTCGGGCGCGCGCCCCGCGCCCGCCGGGCCGCGCGCCCGGTCTGCTTAGCAAGTCGGCGAATTCCGTGGTCGGAGCTCCGCACGCCGCACCGGCAGGCATGTATCACGGTGATTAACACAAATTCGCAGCCGCCGCGCCGGGTCTGTGAAGATTGCACCGAACGGGACTTCGATGCCCGAACCGTATCCACGGGCAGGTACCTTCTACGCATGTTCTCCAAAGTCCTGGTCGCCAACCGCGGCGAGATCGCCATTCGCGCCTTCCGCGCGGCCTACGAACTCGGCATCGGAACCGTGGCGGTCTTTCCGTACGAGGACCGCAATTCCGTGCACCGGCTCAAGGCCGACGAGGCCTATCAGATCGGCGAGCCCGGTCACCCCGTGCGGGCGTACCTGTCGATCGAGGAGATCATCAAGGCCGCCAAGACCGCGGGCGCGGACGCCATCTACCCCGGCTACGGCTTCCTGTCGGAGAACCCGGACCTGGCCGCCGCCTGCGCGCGGGAGGGCATCACCTTCATCGGCCCGTCCGCGCACGTCCTCGAACTGACCGGTAACAAGGCCCGCGCGATCGCCGCCGCCAAGGCCGCCGGACTGCCGGTGCTGCGCTCGAGCGAACCGTCCGCCGATGTGGACGTGCTCATGGCGGCCGCGGAGGATATGGAGTTCCCGCTGTTCGTCAAGGCCGTCGCCGGTGGCGGCGGACGCGGCATGCGGCGGGTATCGGACCCGGCCCAGCTGCGCGAGTCCATCGAGGCCGCCGCGCGCGAGGCCGAATCCGCCTTCGGCGACGCCACGGTGTTCCTGGAGCAGGCGGTGGTCAATCCCCGCCACATCGAGGTGCAGATCCTCGCCGACCAGCAGGGCAATGTCATCCACCTGTTCGAGCGCGACTGCTCGCTGCAGCGCCGCCACCAGAAGGTGATCGAGCTCGCGCCCGCGCCGAACCTGGATCCCGCACTGCGCGAACGCATTTGCGCCGACGCCGTGGCCTTCGCCAAGCAGATCGGCTACTCCTGCGCGGGCACCGTGGAATTCCTGCTCGACGAGCGCGGCAATCACGTGTTCATCGAGATGAATCCGCGAATCCAGGTGGAGCACACGGTGACCGAGGAGATCACCGATGTCGACCTGGTGCAGTCGCAGCTGCGCATCGCGGCGGGGGAAAGCCTCGCGGATCTGGGACTGAGCCAGGACGCCATCCGCATTCGCGGCGCGGCGCTGCAGTGCCGCATCACCACCGAGGACCCGGCCAATGGCTTCCGGCCCGACACCGGCCGCATCACCGGCTACCGCTCGCCCGGCGGCGCGGGCGTGCGCCTGGACGGCGGCGCGAATGTCGGCGCGGAGGTCGGGGCCTACTTCGACTCCATGCTGGTCAAGCTCACCTGCCGCGGACGTGATTTCGCCACCGCCGTGGCCCGCGCCCGGCGCGCGGTCGCCGAATTCCGCATTCGCGGCGTGACGACCAATATCCCGTTCCTGCTCGCGGTGCTCGACGATCCGGACTTCCGCGCGGGCAAGGTCACCACCTCGTTCATCGACGAGCGGCCGCAGCTACTCACGCTGAAGAGCTCGGCCGACCGCGGCACCAAGATCCTGCAGTACCTGGCCGACGTCACCGTGAACAAGCCGCACGGCACGCGGCCGACCAAGGTGTACCCGCACGACAAGCTGCCCGCCATCGACCTGACCGTCCCGCCGCCGCCCGGCACCCGGCAGAAACTGCTCGAGCTCGGGCCGGAGGGGTTCGCGCGATGGCTGCGCGACCGCGAGGGCGTCGCGGTCACCGACACCACCTTCCGCGACGCGCACCAGTCGCTGCTGGCTACCCGCGTGCGCACCAACGGCCTGCTCGATGTGGCCGGGCATGTGGCGCGGTTGACCCCGGAGCTGCTGTCCATCGAATGCTGGGGCGGCGCGACCTACGACGTGGCGCTGCGGTTCCTCTACGAGGACCCGTGGGAGCGCCTCGCCGCGCTGCGCGAGGCGATTCCGAACATCAACCTGCAGATGCTGCTGCGCGGCCGCAATACCGTCGGCTACACCCCGTACCCCGAAAAGGTCACGCGCGCCTTCGTGTCCGAGGCCACCGCCACCGGCATCGACATCTTCCGCATCTTCGACGCGCTCAACAATGTCGACCAGATGCGACCGGCCATCGACGCCGTCCGCGAAACCGGCACGGCCCTGGCCGAAGTCGCGCTGTCCTACACCGGCGACCTGTCCAACCCGAACGAGAACCTCTACACCCTCGACTACTACCTCAAGCTCGCCGAGGAGATCGTCGACGCCGGTGCGCACGTCATCGGCATCAAGGACATGGCCGGACTGCTGCGCGCACCCGCCGCGCACACCCTGGTCAGCGCGCTGCGGCGGGAGTTCGACCTGCCCGTGCACGTGCACACCCACGACACCCCGGGCGGTCAGCTGGCCACCTACCTCGCCGCCTGGCAGGCCGGGGCCGACGCCGTCGACGGCGCGTCGGCGCCCATGGCGGGCACCACCTCGCAGCCCGCCCTGTCGGCCATTGTCGCGGCGGCGGCGAACTCGCCCTACGACACCGGGTTGAATCTGCAGAATGTCTGCGACCTCGAGCCGTACTGGGAGGCGCTGCGAAAGGTGTACGCGCCGTTCGAATCCGGGCTGCCGGGGCCGACGGGGCGCGTGTATCACCACGAGATCCCGGGCGGTCAGCTGTCGAACCTGCGGCAGCAGGCCATCGCGCTGGGGCTCGGCGATCAGTTCGAGCAGGTCGAGGCCAAATACGCGGCGGCGGACCGGCTCCTGGGGCGTCTGGTGAAGGTCACTCCGTCCTCGAAGGTGGTCGGCGATCTGGCGCTGGCGCTGGTCGGCAGCGGTGTCGACGTCGAGGACTTCGCCAATGATCCCGGCCGCTACGACATTCCGGATTCCGTGATCGGCTTCCTGCGTGGGGAACTCGGCACCCCGGCGGGCGGCTGGCCCGAACCGTTCCGCAGCCGGGCGCTGGCCGGGCGCGGACCGGCCAAGCCGGAGACCCTGCTGACCGCCGCCGACGAGGCCGGTCTGAACGGCACCTCCGCCGAACGCCGGGCGACGTTGAACCGGCTGCTGTTCCCCGGCCCGACCGCCGAATTCCTCGCGCACCGTGAGAAGTTCGGCGACACCACCGGGCTCTCGGCCAACCAGTTCTTCTACGGCCTGCGCCACGACGAGGAACACCGCGTCCAGCTGGACAAGGGCGTCACCCTGCTCATCGGCCTGGAAGCCATCTCCGAGCCCGACGAGCGCGGCATGCGCACGGTCATGTGCATCCTCAACGGGCAGCTGCGCCCGATCACGGTGCGCGACCGGTCCATCGCCAGCGAGATCCCGGCCGCGGAGAAGGCCGACAAGACCAATGCCGGGCACATCGCGGCACCGTTCGCCGGTGTGGTGACATTGGCCGTCTCCGAAGGCGATTCGGTGTCCGCGGGCGACACCATCGGCACCATCGAAGCCATGAAGATGGAGGCGGCGATTACCGCCCCGCGCGCCGGGACGGTGCGCCGCGTGGCCATCGCCAAGGTGCAGCAGGTCGAGGGCGGCGACCTGCTCGTCGAGGTCAACCTCAACGAGGCCGCCGCCGAATGACCCGCATCGTGGCAGGTACCGCCGGGGGACGCCGTCTACGCGTGCCCCCGGCGGGCACCCGTCCCACCTCGGATCGGGTGCGCGAGGCGCTGTTCTCACTGCTGCACGCCCGCATGGATTTCGACGGACTGCACGTCCTGGATCTCTACGCGGGCTCGGGCGCGCTGGCGCTGGAAGCGTTGTCGCGCGGTGCGTCTCACGCCCTGCTGGTCGAATCCGACCGCAAGGCCGCCGCGATCATTCGCGGCAATATCGGGGACCTCGGGCTGCCGGGGGCGGAACTGCGGCAGAACAGCGTGAGCAGCGTGCTGACCGGAACCCCGCCCGAGCGCTACGACCTGGTCTTCTCCGACCCGCCCTACGCCCTGGAAGTCGCCGAGGTGGAAGCGGATCTGCGTGCCCTCGCCGAGAATGGTTGGTTGCACGAGGACGCCTTGATCGTCGTCGAACGCTCCACCCGCTCACCCGAAATCACCTGGCCCAAGGGCTATTCGCACCTGAAGTCCCGCGACTACGGCGAAACCCGCATCGACCTGGCCGAATTCGAGGGCTGAAAGCGGCGATGCCCGCCGTGCACCGCACGACGGGCATCGCTCGCAAGCGTCGAAAACCTCAGCTCTCGAACAGGTCCCGCAGAGACCTCGCCGAATTCGATGCCTGATGCGGGAATCCGGACTTTTCCTTCGCAGTTTCAGTCCGAACCGGTGAGCGGTAACGAAGACATTGGTAAGACGCTGACTCGCAGGACGGGAGGGGCACGATGCGTCGGGCATACAAATTCCTGCTTCGCCCCACTCGCAGGCAGGCCCAGGCGTTAGCGGCAATGCTGGCCGATCACTGCTCGCTCTACAACGGCGCGTTGCAGGAACGTCGCGAGGCCTACCGGCACTCGTCAAAGACGACTGTGCGGTATAACGAACAGTCCGCGCAGTTGAAGGAAATCCGAGCGTTCGATCCGGATCGGCAGGGCCGCTGGTCGTTTTCGTCGCAGCAAGCCACCCTCCGTCGCCTCGACCGAGCGATGCAGGACTTCTTCCGGCGGATAAAGATTGGTGCGGCACCTGGATATCCGAGATTCAAAGGCGTCGGAAGTTTCGACACCGTTGAGTTTCCTAGGGATGGCGATGGCTGTAGGTGGGACTCCACGCCGTCTGAGCCGACTACTCGCGTCCGGTTCCAAGGAGTGGGGCACGTCCGGGTGCACCGGCATCGTCCGGTATCGGGTCGAGTGAAGACCGTCTCGGTGAAGCGGGAAGGGCAACGTTGGTATGCCATCCTGTCCTGTGACGACGTTCCTGTCGACCGACTGCCGGAGACCGGGAAGAGCGTCGGTATCGATATGGGTGCCGTGCATTTCCTCACCACCTCCGCAGGCACGCACGTAGCCAATCCCCGATACCTCGCACAATCTGCGGACAGAATCGCGGAGGCGCAGCGCAACTTGGCGCTGTTCCCACGAAGGCCGAAGGCCAAGCGCAGTAGGAGGCATCGCGCTGCGGCGGCCAAGGTCGCCGCGCTGCACCGAAAGGTCGGGCGGCAGCGTCGAGACCACGCTCATAAAACTGCGTTGGATCTCGTCCGGAAATATGACGTAATCGCCTTCGAGCGCTTGAACATTGCGGCCATGTCCCGCGCTCCGAAATCCAGACCTGGTGCCGACGGTGCATACGAGCCGAACGGTGCGCGAGTCAAGGCCGCATTGAACCGATCGATTCTGGATGCGGGTTGGCGGAACTTCCTGACGATCTTGGTGGGCAAGGCTGAAAGCGCCGGTCGCCGTACGATCGAAGTGGATGCCCGCAATACCTCTCGCGCGTGCCCGGCTTGCGAGTATGTGTCAGCGGGCAATCGTGCTACGCAAGCGGAATTCATCTGCCTGCGTTGCGGGTTTGCCGGTCACGCTGACCATGTAGCCGCACGTAACATAGCTGACAGGGCCGGGCTGGTCCTTCCTGCCGCGAGATAGCGGCACGAGAAGCTCCCGCTACTTCGGCTGGGGCGGAGTCACCATTACGTAGAAGATGTCGCACACAGGCCCAGCCGGTATATGACGGCTGAAATGGCCGCCGCGGGTGGGTGGCGGTGACGGGACCGCCATGGGGTAGCGTTCGGCCATGGCTGGAGCACTGTGCCCAGGGTCGTTCGACCCGGTGACCAATGGACATGTCGATGTGATCACCCGTGCCGCCGAGCAATTCGACGAGGTGGTCGTGACGGTCGTGGTGAATCCCAACAAGCAGGGCATGTTCACCGTCGAGGAGCGCATGGAGCTGATCCGCGAGGTGACCGCCCACCTGCCCAATGTCCGGGTGGAGTCCTGGCGCGGCCTCACCGTCGACTTCGCCAAACAGCAGGGCCTGACCGCCATGGTCAAGGGCGTGCGCGACGTCAACGACTTCAGCTACGAACTCCAGATGGCCCAGATGAACCGCAAGATCGCGGGCGTCGACACCTACTTCATCGCCACCAACCCCGCCTACAGCTACGTCTCCAGCTCCCTGGTCAAGGAGGTCGCCTCCTACGGCGGCGACGTCTCCGACCTCCTCCCCCCGACGGTCCACAAACGCCTCCTCGCCCGCATCGCCGAACGCAAGAACTGACAGCGCCGACGGCCGGACCCGCTGGGACGCAACCCCTTACGCCCCAGCGGTTGTCGCTCCGAACCTGACTGCCGCGGGGCGGCAGGGCGGGGTCATAGGGTGCGAATGGCCAGTTGGCGTGGGGCCGGTGTTGGGGCGGGCTCGATACGGGCGTCGGGTGGGCGGCGCTGGGTGGCCAGGGCTGTTCGCAGGTGGCGGGCGGGGGTACCTCGGACCAGGTCGTCCCAGGTCCACCGGACGACCTCGAAACCCAGGGCGCGCAGGTAGATTTCGCGGGCGCGTTCGCGGTGGGCGAGGGTCGCGTGGTCTTGGCCGGGGCGGAGGAGGCGACCGTATTCGGTGGGGCCGTCGAATACGCAGAGGAGACCGGCGGATTCGTAGTAGAAGTCGGCGCGGGTCACGAAGCGGCCGTCGGGGGTGAAGACATTGCCCTGCGATCGGGGGAGTGGCAGACCGTGTCGGTGAATCATGCTGCGGCTCAGGGATTCACCGATGCTTCGACTGCGTCCGTCGAGCACGGTCAGCACCTCTTTCGCCTGATTGATCCCGTAGCGCCCCTTGGCCCGCGCCAGTTCCTCGGCGAGCTGGTCCGCGGTGAGGCCGAACCTTCCCACCAACGCATCGCCCGCCACCACGGCCGCCTCGAACGGCAGCGCCAACGCCAGATCCACCACCGTCCGCGCCGGAGTGGTGACCAGCAGCCCGTCCAGCTCGACGACCGAATCCACCGGCGACCCATGAATTTTCGCGAACGGCCTGACCCGCCCACCCCCGCGCCGGTTCCGCGTGACACACACCCGCTCCAACGGCACATGCCACAGCGTGGTCCCGTACACCACCGCCGCCGACTGATGACTCACCACGGTCCCCGCCGCCATCTCCGCCACCACCGCCTCGATCATCCGCCGATGCCGCTCCCGCCTCCCGAGCGCACTCTCGACCGCCTGCCCGCATCCCCCGCGAGGCCCTGATCCAACCGGAGCGCCCTCGTTTCCGGGCCGCACGCCGCACCCCTCGAGCAGCGCCCGCCGCGATTCCCCTGCCGCGCAATGCCTTCTATCGCGTCCGTGGCCTCCCAGGACTCTGCGGCCTGTAGATGTAGGCGCGACCTGTCCCGCCTCTGTGGTGACTCCCTCACCCCTGGCCGCTGCCGCGCTCATCGGCCCTCCTGGCGGGGCGGGCGGATGGGGCGGTGGCGGACGCACGACTCGCACACTCGTCCGGGTGGGCGTTGGGGTCGCGGGGTGGCCGAATCTCGTCGTCCGCCAAGGCATCCGCGCCAACGGTTCATGTCGAACCCCTCTCGTCGATCGGATGCTTACTTGGACGGCAGCAGGCCGATCGAGGTTCCCGCGCCACGCGGGAAAGGCGGGATTGCCGCGAACTTTGGAGACCGTGGACTCAGAAGACCCAGAGGCGCAGGGTGAGGAAGCGCATGGTGCCGACGGCGGCGGTAATGGCCAGTACGGCAATGGCTTCGGAGATGTCGCCGAGGCCGGGTGCGGTCACCTCGAGGATGGCCAGGCCGCCGGAGGTGATGGCCAGACCGGCCAGCGCCAGCGCGCCGCCCTCCAATTGGGCTGTGTACCAGCGGACTCGGTCGGTGGCGTGGAAGGTGAGGCGACGGTGCATCTCATTGGCCAGGGCGGTGCTGACAATCGATCCGGCCAGGTTGGCCAGTTGCGGGCCGCCACCGTAGAGCGCCAGGAACAACAGGATGTAGCCGACATTGCTGAGCCCGCCGACCAGAGCGAACCGAATCAGCTGGGGGAGCGCCTTTTCGCCGCGCAGCCAGGTGCCGAGTTGCCCCAGCCACCGCGCCCAGGCCGCGTAGAGGGTCTGCGTGCCGTAGGCATAGGTGCTCACCAGCCCGGGCACGGGCATGGTGACCCGATCCGGGATCTCGTGGACAGCCATTGTCTTCCCCATCCGAACACGGTGGTGTCGGCCCGCTCTCACCGGCCGACACCTGCTTGCCCAATAAAGGTAACACGAAGTGGAGTGGCTCCCTCCACTTGTTTTTGTGGTCTGTGAGACAGTCCATGTTTCGGAAAACCCGCGACACGCCGTGTCGGACCTTGTTGACAGCGCGGAGATTGGCAGACTGGCGGAAGCGGAGAGTCTCGCCGTGAGTCCTGGCAGGAGAGTGGGGTAACGCATGTACCGGGTATTCGAAGCGCTCGACGAACTGGTGGCCATCATCGAAGAGGCCCGCGGCATCCCGCCGACCCGCAACTGCATCGTGCCGCGCGGCGAGGTCCTCGAGCTGCTCGACGACGTCCGCGAGGCCTTGCCCGGCGAGCTCGACGACGCCCAGGACGTGCTCGACCACCGCGACGAGATCGTCACCGACGCCCGCACCGGCGCCGACACCACCATCCGGACCGCGAACGAGCAAGCGCACCACACGGTTACCTCCGCCCGCGACGAGGCCGACCGCATCCTCGCCGACGCCAAGGCGCACGCCGACCGCATGGTCGCCGAGGCCCGCGCCCACGCCGAGCGCCTGGTCGCCTCGGCGGAGGAGGAGGCCGAGCGCACCGTCGCAGACGGGCAGAAGGAATACGACGCCCTCACCAGCCGTGCCCGCGCCGAGGCCGATCGCCTGGCCGACGCCGGTCAGGCCTCCTACGACCGCTCGGTCGCCGAGGGCAAGGCCGAACAGGAGCGCCTGGTGTCCCAGACCGAGGTGGTCCGCGCCGCCCACGCCGAATCCGCCCGGCTCATCGACAGCGCGCAGGCCGACGCCGACCGGCTGCGTCAGGAATGCGACGACTACGTCGACGGCAAGCTCGCCGACTTCGAGGAGACGCTCTCCAGCACCCTGCGCATTGTCGGCCGCGGCCGCCACCAGGTTCGTTCTGGTACGTCCGTCCCGGACTACGCCGCCGAATTCCGCCGCTGACTTCTCGATCGAAAAGCCCCGCACGGTCCGGTTTGGGCCGCATGCGGGGCTTTCGGTATTGTTGTGTGGTTGCCCATTCCGCACCGAGCGTGAGGTGAAGTCCCCGAATGTCCGCCGATTCCGGTCCCGAGTCGCGTCCTCGACGTCAGCAGACGCCGAAAGACGGTGGCTTCGTGCTGGATACGCGCAGTCTGGGACGCAAGCCCGGCTCGATGAAGCAGTTGCATCGCACCGTCACCACCGAGGAACGAATCGGCCTGGAAATGGTCGGGATTCCGGTCGGCGCGCAGGTCGAGTTGGATCTCACCCTGCAGTCGGTCTCCGAGGGCGTGCTGGTGACCGGAACGGTCGACGCACCCATCGAGGGTGAATGCTCGCGCTGCCTGGAACCGTTCACCGACGAGATCCAGCTGCAGCTCACCGAGCTGTTCGCCTACCCGGACAGCGCCACCGAGCAGACCACCGAGGAAGACGAGATCCACCGCCTGATCGACGACATGCTCGATCTGGAACCGGTGATCATCGACGCCGTCGGTCTGGAGCTCCCGCTGCAGCCGCTGTGCGAGCCGGATTGCGCCGGTTTGTGCCCGGAATGCGGGGTCAGGATGGCGATTGCGGGTTCGGAGCATGGTCATGAGATACTTGACCCTCGCTGGGCCGGACTCGCCAAGTTCAACGCTGAGTCCACCGATACGGATACTGCTTCTTTCGAGGCAGACACTGTGTCGGACCCATCAACCGATTCCACCCTCGCGGCGCACAACGGTGCCGTGAGTAAGAAGACAGAGGAGAGCTAGTCGTGGCCGTTCCGAAGCGCCGGATGTCCCGTGCCAACACCCACGCGCGTCGCAGCCAGTGGAAGGCCACCGCGCCGACCCTGATCACCTGCCCGAACCGCGCCTGCGGCCAGAAGACCCTGCCGCACATCGCGTGCCCGAGCTGCGGCACCTACAAGGGCCGTCAGGTCACCTCCGCGATCTGATTCGCGTTCAGCGACCGTGACCGCCAGCAAGGATGCGGCGGATATTCCCGCCGTAGGTGATGCAGCAGACCATGCCAGCCTGCTCGAGGCACTCGGCGTGGACGTACAACCGGAGCTTTTGCGCCTAGCGTTGACGCACCGGTCGTACGCCTACGAGAACGGTGGCCTGCCGACCAACGAGCGCCTGGAGTTTCTCGGCGATTCGGTGCTCGGCCTGAGCATTACCGAGCGCCTCTACCTGGAGCACCCGGACAAGTCCGAGGGCGAACTGGCGAAGCTGCGCGCGAGTGTGGTCAACATGCACGCGCTGGCCGAAGTCGCCCGCGGTCTCGGTGAGGGCGGTCTCGGCCGCCATCTCCTGCTCGGTAAGGGCGAGGAGCTCACCGGCGGCCGGGACAAGCCGAGCATCCTGGCCGACGGCATGGAATCGCTGCTCGGTGCCGTGCATCTACAGCACGGCATCGGTGTGGCACGCACCGTCGTGCTGCGGCTGTTCGCCGAACTGCTCGAGCGCGGTCCCCGCATGGGGGCCGGGCTCGACTGGAAGACCAGCCTGCAGGAGCTGACCGCCGAGCGCGGCATCGGCGTGCCCAGTTACGAGATCACCTCCACCGGACCCGACCACGACAAGGAGTTCACCGCCACCGCGGTGATCGGCGGGAAGGGTTACGGCCAGGGGGTGGGCCGCTCCAAGAAGGAAGCGGAGCAGAAGGCCGCGGGCGCGGCCTACAAGGCGTTGCACGCCGAGAACGCGCCCGAGGGTTCGGACGGCTCGAAGAGCTAGATGCCCGAACTTCCCGAGGTCGAAGTCGTCCGGCGCGGGCTCGCCGAGCATGTGGTGGGCCGCGTCCTCGACCGGGTGACCGTCAAACATCCCCGTTCGGTGCGCCGCCATGAGCTCGGCGGGGACGATCTCGCCGCCCGCCTGGCTGGTCTGCGCGTCGAGGGCGTGCAGCGGCGGGGCAAATTCCTGTGGCTCACCTTCGATGAGCCCGACACCTCGCTCGTCGTGCATCTCGGCATGTCCGGGCAGATGCTAGTGCAGCCCGCGACCGCGCCGCTGGAGAAGCACGCGCACATCGTGGCCGCCCTCGATGACGGCAACGAACTGCGGTTCGTGGATCAGCGCACGTTCGGCGGCTGGATGCTCTCGGATCTGGTCGAGGTGGACGGGACCTGGGTGCCCGAGGCCGCGGCGCACATCGCGCGCGATCCCCTCGACCCGCTCTTCGACGCCGACGCCGTGGTGAAGACGTTGCGGGGCAAGCACTCCGAGATCAAACGGCTATTGCTCGATCAGACCGTGGTGTCCGGCGTCGGCAATATCTATGCCGATGAAGCCTTGTGGCGGGCCAAGATTCACGGTGAGCGGCCCGGAGCCAAGCTGACCCGGCCCGCGCTGCACAACCTGCTCGTGGAGACCCAGAACGTCATGGGCGAGGCGTTGCAGGTCGGCGGGACCTCCTTCGATGCACTGTATGTGAACGTGAACGGTGAGTCCGGGTACTTCGAGCGGTCGCTCAATGCCTACGGGCGCGAGGACGAGCCCTGCCGTCGCTGTGGCGCGATCATGCGGCGGGAGAAGTTCATGAACCGTTCGTCTTTCTCCTGCCCGCGTTGTCAGCCTCGACCGCGCGGCTGAGACCAGCGGGTTTTCTTCGATTTCCGGCCAATCGGTCGTGATCGACCCTCCCTATCGGAGCCATTCAGGCGCTACCTTTTCACTAGCGGCATGTGTTGTGCCGCCTGGAGGAAACAGATGCGCAAACTGACTTACTACGTCGCGGCCACCATCGACGGATTCATCGCCACCGATGACGGTTCGGTCGACTTCTTCCCGGTCGGGGGTGACCACGGGCCCGCGATCATCGCGCAGTATCCCGAGACCCTGCCGACCAAGGTTCGTCAGGTGCTCGGCGTCGACAAACCCTGCCAGAACTTCGACACCGTGATCATGGGGCGCAAGACCCACGACTTCGGCGTCCGCACCGGCACTTCCAGCCCGTACGCGCACCTGCGCCAGTACGTGGTGTCCACCACGCTGCCGGAGAATCCGGCCCCCGATGTGGAATTGATCTCCGAGAACGCGCTGGAGCGGGTCCGAGAACTCAAGCGCGAGAAGGGACTCGGCATCTGGCTGTGCGGCGGCGGCGAACTCGCCCAGACCCTCATGCCCGAGATCGACCAGGTCTTCCTCAAGCTCTACCCGATCGTCCTCGGCCACGGCCGACCCCTCTTCGGCTCGGGCTCGCACCTGCCCGAACCGTCCCGGTTCCGCGTGATCACCAGCCGCGTCTTCGAAGACGGCGTCGCCTTCATCAAGTACGGCCGCATTCGCTAGAGGATCGCGACCGCCACGACCAGGCCGATGGCGAGGTGTCCGGCCGAGACCACCACGGATTCGATGCTGAACTCCGGGTTCTTCAGCACCGCGCCGATGCTGATGCCGAGCACGAATTCCAGGGCGCGGACGGCGATCACCTGCGCGGCGATGCCGACCAGTCCGTAGACGGCGGTGGCGATCAGGCCCTCGGTCAGCTTGCCCGCCTGGGCGTAGATGGCCAGCACCACGATGAACGCGGTGCTGAGCATGGCCGCGGCACTGATGATCACGGCATTGGGCAGGCCGCGGGCCACCATGGAGCGCAGCGGGCCGGGCGTGGTCCAGTCCACGACCTGGAAACCGATGAGCAGCAGGGCCAGGCCGAGCACGGCGTAGAGCACGATCGCGCCCACGCCCCGGCCGAGGGAGTGCCAGTACCCTGCTTCGAGCGCGAGTGCGGTGGTCATCGGTGCTCCTCCGGGTCGTGAATCAGGGCGGTCTACTGAGGTATTCGGTGCGGGACGAAGGTGGAGCTGTCATCGGTGATGAGGCCGACGGTTTCCCGGATGCCCAGGCCCGCCGAGGTGTCGCCCACGATCCAAGCACCCAGCACCGGTCGCATGCCGTCGAATTCGGGGAGCGGGTCCAGCAATTGGTAGACGTAGCCCTCGTCGCCGTAGACGCCGCCGGTGGCGGTCTCCAAGCCCGCGCCGACAATGGTCATGTTCGCGCCCTCGCGGCCGAGCTTGGGCTTCTTGATGTACTCGGTGAGTTCGTGCGGGTCGTCGAGGTAGGCGGGGAGCAGGTTGGGGTGGCCCGGGTACATCTCCCACAGCACGGCCAGGATGGCCTTGTTGGACAGCAGGGTCTTCCAGAGCGGTTCGATCCACATGGTTTCCGGGAGCGATTCGACCACGCGCTTGCCGAAGTCGTCGTCGAGGGCCCATTCCCACGGGTAGAGCTTGAAGATGGCCTCGATGGGCGCCTCGGCCAGATCCACGAAACGCTCCAGCTCCGAATCGAATCCGACCTCCTCGATGGGGAGGGCGACGGTGTCGAAACCGGCCTCGGCGGCGGTCTCCTGCATGTAGGCGGTGGTGACATTGTCCTCACCGGAGCCGTCCGCGCTGGACCAGCTGAAGTGCAGCTGGCTGCCGGGCAGGCGCTCGCGCATCTCGCCCCAGCGCTCGACGAGCTTCTCGTGCAGGGAATTCCACTGGTCGTCGTCGGGATGGGTGTCGGTGAGCCAGTGCCACTGCACGATTGCCGCCTCCAGCAGGGAGGTGGGCGTATCGGCGTTGTACTCCAACAGCTTTGCCGGGGCCTTGCCGTCGTAGCGCAGGTCGAAGCGGCCGTAGATGTGCGGGTCGGAGCGGTGCCAGGACTTGGTGATGTGCTCCCAACTCCACTGCGGCAGACCGAAATCCGCGAAACGCTCGGTCAGCACCACCTGTTCCACGGCGTGCAGGCACATGGAGTGCAGCACCTCGACCTGCGCCTCCATGGCCAGGATCTCGTCCATGTCGAACTCGTAGTGCACCGATTCGTCCCAGTACGGGCGGGGTTGACCGTTCGCGTACTGCCCCGGCGAGCCGTACACCAGCCCCTGACCCTCGATGATTCGCTGCCAGCCCGGCCGCGGGGCGCTGCGCACTCGCCGCACTAAGAACCACCCTTCCCATGCACCTTCGCGCCGAGACCGCCGCGCTGAATCGTGGTGCCGCTCTTGGTTTTCACCGTCGCCCCGCTGGGCGGGGTGGTGCTGCCGCCGTACGGTGCGTGCCCGATGGTGCCGGTGCCGCCGTAGTAGTAGCGGTAGGAATGCCCCGCCAGAAAGAAGAACCCCGGATTGATCCCGCTGTTGCCGTGATCCTCCGCGTCCGAACAGTAGTTGTCCGGAACGGTGATCTCCTGATTGTCCTGAGTGGCCGTCACGGTCTGCCCATTGCCGATCGGCACCACCTCACCGTTCTTGGCCACCACGGTGCAATAGGCGGTCACCTCCGGCCCATTCCACGCCTCCGCGACCAGATACCCACCCCCCACCAACGCCGCGATCCCCACCACGGCCGCCCCACCGATGAGCACCCGCTTCTTCTTGCGCCGCTTGGCTTCCGCCGCCTCGGCCTCCGCCCGCGCCTGCTCCTCCGCCCGCTTCCGAGCCTTCTCCCGAGCCCGCGCCTCCGCCACCGTCGGCGGCCGAGGCTGCGTAACCCCGGCCTCCTGCGTAGTCATGCTGCCCCGCCGCGGCGGCACCGCGATCGCAGGCAACGGCGGCGCCTCCGGCTCCAACGACGGCACCGGCAGATCGAACGTCGGCGGAGTACTCACCCCGACCTCCGGCTCCCCGTAAGGCCCCGCCCCGCCGTGGAATTCACCGGCCAGCGGATGCGGCCCGGGTTGCTCGCCGCCCGCGCCCGCCTCGAAATTCGCGGGCAGCGGCAGCGTCGGCTGGGGCCCGCCCGGCTGCTCACCGGAACCGCCCGCGCTGAAATCGGATTCGCTCGGCAGCGCGAGCGTCGGCTCATGGCCGCCGGGGTGGCCCGGCGAACTGCTGCCTGCGGCTGCCGCCTCGTCCGGGTTCGGGGTCACGGGGTAGCGCTCGAGCCCCGGGTGGTCGGTGTCGTCCTCCGGGTACGGGGGCAGCGGGTGATGCTCGGGGACCGGCTGGGTGGGATCGATTCGGGCGGAATCGGATTCGGCGGGGTGGGCGGGGTCGGGGTGGTTGTGGTCCGGGGGTTCCGGATCACGGGGGCGGTCTGTGGGCATTGGTCGACTCCGTGGGCTCGCCGCTCGCTAGCGTTCTTCGAATCCTGTCATGCCGCCCTGGGCGGTATTCCAGTCTTCCACCACCAGGTTTACCCGGCCCGGTGTAGTACCGGAACGTAGCAGGTCGAGGAGGGTTTCGCAGCGATCGCGGGGACCTTCGGCGACGACGTGTACGCGGCCGTCGCGGTGATTGCGGGCGTAGCCGGTCAGGCCCAGTTCCAGGGCGCGCGAGCGCGTCCACCAGCGGAATCCGACGCCCTGGACGAAACCGTGCACCCAGGCGCTGAGTCGGACCGGGTCATTGCTCATTCGTCGACGCGGAAGGTGAGGTTCACGGTGGTGCCCGCCTTGAGGGTGCGGCCTACGGTGCACACCTTGTCGATGGCGCGCTGCGCGGCGACCAGCAGGCGCTCGCGGGATTCGGCGTCGAGTTCGCTGAGGTCCAGCTCGACTTCCTCGGTCAGCTCGGGGTAGACCTCGTTCTCGCGGTCGGCGTCGCCGGAGACGTGCACGGTGGCGTCGAAGGTGTCGCCGAGGCGGCGCGAGAGGGTGAAGTCGGCGCTGAGCCCGGTGCAGCCCGCGAGCGCGATCTTCAGCAGCTCACCCGGGGTGAACGCGCCCGGCACGCCCGCGGATGCGATGAGCACCTCGCCGCCGCGGTTGTTGCGGCCGGTGTAGGCGCGGGTGCCGGTGCGTTCGGCCCACAGCTTGACCGGCTCGGCGGACAGGTCGGCGGCGGTCTGCGATGCGGCGGTCTGATCGGACATAGGGACAATCCTCCCATTGAGTCACCCGGGACAACCATCTGGTTGCCGCTCGTTCGGAACATCGGGACCGTCAGCGGAATTCCGCCACCAGTTCGGGCGTCACGTCCTTCAGGCTCTCGGCGACGGCCGCCGCGAGCGCGATGGCGTCGGCGGCGGGCGGATATTTCGGGTGCGGGACCGCGATCACCGTCATGCCCGCCGCGGCCGCCGCGCGCAGACCATTGCTGGAATCCTCGATCGCCACGCAGCGGGCCGGATCGATGCCGAGCCGGGCCGCGGCCTCGAGATAGCCGTCGGGCGCGGGCTTGCCGCGCTCGACCTCCTCGGTGGACACCGTCGCGGCGAACAGGTCGGTGACGCCCATGTGGTCGAGCACCACATCGATGAGCCGACGCGGCGAGGAGCTCGCGAGCCCGAGCGTGTAGTCGGCCCCCAGCCGTCGCACGGTCTCAACCGCGTTCGGCATGAGCGGCAGGTGGTCGCTGTAGCGCGCGGCCATGCGCGAGATCACATCCTCGGCCACCTGCTCGGGTGTGCGGCGGCCGTCGAGCAGATCCTTGCTCGTGTACTCCGACCATTCGGCGGTGCTCATGCCCATGAACCGGTCCTGGGTGTCGGGCAGCCAGCGCCCGCCCAGTTCGTCGATGTAGGCGCGGCGCACCTCCTCCCAGATGGGTTCGGTGTCGATGAGCACGCCATCCATGTCGAACACGATCGCCGCAACAGCCATGGGCTCCATCGTGGTTCATCCGGGCTCGCGCACTCGATCTGGGGTGCGTCCACTGACTGGGATCGCGCCCGCGAACCGCACCGCCGGTCGCCGCTCGGGGTTAGCGTCCGAAGCGAGAGACGCAGACCTGCAAGTGAATACCGAGGTGGGCCGTGGGTACGATGACCGACATCTACGATCCCGAGCTGTATGTCGCCGGGCCGATCCATGAGATCTTCGCCGAATTGCGGCGCACCGATCCCGTGCATTGGCAGGACATGCCGGGGGAGCCTGGGTACTGGGCGGTGCTCAAGCACGCGGATGTGGCTCATGTGGCCCGCAATCCGCGGCTGTTCTCCGCCGAGCGCGAGGGCGTGATCCTGGAGAATCTGCCGCCCGAGCGCCTCGAGCAGACCCGCAACATGCTGTTGATGATGGACCCGCCGCGGCACACCGAATACCGCAAGCCGCTGGCCGAGCATTTCAAGGCGCGGGTGGTTGGCGAGCTGGAGGACCGGATCCGGGAGCTGACCCGCGCCCTGCTCGAAAGCGTCGACGGCGACGTGGAATTCGTGCACGACGTGGCGGGCGTGCTGCCCAGCCAGGTGATCGGCGGACTGTTCGGGATTCCGGAGGCGGACTGGCCGAGCATCCGGCGCTGGGCCGAACAGTCCACCAGCCAACAGGATCCGGAGCTGGTCGGGGATTTCGACGTGACGGCCGAGCTCACCAATATGGCCATCTACGCCATCCAGTTCGCCATGGCGCGCCGGGCCCAGGAGCCGCAGCAGGACCTCACCTCGCTCATTCTGGCGGGCGCGTTCGGCGGAAAACCCATGTCGGACTTGGAGTTCGGCAGCTTCTTCACCCAGCTGGTGACGGCAGGCAACGACACCACCAAGACCATGCTGTCCTCGGGTCTGCAACTGCTGCTGCGACACCCGGATCAGCTGGCGGCCCTGCGCCGGGACCCGTCCTTGATTCCCGGTGCGGTGGAGGAGATTCTGCGCGTCGCCAATCCGATCCACTACTTCCGCCGCACCGCCACCGCCGACACCGAACTCCGCGGCGTCCCGATCAAGGCGGGCGACAAGGTGGCCATGTGGTACACCTCCGCCAACCGCGACGAGGACGTCTTCGCCGACCCGCAGACCTTCGACATCCGGCGCAACCCCAATCCGCACCTGTCGTTCGGCCTGGCGCAGCACTTCTGCCTGGGCGTGCACCTGGCGCGACTGGAGGGCCGCGTGTTCTTCGAGGAACTGCTGGCCCGCTTCCCGCGCATCGAGCAGACCGGCGACGCCCGCCGCATCCGTTCGAATCTCAACAACGGCCTCAAATCCCTGCCGCTGCGCCTGACCCGCTGACCAGCGGCCAATGTTCGCGGCCCGATCACCGCCGCGACGCCCGCCCGTTACCCGCGCCCGCAACCCTTTCCGGAATCTCGGCACTCGCGTTCAGGGTGTCGGATGTGAGGAAACGGAGTTGAGTCAGGTGCGCAAGGTGGGTTACCGGCTGGCAGCGGCCGGTGCGTGTGCGGCGATGGGGTTGGCGGTCGCCGGGTGTGGGAGCGGCGATGCCGTCAAGCACGATGAGCATGTGCTGCTGTTGTCGATCGACGGCATGCACGAATCGGATCTGGCCGATTACGTGGCCGCGCATCCGGATTCGGCGCTGGCCAAGCTGGCCGCGCGCGGCGCGCAGTACACCAATGCGCAGTCCCCGGCCCCGGCCGACTCCTTCCCCGGCCTGATGGCGCTGCTCACCGGCGGCAGCCCCAAGACCACCGGCGTCTACTACGACGACACCTGGGCCCGCGATCTGCTCCCCGAGGCGACCAAGGACTGCGCCACCGCCAAAAAGGGCGCGCAGGTCCCGCTCACCGAGGAGATCGACAAGAAGACCGACGACCTGGACGGTGGCCAGGGTCTGTCCGGCCTGCCGGGCGGCATTCTGGCGATGACCGACGATCCGTCGGCCGTGCTGGACGAGTCGAAGCTGCCGGTGGATCCGGCCACCTGCAAGCCGATTTCGCCGTCGGACTACCTGAAGGTGAACACCGTCTTCTCGGTCGTGCACGCCGCCGGTCAGCGCACCGCGTGGTCGGACAAGCATCCGGCCTACCAGATCGTGAACGGCAAGGGCGGCCGCTCGGTCGACGACCTGTTCACCCCCGAGATCGACAGCAAGTCGCCCAACGGCGCGGCCTGGACCAAGGACCTCGACGCCGTCAAGCAGTACGACACCTACAAGGCCGACGCCATCGTCAACGAGATCGGCGGCAAGGACCACTCCGGAACCAAGCAGGCCGCGGTGCCCGCGCTGTTCGGCATGAACTTCCAGGCCCTATCGGTCACCCAGAAGCTGCCCGCCTCCAAGGGCTACACCGCCGACGGCAAACCCGGTGCGGCGCTGAGCGCTTCGCTGGATTTCGTGGATCAGCAGTTGGGCCGGTTCGTCGGCGCGCTGGACAAGGCGGGCCTGACCGGCAAGACCACGATCGTGCTGACTGCCAAGCACGGCCAGTCGCCGATCAAGCCGGACGCGCTGACCCGCGTCGACGACAAGCCGCTCATCGACGCGGTCAACAAGGACTGGGCCGCAACCCATCCCGACAACCCGAAGCTGATCGCGCACTCCCTCGACGACGCCGCCCTGCTGTGGTGGCTCACCGACCGCTCCCCGGAGGCCACCGCCTTCGCCAAGCGAAAGGTGCTGGAGTTCAACGGAACCGGCACCGACATCAACGGCAACCCCAAGCCGTTCACCGCCTCCGGCGTGGACCAGAACCAGGTCTACGCGGGCGCGGACGCCGTGCAGTACTTCGGCGCGGCCACCGACGACCCGCGCGTGCCCGACCTGTTCGCGGGCACCAACGGCACCGTCTACACCGCCGGTAAATCCAAGATCGCCGAGCACGGCGGCTCCAGCCCCGAGGACCGTAATGTCCCACTGCTGATCGTCGGCTCCGGCATCACCAAGCACGCTGTCGCGGACCAGGTCTCGACCACCCAGGTCGCCCCCACCATCCTCGACCGCCTCGGCCTGGACCCCCACAAACTCGACGCCGTGAACCTCGAACACACGGCAACCCTGCCGAGCTAAAGGGTCTTCCCAAGATCAGGGAGCTCTCCGCGCGGAATCCTGTCCGATTCCCCGCAGTGAGAGCTCCCTGATCTTTCTACGCTTGGAAGCGGTAGCCCATGCCCGCTTCGGTGAGGAGGTGTTTGGGCTGGGAGGGGTCGTCCTCCAGTTTGCGGCGTAGTTGGGCGAGATAGACGCGCAGGTAATGGGTTTCGGTGGCGTAGGAGGGGCCCCAGACCTCGCGCAGGAGTTCGCGGCGGCCGACGAGTTTGCCGCGGTTGCGGACCAGCATTTCCAGCACGCCCCATTCGGTGGGGGTGAGATGGACGTCGTGGCCGTGGCGGGTCACCTTCTTCGCGGCGAGATCGACCGTGAAGGAGGCGGTTTCGATGATCGGCTCGGCGGTGTCGGCGGCGGTGTTGGCCGAGCGGCGGACGGCGGCGCGCAGGCGGGCGAGCAGTTCGTCCATGCCGAAGGGCTTGGTGACGTAGTCGTCCGCGCCCGCGTCGAGGGCCTCCACCTTGTCGGAGGAGTCGGTGCGCGCGGACAGCACGATGACCGGCGCGGTGGACCAACCCCGCAGGCCCGCAAGGACTTCGATGCCGTCCATATCGGGCAGGCCGAGGTCGAGGACCACGACGTCGGGGTGTTTCTCGGCCGCGGCGCGCAAGGCGGCGGCCCCGGTGGAGGCGGTGGTCACCTCGTAGCCGCGCACCGACAGATTGATGCGCAGGGCGCGCAGGATCTGTGGTTCGTCATCGACCACGAGTACTTTGGTCGGCGCTACCGCCGCGTTCGTCACCCGATCTCCTTGTCCGAATTCGTGTCCGTGTCGGCGGGTTCGTCACCCGCGGGCAGATCGATCACCATGGTCAAGCCGCCGCCGGGGGTGGGCTCCGCGTGCACGGTGCCGCCCAGGGCGTCCACGAAACCGCGCACCACCGAGAGTCCCAGACCCACGCCGGTGGAGTTGTCGCGGTCGCCGAGCCGTTGGAACGGCTCGAACAATTGATCCTCGAGGCCGGTCGGTACGCCCGGTCCGGTATCCACCACGGTAATCGCCACCCGCTTGCCGACCTGTTCGGCGGCCACGCGCACCACCGAGTCCCGGGGCGAGTAGCGGGCGGCATTGTCGATGAGGTTGGCCAGCACGCGTTCCAGCAGGCCCGGATCGGCGCGCACCGACACCGCGTCCACATCGACCTTCACCCGGTCCATGGTGGTGCGGCGCATGCCGCGCGTGCCCATGCCCATGAGCGCGTGGTGCACCACCTCGTCCAGGTAGACCTTGCGCACCTGCGGCTTGATCACCCCGACCGCCAGGCGCGAGGAATCGAGCAGGTTGCCGACCAGCGCGGTCAGCTGATCCACCGATTCCTCGATGGTTTCCAGCAATTCGGCGGTGTCCTCGGGGGAGAACTCCACGTCCTCGCTGCGCAGGCTGGAGACCGCCGCCTTGGCCGCGGCCAGCGGCGTGCGCAGATCATGGCTGACCGCCGAGAGCAGGGCGCGGCGCAGTTTGTCGGCCTCCATGACCGCCTGGGCGGCGGTGGCCTCCTCCTGCAGTTGCGTCTGATGCACCAGTCCGGCTGCCTGATTCGCGACCGCGCCCAGGACCAGGCGATCCCCGGAGTTCACGGGACGTCCGCGCAGCAGCAGCCAGTGGATGTCATCGCCTGCCTCCAATGCGGTGAGGGAGTCGTCGACCTGGGTGGGCGGGTTCTCGCCCGCCGACGCCACCACCCCGTCGTCGGTGATCAGGCTGACCGCCTCCTGGCCGTAGGTCTCGCGGGCGCGTTCGAGCAGGTCCTGCAGATCCGCGCCGTGCAGCACCGAGCCCGCGAACAGGGCCAGCAGCTCGGCCTGCCGAGAGGCCTTGCGCGCCTCCCGGGTTCGCTTGGCCGCGGTGTCCACCAGCGCCGCCACCGCGACCGCCACGAACAGCAGCACCACGATGGTGAGGAAGTTGTCGAGCTGGGCGATGGTGAGGCTGTAGCGGGGTTCGGTGAAGAACCAGTTCAGCAGGACGCCGGACAGGATGGCCGAGAGCGCCGCCGGGGCAACGCCACCCAGCAGCGACACCGCGATGACGCCGATGAAGAACAGGGCGCTCTCGCCGCTGAGGTCCAGCAGGCGGTCCAGCCAGAAGTAGGTGACGGCGCAGATCAGCGAGGGCACGAGGACCGCGGCGGACCAGGAGGTGACCTTGCGCTCGTTCCGGCTCAGCGCGGACCAGCGGAATCCGCTGCCCTTGTTGGATTCCTCGTGGGTCACCATGTGCACGTCGATCTTGCCGGACTTCTGTACCACGGTCGCGCCGATGCCCTCGTCGAGCATGCGCGCCCAGCGCGAGCGCCGGGAGGTGCCCAGCACCAGCTGGGTCGCGTTCACCTGGCGCGCGAAATCCAGCAGGGCCGTGGGCACGTCCTCGCCGGTGACGGTGTGCAGGCTGGCGTCGAGACTGGTGGCCAGGTCACGCAGGCGGGCCAGCCGCTGCGTCGACACTCCCGCCAGTCCGTCACCGCGCACGATGTGCACCACGATCAGCTCGGCGCTGGACTTGGCCGCGATGCGGCTGGCGCGGCGCACGATGGTCTCGGATTCCGGGCCGCCGGTCACGGCCACCACCACGCGTTCGCGGGCCTCCCAGGTGGTGGTGATCTTGTGGTCGGCACGGTATTTGGCGAGGGCGGCATCGACCTGATCGGCCAGCCACAGCAGGGCCAGTTCGCGCAGGGCGGTCAGATTGCCGGGGCGGAAATAGTTGCGCAGGGCCGCGTCGACCTTGTCGGCGGCGTAGACATTGCCGTGGGACATCCTGCGGCGCAGGGCTTCCGGGGTGATGTCGACGAGCTCCACCTGGTCGGCGGAGCGAACCACCCAGTCCGGCACGGTTTCTCGCTGCACCACGCCGGTGATCTGCTCGACCACGTCGTTGAGGCTCTCGAGGTGCTGCACATTGACCGTGGACACCACATCGATGCCCGCGTCCAACAGCTCTTGCACATCCTGCCAACGCTTCTCGTGTTTGCTGCCCGGGACATTGGTGTGCGCCAGCTCGTCGACCAGCACCACCGCCGGGCGTCGCCGCAGCACGGCCTCGACATCCAATTCCGGCATGGTCGTGCCGCGGTATTCGATCAGCTTCGGCGGTATGCGCTCGATCCCGCCGAGCAGACCCGCCGTCTTGGATCGCCCGTGGGTCTCCACCACGGCGGCCACCACATCGCGCCCACGCTCTAGCCGCCGATGCGCTTCGGAGAGCATCGCGTAGGTCTTGCCCACGCCGGGGGCAGCGCCGAGATAGATGCGTAGTTGGCCGCGTTTCACTCGTCCATCATCGCGCGCGGTGCGCGGATGCCCTGCTGCGCCGTGCGGAGGGGTTCGCGTCGGCCTTCGGCGGCGGCCAGTGCGCGCAGCACCAGCGCGCAAGCGAGGAATCCGAAGATCACCATCAGGGTGACGGCGACGTGCGGCACGGCTTCTCCTTACATATGCCTGGGGTGTGTGCCCGGCCGCGCTTCGTGGGCGCGGCCGGACTCTCCACTTCATACCTTCTGTGCTGGTCGGATCCTCGGCCCTGACGGTTTCTTTACGCTCGCGTGTCGGGTTGTTGACAGGATCCGAGCGGACCGAACAGGACCGACCGGTACGAGATCTCGCGCGGCGGGGGAGCCGACCCTAAGCTGTCGCACGTGAGTTCCGGGCGGGCAATGGTCGACGGGCGTTTCGAGTTGATCGAGCCCCTCGGGAGCGGCGGCATGGGCACGGTGTGGCGGGCGTACGACATCGCCCTGCACCGGGAGGTGGCGCTGAAGGAGGTGCGGGCCGAGGGCGATACCGGCTCGGCCGAACAGCAGCGCGAGCGCGTGCTACGCGAGGCCCGCGCCCTGGCCCGCATCACCCACCCGAATGTGGTCGCCATCCACCACATCGTGGACACCCCGGCCGAGAAACATCCATGGATCGTCATGGAGCTGGTGGCGGGCGGTTCACTCGCCGACAAACTGGCCGAGGGGCCGATGCCCGCGGTGCAGGCGGCTCGGGTCGGCCGTGGCATTCTCGCCGGGTTGCGCGCCGCGCACGCGGTCGGCGTCCTGCACCGCGATGTGAAGCCGCCGAATGTGTTGCTGCGCACCGATGGTTCGCCGGTGCTGACCGATTTCGGTATTGCCGCCGTGAACGACCTGACCGGCCTGACCTCCACCGGGAGCGTGGTCGGTTCGCTGCCGTATGTGGCCCCCGAACGCCTCCAGGGCCACGAGGGCAACCCCGCCTCCGACCTCTGGTCCCTGGGCTTGGTGTTGTTCGCCGCGGTCGAGGGGTACCAGCCCATGCGCCGCGACACCGACGTGGCCACCTTGGCCGCCGTCCTGATGGGCTCGGTCCCACCTCCGCGCCAGGCGGGCCCACTGACCCCGGTCCTGCAGGCCCTGCTCGTCCCCAACCCCGGCCACCGCCCACCCGCCGACCAAATCGACCGCATGCTCGCCCAGGTCACCGGCGACAACCCGACGGAACCGCCTGCGTTCCAGCAGCTTTCGGGCCCGAATCGAACAGTGACCACGCCGCCGTCCTTCCCCGCAGCTTCGCAGTCTCAGCCATTCGCGACGGCCCCGCAGCCTCAACCGGCCTCGCCGACGTCGCAGCCAGGGTTCGCGGCAGGGCAACGGCCGCACGGATTGAATGCGCCGCTGATGTATCCGCCGATTCCGCCGGACCCGGTGACCGACGCGCCGCAACGCAATTCGCGCCCGTGGATTTTCGCCGGTGGGGCGGTGGTTCTGGCTGCCGCCGCGGTGGCCGCCATTGCGCTGTGGCCCTCTTCCTTTGGCGGTCAGGGTGGGACCGGCCAGCCGCCTCGGGCTCAGCCCTCCGGCGTCGCGTTGCCCAGTGGCGTGATCCCGCCGACGGTCATCGCCCCCACGGCCGCCAAGAGCGCCGCCAAGGTCGACCTGCTGACCCCCGACGGTGTGCGCACTGCCGTCGCCGCCCTCGAAAAGGTCGCGGGCGGAAAGCAATTCACTGAGACCACCATCTACCCCGAATACGTCATTACCGGCGCGCCCGTCGCGAACCAGCCCAAGCACTACGACAAATTCACCTACCGCAACGGCGCGGCCACGCGTGACGGTGTCGGCGGCCAACTCACCGACCCCACCATCGATCTCAGCGCCATCAACTGGGACATCCTGCCCGGCCTCCTGGCTACCGCCGCCGAGCAACTGAAGGTCCCCAACCCGACGAGCCGCTACATCATCGTCGACACCGCCGGGACCTTCAGCGACGGCCAGCAGGTCCTGCGCGTCTACCTCTCCACCGACTACGGCGACGGCGGCTATGTCTCCGCCAGCCTCGACGGCACCATCCTGCGGGTGATGGGCCACTAGACCGTCGGGCCGACGGCTGGAAATACCAGGTCCTGACGGTTTCTTGACGCAGACACGCGACATTTCGACGGCGTATGTGCGCCACGCCACGCGACCCTGTAAGCGGAGCGTCAACGCGGAGGTCTGGGACGCTAAGAAGGCGTAAAGGACCTCCGAATTCGGCTTTTCGGGCGCTTGACTCACTGCGGCGCGTCTTGGGCGTGCCTTGTAGAGAGAGGTTTCGAGAGATGTCCGTCGTGGTGTTCACGGTGCTGACGGTGGCGATCTTCGCCCTGTTCGGCTTGATCCAACGCGGGGTGGAACGGCTGTGACGCAGAACATTATCGGTCTGGTCCTTGCCGTCGGCATCGCCATCTACCTGGTGGCGGCGCTGCTGTATCCGGAGAGGTTCTGAGTGAGCACCACCGTCGCGGGGATCCTTTTCGTGGTATCCCTGATCATCGCGCTGGCCGCGGTCCATGTGCCCCTGGGCGACTACATGTATCGGGTCTACAGCAGCGAGAAGAATTCTCGGGCCGAGAAGGCCATCTACAAGCTGATCGGCGTGCAGCCGGGCGTGGAGATGACCTGGGCCGTCTACGCGCGCAGTGTGCTGGCGTTCTCCGCCATCAGCGTGCTGTTCCTGTTCTTTCTGCAGCTGATTCAGGGCAAACTGCCGTTGCACCTGAATGATCCGGGCACCAAGATGACCGCGGATCTGGCCTGGAACACCGCCATCAGCTTCGTCACCAATACGAACTGGCAGAACTACGCCGGTGAGTCGACGATGGGTCACGTCGTGCAGGCCGTGGGCCTGGGCGTGCAGAACTTCGTCTCGGCGGCCGTGGGTATGGCCGTGGCGGTCGCGCTGGTGCGCGGCTTCGCCCGCCGCCACACCTCCGAACTCGGCAACTTCTGGGTGGATCTGGTGAGGGGAACCATCCGGATTCTGCTGCCGTTCGCCTTCATTTTCGCGATCGTGCTGGTCGCGGGTGGCGTGATTCAGAACCTGCACGTCTACGACCAGGTCGCGCAGACGGTCGGCAATACCGGTTCGCAAACCCTGCCGGGCGGACCCGTTGCCAGCCAGGAGGTCATCAAGCTGCTGGGCACCAATGGCGGCGGCTTCTACAACGTGAACTCCGCGCACCCGTTCGAGAACCCGACGGCGTGGACCAACTGGATCGAGATCTTCCTGCTGCTGGTGATCAGCTTCTCGCTGCCGCGCACCTTCGGACGCATGGTGGGTTCGAAGAAGCAGGGCTACGCCATCGCCGCGGTGATGAGCGTGCTGGCCATCATCAGCGTCTCGGTGATGAACCTGGTCCAGCTGCAGCACCACGGCACCGTCCCGACCGCCATCGGCGCGTCCATGGAGGGCGTGGAATCCCGCTTCGGCGTATCGAATTCGGCGACCTTCGCCACCGCGACCACGCTCACCTCCACCGGTGCGGTGGACTCGGCGCACGACTCCTACACCAGCCTCGGCGGCATGATGACCATGTTCAACATGCAGCTCGGTGAGGTCGCTCCCGGCGGTACCGGGTCGGGTCTGTACGGCATGCTGATCCTCGCGGTCATCACCGTGTTCATCGCGGGCCTGATGGTCGGGCGCACCCCGGAGTACCTGGGCAAGAAGATCACCCCGAAGGAAATCAAGCTCGCGGCCACGTATTTCCTCATCTCGCCGCTGATCGTGCTGGTCGGCACCGCCATCGCCATGGCGCTGCCGGGCGAGCGTGCGGGCATGGCCAATACGGGACCGCACGGGCTCTCGGAAGTGCTGTACGCCTTCACCTCCGCGGCCAACAACAACGGTTCGGCCTTCGCCGGTCTGAGCGGCAATACCGTCTGGTGGAACACCGCGCTCGGCCTGGCCATGGTGTTCGGCCGCTTCCTCCCCATGATCTTCGTGCTGGCACTGGCCGGTTCGCTGGCGGCGCAGGGACACACCCCCGCCTCCGAGGGCACGTTGCCGACGCATCGGCCGCAGTTCGTCGGCATGGTCGCGGGCGTGACGCTCATTCTGGTGGCGCTCACCTTCCTGCCCATGCTGGCGCTCGGCCCGCTCGCTGAAGGAATCCACTCATGACCACTCCCACCCTCGATGCCGCGTCGGCCCACGACGCGAAACCCAAGGCGCGCAAGGGCGTCTCGAGCGGGCTGTTCGATCCCAAACAGCTGCTGAAGTCGATGCCCGACGCGTTGAAGAAGCTGGATCCGCGCACGCTATGGCGCAATCCGGTGATGCTGATCGTCGAGATCGGCGCGGTCTGGACCACCATCCTGGCCATTGCCAAGCCGAGCTTCTTCGCCTGGGCGATCGTCGTATGGCTGTGGCTGACGGTCATTTTCGCCAACCTGGCCGAGGCCGTCGCCGAGGGCCGCGGCAAGGCGCAGGCCGACACGCTGCGAAAGGCCAAGACCGACACCATCGCTCGCCGACTCGTGGACTGGTCCCCGGGCGCGCGGGTGGTCGAGGAGAAGGTGGCGGCCCCGGAGCTGCAGCGCGGCGACTTCGTGGTCGTCGAGGCCGGACAGGTCATCCCGGGCGACGGTGATGTCGTGGAAGGCATTGCGTCGGTGGACGAATCGGCCATTACCGGTGAGTCCGCGCCGGTCATCCGCGAGTCCGGCGGTGACCGCTCGGCCGTGACCGGCGGCACCACGGTGCTCTCGGACCGCATTGTCGTCAAGATCACTCAGGAGCCGGGCGGCTCGTTCATCGACAAGATGATCGCGCTCGTGGAGGGCGCCTCGCGGCAGAAGACGCCGAACGAGATCGCGCTGAACATCCTGCTGGCCTCGCTCACCATCATCTTCGTGTTCGCGGTGGCGACGCTGCAGCCGCTGGCCATCTTCTCCAAGGCCAACAACCCTGGCGTGCTGGACAATCTGGCGCTCGACGGCAATGGTGTCACCGGCATCGTGCTGGTCTCGCTGCTGGTGTGTCTGATCCCGACCACCATCGGCGCGCTGCTGTCGGCCATCGGCATCGCGGGCATGGATCGGCTGGTGCAGCGCAATGTGCTGGCCATGTCCGGTCGTGCCGTCGAGGCCGCAGGCGATGTGAACACGCTGCTGCTGGACAAGACCGGCACCATCACCCTGGGCAACCGCCAGGCCGCGGACTTCGTGCCGATGCCGGGCGTCACCTCCGACGAATTGGCCGACGCCGCACAGCTTTCCAGCCTCGCGGACGAGACCCCCGAGGGCCGCTCGATCGTGGTCTACGCCAAGACCGCGTACAACAAGCGCGAGCGCACCCCCGGCGAGTTGACCGGCGCGACCTGGGTGGAATTCACCGCCCAGACCCGCATGTCGGGCGTGGACCTGGCCGATGGCCATCAGCTGCGCAAGGGTGCGGCCAGTGCCGTCACCGAATGGGTTCGCTCCAATGGCGGCGACGTTCCGCCTCAGGTCGGCGAGACCGTCGACGGCATCTCCGCCTCCGGCGGCACCCCGCTGGTGGTCGCGGAGATCAAGAAGGGCACCGCCACGCTGCTGGGCGTCATTCATCTCAAGGACGTCGTCAAGCAGGGCATGCGGGAGCGCTTCGACGAGATGCGCCGCATGGGCATCCGCACCGTCATGATCACCGGCGACAATCCGTTGACCGCCAAGGCCATTGCCGACGAGGCGGGCGTGGACGACTTCCTCGCGGAGGCGACTCCCGAGGACAAGCTGGAGCTGATCAAGAAGGAGCAGGCCGGTGGCCGCATGGTCGCCATGACCGGTGACGGCACCAATGACGCGCCCGCGCTCGCGCAGGCCGACGTGGGTGTCGCCATGAACACCGGGACGTCCGCCGCCAAGGAGGCGGGCAATATGGTCGACCTGGATTCCGACCCGACCAAGCTGATCGAGATCGTCGAGATCGGCAAGCAGTTGCTGATCACGCGTGGCGCTTTGACCACGTTCTCGATCGCCAATGACATCGCCAAGTACTTCGCGATCATTCCCGCGTTGTTCGTGTCGATCTTCCCGGGCCTGGATCTGCTGAACATCATGCGGCTGCACTCGCCGCAGTCGGCGATCCTGTCGGCGGTCATCTTCAACGCACTGGTCATCGTGGCGTTGATCCCGCTCTCGCTGCGCGGCGTGAACTACCGGCCGTCCAGCGCGTCGAAACTGTTGAGCCGCAATCTCTACATCTACGGCCTCGGCGGCATTGTCGCGCCGTTCGTCGGGATCAAGCTCATCGACCTTGTCATTCAATTCTTCCCGGGGATGTCCTAATGCGTATGTCGGCCTGGATTCGCCAGCACATCGCGGCGCTGCGAGCGCTGCTGGTGCTCACGGTGATCACCGGAATCATCTATCCCGCAGTGGTTCTCGGCGTCTCGCAGCTGCCGGGGTTGAAGGACAAGGCGGATGGCTCGCTGATCCACAAGGACGGCAAGCTCGTCGGGTCCAGCCTGATCGGTCAGGCCTTCACCGACGGCAAGGGCAACGCACTGGTGCAGTACTTCCAGACGCGTCCGTCCAACTCCGCCCCGAGCGACGGCAGCATCCCGGACGGGTACGACCCGACCAATACCGCCTTCGGCAATATGGGTCCGGAATCCATTGTGGACACCCTGGATGCCAGTGACCCGAAGAAGGACAAGCTGAGCCTGCTGAGCACGGTGTGCTCGCGCAGCGCGGCGGTCGGCCAGCTCGAGGGCGTGGACGGCAGTCGTCCGTTCTGCACCCCCGGTGGTGTCGGCGCGGTGCTGTCGGTCATGGGCGACCGTGACTCGCACGGCCTGGTCACCCACCCGACCAAGGTGGTCAGCGTGAACGAGGCCTGCTCGGCCGATTCGACCCACCCGACCGTGCCGTTCCAGCAGGCGTACGAGGGTGTGACGGTGGAGTGCGCCAAGCGCGGCGAGGACTACTCCGCGGGCCAGATCGTGCCGATTCGCGGCGACGCCTCGGCCGACACCCCGGTGCCGTCCGATGCCGTGACCGCGTCGGCCTCGGGCCTGGACCCGCAGATCTCCCCGGAGTACGCGGCCATCCAGGTGGCACGGGTCGCCAAGGCGCGCAACGTGTCCGTCGACCAGATCAAGGCTCTGGTGGATGCCCACAAGAGCGGCCGAGCGCTCGGCTTCCTGGGCGAGCCGACCGTCAATGTCGTCGAGCTGAACTACGACCTGGACAGCAAGTACCCGTTCAAGGGCTGATCTACGCTCGCCGCTCGGGCCCCGGTCCGCTCTCGAGTTCTCCACAGTGCTCACGAGAGTGACCGGGGCCCTTGGCAATTCATGAATAACTTCGGTGGCGGTCAGCGCAGGGGGCTGGTCGTCACCGTGCCGTTGTCGTCCTACGCTTCCCGGGCCCGTTGTCCCCCAGCTCTTCCGGTGGAGGTCAGGGCGTTAGGAATCGGTAAAGAAGCCGGGGCGTTGCGAACAGGTGCCGTCAAGATCGGCCGTCCAGTACCGACTGCGCCCTAGCGTCGAGGGCATGAACGACCGTGTGGATGAGCTGTCCGCATTGCGCATGTTGGTGAGTCACCGGGGTGTGGTGGAACTGCTCGATCAGTTGGCCCAGGGGCCGCGCACGGTTCGCGAACTCCGTTCGGCCCTGGGGCTGCGCCGCCCCGGGGTCTCCCGCGTGCTGCGCGTGGTCGCCGCCTACGGCCTGGTGACCGCCGACGGCGTCGGCAGCTGGGACGACCTTCTCGACATCAGCACCCCGATCCGTCTGACCGCGAGTGGTTGGCGCACCGTCGAATTGCTCGCCAGCTTCGCGGTGTGGGAAGCGCTCTACGAGCACACGGATTCGAACCTCGACCGCTGAGCCGTCGAGCCCGCCGATCGATCCTCCACCGTGGCCCGGCACGCCCCGACCGAATGCGCACGATTGCCCGGTATCGTCCGGGCGATGCGTGGGCAACCGGTCGAACCCGCGCGGAGGAGGATGCTGTGGCGGTGTCGGCAAGCGGGTCGGCGGGCGAGGTGCTCGCGCAAGCGCCTTCCGGGCATGCGGGATCGCGGGTCGCGCTGACGGTCGGGGCGCTCGGGGTGGTGTTCGGGGATATCGGCACCAGCCCGATCTACACCCTGCAGACCGTCTTCAATCCCGCTGACCCGCACCCGGTTCCGGTCAGCCGGGACAATATCTTCGGCGTCGTCTCGCTGGTGTTCTGGTCGGTCATGATCATCGTGACCGTCACCTACGTGCTGCTCGCCATGCGCGCCGACAATGAGGGCGAGGGCGGCATCATGGCGCTGATCACGCTGCTGCGCCGCTGGACCCTGCCGGGCGGGCGGCGGACCGCCATGATGCTGGCGGCGCTCGGAATCTTCGGCGCCTCACTGTTTCTGGGCGACAGCATGATCACCCCGGCCATCTCGGTGCTCTCGGCGGTGGAGGGGGCCAAGACCGTCTCGTCCTCGATGGGTGATTTCGTCGTGCCGATCACCGCGGTCATCATCCTGGTGCTGTTCCTGGTGCAGCGGCGCGGAACGGCCGCGGTCGGACGGGTCTTCGGGCCGATCATGATCGCCTGGTTCCTGGTGATCGGAGCCTGCGGAATCGGGGGCATCACCAAGAACCCGGACATCCTGAAGGCGCTCTCGCCGACCTACGCGCTCGGATTCCTGTTCGGGCACTTCGGGATCGCCTTCTTCGCGCTCGCCGCCATCGTGCTGGCGGTGACCGGCGCGGAAGCCCTCTACGCCGATATGGGGCACTTCGGGCGCAGCGCCATTACCCGCGCCTGGCTGATGCTCGTCTTTCCCGCCTGCGTGCTCAGCTACATGGGTCAGGGCGCGTTGATCCTCGACGATCCGGCCAATATCAGCGCGCCGTTCTTCCTGCTCGCGCCCGGGTGGGGACGGCTGGCCATCGTGCTCTTGGCCACGGCGGCAACGGTTATCGCGTCCCAGGCGGTGATCACCGGCGCGTTCTCGGTCGCGGCGCAGGCGGCGCAACTCGGGTATCTGCCGCGGCTGCGGGTGGCGCACACCTCCGAGACCACGGTCGGGCAGATCTACGTGCCGTGGATCAACTGGCTGCTCATGGTCTCGGTGCTGACCCTGGTCTTCGCCTTCCGCAGCTCCGAGGCGCTGGCCTACGCCTTCGGCATGGCGGTGACCGGCACCATCAGCATCACCACGCTGCTGTTCTTCTATGTCGCGCGGGCGCGCTGGCAGACACCGATGTGGCTGGTGCTGTGCGGCGCGATCCCGCTGCTCACCGTGGACCTGCTCTTCTTCGCCGCCAATCTGACCAAGCTCGTGCACGGCGCGTGGCTGCCGCTGCTCATCGCGGTCATCGCGTTCACGATCATGACCACCTGGCAGCGCGGCCGCGAAATCGTCACCGCCGAACGGGAACACAGCGAGGGCTCACTGCGGGAATTCGTCGACGGACTGCGCGCCGACCCGTCGAAGGTGATCACCGTTCCGGGTACCGCGATCTTCCTCAATCGCGGAAAGGAGACCGCGCCGCTGGCCATGCGCGCGAACGTGGAACACAACCATGTGCGCCACCGCCAGGTCGTGATCCTGACCATCCACACGGAAATGGTGCCGCGAGTCCCCGAGGCCGAACGCATCTCGGTCGACCACCTCGGCTACGCCGACGACGGCATCATCCACGTCACCGCGCGCTACGGCTACATCGAGACGCCCAATGTCCCTGCGGCGCTTCGACTGCTGGATCCAGCGGACACCGAGGGCGTCCTCGACCTGGACCGCCCGTCCTACTTCCTGTCGAAGATCGAACTGCTCCGCGGCGAAGCCCCCACCATGGCCACCTGGCGCAAACGCCTCTTCATAGCCACCTCCCACATCACCGCCGACGCCGCCGAATACTTCGCGCTACCTCGCGAACACACGGTGATCATGGGCTCCCAAATCGAGGTCTAGCGAGTATCGCCTACTCGGATGCTGATGGCCGGTGATTCGGCTGCCCCGCGCTGTCGCCCGGCCTACGCAGCCGGGCGGTCGGCGGAACGACCTTCGCGCCGTTGGCCTTCGATCAGATCGATCAGGTTGTCGATGGCGGCGAGGGAGGACCATTCGTTGCGGGCGACCAATCCCGGGTAGAGGTCCGATCGGGCGATGAATGCGGCGTCGGACGTAGACCAATGCACCTGGAAAGACGACAGGCAGACATCCGTGTCGATGATGCCCATGATTGTTGCCTCTTCTGCGGGATGGTGGATCGGGATCTCGATTCAACACCGGGGCGGTGGTGGCCGGTTCGGTCTTTACGGTTCCATTACCGCGGTGCGATCCGGATTTTCGGTTCCTTTGCGGTGAATGTGGGCACGGTCACCAACCGGATTCACCGAGGAAGCTGCGCGGGTCGCGGTGGGCGTCCTCCCGCGGTGATGGTGACGAATCCGGCACGGGATCGGCCAGCACGTCGTGCACGAAGCGCCCGATGTCGCTGTCCGGCACTGGATTCCGGTATGTCAGGTCGCACCACATGTGCGGTCCGACGAAAACGGCGAACCGGGCCCGTTCCTGATCCACGGGCTCCCACTCCATCCGTACGGTCGGATCCTCCGGACACAGCACGGCCTCGTCGATCCGCAGGACCAACCCCGCATGATCGCGATAGAACACCACGATCACATCGTCCAAATACCCCAGCACGCCGCCCAATTGGGCAGCCGCCGCCACGGTGTCGGCCGCCCGCAACGACCCCGTTCCCGGATCCAGCACCGCAAATCCGCCGTACTCGGTCAACGCTCGCAGCACCACCGTGCCCTGCCGCCCGCTGGCATCGCCCCCGGCTCCCGCCGTGGCCCGCGGAAACATCGCCGAATCATGCCGAGCCCCGCCCGGTGAATGTCGCCTCGAATCGTCGTCGGTCGTCCCAGTAGCCGACACCGCATGCACGGCCGACCCCTGGTGGTTTGCGGAATCACCACTGGCAGCACCGATCCCGCCGCTGGGCCGCCCATCGACATCTCCGTAACCAGTGGGCCGCGACGAGGGGTCGGGACTGGGTGTGGGTGCCGGGTCCGGTGTCGGAGCTGGGCCTGGCGTAGACGTCGGGTCCGGCGTCGGGGTCGGGTTCGGTGTGGGTGTGGGATCCGGTGTTGGGGTCGGGTCTGGTGTTGGTGTGGGCTCCGGCTGCCAGAGCCCGTCGGGCGGCGCGGATGCGGCGTCGAACTGGGGGATCGGGGGCAGGGTGAAATACCGTGGGGTGTAGGGGATTTTCGAGGTGGTGTCGGGCCACTCGTCGTCGTCCGGCCGCGGGCTGGGCTCCTCGTTGCCACCGGTACGTGGTGCCTGCGGTGGCTGGGGATCCGGCGTGGCCGGTGGAGCGGGGGTCTCCGGGACTACGGGGTCGCCGACGTCGGCGAGGGCGGCGCGCAGATCCCGGCGCAGGCCGAGGAATTCGTCGATCTGCATCTGCAGTTCCATCCGCTGCACCCGGAACTCGTCGGGGCGCAGGCCCGCGCCCTCGAGAGCGGCGGTCCGGTCCGCGAACTCGTCGGCCTTCTTCGCGAACGCGCCCTCCGCGGCCTGCCGCAGCTGCTGCGGGTTCATCCCGTCCGGATCGACACCCAACTGCCGCAACTTCTCCCGCGCCCGGGTGAGCGGATCGGCAGCAGGTGCCGGAGTGGGCGCGGCCAGTTGTCCGGTCGCGCCTGCGACCGGCTGGCCGCTGCCCTTCGCGGCCTGCGAATCGCCCGCGCCCGCGCGTGTTTCGCCACCGGCGGTACGGCTCTCGCTCGTCCCGCCCCGCTGGCCGTTCGACTCACCGGACTTCTGCGGCGACTCCGGCGCTCGCGCACCATCGCCCGCCGGAGCGGCACGGTTCTCCGTGCCAGCGCCCCGTGCGTCCGAAACTCCCGGGCGGCCTTCGCTTCCGCCCGCGCGCCCCTCCGGCGCACCGGTCCTGCCCTCCGGCGTCGTCGTACGGCTCTCGGGCGCGCCGCTCGGACCGCCGACCTGGTTCTGTGGGTGCTCGGTGCTGCCGTCCCCGCCCGTGCCGTGGGCGGACTGTGGGGACGGCGAGGATGACGATTCTGGGGTGGGTGAGGTGGCTTGGGGCCGAGGCTGTTCCGAGGTCTGCCCGGAGCCTTCCGGACGCTGGGAGGTGCCCTGGGGGGACTCGCTCGCCTGGGGCCGCGTTCCATGTTGGCCGCCGCCGTTCGGCACGGGTGTGCTCCCGTCGCCGCCGCGGCCGGGCGTGGGTGTGGCTTCGCCCGGCGCGTGCGGGCGTCCGCCGCCGAGGGCGGGGTCGGCCGCGTTGAACGGGCGGGCTCCGGGACCACCGGCGTTGGGGCCGTGGCGGAATCCCTTGGAGCCGCCGACCGTCACGCCGTAAGCCGCTGCGCTGGTGAGGATGCGGGGGTCCCAGGTCCAGCCGTTGGCGAAACCGCCTATGCCCCAGGCGCCGACGCCGCCCGCTATGCCGGAGCCCGCGCCGACCACCGCGCCCTTGAAGGCGTCGCCGATGCGGCCGCCCGGTAGATGGATGTGGGTGGCGGCCTTGCCGAGGAGAGAGCCCGCCGGGCCGCCGACGGCACCGGCCGCGGCGGCGGTGTAGGCGGTGGTGCCGACGCGGTTCCAGTCGATGCCGTCGCGGTGGCCCGCGCCGACCTGGTAGGCCTGGATCGCCAGATCCTGGCCCGCGCCGAGCACCGTCGACATGACCATGTGCTCGGCCGCGAATTTGGCCAGCGCGGCAAGACCGGTTTTGGCGGCGAAGCGGGCGATGGCGGCCACCGCGCGCTCGCCGAGCAGGCGCACCGCCACCCGGGTGGCCGTCGTCGCGAGCGCTTCGGTGAGGGGTGCGGTGGGAGGCCACAGCCAGGCCGCGGCGATCTCGATGGCCAGCATGCCGAGCGAGGAGATGATGAGGATCTTGGTGTATTCGATCTCGGTGCCCAGGCCGTCGGCGGATTCGGCGACGGTGTCGAGGAGGTCGGCGAGGTGGCGCAGCGATTGGTCGCCGTGGTCGAGCTGGTCGAGGGCCTTGGTCATGGCCTCGATGCCGTCACCCCAGGGGTAGGCGTCGATGGCCGCCCGCTTGGCGGCGGCCAGTTCGGGGAGCAGGTCGCGCAGGGCGGTGGCGGCGGCGCGCCAGTCCTCGCCGATGCCCCACATCGTGTCTTCGTCGCCGTCGGGCCAGTCGGAGCCGGCGATCCAGCCGAGCCATTGCAGCTCGCCGGGAATGTTGATCGACACCGGTGCGCGCTACCGCCGGAAGCCGGTGCCGTTGCGATGGTCGGTGTGCGCCAGCAGATCCGCGGCCCGGTACTGGCCCTCGGCGTAGGAGCCGAGGGTGGTGGCGGTATTGGCGATGCCTTCGGCGAGGTTCCGGTGCGCGGCGAGGTAGCCCTGCTCGCCGTCGGCGAAGGTGCTGCCGTATCCGTCGCCACCCCAGGCGTTTCCCTTGGCGGACAGCGACTTCTCCAGCGTGTCGAGGATGCCGTGCACCCGGTCGCGCAGGTCCGCCATCTGCCCGGCGGCCCCGCGCAGCTGCTCCGGCGTCACTCCAACCTTCGGCGCCACCCGCACATCCCTTCAGTCGTCGACGGAAAATCGACGCTCGCACGCGGTGAGCCCGCTGAGAACAACCCGGCGGACGAATTAACGTGCCCCTGATGGAATTCGAGTGACCTCTTGACGAAATCTTGGCGGCGGCAGGGTTTCTCAATCGACGCGCAGTCGCTGCGCCAGCGCCCAGAACAGATCCAGATTCTCTATCAGCTCCGACGGATATGCCTGGAGCAGAACCGATTTGCCGCCCTTGACGGCGTGCACGGACACTATCCCGTCGCGAACGGTCATCTCCCGCACCGGCCCCCACTGCTCCCGTCCGGCCGAACCGACGGGGATCATGAGCTCTTCGTCGTCGTCGCCGACTCGGTAGGTCAGCGAAACCGGGTTCATCACACCGCCTTCGGTGACGCGCGAGATCTTCCGCCACACGCGCGTGCCGTCGAACCGGAACGCCCGCACCCGTCTTCGCGAGGTGACGACGATGCCGTGTTCGTACCAGTCCAGCCGCGAACGGTGCTTCGACCCGGCCAGTCCGGCCAGCAGCGGCAGATCCCACAGCAGCAGCCGCGCGCCCAGCGCCACGGCGACAACTGAACCGTCTCGTCAATACTGGCGGCCAGGACTCCTCGCCGGTGGCGATGCCCGTGCGGCCTGGCCCCTACTCGGCGCGAATCCAGTGCAGCGCGTTGACCAGTACTCGGTCGCCCACCGGTGTCGGCGGGGTGCGCAGCACCAGGCGGTCGCCGGAAAGCTCCACCGTGCGGCGCTGTTCGGTGCCGACCCAGTTCGGGAACAGGCTCATGCGCAGGGTGTGGATGACGGTGTCGCCCTCGACGCGGTATTCGCCGCTGTAGGCGATGTAGGTCGAATACGCCTGTGCGCGTTCGGCTTCGGTGCCCGCCAACGCGATCGGGGTGGAGAGGGTGGGGCGGGAGTCGGCGGCTAGTTGGCCGCTCATCCATCCGCCCGCCGTGTAGATCACGCCGCCCTGCGGCTGCGCCCCGAAGGGCATTGTGACCGCGCCGGTTTCGTCGGTCGCGGTCCATGCCGTCAACCGCCACCGGCCCACCAGGTCGTTGATCGTCATGAATTCGATGCTAGGGGGCGCCATCCGCCCTCGCGGCCACCGGCGGAAATCGGACCCCGGGCGTGCGGGAGGATGGGTCGGTGAGCACCGAGAACGATCGGCCCGCGCCGCCGCCCACCAGCGCTTCGATCATCCTGCTGACCTTGGCGCACCGGGTGGAGGCGGAACTGGCCGCGGGGCTGGCGGAGCTGAATCTGACCGTCGCCCGGTTGGCGCTGCTCGGGCATATCGCGAGCGTGCCCGGGGCCTCCTTCAGCGATCTGGCCCGCATGGGTGGCATCAGCGTGCAGAGCGTGCACACGGCGGTGAAGGCCATGGTGGCCGGGGGATGGGTGCGGGATCGGACGGCGCGGGCCGGATCGGCGTCCACGATCGAGCTCACGGCCAAGGGGCGGCGGCTGTTGCGGGCGGCGGAAGCGGTGATCGCCGAGGTGGACGAGCGGCTGTTCGGTACCGCCGCCGAGCCGTTCCAGCGGCAGGTCGGCGCCGCCCTCGTCGCCGCGTTCGAGAACCGGAACACGCGCTGATTAACCAGCTTTCGCGACGGTGGTGACCTTTCACACAACCTTCAAGCAAGCTGAAGCCGAGGACTATGCTTCAGCCTGACTGAAGGTTTGGAGGAACCGCTTTGCAGAAGGCACTGTTATCGCTGCACGTGCTGGCCGGGATCATCTTCGTGGGCGGGTCGGCCGTCGCCGCGAGCCTGTTTCCGCGCTACGCGCCCGTCGCCGGATCCGAGTCCCCGGAGCGGAACATCGCGGTGGCCAAGGCATTTCACCGCATTACCGGTGTCTACGCGGTGCTGGCCCTGAGCGTGCCCGTCGTGGGCATCCTGCTGGCTGACCTCCAGGGCCGGATGGGCGAAATCTGGGTCACCCTCGCCATGGCGCTCACCTTCCTGGCGGGCGGCCTGCTGGCGGTCTACATCCACCCGGACCAGCGCAAGGCCCTCGATCAGCCCGACGATGGGCCACGCTTGCGGCGACTGTCGATGCTGGCCGGGATCTACAACCTGCTGTGGGCGGTGGTGGTCGTGCTCATGATCGTGCGCCCGGGAGCGCACTGATTCACCACCAGTCGAGAATGGGCTCGAGTTGGCGGCCCAATTCGGGGGCCAGGGAGCGCGAATAGCTTGCGGTCAAATGATGTTCGTCGTGGTAGATGAGGATATTGCCCTCGACGACCGCGCACACGTCCGGCTCGCAGACCGCGTCGTTGAGATCGATGAGGTGCATGTTCGGGAAGGCGGCGGCGGGTGCGACGGCGGGATTCTGAGGGGAGAGCGCCTCGGTGCGTGGCAGCCCGCAGCTGATTCGATTGCCGCCCTCGGCCAGGCAGTCGATGGCCCGATAGCGAATGCCGTTCTTGCGCAGCCACGGTGTGTCGCGAATGCCGATGAGCTGCAGGTTGCGCTCGGTCAGCGCGGACCAGACATCGACGTAGTCCTGGGGCGTCTCGTCGCCGCCACTATCGCTGGGGCGGGTCGCGGTGGTGAAGACGAAATCGGGGTGCTCGACACCGAGCCGGTCGATGACCTCGGCCGACCAGTCGCGGCAGTCCGGGTTCTGCTGGCCCTTGTACATGGGCTCCTCGGCGACCGTCAGCGGGCAACCCATCTTCAGGTAGACCACGACGCGGAAGTGGTACTCCTCGCCCAGGATCTGGAACGCCGGAATCCAGTGCTCGGCATGCGAATTGCCGACGACCGCGATGGTGCGGTGGGCATTCGGATCGCCGTAGGTGCAGGTGGTGACGGCCCTGGTATCGAAGTCGGAGATGCAGCCGTCGCGGGTCGGGTAGGCGATATCGGCGGGGGCTTCCTCGGTGGTGGGCCGCATGGGTGCGCGCGGCACCAGCGCGTGGTCGGTCAGGGCCGCCGCGCCAGGGTATTTCGACGGATCCAACTCGCCTACCGCGTGCGCCCGCGCGCCCATGGTCCACTGCCACGCGAGCGTCGAACCCAGCAGCAGCACGCCGACCGTGGAGACGGCCACGCCGGTGAGCATGCGGGCGCGGGCCGGGGTGGCGGAAGGCTTGGAGCGTAGGCGCAATGGCTCCTCCACCAGATGGTGGGTGAGATAGGCCAGCAGCAGCGAGATCAGGATGATGCCCAGCCCGCCGATCGCTCCCGCCCGGCGTTGATGGGTCTCACCCAGGTAGAAGATGAGAATCGGCCAGTGCCACAGGTATAGGGCGTAGGCGAAGCCGCCCAACGCCACGATGGGACCCGACGCCAGCAGCCGGTTGACCAGCGGCTGATCGGCGGTATCGCGTCCCGCGCCCGCGAGAATCAGTGCGACGGTGGCGAGTACGGGAATCAGCGCGGCGGGCCCGGGAAAGACCAGGACGCCGTTGACGATCCAGCCGCAGCACGCGATGGCGGCGATTCCCGTCCAGGCGAACACTTCTCGCGTCGGCTTGGGCAGTCGGATCAGCGGCGCGAGAATCGCCAGCAGCGCACCGGCGAGCGGCTCCCAGGCGCGGGCGAAGGTGTCGTAGTAGTTCCAGCCCTGCTGGGTCGAAACCCCTTCGGCCGCATAGCAGAACGACGCCATCGCCACGACGGCGAAGATCGCCGCGAGCGTCATCCGCAGCATGCCGTGCCGTCCGGCGCGCCGCAGGACCGGGTGCTGTGCGGCCAGCTTCCACGCGCCCGCGTCCAGTGCCTTCCGCAGCGCGAACGCGACCGCGGCGACCACGAGCAGCAGCGCCAGATACATCTGCCCCTGCACCGACATCGACCACAGGTGCTGCAGCGGACTCACCGACGGGTCGGCGGCCAGGTAATCCGACCACGACAGCGCCAGATACCAGTTCTGGTAGTAGAACAGCGAAGCGATCGTCTGCCCCGCGATATCCGACCACCGGGTGTGGGGCAGCAATGACACCGTGGCCACGGCCACCGCGGCCAGGACCACCACCATGGCGGGCAGCAACCGCCGCAGCGTGCGCCGCACCGTGGTCACCACGCCCACCGGACCGCCGTCGGCGCGGCGAATGAGCATGCCGGTGAAGAAGAAGCCGGACAGCACCAGGAACACGTCCACACCGCCGGACACCCGCCCGGCCCAGATGTGGAAGGCGACCACCAACGCGATAGCCACACCCCGCAGACCATCCAGATCCAGCCGGTAGCTGCCGGGGATCGCGGGGGCGTCCGGTGCGTCCTGGCGGTCGCTGTCCGGCGCGGTCGGGTGATCGGTGCTGGATATGGACATGGCGGCTGTCATTGTCGGTCAGGGTTCGCAAAAATAGCCAATCGCCACACAGAAGGTGTCCGTGTTGTGCCTTTTGTCGCAGGTCAGGCGAATATGAAATAGCGTAGCCACAGATATGGGGCGGCCACCACGACCGTGACCACGGTCACCAGAACGCCCTTGCGGGTGAATTCCCAGAACGAGATCGGATGGTCCGACCGTTTGGCGATCCCGAGCATAACTACGTTTGCGCTGGCCCCGACTGCTGTGAGGTTGCCACCGAAATCCGCGCCCAGCGCCAGCGCCCACCACAGCGCCTCCGACTGCACGGGACTGTCGACGTGATCGGCCAGCTCCGCCACCAGTGGGGCCATGGTCGCCACGTACGGAATGTTGTCGATGACGCCCGAGAGCACCGCCGAGACGACGAGTATCAGCATGGTTGCCACAAGGGCGTTTCCGCCGGTGAGTTCGGTGGCGTATTTCGCCAGTCGGCCGATCACGCCGGTTTTCACCAGCGCCCCGATCATCACGAACAATCCGGCGAAGAACAGCAGCGTCTCCCATTCCACCGCGGACAGGTAATCACGTTGCGGCAGACCGGAAATCAGCACCAGCACACCCGCGCCGAGCAAAGCCACCAGTGACGGTTCGAGATGGAAAATCGGGTGGCCGAAAAATCCCGCGAAAACCGCCGCGAGCACAATTCCGCACTTGATGAGCAGTTTCGGGTCCTGGATCGCCTCGCGCTCGTGCAGCTGCATGATGTCGGCGGCCCGCTCGGGGTCCACCTCGAACGAGCCCTGGAACAGTCGCGGCAGCAGCAGGGTGAACACCGCCAGCTCGATCAGCACGATCGGGGTCATGTTGAGGAAGAAGTCGTTGAACGACAGGCCCGCCCGACTGCCGATGATGATGTTGGGCGGATCGCCGATCAGGGTGGCCGCGCCGCCGATATTGGAGGCCAGCACCTCGGCGATGAGGAACGGCGTCGGCGGCACCTCGAGGCGCTCGCACACCAGCATGGTCACCGGGGCAATGAGCAGCACCGTGGTGACATTGTCGAGGAAGCCCGACGCGGTGGCGGTGATGAGCACCAGCAGGATCATCACCCGCAGCGCGGATCCCTTGGCGCGCTTGGCCGCCCAGATCGCCACGTACTCGAAGATGCCGGTCTGGCGCAGCACGCCGACGATGATCATCATGCCGAGCAGCAGGAAGATGACGTTCCAGTCGATGCCGGTCTCGTGGGAGTAGAAGACGTCGTCGGAGTCCACGATGCCGACCGCGATGACCACACCGCCGCCGACCAGCGCCGCGATCGTCTTGTGGACGCGCTCGGAGGCGATGAGGATGTAGGCGATCGTGAAAACCGCGATGGCGATGGTGACGGTCATAGCGACCGCCGCCCCGGCGGGCTCAGTTCGCGAGCGCTACTTCCAGCAGCCGCGAGGACGTGATCACGCCGAGCACCGTGTCGCCGTCCTGCACCGCCACCAGCGGCGACTTGTACTTCGCCATGAGCGCCGCCACCTCGACGATATTGTCGTCGGCCTTGGCGGCCGGGATCTTGGTGAGCCGCTCCGGAATCACGTCGCGAACCTTCTTGCCCCGCAACCGCTTCACCACCTGACCGCACATGGATTCGTTGAGTACCCCGGCCAGCGTCGAATCGTCCTGCACGTACTTCGGCACGATGAACAGCACCACCTGGGAGGCGGGCAGCACCGAGTGCGGCTTCCCGTTCGCGTCGAGCACCAGGATCCCCGGGAGCCGATGCTCGGCGAGCAACTTCGCCGCGTCGATCGCGTCGGAGTCCAAATCGATCACCGGATAGTCCTCGGCCATCTGAGCGGCATGCATAGGTGCAGGATACGACGGATAGCCGAGCGTTCACGGCAAGAGAATACGTCAAGATCGAAAACGAACGCCGCATCGAAACTCCCAGGTCGGAGCCTACGGCCCGAGGTTTCGGAACCGGCCGACCAGACTTCCCGGCACGCCTTCGGTAGAGATTCCGTAAAGAGTACCGGGAACAGGTTTACGATCCGCTCCCGTGTGTCGGCTCATACACCCGGTAGGCGGTGCGAATCACCGCGTAGGAGACATTGCGGACCTCGACGCCGCCGGGTGTGCGGCCGAATTCGGTGCCGCCGTGGGCGTGTCCGTGAATGGCCAGCACCGCGCCGCCCGCGTCGACGGCCGCGGCGAGATCCTGACAGCCCAGGCCGGGGTAGATCTTGGGGTTCTCGCCGACCAGGGTGTCGACCACGGGCGCGAAATGCATGAGGGCGACGCGCATGTCGCAGTCGAGGGACTCCAGGGCGGCGCGCAGTCGCGCCGCGTCGGCGGGACCGCGCAGGAAGCGCTGCCGGTGTTCCATGCTGCCCTCGGCGGGATTGCCGGGGTGGCCGGGGAATCCGCCGCTGCCGCCCATCACCCCGGCGATGCCGAGTCGAATACCGTTGAGGAGCAGGGTGATCGCCGTGCCATCGAGCATGTGCACGCCGATGTCGTTGAGCTTGACCGAGATTCGGTAGCCGAGCCGCCGATCGTGGTCGTGATTGCCGAGCACGGCGACCACCGGCACCGGCAGGTCCTCGATCTCCGCGCACAGGGCGTCGGTGTCGCGCAGGGTGCCGCCATTGGTGAGATCGCCCGCCAGCAGCAGCACGTCGGCGTGCGCGCCGAGGGAGAGCAGCGCGGGACGGAATCGCCCGCGCATGCTCTCCCGCATGTGCAGATCGCCCACCGCCGCGATCCGTACGCCACTCACCTCGGTCTCGCCGACACGGCTGCTCATACCGTCAATCAGCCACAGACCATGCGGCCTGTCAACGAGATTCCCGCCGACCGGGTTCTCGCGGGTCGAACTCGGTGCTTCCCTGTCGGACTCAGTGCTCCTGCGGCTCCATGCGCAGCGGGACGCCGAGCCGGTTCCACAGATTGATCTGCGCGGTCACCGCGACCAGTCCGGCCCGCTGGCCCTCGTCGAAGTGCTTCTCCACCGCGGCCCAGATCTCATCGCTCACCCCGTGCGGGCCGAGTGTGGTTGCGGCCTCGGCGTATTCCAGCGCCGCCCGCTCCGCCTCGGTGAACAGCGCCGACTCGCGCCAGGCATTGAGGTGCCAGATCCGGCGCTCGGTCTCCCCGTCCCCGCGGGCCTCGGTGGCATGCATATCGATGCAGAACAGGCAGCCGTTGATCTGGGAGACCCGCAGCTTCACCAGTTCCCGCACCGTCGCGTCGAGCGGGCCGCGGCGAATGGCGATCTCGGCATCGACCCACGCCTGGTAGATCTCGGGGGCGGTCTCTTGCAGGTTCATGCGCGCCATGGGGGTGCGTCCTTTCCTCTGGTTCGAATGCACCCCTTGGACGAGACAGCCCCCGCGAACGTGACGGGTACCGGAGTATGACGCCGGTCACACCGATTTTGTCTGACCGGTCGGATCCTTATGTCTGAAGGGTTGTGTTTGCCGTAATTGTGCGAAATGCGGCATGGCGGACAATAATCCGCACGTGGGAACAGTTCTGCTGATCGCGCTGGGTCTGCTGTGTTTTGTCACAGGGCCCGCATTGGCGCTGGTTATCGTGCTCGCCGTGCGTGGTTCGGCCCGTGGGGCGGCCAACACGCGAGAATCCGCCGCGCGCGATGCCGAACGGATACCGGTCAGCGGAAACTACGGACAGCGTCGTTAGTGGCCGGGTTCCGGCGGATCTGGCACATGATCCGCCGGAACCCCGGCCTCGCACCGGATCACCCCTGAAGCCGGTGCGCGGGAACCGCTACGGCCGCGTCAGGGCGGCGTAGCGGGCGATGTGCTGGTCGGTGGTGCCGAACTCGTACTGAACGGCCGTGAGGCGCTTGAAGAAATGACCGATGGCCAGTTCCTCGGTCATCCCCATGGCACCGTGTAACTGCACCGACTCCTGGCCGATCCGACGAGCGGCGCGGCCGATGGTGGCCTTGGCGGCCGAGGCGGCGCGGGCCCGCTCGGGCGCGGGGGCATCCAGCTTGAGCGTCACCAGATAGGTTGCGGCCACGGCCTGTTCGAGCTCCAACAACATGTCCACCATGCGGTGCTGCAGGGCCTGGAAGCTGGCGATCGGGACGCCGAACTGCTGGCGCTGCTTGGTGTAGGCGACGGTGTCGGCGAGCACCTTGCGCATGGCCCCGACCGTTTCCGCGCAGACCGCCGCGATGGCCTCGTCGAGGGTGGCGGCAATGGCCGCGCCCGCCTGCGCCAGCAGCAGCGCGTCCGCGGGCACGCGCAGATTCGCGAAGCTCAGATCGGCGGCCTGACGCTCGTCGATGGTGCGGTACGAGCGCGCGGTGAGCCCGGCGGGCGGATTGGCGGCGTCGAAATCCACTACGAACAGCGCGATATCGCCGTCCACGGCCGCGGTCACCAGCAGGTGGGTGGCCAGCGGCGCGGAGGTGACCACGGTCTTCTCGCCGGACAGCAGCCAGTCGTCGCCCTCGCGGACGGCGGTGGTGGCGACATTGGTGTAGTCGTAGCCCGATTGCGGTTCCAGCGCGGCGAATCCGGTGACCACCTCACCGGCGGCAATGCCCGCCAGCAGATCCTCGGCCCGCTTGCCGGTGCTGCGGCGCAGCAGACCGCCGCCGACCACCACGGTGTCCACATACGGTTCCAGCACCAGCGCCGCGCCCAAGGCCTCGGCGATGATCATGGTCTCGACCGGCCCGCCCCCGATGCCGCCCACCGACTCCGGCAGGCTCGCACCGAGAATGCCGACCTCCTCGGCCAGTCCGCACCAGATCTCCGGCTGCCACCCGGCCCCGGTGCGGGCCGCGGCCCGGCTCGCCTCCAGCGGGTAACGGGCCGTGAGGAATTCGGTGACGGTGTCGCGGAGCAGTTCCTGCTCGGCGGTGAAAGAGAAGTCCATGGCTACAGTCCCAGGGTGGCTTTGGCGATGATATTGCGCTGAATCTCGTTGCTACCGGCGTAAATCGAACCGGCGCGATCGTTGAAGTACCGCAGCGGGGCGACCGCCTGCCACTCCTCGCCGGTGACGAAACCGTCGGCGGGCGGGGTGAAGTCGGCGATGGGGCCGCCGGGCATGGTGGCGTGCGGCTGATACGCGCGACCGCGCGGACCGGCGGCCTCCAGGGCCAGCTCGGTGAGCGTCTGGCTCAGCTCGGTGCCCAGGATCTTGATGGTGGAGGCGGCCGGACCCGGGTCCTTGCCGCTGGAAACCAGTGCGAGCGTGCGATATTCGAGAATCTCCAGCACGTCCGCGCGCAGGCGGGCATCGGCCAGCCGGTGCGCGAAGGCCGGATCGTCCAGCAGCGCACCGCCGTTCGGGCCGACCTGATCCTTGGCGGCCTGCGCCAGCTCCTCGGCCATGACCTGGAGCATCGGGGCCGCCGCGCCGCCGCCGCGCTCGAAGTTGAGCAGGAACTTGGCCACGGTCCAGCCGTCGTCGATCTGGCCGAGCACATTGGCCTTGGGCACCCGGACCTGGTCGAAGAAGACCTGGTTCTGCACCTGCTCGCCGGAGGTCATGACCAGCGGCCGGATTTCGATGCCCGGGGTGCGCATGTCGATGAGCAGGAAGGTGATGCCCTGCTGCTTCTTGGCCTGCTTGGAGGTGCGGACCAGGGCGAAGATCCAGTTGGCCTCGGTGGCGTGGGTGGTCCAGATCTTGGAGCCGGTGACGATCAGATCCTCGCCGTCGGCGACCGCGGCCATGGACAGCGAGGCCAGGTCCGAACCCGCCTCGGGCTCGGAATAGCCCTGGCAGAAGAAGACTTCGCCGGTGAGGATGCGGGGCAGGAAGTAGTCCTTCTGCTCGGGCGTGCCGAAGGCCATGATGGCGTGCGAGACCATGCGAATCCCCATGGGGGACAGGTTCGGCGCGCCCGCGAGGGTGCATTCGCGGCCGAAGATGTAGTGCTGGGTCAGGCTCCAGTCGCAGCCGCCGTACTTCACCGGCCAGGCCGGGGCGGCCCACCCCCGCTCGTGCAGGATGTGCTGCCACTTCATGCTGGCTTCGTGGTCGGGATAGACGCTGGTCGCCAGCCGCCCGGCGCGGCGAAGATCGTCGGTTAACTTTTCGTCGAGAAAGCTGCGCACTTCATCACGAAACGCCAGATCGGCAGCCGACCATTCGAGGTCCACGATGACTCCTTGTCCGAGAACTGCCACTAACGATCGCATCCTATAACCCCTGCTGGCAAATGTGCTGGCACCTGCCTTCACTTGAATGGGTTGACATTCCACTGTGGAGTTTTATCCTGGAGCTATCAGACGTTCCACAATGGAATATCTCCCGCCTCTCGACCGTTGAGGATCGACATGGACATCACCACCGGCACCCGCGCCTCCGACGCCGAACGCGCCCACGTCGCCGACCTGCTCGGCCGCCACCTCGCCGACGGTCGCCTCGACCTCGCCGAATACAACGACCGCCTGACCCGCGTCTACTCGACCGCCACCCGCGAGGACCTCCAACTCGTCCTCCAGGACCTCCCGAAGCTGCCCAAGACCGTTGCGCCCCGGTCCACTTCGCGCGCACGCTTCCCGATCTGGCAGCAAATCGAAGGCAGCGCCTGGCTGGGCGTCAGCCTCCTGTGCCTGTTCATCTGGGCCGCGATCTCTTTGGCCGCAGGCGAATTCACCTACTTCTGGCCCATCTGGGTCACCGTCCCCTGGGGCGCGGTCCTCGTCTTCCGCGTCGCCATGGGTTGGGAATCCGCGGCCTGGAACCGCTACCGCACCCGCTGAGCCCGGCGGCCGCCCCGCTCACAACCCGTGGAGGTGGGCCATGCCCACATACACAGCCCTCCTGACCCTGCACATCACCGTCGGCACCCTCGGCCTACTCCTGGGCCCCGTCGTCGCCTGGACCGACATCAAATCCCCGCCGCCCCAGCCGATCTGGTCCGCAGCGCCGGTGGCGCGGCACCCCATCGACTGGTGGCCCTGGTACCTGAAGACCCTTGCCGCCATTTGCATCACAGCCACCGTGATGGTCCTCTGGCACCGCCCCGACCTCTGGTGGCTGATCCCTGTCTCGGTCCTCACCTACGCCCTGGCCGACCTGGGCCACCGAGCCCGCTACCGCCCGGGCGCGTGGACCCACGCCTACGTCCACGGCCTGGGCGGCTCCTACATCGCCCTCTGGACAGCAACTCTCGTCGTAGCCTTCGCCGTGGACGGACCCCTTTACGGCGCGGCGCAACTGATCGCCTGGCTCGGCCCAACCCTCGTCGCCCTCCCGCTCCTGGAACTCTGGCGCCGCCGCCTCCCGACTATGGCCGAGTCACCGTCAATCGCGCACGGAGGGCGGCGGCGAACCACGTGAAGGTAGGAGCCAGGTCGGGGAGTGTGGGCCAGGCGTTGATGGTTGCGACGAGGTGCCAATAGCGCTCGACGCGAGGGTCGTTGGCTATTTCGAGGCGTTCCAGGATCCATTCGCGCAGGCGTCGGTCGTCGGGTTTGGCGAAGGTGGCCGCGTAGCTGGCCGCCAGGGCATCGACGATCGCGCCCGCGGCTGGGCTGTCGGGAGCGATGTCCTGCTCCAGTCCCTTGCCCACCTGGTCGCGGACGGTTTCGGTGAGGTCGTGGTGGAGGCCGGTCTCGTCCCCGGCGGCGCGTTCCTTGGCCTGGTATTCGGCCATGCGGCGGATGGCGGCGCGGAAATCGTTGTCCTGCACCAGATCCACCAGATCCATCCAAGCGCCTACCTGGTCGGGAGTCGGATCCTCGGGGAGTTCGGGCATGGTGGTGCGGAGGAGTTCGACGACGGCGGGGTTGCCGTCGAAGGCACCGAAGGTGTTGTCGATGAAGTCGTGGATGATGCGGTCGCGTTCGGCTTCGGATAGTCGGACGAGCTTGTTCATGAATCCCATCTCCGTTTCGGTCGATTCCCGCTTGGCTACCGCCCGCAGGACCGCGCGGCGCAGGCGCAGGACGCGGATTTGGACGTCCACTGCTTCGGCGTGGGCCGCCGCGACCTCGGTGAGGGAGGTTTCGCGGGACAGGACGCGGCGCACGGTGGCCAGGTCCATGCCGAGTTCGCGCAGGGTGCGGACCAATTCGAGACGGGCGAGCGCCTCGAGGTCGTAGAGGCGGTAGCCGCCGGGGCTGAGCACGGTCGGCGGAACGATTCCCTTATCGGAGTAGAACCGAATGGTCTTGACCGTCAGTCCGGTCCGGTCGGCCAGTGCTCCGATCGTGTAGAGCGTTTCGTCGTCCATGCGTCCAACCTTCGTGCTTCCCCTTGGTGGAGACTCAAGTCCATCTGTCCGGATTCGTGATGTGGCTGGTGGGGCGGGGAACGACGGGATCGGACGCGAACTTCGGCATACTCGGGGCAATCGTGGGGGAGGGGGTAGTCTGGGCCGCTGTGCACCTGAAGAGTCTGACGCTGAAGGGGTTCAAGTCCTTCGCGTCCGCGACGACGTTGCGATTCGAACCCGGGATCACGTGTGTGGTCGGGCCCAACGGGTCGGGGAAGAGCAATGTCGTCGACGCGCTCACCTGGGTGATGGGTGAGCAGGGCGCGAAGGCGCTGCGGGGCGGGAAGATGCAGGACGTCATCTTCGCCGGCACCGCCGGCCGCGCGCCGCTCGGTCGTGCCGAGGTCACGCTGACCATCGACAATTCCGACGGGGTGCTGCCCATCGAGTACTCCGAAGTGTCCATTACGCGCCGAATGTTCCGTGACGGCGCGGGCGAGTACGAGATCAATGGGAACTCGTGCCGCCTCATGGATGTCCAAGAGCTGCTCAGCGACTCCGGCATCGGGCGCGAAATGCACGTCATCGTCGGCCAGGGGCAGCTGTCGGCGATTCTGGAGTCGCGGCCGGAGGATCGGCGCGCCTTCATCGAAGAGGCCGCGGGCGTGCTCAAGCATCGGCGGCGCAAGGAGAAGGCCGTCCGCAAGCTGGACGCCATGCAGGCCAATCTGGCCCGCCTCACCGACCTCACCACCGAACTGCGCAGGCAATTGAAGCCCCTCGGACGGCAGGCCGAGGTCGCCCGACGCGCGGCGACCGTCCAGTCCGAACTGCGTGATGCCCGATTGCGGCTCGCCGCCGACGATCTGGTGACCCGCCGCCGCGAGCTGGAGAGCCAGCAGAGCAAGGAGGCGTACGCGCGCGAACAGCACGTGAACGTGCAGGCCGAGCTGGATGCCGCGAATGCCGCCCTGGCCCAGCAGGAATTCGAGCTCTCCAAGCTGACCCCGAGCGCCGAGGCGGCCGCCCAGACCTGGTTCCAGCTGTCCGCATTGACCGAACGCGTCAATGCCACTATCCGGATTGCGCGTGATCGTGCTCGCAACCTCACCATCGAGCAACCCACCGGCACCGGCCGCGATCCCGAACAGCTCGAGCGCGAGGCCGATCGCGTCGAGGCCGAGGAGGCCGAACTGCGCGAAGCGGTCGAAATGGCCACGGAGACCCTGGAAGCCGCGCGCGAACAGCTGCACGAGCGCGAACAGGCCGCCAAGGCCGCCGAACAGGCCCACCTGGCCGCCGTGCGCGCCATCGCCGACCGCCGCGAGGGCCTGGCCCGCCTCTCCGGCCAGGTCGACACCCTGCGCACCCGCGCCCAATCCGTGGACGGCGAGATCGCCCGCATGTCCACCGCCATCGCCGAGGCCCGCCGCCGCGGCGAGGAGGCCAATGCCGAATTCGAAGCCGTCCAGGGCGAACTCACCGAACTCGACGCGGGCGAGGAAGGCCTCGACACCGCCTACGAACACGCCGCCCAGGCCCTCGCCCTGGCCGACCAGCGCGTCACCGAACTCCGCGAAAAGGACCGGGAAGCAGGCAAACGCGTCGCCTCCCTCACCGCCCGCATCGAGGCCCTGACCATGGGCCTGCGCCGCAAGGACGGCGCGGCCTGGCTGCTCGAGAATCGCGCCGACGGCCTGCTCGGCCCGCTGTCCGGATTGATCCGCGTCCACGGCGGTTTCGAATCCGCCGTCGCCGCCGCCCTCGGCCCGCTGGCCGACGCGGTCGCCGCCGACACCGGCCCCTCGGCCCACGCCGCCGTCCGCGCCCTCAAGGAGGCCGATGGCGGCCGCGCCGCCCTGGTCTTCTCCGACGCCACCGCCTTCGCCGACGGCACCGGCGGCGCGATGTCCGCTGCCGCGCAGGCGGATTCCCGACTACCCGGTGGGGCGCGCTGGCTGGGTGAGGTGGTGGACTGCCCGGCGCATCTGCGCGCGGCCATTGCCGCGCTGACGGCGGGCATCGCCGTCGCCGACGATCTGGCCGCCGCGGCGCGGGTGATCGCGGAGCGCCCGGAGTTGCGGGTGGTCACCCGCGACGGCGATCTGACCGGCACCGGATGGGTGCTCGGCGGCTCCGATCGGGCACCCAGCCAGCTCGAGGTGCAGGCCGAGATCGATTCCGCCACGCGGGAATTGGAGTCCTGGCAGCGGCAGGCCGAGGAGTTGGAGGCCGCGCTGGCCGGAGCCCTCGCCGAACAGACCGATCGCAAGGAAGCCGTCGACCACGCGCTGCTGGCCCTGCACGAATCCGATCAGGCCCTCGTCGCCATCTACGACCGGCTCGGCCGACTCGGGCATTCCGCGCGCACCGCGCAGAAGGAATGCGACCGCCTGCTCGCCCAGCGCGCCGACGCCGAAACCGGCCGCGAGGAGACCCTCGCCAAACTGGCCGAACTCGAGGACCGGCTGCGCCACGCCGAATCCGAACAGGCCGATATGGATCCGGAGGCCGCGGGCACCGAGACCGCCGGATACGCCCGCGAGGAGGCCGCCGCCGCCCTCGCCGAGGCCCGCTCCATGGAGGTCGAGGCCCGCCTGGCCGTCCGCACCGCCGAGGAGCGCGCGGAATCGGTGCGCGGCAAGGCGGATTCGCTGCGCCGCGCCGCCCGCGCCGAACGCGAGAACCGGCAGCGCGCCGAACGCGCCCAGGCCGCCCGCCGCCAGGCCGCCGCCGTCGCGGCCGTGGTCGCCCAGTCCGCGGAGAAGGTGGCCGCCGAACTCGAGCAGGTGGTCGCCCAGGCCGCCGCGCGGCGTGACGAATTGGTGCGCCGCCGCACCGAATTCGCCGCCCAGGTGGATCAGACCAAGGAGCGCTCGCGCGCCCTGGCCACCCAGCTGGCGCAGCTCACCGATGCCGTGCACCGCGACGAGGTGGCCCGCGCCCAGGCGGCGCTGCGCATCGAACAGGTCGAGCAGAACATTGCCGAACAGTTCGGCCTCAGCCTCGACGACCTCATCGCCGAATACGGCCCCGACGTCCCCATGCCGCCCACCGCGCTGGAGATGATGGAGTACGAGGCGGCCCGCGAACGCGGCGAAGCCGTCAGCGAACCGCAGCCCATGCCCTACGATCGCGCCACCCAGGAGCGCCGGGCCAAGCGCGCCGAGAAGGACCTCACCACCCTCGGCAAGGTGAATCCCCTTGCGCTGGAGGAGTTCGCGGCCCTCGAGGAGCGCTACACCTTCCTCAACACCCAGCTCGAGGACGTCAAGAAGGCCCGCCAGGATCTCCTCGACGTGGTGGCCGAGGTGGACGAGCGCATCCTGCAGGTCTTCACCGAGGCCTACGAGGATGTCGAGCGTGAATTCGAGGGCGTGTTCTCGCGCCTGTTCCCCGGCGGTGAGGGGCGGTTGCTGCTCACCGATCCGGCCAATATGCTCACCACCGGCGTCGAGGTCGAGGCGCGCCCGCCGGGCAAGAAGGTCAAGCGGCTCTCGCTGCTCTCCGGTGGCGAGAAGTCACTGGCCGCAGTCGCTTTCCTGGTGTCGATCTTCCGCGCCCGCCCCTCCCCGTTCTATGTCATGGACGAGGTCGAAGCGGCGCTGGACGACACCAACCTGCGTCGCCTCATCGGCCTGTTCGAGCAGCTGCGTGAGAAGAGCCAGCTGATCGTCATCACCCACCAGAAGCCGACCATGGAGATCGCCGACGCCCTCTACGGCGTCAGCATGCGCGGCGACGGCATCACCCAGGTGATTTCGCAGCGCATGCGCGGAGAGAACCTGGTCGGCGCGACAACCTAATTCACCACGGCCGCACCATGGCCGGAGGTCCCGCTGAGCGGGAATTCTGGTGTCCGCCAAAGTGAAACGCCTGCGCGTCGAATGGGTGGGGCGCTAGCGTCCCGCCCCATGAGACGCTCCCTCGCCGTAGTGGCCGCCGGACTCGCCGTCGGCCTCGCCGCCCCAATCCCCGTCGCGCTGGCCGATTCCGGCTCCTCCGGACTCGGCTCCGGATCGGCCTCGGGGTCGGGCACCGGATCGCTGTCCGGGTCGGGTGGCGGCGGCAACCTACCCCCGTACAGCCAGTGGATCAGCGATGTCACCACGGTCGCCACCGCCGCCCAGACCTACCTCACCACCGCGCTGCCGGGAGCCACCAAGCCCGCCATCGTCTTCGACGTCGACAACACGGTGCTGGAGACGACCTACCACCCGGCCCCGATCACCCCCGCCATCCCGCCCATCCTGAAACTGGCGCAGTGGGCGAAAAGCCAAGGAGCGTCGATCATCTTCGTGACCGGACGGCCCTCGGTCATCAACTTCTACACCCAGATCAACCTGTCGTCCGTCGGCTACTCGGTGGACGGGCTCTACGGCGGCGGACTGACCACCGGATCCAGCGGGGCGGCCGCACTCGCCGACTACAAGACCGCCACCCGCGCCTCGATCGAGGCGCAGGGGTACACGATCGTCGCCAATATCGGCAACAGTGCCTCGGACCTGTCCGGCGGGCACGCCCAGCAGACCTTCAAGCTGCCCGATTACAACGGGGCACTGCAGTAGTCATCGACGCCTGACGGCTCGTCAATCCAGCAGCGACTTCAACCGCGCCGCACCGGATTCGGCGAGCCACGCGTCGAGGGTCCGCAGGCCGGGATGGATTTCCCGCAGGGCGGGGATGTCCGCGTGCCAGCCCTCGCCCTGGCGCGACAACCGCCACACCGCTCCCACCTCCGGACCCATCGCGTCGGCCTCGGCCTCGGTGGCCTCCACGTACCGGATCTCGTGACCGGTGGCGGCGGAGATGGCGGCCGCGGCCTCGGGCATGGTGAGGGAGTCACCCGCCAATTCCAGGATCTGGCCGTGGAATCGGGCCGGATCGTCGAAGGCCAGCTGCGCGAACACGGCGATGTCCTCGATCGCAATGGATTGGACCGGCCGGTCGGCGGGGAACAGATGTTTCTGCACACCGCCATTGATGCCGTCCACCGGATGGCCCTGCATGAAGTAGTTCTCCATGAAGCGCACCGGACGCAGAATCGTCCAGTGCAGCCCGCTGTTTCGCAGCGCCTCCTCCACCCGGCGCTTCCCCTGCGCACCCCACGTGCCGTCCTGCGTCAGCGAGGCGACGGTGGTGAACACGATGAGCTCGACCCCGGCGGCGCGGGCCGCCTCGATGAACCGCGTGCCCCGCTCGACCTCCAGATCGACATCCCACCCGTTCGGCCCGAAGGTCGCGGGCGGCACCAGGAATGCCGCGCCCACACCCGACAGCGCCGCCGCCACCGTCTCGGGGGAGTCGAAATCCCCCACGGCCAGCTCCGCCCCCGCCGCCGCGAGTTCCTGTGCGGCAGTCGATTCCGGATCACGCACCAGCACCCGCACCGGCCGCCCCACGGCCAGCAACCGCCGCGCCGTCACCCCGCCCTGCTTGCCGGTCGCACCCGTCACCAGAACCAAATCACTCCGAGAAGACATTGTCACCCGTTTCGTTCGGTAGTATTCGGGTCGGTCGACCCGTATCCGAAGCTAGAACCACCCGTTTCCGGTTGGCCACCACCGGAAAGGACCGGCGTAACGAAATGTCCGCCCCCGCCCTGCCCCACGGCCAGTCCCACCCCCTCCGCGCCGCATCCCCCACCCGCGACCGCGAATCGACAACTCCCACCGATGAATTGGCCGAGCCGACCGGATCGACCGCCCGGCCCGTGAAATCGCCCGCCCGCCCGGCTCGATCGGTCGCACTGATCGATGAGTTCGCTGAACGGGCGCGTCCGGTGGCCGCTCGGTCACAGGAATCAGGCGTGGGAGCAAGCGAATCGGGTATCGGGGTGCGCGCCGCGGACGCGCGGGCGCGTTCGGCGGGCAATGCGCGCGCTGATGCGCGGCGCAATCGCGCGCTGGTGCTGGCCGCGGCGCATCGCGCCCTCGCGGAGGGCGGGACCTCGATCTCGTTGGCGGAGGTGGCGCGGCGGGCCGGTGTGGGTGCGGGCACCGTGTATCGGCATTTCCCCACCAAGACCGCGCTGGTGGAAGCGGTCATGCAGCAGCGGATCGATCGGTTGACCGGGCTCGCGCATCGGTTGCGTGACGCCGCGGATCCGGGGGCGGCGTTCTTCTCGTTCTGTACCGAGGTGATCACCTCCGCGCATCGCAATCAGGCGGTCTGCGACATGGTCAGCAATGACGGGTGGCCGCGCGAGCTCGTGCGGGGCGCGGGGGACCGCTTTCACACCGCGCTCGATGATCTCCTCACCGCCGCCCAGCGGCAGGGGTCGGTGCGGCCCGACCTGTCGCTGTCGGATGTACTAGCGCTGTTCACGGGATGCGTTGCCATCCAACGCCTGTCGCCCGGCCCCGAACTGGCCCACCCGGCCGCCCTGGTGCTCGACTCGATGCGCCCGCGCCTCGCGCCCGGACCCGTAACGAAACGTCGGAAGACGGCTCCGCCTCGTGACGAAACCGCCGTGCGTAACGAAACCCCCACACCGCACTGCCCGATCTGCGCGACCCCCTTGCGCCCCAATGGAACCGGCCGCCCGGCTCGCTACTGCTCCCCGGCCTGCCGCCAGAAGGCCCACCGCCGCCGCCACGCACCCCGGAGCGCCTGACTTTCGGCACGGTCGGACACGCAATTGTGAAACCCGTTGGGGCCCTTCGTGACCTGCGTGTGTCCGAACCGACGCGAAGGTGTGACGAGCCCCGTCAGAAGCCGAAAAATGCTGGTAGGAAGGCATATACGGCGTTGCGGTATGGACCCGCAAACCGGTAGTGGGGAAGTACGCTCCCTGCGTGGTATGGGTGTCGGCCGCGGCGTTCGGTGTCGCATGGTGGCTCGGTTTGTATCTGCTGGCGCGGGATCCGCGAAAGCCCTTGTTACGCAGGGCTGCCAGCGGTTTGCTGGTATACGCGGCGGCGGTGGTGGCCGATCGGCTGGCCGGGGCGCATCCCTGGTTCGACGGGGTGCGGATCGTCTTGGTGTGCGCGCCCGTGCTGGCCTTCAGCGGGGTGTTCGTCCAACTGCTGCCGGGGCCCGCGGTCGCGCGGGTCGACCGGGTGTGGCGGGTCGGACTGATGCCGCTGTGCGCGCTGCTGGCCATGCCCGCCGCGGGCGGATTCCTGCCCGCCGGTTACGTTCTCGGCGCGATCACCCTGCTGGCGCTGCTGGGCACCATGCTCGGCATGCTGGGCCAGCACGCCGAATGGTCGGAGGATTCGCGGCGCTCGGCGGCGGGACTGCTCACCGTCGGCGCGCTGCTGCTGGGTCTGAGCGCGGCCCTGATCCTGTTGGGCCTCAATGTGCTTCCGCAGACCGCCATGCTCTCGGTACTGGCCGCCGACCTGGTGGTGCTGGGCCTGGGCATCGCCGTGGTGGACGCCTACGACGAGGGAGAATCATTGCGCGCGGCCATGATTCACTCCCTGCTGGTCTCCGCCGCCACCGCCGCCGTCTTCGGCGGGCAGGCCGCGCTGGCCCTCACCCTGGCGGGGGAGCGGCCCGCCCTGGTGGCCCTGTTCTTCGGGGCCGTCGCCGCCGCCATCTCGCTGCAGGTGCTCAATGGCCAGTTCCACGCCGGTGCCGATCGCCTGGCCTTCGCCTCCGACCCGCAATTGGTCGCGGCCCGGGTCGAATTGCGCAGTGCCACCGACGCTCTCCTGCGCAAAGCCGGGGACCTGCCCTGACCGGTCGGTCAGGGCATGATCGGACGCGGGGTCAGAGCAGGTCGCTGACGTCGTCGGGGACGTCGACGGCGTATTTGCGCAGAGTCTCCATCGGAACGACCTCGAGCGCGTTCTCGTGCGTCGCGGCCAGCACCACGGGCGCGGCCACGCCGTCCTCGTGGGCGTGCAGCCAGCGCACGGCCACCACGCACCAGCGGTCGCCGGGCTGCAGGCCCGGGAAGTTGTTCTCCGGGCGCGGGGTCACGAGGTCGTTGCCGATCGACTTCTGGTGCTCCAGGAACTCCGCGGTCACCACCGTGCAGACGGTGTGGCTGCCCAAATCCTCGGGGCCGGTGCTGCAGCATCCGTCCCGGTAGAAGCCGGTGAGAGGATCGGTGCCACACTCCTCCAGCGGTCCCCCAAGCACATTTCGATCGGTCACGTCGCCGATCCTATTGTCTCGGTGTCGCATTCGCCGCTCCTTCCGCACTGTGGCACGTAGACGAGCAGACCGGTCGGTAGTTGTTGGGATTTCCAGCCCCCACCCCGGCGTGTCGACCGCGCCCACGGCATGGCCGTGTGATACACGACACTGCCCGCCGACGCGTCGGTAGGTATGTGAAACCGGCAATACAACTGCCTCTGAAAGGATGGGGGCGTGACGACTGCAGAAGTTTGGATCCTCATCGCCGCGATCGCCGCGGTGCTGCTCGTGGCGCTGGTTGCCGGATATGCCCTGAACAAGCGCCGCCGTATTTCGCTGACCCCGGAGACCACCGATACCAAGGAGATCACCGACCGGTCGGGCGGATACCAGGCCTCGAGCGGATTCAGCTTCAGCCAGGGCACTGCCGAACGCGAGAAGGCCCCGGCCGCCAAGCCGAAGCCCAAGCCGCTGCCGCCCGAGCGCACCGACGACGAGGGCCAGCCTCACATCGGCGACGACGCCGCCATCCCCCGCGACGCCGCCAAGCGCAGCATCACCAACGTCCGCCTCCCCGACCCGGTCCAGGGCCCCGAACCCGCCCCGACCGAAGAGTCCGCCGAAAAGTCCGTCACCCCCACCGATTCCACCGCCGCCGACAAGGCGGATGCAGCTGGTAAGACCACGCCGACCCCCGCTGGTAAGGCCAATTCCGGCACCGCCGCGCAGGACGGAACCCCTGTCGGCGCGGCCGACCGGAGCGCGACTGCGGATGAATCCGCCGCGTCGCAACGTGCCGCTGCGACCGAGGCCGTGGCGCGGGCGGAGGCCGTCGAGGAGGCCGGGCTGGCCGGTGAATCCGCCGCCGATCGGGGCGCGGGCGAGGTTGCCGAGCAGCCGGTTTCGGAAGAGGCCGCTGCGGAAGAAGCCGCGGAGGCCGCCGTTGCCGCCGCCGAAGTGGCCGCAGGTGCCGAGGCCGCGCTCGAGGCCCGGGCCGGTGCGCCGACCGCCGCACCCGAAACCGCTGCCGCGGCTCCCGCAATCGCGGAGATCGAGCCCACCGCGGGCCGTCTGACCCGCCTGCGCGGTCGCCTGTCCCGCTCGCAGAACGCGGTCGGCAAGTCGCTGCTGGGCCTGTTGGGCGGTGGCGATCTGGACGAGGACTCGTGGGAGGAGATCGAGGACACCCTCGTCATGGCGGATCTCGGTACCGCCAGCACGGCCGCCATCGTCGAGCGTCTGCGCGAGGAGATGGCCGCGCGCACCGTGCGGACCGCCGCCGAGGCGCGGGCGCTGTTGCGCGAGGTGCTCATCGAGGCGCTACGCCCGGAGCTGGATCGCTCGATTCGCGCGCTGCCGCACGACGATCACCCGTCGATCCTGCTGGTCGTGGGCGTGAACGGCACCGGAAAGACCACCACCACCGGCAAATTGGCGCGCGTGCTCGTCGCCGACGGCCGCCGGGTGCTGCTCGGCGCGGCCGACACCTTCCGGGCCGCGGCCGCCGACCAGTTGCAGACCTGGGGTGAACGCGTGGGCGCGGAAACCGTGCGCGGCCGGGAGGGCGCGGATCCCGCGGCCGTCGCGTTCGACGCGGTGTCGGCCGGTATCGATCGCGGCGTGGATGTCGTGCTCATCGATACCGCGGGCCGCCTGCACACCAAGACCGGTCTGATGGACGAGCTGGGCAAGGTCAAGCGCGTGGTCGAGAAGAAGGCCGCGGTGGACGAGGTGATCCTGGTGCTCGACTCCACGGTCGGCCAGAACGGTCTCATGCAGGCGCGCGTTTTCGCCGATGTCGTGGACATCACCGGTGTCGCCCTGACCAAGTTGGACGGAACCGCCAAGGGCGGCATCGTCTTCCAGGTGCAGCACGAGCTCGGCGTTCCGGTCAAACTGGTCGGTTTGGGAGAGGGCGCGGATGATCTCGCTCCCTTCGAACCCGGGGCCTTCGTCGACGCTCTACTCGGTTAATCCGTACTGAGCTGCGCCGATACCGAATTCAACATCATCCTCACAATCTCGTCGTAACAGTGGTGCGGTTTCGGAAACGTGACCGCAACACTGCAATCTCATCCGTTCACCTACGCGAAACGCCGCAGGATCACGGAGGAAACACCGACTGACGAATCTCATTGCAGGCTTATTCGCAGGTTGCTGCGGGGCCGTAGATGAGGAGGACAAAAAGGTGGCGTATCCCATCGTTGATGTGCCGAACACCGGCGACACGGCATGGATGCTCGCGAGCTCGGCATTGGTGCTGTTGATGACCCCCGGGCTCGCGTTCTTCTACGGCGGCATGGTCCGTAGCAAGAACGTGCTCAACATGATCATGATGAGCATCAGTGCCATGGGCATTGTCGGCGTCCTATGGGCAATCTTCGGATTCTCGACGGCGTTCGGCAACAATAAATTCGGACTGATCGGTGACCCGACCCAGTTCTTCGGGCTCAAGGGTCTGATCGGCTCGGACGCCCATCCGGCGGTGGCCGCCGACCCGTCCAAGGGCATTCAGGCCGCCGATGCGATCGGCATCCCGCTGGCGGGCAACACCGGCATCCCCATGACCGTGTTCGTCGCGTTCCAGCTGATGTTCGCGATCATCACCGTCGCCCTGATCTCGGGCGCGGTCGCCGACCGCCTGAAGTTCGGCGCCTGGGCGCTGTTCGCCGCGATCTGGGCCACGGTCGTCTACTTCCCCGTCGCGCACTGGGTCTTCGACTTCAACGCCACCGACTCGAGCGGCAACATCATTCACGCGGGTGGCTGGATCGCCAACAAGCTCAAGGTGATCGACTTCGCGGGCGGTACCGCGGTGCACATCAACGCCGGTGCCGCGGGTCTGGCGCTGTGCCTCGTCCTCGGCAAGCGCAAGGGCTGGCCCAAGACCCCCATGCGTCCGCACAACCTGCCCTTCGTCATGCTCGGCGCCGGTCTGCTGTGGTTCGGCTGGTTCGGCTTCAACGCCGGTTCGGCCCTGTCCTCCAACGGCACCGCGGGTTCCACCTTCCTGACCACCACCTTCGCCACCTGCTCGGCCATGCTGGGCTGGCTGCTGGTCGAGAAGCTGCGTGACGGCCACGCCACCTCGCTGGGCGCCGCGTCCGGCATTGTCGCGGGTCTGGTCGCCATCACCCCGTCCTGCTCCTCGGTGAACGTCCTCGGCGCGCTGGCCATCGGCGTGATCGCGGGTGTCGCCTGCGCCCTGGCCGTGGGCCTGAAGTTCAAGCTGGGCTTCGACGACTCGCTCGACGTGGTCGGCGTCCACCTGGTCGGCGGCATCATCGGCACCCTGATGATCGGTCTGGTCGCCACCAAGGAGGCCCCGGCCGGAGTCCAGGGTCTGTTCTACGGCGGCGGCTTCAACCAGCTGTGGCGTCAGGCCGTGGGTGCCGGTGTGGTGCTTGCGTTCTCGTTCATCGTGACGCTGATCATCGCCTTCGCCATCAAGTACACCATCGGCCTGCGCGCTTCCGAGGAAGATGAGTTCGTGGGCTTGGATGAGTCGGAGCACGCGGAAACCGCATACGATTTCGCTGCTGTGGGTGGTGCGGCGCGCACCGCCGCCGTCAAGGAGGCATGACGAAAATGAAACTGATCACTGCGATCGTGAAGCCGTTCACCCTGGAGGACGTGAAGACCGGCCTGGAGCAGGCGGGCGTGCTCGGCATGACCGTCAGCGAGGTTCAGGGTTACGGCCGTCAGAAGGGCCACACCGAGGTCTACCGCGGTGCCGAGTACTCGGTCGACTTCGTCCCGAAGGTCCGGGTCGAGGTGGTCGTGGACGACGCCTCCGTCGACAAGGTCGTCGAGGTCATCGTCGAGGCCGCCCGCACCGGCAAGATCGGTGACGGCAAGGTCTGGGTGACCCCGGTCGACGCGATCATCCGGGTGCGCACCGGCGAACGCGGAGCCGACGCTCTGTAATTCGCGATGCGCTGACTCGAAGCGGATCCAGTGGCGGCCCCGGCCCCCGTCGGTGTCGAACCGGCGGGAGGCGGGGCCGCCCCCATGTGGCAGACGCACCACGTGGGTGACGAACTGAATTGAGATGGGTGGTGGGTTGTGGGTTTTCAGCAAGCACGCGACGAGAAGGCCGGGGCCGACAAGGTTTCCAACGGCGCTTCGGATCTGGTGAGGGCCCGCGACCAACTGCTGAGTGAGCACAGCGCCAACGGCCGCTCGTCCCGCCTCGACGCCGAGGCGCTGCGCGAAGCGCTGGTGGACCTGTTCGAACTGTGGTTGACCACCAAGGGCCACGAGGTCGGCATCACCGCCGACAGCGGGCTCGCCATCGTGGCGGTGGGCGGATTGGGTCGCCGGGAAATGCTGCCCTACTCCGATCTGGATCTGGTGCTGCTCTACGACGGCATCGACCCCAAGCGGGTCGCCGAGGTCGCCGATCAGCTCTGGTATCCGCTCTGGGACGCCCACATCAAGCTCGATCACAGTGTGCGCACCGTCCCGCAGGCGCTGCGCGTGGCCGCCGACGATATGACCGCCGCCCTCGGCATGCTCGAGGCCCGGCACATCGTCGGCGACGAGGGCCTGAGCAGCCTGCTGATCAGCGGGGTCCGACGGGACTGGCGTGCCGGAATCCGGTCCCGTTTCGACACCCTGATCGAACAGGCGCAAACCCGTTGGCGCCGCAGCGGAGACGTCGCCCACCGCGCCGAACCCGATCTCAAGAACGGCCGCGGCGGGCTGCGGGACATCCAGCTGCTCGACGCCCTCGCCATCGCACAGCTGACCGACGCCATGCCGGGGCTCGGTCCGGACGTGCCGGGCGGCGGGCTGAAGCAGGCGCATCGCCGACTGCTGGACGTGCGGACCGAACTGCATCGGGTGGCGGGCCGGTCCCGCGACCAGCTGCGCGCCCAGGACGCCGACGAAATCGGGGCGGCCCTGCGCCTCGGGGATCGCTTCGATCTGGCCCGGACCCTGAGCGACGCGGCCCGCACGGTCAGCTACTCCACCGATGTGGGGTTGCGGACCGCGGGGAACGCACTGCCGCGGCGCGGCCTCGCCCGCCTGCGCCGGGTCCCGGTGCGACGACCACTCGATGAGGGGGTGGTCGAGCATTCGGGCGAGGTGGTGCTGGCGCGCGACGCCCGCCCGCAGCGTGATCCGGGGCTGGTCCTGCGGGTGGCCGCGGCCTCCGCGCAGACCGGGCTGCCCATGTCGGCCACCACGCTCAACCGGCTCGGTGAGGACGCGCCGGAGCTGCGTGAGCCGTGGCCGAAGGAGGCGCTCAACGACCTGCTGGTGCTGTTGGGCGCGGGCCGCGGGGCCGTGGACGCCATCGAGGCGCTGGACCGAACGGGCCTGTGGGGCAGGCTCTTTCCGGAGTGGGGCGTGGTGCGCGACCTGCCACCGCGCGACGCCATGCACACCTGGACCGTGGACCGGCACCTCATGGAGGCGGTCGCGCAGGCCGGTGCGCTGTCCACCCGGGTCGCGCGTCCGGACCTGCTGCTGTTGGGCGCGCTGCTGCACGACATCGGCAAGGGGCGCGCCGAGGACCACAGCGTGGTCGGCGCGGAACTGGCGGTGTCCATCGGAAATCGCCTGGGGCTCTGGCCCTCCGACGTGGTGACACTCTCGGCCATGGTGCGCCACCACCTGCTGCTGCCCGATACCGCCACGCGCCGCGACATCACCGATTCCGACACCGTGAAGATGGTGATCGACGCCCTCGACGGCGACCCGCACCTGCTGGAGTTGCTGCACGCCTTGGCCGAGGCCGACGCGCTGGCCACCGGGCCGGGTGTGTGGAACGACTGGAAGGCCTCGCTCATCGGCGAACTGGTGCGCAATTGCCGCCGCGCCATGGCCGGGGAGGAACCGGCCGAGCCGACCCCGATTCCCGACGAATTGCGCGAGCGCGCCGAAGCCGGTGGCGTGCACGTGGATCTGAAACCAGGGGAGGGCCGCTATCACCACGTGGTCACGGTGGTCGCGCCGGACAATCCGGGACTGCTCTCGGATGCGGCGGGCGTGCTGGCGGTGCATTCGCTGCGGGTGCTCTCGGCCGAATTGGCCAGTGTCGGAAAGTCGGCCATCGACACCTTCGTGGTGGCCCCGCGTTTCGGTGATCCGCCGGACCCGGGTCTGCTGCGCCAGGAATTGATCCGCGCCATCAATGGCGATCTGGATCTGGCCTCGGTGCTGGCCCGCAAGGAGCGCGATGCGGCGGGGACCGGGCCGAGTCCGTTCGCGCGGGCACAGCCGCGGGTCTTCTGGCACGAGACCGCCGAGCCCGGGCGGGTGTTGCTGGAATTGCGGGCCGAGGACCGGATCGGGCTGCTCAGCCGTTTGGCCGCGGCCTTCGCGGACGCCGGGGCGAATGTCTGCTGGGCGAAGGTGGTGACCATGGGTTCGGCGGTCATCGACTCGTTCTGCCTGGATCTGGGCGCCACCGACACGCCGGAGCGGCGCGCCGAGATCGCGGCGGCGGTGCTCGCGGTGGTGCCGCCGCAAGAACCGAAGAAACCACTCGAATCGGACAGCTGAATTGGTTCTTCCTGCAGTTTTCTGATTAATCGCCAGGTATCGGAATTAGCTGGCAAACCGTATGATTGCCAGTTAATAAGAATGTTGCAGGCAATTTGCTGAAATACCGGTCGAGTGACCGGTGTCACACCCTAGTATTCGCGTGCAGGTCTCGATCACGAGCTCCGGAGTTGGGCACGGCTGTCCGCGAGAATGAGGGGAGCAGGTCGGTGGCAATCGAAGTCGTATCCGCGTCGATGATGACGAGTGATTTGACCTCTCACATCGCACGCTGCGTCGGCGGCGACCGCTGGGTCGTCTCCTGGCTGCCCGGTCGTACCCTCACCGGTCGGCAGGCGGTGACCGCCATGACCATCGCCTCCACGGTCGCCGAGACCGAGCTCGGCGAGGTCGAATGGGCGATGCTCGACGGGCTCGCCCTCGAACTGGGCCTCACCGCCCGCGAGGCCGTCGGCATGGTGACGACCGAGAAGCACGATCTACGCAGGCCCGGTCCGCGCCCGCGCTCGCTCGAATAGCCCGTTCGAACCGCTTGCGACAGCGCGCTGTTCGCGCAGGTCCGAGCCTGGCGCAACGCCACCGCGCGGATCCCACTACCCTGGTATCTCGAGTGACGTCCCTCGAGATCAGGAGCATCGGTGTTCGAATCCCTTTCCGACCGGTTGGCCGGTGCCCTCAAGGATCTGCGTGGCAAGGGACGCCTCTCGCCGTCTGACATCGACGCGACCGCGCGCGAGATCCGCTTGGCCCTGCTCGAGGCCGACGTGGCGCTGCCCGTCGTGCGCGGCTTCATCGCCAAGATCAAGGAACGCGCCAAGGGCGCGGAGGTCTCCGCGGCGCTGAACCCCGCCCAGCAGGTCGTCAAGATCGTCAACGAGGAGCTCATCAATATCCTCGGCGGCGAGACGCGGCGGCTGCGGCTGGCCAAGAACCCGCCCACGGTCATCATGCTGGCCGGTCTGCAGGGTGCCGGTAAGACCACCCTCGCGGGCAAGCTCGCCAAATACCTGAAGGGACAGGGGCATACGCCGCTGCTGGTGGCCTGTGACCTCCAGCGTCCCGGCGCCGTGACCCAGCTGCAGGTGGTCGGTGAGCGCGCGGGCGTGCCGGTCTTCGCACCGCACCCGGGCACCTCCATCGGCGGCGGCGAGAACCCGCTGGGCGTCTCGGCCTCGGATCCGGTCGATGTGGCCCGCGCCGGTATCGAAGAGGCCAAGACCAAGCAGTACGACGTGGTCATCGTCGACACCGCCGGTCGCCTCGGCATCGACGAGGAGCTCATGCGGCAGGCCGCGGGCATCCGCGACGCCGTCAATCCGGACGAGACGCTGTTCGTGCTCGACGCCATGATCGGTCAGGACGCGGTCTCCACCGCGGAGGCCTTCCGCGACGGCGTCGGCTTCACCGGTGTCGTGCTCACCAAGCTCGACGGCGACGCCCGCGGTGGCGCGGCGCTGTCGGTGCGCGAGATCACCGGCCAGCCCATCCTTTTCGCCTCCACCGGCGAGAAGCTGGAGGACTTCGACGTCTTCCACCCCGACCGCATGGCCTCCCGCATCCTCGGCATGGGCGATCTGCTCACCCTGATCGAGCAGGCCGAACAGGTCTACGACGCCAAGCAGGCCGAGGAGGCCGCCCGCAAGATCGGCTCGGGCGAGCTGACTTTGGAGGACTTCCTCGAGCAGATGCTGGCCATCCGCAAGATGGGCCCGATCGGCAACCTGCTCGGCATGCTGCCCGGTGCGGGCCAGATGAAGGACGTCCTGGCCCAGGTCGACGACAAGCAGCTCGACCGCGTCCAGGCCATCATCCGCGGCATGACCCCCGCCGAGCGCGCCAACCCCAAGATCATCAACGCCTCCCGTCGCCTCCGCATCGCCAACGGCTCCGGCGTCTCGGTCTCCGACGTCAACCAGCTCGTCGACCGCTTCTTCGAAGCCAAGAAGATGATGGGCGCCATGTCCCGCCAGTTCGGCATGCCCGGCGCCCGCGCCAACAAGGGCAAGGGCAAAGGCAAGAAGGGCAAGAAGGGCGGCCGCGGCCCCACCCCGCCGAAGGTGCGCGGCGGCTTCCCCGGCATGCCCGGCCTCCCGGGCGGCATGCCCGCCGGAATGCCCGACCTGTCCAACCTCCCCGCGGGCCTCAACGAACTCCCGCCGGGTCTCGAAGGTTTCGATTTGTCGAAGCTGAAGTTCCCCAAGAACTGACCCATCCCAACCTGATTCGGCCCCGACACCTCGAGTCGGGGCCGAATTGCGTTCCCGGGAGCCGCGCCCCGGTCCGGAATGTCGGTACGGTTTCCTGCGTGACCAACGCGAAGATCGAGCAGGTATCCGATTCCGTTCACGTGGTGGCGGGCACCAATGTCAATTGGGCGATCGTGACCGGGGACGGTGGGGTGACGCTGGTCGATGCCGGATATCCGGGCGACACCGAGGCGGTGGTGCGGTCGGTGCGGGAGATCGGGCACGATCCCGCCGATATCGCCGCGGTGGTGTTGACCCACGCGCACCTCGACCACATCGGTGCGATTCCCACCCTGGTCGAACACTTCAACGTGCCGGTCTACACCGGGGCCGAGGAGGTTCGGCACGCCAAACGGGAGTATTTGCAGCAGATTACGCCGGTGCAGATGGTGCAGCGGTTGGGGTCGCGGCGGGGGATCGTGTGGGTGGGGCAGACCTTGCGGGCGGTGGCCGGGCATATCGGGATGAGAGTGCCCACGGCTACGGCGGTGGAGGCGGAGACGTTGGGTGGGCTGCCGGGTGGGCTCGTGGCTGTGCCGACGCCGGGGCATACCGATGGGCACACCGCGTATTTCATGCCGTCGGAGGGTGTGCTGTTTTCCGGGGACACGTTGGTCACCGGTCACCCGCTGCTTCGCGACACCGGTCTGCAATTGCTTCCGGGGTTCTTCAATCATGACGAGGAGGGCACGCTCGCCAGTGCGCGCGCCCTTGCCGCGCTGCCTGCCGAGGTGCTGGTTCCCGGGCACGGACGGCCTATTCGGGAGAACCTGTCCAGCCTGCTGGGGGAGTTCGCGCGAACATGAGGTCGGATCGGAGGGTGAACGCCGCGGGGGAGAGTTGCATGCGCAGGGTGCCGCAGGCGCAGCGGGTGTAGGCGACGATGCCTTCCGAGGTTCGATGGCGTGAAAGCACTTGGAAGGGTTGGGCGATGGGCCAGCCGCAGTGCTCGCAGTATTCGGTCATGAGGCCAGTCTTCGCGGGGGCGTAGTCTCGGTCCATCGAAAGTTTTCGCAGCGAAACGTACGGAATTTCCACATGATCGATCCTCGGTTGCGGGCACTGCGGGTGTTGCACGAGCACGGCACGGTGACCGCGGCCGCGGCGGCCCTGCATCTGACGCCGTCCACGGTGTCGCAGCAGTTGCGCGGGCTGGCCAGGGAACTGGATGTGGAGTTGCTCGAGCAGGTCGGGCGACGGGTGCAGCTGACCGCCGCCGGGTACGCGCTGCTGCGGCACGCGGATCTGCTTGCGGCGCAGGCGGAGAGCGCGCGGGCCGAACTGGCCGCGCACCGGGCGGGGATCGCGGGCGTGCTGCGGATCAGTGCGATGCCCACCGCGCTCGCGGCACTGGTGGCCGCGGCCGCCGCGCGGCTTCGCGACGAAAACCCCGGCCTGACAGTGGAATTGATCGAGGACGAGAGCCAGCACTGCTTCGAGACGCTACTGGCCGGGGACAGCGATATCGCGATCGTGCTGCCCGCCCCCGGCGGCCCCGCGCCCGATGACCCGCGCTTCGAGCAGCGTCCGCTGCTGTCGGAGCCGCTGGATCTGCTTGTGCCGGTGGGGCATCCGTTCGCCGGGCGCGCGAGCGTCGCGCTGGCGGACGCGGCGCACGAGCCGTGGATTACCGGGCGGGCGCGCATCACCCATCACCTCGTGGTGTCGGCGGCCTGCGCGGCGGCCGGGTTCACGCCCCGAATCGCCGGGCAGGCAGTCGATTTCCCGGGTGTGGCGGCCATGGTGTCGCACGGTTTCGGGGTCTCTCTGGTGCCCCGGCTCGCCTTCCTGCCGCCCGAGTCGGCGGTGGTGCGGGTTCCGCTGCACGATGACCCGGCCCCGGTGCGCCGTCACCTGTCGGCGGTGCGGCGGGGGAGCGCCGAGCATCCGGTGATCGCGGCCGGGCTGCACGCCATTCGCGAGGTATGCGCGGCGCGGACCGATATCACCGTGCTGGACGACTGATGCGATAGTGGAGCCGGGTGTGTCGAGACATTCCGTCCAGGCGAGGAGGCCGGATGCGGCTGCATTTCTGTGGTGTGGTGCTACCGGAGGGCGAGGTCCGCGACCTCTGGGTGCGTGACGGGCTGATCTCCGACGAGCCGATCCGCGACGCCGACACCGTGCACGTCGGCGGCTGGATCCTGCCGGGGCTGGTCGACGCGCACTGCCATGTCGGCATCAAACACGGTGGCGGGCACGAGGATTCGGCGGGCGCGGTGGCCCAGGCGGAGGTGGAGCGGGACGCGGGGGCGCTGTTGCTGCGCGACGCGGGCTCACCCATCGACACCCGTTTCATCGACGAGCGCGACGACCTGCCGCGCATCATTCGCGCGGGCCGCCACATCGCCCGACCCAAGCGCTACATTCGCGAACTCGGCATCGAGGTCGACGACGAACGCGAACTCCCCGACATCGTGGCCGAGCAGGCCCGGCGCGGCGACGGCTGGGTCAAGCTGGTCGGCGACTGGATCGACCGCTCGATCGGCGACCTCGCCCCGCTGTGGTCCGACGCCATCCTGAAGGCCGCCATCGACGCCGCCCACGACGCGGGCGCGCGCGTCACCGCCCACGTCTTCGGTGAGGACGCCCTCCCCGGCCTGCTGAACGCGGGCATCGACTGCATCGAGCACGGCACCGGCCTCACCGACGACACCATCGCCCTCATGGCCGCCCACGGCACCGCCCTGGTCCCCACCCTCATCAATATCGACACCTTCCCCGGAATAGCCGACGGCGCAACCAAATTCCCCACCTACGCCGCCCACATGCGCGACCTGCACCGCCGCTCCCGTGAGACGGTCGCCAAGGCCCACGAGGCGGGCGTCCCCATCTACACCGGCACCGACGCGGGCGGCGGCATCCACCACGGCCGCATAGCCGACGAAATCGCGGCCCTCACCGAAGCTGGCTTCACCCCGCACGCCGCCCTCGCCGCATCCTCCTGGCACGCCCGCACCTGGCTCGGCCACCCCGGCATCGAACCCGGCGCACCCGCCGATTTCGTTGTCTACCAGGAAGATCCGCGCGAGAACCTGGCCGCCGTCGCCACCCCGGCCCTGGTCGTCCTGCGTGGCCGCGTCTACGACCATCGCTCACCGGTCACCGCGACTCGGTAGCGATGCCTGCGTCCCGACTCGTTCGGCCCTGGAAACGTCGGCTCAACGTGGAACAATGTCGATTAGATTGGCATTCTGATCGACTCCGGTGTGGTGCCTGACAGGCGTGAATTAGACAGATCGGACGGAAAATGGCCATGGCCGCGGAGGTTTCGACAATCCATACCCTGGGTCCGACGACCGTGGAAGGCTGGCTAGCCGAAGAGCCGCCTTCTGATGGATCTCGTCTCGAGCTGATTCTGGGGTACCTCTGCATGTCGCCAGCGCCGACGCTCCCACATCAACATGCCGCCTTCCGGCTCGCGATCATGCTGGATCAGGCGATTGCCGCGGCCGGGCGCGAGGACCTGCATGTCCTTCCTGCCATTGCGGTGAAGCTCAGCACTGCCTTTCGGACAGGGGTAATTCCTGATGTGGCGGTGGTAGCCGCCGCTATCGAGGGTCGGACGAGTATCGAACCGGCCGAGTTGGTGCTGGCCGTCGAGGTGTGGTCACCCGGAAACAAGCGCGCGGAACGCGAAACGAAGATGGCGGGCTATGCGGCCGCCGGTGTCCCATACCTGTGGATTGTAGAACTGCCAAAGGGCAGGCCCGCCAAGTTCACCGGCTACCGGTTGGTCGAGTCTGTCTATCGGCAAGAGGTGCGGGTGACCGCAGGGGAATCGGTGTCACCTCCCGCGCCGGTTCCGGTCGAGGTGGTGACCGCCGCGCTGCGTTGAGAACCGTCCCCGTCCGGAGGCGCTGATTCGGGCGCGCTGCGCCGGGCCGCGGTGCGGGAGGCGCTGCGAGTGGTGCGGCCGGGCGGCCGCCTCGTCCTCGTGGACATCTTCAAGACCTCCGAGTATCAGCGCGCGCTCGAGGAGTTCGGCGCGCTGGAGGTCAGGGATCGGCCGGTCGGCTGGCGGATGTGGTGGGGCGGCCCCTGGGTCGCGAGCCGGATCGTGACCGCCACGCGTTCTCTCTGATTCGGCTGCGCGATAAAAGTGAATCGGTCATGCTTCAGACGTTTGAATCTCTACCTGATGAGGAGATGACCGTGGGGTCTATCGAAACCCTGGCTATCAGCGTGTTGGCCGGTTTGATCGTGAAACTGCTCACGTCCGGGAGTTCCGGGCCGGGGCCGGTGCAGCCGTAGGCTCATCGCCGGACGCAGCCCATCGGGGTCGACCCGGTGGGCTGTCGCCGTTTCACGGGGTGGTTCGGGGCGATTTCTTCGGGGCGCGGGGGGTCTGGCAGAATGAACGACCGTCCTCGTCGAGGACAGTGTCAGCCCGTCCCCGGTTCCGTACCGCGCGGCGGTCACAGCACTTGACGCAAAACCGGGTCCACCTCGCGTGGACCGCTGAATTGCGACGTGACCAACCATTTGAAAGGCATCAGCTCATGGCTGTTCGTATCAAGCTGACCCGTATGGGCAAGATCCGCAACCCGCAGTACCGTGTCGTCGTCGCCGACGCCCGTACTCGTCGTGACGGCCGCGCCATCGAGGCCATCGGCATCTACCAGCCGAAGGAAGAGCCCTCGCTCATCCAGATCGATTCCGAGCGCGCCCAGTACTGGCTGGGTGTCGGCGCGCAGCCGACCGAGCCCGTGAAGCGCCTGCTGGAGATCACCGGCGACTGGCAGAAGTTCAAGGGCCTGCCGGGCGCCGAGGGCACCCTGAAGGTCAAGGCCCCCAAGCCGTCCAAGCTGGACCTGTTCAACGCCGCGCTGGCCGCCGCCGAGAACGAGCCGGTCACCGAGGCCGTCACCCCCAAGAAGAAGGCCGCCAAGAAGGACGAGGCCGCCGAGGCCGAGGCCGCTGAGGCGACCACCGAAGCCGCCGAGTAATCATGAGCGCCGTCGTCGCCGATGCCGTGGAACACCTGGTTCGCGGCATTGTCGCCAATCCCGACGACGTCCACGTCGAGCTGATCACCAGCCGTCGTGGCCGGACCGTCGAGGTGCACGTGCACCCGGACGATCTGGGCAAGGTGATCGGTCGCGGCGGTCGTACCGCGACCGCGCTGCGCACCCTGGTCGCCGGGATCGGCGGTAAGGGCATTCGCGTCGACGTGGTCGACACGGATCAATAGATGGAACTCGTCGTCGGGCGGGTCGCCAAATCGCACGGTGTGCGCGGCGAACTCGTCGTAGAAGTCCGCACCGACGAGCCGGAACTGCGGTTCGCGCCCGGCAGCCTCCTGAAGGGGAAGCTGCCGCGCGCGAAGCAGACGCGGGAATTCGAAGTGGAGTCGGTCCGGGAGCACTCGGGCCGACTTCTCTTGCGTCTGGACGGCATCGCCGACCGCACGGCCGCGGATGCGTTGCGGGGCATGGTCTTCGTGGTGGACACCGCGGACCTGCCGCCGTCCGAAGACCCGGACGAGTACTACGACCACGAACTCGAGGGCCTGCGCGTCGAACTCGGCGACGGCACCCTCGTCGGCACCGTCAACGAGGTGCTGCATTCCGCTGCGGGAGAACTGCTTTCGATCAAGGCCGGGGACGCGTTCCCGCCCGCGGGCCGCGAGATCCTGGTGCCGTTCGTGCTCGCCATGGTCCCGACCGTGTCCGTCGCGGACGGGCTGATCGTCATCGACCCGCCCGAGGGCCTGCTGGACCCGGAGTAGGCACATGCGTATCGACGTAGTGACGATCTTCCCCGAATACCTCGAGCCCATGCGAGCGGCCTTGCTGGGCAAGGCCATCGAGAAGGGCCTGCTCGAGGTGGAGGTGCACGACCTGCGGCAGTGGACGCACGACGTGCACAAGTCCGTGGACGACACCCCGTACGGCGGCGGGCCCGGCATGGTCATGAAACCGACCGTGTGGGGCGATGCGCTCGACGCGGTGTGCCCGGACGACGCGCTGCTCGTGGTGCCCACGCCCGCGGGCGTGCCGTTCACGCAGGAGACGGCGCAGCGGTGGTCCACCGAGCAGCACATCGTGTTCGCGTGCGGGCGCTACGAGGGCATCGATCAGCGGGTGTTCGATGACGCCGCGCGCCGGGTCCGCGTGGAGGAAGTCAGCATCGGCGATTACGTGCTGATCGGTGGCGAGGCCGCCGTGCTGGTCATGACCGAGGCCTTCGTCCGGCTCATTCCGGGCGTGCTCGGCAATCAGCAGTCCCACGAACAGGATTCGTTCTCCGACGGCCTGCTCGAGGGGCCGTCCTACACCCGACCGGTGTCGTGGCGCGACCTCGACGTCCCCGAGATCCTGTTGTCCGGCAATCACGCCAAGATCGCGCAGTGGCGGCACGAACAATCCCTGCGCCGCACCGCCGAACGCCGTCCCGATCTCCTCCCCGAAAACGGCGCGAAGGAGTAATCATGCGCAGACCCAACGGCTTTCTCGGCGCGACCCTGACCGGCCTGGCCCTGTTCACCGCCCTCTTCGGCGGCGGCAAGGCCGTCGCCGACAACCTCGACTCCCTGTTCCTGAGCAAGCTGGGCGACCAAACCGTCGCCTCCCCGGGCTACGAGAACACCGAGGACGGCCAACACCTCATCGCCGAGGGCAAAGACGTCTGCTCCCGCCTCCGCGCGGGGACTCCGGTCGTAGCGACCGACCAGCTCGGATACGAACAGCGCTTGATCCAAGCGGCCGTCTCCGTCTACTGCCCCGAATTCAAGGCCTCCCCAAGGAATTTCGACGGATCCTGAAAATCGGAACGTAACAACTGATTTCGTAAGGATCCGGGTAACTCACCGGGTACGTCCAGAGTTGTTTCGGCACCCAACGTGGATACGGATGCATAACCGGCGACGGCTCTCAGCCCGCCGCTGAAGGCGCGGAGAGGCGGGACAGTGCGTGGGGGTTGCACGGGCTGTCAGGTGGCGGCGGTAGTGTCTGCGGGCGTGACGACAGCCTCCGAAACCGTCAGCGCAGCATCCACGAGTGCCGCGAGCACCGAGAGCACCATTCGCCTCGCGAGCGTCGGCAGGCGCATCGCCGACGAGCTGGGTGTGGGCGAGCACCAGGTGCGCGCCGCCGTCGAACTGCTGGACGCCGGGTCGACCGTGCCGTTCATCGCCCGCTACCGCAAGGAAGTCACCGGCGGGCTCGACGACGCGCAGCTACGCACCCTCGACGAGCGCCTGCACTACCTGCGCGAACTCGACGAGCGCCGGAGCTCGATCATCGAATCCATTCGCGGCCAGGGCAAATTGGACTCTGCGCTGCACGCGCAGATCATGCTCGCCGACACCAAGGCCCGCCTCGAGGACATCTACCTGCCGTTCAAGCCCAAGCGGCGCACCAAGGCGCAGATCGCGCGCGAGGCCGGGCACGAGCCCGTGGCCGACGCCCTGCTCAACGACCCGACCACCGATCCCGCGCAGTACACCGCCGAACAGCTCGACGGCGCGCGGGCAATCCTGGTGGAGCGCTTCGCCGAAGACGCCGACCTGGTCGGTGAACTGCGCGAACTCATGTGGGAACGCGGACAGATCACCTCGTCGGTGCGCGCGGGCAAGGAAGAGGCGGGCGCGAAGTTCGCCGACTACTTCGAATTCTCCGAGCCGTTCACCAAGCTGCCCTCGCACCGGATTCTGGCGCTGCTGCGCGGTGAGAAGGAAGAGGTGCTCAACCTGCACCTCGAACCCGACACCGAGGAGCTCGAGGAAGGGCAGCGGTCCATTTACGAGGGCCGCATCGCCATCAAGTTCGGCATCGCCGACCAGGGCCGCGCCGCCGACGCCTGGCTGCTGGACACCGTGCGCTGGGCATGGCGCACCAAGCTGCAGGTGAGCCTGGGCATCGACACGCGAATGCGGTTGCGGCAGTCCGCCGAACGCGACGCCGTGGACGTGTTCGCGGCCAACCTGCGCGACCTGCTGCTGGCCGCCCCGGCCGGAACCCGCACCACCATGGGCCTGGACCCGGGCTACCGGACCGGTGTGAAGGTCGCGGTCGTGGACGCCACCGGCAAGGTGGTCGCCACCGAGGTCATCTACCCCCACAAGCCGCAGGGGCAGACCGAGAAGTCCCTCGCCGTGCTGGGCGCACTGGTCGCCCGGTTCAAGGTCGAGCTCATCGCCATCGGCAACGGCACCGCCTCGCGCGAGACCGACGCGCTTGCCGCCGAGCTGATTTCGCGCATCCCGGAGAACAAGCCCACCAAGGTGGTCGTCTCCGAGGCGGGCGCGTCGGTGTACTCGGCCTCGGCCTACGCCTCGGCCGAGCTGCCCGACCTGGATGTGTCGCTGCGCGGCGCGGTGTCCATCGCCCGCCGCCTCCAGGACCCGCTCGCCGAGCTGGTGAAGATCGACCCCAAGTCCATTGGCGTCGGCCAGTACCAGCACGACGTGTCCGAGACCCTGCTGGCCCGCTCGCTGGGCGCGGTCGTCGAGGACGCGGTGAACGCCGTCGGTGTCGACGTGAACATTGCCTCGGTGCCGCTGCTCTCGCGCGTGTCGGGCATCTCCAACTCGATCGCGGAAAGCATTGTGGCGCACCGCGACGCCAATGGGCCGTTCCGCAGCCGAACGGCTCTCAAGGATGTTCCGCGCCTGGGCCCCAAGGCCTTCGAGCAGTGCGCGGGCTTCCTCCGCATTCGCGAGGGCGACAACCCGCTCGACACCTCGGGCGTGCACCCCGAGGCCTACCCGGTGGTCCGGCGCATCCTCGACGCCAGCGGCAAGAGCATCAAGGAGATCATCGGCAACACCAGCGCCCTGCGCGCGCTGCGGCCCGCCGACTTCACCGACGAGCAGTTCGGTGTTCCGACCGTCACCGACATCATCGCCGAACTCGAGAAGCCCGGCCGTGACCCGCGCCCCGAGTTCAAGACCGCCGAATTCGCCGCGGGCATCGAGAAGGTCGCCGATCTGAAGCCCGGCATGGTGCTCGAGGGCGTCGTCACCAATGTGGCCGCCTTCGGCGCGTTCGTCGACGTGGGCGTCCACCAGGACGGCCTGGTCCACGTGTCGGCGCTGTCGCACAACTTCGTCAAGGATCCGCGCGAAGTCGTGAAGTCCGGCGACGTCGTCAAGGTCAAGGTGCTCGAGGTCGATGTCCAGCGCCAGCGCATCGGCCTGTCCCTGCGCCTGGACGACGAGCCCGGCAAGCCCAAGCAGGAGCGTGGCGACCGAGGCCCCCGCAACAACCAGGGCGGCGGCCAGCGCGGCGGCAACCGGGACAACCGTCAGGGCGGCAACCGCCAAGGCAACCAGGGCGGCAACCGAAACAACGACCGCCGCAACCAATCCGCCCCGAGCGGCTCCATGGCGGACGCCCTCCGCCGCGCCGGATTCGGCAAGTAATCAGACACCCGCGAGCAGGCCCCGGCGAAACACCGGGGCCTGCGTCATTTCCGGAACTGCGTTCGGCCTGAGCCATGTGATCACCGCACCGGCCGATAACCCGTTTACCCGTCGGTTGTGACCCCATCACCATTGGTTGCGGGTGGCCCGTGTGGCCCTGTTCCTGCGCGATTGTGCCCGCGGTTGGCTGGTTGCGCAGCGCCGGGGCAGGCGACACGACAGGGCTCGCGGCCTCGATTTCAGGCTGCCCGTTGGGTTCTCGGTCAGCCTGCCGTTGGGTTCTCGGTCAGTTCGGCGTGAGCCGCCAGAGTGAGGTGATTTCGGCGGCGCGGGCGGCGTGCAGGGGATCGGTTGTGTCCCGGGCTCTTCGATGCCGGGGGCGGGTGTCGATGCGTTCCAGCACGGTCAGGTTCGCGGCGTCGAAGGCGGCGAGCAGGTCGGTGCGGGAGCGCAGGCCGAGATGTTCGGCGAGATCGGAGATCACCAGCCAGCCCTCGCCGTCTGCGGTCAGGTGTCTGGTCATGCGGTCCAGCAGCGCGCTCAATACCCGTCCGCCCGAGTCGTATACGGCGTGATCCAGCGGCGACCGCGGTTTCGCGGGTACCCAGGGCGGGTTGCAGACCACCAGGGGAGCGCGCCCGCGCGGGTAGAGATCGGTGCGCACCAACTCGACGCGGTCGCCGTAACCGAGGCGATTCAGATTCTCCCGGGCGCAGGCCAGCGCACGGGGATCATCATCGGTCGCGACGATCGACTCCACACCGCGCCGCGCCAGCACGGCGGCCAGCACCCCGGAGCCGGTGCCGATATCGAAGGCCAATCGCGTCGACGGCAGGGGAGCGCGGGCGACCAGATCGACGTATTCGCCGCGCACCGGCGAGAAGACCCCGTAATGCGGATGGATCCGGGCACCCAGCGCCGGGACCTCTACGCCCTCTTTGCACCATTCATATGCGCTTGTCACGCCACGCAATTCACGCAATGACACCAGCGCCGGGCCGGTCGATTCCCCGTACGCGTGCAGACACGCCCGCCGCACATCGGGGGCTCTCCGCAGCGAGATGACATGCCCGGAATCCATGGGCACCACCAGCATGCCGAGAATCCGTGCCCGCCGTGCCCGCGCCTGCCGATAGGCGTGGAAGTCGGTGGCGGGTCGGACTTTTGCCTTGTGGTCCACCCTCCTGCGCAACGCGTTCAGCAGCTGATTCGCGCCATGGAAATCGCCGCGCCACACCATGGCCGTCCCGGCCGAAGCCAGGCGCAGCGCCGCCTCGGCGGTGATCCGGTCGTCCACGGCCACCAGCTCGGCGGGCGGTGGCGCCCCATTCGCGGAGCGCCACACGGCACTCCGATTCTCATTGTTCTCGACCCACCGCACGGTGGGAGCGACGGATGCGGCGGCCGACTGCGGGCACGGCTGCGCCGAAAGGGAATCGAGCATGACGTCCGTTCCAGAAAAGCCCGGGAACGTTCAGGCGCACCAACGGGAGGTCTGCCGCGATGGGGCGACAGCCTCGGATGCGGGCACCAACGAACGTGACGGGACTGCGGTTGAAGAGAAGCGGTCGCACGAAGGCGACCAGAACTACGGCAGTCCTGCTCTAACCCACCGCGGAGGCATGCTGTGGAGTCGTCATCCTCCCAACGTATCCCGGCCTCGCCGAGCCCGCAAAATCCCGCTCTCGCCCCGTCATCCCTCGGCCCCAACCACATTCGCAGACCTACAACCAGCGCTCCGGCTTTGTCACCGGCCATTCCGTCCCGCCATTTCGCCGCGCTTTTGTCCGGGATCTCGCCGTACGCAATGACTTCGGCCACACGCCTGCCGGAATGACCGCCGGGCGCCTGGCAGGTTGTCGGCGCGACGACTGCCCGGGGCGGCGGGCAGCGCGGCGGCGGTTGCGAATTCGGTGGCGTACGAGGGTAGGTCGGTGCGCTCAGATGGGCAGGGAGGAGCCGACTCGGTGGAGGGTGCCGTCCGGGTCGACGTAGGCGAATTCGCGTAGGCCGTAGTCGGTGTCGGTGGGCGGGACGAGACGGCCGGGGAGAGCCGCGGCCTGCCACTCGGCGTAGAGGGCGTCGGCGTCGGAGACGTAGAGGTAGACGGCGGACGCGGTGCGTTTCGGGTCGTGCTCGGGCCATTCGGTCAGGTGCAGAGCGACGCCACCGCGGTCGGCGAACCCGTAGCGGGCCTGGCCCTCATAGGCGTAGGCGGTGAAGCCGAGGCGGCGATAGCGGTCCAGGGCGGCATCCAGATCCAGGACCGGAATCACGGGCGCGGCGCTCTCGAAAACGATCTCGTCCGACACGGTTTCTCCCGTTCATCGACGGCAATTCACCGCCAACGCTACCGCCACCCACCGACATCCCACCCCACCGCCGACCCGCCGCCACCGCCCCCCGGCCACCGCTGAATACGCTGCCATTGGCTATAGGCCACCGCTGTATCCCGCTGCCTGCGACGGCTGACTACGACCGATGGTGAGCTACTCCTTGAGACCGGCTGTCAATGATGTCGGGCTGCCTGCGACAATCCCGCCGCCGACCCGCTGCCACCGGCTCCCGGCCACCGCTGAATCCGGCTGCCTGCGATCACCGTCCGGCTGTATGCGAGAGCCACGCGCGACCGAGTTTTGTCGCGTCGCGGCCGGGCCTTGGACCGGCCGAGAAATGAAGCGGCCGAGGGGAATCCGGGGGATTCGCCTCGGCCGGTTCGGCGTGGGGCTATTCGACGCCGAGGGAGACCTCGGTGGACTTGATGAGGACCTTCACCGGGCGGCCGTCGGTCAGGCCGAGTTCTTCGGCGGCTTCGCGGGTGATGGAGGAGGTGATCTCGTCGCCACCGGTGAGGCGGACGCGCACTACGGCCATGGCCTCACCCTTGGTGACCTGGGTGACGGTTCCGTCGAGTTGGTTTCGTGTGCTGAGTTTCATAGTGGCGAGCCTAGTCGCGGAGTCGGCCGGTCAGGGCGGTGGCTGGCTGGTTGCTATATCACCGCGTCGGCGCGGGTGATCTCTGCCCGCCGGGCTCCGGCGCGGGTAGCGTGGCTGGGGTTGGTGTTCGCGCGAGAATTCCGGGAGACGACACGGGCATGCATGTGCATCGGTGGTGGGAAGATGTCGTGGTGGCGCACGGCCGATTGCCGCTGGCATGCCTGCTGCTCGGGTTCATCGTGGGCTTTCTGCTGATTCGAATCAGCGTGCGGCTCATTCGCAAACGGGTCCGCTGGTGGCCGGGCAATGTGCGCGCGGGTGACGTCCACATTCACCACATGGTGTTCGGCGTGGTCCTGGTGCTGGGCTCCGGCATGGGACTGGTCGCGCTGTACCAGAGCGGCGTCGGCGTGATCAGTTCGCTGGCCGCGGTTTTCGGTGTCGGCGCGGCGCTCGTGCTCGACGAGTTCGCCCTCATCTACTACCTGCGCGACGTCTACTGGGAGGAGCAGGGCCGCACCTCGGTGGACGCGGTCTTCGTGGCCATCGCGGTGACGGGCTTGCTGCTGTTGGGTTTTCATCCGCTGTGGCTGCTCGACATCGGCAATGTGCGCGACTTCCGCTCCGACCCGAATGTCCCCGAGCGGTTGTTCACCGTCACCTTCGCGCTGGTGAATCTGCTGCTGGCCGCCATTGTCATTGCCAAGGGCAAGATTTGGACCGGTCTGTTCGGCATGTTCTTCCCGCCGCTGCTGGTCATCGGCGCCCTGCGGCTGAGCCGCCCGGGCGCACCCTGGGCGCGCTGGCGCTACGGCGAGGGGCTCATGCGCCGGGCCATGCGTCGCGAGCGCCGCTACCGCCGCCCGGTCATTCGCGCCAAGATCTTCGTCCAGGACCTGCTCGCCGGAAAGCCCGATGCCGCCCACGTGCTGCGTGCCGCGGAGGAGGAGCTGAGCCGCACCGTGGTCCCGGCCCCGCCCGCCCCACCGCCCTCGGCCCACCTGCACCTGATCACCGGCCGAATGTTCTCGGACCGGCCGGGGGAGGCCAGGTCCGCGGAGCGGCCCGGAGAGCCCACGGACCGGGCAGCGGACTCGGAGGCCGCGGGCAGGCCCTCCCAGCCTGTCGATAGCCAATAGGTTGCTGACTATCGATCGGCGTGCCACTGTTGACCCATGGGCTACGTCGTGGGCGATTACCTGCTCGATCGGCTCCAACAGCTCGGCGTCACCGAGATCTTCGGCGTCCCGGGCGATTTCAACCTCCAGTTCCTCGACCACGTCATCGCGCACCCCGATATCCGCTGGATCGGCAGCGCCAATGAGCTGAACGCGGGCTACGCCGCCGACGGCTACGCCCGCCTGCGCGGCATCGGCGCGGTCGTCACCACCTACGGCGTGGGCGAGCTCAGCGCGGTCAATGCCATCGCGGGCAGCTACGCCGAGCACGTTCCCGTCGTGCACATCGTGGGCGTCCCGGCCAAGGACATCCAGGCCCATCACCGCGTCATCCACCACACCCTCGGCGACGGCGACTTCCACCACTTCCGCCGCATTGCCGCCGAAGTGACCTGCGCCCAGGCCGATCTCGGCGCGGCCGACGCCTGCGCCGAGATCGACCGGGTGCTGAACTCGGTGCGCGTGCACCGGCGGCCCGGCTATCTGATGCTGGCCACCGACACCGCCCGCGTGGAGGTGTCCCCGCCCACGACGCCGCTGGCCCCGCCCGCCGATTTCAGCAGTGCCGGAGCGCGCGCGGCCTTCGAACAGGCCGCCCGCGCATTCCTCGCCGGTCATCGGGTGACCGTGCTCGCCGACATCGCCGTCGACCGCGTCGGAGCGACCGACCGGTTGCGCACGCTGGTCGGGCCGTCCGCCGATCAGCCGCAAGGCCTTCCGCACGCCACCCTGGCCTGGGGCAAGACCCTCGTCGACGAATCCGCCCACAACTTCCTCGGCATCTACACCGGCGCGGCCTCACCACCCGACGTCCGCGCCGCGGTCGAGGACGCCGATCGCCTGGTGACCGTCGGCGTCCAATACACCGACAGCATCACCGCCGGATTCAGCCAGCGCATCGACACCCGCCGGACCATCGACATCGGTCCCGAGCGCACCGTCATCGGGGGAGTGGAGGCCTTCGCGCCGCTGTCGCTGCCCGCCGCGCTGGAGATCCTCATCGATCTGGCCGCCGAATTCGCCCCGCCCGCACCGTTTCCCGCGCACGACGCCACCGTCGGTCTCGAGCCGCCCGCCGCCGACACCCCGCTCACCCAGGCCATCCTCTGGCCGATGGTCGCGGAGGCGCTGGGCAACAACAACATTGTCGTGGCCGACCAGGGTTCGGCCTTCTTCGGTCTGGCGACCCTGCGCATGCCGACCGGCATCACCTTCCTGGGCCAGCCGCTGTGGGGTTCCATCGGCTACGCCCTGCCCGCCGCGCTGGGCGCGGGCATCGCCTGCCCCGATCGCCGCGCGGTCCTCGTCATCGGCGACGGCGCGGCGCAGCTGTCCATTCAGGAGCTCGGCATCTGGATTCGCGAACAGCTCACCGGCGTGATCATTCTCGTCGACAACAACGGCTACGCCATCGAACGCGCGATCCACGGACCCGACGCTCCCTACAACGACATCGCGCCCTGGCGCTGGGCCGAACTCCCGCACGCCTTCGGCGGCGATGCCGAGTCCGTCCTGACCTTGCGCGCGACCACGGCCGGTGAGTTGCGACAATGTCTGAAAGCCGCCACCGACGAGCAGGACCGACTGGTCTTTCTGCAGGTGGTGACCGGAACCACCGACTACCCGCCGCTCGTCTCCGATATCGCCTCGGCGCTGACTCGGGCCAATAAGGGCACGTAGGGGCCGATTAACGGCCGGGTCGTGGGGTCTGGCACAATACTCGGGTTGCCTTGGGCGCAGTCATGCCCGGGCACCGCCCAAATATCCGGAGCACGAACCGGTCGAGCACCCCACCCGTGGGGGTTGGCCGCCAGGTTCCTCTGTTCGCGCGAACTCCAATAAGGACGGAAATGAACACCCTCGACTTCGTCGACGCAAGCTCGCTGCGCAGCGACATCCCGGACTTCCGCCCGGGTGACACGGTCAACGTGCACGTGAAGGTTATCGAAGGCAACAAGGAGCGCATCCAGGTCTTCAAGGGCGTCGTCATCCGCCGCCAGAACGGTGGCATCCGCGAGACCTTCACCGTGCGTAAGGTCTCGTTCGGTGTCGGCGTGGAGCGCACCTTCCCGGTGCACAGCCCCAACCTCGACAAGATCGAGGTCGTGACCCGCGGTGATGTGCGTCGCGCCAAGCTGTACTACCTGCGCGATCTGCGCGGCAAGGCCGCCAAGATCAAGGAAAAGCGCTGAGGTAGCGACCGCCCCCGACACGTTCGGGACGGTTCTCAAACGCCGAGTAGCCCGGCACCGCATGGATCTTCGCGGTGCCGGGCTACTCTGTTCCGGTGGCAGACGAGAGCGAGTCGGTGACGATGTCTGGTTCGGGCGACGACAACGGGGCGGACACCCCCGAGACCCCCCAGCCGAAGCCGAAGAAGAAGCAGCGCCCGTTCTGGCAGGAGCTTCCCATCCTGGTCGGTTTCGCGGCGCTCATCGTGGCCCTGCTGGTGACCTTCATCGGACGGCCCTACGTCATCCCCTCGCAGTCCATGGAACCGACACTGCACGGTTGTGCGGGCTGCACCGGCGACCGCATCTACGTGGAGAAGCTGAGCTACTACTTCGGCGATCCCGAGCCGGGTGACGTGGTGGTCTTCGTCGGCCCCACCAATAGCTGGAACAACCACTACAAGTCGATCCGCTCGTCGAACACGGTGGTGCGCGGCGTGCAGAACTTCCTGTCCTTCTTCGGACTGGTGCCGCCGGACGAGAACGATCTGGTGAAGCGGGTCATCGCCACCGGCGGGCAATCGGTCAAATGCTGTGACGCGCAGGGCCGAGTTCTGGTGAAGGACAACACTCCCGGATCGGACTGGAAGCCGCTGGACGAGCCGTACGTGAAGTTCAACAACCCCTTCGACCCCGCCCACCCCGACGTGCAGTTCAACGCGGGCGGCCGGGCCTTCCCGGAGGTCAAGGTGCCGGAGGGGAACCTGTGGGTCATGGGCGACAACCGCGCCGAGTCCGCCGACTCCCGCTACCACATGACCGACGAGCTGCAGGGCACCGTGCCGGTGAAGGATGTGCGCGGCAAGGCCGTGTTCAAGATCTGGCCGCCGAGCCGGATCGGTCCGGTTCGCGCGGTGGACCCCCAGACGAATTGAGAACCGCGGGATAATCGACCGGTGGGGAAGATGGCGAGCGGTGCCGGTGCGAATCGGAAAGAGCGCGGCGGCAAGAAGATTCAGCGGATCGACCGCGGTGACTGGCCGCCGCGCGTGGTCATGCGGTCCGCCGGTGGCCTGCGCACGCTCGAGGCCGCGCTGATCCGCAGCGGGCTGGGTCCGGTGGCGGGCGTGGACGAGGCCGGACGCGGCTGCGCGGCCGGACCGCTGGTGGTGGCCTCGTGTTTGCTACCGCCCAAGGCCTACACCTCGCTGGCCGGTCTCGACGACTCCAAGAAGCTCACCGAGAACGTCCGGGAACAGCTGTTCCCGGTCATCAAACGGATCGCCCTGGCCTGGCAGGTGGTGGTGATCCCGGCCTGGGAGATCGACGCCATCGGCATCCACGTGGCCAATATCGAGGGCATGCGCCGGGCCGTGGCCGGGCTCGACCCGGTGCCCGGCTACGTCCTCACCGACGGCTTCCGGGTGCCCGGCATTCCGGTGCCGAACCTGCCCGTGATCGGCGGCGATGCCTCCGCGGCCTGCATCGCGGCGGCCAGCGTGCTGGCCAAGGTGACCCGGGATCGCATGATGGTCGAGCTGGACGAGCAGTACCCGGGGTATGGTTTCGCCGCGCACAAGGGTTACAACACCCCCGAGCACAATGAGGCGTTGACCCGCCTCGGCATCACCCCCGAGCACCGTCGGTCCTGGCGAAACGTCCGGGAGACCGGCCGAGTGGCTACCGATACGGCGTATGCGGGATGATGTCTCTACACCCAGTTGGGCGACAAGGAGGACGTTCCACCCGATGAGCGCCGAGGACCTCGAGAAGTACGAAACCGAGATGGAGCTATCCCTGTACCGCGAGTACAAGGACATCGTCGGGCAATTCTCGTACGTGGTGGAGACCGAGCGTCGCTTCTACCTCGCCAATTCCGTCGAACTGCGTCCGCAGAACGCGGATGGCGAGGTGTATTTCGAGGTGCGGATGTCGGATGCATGGGTATGGGACATGTACCGGCCCGCACGCTTCGTGAAGCACGTTCGCGTCATCACCTTCAAGGACGTGAATATCGAGGAGCTGGAGAAGACCGACCTGCGGCTTCCGGAGTAATCCACAGCCCGCGAGTTATCCACAGCCTCTCCGTTTTCCCAGTTCGGCTTGGCCGGTCCCGTCACGGGTCCGGCCATGCTGGCTGAATGGCACAGCATCTGGCGCTCGGAGCGCAGGGGGAGGAACTGGCGGCGAGCTTTCTCAGCGCCGCCGGTATGGCGATCATCGCCCGCAACTGGCGATGTCGATCCGGCGAGATCGACGTCATCGCCGAGGACGGCGGGATGACCGCTTTCGTCGAGGTCAAGACGCGGCGCGGGCTGTCCTGCGGGCGTCCGGAGGAAGCCGTCACGCCGCTCAAACAGCAGCGCATCCGCAATGCGGCGCACGTGTGGCTGCGTGAGCACAGGGGTCCTTGGCGCGATGTGCGCTTCGATGTCGTCGCGATCATGCTCCGGCCCGGACGAGCCCCGGAGATCCGGCATCTCAAGGCGGTGTTCTGATGCCGCTGGGAAGGGCCTATTCCGTCGCGGTCAATGGCGTCGAGGGCCAACTCGTGGAGATCGAGGCCGATATCGGGCAGGGGCTGCCGTCGGTGCATCTGGTGGGCCGCCCGGATACGACACTGCAGGAGTCTCGAGACCGGGTGCGGGCGGCGGTCACGAATTCGGGTGAGAAATGGCCGGACGGGCGCGTCATCCTCGCCCTGTCCCCGGCGACGCTGCCCAAGGTCGGGAGCGTGTACGACTTGGCCTTGGCCGGGGCCGTGCTCGATGCGGCCGGTGCCATTCCCTCCAATCGGCTGGCCGAGTCGGTGCTGTTGGGCGAGCTGGCCCTGGACGGCCGGGTGCGGCGGGTGCGCGGCATTCTCCCGGCCGTGCTGGCGGCTCGGACCGCCGGTCGTCGCACCGTGATCGTGCCGACGGCGGCGCTGCCGGAGGCGGGCCTGGTGGACGGTGTCCGCGTACTCGGCGCGGCCACGCTGATCGAGCTGCTGGACTGGCTGCGCGGTGGCGGTGAGCTGACGCCACCGGACCCGGTCGTGCCCCCGGTCGCCCCGTCGATCGGCGACTTGCGCGAGGTGGTCGGCCAGGACGAGGCGCGCTGGGCGTTGGAGGTCGCGGCCGCCGGTGGCCACCATCTGCTCCTGACCGGGCCGCCCGGCATCGGCAAAACCATGCTGGCGCAGCGTCTCCCGGGACTGCTGCCGCCGCTGCGGGAGCGGGATTCACTGGAGGTCACCGCGATTCACTCGGTGGCGGGCACCCTGTCGGATGATTCGCCCTTGGTGACCGCACCGCCCTTCGTGGCTCCGCACCATTCGTCCTCGGTGACCGCCATGATCGGGGGCGGCTCCGGAACTGCGCGCCCGGGTGCGGTCAGCTGTGCCCACCGCGGTGTGCTCTTTCTCGACGAATGCGCCGAGATTGGCACGAAGGTTTTGGAGGCCCTGCGAACTCCCTTGGAGGAGGGGGAGGTTCGCATTGCCCGCCGCGACGGCGTGAGCCGTTTCCCGGCCCGCTTCCAACTCGTCCTGGCCGCCAACCCTTGCCCGTGCGCCCCCGCCCGCGATATCGATTGCATCTGTGCGCCTTTGGCTCGTCGCCGCTATCTCGGCAAGCTCTCCGGACCCCTCATGGACCGCATCGACCTCTCCGTGCAGATGCACGCCCAGGCCGCTGGAGCCTTCACCGGCGACGAGGTAGAGAGCAGCGAAACCGTGCGCGCCCGGGTGGCCGCGGCCCGCGAAGCCGCCGCGAAACGCTGGGCCGAGCTCGGGATGTCCACCAATGCCGAAGTCCCCGGACACGTTCTCCGCCAACGCTTCCGCCTCCCACACGAGGCCCTCGCCCCGGTGGAGAACGCCCTGCGCCACGGCCGCATGTCCGCCCGCGGCGCGGACCGCGCCATCAGAGTCGCCTGGACCATCTGTGATTTGCGCGGCGGTGAACTCCCCAACGGCCAGGACGTCTTGCAGGCATTGAGCTTTCGACAGCGGGGTGGAGCATGAGCGAGCCTAGAAACGACATCGACCCGACGCGACCGGCAACGGACGCTAACGAATCGGATTCGGCCACAACGGATGTGACGGGTTGCGCATCGGCCCCATTGCCCGATGCTATCGGCGCGACCGTGATCGGCTCCGGTGGCGGGGTGCCATCCCAACAGTGGCGTGATTCGGGATTCGGCCGGGGCTCCGGGTGGACCGGGGCGATGCATGGCGCGCAGGGAACGCCGGTTGGGGGCGGGGACGCGGATGCGCGACGGCTGGCCTGGGTCTATTTGTCGCGGGTGGTGGAGGGGCCGTGTGCGGCGTTGTCGATGTTGATCGAGTCGGTGGGGGTGGTGGAGGCGGCACGCGCGGTGCGGGAGCGCGCCTTGCCGGATGCGCTGCGCGGGCCGACCGAGCTGCGGCGTGAGATCGACAGGGCGGAGCAAGATTTGGCGCACATCGAGCGGCTCGGCGGGCGGGTGGTGACACCGGACGATGCGGAATGGCCCGCCTGGCGGATGCTCGGGTTGCGGCAGTTGGATCCCGAGCAGGATGCGGACGCCGCGGTGCCGCTCGTGCTGTGGGTGCGGGGAAAGCGTTCCTTGCTGGAGACCACCGAGCGGTCTATCGCCGTCGTGGGAGCCCGGTGCAGCACCGGCTACGGCAATCACGCGACCGGTGAGATCGCGGGCGAGTTGGCCGCGCGCGGCTGGACCGTCGTGTCCGGTGCGGCGTTCGGCATCGACGGGATGGCCCATCGGGCCGCGCTCGCTGTCGGCGGTATGACGATCGCGGTGCTGGCCTGCGGGCCGGATCGGCCGTATCCGGTGCAGCACGATCAGCTTTTGGCCGAAATCGCCGAAACCGGGTTAGTGGTCACGGAGTACCCGCCGGGGACGTCGGCTCGGAAGCACTATTTCCTGGCTCGGAATCGGCTGATCGCGGCGCTGGCGGACGGAGTCGTGGTGGTGGAGGCCGGAATTCGCAGTGGGGCCCGCAATACCGTGAAATGGTGTCGCCGTCTCGGACGTCCGGCAATGGCGGTCCCCGGCCCCATCACCTCCGCAGCCTCCGTCGGCTGCCATCGGATGATTCGGGAGGGCGAGGCGTTCATCGTGACGCGGGCCGAGGACATTCTCGATGAGGCCGGGCCGCTGCGGCTCTCGTTGCCGGGTGCGGTGCCGCCCAGCCCCGAGGACAACCTCTCCGGTGACGAGGCGCTGGTCCTTGCCGCCCTTCCGAGCACCGGCTCCCGGTTGCCCCGAGGCGTCGCGGTCGATACCGGCCTGCCGGTGCCCGCGGTCCGAGCGGCCTTGTCGGCCTTGGAGATCGCGGGCCTGGTCGGCTGTGACGGCGACGGCTGGTACCGCCTGAACGCACCGGCGACGTCGACCGCGACCATCGTCACCGCGCACGAGCGACACCGATGAGCGCGCCGAAGCGAGCGAAAGCTCCCCGGCCAGCGCCGTTCATCCGGCGCGTCGGTCGTGCGCGGCGGCCCCTCGGACTGTCAGTCGGGCAGGCCCGCCAGACGGTGGGGGGCGAGGAGTTCGGCGACTGTTTCGGGGGTGAGGAGGCCGAGTTCGGTGGCTACGGTGGCGACCGGTTGGCCTGTTTGCAAGGCGTGCTTGGCGATTCGGGCGCTGGCGGCGTAGCCGATGTGCGGGGTCAGGGCGGTGACGATGCCGATGGAGCGGTTCACGCCGGATTCGAGGTGGTCGCGGTGGGCGGTGATGCCGTTGACGCATTTGGTGGCGAGGGTGTCGGCGGCGGCGGTGAGATGGGCCGTGATGCGCAGCAGGCTGTGGGCGATGATCGGTTCGAAGGCGTTGAGCTGGAATTGTCCGCCCTCGGCGGCCATGGTCACCGTCAGGTCGGCGCCGATGGCCTCGAAGGCGATCTGGTTGACCGTTTCCGGGATCACGGGGTTGACCTTGCCCGGCATGATCGAGGAGCCCGCCTGCACCGGCGGCAGCGTGATCTCGCGCAGGCCGGTGATTGGTCCGGAGGACATGAGCCGCAGATCATTACAGGTCTTGGACAGCTTCACCGCGACCCGCTTGAGGATGCCCGACACCTGGACGAACGCGCCGCAATCCTGGGTGGCCTCGATGAGATTCTCCGCCGGAACGACGTTCTCGCCGGTGATCTCGCCCAGTCGTGTGCAGGCCAGCGCGGGATACAGCGGATGGCCATTGATGCCGGTGCCGATGGCGGTGCCGCCGAGATTGACCTCGCGCAGCAGCGCGATGCCCTCCTCGAGCCGTGCGCAGTCCTCGCGCAGCATGATCGCGAAGGTGGCGAACTCCTGCCCGAGGGTCATGGGCACGGCGTCCTGCAGCTGGGTGCGGCCCATCTTGATGACATCGGCGAATTCGGCCGACTTGCGCGCGAATTCGTCCGCGAGCCGCTCCAACGCCGCGACCAGCCGCCGAATGTGCGCGATGACGGCGAGCTTCACGGCGGTCGGGTAGACGTCATTGGTGGACTGGCCGAGATTCACGTGATCGAGCGGGTCGAGCTCGGCGTAGTCGCCGCGCTCGCGGCCGAGCAGCTCCAGCGCCCGATTGGCGATGACCTCGTTGGCGTTCATATTCGTCGAGGTGCCCGCGCCGCCCTGGATCGGGTCGATGGGGAACTGCTCGTGCAGTGCGCCACCGAGGATTTCGGCACAGGCCGCCTCGATGGCCTCGGCACGGCGGTCATCGAGCAGTCCGAGTTCGCGATTGGCCCTGCACGCGGCCTGTTTCACCGCGGCCAGTGCGGTGATCAGCGCGGGGTAGTTGCCGATGCGCTCGCCGGAAATGGCGAAATTGTCCAGGGCGCGGGCGGTATGGACGCCCCAGTAGGCGTCCCGGGGCACCTCGAGCGCACCCAGCGAATCGTGTTCGGTGCGGGTTTCGGTCGTTTCGGTGTGGTTACCGGTCATTGTCGTCTCCATGCGTTCGGCTTGTGGCTGGCAGGAAGGAAGGGTGAAAGTTATTGGGGCGAAGGTGAATCGGCGAGTTCGCCGACGAGATTGGTTGTCATCCACCGCCGCACCTCGTCCGCGTCGAGCCCGAGTCCGGCGAGATGGGCGAGTTTGGCCAGTGCGGCCTCCCGCGTCAGATCACCGCCCCCGATCGCGCCCGCGGCCAGCAGGGCGCGCCCGGGCTGATACAGGCCCAGATCGACGGTTCCGCTGTCGCAGTGGGTGATCACGACGACGGGTGTCCCGCGCTCGGTCGCCCGGCGGATCGCGGTGACCGTGTCCGCGGAGGTCGGCATGGTCCCCGCGCCGTAGCACTCCAGCACGACGCCGCCGTGGTAGATCCGCAGGGCCGCATCCAGCAGGGTGGTGTCCATGCCCGGGAAGACGGTGAAAAGTCCTACCGGACTGGGGTTTTCGACCGGGTATGACGCGACCGGACGGGCGGGCGGCGTCGACGGCGGGGTGAGCGGGCGCACGGTGGTGAACCCCTCGTAGCCGTCACTGCTGCGCTTGCTGGCCCGCACCGCCGGGTGCAATGTCGATCCGAAGGCGATGAACGTCCCCGGCGCGGGTTGGGTGGCAATCGAATTCAACGCGAGCATGAGATTGTCCGCGGCATCGCTGGCCGGTCGGCCCAGCGGGATCTGCGCGCCCGTCAGGACCACCGGCACGGTGACATCGTGCAGTTCGAACGCCAGGCGCGCACCGGTGTAGGCCATGGTGTCGGTGCCGTGAATGACGATCACACCGTCGGGCCCGCTGGCGACACCGTCGGGTGTGGTGGTCGTGATCGCGGCGCGGACCCGTCGGGCGATGCGGCAGGCGGTCTCGGGATCGGCATTGGCGCTGTCGATGACGCGGTCGAGTTCGGTGTAGCGGAACTCGACCGGAATCCCGAATCGGTCGGTGTAGGCGTCGACCAGATCGGCGACCGCACCGCCCATCCCCGCGCGCGGGCGCAGGCCGTCGCCACCGTCGACCATGCCGAAAGTGCCTCCGGTGTACAGGATTTCGACCCTGAGCACCGAAACCTCCGGCACCGCGAGATCGGCTGCCGCGCGCGTCATAGGGCGGACTTCCCTTCGCCCGCGGCGGCCTCGACGGGCGCGAGCACCTCGGTATTCAACCGCCCGCGCACCCGGTACCAGCCGATCACCATGGCCGCAACCACGCCGAGGAACGTCACCAGCGTGATGCGCCCGATCTCGGTGTCGAAGAACATCAGCACCACGACCGCGAGCAGAAACCCGAGGGTGAGGACATTGAGCACGGGCGCGTAGGGCAGCCGGAATTCCGGTCGCGCGTACTCGCCCCGGTCGGCGCGGCGCACGAAGATCCAGTGGCAGATCATGATCGAGGCCCAGGTGCCGACGATGCCGAGTCCGGCCAGGTTCAAGACGATCTCGAAAGCCTTCTGCGGCACAACGAGATTCAGCACCACACCCGCGATGCCCACCGCGCTGGTGAGCAGAATGCCGCCGTAGGGCACGCCGCGCCCGTTCATCCGGGCCGCGAAGCGCGGCGCGGTACCGGCGACCGCCATCGACCGCAGCGTCCGCCCGGTGGCGTAGAGACCGGCATTGAGGCTGGACATGGCGGCGGTGAGCACCACCAGGTTCATGACATCACCGGCGTGCGGAATGCCGATCTTGCCCATGACCGTCACGAACGGGCTCTCCCCGGCGGAGTAGGCGGTCCACGGCAGCAGCAGCGTGAACAGCACGACCGAACCGGCGTAGAACAGCACGATCCGCCACATGATGGAGTTGACCGCCTTGGGCACCACGGCGCGCGGATCATCGGATTCGCCCGCGGCGACGCCGATCATCTCGGTGCCGCCGAAGGCGAACACCACGCCGAGCGCGATGGTGAGCATCGGGGCGAGCCCGCGCGGGAAGATGCCGCCGTTGTCGGTGATGGTCGACAGGCCGGGGGTGTGGCCGCCGAGGTCGGTGCCGGTGACGATGAAGCCGATGGCCACCAGCATGAACACCACGATGGTGCCGACCTTGACCAGCGCGAACCAGAATTCCAATTCGCCGAACAGCTTGACGGACAACACATTCAGCCCGACCACGATGCCCAGCGCGACCAGCGCCAGCACCCACTGCGGCACCGGCACGAAGAACGACCAGTAGTGCACGTACAGCGCGACCGCGGTGATATCGGCGACCAGGGTCGTCGACCAGTTCAGGAAGTACAGCCATCCGACCGAATACGCGCCGCGCTCACCGAGGAATTCGCGGGCGTAGGAGACGAACGCTCCGGACGAGGGCCGGTACATGACCAGTTCGCCGAGCGCCCGCACCACCATGAAGGTGAACACGCCGCAGACGATGTAGACGATGGCCAGTGACGGTCCGGCCAGGGCCATGCGGCCGCTGGCGCCGAGGAACAGGCCGGTGCCGATGGACCCGCCGATGGCGATCATGCGCATGTGCCGCTTGCGCAGCTGCTTCTGATAGCCGAGGTCACCGGCGTCGACGCGCGCGGCGATGGCCGTCGGGGCGGTGGTGGACGCCGCGGACGGCGGTTGGTCGAGCTGCATGGAAACCCTCCTGGGGCCGCATCCAGCCTTTGCGAGCGCGGAATGGGCGCTCAGGCAGTAAGGCTGTCAGGCTGTAAGACAGGTGAACCGTAATAGGCGTCACACCGGCTGTCAATGGCCGGGCGGCTCACGAGGGAAGGCGAGGGGAAACGCCGTGGCGAGCGTTTTGCGCGGCTCGAGCCGGGTCGCCCATACTGGTCGCGTGACTGTCGAAGAGGGACGTGTGCAGCGCATCGGCGCTACGGAAGCGGTCTTTCGTCGACTCAAGAGCCTGATCACCAGCGGTGAGTACGCGGTCGGCGACCGCATGCCCGGGGAGATCGCGCTGGCCAAGGAATTCGGGGTGAGCCGCCCCGTGGTGCGGGAGGCGCTACAGGCCTGCGCCATTCTCGGCCTCACCGAAACGCGTACCGGCCGAGGCACTTTCATCATCTCCACCGAGGAGAAGGCGCGGCTCACGTTCGCCGGTATCGCCGCCGCGGACCTCATCGAGGCCCGTCGCCTGGTGGAGATTCCGGCCGCGGGCTTCGCCGCCGAACGGCACACCCCCGAACAGCTCGAGCACCTGTTCACCCTCCTGGACACCCTCGCCGCGACCACCGACGCCCGCGAATGGGTCCGCTACGACGGCGAACTGCACACCGCCATCGCCGCCGCCAGCGGCAACAAAATGCTGACCTCCATGGTCGCCGACACCCGCCGCGCCCTCGACGTCCAATCGGAATTCCTCAACCTCACCCAGGACCGCCGAGCCGACTCCGACCGCGAACACGAGGCCATCGTCCGCGCCATCCAGGCCCGCTCCCCCGAGGAAGCCCGCCTCGCCATGACCGAACACCTGGAACGCGTAGCCGAAACCCTCGCCCGCATCGACGCCTGACCCGGATCGGCGGCCGACTCGGCGTCCGCGCCGAGGCCTCGACCTGGATCGGCAGTCGGCGTGGCGTGCCCGCCGAGGCCTTGGCCTGGATCGGCGTGGCGTGCCCGCTGAGACCCCTGGCCGGATCGTCGCTAGCGGGACATGTCGCATATCGCTGGAATCGGCGAGGGTGCTTGCCTTGGGGGCGGATTCGCGACAGCGTGGGGGGATGAGTGAGCTGCCCGAGGATTTGGAGGCGTTGCTGGCCGAGTATGGGCGGCATTTGCGGTTGGGGCGGAATCGGTCGGAGCACACGGTGCGGGCGTATGTGGGGGATGCGCGGGGGCTGTTGGAGCATCTGTTGAATCGGGCGGTGGATTCCGGTGTGGGGGAGGTGGATTTGGCGTTGTTGCGGTCGTGGTTGGCGGCGCAGTCGGCGGCGGGGGCGGCGCGCACGACCATGGCGCGGCGGGCGTCCTCGGCGCGGACCTTCACCGCGTGGCTGACCCATACCGGGCGGCTGGCGGTGGATCCGGGGCCGCGGCTGGGGTCGGCGCGGGCGCATCGGGTGTTGCCATCGGTGTTGGGGAAAGAGCAAGCACGCGCGGCCATGGAGGCGGCGGAATTGGGTGCGGCGCAACATGATCCGATGGCGCTGCGAGATCGGCTGATCGTGGAGATGCTGTACGCCACGGGGATTCGCGTGAGCGAGCTGTGCGGACTCGATATCGAGGACGTGGATCGGGAGCGGCGGCTGGTCCGGGTGCTCGGGAAAGGGAACAAGGAGCGGGCCGTGCCCTTCGGCGGGCCCGCCGAACAGGCTTTGGAGGCGTGGCTGCGGTACGGGCGGTCGGCGCTCGCGACACCCGAGTCGGGGCGGGCGCTGCTGCTGGGGCGAAAGGGGCGGAGGATCGATCCACGTCAAGCCAGAACCGTTGTGCACGAAGTGGTTTCCGCGATTCCCGGGGCACCGGATATCGGGCCGCACGGGTTCCGTCACACCGCCGCCACCCATCTGTTGGAGGGCGGCGCCGATCTGCGGGTGGTGCAGGAGATCTTGGGGCACGCGAGCATGGCGACCACGCAGCTGTACACGCACGTATCCATCGAGCGGCTGAAAAAGGTTCACGACCAAGCTCATCCGCGCGCCTGACGTAGAGGTCTCGACAATGCTCGTTCCCGAATCGGTCGAACTGCTTGCGGGTGCGGCCGATTCGCCGGTGCTGCTGCACATTCCGCATTCCGCCCGCGCGATTCCGGCCGAGGTGCGGGCCGACCTGCTGCTCGACGACCCGGAGCTGGAGCGGGAACTCGACGCGATCACCGATGCGCACACCACGCGGCTGGCCGAACTCGCCGCCGAGCTGGCGCCGGTACGTCCGTGGCGGTTCGTGAACCGGCTCTCGCGTCTGGTCGTCGACCCGGAGCGCTTTCCCGATGAGCGGGAGGAGATGAACGCGGTCGGCATGGGTGCGGTCTACACGGCCACCACGGATCGAAAGCCATTGCGCGCAAGGGATTTCGAACCGAACCCTTTGCTGGACCGCTACTTCCATCCCTATGCCCGCGCCATGACCAAGGCGGTCTGCGATCGGCTCGCGGCCGTCGACCGCGCCGTGATCATCGATTTGCACTCCTACCCGACCGAGCGCCTGCCCTACGAACTGCACGGCGACGGCCTGCGTCCGCCGATCTGCCTGGGGGTGGACGCCTTTCACACCCCGCCCGAATTGCTGACGCGCGCCGCGGGCGCGTTCGTGGAATTCGGCGGTGTCGGAGTCAACAGCCCGTTCGCGGGAACCTATGTGCCGCTCGACTTCTACGGCCGGGAGCCGAGGGTCGCCGCGCTGATGGTGGAAATCCGCCGCGACACCTACATGACCGAGCCCGGTGGCCCGCCCGGCTCGGGAATAGATCGGCTGGCGGCGGCGCTGGCATCGCTCATTACCGCGATCTCATGATCAACGAATTATCGAAAATGCTATCGACGACCTATCGGAGCTCGTGCTAGCGTCACTTAGGTAATCCTAATAGCGGAGGTTGTTCCTTGGCACGCACGCGTACGACCTTGGTGGTCCAGAACACGATTCGACTGTCCGATCACCTGATCCGGGTCCGCCTCGGCGGTCCCGGCTTCGCGACCTTCCAGCCCAACGAATTCACCGACGCCTACGTCAAACTCGTTTTTCCGGGACCCGACGGCGACACCGTCCGCACCTACACCGTGCGGGAGGTGGATCGGGCCGCCCAGGAAATCGCGATCGATTTCGTCTACCACGGGGACGAGGGCGTGGCCGGTCCCTGGGCCGCCGCGGCCGAACCGGGCGACACCATCGAGCTGATGGGTCCCGGCGGCGGTTATGCCCCGCGCCCCGACGCGGACTGGCATCTGCTGGCCGGTGACGAATCCGCCCTGCCCGCCATTGCCGCGGCTTGCGAGGCCCTGCCGGGCGATGCCGTGGGCCAGGTGTTCGTGGAGGTCGCCGGTCCGGCCGACGAGCTCAGCCTCCTCCATCCGGAAGGCGTGCAGCTCACCTGGATTCACCGCGGTGAGGCCGAGCCGGGTGAGCGCCTCGCCGCGGCCGTCAGGTCCGCACCGTGGCTCGACGGTCAGGTTCAGGTCTTCATTCACGGCGAAGCCCAGGCCGTCATGCACGACCTGCGCCCCTACATTCGCAAGGAACGCGGCATCCCCGCCGAATGGGCCGCCTCCATCTCCGGCTACTGGCGGCGCGGCCGCACCGAGGAAGGCTTCCGCCGCTGGAAGTCCGAGCTCGCCGAGCGCGAGAAGTCCGCTCCCGCAGGCGTTTGAGCGAATCGCCTGCGAAAAACACTCGACGCGAGAGGTTTGCCTCCGTACGGTCCCGACCATGACAGCCCAGAACACGCCCCTTCGCGAGCGATTGCGTGCCGCCCTCCCCACCGCCATGAAGGCCCGTGACCGCGCCGCCGTGGCGGCCCTGCGCTCCGCCCTGGCTGCCATCGACAACGCCGAAGCGGTAGACGGATCCGACGTCCGAGCCGGTGCCATCGAAACCAGCCCCGTCGGCCTCGGCACCGCCGAGGTAGCCCGTCGCCACCTCACCGAATCCGACATCACCGCCCTCGTCCGCACCGAAATCGACGACCGCCTCACCGCCGCAAAGGAATACGAATCCCGCCCGGGCGGAGCCGACCGCGCCGCCACCCTCCGCGCCGAAGCCGCCGCCCTGACCACCCACCTCGACCAGGCCTGACATCTCACCGGTCAACGGGTGACGATCGGCCCCGCGTCGGCGGCATCGGGTGCCCGGCGCTCACGGCCAGCGGTGGGAGCTCACCGACCGGCGCCGGTTCGGTTGTCGGCCGAAGTCCTTGGACGGAAGCCTTGGCTCCGTTCAGGTTTGTCGTTGACGGCCCAAGGGCGTGCGCGCCGACTCCTGGCCAAGGCAGGTTCCGGCCTCGCGCTGGCGACGGATCAACCGTCCCGCTCCGCTTCGGTAGCCGGACGGGGTGGGTGCGTTACTCGGGCGGGTGGATCAGCGGGGGCGGAGGGTGGCGATGTAGCGGTGGGCGAACCAGTGTTGGATGAGGCGGACCAGGGGTGCGCCTAGGCGGACGTACCAGGTGCCGGGGCGGGAGAAGGCGGCGATGACGCCGTGGACGGAGTCGTCGGTGGGGTCGTATTCGACGGCGAAGAGTTCTTCGCCGATTTCGGGGTGGCCGGGGAGGGTGCCGTAGGCGAAGCCGCGGCGGTTGGGCTCGTCGAGGACGTAGACGACTCGGCAGGGGGCGTTGATGCCGAGCGGGCCCAGGCCCAGGCGAACGGTGAGTTCGGTGCCGGGTTCGGCGGTGGGAGTGCTCGCCGAGTGGAAGATCCCGGTGCCGCGCTGGATGCGGTAGGCGCGGATCTGCTCGCCCGCCCGCTCGAAAAGGTCGCGGCCCGAACCGATGCGGCGGCGCACCTGAAAATGGTCGTAGCCCGGCGGGAATTCGCCCGCGGTCGCGCCGACCTCGGCGTAGGTGAAGGGGGCGGCGGCAGGCTGGGACATGACTTCATCCTTCCGGATACATCGGCTCGCGGGGTTGCCGAGTTGTTCGGGTCACGGCGTGATCGGAAGCGGGATAGCGGTCATCGGCCGAATGCCCGGTGTCCGAGCGGATATTCGGGCCAGCGGGACCATCCCGGAGGCATTCAGGCATCAGGGCCGTCCGCGATGAGGGGCTTCAGCCGGATCGGGGTGTGGTGGAGCAGGCCCAGCGGGTTCAGGTATTCGCGGTCGCGGCGGACACCCCAGTGCAGGCAGGGGGAGCAGGGCGGGTGGCCGGGTTGCAGGGTGCCGATGGGGGAGCCGCGAGTTACCCTGCGGCCCACCGGGATTGCGGCGGCAACCGGTTCGTAGGTGGTGCGCAGACCGCCCGGATGGTCGATGGAGACGACCGGCTTGTCCGCGACGGTCCCGGCGAAGACCACCACCCCGTCGCCCGCCGCGAGCACGGATTGCCCCTGACCGCCCGCCAGATCCACGCCGCGATGGCCCGGAAGCCAATCCTGCTCGGGCTTGTCGAATGCGCGCACGACGGCCGGTCGCGGCCGGAGCGGCCAGTCGAACTCGCCCGCGGGCGCGGCCGTAGCCGAAGCTGGCAGCACGATCGCCGCCAGCGCCGTCACGGCCATGGCCGCCCGTACGGCCGAAACCGGGGTGGCCCGCTCGCCCAAAACCCGACTGACCAGCCCGCCCATACTTGGTCCGCGCAGGGCCGTGGTGACCGGTCGCCCTGGACTCAGGCTGGGCAGTGCGGCCGGGGCCGATATGTCCCGGGGTGTGCCGACCGGTGCGACAGGGCCCGACATGGCCGGTGCCGGGCTGGCCGATGGGGCGGGGAACGGGATGGCCAGCGTGGCCTGGGCCGACATGTGCCGGGGTGCGCTGACCGGTGTGGCAGGGGCCGAGATGGCCGGTGCCGGGCGGGCTGATGGGGCGGCGAATGGGATGGTCGGTGTGGCCCGGGCCGGTGGGCCAAGGACTGTGGCGGCTTGTGAGGTCGGGGCCGGTTCCTCCGGGGGTGTGCGGGATGTGGGCGGGGGCATGGGATCAGCTTGCGCGGGTGAATGCGGCTGCGGGATACCGTGTTCGGCGAGTGTGGATGACACGACCGGTTGTGAACAACGCCAACGTCACTCGAGTTGGCCCGGAGGACCCAGCGATGAGCTCGACCGAAGACGAAGCAGCGCCGATCGATTATCGGTTCACGCTTGCCAATGAGCGGACGTTTTTGGCCTGGATGCGGACTGCGCTCGGGCTGCTGGCGGGTGGGGTGGCGGTGCATGAGTTGGTCAGGCCGTTTCGGCAGCATGGGCTGCGTAGTGCGGTGGCTATGAGTTGCATTGTGTTGGCGGCGATTATCGCGGTTGGCGCGTATGGGCGGTGGCGGCATGTGCAGGCGGCCATGGAGAGTGGGGGCCGGTTGCCGCGGACGGTGATGGTGCCGATTCTCGCGTTCGGTATTGCCGTTATCGCGGTGTTGGCCAGTTTCGGGCTGCTCATCTCGTGACGAGTCCGGAGGCAGGGCTGGCCGCCGAGCGGACCGCGTTGGCGTGGCGTCGCACCGCCATCGGGTGCATGGCCAATCTGCTGTTGTTCGTGCGGGTTGCGTTCACCAGGGAATTCCGGCCGGTCGTCATCCTCGCTGTTGTCGCCATGGTGGCCCTCGCCGTCGTCACGGTGATCTGCGTTCGCCGTAGCGCGGTGCTGCATTCGCATCGAAAAGGCAACTGGAGCAATGGAAAACGCTCCATTACCGCCTTCGCGGTCGCCATCGCCGCGGTGGTGGCGACGGCCCTGGTGATCTCGATCGCCTATTCGGTCTCGGCGACCTGACCCGGATTCGCGAGGGCGAAGTGGATCATCGGCCCGAGCACCCCGGGCACCGTCTCGAAGGGCCGCATTCCCAGCCGCTCCACGACCGCGAGGGAGGCGGTATTGCCCTCGTCGATCTCCGCGAGCACCCGCCCCACCCCGAGCACCTCGAACGCGTAGTCCACCACCGCCGCGGCCGCCTCACCCGCCAGTCCGCGCCCCCAGCACGCCGGATCCAGGCTGTAGACGACCTCCAACTCCGGCCCGTCATCGAGCCTGCGCAGCCCGGCCGTCCCGATGAGCGACCCGTCCCCGCCGATCTCCCGCACCGCCCAGAATCCGAAATTCGCGGTGGCGAAATCCTTTTCGGATTGTGTGATGAGTTCCACTATCCGCTCGTCCGACAATGTCTCCCCGTCGAACAGGAACTCGCGAACTTCAGGCTTGCGCCACAGCCTCGACAACTCGTCACGATCTCCCGCGTGCAGTGGCGATAGCAGCAGTCGCCCGGTTCGCAGCATCAGCCCACCATATGCCGCTGACCTGCGGTTCCGCATCCGCATTCGGCCCGCCCCCGGGGCCGATTTCGGTCTGCGGCCCCCGCTGCGTAAACTGGTCCAGCGGTTTGCGTGAACGCGAACCGACTTCGCGCGCCCACTGTGAGCGTCGTCGGCTGGTCCCCCTGAAACTTTTCTCGGAGGGTTCCGGCGGCCGTGGGCGCCAGGGCAGGAATCGCCGATTCCTGTGTCAACCAGCAACGAGAGGAAGTTACGGAGCCATGGCTGTCGTAACAATGAAGCAGCTGCTCGACAGCGGCGCGCACTTCGGTCACCAGACCCGCCGGTGGAACCCGAAGATGAAGCGGTTCATCTTCACCGACCGCAACGGCATCTACATCATCGATCTGCAGCAGACGCTGACCTACATCGACAAGGCCTACGAGTTCGTCAAGGAGACCGTTGCCCACGGCGGCACCGTCCTCTTCGTCGGCACCAAGAAGCAGGCCCAGGAGTCGATCGCTTCCGAGGCGACCCGCGTCGGCATGCCCTACGTGAACCAGCGCTGGCTGGGTGGCATGCTCACCAACTTCTCGACCGTCCACAAGCGGCTGCAGCGCCTGAAGGAGCTGGAGTCGATGGAGCAGACCGGCGGTTTCGAGGGTCGCACCAAGAAGGAAATCCTCATGCTGACGCGTGAGAAGAACAAGCTGGAGCGCACCCTGGGCGGCATTCGGGACATGGCCAAGGTCCCCTCGGCCATCTGGGTTGTCGACACCAACAAGGAGCACATCGCCGTCGGCGAGGCTCGCAAGCTGAACATCCCGGTCATCGCGATCCTGGACACCAACTGCGATCCCGACCTGGTCGACTACCCGATCCCGGGTAACGACGACGCCATCCGTTCGGCCGCGCTGCTGACCAAGGTCGTCGCTTCCGCCGTCGCCGAGGGCGTGCAGGCTCGTGCCTCGCGTGCCGCCGGTGACTCGAAGCCGGAGGCCGGTGCGGGCGAGCCGCTCGCCGAGTGGGAGCAGGAGCTGCTGGCGCAGGCTGCCCCGGCCGCCGAGCCGGAGACCGCTGCCGAGGCGGAGCTGAAGGAAGACCCGGCCACCAAGACCCCGGCCGACTTCTGATCCACCCGCCGCGAGGCATCTGTTCACCTTGCCGACCGTTCTCGGACGAAAACGGTCGGCAAGGTTGACCACCACAGACTTTCACTCACAAAGGGAGGCTCGCCCGAGATGGCGAACTACACCGCCGCCGATGTGAAGCGGCTCCGCGAGCTCACCGGCTCCGGCATGATGGACTGCAAGAAGGCGCTCGAGGAGAACGCGGGCGACTTCGACAAGGCCGTCGAGTTCCTGCGCATCAAGGGCGCCAAGGACGTTGGCAAGCGCGCCGAGCGCGCCACCGCCGAGGGCCTGGTCGCCGCGCAGGACGGCGTGCTGATCGAGATCAACTCCGAGACCGACTTCGTGGCCAAGAACCAGGAGTTCCAGGACGTCGCGAACGCGATCGTCGCGGCGGCCGCCAAGGCCCGCCCGGCCGACCTGGACGCCCTGAAGGCGGTCGAGGTCGACGGCAAGACCGCCGACCAGGTGCTGCAGGAGCTGGCCGCCAAGATCGGCGAGAAGCTCGAGCTGCGCCGCGTCGCCACCTTCGACGGCCAGACCACCGTCTACCTGCACAAGCGTGCCACCGACCTGCCGCCCGCCGTGGGTGTCCTGGTCGAGTACACCGGTGACAACGCCGAGGCCGCCCGCGCCGCCGGTATGCAGGTCGCGGCCCTCAAGGCCAAGTACCTGACCCGCGAGGACGTCCCGGCCGAGCTCGTCGCCAAGGAGCGCGAGATCGCCGAGGCCACCGCCCGCGAAGAGGGCAAGCCGGAGGCCGCGCTGCCGAAGATCGTCGAAGGCCGCGTCAACGGTTTCTACAAGGACGTCGTCCTCCTGGAGCAGGCTTCGGTCACCGACTCCAAGAAGACCGTCAAGGCCCAGCTGGACGAGGCCGGTGTCACCATCACCCGCTTCGCCCGCTTCGAGGTCGGCCAGGCGTAAGCGCCTGACATTCTCGAAAAGGCCCCTCGCCCATCGGATTCCGATGAGCGAGGGGCTTTACTTTTCCCTACCCGGGAGCGGTGCGAGTCGTCAGTGGACCCCGCCGCCGGGGACATAGCACCCGGCGACGCCTACCAACTGGCAGTTGCTGGAACCGGGACCCGACCCGGTCGTACCCGGCGGCAGGAGCGGGTTGGCGGACCCGGTGCCCAAGAACGGCGAGAGGAAGCCGAGGGACCCGGTGCCCAGCGGCAGCCCATCGCCGGTCGCGGCAACCGGGACGACATCGCCGGTGGCGGGATCGAACGGGGTGAGGGGTATGTCGGCCGCGGCCGGACCCGCGGCGGCGAGGGCGGCTGCCATGGCGACGGCGGCGAATCCGGTTCGGGCCGCCCGGTTCTTGATGTTCACGCGCCGAAGATATTTGAAATGCGGCTATTTGAAATAGGATTGCGGGCCCCTGATTTCTGGGGCAGCGTTTTCCTGGGGTCTCAGTCGAGCGGGCGGTTCTGGAGTGGCGTCAGTTGGTGGATGTCGTGTTTGAGGCGTAGCTCCGCGATGAGGTCGGGGGTGGCTTCGCCGGAGAGGAGCAGTTCGCTCAGTTCGGCGAGGTATTTCTCGTGGCCGGAGGGGGTGACCAGGAAAAGCATTTTGGCGGTGGAGGTTCCGGGGTTGTAGAAGGCGTGGGGGCAGCCCGCCGGGACGTACATGAAGCTGCCGGGGCCGCCGCGGTAGACGGTGGTGCCGTCCTCGGCTTCCCAGGTGAGCCAGTCGCCGACGGCCTTGGCCTGCGGATGGAAGGCGAGCAGGTTCAGCTCGCCCTCGATGACGTAGAAGATCTCCTCGGCGTGGCCGTGCCAGTGCGCGCCGACATCGAAACCCGGTGGGACCTCGGCTTCGAAGGCGGACCAGGCGTCGGATCGGTCCGCGCCCAGCTTCATGGTCATGCCGGGCTGGACCTGCTCGCCCACGCCGGGCGGAAGCAGTAGGCCGTCGGCGGCCAGGAGTCCATCGGTCATGGTGTGCTCCTCACAGTTGCCAGTCGGTGGCCCGCACCCAGGCCTCGAGGGTCATGAGTTCGGGGAGGTCGGCGCGCAGGGCGGCGGTGTCGACCGGGGGCTCGGGGTGGGAGTTGAAGTAGGCGAACATCTTTCCCACCTGCTCGTCGAAGGCGCGGATCTGCTCCACCGGGACCTGTACGGTGCGCGGGGTCAATCCGGCTGTGCGGGCGAGGGTTTCGGCGATCTGGATGGGTGTGGGGTTGTCTCCGGCGAGATCGACGGTGCGGCCCACGAATTTCTCCGGGTGCTCGAACATCACGGCGGCGAAGCGGCCGATGTCCTCGATGGCGATCAGCGGCATGGGCTGCTCGGGTGGCACCGCCAGCGCCAGCACCAGGTGGTCGCCGTCGCGGGTGGGCTTGCTGTAGGTGGCGAAGTTGTCCATGAACGACACCGGGCGCAGCATGGTCGCGGGCAGGCCGAGCGCGCGAATGTGGTTCTCGATGTGCTCTTTCGCGTCGTAGTACTCGATGCCCGAGCCCGCGCCGACCCCGCGCAGCGAGCTGTAGACGAGGTGCTCGATGCCGCTCTTGGCGGCCAGCTCCGCCACCGCCTTGCCGCGCCGCTCCTCGGCGGCGATGGCGTCGAGGCTGATGTGGACGCCGTCCATCATGGTCAGCATGAGGAAGACGCCGTACACGCCGTCCATGGCGGCGCGCAGCGAATCCTCGTCGTCGAGGTCGCCGACGCGCAGTTCCGCACCCGCCTCGTGCAGTCGGCGGGCCGCGGGCGCTTCCGGATCGCGGACGAAAGCCCGCACCGGCCAGCCCTTTTCGAGAAGGGCGCGGGCGGTCGCGCCGCCTTGCCGCCCGGTTGCTCCGATCACCAGTACCGGTCCGCGTGATGGGCTCATGTGCCGCTCCAGTCGTTTCGATCCACAATCGACCGTACGAACACAAGCGCGGACCTGTCCTGGTAGCGATACTGCTAGGCAGTTACGCCTCCAGGGGGACGCCGAAATGGTAAGCGGCAACGACGCTTCCGCCGCGAACGGCAGGTCCGGTTCGCCGCCGTCGCGGCATGCTCAACTTGGTGAATTCCTGCGTGCGCAGCGGGCTCGCCTGCAGCCTCGGGATGTGGGGTTGGTGCCCTACGGCGATCCCGCCCGTCGTCGCACGCCCGGGTTGCGCCGCGAGGAGGTCGCCGAACTGTCCGGCGTGGGCCTGACCTGGTACACCTGGCTCGAACAGGGCCGCGAGGTGGAGGCCAGCCGCCAGGTCATCGACGCCCTGGCCCGAACCCTGCGCCTGGACGCCGACCAGCACCGCCACCTGCGCTTCCTGGCCGGGCTGTCCGAACCCGAGGACCAGCACGCCACCGCCGACCGCGCCCGCCTGCAAAGACTCGTGGACGCCGTCATGCCCAATCCGGCCAGCGTCTACGACGAGGATTTCGACTACCTGGTGTGGAATCGAGCCTATGTGCGGGTCCGCGACAATCCCCTGGATCTGCCGCCGGGCCGTCGCAATCTGCTCTGGATGATGTTCACCGACAAGACGAATCGCATGCGCATGGCGCACTGGGAGGGCGCGGCGCTGGCGGTGCTGAGCCAATTGCGCGATGCGCTGGGCCGCCGCCCGAGCGATCCCCGGCTCACCGAGCTGGTGGCCGGATTGATCGCGGAGAGCCCGGAATTCCGCGCCTGGTGGTCGGAGTATCCGGTGCGCCGGTTTCGTCCGGCCACCATCGGGGTACGGCATCCGCGCGCGGGCCTGATCGAACTGGAGGTGTTCCAGGTGCGTCCGGTGGAGAATCCGTTCCTGCTCATGGTGGTGCAGGTTCCCGCCACGCCGGTCGCCGCCGAACGAATCGCGACGCTGCTGGCGGCGGAATGACGAGTCACCGTGGACGTCCCACAGAAATGTCACGAATCGGGAGCCGGTATCGAGGGTCGGCTCACCGTCGTGACCGTGCGTGAGGCAGGATAGATGAAGCTTTGTTGCCGTCCCGTGCAATTCGTCGGCCGGGATGGTCTTTTCATGTGCCTGCGCACGCGCGACCGCGAAGACAAGGAGACCGATGACGGACCCGGATACCGCCCCCGATCGCAAGGGCTATCGCCGAGTTCTCCTCAAGCTGGGTGGCGAGATGTTCGGCGGTGGCCGGGTGGGTCTCGATCCCGATGTGGTGCAGATGGTCGCGGAGCAGATCGCCGAGGTCGTCTCGGAGGGCGTCCAGGTGGCGGTCGTGATCGGCGGCGGCAACTTCTTCCGTGGCGCGGAACTCGAGGAGCGCGGCATGGAACGCGCCCGCTCCGACTACATGGGCATGCTCGGCACCGTCATGAATTCCCTTGCGCTGCAGGACTTCCTGCAGAAGCAGGGCATCGACACCCGGGTGCAGACCGCCATCACCATGGGTCAGGTCGCCGAACCGTACCTGCCGCTGCGCGCCAAGCGGCACCTGGAGAAGGGCCGCGTCGTGATCTTCGGCGCGGGCATGGGCATGCCCTACTTCTCGACCGACACCACCGCGGCCCAGCGCGCGCTGGAGATCGGCGCCGAGGTGGTGCTCATGGCCAAGGCCGTGGACGGCGTCTACACCGCGGACCCGCGCGAGGATCCGGACGCCACCATGTTCACCGAGATCACCCACAAGGAGGCGTTGGAGCGCGGCCTCAAGGTCGCCGACGCCACCGCTTTCAGTCTCTGTATGGACAACCAGATGCCGATGCTGGTGTTCAATTTGTTGACCAAGGGAAACATCGCCCGCGCTGTCGCCGGTGAGAAGATCGGCACCCTGGTCAGGTCGTGACCGTCGACAAGGACCCGGTCGTGACCGACGACAAGAACCATGACGCAGTGGAGGAAACGCCGTGATTGAAGAAGCGCTCTTCGACGCCGAGGAAAAGTTCGAGAAGGCCGTCTCGGTGGTGAAGGACGATCTCGGTTCCATTCGGACCGGTCGCGCGAATCCGGGCATGTTCTCCCGGATCGTGGTCGAGTACTACGGCTCGATGACCCCGATCACCCAGATCTCCTCGATCACCGTGCCCGAGCCGCGCATGGTGGTGATCAAGCCGTACGAGCAGGCGCAGATGCAGCCCATCGAGACCGCGATCCGCAATTCGGATCTCGGGGTGAACCCCACCAACAACGGCGACATCATTCGCGTCGCCATCCCGCAGCTCACCGAGGAGCGTCGCCGGGAGATGGTGAAGCAGGCCAAGTCCAAGGGCGAGGACGCCAAGGTCGCCATCCGCAATGTCCGCCGCAAGGCCATGGACGAGCTCAACCGCATCCAGAAGGACGGCGAGGCGGGCGAGGACGAGGTCAGCCGCGCGGAGAAGGAACTGCAGAAGACCACCGACAAGTACGTGGCACAGGTCGACGAGCTGGTGAAGCACAAGGAAAGCGAACTGCTCGAGGTCTAGTGCTCATTGTTGGAGTGCTGAGACGGCCGAGTTTCGGCCGGGGGTAGGGACGAACGGACGACAAGTTGAGCGACGGGACAATCGTGGCCGAAGAGATCGCCGCCACCGGCGAGAAGCCGGAGGAAGCCACCGTGCCGACCGCACCCGCGGCGGCCGCGGCCGGGTCGGGCACACATTCGGCCACGCCGGGCGGTGAGTCCGGCAATGGCATCGAGTCCGGAAATGGCATCGAGTCGGGCAGTGGCATCGAGTCGGGCCAGGGTGGCGAGGGCATCGAGTCGGGCCAGGGTGGCGAGCCCGGCGCGGCGGGGCAGCCGAGCGCGCCCAAGTCGAAGGCGGGACGCAATCTTCCGGCGGCGCTGGCGGTCGGATTCGGACTCGGGCTGTCCCTCATCGCGATTCTGCTGTGGGCGCCCAAGGTGCTCGTCGGCGTGATCGCGGTGGCGATCGCGGTGGCCACCTGGGAGGTGACCAAGCGGCTGCGCGAGGCCGATGTGCTGGTGCCGCGGATTCCGCTGCTGGTCGGCGGGCAGGCGGTGGTGTGGCTGGCCTGGCCGGTCGGTCCGCAGGGCGTGCTGGGCGCGTTCGGGGCGACGGCGCTGACGCTCATGGTGTGGCGTCTTTTCGACCACGGCCTGCGCGCGACGCCGCGAAACTACCTGCGCGACACCGCGATCTCGGTGTTCACACTGATCTGGATTCCGCTGCTGGCGGCGTTCGCGGTGCTCATGCTGTCGCAGGACAAGGGCAATCTGCGGGTGCTGACCTTCATGATCCTGGTGGTCTGCTCGGACGTCGGCGGGTATGTGGCCGGGGTGCTGTTCGGCAAGCATCCGATGGTGCCGCACATCAGCCCGAAGAAGTCCTGGGAGGGCTTCGGCGGCTCGCTGGTGTTCTGCGTGATCGGCGGGCTGCTCACGGTGACGCTGCTGCTGCAGGCGAATTCGATGATCGGCGTGCTGCTGGGCGTCGGCCTGGTGCTGGTGGCCACCAGCGGCGATCTGATCGAGTCGCAGATCAAGCGGGAGCTGGGCATCAAGGACATGGGCACGTTGCTGCCCGGCCACGGCGGCATCATGGATCGACTGGACTCCATGCTGCCGTCGGCCTTCGTCTCCTGGCTGGTATTGACCGCGTTGCTTTGAAAAGCAACGGGAAACCCGGGGGCTAAGCCCCCGGACCCCCTTAACGGGAAACCCGGGGGCCAAGCCCCCGGACCCCTTTAGCGGGAATCCCCGGGGGCCAAGCCCCCGGACCCCTTCGTGTTACTTCGCTTTCTTCGCGGCACGCCGCAGTTGCAGGATGCGGTAGCCGCCGATGAGGGCGGTGACCAGGGCACCCGCGATCACCGACAGCAGGACCAGGACGCCCAGGGGGAGATTCCAATCCCAGGCGAAGACGGTCACATTGACCTGTTCGAGGTTCTGGAGGATGAAGACCAGCAGCGCGATGCCGATCAAGGCCGCGATGACCAGGCCGATCCACGCATAACCGGCGCGGGTCTTGAGTGCGCCCTTGTGCTTCGAACTTCCCTTGCTCGGGGTCGGATCCGCCCCGGCGTCTGGCACGGCGGTTGTCATAGCAAGATCGTATGTGACGAGCGCAGCGCACCCGCGCGGGCCCGAACCCGCGTTTCGGCGCGGGTCCCGGATCGTCCGGCGTGGGCCTCGGATCCCGGCTATGACACCGAGCATCCGGGCGCCAGCGGTTCGCCCGCGAAACGGTCGGCCAGGAAGGCCATGCCCCCGGGCGCCTCCACGAGCGCGGTGGTCTTGTGTCCGGCCGCACCCGAACGATGGGCGATCACCGTCGATTTCGGGCCGCAGTAGCGCTGCGTCAGCGTGTCGAACCCGGCGATGGGAATGGTCTCGTCGGTGGTGCTGTGGTACAGGTACAGCGGCATATCGGGAGTGTCGTCGCCCAGCTCCTGCTGTCGCGCCGCCGCGGCGAACGCCGACTGCGACAGCAGCTCGGGCGTTTTCGAGTACTCGTCGAGGTGGACGTCGGAGTACCGGGTCAGCAGGTCCAGTCCGCAAGAGCCCGCCGCCTCGGACAGTGCGGCCCGGCCGCGGTCGTTCAGCAGGCCCGCCAGCTCGGAGCCCGGCGCGTTGCGAATCAGGGCCAGGACGATCAGCATGCTCAACCCCGCCTGCGCTCCGCCGTCCGCGTTGCGGGCCATGGTCGCGAGATCGGTCGGAATTCCGCCCGCGGTGACACCGGCGATGGGGAGTTCCGGCGCGTAGGTGCGGCGCAACTGGGCCGCCCACAGGGTGGCGAACGCGCCACCGGAATAGCCCCACGCACCGATCGGGCTCGCCGCGCTCAGACCGGCGGGCGCGAAGGTGCGGGCGGCGCGGATGCCATCCAGGACGGCGCGGCCGGAATTCGCGCCGTCGAGGAATCGCGACTCCGGACCCTGGTAGTCGGGCACGACCACGGCCCATCCGCGCCGCAACGCGTCGACGATGAACGGCGTCTCGATCGCGGTGCTCGAGACCGCCGAATCCCGACCGCCGTGCAGCGCGAACGACGGGGCGCAGCGGGTGCCCAGACTGTCCTCGGCGACCTGATACGACAGCAACGGTCGAGCGCCGGGACCGGGCCAGGGTGATGCGGACACCATGACCGTGGCGACGGCGGCGACCGGTCGCCCCTCGGGGCCGGTGGTCCGGTATTGCAGGTGCCAGGTCGAAACCCGGATCGGCAGACCGAAGATCGAGATCTCGCGGTGGTTCAGCAGCGAACCCGGCGCGTGCTCGGCGATATCGGAGGGCGCCGAATAGAACGGGTCGTCGTCGGGCGCGACGGGTTCGGGCCGCGCGGGCGAGACGCTCACACCGAGGGCGATCAGCAGCGCGGTGCCGCCCAGGAAAACGCCGATTCGTCGGATGTCGGGCACGGATCGCAACCCTATGTCAGCGGTACCGATCCGGCCGGTAGCGAATCCGGACAATGTCGGTACGTACACTGGTCGGGTTATGACTACCCCCTTGCCCCTCGTTTTCGATGCCCCGCGTCGCGGTATGCCGCCGCGGCATCTCGCCGACCTCGATTCGCAGGAGCGCAAGGCGGTGGTGGAGGAGCTCGGGCTGCCCAAGTTCCGCGCCGATCAGATCGCGCGGCAGTACTACGGTCGGCTGGTCGCCGATCCGGAGCAGATGACCGATCTGCCGGAGGCCATGCGCGCCAAGGTCGCCGAGGCGCTGTTTCCGCGGCTGCTCACCGAGATTCGCCACATCGAGTGCGATGACGGCACCACCCGCAAGTCGCTGTGGAAGGCCAACGACGGCACCCTGCTCGAGTCGGTCCTCATGCGCTATCCGGACCGCAATACGCTGTGCATCTCCTCGCAGGCCGGATGCGGCATGGCGTGCCCGTTCTGCGCCACCGGCCAGGGCGGCCTCGACCGCAACCTGTCCACCGCCGAGATCGTCGACCAGGTCCGCGCCGCCGCGGCCGCCCTGCGGGACGGCGAGGTCGCGGGCGGTCCCGGCCGCCTGTCCAATATCGTCTTCATGGGCATGGGTGAGCCGCTCGCCAACTACAAGCGCGTGGTGAACGCGGTCCGCCGCATCACCTCTCCCGCGCCGGACGGTTTCGGCATCTCCCAGCGCTCGGTGACGGTCTCCACCGTCGGCCTGGCCCCCGCCATTCGCAAGCTGGCCGACGAGAACATGTCGGTGAGACTGGCTGTCTCCCTGCACACCCCGGACGACGAGCTGCGAGACACATTGGTACCGGTCAACAATCGCTGGCCCGTCGCCGAAGTCCTCGACGCCGCAAGGTATTACGCCGACAAGTCCGGCCGCCGCGTCTCGATCGAGTACGCGTTGATCCGCGACATCAACGATCAGCCTTGGCGAGCCGACATGCTCGGCAAGAAGCTCCACAAGGCCCTGGGCCCCCTGGTCCACGTCAACCTCATCCCCTTGAACCCCACCCCGGGCAGCAAGTGGGACGCCAGCCCCAAGCCCGTCCAAGACGAATTCGTCCGCCGAGTCCAGGCCCAGGGCGTCACCTGCACCGTCCGCGACACCCGCGGCCAGGAGATCGCGGCCGCCTGCGGCCAGCTCGCCGCGGAGGGTTAGGTTTCGCGGTCGGCTACGACCATTGCCCAGGCTGAACGACGTCCGTCCAGTGCGTCGGCCAGGTGGCGAGAGCGACGATCGCCATGATGGCCAGGTGCACCGGTGCCGCGAAACTTTCCTTGGGGCCGTGGTGATTGATGATGTGCGTGACCACGGCGCCGGTCAGCACGAGTATCAGCACCACGGCGCCAAGGAATCGCGCCTCGTGGAACGGGATCACCAGCAGCAGCGCGCAAGCGCCCTCGATCCCGCCGACGACGAACCGGAACCAGCTGGGCCAACCCCAGTCCGCGAATTTGATCGAGTACGCGGGCCCGAAAAACGTTGGCCCGGGCCAAAACTTGGTCACCGCCCCCATCGTGAACTCGAGGGCGAGGAACCAGAGGAAACCGGTCGCGACCCATCCGGGCCAGGTGTGCGCAATAGTCATACCGCCATGACCACTCACACGGCCGAAATGTGACAGGCGACGGGTTCCCTCGTGATTCGTGCCGCCCTCAGGCGGTCGGCACGGGTGCCCGGACCGAGGTGTGATCGTCGGTGGGGCGCAGGCGGCGCAGTGCGGGAATGTCGAGCATGCGGTCGGCGGGGCGCAGGGCCCAGGAGGCTATCGCGCACAGGACGAAGGTGCCGGTGTAGATCAGGTGGCTCACCGCCGAGTGCGAGGCGAGGTGGGAGGCGAAGGCGCCGGTCAGTTCGAAAAACGTTCCGGCATAGGCCCATTCCTTCACCAGCGGGAATTTGGGCGCCAGGATGGCCAGTGCGCCCAGGATCTTCCAGAAGCCGAGGATCGTGAGCACGTAGGTGGGGTAGCCGAGGGCGACCATGCCGCCCTCGGTGCCGTCACGGTGTATCAGGTCGGCGCCGCCGCCGGATATCCATACGAAGCCGAGCACCACGGTGGTGGTCCAGTAGCCGATCCAGCGGGCCTTGTTCATCCGCATGATGGTTCTCCCTGCGTCGTCGGCGGGACCGGGATGGCCCCGCCGTCATCTCCATGACCGGCGTGGCGGCCGGGATGTGACGCGGTGGCGGGATCACGGCTGCGGCTGCAGCTCCATCAGGTCGATCGTCTCCGGGTCGGCGAGCAGGTCGATGGCCACGATGCGGCCGTCGGACACCGTGAAATCGAAGACCACCCGCGGCGCACCGCCGACCGCCCAGACCAGTCCGGCGCGACCGTCGACGAGCGCGAGTGTGGCGGCTTGGGCTCGGCCGGAGAAGGTTTCGGCGACGGCGCGCGCGCCGAAAGCGTTCGTGGCTCCGGTGGCCAGCGCGGCGCCGTCGACCCGCAGCACCGCCTCGGGATCGAGCAGGGTGAGCAATGCCGCGAAATCGCCGCCGCGCGAGGCGGCCAGGAATGCCTCCACCACCTCACGCTGGCGATCGCGATCGGCGACCGCGCGTGCGCCCTGCACCCTGCGGCGCGCACGGCTGGCCAATTGCCTTGCCGTAGTGGAGGTTTTGCCGAGGATCGGGGCGATCTCGGCGAACGGGACGGCGAAGACATCGTGCAGTACGAAGGAGAGCCGCTCCGGCGGCGAGAGCTCGTCCAGCACCACGAGCAGCGCTCGCCCGATCGAATCAGCGAGCATCACTTCATGTTCCGGGCCAACGGCCAGCTCTTCGTATTCGTGGTCGTCCAGTGGCTCCTCGCGGCGGGTCCGGCGCGACTGGAGCATTGTCAGGCAGACCCGCGCCACCACCGTGGTCAACCAGCCACCCAGGTTCTCGATCTCCTCGGTATCCGCGCGACTCAACCGCAGCCACGTTTCCTGCAGCGCGTCGTCCGCCTCGCTGCCGGAGCCGAGTATCCGGTAGGCCACCGCGAGCAGGTGTGTCCGGTACTCCTCGAAGCGCTGCGCGAGAACAATCTCGTCCACTTGTCACACTCTTCCGATTTCGCCCGTCAGATAGATGAACCAGAGCGAACAACCGGAACGGCACTGCGAACCAAGGAGCGAATCATGACCGCAGGACTGGGGACAATCGTGTATCCCGTCACCGATCTCGTCAAGGGCCGACGGGGCGGATGCTGGCCGTTCGCGGCGTTGTAAGGCGGGTGTAATCGCGAGGGTTCAGGATGGCGGGACGATCCGCTCGTTCGAACTCTTGGGAGATGTTTTGTACCGCAGCGTTAGTGCCTGCCTCGTCTTGGGTGCCGCCGTGGCCGTGCTGAGTGGTTGCGGCAGTGATCATTCGTCGTCGTCGACGACCGTTGCCGCGCCGCAGGGGGGTGTGACGACGAGTTCTGTTGCCGCGGGGAAGACTTCGGGGGCCGCGCCGAGTTCGGTGCAGGCGGGGGGTACGGGGGATGCCTGTACCGAGGTGCAGTACGAGATCGATATGGTGCACGCGCTGCAGCAGGGGCAGGAGCCCGGTGATCCGCATGCGGTGGAGTTGCGGCTCAGTTCCTATCGGGAGCATGCGCCGACCGAGGTCATCGCGAACTACTCGCAGTTGAATGCCGTGATCTATGGGCATCTCGAGCACAAGGGGCAGGATCAGATCAATACCCCGGTGGTGGACGCCTTGGTCGGCAAGCTCAGCGCGTGGAAGAGCAGTCACTGCTAGGAGGCGGACTCGCGGCGGGCGCGGCGCAGGGCGGCCTGCATGCGGGCGATGTAGAGGGGAGTGGGTGGGACCCAACCCAATTGGGTGGCTTGGCCGAGGTCGTCGCGGTTGGCCCAGTGTTCGAAGAGTTGACCGTCGACAATGCGGCACCAGTGGGACTGGGTGACGGCGAAGGTTTTTCCGGTGGAGGGGAAGGCTTGGACGGGGCGGGCGTTGTCGTCGTAGACGATGAACGGGCCGATCTGGCGTCCGGACATGGTGGTGTGGACGGCGACGAGGTCGCCGGTGCCGACAATGTCGTGGATTTCCCAGTGCAGGTCGGCGAACGCGCCGCGTAGCCATTGGGCGCTGGCCCATACGGCGGCGGGTCCGCGGCCGCGGGCGGCGGGCGGTTCGGCCTTGGCCTCGCGGTTGACGGCGTCGGGGTGGACGAGTTCGTCGAACTCCTCGCGGGTGCCGTCGCCCATCATGCGGATGCAGCGCACGGCGATCTCGTGAACACCCGAGTAGGTGTGCGTCATGGGAGTCCCCTTCCTGGTGGTTCGCAATGACCTTCGACCGTATTCGGGGCCTGTTTCACCACAATTACAGCTCGGCGGTGCCGGTGAACAGGGCGATCATGTCGGTCCAGGACAGTGTCGGATCGGCGGTGACGGTGTCGAAGGTGCGGTGGACGCGATCGATCAGGTCGGGGCCCGCGAAACCGAGGTAGCGGCTCGGATCGGTGCCGAGCCGGTCGGCGTGCGCGAGCGCCGCGGCGTGCAGGCGAATCGCGCTGTCGCCGTGGCCGAGTCGGGCGAGGGCGTAGCTTCCGGCGTAGACGGCGGCCAGCTCGTCGGAGAAATGCGGCTGCTGTTCGAAGGACCGCACCGCGCGCAGCAGGAGATCAAGGGCGCGACGCAGCACCGGTCGGTCGGCCGCCGGATCGGCGAGCAGACACCAGGCGACCAACAGGTCGGTGATGCCCGCGCCCGAGACGAATCCGCTGCGCGCGCTGAGTTCGTGTGCGCGGGTGAGGGTTTCGACGGCCTGCTCGTGCTTGCCGTCCTGGAATTCCACGATGCCGATGCCCCACAGCGCGGTGGCCCGCAGATAGTCGGGGGTGTCGCGCTGAACGCAGGCGGCGGCGAAGGCGCTCGCGGCGGCCGGGAGCTCGGTGGTGTCGCCCAGGTCGGCCAGGGCATTGCAGCGCCGCAGATGCGCCTCGAGCAGCAGCAGGTCGTGGTCCGGGTCGGTGTCGTCGAGCAGGGCGAGGGCGTCCTCGGCGTATTCCAGCGCGGACCGGGTCGCCCCGATGTGCGCGGAGGTCAGCGACAGCGCGATCAGCGCGCGGGCCCGGTCGGCGGCGGGCGCGGACGGGCAGGCGGCCAGCGCCGCGCGCAATAGCCGCATGCCCTCCGGCACCACACCGGCGGTCACCCAGAAATAGGTGAGCGCTCCGGTACTCCGAAGTGCGTGCAGCGGAGCGTGTTCCAGATCGTGGGCAATGGCCGCCCGCAGGTTCGGTAGTTCTCGCACCAGGGTGCGCACCGCGTCGGTGAAGCGCGGTCCGGCGAACAGGGCCGCCTGATCGGCGATGAGCGCCCGAGCCCACTCGGCATGCGCGGCAAGGGAGGTGGCCGGGTTCGGATCGAGGTGGCGGCAGTGGCGGCGAATGGTCTCGAGCAGCCGGTAGCGGCCGTGCCCGGAGGTCAGGTCGACGGTGAGGACGGATCGGTCCACCAGGTCGGCCAGGCTCGCGAACACCGCGTCGGTGGCGTTCTCGTCGCGGACGGATTCGGCTGCCCGCCAATCGAATCCGCCTTCGAAGGGCCAGAGTCGGTGCAGTAGTGCGCGGTCGGGGTCGGGCAGCTGGTCGATGCTCCAGCCGATCGCCGCCGCCAAGGACGGGTGTGGCGAGATCGAACCGCGCGGGGTGGCGCCGAGGACGTCGAGGCGGTCGCGCAGGCGCTCGGCGAGATCGTGCAGGCCGATGGAGCGGACCCTGGCGGCGGCGAGTTCGATGGCGAGGGGGAGACCGTCCAGCACGGTGCAGATTTCGAGCGCGGTGGCGGTGTCGGCAGCGCTCGGCCGCCAGTCGGGGCGATGGGCGCGGGCACGCTCGAAGAAGAGTTCCAGCGCATCGGACGCCTCCCCGACGGCGAGCGGGGCGAGCGGAAAGACCTGTTCGCCTTCGATTCCGGTGGGTCGGCGACCGGTGGCGAGGATGCGCAGCCCGGGGCTCTGCGACAGCAGCGGCAGGACCAGCTCGGGCAGATCGTCGACCAGATGTTCACAGTTGTCGAGCACGAGCAGCCCGGTGCGGTCCGCGATCGCCCGCCCGATCGCGGTCGAGGTGGCCGCGGCGGGCCCGGCCAGGCCCAGCGCCGCCGCGGTCATGGACACCAGCGCGCCGGGTTCGCGCACATCGGCCAGCCGGACCAGCCAGGTGTCGTCGCGATCGGCGGCGTATTCGATGACGAGCCGGGTCTTGCCGACCCCGCCCGGACCGGTGATGGTCACCAGGCGCGACCGTTCCAGCAGCTCCACCAGCAGCGCCGATTCCCTTGCGCGGCCGATGAATCGGGTCGACGGCCGGACCAGGGCCGGACCGGCGACCGTGTCCGATACCGCCTCGATCGATACCGGCGCGGCCGCGGGCAGCAACCCCGGATCATGCGCGAGCATCCGGCGCTCCAGTTCCCGCAGCGCGGGTCCCGGTTCCACACCCAGCTCGTCGATGAACAGCCCGCGCACCCGCCGCAGCTCGGCCAGTGCCTGCGCCTGCCGCCCGCTGCGGTAGAGCCCCAAAGCCAGCAATTCCCAGAGCCGTTCCCGAAACGGCGTCTCGATGACCGCCTCGCTCGCGGCCGCGATGGCCCGCGCGGTCTCCCCGCACGCCAGCCGCGCGGCCTGCAACTCCTCGAACGCCACACCCCGCAGTTCGGTCAGCCGCGTCCGAATCCCCGAAACATGCAGCGAATCCCCGAGTTCGGCGAACGGCTCACCGCGCCACAACCCCAGAGCCTCCTCCAACGCGCCGACCGCTCCGGCCGGATCACCCGCCCCCAGCCGTCCCAGCCCGTCCTCCACCCGTTCCGCGAACACCTCGTGATCGAACCGCGCCGCCAACGCATACCCCCGCCCCGTGCGCTCGACCCCCGCCCGCCCCACCACCCCCCGCACCCGATGCACCACCACCCGCATCATGTTCTTCACCTCATCGCTGACCCCCACCCCCCAAACCAGCTCCGCCAACACCGAATCCTCGACCACACCCCCACCCCCGACAGCCAGCGCGGCCAACAGCCGCCGCGGCACCGCCCCACCCACCTCCCGGGCGACCCCGTCCACCTCGATCTCCACCGAACCGAGATCCCGACACACCAACACCTCGCCACGGTATCCGACAAGCAACCGATGAGTCCGCCCTCGCGGTTGGGGGCATCCGCCGACAGGCGTGTAAGGCGATTGAAACTCCGGATTGCGACCGTTGCCGAAGACTGGAACCGGCGGGTACGGATCTATCGAGAGGGGTACGACCATGACCGGCAGCGGCGATCCGAGTGCATTCGGCGTGGTGGACGCCAATGCGCCCGACTATTTCATTCGATTCCTGGATCAGCGGCGCACCATCGCGGACGAGCGCGCGATCAAGGCGCTGATTCTCGAATTGCTGGAGCCCCGGCCGGGATCGACCGTCCTGGACGTCGGCTGCGGTCCCGGCGACGACGCAGCCGAAATCGCCCGCCTGGTCGGTGCGGGCGGCAGCGTGCTCGGCATCGATATCAGCGCCGCCATGGTGGCCGAGGCGCGCCGCCGGACCGCAGAACTGGGCCTGCCCCTGCGCTTCGAGCAGGGCGATGCCCAGTCGCTGGACCTGGTCGGCGCGGCCGTCGAGGGGTGCTGCGCCGACCGGGTGCTCGCGGTCGTGCCCGATCCGGCACGGGTGTTCGCCGAGATGGTGCGGGTCACCCGCCCGGGCGGCCGCCTCGTGGTCTCCGAGATCGACGCCGGGACCATCTTCGTCAGCAGTTCGCACACCGATCTGGTGCGCCGCCTGACCCGCTCCCTCGCCGACGACCTACCCCACGGCGATATCGGCCGTCACCTGCCCCGCCTGTTCACCGACGCGCACCTCGAGGACGTCCGCTGCTTTCCGCGGGTGGTCCGCAACACCGTCGCCTTCTCCCGCGTCGTCATGGGAAACCGATTGCGGGCCATGGTCGCCCACGGTGAGACCACCGCCGCCGAGGTCTCCGACTTCTGGGCCGAACTCGAGCGGGCCGAACGCGAAGGCTGGCTGTGCACCGGCGTCACCTGCTTCACCGTCGCGGGCCGCAAACCCCGACCTTGATCATGGTGTGGGGGAGGTGATTCGCGACCCCGCCTCGGAAGCGTTTTTCCGCCTGCGTTGGAGCCGGTGATCGGCTTATGCTCGGGGTGAAAGGCTCGTTTTCGTATCGGGGTCGCTATGGCGCATGTCGATCCGTTTTCCACGCGCCGCGAGGTGACCAATGGGTTCGCGGCGGAGTTGGAGGCTGCCGGGTTCGGGGAGCCCACCGAGATCGGGCGGGGTGGGTTCGGGGTGGTGTATCGGTGTTTTCAGGTCGCGTTGCAGCGGACCGTGGCTATCAAGGTGTTGACCGCGGATTTGGAGTCCGACGCGTTGGAGCGGTTCGTGCGGGAGCAGCTCGCCATGGGGAAGTTGAGCGGGCATCCGAATATCGTGACGGTGTTCGAGGTGGGATCCACCGATACCGGTCGGCCGTACATTGTCATGCCGTATCACGCGCACGGGTCGTTGGACGGGCGGATTCAGGAGCGCGGGCCCGTCGGGTGGCAGGACCTGCTGTATTTCGGGGTGAAGTTGTCGGGGGCGTTGGAGACCGCGCATCGGCGGGGACTGCTGCATCGGGATGTGAAACCGGCGAACATTCTGCTGACCGAGTACGGGGAGCCGCAGCTCGCCGACTTCGGGATCGCGCGGCTGACAGGCGGTTTCGAGACCGCGGCGGGCACGGTCACCGGGTCGCCCGCCTACACCGCGCCCGAGGTGTTGCAGGGCCAGGCCCCGGATGTGACGGCCGATGTCTATGGGCTGGCGGCCACGCTGTTCTGTGCCGGGACCGGGCACGCGGTGTTCGAGCGGCGCAGCGGTGAGCAGTTGGTCGCGCAGTTCGTGCGGATCACCAAGCAGCCGATGCCGGATCTGGCGGGCGCGGGGCTGCCGCCGGATCTGACGGCGGTGATCGAATCGGCCATGGCGCGCGAGCGCGGTGAACGACCCGCGTCGGCGGCCGAATTCGGGTCGGCGCTGCGGGAGATTCAACTGCGGCACGGACTTCCACCGGACGAGATGGCGATTCCACTGCCCGCGGAGGAATTGGGGGAGCAGCGGACGACGTCGAGCACCACCGGCCTCGGCACACCGACCGGCCGGACCCCCACCACGGGCCGCCGCCGCACCGGACGCAATACCGCCGCGACCCCACCCGTCCCCGCCACCCGACTGCGTCCACCCACCCTCAGCCGGGCGTTGGTCGAACGCCCCCGGCTGCTGGACGCCCTGCGCTCGGGCCACGATCGCCGCCTCGTGGTCATCCACGGCCCCACCGGATTCGGCAAGACCACCCTGGCCGCGCAGTGGTGCGCCGCCGTCACCGCGCAGGGCGGCTCGGTGGCGTGGCTGACCGTCGACAGCGACGACGACAATGTGGTCTGGTTCCTCTCCCATCTGATCGAGGCCATGCGCGCCACCCGCCCCGCCCTGGCCCGCGAACTCGGCGACCTGCTCGAGGAGCACGGCGACGAGGCCGGACGCTTCGTGCTGACCTCCCTGATCAATGAGATCGACCGGCGCGGTGAGCATCTGACCGTGGTCATCGACGACTGGCATCGCGTCGCCGACACCGACACCCAGGCCGCGCTGCGCTTCCTGATCGAGAGTTGCAGCCCCGCCCTGCGCATCCTGGTGACCAGCCGCCGCCAGACCGGCCTGCCCATGAGCTCCATGCGTGCCCGCGACGATCTGATCGAAATAGACACCGCCGCACTGCGATTCACCGCCGACGAGGCCTACGCCCTGCTGGTCGACCTGGGCGGGCTGGAGCTGGATCGCGGTGACGTGGAGGACCTCGTCGAATCCACCGGCGGCTGGGCGGCGGCCCTGCAACTGGCGGCACTGTCGCTGCGCGGCAGTTCGGACCCCGGCATGCTGATCGGCCAGCTCACCGGCCGCCACCACGCCATCGGCGAATTCCTGGCCGAGAACGTGCTCGAGACCCTCGAACCCGGCGTGCTCGACTTCATGGTGACGACCTCGCTCACCGAACGCACCTGCGGCGACCTGGCTTCCGCGCTCACCGGCGTCGCGGACGGCAAGGCGCTGCTCGAGCAGATCGAGCAGCAGGACCTGTTCCTGCGCCGACTCGACGGCGGCCAGTGGTTCCAATATCACCAGCTGTTCCAGGATTTCCTGCGCCAACGCCTCGAACACGATCACGCCGAGGAGCTCGACGATCTGCACCGCGCGGCCTCGCGCTGGTTCGCCGACCATCGGCACGTGAGCGAGGCCGTCGACCACGCGCTGCTGGCGGGGGATGAGCAGCGGGCGGTGGAAATCGTTGAGCGCGATGGCATGTCGCTGCTCGAGTACGGACAGATGGCGAGCCTCATCGGGCTGGTGAACAAGCTGCCGCCCGCGGTCATCGAAACCCATCCGCGGCTGCAACTGGATCTGGCCTGGGCGAACATCCTGCTGCACCGGGCCGGTCCGGCCGAACGCGCACTGCAACTGGCGGAATCGACCCTCGAGACCGGCGAACTCGACCGGCACACCGTGGATCTGCTGCGCGCCGAGGCGGGCGTGGTGCATTCGGTGATCACCGTCCGCGCCGATGTGCTGACCGGTGTGGAGGAACGGCTCACCGCGTGTTTCATGCTGGCCGACGAGCTGTCGCCCTATGTGGTGGCGATCGCCGCCAATGTCGCCAGCTTCGCGGCGGGCTATCGCTACGACTTCGAGGAGGCCGTGCGCATCCAGGAGTGGTCGGCTCCCTACATGCGCCGAAACAAGGGCCAGTACAACAATATTCACGGCCTGTGCTTCCTGGGCCTGGCCGCCAGCCTGCAACTCGACATCGCCCGCGCCGAACAGTACTTCCGCAGCGCGTTGAAGATCGCCAAGCAGTCCGGCGGCACCCACTCCTACGGCACCCGCCTGGCCGGTTCCCTGCTGGGTGAACTGCTCTACGAGCGTGGCGAAGTCGCCGAGGCGGAACGCCTGCTCGACGAGGGCTACAAACTCGGCCCCGACGCCGGTGTGGTCGATTTCAAACTGGCGCGCTATGTGGTGGGTGCCCGCGTGAAGGCGCTGCGGGGCGATCGCGCCGCCGCCATTCGCCGCCTGAACGAGGGTGCCCGCGTGGCCATGTCGATGTCGCTGCCCCGGCTGCGCGCCGAGGTCGAGAACGAACGCCTGCGGCTGGGTCTGCCGCCGCATCCGGATTTCGGTCCGCTGCCCGTCGTCGATTACGCCCACCGCCGCATCCCATCCGACCCCATCGACGAATTCACCGTCCTCTACGAGGAATTCACGGCGATCCGCCTGCTGCTGGCCGAAGCCACCCGCGACAGCCTGGAACTCGCCTGCACCTGGGCCCAGGAATGGGTCGATCGCCTGGCCGCCGTCCACCGTCCGCGCGAACTTCTCAAGGCCCGCCGCCTGCTCATCGCCTGCCTGGCCGCCACCGGCCGCATCGACGCCGCGAAGGCCTTGCTGGCCACCGTCACCGCCCAGTGCGCCGAACACGGGTCGGTCCGCTACATCCTCGACGGCGGCCCCTACGTGGTCGCCACCCTCGCCGCCCTGCACGCCGACCAATTGGCGGGGCGGTGGCATGCGGACTGGCCCGAGGTCCCGCCCGACTTCTTGCGTGCCTTGGTCGACGCCCATGCCGCTCAGACGATTTGAGCGGCTCGGTGGGCCGAATCGTGCACTATGGCAGTCGGATCGACAGGAAACTGGTCTCCGGCGCGGGATAGTGCAGGAATCGGCCCATGGGCCGCACGAGGGGAGTTCGCTCAGGGCTGCACGCTTCCCCCGGTTCCGGGTAGGTTCGCGCGGTTAGAGTGTTTGCGCTGGATGCGGAGCTAGGCAGGGACTTACGAGCGTGACGGAACCGGTGCACGAGGCGCACGAGCGGGCCAGCTGGGCCGAACTGTTCTTCGACCTGGTGCTGGTGTTCGCGGTGACGCAGGCCGCGCACGTGGCGTTCGCCGGGCAGAGTTGGGGAGCCGTCGGACAGACGGTGCTGTTGTTGGCGATCATGTGGTGGTCGTGGGTGGGCACCACCTTGGCCGTGCACGGGGTCGAGGACTCCACTCGGCAGCGCATCTTCCTGTTCGCCTGTGGGCTGTGCATGTTCGTGGTGGCCATCACCGCGCCGCACGCGTTCACCGGGCATGCGCAGCCGCTTCTCCTGGCCGGGGCGCATTTGGTGCTGCGGCTGCTGTTGTGGGCGGAAATGCAGCGCAAGCGGGCGTTCGCGCAGGCCGGGGCATTCGGGAACTGGTTCAACCCTTTCACCGTCACGGTCATCGCGGCGGTGATCCTGGTGGTGGCGGGACTGGTGCCCGCCGGGGGAATCCGCGACGGGCTCTGGATCGTCGCGGTCGCGCTGGCCTTCGGCGGTCCGGCGCTGCTGGCCCGCAAGCTGGAGACCGTGCAGTTCGGGGCGACGCACCTGCCGGAACGGTTCGCCACCTTCGTGATCATCGCGCTCGGCGAGACGGTGGCCTCGGTGGGTTCCGAAGCGGCCGAGGCACATTTGGGCGTCGTGTCCTGGATCGCGGTGGTGCTGATCTTCGTGCTCGGCTGCGGGCTGTGGTGGCTGTACTTCGCGTACGGGTTCTCGGCGGTCGAACATTCGCTGCGCACCAACCAGATTCGCGGAACCGTGGTGCGGGATGTGCTCAGCTACGGTCACATGCTGCTGGTCATCGGGCTGGTGCTGGTGGCGGTGGGCTCCCGAACCCTGGTCGAACACCCGACGGCGGTGGCCCACGGCGCGCCCGGATACCTGCTGCCCCTGGGCGCGACGCTGTTCGTCGCCGCGTTCCTGTTCACCCGCTGGCGCATGTTCGGCGCGGCCACACTGGGCCGCCTGATCACCACCCTGCTGCTCGCCGTTCTCACCCTTGCTTCGCCCCTGCTGCCGCAGATCGCCGTCCTGGCGCTGGCGGCCGCGATCCTGGCCGGGCTCAATATCTTCGAGCACTGGATCGTCGCGACCGGCCGCCCGCTGCTGCTTCTGCGCAACCCGTTGCGCGCGCGTTAGCCCAACAGTCGTGCGAGGCGATCGCGCAGCGTCGTCCGCACGGGGCCCGCGCCCAGCCAGTCGGCGATATCGGTGATCACTTCGGGGTCAACGTGATTCGGCTCTAGGTAGTCGGCGGGCGTGGACGGACCGGTGCCGGGGAAGAGCATGTGGTCGTCGGCGGCATGGACGCGAATGGTGATGTCGGGCAGTCCGGACAGGCCGTTTCGCCACAGCGGGAGATCTTCCTCGACGGTGACCTGATAGTCGCGCCCGCCCTGCACGATGAGAATCGGCCGATCCAAAGCGGCGGCCGTGGCGACCTGGTCGTAGTCGCGCAGATCCAACCAGTACGAGGCGGGCCAGTTGAACAGCAACTCCGCGGTCGGCGTTTCCGTTGAGAGCGTGGGGCTTTCGGTCCGGGCCACTTGGAGGCGAGTGGAAGCCAGGGTCTCGGTCAGGTCGGCGTCGGGCTGAACCTCGGCAATGTGCGCGAGGGCACGCAGGATCGAGCGGGGGAGCGGAATCGTATCCCCGGCAAGGATTCCCACGCCCGCGATGGTGGGATCGGCTGCCGCGATGCGCGGGGCCGCCTTACCGCCGCCACTATGACCGACGACGTAGATGCGCGCGGGATCGACGCCGGGCTCGCGGCGCAGCAACTCTACCGCGGCGAGGGTATGCGGTAGGTATTCCTCGACCATGGTGAAACCCGGTGCGCTCTCGAATCCGCTGTGCGCGTAGGTCAATTTGTCGAACCGCACCACAGCCACACCCCGACTCGCCAATCCCCAAGCCAGATCCTTGAACGGCTTGTTCGGCCCGGTCGTGACATCCCGATCGACCGCCCCGGACGCCACCAGCACCACGGCGGGCCGAGCCCCACGGCCTTTCGACATGGTCAGCGTGCCGGACACCGCGGTCTCACCGCGACCGAGCGTGATCTCCCGCTCGGTGAACCGGCGCGGGTTGGCGTAATCCGGTGGGGTCCAACTCGATTCGGCGGGTGCCGCCAGCCGCAACCCGTGTAGCTCGCCCCGCTCGTCCACGGCCATGTGCACCACGAGCCCACCGCGCTCACAGGTGAGCGCGACCCGCACCCGCGTCAGTCCCTCGTCCGCCGCTTCCGGCGCGGGTGTCCCGACCGAGCGAACCGCCCCGAGTTTGGCGATCTCGCCGGTCCATCCGACCCGGACTGTATCGGCGGACACCACCTCGGCCAACCGCGGCGCGAACAACTCGGCCAGATCGTCGAAGCGCTCGTCGCGCAGCAACTCGACGACCTTCATGGCCACGGTCTCGGACTCCATGTCAACGGTCATGTCGCCGAACCCTTCTCAATAGGTGCAATTATTATCAATAGTTGAGAACGGTAGCAGCATGTGAGAAAGTTGGGTAGTGGAAACCTTCGAGCTGCTGGCGAATCCCGCCCGCCTGCGCATCGTCCACGCGCTGCGCGGCGACCGGACCCTGACCACGGGTGAACTGTGCGCCCGGCTGCCCGACACCTCGAAGGCGACGGTGTACCGCCACGTCGACACCCTCACCGCCGCCGGGGTGCTGGAGGTGGCCGAGGAGCGGCGCGTGCGCGGCGCGGTGGAACGGCGCTACCGACTGCGCCAGGACAAGGCGGCCATCCCCACCGAGGCCGCGGCCGAGTTACCCGCCGACGGCTACCGTTCCGTCTTCGCGGTCGCCATGGCCGTGCTGATGGCGGAATTCAACGGCTATCTCGAGGGCGAGAACGCCGATCCGGCAGCCGATCTCGTGGGTTTTCGCCAGCACGCGCTGTGGCTGAACCGCGCCGAACTCGAGCAGATGATCGAGGAGCTGCGCGCGGTCATCGCGCCTCGACTGGCGAATCAGGCAGCACCGGGCCGCGATCAATACCTGTTGAGTCCCATCATCTTTCCGATCGAGCAACCTCGCTGAGGCGTCGGGTCAGGTAGGCACGCTCGGCGTCATTCGTCGCCAGGTCGAGCGCGATCCGGTACTCCCGTGCGGCGGCATCGTTTCGGCCGAGGCGACGAAGCAGGTCGGCGCGGGTGGCGGCGAGCAGATGGCCCTGGTCGGGACCGGACTCGGTCAGTTCATCCAGCAGTTTCAGCCCGACCTCGGGGCCGGATCGCATGGCCGTGGCGATGGCTCGATTCAATGCCACGGTGGGAGAGGGGACTTGGGCGTACAGGGCGTCGTAGAGCGAGACGATGGCCGCCCAGTCGGTCTGCTCCGGCGTCTCCGCCGTGACGTGGCAGGCGACGATCATGGCCTGTAACTGGTATGGCCCCAACCGTTCCCGGCGCGCGGTACGGCGCAGCTCGGCCATTCCCGCCGCGATCAGCTCGCGATTCCACCGGGTGCGATCCTGCTCCTCGAGAGGGATCAGCGCACCGTCGCCGTCGCTGCGCGTACATGCCCGCGACTGTTGCAGCAGCACAAGGGCATTCAACCCGCCCGCCTCCGGATCGTCCGGCATGAGCTCCACCACCAGCGCCGCCAATCGCTGCGCCTCGGCGGCCAGATCGGCCCGCTGCAACCGCGGCCCGGCACTGGCCACATAGCCTTCGTTGAACAGCAGATAGATCACCCCGAGCACCGCCCGGGTGCGTTCGGGCAGCAGATGCGCGGGCGGCACCCGATACGGAATCCCGGCGTCGCGGATCTTCTGCTTGGCCCGCACCAGCCGTTTGGCCATGGTCGGCTCGGGAACGCCGAAGGCGCGGGCGATTTCGGCGGTCGTGAGTCCGGTCAGGGTGCGCAGCGCCAGCGCCACCTGGGCCTCGAAGGCCAGTGCCGGATGGCAGCAGGTGAAGATGAGCCGCAGCCGGTCATCGGGAATGGTGTTGTCGTCCACGGGTTCTCCCCGACTCTCCAGCAGGGCCAGCGCCCGCAGCTTCTCGGCCCCGACGCGATCGCGCCGCAGCCGGTCCAGGGCGCGGCGGCGGGCCGCGGTGAGCAGCCACGCGCCCGGCCGCTCCGGTACGCCGTCGCGCGGCCAGGTGCGCCAGGCCAGCGTGAACGCCTCCTGGGCGCACTCCTCGGCCAGGTCCCAATCGCCCAGCCCGCCGATGAGGGCGGCCACCAGCCGCCCCCACTCGGTGTGGAAGGCGGCGGTGATGGCGTCCTCGATCTCGGTCACGATGCCAGGGATTCGGTCACGAGGTGAGGACCGGGCGAATCTCGATCTGCCCGAACCGGCACGCCGGATGCCGGGCCGCGATCTCGATGGCCTCGTCGAGATCGTCGACCTCGATCAGCGCGAAACCGCCGATCTGATCCTTGGCCTCGAGGAACGGCCCGTCGGTGAGCAGCACCTCGTCGCCGCGCACCCGAACCGTGGTGGCGGTGTGGCTGCGATGCAGGCCCTCGTGGGCGGTGAGCACGCCGCGGGCGAGCAGGTCGTCCATCCAGGCCCGGAACTCGCGCATCCCGTCCTCGGACACCTCGTCGTCGATCCGGGATTCGTCGGCGCTGATCAGCAAGAGATATCGCATGGTCGTCTCCTTTCACCCCCACGACGAACGGTCGGGCCGGGGATGGACATCACTATGCCGATCTCCACTGTCCATTGCCGGGATTCCCGTTCGTCGTCCAGGTGTCAGCACCCGATCGATGGAGACCCGACATGCCTACCGAAGACACCAGCACCGTGAAATCCGCCGATGGCACCGTCATCGCCTACCACCGCGCCGGAACCGGCCCGGCCATCGTGTTCCTGCCCGGAGCGTTCAACGACAGCGCCACGTGCGCGCCCCTGGCCGAGCAGCTCCAGGACCGCTATACCGTGATCCGCCCCGACCGCCGCGGCCGCGGCCAGAGCACCGACGCCATCGCCCCGAGCGAGGCGATCACCTACGACATCCGCCGCGAGATCGAGGACCTCGACGCCGTGATCGCCGATATCGGCGGCAGCGCGGCGGTCTTCGGGTTCTCCTCCGGCGGCATCCTGGCACTCCAGGCCGCGGTGGCGGGCTCGCACATCACGCGACTCGCCCTCTACGAACCGCCCTTCGCGCTCGCGGGCCTGTCCGGCCATCTCCCGCAACGCCTCCCCGAACGCCTGGCCGAACTGATCGCCCGCGGCGAGCGCGGCGCGGCGGTGGAGCTCATGCAGCTCGAAGGCATCGGTCTCCCACCGGAATTGATCGCCCAGATCAAGCGGTCCCCGATGTGGCCGCAGCTCGAGGCCATCGCGCAGACGGTGGTCTACGACGCGACCATCTGCCGCCCGCCCAATGTCCCCACCCCGGAGATGGCCCGACTGGACATCGAAACCCTGGTGATCAGCAGCCCCGAATCCTGGCCCGGCGTCCGCACCGCCGCGGAGGCGCTCCCGTCGCACCTGTCGCACGCCCGCTACCTCGAGGTGCCCGGGGGAGCCGACCACGGCATCCCCGCCGAGGCCACCGCCAAGCTCCTCGACGCCTTCCTCTCGGAGGATTCGGACCGAATTCGTTGAGTTGCGTCCTCCGACATCCGAATTCACGCCATGGTTACTGTGGGTAAGGAATTCGGTGAGGAGTGATCGCATGTCGAAGGCGGATCTGCTGATTCGGGCGGGAGCCATCCACACGCTGGTGCCGGGCCAGCCCCCGCAGCGGGCGCTCGCGGTGCGCGGGGATCGCATTGCCGCCGTGTCGCCGGACCGGAACGGGCTGGACGCCTGGGCCTCCGGCGACACGGTGGTGATCGATCGCCCCGACGCCACCGTGCTCCCGGCCTTCGACGACACCCACACCCACCTCATGATCGCCGCCAACAGCGCCCACGACGTGCCCGTCCACACCGCCCGCGACCTTCCCGAACTCCTCGGCCTGATTCGCGAACGCGCCCAACGGACCCCGCCCGGGCAGTGGATTCGCACCACCGCCAACTGGCAGGAGATCAACCTGCCCGAGCGGCGGTTTCCCACGGCGCGCGAACTGGATTCGGCCACCGACGCGCATCCGGTGCTGGTCATGCGCGGCGGCCACAATATCGTGGTCAACAGCGCCGCACTGGAATTGGCGGGCATCACCGCCGAGACACCGGTGCCCGCCGGTGGCCACATCGGGCGCGACACCGACGGCACCCCGAACGGCTGGTTGCAGGACAATGCGATTCCCCTGGTCGCGCGCCTGCTGCCGGAGCCCAGCCTGGCCCAGCGCATCGACGGATTCCGGACCGCCACACAGGATTACGCGGCCAAGGGCATCGGCACGGTGCGCGACGCCATGGTCCCGGTGAGCGACCTGCCCGTCCTGCGCGCCGCCTTGGAAGCCGACGCCCTGCGGGTGCGCGTGCGAGTCATGGCCTCCGCCTTGGGATTCACCACCGTCGACGCCGTCGACGACCTGCTCGACCGGCTCGAGGAATGGCGCTACCTGCCCGGCCCGTGGCTGCGCGTGTGGGGCGTGAAGTTCGGCCTCGACGGCGGCATCGAGGCCGGGGCGACCCGCGAACCGTACGCCTGCGACCACGGCTTCCACGGCTACCTGACCTGGGAGCCAAAGGTTTTGACCGAGGCCATGGACCGCGTGCTGCGCCGCGGGTGGCGCATCGGCACCCACGCCTACGGCGATCGAGCGGTCGAGCAACTGCTCGACGTCTACGCCGAACTCCAGGCCCGGCATCCCGGCCTGCCCGCCGGAGCGCTGGTCATGGAACACGGCGGCCTGGCCGACGCGGAGCTGCGGGCCCGCGCGGTCGAGCTGGGCATTCCGGTCACCATCCAGCAGCCGCTGCTGCACGACATCGCGCGGATCGAGGACACCTACTGGGGTCCCGAACGGGTGAATCGCCTGTTCCCGGCGCGCGGTTGGATCGATGCGGGCGCGCTGGTCACCGGCGGCTCCGACTATCCGGTCGGCGCGTACGGCGCGATGGCCTCGGTCTGGGGCATGGTCACCCGCGAGACCGTGACCGGCGTGCGCGGCCCCGAACACGCCATCACCGCCGCCGAGGCCATCGCCCTGCACACCACCAATGCCGTTGCCCTGCTGGGCGAATCCGACACGCGCGGTCTGCTCACCCCCGGCCGCCTCGCGGATCTGACCCTCTGGGACGTCGATCCGACCGTTGCGACTCCCGACCGACTGCACGGCCTGAACCCCACTCACACCGTCCTGGGCGGCCGCGTGGTGCACGGTCGTCCCTGACCCGCCCGCGGACTAGCGGTCACGTCCCGTATCGATAGCCAACAGATTGCTAATGTGACGCCATGGGTGCAGACCAGCGACGATGCCGATCGCGACCCGTATGCCGATCGCGACCCGTATGCCGATCGCGACCCGTATGCCGATCGCGACCCGCCGGGTCCCCGTGACGGTCCGGTGGAGCCGGGAGTCGGTGGAGACGCTCACCGCGTTCGTGGCCGCGCTCATCGCGGGCCTCTCGCTCATGGTGCCGATCGACTTCGCCTGGACCTCGCGGAGTTCGGCCCTGCATCTGAATCTGCTCGTTTTCAGTCTCCCGCAGGCGATTGCGGCGGGTGCGCTGATCGCCGTCGTGGCCGCCGTGCTGGCGACCGCGCTCGGCGGGCAGAGCCTGCGGTGGGGTGTGGCGCTGGGCGGTGCCGTGCTGCTGTTCATCAACCATCTGCTGGGTCGGCACGCCGTGCTGGGCACCTCGCTGGCGACCCTGAACTTCCTCGACACCATTGCCGGGGGCCTCATCCTGGGCGGGTCGGGTGCGGCGGTGCTGTCGCGCTCGCGCATCGAATCCCGGTACTCCTGGACGGCTTTGGCGTGGCTGCTGGGCGCGATCAGCGGCGTCATGGGCGACGAGTTCGCGCCCGAGATCCGCGCCACCGGAGTCGATCAGCACTTCCCGCAGAACTGGCCCGCCCTCGACAATCCGCCGCTGTGGCTCATCACCGTCGCCCTGCTGCTGATCGGGCTGCGGTTCCTGCGCGAGCCGGGTGCCCAACCGGCCGAACCGTATTCGATTCAGCTGCCGATCGTGCCGATCATCGCGGGCGGGCTGGTGATCGGGGTGAGCCTGCTGTGTTCCGGTGTGCTGGCCCGGCACGGCGACAGTCTGCCCGCCATCGCGGCCACCACGGCGGCCGCGATCGCCGCGGCGGTGGTCGCGGCGCTGCTGCTGCCCGGCCGCGACGGCACCCAGGTGCTGCTGGCGGTGGCCCTCGCCGGTGCGGGCAGTGCGATTCTGGCGACCGACATTCCGGCCTGGTCGCTGCCGATCCTCCTGGTGCTGCTCGGAATCGGGCTGCTGGCCGGAACCCGCTGGCCCGGGGTGCGGGTCGCGGCCGTCGGCATCATCGGCCTGGCGGCGTACTCGGTGCTGATGGTGGCGGCCGGGCACGCCGCGGTCCTCACCGGACTCGGGCACGGGCTGTTGGCCCTGCTGGCCGGATACGGCTTCGGCGCGGTCACCCCGCGCTACGGCTCCACCCGGGTGCTCGGTATCGCCCTGATCTACGTGCCCTCCCCGGTCCTGGCCCTGCGCGATTTCACCCGTCGTGGCCACTGCCTGCTCACCGACTCCGGAAAACCCTGCACGCTGAGCGATTTCACCTCCTTCGCACCCGGCTGGATGGCCACCGCCCTCGCCACGGGCTGCGCCGTGGGCCTGTGGTGGCTGCTGCGGCGACGCCCCGACAGCGATCCCGCGGGCTGACGGTGAGATCCCGCGGGCTGACAACAAGTCCCGCGGGCCGACCCGGGCCCGCCTGGGTACGGTGGCGGACATGAACTCGCTGCTGCACCGGATCCTGGATATCGCCCCGATCTGGGTGTACCTGGTCGTCACGCTGCTGGTGTTCGCCGAGGACGCCATCTTCGTCGGATTCGTGGTTCCCGGTGAGACCGCGGCGGTGCTCGGCGGGGTGGCCGCCAGCCAGGGGCACGTGGTGCTCGGGGTGATGATCGTGCTCGTGGTGGCGGCCGCGATCATCGGTGACAGCGTGGGTTACGAGGTCGGCAAGCACGTGGGACCCCGACTGCTCCAGGCGAAAATGCTGGACCGGCATCGCGGCCGCCTCGACAAGGCCCAGGACTATCTGGCCCGCCGCGGCGGCTGGGCGGTGTTCCTGGGCCGGTTCACCGCCTTCTTCCGCGCCATGATGCCCGCCCTCGCGGGCACCTCCCGCATGCCCTACCGCCGCTTCCTGATCTTCAACGCGGCGGGTGGAATCGTCTGGGGCACAACCTTCGTGGTGCTCGGCTATGTGGCCGGACAGTCCTACGAGCGGGTGGCCAAGGCGGTCGGCCGCGATATGGCCATCGGTGTCGCCGTCATCGTCGTGCTCGCGCTCATTGTGTGGAAGCTGCGGGAACGGCGTCGCGAGAAGGCGTTCGAGGCGGAGTACGAAGCGGCGCACGAGGCGGAGTGACCTCCTCGCCCTCGAGGTTGAGTGTGGGCAGCACCCGGTCGAGGCGGCGCGGCAGCCACCACGCGGCCCGGCCGAGCAGCGCCAGCACCGCGGGCACCAGGGTGAGGCGAACGGCGAAGGCGTCCACCAGGACTCCCACCGCGAGCGCGAAGGCGATCGGCTTGACCAGGGCGTCGTCCGTGGGCACGAACGAGGCGAAGACCACCACCATGATGGTGGCCGCCGCCGTCACCACCCGGGCATTGTGGCGGGTGCCCTCGACGATCGACCGCCTCGCGTCACCCGCGCGCAGCCATTCCTCGCGCATGCCGGAGACCAGGAACACCTCGTAGTCCATGGCCAGGCCGAACAGCACGCCGACCAAGATGATCGGCAGCACGCTCACCACCGGACCCACGCGTGAGACACCGAACAGGTCTGCGGCCCAACCCCATTGGAAGACCGCCACCGTGGTGCCCAGCGCCGCCGCGACCGACAGCAGGAACGTGAGCGTCGCCTTCACCGGCACCGCGATCGACCGGAACACCACGACCAACAGCAGCAGGCTCAGCCCGACCACGATGCCGAGGAACGGCAGTAGTGAAGCCGAAAGCCGTTGCGACACATCGATGGCCACGGCGGTATCGCCGGTGACCGCGATCGAGGCGTTGGGTACCGCGTCGGGCACCTGGCCGCGAATGGCATGCACGAGATCGGCGGTCCGCCCGGACTCCGGGGCGGTCTTCGGAACCACCATGACCAGCGACTGTCCGGCCCGCTGGGTCGGCTGCGGTGGCGCGACATAGGCGACATTCGGGAGTTCACGCACCGTCTGAGCCACGAGAGCGGCTGCCTTCGGATCGTTCTCGGCATCCACGACCAGCACCAGCGGGCCGTTGAAACCGGGACCGAACTTCTCGGCAATGGTGTCGTAGGCCTGCCGCTGCCCGCTCTCGACCGCCGCGGAACCATTGTCGGGCAGGGCCATTCGCAAGGACGCGGTCGGAATCGCCAGCAGGATCAGTGCACCCGCCACCGCCGCGATGGTGACGATCGGCCGCGCGGTGACCATCCGCGCCCAGCGCGCGCCCATGCTGTCCCGGCGCGGGACAGGGCTTTCAGTGTGCCGGGCAGGGCTGTTCGGGTGGGAGACATCGCCGTCCGGGCCCGAGGTGGCGCTGTCGAGGGCGATTGCCTCCGCGCCGGTGGCGGCGATCCGGCGATAGGTTCGGGATCCGGGCCGCGGGGTCAGCCGATGTCCGGCGAATCCGGTCAGCGCGGGCAACAGGGTCAGTGCCACGGCCACCGCCACCAGCACCGCGCCCGAGGCGGCCAGTCCCATGACGGTCAGGAAGGGAATGCCGATCACGCTCAGCGCGGCCAGTGCGATGACCACCGTCGTGCCCGCGAAAACCACCGCGCTGCCCGCGGTTTGGTTGGCGCGTACGACGGATTCCCGCGGCGACAGACCCGCCGCCAGTTGGGAGCGATGCCGCGACAGGATGAACAGCGCGTAGTCGATTCCGACCGCCAGCCCGAGCATGAGCGCCAGCGTCAAGGCCGTCGAGGACACCGGCGTCGCCGCGGCCAGCGCCAGCAGCCCGCCCACCGTGACGGCAATGCCCGAAATCGCCGACAGCAGCGGCATTCCGGCGGCCAGTAGCGAACCGAAGGTGATCAGCAGCACCAGTACGGCCACGCCCAAGCCGATGATTTCGGTGATGCCGGGGTGCATGTCGCCGACTCCGTACGCGGTACCGCCGACCGACACGTCCAATCCGGCGTCGCGGGCCGAGTCCGCGGAGCGCTCCACGGTCGCGCGGGCGTCCTGGCTCACCCGGGAGCGGTCACCGGCGAAGGACACCACCCCGACCGCGGTCCGCTGATCGGCCGAGATCGTGCCCGCCTGCTGCGGCGTGGTCACCGCGACCGCGCCCGGCGCGGTTCCGGCGACGTCCAGGGTGTGCTGGATGGCCGTGCGATAGGGCGCTTCGGTAATGAGATGGCCCGCGGGCGCGGTGAAGACCAGTTGCGCGGTGGCCCCGGCCGCGCCCGGCGCGGTCTCGGACAGCGTGTCGAGGGCGTGCTGGGATTCGGCCCCCGGCACGGTGAAGCGGTCGTCGAGTCGGCCGCCCGCGAGGGCCGCCCCGCCGACCACGGCGATCAGCACCAGGACCCAGATCGAGACGACCAGGCCCCGGCGTCGGAAGGCGAAGTCGCCGATCCGCCCGAGTAGTGCGCTCATGGGTGATTCCTCCCGGACGAGAGCGATGTTGACGGGTGTGAACTTTATGGGTGTTAACTTGCCCGGGAATCTGTACAGGTGTCAACATCAATGTTGTGGATGTCACCGACGAGACAGCCGCCAAACCGGCGCGCGAGGCCCCCTATCACCACGGGGACCTGCGCAATGCGCTCGTGCGGGCCTCCGCGCAGCTCGCCGAGATCGGCGGCCCGGCCGCGGTCACCGTCCGGGCCGCGGCCCGCGCGGTCGGCGTCACCGCCACCGCCGCCTACCGGCACTTCAGCGGGCACGAGGAACTGCTCGCCGCGGTCCACGAACAGGCCGAGGCGGCCCTGTTCGAGGCGCTCGCCAATTCCATGAACGGCGTTGCGGACCAGGGCGATCCGACCACCACCGCGATCGCCCGGCTGGCCACCGCCGGGCGCGCCTACATCGAATACGCCGTCCGCGAGCGCGGCCTGTTCCGAACCGCGTTCTGCGGCAGCGATATCGACGCCCACCTCGACAAGGACGTCTTCGAGGACCCCATCTTCCAGCTCATCGGCGTCGGGCTCGACGCCCTGGTCGCGGTGGGCTACATGGATCCGCGGCAGCGTCCGGGCGCGGAGTTCACCGCCTGGGCGGCCATCCACGGACTGGCCACCCTCCTCGTCGACGGCCCACTGGTCGACGCCGAGGCCACCGACCGCGAGGCCGCCATCCAGCACGCCATCGCCACCGTCCTGCGCGGTTTCGCCACCGGCCCCCGGTCCGAGCCATACCGCTCGACCGACCCGAATATCGCGCTGCCCGCCTGAATATCGCGCTGCCCGCCTGAATTCGGCGACGCCCCACACGAATCGACCCGTGTTCACCGGTATGTCGCGATTCCGTAAGCTGGCGGCGTTTTGATGTCGTCGCTAATCAATTCACGGTGACAAGGTGTCCTGGATGTTGAATCCTCCCGGCTCGGTGCCGCGCACGGGCATTCCCGCGCGCCTGACCGCGCAACTGACCATGGACGAGCAGTACGAGTGGCATCGGTCGTACCTGCGACGACATCGGGTCAGCCGCCGGAACTTCCTGCGCGGCAGCACCGCCGCGGCCATGGCCGCCGGACTCGGCGCGGCCTTCGGCGGACGCGGCGTCGCCTACGCGGAGGACGCGCCGCTGACCGTCGGCGGCCGCCGCGTCGGCTACGGCACCGATGCCGCCAGCCAGCTGCGCTTCTCGGCCCAGCTCTCGCGAAACCCGGGCACCACCAAGGTGTTTCTCGATCACGGCCCGACCCCCGCGCTGGGCGGCACGCTCGAGGCCGAGGTGCGCAACCTGGTCACCCAGCTCCCGCGCACCGACGGGGGAGTGCTGTCGGCCGAACAGTTCTACGTGCACGCGCCCGTCGACGGCCTGCCCGGCCGCATGCCGCACTTCTACCGCTGGCGCACCGCCGACGGCTACCTCAGCGATGTGCTCTCGGCCAATACCGCCATGCCCAGCTCCCGTGCGGCCCTGCTGCCCTTCCGGTTCACCATGATGGGCGATCAGGGCATCGACGACACCCCGGCGCAGCCCACCGGCATGCCCGCCGGGGCCTATCGCAACAAATTCGGCGAGGGCGACGCCCCGAGCTCCCGCAATGCCGAGAACATCCAGCGCCAAATCGTCGCCAGCAACCCGGAATTCCACATTCTCGCCGGTGACATCTGCTACGCCGACACCTCGCACGGCGGCGGCCCGGACTGGTTCGTGCCCAATGGCAAGGCCGACCGCGAGGACATCGACGCCTACAACCCGTTCGTGTGGGACACCTACCTGCAGGCCATCGAATCCAGTGCGGGACATGTCCCCTGGATGTTCGCCACCGGCAACCACGATATGGAAGCCGTCTACGGCAACCACGGTTACGGCGGGCTCACCGCGCGCATGGACTTCCCCGACAACGGGCCCGCGGGCTGCCCCTCGGTGTACTCCTTCACCTACGGCAATGTGGCGGTGCTGTCGCTGGACGCCAACGAGGTGAGCTGGCAGGTGCGTGCCAACCTCGGGTATTCCGGTGGGGCGCAGAACAGTTGGGTGGAATCCACCCTCGCCGCCTACCGGTCGAACCCGGAGATCGACTTCATCGTCTGCTTCTTCCACGAATGCGCCTACGCCACCGGCATCGGCGGGGCCAGCGACGGCGGCGTGCGCGGCGCCTGGGCCGACCTGTTCGACAGGTACAAGGTCGATCTGGTGTTGCAGGGGCACAACCACAATTTCGAGCGCACCGATCCGCTGCGCGGCGGAGTGCCCACCAAGGCCGCACCCGACAACTCGATCGTCTACCCGGACACCGACGGCACCGTCTACTACGTGGTCGGTGGCGGCGGCGCGGCCCACGGCACCTTCGCGGCAGGCGACACCTACCGCGGCAACGAGAAGCCCGACACCTTCGTGCCCGAGAGCACCCTGTGGGGTGCGGACGGCAAGGAGGGCAAGGAGGCCGCCGCGTGGTCTCGGGTGCGGTTCAGCCGGTACTCGTTCATTCGCGTGGACGTGCGGCCGGGCGTGTTCTCCAGCGAGATGGACGTGGTCGCCGTCGACGAATTCGGCCGCGAATTCGACAAGGTCACCTACCGTCGCCTGGTTTCGCGCTAGGCGGATGCGCCGCGTCCCGATGCCGGATGAGCGGCTCGCGCGACGCGGCGCATACTTGACGCCGTGGTTGGGATCGAAACACCGCTGCACATGAGCGGTTTGGTGAGCGCGTGGCGGTGGGACACCTCGACCGTGCTGGTCGTCGCCCTGCTCGGACTGGCATACGGCTACTGCTTCGCCAAGGGACGCCAACGCGGCGAACGGCTTTCGACCGGGCGGGCGGTCACCTTCCTGCTCGGCGGGCTCGGCGTCTGGCTGTACTGCGGGCTCGGCATGATCGGCGTCTACTCCGACACCCTGTTCTGGGTGCGCGCGCTGCAGGTGCTCCTGCTGCTGTACCTGGTGCCGTTCGCGCTCGCGGCGGGCGGGCCGCTCACCGTGCTGCGCGCCGCGCTCGGTCCGGCGGGCCGGAAACGGCTGGACGCCATGCTCTCCGGGAGTGTGGCGCGGCTGCTCACCCATCCGGCCACGGCATCGATGCTGATCCTGCTGCTGCCCTGGGCGCTGTTCCTCTCGCCCTGGTACGAGGCGGTGCTGCGGCACGGGGGAGTCGACGCGCTCACCCGGATCGCGGTGGTGGCCATCGGGTTCCTGTACTTCTACTCGCGCTTGCAGATCGACCCGGTGCCCAAGCACTTCACCCAGGGCCTGTCGCTGCTGATCACCATCGCCGAATCGCTCGCCGACGGCATTCTCGGCATCGTGCTGTGGCTGGGTCCGCTCATCGCCACCGGCTACTACTCCTCGCTCGGGCGCACCTGGGGGCCGGACGCGCGCCTGGACCAGACCATTGGCGCGGGCATCCTGTGGTTGCTCGGTGATCTGCTCGGGCTCGTCTACTCGCTGGTCGTCATGCGCGCGTTCGCGGCGGACGAGAAGCGCAAGGCCTCCGAGATGGACGCCGAACTCGACGCGGCGGAGGAGCGGCGGGCGCGGCGGAAGACGGTGTCGCGCACGGCGGCTCCGGTCGAGGAGGACGACGAGCCGGTCTCGACCGGGCTGTGGTGGGAGAACGATCCACAGCTCAGGGACCGCTTCCGGCGCTGACCCGGGCCGATTGTGGCCTGCCTCACGAATCTGGCAGTTAGTGACTCTTGCTATGAAAGGACGTTTGTAGCTATTTCTTAGCTGATTCTTAATGGACACTTGACTAGGACGCCCGAAAACCACGTCCACTTCGCTCTCGGGAGAACCCAGAGGAAGGTCAACCCCCCGTACGAAAGCAAGTGTCATGCAGCTCAGCAAACTCGCCGCCACCTCGGCGATGGTCATTGCGGCACTCGGCGTCACCGCCGGTACCGTCCACGCGGATCCCGCCCCGGCTCCGGCTCCCGTTCCGGTCCTGCCCTCGCTGCTCGACGGCGTGAACCAGGGCATCGACCAGGTTGCCCCGGGCATCCACTGGAACGCCAAGATCGAGGGCAACGCCGTCGTGGTCGACACCGACAAGGGTTCGCTCACCACCGACAACGGCCAGCTCCAGGTGCACGACGAGCAGGGCGTCGTGGTCGCGGCGGTCCCGCTGTCCTACACCGTCGACGATCTCGACCACCCGATCCAGGCCACCGTCGAGGGCCTGCGCGCCACCCTGGTCCCGAACACCGACCCGGCCGCCGCGCGCCCGACCAACCTGCCGCTGCACGACGTGACCAGCGATCGCCAGAAGAGCTTCGATGACGCCGTCGGCGCGGCCGCCACTCAGTTCGGCCTGGCCACCGCCATCGGCACCCTGATCGGCACCGTCGTCGGTGGTTCGCTGGGCTTCGTGATCGGCGGCCTGGCCGGTTGTGCCACCACCGCCTGCACGTTCGCCATCCCGGCCGCGCTCGCCGGTGCCGCCACCGGCATCACCCTCGGTGCCGCCGCCGGTCTGGTCCTCGTCGGCGTCCCGGCCGCGATCGTGGTCGGCATCGTCTTCTTCAACCGCATCAACAACCCGGCCGAGCAGTAGCCGAAGGTTCGCGACGCAAAAAGGCCCGCTCTCGCTGTGGAAGAGAGCGGGTCTTTTCGTGTACTCGAAACTTGCTCGAGGGCAGCCCTGACTGCCATGGAACATGCTCTTTACGTAAAACATCCTTCAGGAAGCGTTTTCGCTACGGCATAGCAACAATTAGGCAACATTTGCTGGCAATTCTTGTGTCGGGTGCTCGATGAGGACCTCGCTCCCAAGGAGGGAAGCGCCCGTTCAAGAAAGCGACGAGAAACCAATGCGATTCAAGAAGTTCGCCGCCACCTCGGCCCTGGCCATCGCGGCCCTCGGCATCAGCGCGGGCACCGCCTACGCCGATCCCGCCCCGGCCCCCGACGCGTCGGCCATCCACTGGGACGCCAAGATCGAGGGCGCGTCGGTCGTGCTGAAGACCGATTTGGGCTCCCTGGACACCCAGGACGGCCAGTTCGAGGTGCGTGACGACCAGGGCGCGCTGGTGACCGCGTTCCCGCTTTCGTTCCAGATGGACGGACTGGCGCACCCGGTGGCCGCCCAGATCGACGGCAACACCGCCACTTTCACCCCGAACATGGATCCGGCCGCCGCCACCCCGGCCCCGGTGCTGCACAACGTGGCCAGCCAGGCCGATCAGGATGCCGCGTGGTCGGCGGCCTCCTCGCAGTTCGGCATCGCCACCGGTATGGGCACCCTGATCGGCACGCTCATCGGCGGCGTCGGCGGCTGTGCGCTGGGCGCGTTCCTCGGCACCCCGGTGCTGCTGCCGGGCTGGGTCGGCGGCTGCCTCATGGGTGCGGGCATCGGCATCCCGCTGGGCGCCGCGGCCGGTCTGGTGCTGACCGGCGGGGTCGCGGCCGTCGCCATCGGCATCGGGCTGTTCAACCGTCTGAACGCGCCGGACGCCTCGTAATCGACTGACCGAGAACACAATCAGGGCCGGATCGTCGGGGGCGATCCGGCCCTGATTCGTCTGTGTGGGGAACTAGCGCGGGCGGCGCGAGAGGATCGAGTCGCGGATCAGAATCCCGGCGATGCCGACCGCGAACAGGATCAGGAAGATGTAACCGACATTGCCGGTGCCCGACGAGCTGCCCTGCTGGTTCTCGAACAGCATGGCCAGCAGGATCACGACGACGACCCAGCCCGCGGCGCGAGCGGTCCGGCGCGATTCACCGCTCCAGCCCCACGCGGCGGACGGAACCTCGGCGGTGTCGACCTTGGTGACGACATCCTTCGGGTGCGCGGGTTCCAGTTCCGTGGCGGCCACTTTGGCTCCTTTACGGCTCGAATCGATTGCTGGGCAATATCGTGACATACGACCCGGCGTCGTAGCGACCAGGGGGCTGACAACACTCCGATCAGGTCAAGGGACAATGGCCCCGTGTCCGACGTTGTGAGAGTTCTGCTGCTGGGCAGCACCGGTTCGATTGGTACGCAGGCACTGGAGGTGATCGCCGCCAATCCGGACCGCTTCGAAGTGGTGGGTCTGGCGGCGCGCGGGGGAAATACGGAGCTCTTGGCAGCGCAGATCGCCGCCACCGGGACCACGAACGTGGCGGTGGCCGACGAGGCCGCGGCGGCGAAACTCGGTGTGGCGCTGGCGGGTCCGGACGCGGCGACCGAACTGGTCCGCCGCACCGACGCCGATGTGGTGCTGAACGCGCTGGTCGGCTCGCTCGGGCTGGAGCCGACCCTGGCCACCCTGGAGTCGGGTCGTCGGCTTGCCTTGGCCAACAAGGAATCTCTGGTGGCGGGCGGCTCGCTGGTGACGCGGGCGGCCAAGCCCGGCCAGATCGTGCCGGTCGACTCCGAGCACTCCGCGCTGGCGCAGTGCCTGCGCGGCGGGCGCGCCGACGAGGTCGCCAAGCTGGTGCTCACCGCCTCGGGCGGGCCGTTCCGCGGCTGGACCACCGAGATGCTGGAGTCGGTGAATCCGGCCGAGGCCAAGACGCATCCGACCTGGTCCATGGGTCCGATGAACACGCTCAACTCGGCGTCGCTGGTGAACAAGGGCCTCGAGCTGATCGAGACGCACCTGCTGTTCGGCATCGACTACGACGACATCGACGTGACCGTGCACCCGCAGTCGATCGTGCACTCCATGGTCACCTTCACCGACGGCTCCACCCTGGCCCAGGCCAGCCCGCCGGACATGAAGCTGCCCATCGCGCTGGCCCTCGGCTGGCCCGATCGCGTCCCGGGCGCGGCCGCCGCGTGCGACTTCTCCACCGCCTCCACCTGGACCTTCGAACCGGTCGACAACACCGTCTTCCCGGCCGTCGAACTGGCCCGCCAGGCCGGTAAGGCCGGTGGCTGCGTGACCGCGGTCTACAACGCCGCCAACGAGATCGCGGTGCAGGCCTTCCTGGACGGACTCATCCGATTCCCCGACATCGTGCGCACCGTCGCGCGCGTCGTGGAGTCCGCGGACCGCTGGGCCGCCGAACCCGGTAGCTTGGACGAGGTGCTCGCGGCCGACACGTGGGCGCGGGAGACCGCACGCACGATCGTGCGGCGCTGACAGCAGGAGGGTTCGGAAACCGAATGGGCTACGCGATCGGCTTCGTACTGTTCGCCCTCGGCATCACCGCCTCGGTCGCCTTGCACGAATGCGGCCACATGTGGGCCGCGCAGGCCACCGGCATGAAGGTGCGGCGCTACTTCATCGGTTTCGGACCCAAGGTCTTCTCGTGGCGGCGCGGCGAGACCGAATACGGTCTCAAGGCGCTGCCGCTGGGCGGGTTCTGCGATATCGCGGGCATGACCGCGCTCGACGAGCTCGAGCCCGAGGAACTCGACCGGGCCATGTACCGGCAGGCCACCTGGAAGCGGCTGCTGGTCATGTCCGGCGGCATCCTCATGAACTTCCTCATCGGCTTCGTCCTCATCGTGGTGCTCGCGGTGGGCTGGGGGCTGCCCCGGCTCGATACGCCGCCCGCGGTGATCAGCAAGCTGACGTGTGTCTCCGATACGACCCCGGACGGCGGCACCAAGGACTGCACCGGTTCCGGACCGGCCGAGGCGGCGGGCCTGCGACCGGGTGACAAGGTGACCGCGGTCAATGGCGTGAAGATCAAGGACTGGGACGACTTCACCAAGGAGACCCAGAAGCAGACCGGTACCTTCACCTACACCGTCGACCGTGACGGCCAGACCCTCGATCTTCCGATCACTCCGCAGATGGCTGTGACCTACGACAAGGACGGCAAGTCGAAGACCGTCGCCAAGGTCGGTGTGCAGCGCGACCTGTACGGTCCGGTGAAATACGGTGTGCTCGCGGCGATTCCGGCGTCCGGCGCGTTCACCGGCCACTTCGCGGTCCTCACCGTCGAATCCCTGGCCAAGATGCCGAGCAAGGTCGTCAATCTGTGGCACGCCGTCACCGGCGGCGACCGCGATCCCGAGACCCCCGTCAGCGTCTACGGCGCGAGCCGGATCGGCGGCGAAACCGCGGAAAAGGGCCTGTGGTCGGCGTTCATCCTGACTCTGGCCAGCCTCAACTTCTTCCTCGGCGCCTTCAACCTGCTGCCCCTGCTCCCGCTCGACGGCGGACACATCGCGGTGGTCCTTTTCGAGAAGCTGCGCAACCTGTTCCGCAACCGCAAGGGTCTGCCCGACGGCGCTCCGGTCGACTATATGAAGCTCCTCCCCGCGACCTACGTGGTCGTGGTCATCGGTGGCGCGTACATGGTCCTGACGTTGGTCGCCGACATCGTGAATCCGATCAAGTTGTTCCACTAGCGGGTGGCGCGCTCGGCACCGCCATGTCGCGTAGCAGGGTCCGGCAGAGTCGGTCCGCGCGGCGCGTGGTTTCGGGCTGACGGTATTCCGGGGTCAACGAAAGCACCTGGGCGCAGGCGGTTTCCAGGTCGATCAGGTGTCCCACCGAGACGAAGACCGGTTTGACGTCGGTGCGGGTGCGCAGCGCCGCGCCCACCGGGTCGCCATCGATGGTGATGACGCTGGCGGAGCCGCGCTCACGGTCGGGTTCGGTGTAGTCACCCCAGGCGTTCTTGGCCACGCCGATGGTCGGAACGCCGGTCAGCAGGCCGATATGGCAGGCGAAGCCGAAGCGGCGCGGATGGGCCAGGCCCTGCGAGTCGCAGATCAGCAGATCCGGTGTGACGGTGAGGTTTTCGAGCGCGGTGAGGGTGGTCGGGAGTTCCCGGAAGGCCAGCAGGCCCGGGACGTAGGGGAAATCGGTGGTGCCGCGGGCGGTGGCGACCTCGACCGTTTCCAAGGTTGTGGCGTTGAGCACCACGATCGCGGCCGCGACATTGCCGTCCTCGTCGTAGGCCGAGTCGAGGCCCGCTACCGTCCGGAAACGCGGTGGCCGGGGATTCTCCGCGATCACCTGGGAGCGGAGGTGATCCTGCAGTGCCGCAGCCGCTTCCGGGCTGGTCGGCCACGAATCCGGTTTCGCTACCTTCACAATTCAGACCGTAAACCTTCGCGTCACTTGCGACGAATAAGAGTTGTAGGCCCCGGCCGATTCCGAGCCCCACCTCCGACCCGGGTACCCTTGTCGCCGCCGTCACAGGGCGACCGGATATCGAGCCTCGGTAAGCTCGGAACCGGTAAGGGTGAGGACTAAGTCGAAAGTAGGCAGCCGATCGTGAGCAGTGCCATCGCTTTGGGGATGCCGACCGCACCGGCGGCCGTCCTCGCACCGCGGCGCAAGACGCGCCAGCTGATGGTGGGCAATGTCGGAGTGGGGAGCGAGTTCCCCGTCTCGGTCCAGTCGATGACCACCACCAAGACCCATGACGTCAACGCCACCCTGCAGCAGATCGCGGAGCTGACCGCGTCCGGCTGCGACATCGTGCGCGTGGCCTGCCCGCGTCAGGAGGACGCGGACGCCCTGGCCACCATTGCCAAGAAGTCTCAGATCCCGGTGATCGCCGACATTCACTTCCAGCCGCGCTACATCTTCGCCGCCATCGACGCGGGATGTGCCGCGGTGCGCGTGAATCCGGGCAATATCAAGGAATTCGACGGTCGCGTCAAGGAGGTCGCCAAGGCGGCCGGGGACGCGGGCATCCCGATTCGCATCGGCGTCAACGCGGGCTCGCTGGACAAGCGGATGCTCGAGAAGTACGGCAAGGCCACCCCCGAGGCGCTGGTGGAGTCCGCGCTGTGGGAGGCCTCGCTGTTCGAGGAGCACGGCTTCGGCGACATCAAGATCTCGGTCAAGCACAATGACCCGGTCGTCATGGTGGAGGCCTACCGTCAGCTCGCCGCCCGCTGCGACTACCCGCTGCACCTAGGCGTGACCGAGGCCGGTCCGGCCTTCCAGGGCACCATCAAGTCGGCCGTCGCCTTCGGCGCGCTGCTGAGCGAGGGCATCGGCGACACCATCCGCGTCTCCCTCTCGGCCCCGCCCGCCGAGGAGATCAAGGTCGGCACCCAGATCCTGCAGTCGCTCAACCTGCGCCCCCGCAAGCTCGAGATCGTCTCCTGCCCGTCCTGCGGCCGCGCCCAGGTCGACGTCTACACCCTCGCCAACGCCGTCACCGCCGGTCTCGAAGGCATGGAGGTCCCGCTGCGCGTGGCCGTCATGGGCTGCGTCGTGAACGGCCCCGGCGAGGCCCGCGAGGCCGACCTCGGTGTCGCCTCCGGCAATGGCAAGGGCCAGATCTTCGTCAAGGGCGAGGTCATCAAGACCGTCCCCGAACACCTCATCGTCGAAACCCTCATCGAGGAGGCCATGCGCCTCGCCGAGGAAATGGGCGACGAGGCGGGCAGCGGCGCTCCGGTCGTCACCGCGGGCTGACCAACCCACCAATCACGGCCCGGTCCTACAGGACCGGGCCGTTCGCTGTTTACCGGAGCCTTGCCAGCGGGCCTTTCGATTCGGGTGAACGATACGAAGGCGCGGAAACTGGTCGGTTGGGGTTGGGTGGGTTGGGGTTTTCGCTGGTTACCGGGCGGTTGGGGGCAATCGGGCGGCGTGGGGGCGGAAGTTCTGGCAGGCTGTGAGCGTGCGGAGTGTGCTGGAGCCGACTCGCCGGGGCCGGGTGTCCGGGGCCCGTCAGCTCGCGAACCGCGATCTGACGCAGGTTTTGCGCGTACTGGACGACGATCCGGTGGCGACCTGTATGGTCGCCGCGCGGCTGCAGGAGTTCGGGCTGGATCCGCGGGGGACCTACGGGGAACTGTGGAGTCGCGGCGGTCCGGCGGAATCGCTGTGCTTCTCCGGCGCGAATCTGGTTCCGCTGCGCGGCGGTCGCGACGCCCTGAAGGCCTTCGCCGACCGCGCGGTCAAGGGCCCGCGGTTGTGTTCGTCGGTGGTGGGTCGGCGGGAGTTGGCGCTGCCGCTGTGGGAGTTGCTGAGCGAACACTGGGGCCCGCCGCGCGAATTGCGCGAGGATCAGCCGCTGCTCGCGCTGGAGCGGCCCGCGAGTGTGGCCCCGGATTTGCGGGTGCGCCGGGTGCGCCCCGAGGAGCTCGACCGCTACATGATCGCCGCGGTCGCCATGTTCACCGAGGAGATCGGCGTCGATCCGCGCGTGGGCGACGGCGGGCGCAGTTACCGCCGCCGGGTGGCCGGTCTCATCGAATCCGGCCGGGCCTGGGCGCGATTCGAGGACGGCGAGGTCGTTTTCAAGGCCGAGGTGGGTGCGCTGTCGCGACGCACCGGGCAGATTCAGGGCGTGTGGGTGCACCCGGACCGGCGCGCCCAGGGCTACGGCACCTCGGGCACCGCGGCGGTCGCGAATGTCGTGGTCTCCTCCGGTCGCACGGCCAGCCTGTATGTCAACTGCTACAACAGCGTGGCGCGGCGCGCCTACAACAAGGTCGGATTCCGGCAAATCGCCACGTTCGCGACCGTGCTGCTGGACTGAGTAATCAGCTGTGATCTAGGCGTGAAATCCGTTCCGGTGCAGTGTGTCGCGCCGGTTTGCCAATAGTTGGCTCTAGCATCTGACCCGATGTCGACACGGGTCTTCTCCACACTGATCGCCGCCGCGGTCACCCTGCCGGTCGCCGCGCTCGCGGCCGGGTGCTCGTCGGGTCCGCAAGGTCCGGCGCAGTCCGCCGAGGCGTTCGTCTCCGCCTTCGCCGACCACGATGTGCAGGCGGCCGCCGAGCGCACCAGTCAACCCGAAAAGGCCCGTGCCGCACTGGCTTCGGCGTGGGACCGGCTGCAGGCCGAGAAGCTGATCGCCACCACCGGCGACGCCCGCATCACCGGCGACACCGCCATCGTCGACTACACCTACGAATGGCATCTGCCCAAGGACCGCGTCTGGACCTACAAGGGCCAGTTGCAGATGGGCCGCACCGAGGGCCGCTGGGAGGTCCGCTGGTCCGCGGCCGACGTTCACCCGCAACTCGGCAATACCCAGACGCTGCAACTGCGTTCGACCCCCGCCCCGCGCGCCCGCGTGAACGAACGCGGCGGCGGTGACGTGCTGGTGCCGGGCTCGCTGTACCGGGTGCTGTTCAAACCGTCCGCCTCCTCGGACCCGCGCGGCGTCGCGGCCACACTTGCGAATGCGTTGCACCGCTTCGACGAACACCTGGCCCCCGATTCGCTGCTGGCCGCGGCCCGCAAGGCGGATGGCGCGTACACCGTCGCGCTGATCACGGAATGGGAGTTCGGCGAGGTCAATTCGCAGCTGTTGGGCCTGTCCGGGGTCACCTTCAGCAAGGAATTCGATCTGGTACCCACCGATCGCCGCTTCGCCCCGGATCTCATGACCCAGGTGCGCAAGACCGTCATCGACGAGGTCGACGGCAAGGCGGGCTGGAGCGTGGTGACGGTCAATGCGAACGGCGTCGACACCGATGTGCTCAAAGAAGTTGCCCCCGAGACCTCCCCGTCGTTCTCCCTGAGCGTCGACCGTTTCGTCCAGAACGCCGCCCAGAGCGCGGTGGACGCCCGCACCGAGCAGACCATGATGGTGGTGTTGCAGCCCTCCACGGGCGCGATCCTGGCCATTGCCCAGAACGAGGCGGCCGACGCGGACGGCCCCATCGCCGCGACGGGCCTGTATCCGCCCGGCTCGACCTTCAAAACGGTGACCGCCGCGGCGTCCATGACCGCCGGTCACGCCACCCCCGACACCTCGGTTCCGTGCCCGAGCGAGATCGTGGTGGGGGAGCGCACGATTCCCAATTACAACCTCTTCAGCGTCGGCACGGTCTCCATGGCCACCGCCTACGAGCGCTCCTGCAACACCTCCTTCGCCAAGCTGGCCTCGGAGTTGGGCGGTCAGGATTTGCGCACGGCCGCTTCGGCTTTGGGTCTGGGCCCCGACTACACGGTGGTGGGCCTGCCCACGGTGTCGGGTTCGGTGCCCACCGACGACGATCTGGTGCAGCGCGCCGAGGACGGCATCGGCCAGGGCAAGGTGTTGGCGAGCCCGTTCGGCATGGCGTTGGTGGCGGCGACGGTCGCGCACGGTTCGACCCCGGTGCCGTATTTGATCGCGGGTCATCCGACCCAGGTTTCCGGTGATCGGTCCAAGCTGTCCCCGGAGGTGATCGACGGCCTGCGGCTGATGATGCGCAAGGTGGTGCTCGGCGGTACGGCCGAGCGCATCGTCGATCAGGGTGAGGTGTACGGCAAGACCGGTGAGGCCGAGGTGGACGGCGGTTCGCACGCGTGGTTCATCGGCTACCGCGGCGATCTGGCCTGGGCCACGCTGCTGGTGCGCGGCGGAAGTTCGGACAATGCGGTGGCGGTGACGCGGGACATGCTGGTGGCACTACCGCCGGGCTATTGATCCGGGGTCGAATCAGCGGTCGCCGTACAGGGAGTCGTTGCGCAGGCACGCGGCGGCGGGATGCAGTCCGCCGATGGAGTCGCTGATGAAGCGCTGCTGGGCGAGGGTGCGGGCGGGCGGTCCGTCGGCGGACGCGTCGCCGATGATTTCGGTGACACCGGCACCCGCGAGAATCATTCCGGCGGTGGTCAACAGCAGAAAGGCCGAGCGCTTCATATCCCTCTCCCTTGTTTGGGGATGAGTTGAGGAGCCCGAATGGTCGAATTCGGGACTCCGGTGCTCTTAGGGTTGGCTGATCGTTAGCCAATGCCCGAAACGCTAATCGGTCACTTATGTCGGGGCAACCCGCCGGTGATCGACGATCCGGCCGCTCACCGGGGCATGTTGCCGGAATCGGACCAAATCGGTATCGGATGTTTACCGTCGGTTCGCGCGCCGCCGGATCAGTTGGCCCGCTGCATGGTGGCGGCGAGGTGATGGGTGAGCGGCTGCTCGACGGCCGCCATGCGCAGGGAGTATTCGAGGGTGTCACCGGCGACGGTGATGGTGCGCCCGAGCGCGGTCACCGATTTGGCGCTGCTGCTCAAACCGATCGAGGTGGAGTCGAGTTCGAGCCGCAGTTCGCCGTCCTCGTTCACCAGCCGTCCCTCGCAGATCTCGGTGATGCCGGTGGGGTGGGCCAGGATCAGCTCGATGCGATCGGGTCCGGTGGCCCGCAGGTATCCGGTCTCGCTGTGCATGGGTCGGCTGCCGTCGGCGGCCCGGGTGCGCTGCCGGTAGGTGAGGAAGGGGCGTCCGACGTGGCCGAAGTGCACTTCCTCCAGGTACTCGAACGGCTGAATGGTCGGGTATTCCCCTTGTCCGCGTCCGCGCCAGGTCCCGAGCAGCGGGGCGAGGTGGGCGATATCGGGGTGGGGCGCGACGGGGGTTTCGGGTTCGAGCACGGCGGTCAGCTTAATGCGCCCGCCCGATCTCGGCGGCCCGTCGACGCGCCCGCCGCGCGGTATTTACGGAAAGGGGTCTGGATGGTCGGGTCAGCGACGGCTGGCGCGGCGGTACCCGTAGGCGGCGGGGACGGCGAACACGACGATCAGGCCCAGGGACCAGGCGATGGTGAGGGTCAGCGGTGTGGCCACCGGTCCGCCTTCGGCGAGTGCGCGCATGGTGTCGACGGCCACCGACATGGGCTGATGCCGCACGACCGGTTGAATCCACCTGGGATACGCGGCAAGTGGGACGAATCCGGTGCTGAAGAACATGAGCAGCGACGACAGCAGCGCGACGGCCTCGACGAGCGTCGACTTGGCGGTGAACACGGCGATGGCGGTGACCATGGTGGCGAACGCCAGCCCGAACAGGACCGGCACCCACAGGAACGCGAACGCCTGCATCGGCCCCTGCCGGAAGCGGAAGCCCAACGCCATGCCGAACAGAATGATGACGACGGTGCCGCAGAAGATGCGGCAGCCCTCGGCGAGAATGCGGGCGGCCAAACCGGATGCGCGGTGCACGGGCAGCACCCAGAACCGAGACAGGATGCCCGCCTCGCGTTCTCGCCCGAGCATGACGCCGCTGGCCACCGTTCCCGACAGTGCCCCAACGAGAGTCACCATGGGCGTGGACCCGTACAGCGCGCTGTGTCCGGAGAATTTCTGGATCTGCGACCCCACCACGATGTCGAGCATGAGCAGCAGCAGACACGGCACGATCAGCGTTTCCAACAGTGTGATCGGGTCGCGCACCCAGCGCAGCAGCAGGCGCTGGGTCTGAATCCAGGTGTGCCGCAACAGCGCCGGGGCGGAGGCCTCGCCGAAGACGAGGGTGTCGGAGACGTCGGGGCGGTCGAGGGTTGCCATCACGACCTCTTCAGGTTCTGCCGGGCGATGAAGAAGCAGGACACCGCGACAATGGCCGCGATCCACAGCAGCGGCGGCGTCATGAGCGACCAGGTCACCGGCGCGGACTTGCCGAGCGAGTCGCCGCCCAGCGCGCGCATCCCCTCCGCGAATTGCGACACCGGCTGATTGCGCACGAAAAGCTGGACCCAGTGCGGGAATTGGTGGGCCGGTGCCAGTCCGGTGGAGAGCATGCCGAGGATGAGCGGCGGCAGCACCAGCATCTGCGTGGTGGCCTCGGGGCTGCGGGTGAAGGTGCCGATGGCGTCCGCGCCGAGGCAGAAGGCGATGCCGATGAGCAGCCCCAGCGCCAGGAAGCCGAGGGTGTGGGCGGTGCCGCCGTCGAAGCGGAAGCCGATCACGTAGATGCTGGCCACGGCCGAGGCGAGCCCGATGAGCAGCCGAAAGACATTGGAGGACATGCGTGCCGCGGCCGGGACCAGCGGGTGCATGGGCATGGAGTCGAAGCGTCGATCGAGCCCGGAGACGGCGTCGGTGGCGGCCCGGAAGGCCGCGGAGACGGCGGTGAACGCGGCGGCCTGCAGGATGACGATGGGTGCCATGAACTGCGCGTAGCTGCTGAATCCCAGTCCCGCGAAGGTCATGACGCGATTGAGCGGGATGTAGAAGCTGGCGGTGAAGGTGATGGGCGCGAGGATGGCGGTGACGATCTCCCCGGTCTGCACCGACGGCACGATGAGCCGCACGGTGAGCACCCACCACTGCGCGAGCGTGGATTGCGTTGCGCGCGCGTCGGTGAGCCACCCGTTGGAAGCGCCCGCGACCGCGGTCATGCCCGGGTCCGATCCTCGGAGGTGAATCGCCCGTCCGCGGTCCGCAACCGGAACGATGGCGAATCCTCTTCGGGTTCTTCGACTTTGGCGATGTGGCCGGTGAGTTCGAGGAACACGTCGTCGAGAGAGGGGCGGCGCAGCGCGATGTCGACCAGTTCCAGTCCGGCCGCGTCGAGCCGCCGCAACGCCTCGGCGAGCGTCTTGGCACCCTCGGGCGCGGGAATGGTGACCCGGTCCGAATCCACGGTCAGCGCATCCCGATTCGCGTTGGGCAGCAGATCGCCGAGCGCCTTGGCGATGATCGGCAGCTCCTCCATGCGCAAAGGCACGATCTCGCAATAACTCCCACCGGTGCGGGCCTTGAGCTCGTCGGCGGTGCCGTCGGCGATGACCACCCCGTGGTCGATGACGATGATCCGATCGCACAGCGCGTCGGCCTCTTCCAGGTACTGCGTGGTCAGCAGTGTGGTGATGCCGTGCTTGCGGAAGCCGCCGACCAGGTCCCAAACCCCTTGGCGGCTGCGGGGATCCAGTCCGGTGGTGGGTTCGTCGAGGAATACCACCTCGGGCCGCACCACGAGTCCGCAGGCGATGTCGATGCGCCGCCGCATGCCCCCGGAGTAGGTGCCGACCCGGCGTCCGGCGGCCTGGACCAGGTCGAATTCCTCGACCAGTTCGTCGGCGCGGGCGCGGGCGGCGCGTTTGCGCAGGCCCATCAATCGTCCGAACATGACCAGGTTCTCGTATCCGGACAGCGCGTCGTCGAGGGCCGCGAACTGTCCGGTCAGCATGATGGAACGCCGGACCGCGGCGGCCTGCGACACCACGTCGTGCCCGGCGACGGTGGCGCGTCCGGCGTCCGGCGCGATGAGCGTGGACAGGATATTGACCGTGGTGGTCTTGCCCGCCCCATTGGGACCCAGGATCCCGAGCACCTCGCCGGGCGCGGCCCGGAAGGTGATCCCGCGCAAGGCCTGGACCGAGCCGAAGGATTTCTCGACGCCCTCCACGACCACACCGTCGAGGCCGGTGGCGGCGGGTGTGGCGGGGGCGATCGTACTGGTTTCCACGTCTGTTGTATCGGGTTTGCCACTGTCGGTGTTCACGGCGTCCCTCCCGGAGATGCGTCGAGAATGCGGGCCCAGTGCTCGTCGAGGACCCGCGCGATGGCCGCGAGCGCGTGCGGTGCGGTCAGTTCGTCATGGCTGACGTCGATGTCGTGATTGCTGATGGTCCCGGTGATCCAGGGCCGCCAGCCCTCGGGCCCGAAGATGTCGGAGGAGTGCACGGTGGCGCTGAAATACAGTGCGTCGCCGTGGAATACGGGCCGTCGATAGCCGGTGCGGGTGTCGGCGGAGGCATTGTAGGAGGCGGCCATGCGTTCGAGGGTTCGCGCGTCGACCAGCGACACCCCGCCCATGCGTTCGCGAATCAGCTCGGCGGCCTGTTCGGCGCTGGTGTCGGCGGGGATATCGGAGATGCCGAAGACCGACCCGAAGGTGGCGACGAACGATCCGGCGGTGAGCTTCTCGATGCTGCCGCCGTCGATATCGGTGCTGTCCGCGTCGAGCAGGGCCAGGGTGGCGACCTCGTCTCCGTGTGCCTCGAACTGGGCGGCGACGGCGTGGGCGATCAGGCCGCCGAAGGACCATCCGAGCAGATGATAGGGGCCGTGCGGTTGCAGTCGGCGGATTTCGGCCACGTAGCGTCGCGCGAAGTCCTCGATGCTGCGGGCGTGCGGTTCCCCGGACAGGTCGGGTGCCTGCAGACCGTAGATGGGTCGGCCGGGGGCGAGGGCGTCGGCCAGGCCGAGGTAGGTCCAGGCGATGCCCGAGGACGGGTGGATGCAGAACAGGGGTGGCTGCTCGCCGCCGGGCCGAATGGGCAGCACCACGTCCAGTCCGAGGCCGGGTGCCGAATCCGCCCGGGAGGCGGCGAGTTCGGCGGCGGCCTGCTGTTCGCGCAGTTCGGCCAGGAACTGGCGTTCGGCCTCGGCGGCGAGTTCGGCGGCGGGGGAGGCCGCGAAATAGGCCGCGGCGGACAGCGCGTCGGTCCACAGGTGGGCCAGCATCGTGACTTCGTGGCGGGGCAGCAGGGTTTCGGGGAAGGTGAAGCTGGCCTGCAGCCGGTCGCCGACGACGACCGCGTTGATTTCGATCTCGGCGGTGACGGGCACGTCGGGATGTTCGGTGGCCTGTAGATCGCCGAATTCGTCGGTGGGCAGCCAGCCGAGATCCTCCAGCCCGGCCGGAATGTCGGCGGTGGCGTAGCGGCCGAGGTAGTTGAACCCGATGCGGCCGGGCACCCGTTCCGGCAGCCGGGCACCGGTGTCGGAGTTGAGGTAGCGCAGCATCCCGTAGCCGATGCCCTTGTCCGGCACCGCCGCCAGCTGGTGTTTCACCGCGCGAATGGCCGCGCCCATGGCCGGTCCGCCCGCGAGCGCGTCGCGAATCGGGATGTCGGACAGGGCCAGTCGGACCGGGTAGACGGTGGTGAACCAGCCGAGGGTGCGCGACAGATCGGCTCCCGGAATGATCTCCTGTTGCCGCCCATGGCCTTCCATTCGCACCAGGACCGCCTCGACGGGTTCCATGCGCCAGCGTTGGATGGCCAGCGCCAGGCTGGCCAGCAGCGCGTCCTCGACGGTGCCGTCGAACAGCGCGGGCAGGGTGGTGAGCAGTGTCGTGGTGGTCTCGGCGTCGACCTCCACCTCGACCGCCCGCACCGTGGACACTCGATCGACGGCCGGATCGAGTTCCCGGGAGCCCAGGCGCGGGTCGGGGGTCGCGGCGATCTCGCGCCAGTAGTCGAGCTCGGCGGTCCGCCGCGGCTGCTGGGCCGCGTCTCTGAGCGCATAGGCCCAGCGCCGCATGGACGTTCCGGTCTCGGCCAGGATCGGTGGCTGGCCGCCGCTGATCTGCGCCCAGGCCGCGATGAGGTCCGGAATGAGGATGCGCCAGGACACGCCGTCGATCACCAGGTGGTGTGCCACCAGGATGAGGCGGCCGCGGCGATCGGGCGGGCTGTCCGGCGCGGGATCGAGCCAGACCAGTTGCAGCACGGTCCCGGTATCCGGATCGAGTCGGTCCAGCGCCGAATTCAGTTCGGTGACAGCGTATTCCCGCAACTCGACGCTGTCGGCGGTGTCGAATTCGATGCGGTGCAGCAGCCGGTCCACCTCGACCGCACCGGGCGGCCGGGTGCGCAGCCGCCAGTCGCCGTCGATGAACGCCAGGTGGGCGCGCAGCATGTCGTGCTGGTCGACGACGGCGGTGACGGTGGCGACGAGTTGTTCGCGCTCGATGCCGCGCGGCAGCTCCAGCACCGCCGTCTGCGCGAATCTGCGGTGGTCGCCGCCGCGTTCGAGCATCCAGCGTACGATCGGGGTGAGCGGTATCTCCCCGACCCCGCCGCCGGGCAGTTCGTCGAGGGTGACGGTTTCGCCCGCGGCGGCCGCGAGCTCGGCCAGGGCGGCCACGGTGCGATGCTCGAACACCTGCAGCGGGGTGAGTTCGATGCCGCGCAGTCGGGCTCGGGACACCAGTTGGATGGCGAGAATGCTGTCGCCGCCGAGCGCGAAGAACGAGTCGTGCACGCCGACCCGGTCCCGGCCCAGCAGCTCGGCCATGATCTCGGCCAGCGCGGTTTCCAGATCCGTTGTCGGCGCGCGGTATTCGGTCTCGGCCTCGAAGACCGGCGCGGGCAGCGCCTTGCGGTCGAGCTTGCCGACGGCATTGAGCGGGATGGCGTCGAGCACCACGAACGCCGAGGGCACCATGTAGCCGGGCAGCCGGTCGGCGGCGTGCGCGCGCACCGCCGCCACGTCGACCTCGCGGCCGGGTTCGGCCAGCAGGTAGGCGGCCAGGGCGGTGCCGCCGCCCGGACCGGAAACGCCCAGCGTGACCGCGAATTCGACCCCGTCGGCCGCCGACAGCGCCGCGTCGATCTCGCCCAGTTCGATGCGCTGGCCGCGCACCTTGACCTGGAAGTCGGTGCGGCCCAGGTATTCCAGGCGGGGTTCGTCCAGGTAGCCGGTCCAGCGCACCAGATCGCCGGTGCGATACAGCCGTTCGCCGGGACGGCCGTACGGGTCGGCGACGAACCGGGCCGCGGTGAGCCCGGGTCGTCCGTGATAGCCGCGGGCCAGGGCGGGCCCGGCCAGATACAGCTCACCGGCCACGCCCATGGGCACGGGGCGCAGCCGATCGTCGAGGACCAGGGTGCCCGCGCCACGGATGGGTGTGCCGATGGTGACGGGCTGTCCCGCCACCAGCGCTTCGGAAGCCGTTGCCCAGATGGTGAATTCGGTCGGACCGTACAGGTTGATCAGCGTGCGGCCGGTGGCCCAGCGCGCCACCAGATCCGGACCGATGGCCTCGCCCGCCACGGCCAGCACCCGCACGCTCGACACCGCGTCCGGATCGAGGGTCGCCAGCGCCGACGGCGTGATCACCAGGTGGGTGACCCCCTGCGTCGCAATGAGATCGGTGAGCGGCTGCCCGCCGAACACCTCCGGTGGCGCGACCACGGCGGTGCCGCCGGACCCGAACGCCATGAGCGCCTCGAAGGCGGAGGCATCGAAACTCGGTGAGGCGACCTGCAAGACGCGGCAGTGCTCGCCGAGCGCGAGCAAATCGCGTTGCGCCCGAACCAGGTCGGCGAGTCCGCGATGCGAGACGGACACGCCCTTGGGTGTCCCGGTGGATCCGGAGGTGTAGATCAACCAGGCGGGCTGGTCCGGATGGGTCGGCATGGCGCGAACACGCCCACGCCCCAACTCGATTCGCACACTGGAGGCGTCCGGATCGTCCAGGACGAGCCAGCCGATGCTGTCGGGCAGCACGCCTCGATGCGCACTCGTGGTGAGCCCGAGCAGCGCGCCGGAATCACCGAGCATGTGATCGATGCGGTCCATTGGATGGCGCGGGTCGATGGGCAGGAACGCGGCCCCGGCCTTGGCGCACGCCCACATCGCGGTGATCAGCTCGACGCCCCGGGAAAGCGCTAGCGCCACAACGGTTTCCGATCCGGCCCCGGCGGCCGCCAGCTGCATGGCCAGCCGCTGCGAGGCGGTGTCGAGCTCCCGATAGGACACCGTCCGCCCGTCGGCGATGATGGCCGGGCAGAGCCGGTGTGCCGTGGCGGCGGCCCGGAAAACCTGTGCCAGCGTGGTGAGTCCGACGGTCCCGGGTCCCCGCAGTGGCACCAGCGCGGCCCGCTCGGCCTCGTCGAGCAGATCGATATCCGACAGCCGTACACCCGGGTCGGCGGTGACGGCGGTCAGTATCCGCTGCCAGCGCGTCACCAGCCGCGCGGCCGTGGCCTCGTCGAACAGATCGGTCGCGAAGGTCAGCGTTCCCTCGAGCCCGGCCTGTTCGGTTCCCGGCAGTGGCGAACGCAGATCGAAGGTCAGATCGAATTGCGAGGCATCCCGCTCGAGCGGCTCGACCTCAACCCGCAGTCCCGGGAATTCCACGGCGGGCGTGGTGAAGTTCTGTAGCGACAGCGACACCTGGAACAGCGGATGCTGGGCGGTCGAACGCGGTGGATCCAACACCTGTACGAGGCGTTCGAACGGCACCTCGGCGTGTGCGAAGGCATCCAGGTCGGTGGCCCGCACCTCGCCGAGGAACTCCCCGAACCCCCGGGCCGGATCGACAATCGTCCGCAGCGCCAGCGTATTGACGAACATCCCGACCAGATCGTCGAGCGCCGCCTCCCCACGCCCGGCGACCGCGGTCCCGATCACCACATCGTGCGTCCCGGCCAGGCGCGAGAGCAGCACCGCCAGCGCGGCATGCAACACCATGAACAGACTGGTGTCGGTGGCCGTCGCCAGTTCCGTGAGCGCCGAATGCAATTCGCCGTCCAGCCGGAAGGCGAGGTCCGCGCTTCGCATGGACTGCACCGCGGGCCGTGGCCGATCCGTCGGCAACTCCAACACATCCGGTGTCGCCGCCAACCGCTGCGACCAGTACCGAATCTGTTGCGCCGCCCGGGATTCCGGGTCCTTCTCATCCCCGAGCAACTCCCGCTGCCACAGCGCGTAGTCCGCGTACTGCACCCGCAACGGCGGCCGTTCGGCCCCCACGCCGGAAGTCCGCGCGAGATACGCCGCCATGAGATCGGTGGCCAACGGCGCCATGGAGGTCCCGTCCGCGCTGATGTGGTGCACGACCAGCACCACGACGTGGACGTCGGTGCCCGGCAGCACCCGGAACAGCCCGACCCGCAGCGGCGCTTCCCGGGTCAGGTCGTACCCGCCGCCGGTCAGCTCCTCGATCCGATGGCGCAGTGGCGCACCGTCTTCGACGTCGGCCAGCTCGATATCGGGTGCGGCGGCCTCCGCGCCGAGCACCACCTGGCGCGGCCCGTCGGCATCGGCCGGGTAGATGGTGCGCAGGGTCTCGTGGCGCGCCACCACATCGGCGACGGCCCCGCGCAGCGCGTCCACGTCCAGCGCGCCGGTGAGCCGCAGCGCGGCGGTGATGTTGTAGGCGGCGGAGGTGGGGTCGAGGCGGTTGAGGACCCACATGCGCTGTTGGGCCGGGGACAAGGGGATTCGGTCCGGTCGGATGCGCGGGGCCAGCGTGGGCAGGCCCGGGATCTCGGAGCCGGGGACGATGCGGGCGGAGAGTTGGGCGACGGTCGGGGCATCGAACAGGTCGCGCAGGGCGACGGTCGCGCCGAGGGCGGCATTGACGCGCGCCACCACGCGGGTGGCGGTCAACGAGTTGCCACCGAGTTCGAAGAAGGAGCGGTCGATGCTCACCCGGTCGGTCTCGAGCACGTCGGCGAAGACCTGGGCGACCGCGGTCTCGACCGGTGTGCGCGGGGCCAGATACCGCTGGTCCAGGGTGGCGAAATCCGGTGCGGGCAGCGCGTTCCGGTCGAGCTTGCCGACCGGGGTGAGCGGGACGTCGTCGAGTTCGATGAGATAGCTGGGCACCATGTAGCCGGGCAGCGCGGCGGCGATGCGGGTGCGCAGCAGTTCGGTGTCGAGGGTCCGGCCGGGTGCGGCGACCACGTAGGAGACCAGCACGGTCTGTCCGCCGGGCCCGGGGCAGCCGAGGGTGGCCGCGTAGTCGACCTGGTCGTCGGCGGCCAGCACCGCGTCGATCTCGCCGAGTTCGATGCGCAGGCCGCGGATCTTGACCTGGAAGTCGCTGCGCCCCTGGTATTCCAGTTCCAGCTCCATGCCCTCCGCGCCCTCGGAGCCCTCGGAGGTCTTGACCTCCACCCAGCGCACCATGTCCCCGGTGCGGTACATGCGCGCGCCCGGCCCGGCGTAGGGGTTGGCCACGAAACGCGCGGCGGTGAGCCCGAATCGGTTGAAGTAACCGCGCGCCAGGGCGGGCCCGGCCAGATACAGTTCGCCGGTCACGCCGACCGGCACGGGCCGCAGCCAGGTGTCGAGCACCAGCGCGGCGGCCCCGCGAATGGGCGCGCCGATGGTGATGGGCTCCCCGGGCAGCAGTTCACCCGGCCCGGTGGCCCACACGCTGAATTCGGTGGGGCCGTACAGGTTCACCATGCGCCGCCCGGCCGACCAGGCCGCCACCAGTTCCGGTCCGGCCGCCTCACCGGCCACCGACAGGCAACTGAGCTCGTCCAGCCCTGCGGGATTCATGGTGGCCAGGACCGAGGGGGTGATGACCGCGTGGGTGACGCCCTCGGTGCGCAGGAGTTCCTCGAGCGCGCTGCCGCCGTATACATCCGGCGGCGAGATGACCAGCCGTCCGCCCGCGCCGTGTGCCATGAGCAGCTCGTGGACCGAGGCGTCGAAGCTGGGCGAGGCCACCTGCAGGGCGCTGCTGGTCTCGTCCAGATCCAGCAGACTCTGCTGGGAGGCAACGAGATTGGCCAGTCCGCGATGGCTGAGCAGCACCGCCTTCGGCTTGCCGGTGGATCCGGAGGTGTAGATCAGATACGCGGTCTGGGCCAGATTGATGGGCCCGCCGCGTTCGGCGTCGGTGATGTACGCGTCCGACACCGTCATGACCCGGCGAATGGTGTTGAGGTCGTCGAGCAGCAGCCAGTCGATGCTGCCGGGCAGGGTCTCGCCCACATCGCACACCGTCACGCCGATGGGCGCGCGGGAGTCGGTGAGAATGTGCTCGATGCGCTCCACCGGATAGTTGGGGTCCAGGGGCAGGAAGGCCGCCCCGGTCTTGGCCAGCGCCCACACCGCCACCACCGATTCCACCGAGCGGGTCAGCGCCAGCACCACGAAGGTCTCGCGACCGACCCCGCGCCGCAACAGGACTCGCGCGAAGCGGTTGGACCAGGCGTCGAGATCGCGGTAGGTCATGGTCAGGCTGCCGGAGCTGACCGCGATGCCGTCCGGATTCGCCCGCGCTCCCGCGGCCAGAATGTCGGGCAGGGTGCGCAGGGGAGTGGGCTCGCCGCCGCGCACGGGCAGCAGTTGGGCGCGTTCGGCCGGGTCGCAGTGTTGCAGTTGGGCGGTGCGCCGCCCGGGGTGGTCGGCGATCTGGTCGAGCAGCAGCACGAACCGGTCGAGCAGTCGCCGCGCGGCGGCCTCGGGCAGCTCGTCGGCCATGAATTTGATGGTGAGGCGGAGGCTTTCGCCGCCGTCGGCGGCCCGCTGCGGAATCACCATGAGGTTCAGGGGATATGGCGTGGCGTCGGTGCCGGACACGTCGAGAATCCGCATGCCCGCGATATCGAGTGCGCGCGAGAGGGTTTCGCGGTCGATCGGATACGACTCGAAGACGGTCAGCGTGTCGAACAGTTCGGGCAGTCCGACCGCCCGGTGAATGGCCGCCAGCCCGACATGCTGGTGATCCAACAGCTTGGCCTGCTCGTCCTGCACCCGGGCCAGCAGATCGCCCACGCGCTCGGCGGGGTCCAGCCGCACCCGCACCGGCAGGGTATTGATGAACAGCCCCACCATGTCCTCGACCCCGGCCAGCTGCGGCGGTCGCCCGGACACGGTGCCGCCGAACACCACATTGGTGCGGCCGGTCAGCATGGCCAGCAGCAGCGCCCAGGCGGCCTGCACCGCCGTGTTCACCGTGGCCCCGCTGCCGCGCACGGTGGCGGTCAGCCGGTCCAGTCGGGCGGTGCCGAATTCGACCGAGACCATGCCGGATTCGGTGGAGGTGATGCCCGCGAGGGTGGGCACCGCGCGGGTCGGGGAGTCGACCCCGGCCAGCGCCTCGGTCCACACCGCGAGGGAGGCGGCATCGTCCTGTTCGCCCAGCCAGGACAGGAATTCGCGGTACGAATGCGCCGGTGTCCGCGGCAGTTCGTGTCCGGTGACGGTGGCCAGGTATCCGGCCAGCAGCTCGCGCACCACGAGCGGGGTGGACCAACCATCCAGTGCCAGATGGTGATTGGTCATGAGCAGCGTGTACGCCTCGGGCTCGGTGCGGATGAGGCTGAAGCGCAGCAGCGGCGGGCGGGTCAGATCGAAGCGGGTGCCCGCGTCCACCGCGAGCAGGCGGGCGAGTTCCCGCTGCCGCTCGGCGGGTTCGGCGATGGTGGTGAGATCCAGTTCCTGCCAGGGGAGTTCGGCCTCGCCCAGGACGAGCTGGCGCGGTCCGTCGGTGGTCTCGACGTAGGCCACCCGCAGCACCTCGTGCCGATCCAGCAGCGCCGCGGCCGAGGTCCGCAGTCGCGCGGCATCGACCCGCCCGGCCAACTGCAACCGCGTCTGGACCGTGTACCCGTCGGCGGTGTCGGTGTCGTAGCGCGCGTGGAAGAGCAACCCGTATTGCAGCGGCGACAAGGGCCAGACGTCGGCGAGATTCGGATAGGCCCGCTCCCACTCCTCGATCTGCCGCTGCGACACGGGAACCAGCGGGAAGTCCGAGGGCGTGAACCCGCCCGCACCGGCGTGCCGGGCATGCACCACCAGGGCGGTCACCGCCCGGCCCCACAGCTGGGCCAGCTCCCGGACCTGGCCCGCGCCGAGCACGCGGGAGGCGTAGGCCCAGGTCACCTCGAGACCGGCGTCGGTGTGGAAGGCATTGATGTCGACGACCGCCGCCAGGGGCGCGTCGTCGTCCTGGGTGGACGCGAATCGCACGGGCACCCACGGTGTTTCGGAGCTGCCCGCGTTCTCCACGCCCGCCCCGGTGCGGCCGAGATAGTTGAAGCTCAGCTGGGGCGTCGGCGCGCCCGCGAGCTCGGCGGCCGTCTCGTCGTCGAGGTAGCGCAGCATGCCGAACCCGACACCCTTGTCCGGAATCGCGCGCAGTTGTTCCTTGACCGCCTTGAGCGCCGCCCCCGCGGCCGGGCCGCCGTGGAAGGCGTCGTCCAGATCGATCCCGGCGAGGTCGAGCGCCACCGGGTACACGCTGGTGAACCAGCCGATGGTGCGGGAGATGTCCGCGCCCGGCAGGATCGACTCCTCGCGGCCGTGGCCCTCGACGGTGAGCAGGGTGCGGTGGGTGCCGCGCAGCTGCCCGACGGCCAGGGCGAGCGCGGTCAGCAGGGCGTCGTCGAGTCCGCAGTGGAAGCGGGCCGGAATGAATTCCTGTGCGGCCGCGGCGGTTCCGGCGTCGATCACGGTGCGCAGGCGGCCCATGGTGGCCACGGTGTCGACCCGGGGGTCGAGGGCGCGGGTGCCCAGTCGCGGGTCCGGTGTGGTGAGAATTTTGCGCCACAGCGGGAGTTCGTCCACGCGGGCGCGCGTCTGCTCCACCTGTCCGTGCGCCCACCGCCGGAAGGAGGTGCCGACCGGGGCGAGCGTGCCGCCCGCCCAGGCGGTGGCCAGGTCCGGCAGCAGAATGCGCCAGGACACACCGTCGGTGACCAGGTGGTGCAGGACCACCCACAGCAGCGGCAGCGCCTCCCCGCGCTCGATCAGCACGAAGCGCGCCACGATCCCCGCGGGCGGATCCAAAAGGTCGGCCGCGCGCTGCAATTCGTCCTCGCCGTCGCTGTCGGCGGTGGTGGTGACGGTCTCGATGAGCGCACCGGCCTCGACCGCGCCCACCGCGCCGACCCGCCATTCCCAGGCGCGGGCGCCGTCGGCGGCGGTGTGGGTGAGGGTGCTGCGCAGCAGGTCGTGCCGGTCGAGAAGGGCCTGGACCGCCGCGGTGAGCCGGGCGCGATCGATGTCGCGGGGCAGCGGAATCAGCACGGCCTGAGCGAATCTGGGCCAGGTGTCGCCCTGTTCGAGCATGTCGTGCACGATCGGCGTGAGCGGCACCGGGCCGACCGGGCCGCCGGGCAGCTCCCGCACCACCGGCGCGGTCACCTCGGTCGCCACCGCCGCCAGACCCGCGACCGTCTTGTGCTCGAACACATCCCGGGCGCGCAGCCCCAGCCCAGCGGCCTTGGCGCGGGCCACCAGCTGAATGGCGACAATGCTGTCGCCGCCGAACGCGAAGAAATTGTCGTCCGCCGCCACCGATTCCACGCCCAGCACCGCCGCGAACACCTCCGCGAGCAGGCGCTCACGCTCGGTGGCGGGTGCGCGGCCGACCCGGGCGCGTGTCCCGAAATCGGGGCGGGGCAGTGCGCGGCGGTCGACCTTTCCGGCCGGGGTCAGCGGCAGCGTTGCCAGCACCATCACCACCGACGGCACCATGTGCGCCGGAAGCTGCTGGGCGACCGTCTCTTTCACGCCCTCCGGGCTGACCGTCGCATCGGCGGCCAGGACATACGACACCAGGGCGGTCGCACCGCCGGGCGTGGTCGCGCCGACCGTAATGGCCATCTCGACGCCGGGATGCCGTGCGACCGCCGCGTCCACCTCACCGAGTTCGATGCGGAAGCCGCGCACCTTCACCTGGGTGTCGCCGCGACCCAGGTACTCCAGCTCCCAGCGCCCGGTGCGTCGCCGCCATCGCACCAGGTCCCCGGACCGGTACATGCGCTCGCCGGGCGCGAACGGGCTGGCCACGAACCGTTCGGCGCTCAGGCCGATGCGTCGGTGATAGCCGCGCGCCAAACCCGCACCGCTCAGATACAGTTCGCCGATCACACCGGGCGGGACCGGGCGCAGCCACGGGTCGAGCACGATGGCCGAGACGCCACGGGACGGCGCGCCGATGGTGATGGGATCCCCGGGTGCCAGGGGTGCGCTCAGCGTCGCGGTGATCGTGGTCTCCGTCGGCCCGTAGCCATTGATGACACACCGTCCGGCCCAGCGCACCGGCAGCTCGGGCGGGCAGGAGTCGCCGCCGACCACGACCGTCCGCAGGCGCGGCAGCGTCTCCGGTTCCAGCGAACCCGCCACGGCCGGAGTCACATTCAGGTGGGTGACCTCGAGCTTGCGCAGCACCCGCGCCAGCTCCTCGCCCGCGTAGGCGGCGGGCGGGACCACCGCCACCGTCGCGCCCACGGCGAAGGCGACCAGTAGTTCCTCGATCGAGATATCGAAGCTGGGCGACACGGCATGCGCCACCACGGCATCCGAGCCGACCCCGAACGCGGCCCCGGAACCGGTGACCAGATTGGTCAGGCCGCGATGGGTGACCGCGACACCCTTGGGCAGACCGGTCGAACCGGAGGTATAGATCAGATAGGCGACCTGGTCCAGCCGCACCGGCGCGTGCCGATCGGCATCGGTGACGGGTCCGGAATCGCTTGCCGCGAGTCGCTTCTCGGTCTCGGCATGGTCGAGTACCAGCCACTGCACCCGATCCGGCAGCGCGGGCCGCGCACTCGCCACCGTCAAACCCGCGACCACCCCGCTGTCGGTGATCATGTGCTCGATGCGATCGACCGGATAGCCCGGATCGATGGGCACGAAGGCCGCGCCGGTCTGCGCCACCGCCCACATGGCCAGCACCGACTCCGCCGACCGCGGAATCGAGATGGCCACGGCGCGTTCGGGTCCCGCGCCCGCCGCGATGAGGACCCGGGCCAGCCGGTTGGCGTATTCGGTGAGCTCCCGATAGGTGTAGGCGGTCCCGTCGATCCGCATGGCGATGGCGCCGGGCGCGCGCTCGGCCCCGGCGGCGAGGATCTCGGGCAGGGTGCGCGCGCGACTGCCATTGCGGCCGTGCGCGGGCACGAGCTCGGCGTGCTCCTCGGCGGAGACGGCCGTCACCGCGGCCACGTGCTGGTCGGGGCCGTCGGCGAGAAAGCGGTGGAGGAACTCCAGGAAGCGGGCGTGCAGGCCCGCGAGTTCGGTGTCGCCGTAGCGATTCGGATTGGCCTGGAAGTCGATGTGGGTGGCTTCGCCGCCGCCACCGGGATACACGTTCACGAACAGGTCGTCGATGAGTCCCGAGGTCAGCACGTGCAGCCGCCCGGTGACCTCGCCCAGGCGAATGCGGGTGTCGGCGAGCATGAGATTCACCGTCGGACCGAACCCGGCCACCTCGTCCATGGCCCAGCCGAGGTCGCGAATGATGTCCTCCTGCCGGTACCGCTGGCGGCGCAGGGCCGCGGTGAGCTCACCCTGGGTGCCGCGAATCAGATCGCCGACGGTGGCGGTAGGGGCCGGGCGCAGGCGCAGCGGAACCACATTGGCGACCATGCCGCCGGAGCGGCGCAGGGTGGCGGTGGTGCGGCCGGACACCGGCAGGCTCAAGACGATCTCGTCCGCACCGGTCATCGCGCCGACATAGGCGGCGAAGGCGGCGACCACGACCGGGGCCGGACTGGTGGACAGGGCCGCGGTCATCGAATCCAGCAGGGCCGCCGTCGATTCCGGCAGCGCACCGCTGAGCAGGCGCGGGTGCGCGTCCACCGCGCCGGTGCGCCGACCCAGCATGGCCGGTTCGGGCAGGCCCGCCAGGTGCTCGCGCCAGTAGTCGCGGTCGGCCTGGAGCTTGTCCGAATCGCGGTATGCCGCATCGGCTTCCACGATCCGCTGCAACGGCTCGGCCTTGCCGGGCGGGATCTCGCCCCCGGTGCGGGCGGTGTTGTAGATCTCCGAGGTGCGCTGCAGCATGGTGAGCGCGCCGACGCCGTCGATCAGGATGTGGTGGAAGCGCGAATACCAGTAGAACCGATCCGGGGCCAGCCGCAGCATGGCGACCTTGCACAGGCGGTCGCGGGTGAGATCCAGCGAGGCGGTGTACTCGGCGTACATCCACGCCCGGGCGGCCGCTTCCGGATCGGGCGCATCGCTCAGATCCACGGTCTCGATGCGGTCGTCGAGCGTGGTGTCGACGAGTTGCATGGGCAGCTCGTCGATTTCGATCAACCGCAGGTAGCCGGTGCCGAACTCGCGCCCCGCCCGCCGCGCCGCGTCCGCGAGCAACTCCACGTCCACCGCGCCGCTGAACTCGACATACTGCGCAATGGAGACGGGTGTGTCACCGGCCAGCTGCTGGGCGAACCAGATGCCGCGCTGGGCCGCCGAGAGGGGAAAGGCCGGGGAGGTATCGGAGGTGGCGGCGGACAGGGTGCTGGGAGAAGCCATGCTGCTGAAACCTTCTGCGGCCTATGAAGATTCGGGCGGACCGAGTGCGTGGGCGGGGAATTCCCGGGGGTGGACCGGGCCGCGGTGGCTCAGGAGGCCTTGCGCGCCAGGTGGAGTTCCGCCTCGGTGAGCGGCGCGTCCGAGCCGGTGAGGTACTGCACCAGGGTGGAGCGGTCGTCGAGCACGAGCCAGCGGCTCGCGTCGGTGATCAGCTCCCGCCCGGCCTTGGTGGTGATGCCGAAATCGGCACGCGCCAGGGTGGTTTCGGTGGTGAGCGGCACCGGCGTCGCGCCGGTCTTGGCAATGGCCATGCGGGCCACCACGGCCTCGAGCCGCGGGGTCTCCGCGATCGCGATGCGGGCGCCGGGGTGGGCTCCGAGGCGCAGCAGCATGCGCGCCAGGCGATTGCTCCAGCGATCCAGTTCGGTGTTGGTCAGGTCGCAGTCGGCGGCGGGCGATTCGACCGGCTTGCACATCGAACATCATCCTCTCGAAGGGGGCGCTTGCGGTGGTGTTCGGGATGTATCCACTGTCGCCGCCGCGCGCGGTGGTCGATAGCGACCACAGTGCTGCGCATTTCCGCTCCGAGGGTGTGGGTTCACCCACCCTGGGGTGGGTGGAAGATCAACCGCCGGAATCGATCATGACCGTCGTGATCATGACCGCTTGTCCAGGTCGATCATGGTCTGCTGGATCATGGAGATCGAATCGCGCGGGCTCAGCGCCATGGCGCGCAACTGGTCGAACATCACCCCGTAGCGCCGCACCTCCGGATGACCCTCGATCAGCTCGTCGCTGGCGATGCCCTCCACGTAAACCAGTTCCGGGTCAGCGGGATCCGGGAAGTCCAGCAGCGTGAAGGAGCCCAGCATGCCCGGGTGCGCGCCCGCGTCGAAGGGCAGGATCTGCAGGATCACATTGCGCTTCTCGGTGTGCTCGAGCAGCAGGCTGAACTGCTGGCCCATCACCCCCGGGCCGCCCACCAGGCGGCGAATGACGGCCTCGTCGAGCACCACCCACAGCTCTAGCGGATCGTCCTTGGTGAGCACCTTGGCCCGCTCCTGCCGCGCCCGAATGCGTTGCTCGATAACCTGATCCGAGACCTTGGGCATGGTGGTCTGGTAGACCGCGTTGGCGTACGCCTCGGTCTGCAGCAGGCCGGGGACGTAGGTGGACTGGAAGAACCGCGCCGAGAGCGCCTCGGCCTCGAAGTTGATGTACGCGCCGTAGACCTCGGAGACGGCGTCCTCGAAGGAGCGCGCCATGCCGGGGCGGAGCGCATCCACCAGCAACTGCAAGGCATCTGAACGTTGCGGCTCGCCGATGCCGTACAGGTCCAGCATGGCGGTCAGGGTGCGGCGCTGTGGCCTGGCCTGAGCGGTCTCGATGCGGTAGAGCGTGGTCACATTGATGCCGGTCTTGGCGCTGACCACCTCTTTGCTGAGCCCCGCGCTTTCGCGCATCTCGTGGAGCATCGCGGCGAGCCGCCGCAAACGGACGGTAAGCACGGTGCGCTTGCCTGCCATGACAACCCTTTCGCTTGGCGCACTTGCAAGAACGCAGTATTGCGTTCTTGCATTTGTAAGAGCATGATCCAGCTAGCCTATTCGTGTACGGCCGATCCGATGACCGGTATAGCTGAATCCGGAGACCAATCATGTTGGTGCGATTAGTGATGCTGTCGGGTGCGTTTTGGGAGTCGCGATGACCATGTCCATAGCCGGTGTCCTGCCGACCGCTCCGCAATTGCTCTGCGCCTTCCAGGGCAGGCGATTTCAAGATCGAGTTTTGTTGCGGTCGGCGCACGCTCTCGCCGAACTGCACGAACGTCGTGCCCAAGTGCGGGATCCCATGATGGTCAGTGAGATCGATTGTCGCCGCGGCGAACTCGTTGACGATATCAACGATTGGGTGGAGCAGGAACTGCCGCAGCACCGCAACGGCGCCGCGTTGCACACCGAGAGTCTGGGCGCGGTGGTGGACCGCATGGCCCGGAGCTGGGTGGAAGCCAATCAGGTGATAGATCATGAAGGCGCGGCCAGTGATAACACCCATAAACACTGGTACCATCTTGCCGAACTGGTTGACGGCTACACTGATCTCGTAATCGACGTGGCCGGTGGCCGCCGCCGTTTACCAGAACAATGATTCTAAATGCATTGACACAATTGATGTATTGCTAGCGAACCATTGATCGTCAGCGGTGACGTCAACCGAGTAGCGCTATCGGACCAATAGCTCGCTCGAACCGTAAGACGTCGCCCGCCACAAGACGGCGGGCGCAACGGGGCGCCCCGCCCGGCGTGCCGCGTGGTCGACTGGCGCGGCACGCCCGCCCCACGCTTTTCCATTGCGGGGGTGCCGCAAGCTCATTCGCACTGTGTCCTTTTCACGAAGGCGCGACCACACACGTGCGGGTGTAATCGGCATTTCCCACTGTGAGGGACGGAGTTCAATTCATGAACACGGGCGAGGCCTCTGCCCAGGACCTGTATCGGCGGGCCAGCGACGGCACGTTCCGCCTGGAAGTGGCGACGGCGCGCAAGTGTGCCGCAAACTTCCTGCGGTTCGCAGACGCGCTGGACCCGCAGCTCGAGCGCAGTCGCGACACGCACTCCCTCACCGGCTTCGGCGATGTCGATTCCGCCCACCAGCTCCGCCGCGGATTCGAGCACAAGGGCCGCGATCTCACCGCGGCCCTGACCGCACTCCAGGACTCGGCCCTGGACATGGCCGCCGCCTACCTCCTGGCGGCGGGCCTCATCCAGGCCACCGACGACACCCATTCCCGCACCCTGCTCGCCGCCTCCGCGGGCCTGCCCGGGTGCCCACCGACTTCGGGGTTCTGATCCCTCACCCGGAGAACAGTTGGGCCGGTGCCTGAATCCCCAGGTACCGGCCCAACTCTCGGTTCAGGGTCGAGGAATGCTCAGCTGTTCCCGGAGAACGCCATGGTCGTCCCCACCCCGATGATCATCACCCCGCCGGTGGCGCCCACCGCCTCCACGCGCTTGGGCGACCGCGCGAACCACTCTCGCGCCGAGGCCGCCCCCACGGCCCACACCGCATCCGAAAGCACCTGCAGCACAGGGAAACACGCCCCGATGATCAGAAATTGCACCGGCAGCCACCCCGCCGAGGGCACCGCGAACTGAGGTAGCACCGCCGCGAAGAACACCACCGTCTTCGGATTCGTCACCCCCACCAGAAACCCTTGCCGCACCACTCGCCGTGCCGTCCCGTCCGGCAGCGGCCCCCGCAGTGCCTCCGACAACTTCCGCCGCTCCCGAATCGCCATGGCCCCCAGGAAGATCAAATACACCGCCCCCGCGATCTTCACCGCCAAGAACAACATCGCCCACGCCATCAACAGCGCCCCCAGGCCCAGCGAAGCCCCAACCAGGCACACCGTCGTCCCCATCCCGGTCCCGACCACCGACAACACCGCCGCCCGCCGCCCCAACGCCAGCGCTCGACCCACCGTGAACATCACGTTCGGCCCGGGAATCACGATCAGGATCAGCGCGGCCACCCCGAAGGCGACCACATGCGACAGCGGAACCATCAGCGGGTCTTCCAGTAGTTGTCGGGGCCCACCACCTGGATGACGGTGTGGGCGGGGGCGTCGACATTGGGTTCGAGGGAGGAGTCCTGGGTGAGGTTGATGTAGAGGGCGTAGGACTCGTAGAGGTAGCGGTATTGCTGGCGGCCCCAGCTGGAGTAGGTGGCGGCGAACATGGTCTTGAGGTTGGCCTGGCAGACGGAGCTGCCTACGCCCTGGGTGGGGCACCAGACGTCCCAGGTCTGGTCCTGGCCCTTGAGGCCGGAGTAGGTGGTTTCGGCCTCGGTGTTGGAGGGGAAGGCGAAGACCTCGATGGAGACCAGGATGGTCTGATCCGGGTTGAGGTAGACGCCGGTCATCATCTGCTGGCACTTGTTGTTCTGCAACGCGGTTTTCACGTTGTCGGACATGTTCTGCGAGACGCAGTCCTTCGCGCCGGAGGAGGTGCGGTTGTAGACCACGCCCTTGCTGTCGGTGAAGGTCGAGGGCAGCAGGGCGTCGGCGGTGAAGGGGGTCTTGTCGGTGGCCTGCTGGTTGAGGGTGGATCTGTCGAAGGCCGGGGTCGTCGTGGTCGGCGGGGCGGTGGTGGTCGGGGGAGTCGTGGTGGTGGTCGGGGCGGCGGTGGGCTTGGAATCCTTGCCGGTGAGCACCACCGCGCCGACGGCGATGGCGATGACCAGGATCACCAGCAGCACACCGAGGATGACCTTCAACGCGGTGTTGGAGCCATTGCCCTGCGGCGCACCGGAATACGCGACCTGCGGCTGCGGCTGGGACCAACCGGTCGATGAGGGAACCGGTGCGGTCAGCGCCACGGTCGGCAGGGCGGGCGCGCTCGCGGGCCGCTGCCCGACGTGGCGATCCAGCACCGCCAGACTCTCCGGCACGTAGTTCGCCCCGTCCGGCGTCAGGTAGGACGCCCGCAGCGCGTCACCCCACTCCAGCGCGGAAGGCCGTGCGTCCGGACCGAATCCGCCATGGCCGAACGCCCGATCGAACAGCGCCCGCACCCGCGGATCCAGATCCGGCGGGAACCCGACCGCGGGCTGCCACGGCGCGCCCGGCACGGCGGCCACGCCGGGATCCAGAAACAGGATGCGATACAGCAGTGCGGCCAGGTCGTGGCGATCCTGGTACCGGTCGTAGGCGGCGTCCAGGGGCCGCAGCCCGGCGGCATCGATCACGTACGCCAGCGGCGCGGACCCGTGCCACAGCACGTTCTTCGGCGACAGGTCCCCGTGGATCAGCTGCCGATCCTCGAACACCCGCACGATATCGCACAGCCGAATGGAAAGTCCCGCACGGAAATACGCCTGCGCCTGCCCGGGCGTCGCCCACAAAGCGTCCAGCGTGCGCGGCCGCCCGTCGGGCTGGAGGTAGTCCATCGGGATCAGCGGAAGCACCACCCCCGGCGGCGTCCCGTCCTGCACGACGACATCGATGGGCCAGTTGATCGCCTCCGCGGCATGGCCGGTCGACCCGCCCGCGGCCTCGGCGGCCAGCACCGTCTGCCGCCCGAAAAGCATTGCCTGCCGGGCCCATTCGATCTCGGTGGGCGAGGTCAGCGGCGTCCGAAGCTGCTTGTACAGCCGCTGCTGCCCTCGCGGATCGCGGCACAGGTACTGCACCGACCGACTCCCCGCCGCGTAGAACGGTTCCCCGTCCACCTCGTAGGAATCGCCCGACAGACCTGCTACGACCACCATCGAACTTCCCCCGCCCGATTCATGACTTCAGCAATGAGCCGAGCATACCGATCCACTCTCCGCCACGCCCGCCCATGAACGCAAGACACCGCTGACCGCCCCTCACTGGATCGGTCAGCGGTGTGGTGCGGTCGAACTCGTGCTGACCCGGGGTCAGCGGAGCGCCGCACGACCTTTCAAGCGGCCCAGGATGACCAGGGCGATCAAAGTGACCAACACCAGCAGGGTGGTGCTGGCGGCGGCGTCGAAGACCGCACCGCGGTCGGTGGCCGCGAAGATGGTCACGGGCAGGGTTTTCCAGGTGGCGGGGTAGACCATGATGGTCGCGCCGAGCTCACCCATGGACAGTGCGATGGCCAGGCCCGCGGCCGCGCCCAGGGCGGGCAGCAGCAGCGGGAGCGTGATCCGGAACAGGACCCGGACCGGGCCCGCGCCGAGGGATTCGGCGGCCTGGCGGTAGCCGGGGTCGAGTCGGTCCAGGGCGGCGGAGACGCCGCTGAAGGCGTAGGCCAGCACCAGCACCGTATGGGCCAGGATCACAATCCATTTGGTGCCGCCGAGCAGCAGCGGCTGCTCGTTGAAGGCGATGAGCACGCCCAGCCCGATGGCCACCGACGGCACGGCGACCGGCACGTGGAAGACCGCGTCGGTGATCCGCCGCAGCCAGGCCGGAGCCTCGATCGAGGCCAGCGCCGCCCAGGTGCCGAGCACCAGCGAGAACAGTCCGGCCAGCAGCGCGGTCTGTAAACTCACCGACAGGCTCGCGGATTCCTCACCGGAGAGCGCCCGATCGAAATTCGCGAAGCCCAGGTGCGAGGGCAGCGGCCCGGTCCACCGTCCGGCCAGCGCGGCGGCCACCACGGTGGCGATGGGCGCGACGAACACCACGGTGACCACGACCCCGAACACCGCGAGCACGATGGCCCGCCCGCGTCGCGTCCACACCAGCATGGGTCAGCTCTCCTTCCGCGCAGCGGTCAAGCGCGCGAACAGCAGTCGGTATCCGAGGTACAGGCTCAGCGACAGCAGCACCTGCACCGAGGCCAGCACCGCGGCCCCCGGCAGATCGAAGGTGACGATGCCGCGGGTGTAGATCAGCGCAGGCAGCGTGAGCACGCCCTTCGCGCCGGTGAACAGCACGATGCCGAATTCGTTGAGGGTCAACAGCAGGGTGAGGCTGCCGCCCGCCGCGAGCGCGGGCCATGCCTCGGGCATGACCACCTGCCGCAGGACCCGCCACGGCGAAGCGCCCAGGCTCGACGCGACATCCAGTTGCTCGCGCGGCAATTGGGCGAACGCCGCCAACAGCGGGCGGACGACGAAGGGCGTGAAGAACGTGACCTCGGCGAGGATCACGCCCCACTGCGTACTGAGGAAGTCCACGACCGGCTTGTTCCCGCCGGTGATCTGCTGGATCAGCGCGTTCACCGCGCCCGCCGTCCCGTAGAGGAACGTGAACGCCAGTGTCACAAGGAAAGACGGCAGGGTCAGCACCGAGTCGATGAGCCGACCCACCACCTGCGAGCCGGGAAACGGCACGAACGCCAACACGATCGCGAGGAAGGTCCCCAACACCAGACACCCGAGCGTCGAGCTGACCGCGATCATCACGGTCCGCCACAACGCGTTTCGAAACGATTCCTCCTCCAATACCTTCGACCAGGTCTGGACCCCTCGCCCGGACTTGGTCTTGGTCGACTCGGACAGCACCCGCACGATCGGATACACCGCCATGCCGATCACGATCAGGACCGGCGGCAGCGTCCACAGCACCGGCTGCCACGACCGTCGCTGTTCTCGTGTTTCGGGAGCCTCTGGTGCGGACGGGGTTTCGAGTAGCGCGGTCATGCGCGGGCCTCGCCGTCCGCTGCCGCCTCGGTGCCGATGCCCGGGGGAATGAGGACTCCGGCGGGATCGGGGAAGCGGATGCCGACGTGGTCGCCCGGCGCGATATCGGTGTGGCCCAGGACGTCTGCGGTCAATTCGTCCGGGATACCGGCCACGTCGAGGTGGAGGCGGGTGGAAGCGCCCTTCCAGACGCTGGTGATCACGGTGGCGCGCAGGGCGTCTCGCTCGGTGAGCGGGACGATCGCGATGGTGTGCGGGCGAATGCACAACTGCGCCTCGGCATTCGGGACCCAGTCGGGGCGGCCGACGCCGGGGCGTGGGGCCTCGGCGCGGAGGGTGCGTTCGCCGACCTTCACCAGGGCGGCGGTGCCGGAGACGTGCTTCACCTCGCAGGCCAGCAGGTTCGCGCCGCCCAGGAAGGAGGCGGTGAATTCGGTGGCGGGCTGCTGCCACAGCGTGTGGGCGGTGTCGATGTCGACCAGTCGCGCGTCGCGCATGACGGCGATCCGGTCGGCCAGCGCCAGCGCCTCGGCCTGATCGTGGGTCACGTACAGCATTGCCGTGTCGGGCAATGCCTTTCGCAGCTGCTGGAGCTCGCCCAGCATGTTCTGGCGCAGCTGGGCGTCCAGCGCCGCGAGGGGCTCGTCGAGCAGCAGCACCTTGGGTCGAATGGCCAGTGCCCGCGCGATGGCCACGCGCTGCTGCTGCCCGCCGGACAGCTCCCGGGGCAGTCGCTTGGCGTAGGCGCCCATGCCGACCATGTCGAGCGCCTCGCGCACCCGAGCGTCGATTTCGTTGCGCGCCACGCGATGTGCCTTCAAACCGAAGGCCACATTGTCGTGCACCCGCATGTGCGGGAACAACGCGTAGGACTGCACCACCACCCCGATCCCGCGCTTGGCGGGGGACAGGTCGGTGACGTCGCGCCCGGCCAGCCGCACCGCGCCCGAGGTGGGCCGGACGAATCCGGCCAGCGCCTTGAGCGCGGTGGACTTGCCGGAGCCGCTGGGCCCCAGGAGTGCGACCGTCTCCCCGGCGGCGACCCGCAGGTTGAAATCGGCCAGTGCGACAGTGGTTTTCTTGCCACGGCCGTAGGTGACACCGACCCGGTCGAACACGATGGCGGGTTCGGCGGTGGGGTCGGCGACCACCGCGGATGTCGTCGTCGGGGAGGACATGGTGCGCTGCTCCTGGGGTGGTGAGGCGTTAGCTACCGGTGGCCTTGGTGTAGGCCGCCACGTCGGCGTCGAGGTTGTCGAGCACGGTGGTCCAGTCCGGGTGCAGGACGGTCACGTCCTTGATGGTCGCGGCCGGGGAGGGACCGGTGCCGGTGGCCGGGGCATTGGCCAGATCGGTGCGCGAGGGGATGGCGAACACGTCGGGCAGTGACTTCTGCACGTCGGCCGAGAGCAGGAACTCGAACAGCTTCTTGGCGGCGTCGGCGTGCGGCGCACCCTTGGCCATGCCCATCAGGTACGGCAGCGAGACGGTCGAGCGCTTTCCATCGGCGGAGGCCGGGAAGAAGACGTTGAACTTGGAGCCGTCCTTGACGCTGTCCAGGTTCATCTGCACGTCGCCGTTGGCGACCAGCAGCTCACCCTTGTCGACCTTGGCCTGCAGCTTGCCGGTCGAGGACGACGGGCCGACATTGTTGGCCTGCAGCTTGGCGAGGTAGTCGAGCGCGCCCTGCTTGCCCAGCAACTGCTGCAGCAGCACCAGCACCGCGGTGCCGTCACCGGCCTGGCCGGGGGTGGAGTACTGGATCTTGCCCTTGTAGTCGGGCTTGAGCAGGTCGTCCCAGGTGATCTTGGTGGTGTCGACGGAGGGGTTGGCGATGAAGCACAGGTAGTTCCCGGCCAGCGACACCCACTTGCCGTTCGCGTCCTTGTCGGCCGCGGCGATCGCGCCGGTGTCCACGCCGCTGGCCTGCAGCAGACCGGACTTGTCGGCCTTCTGGATGAACGGCGGCAGCGCGACCATCAGGTCGGCCTGCGGATTGGACTGCTCCTTCTCCACGCGGGAGACGACCTCGCCGGAACCGGCCTCGACATAGTTGACCGAAATGCCGGTCTGCGTCTTGAACTTCTCGAAGACGGGCTTGTACCAGTCGCCGAGACCATCGGCGGAGTAGACGGTGACCGTCTTGCCGTCCTTGGCGTCGCTGCCGGTGCCGCCGCAGGCGGTGAGGCTGAAAGCGACCGCGGTGGCGGAGGCGACAATCAGAGCGGATCGGGCGATGGTGCGTGCGAGGCGGTTGTTCGAATTACGCACGGTGACTGCACTTTCAGTTCAGGGGACGGTCGAGTCGTAGGGACGGTGGGTACTCCGCCGGGGCGGCGGAATTCTCTAGCCGCGCTCGGCCAGCAGCAGCTGCGCGAACTCGGTGACGGAGGGAACCACGTGGGTCGCACCGGCGGCCCGCAGCTGCTCCTCGTCGTGCGCGCCGGTCAGGGTCCCGGCCACGATGCGGGCCCCGGCGGACAGCCCGGTGCCGATATCGCTGGCCGTATCGCCCAGCACCGCAACGCGATCCACGGCGTCGATGCCCAGCCGCAGCACGGCGGTGAGCACCATGTCCGGGTACGGGCGGCCGCGCCCGGCGTCGGAGGGGGCGAGGGTGAGGTCGGCGATCTCGTTCCAGCCCAGGGCATCCAGCAGCTTGTCCTGGGTCTCGCGGCTGAACCCGGTGGTCAGCGCCACCTTGATGCCCGCCGCCCGCAGCGCCGAAATAGCCTCGGCGGCACCGGGAATCGGGACGACGCCGGTCTCGCTGGCGAGTTCGGCGTAGGCGGCCTCGAATTCGGCGTTGGCCCGCTGCGCCCGCTGTTCGTCCCCGCCGGTGAGCGCGCGGAAGACGACGATCTTGGACTGGCCCATGGTGTCGATGACGTACTGGCGGGCGGCCTCGCGCTCGGGACCCTGCTCGGGAATGCCCGCCGCGGTGGCGGCCCGCTCGAAGGCGCGGATCACCAGGCCGTCATCGGAGACGGTGGTGCCCGCCATATCGAGCACCGCCAGATCGATCTGCTTGTCGGACACGCTGATTCCTTCGCTGGTCGAGTCAGAGGTTGAGCAGGTCGGCGGTCTGTTCGCCGATCGCGGGACCCAGCGTCATGCCGCGCCCGCCCGGCCCGGTGACGACCCACACGCCCTCGGCGGCCCGCGCGCGGGTGACGATGGTCCCCGGATCGATGGACTGGCTGTACACGCCCGCCCAGCGCCGCACGATCGGCGGCAGCTTGCGGCCCAGCAGTTCCTCCATCACACCGGTGAGGTGCTCGTAGGGTGCCTCGTCCACATCGAAGGTGAACGGCTCGTCGTACTCGTGGGTGTCGCCGATGGTGAGCCCGCCGTGCAGGCGCTGCACGGCCAGCAGCTGCATCTTGTGCTGGGCGGCCGTGAAGGGCTGCGCCTCTTCGCGATTCAGCTTGTCCAGCTCCGGGCCCGCGAAGGCCGGGTAGTAGCGGAAGCTGTCGCCGTCGGCGATGGCGGTGGTGAGCGGCTCGCCCAGGGGAGCGGTCTGCATCATCTGCAGGCGCACGCGTCGCACCGGAATGTCGCCCACCAGTTCGCGAGTCAGGCCGGAGTGCGCCGCACCGGGGCAGACCAGGACCAGATCGCCCTCGTGGCGGCGGCCGCGATCGTCGATGACGGTGGTGCCGGTGATGGCGCGCGCCTCGGTTCCGGCGAAGAAGGTGTAGCGCTCGCTGGCCTCCATGTAGCGGCGAAGGGCGGGCAGCGCCTGGCGCGACTCCACGGCGGCATCGGTCGAACAGTGCAGGCCCGCAAGGAATTTACCGCGCAGCGCCGGGTTGATCGCGCGCACCTTGTCCGGGTCCAGCAGTTCGAAGCCGCGCTCGGCGGCCGACGGGCTCGCCATGGCGGCCTCGGCCACCGCGAGCTCATTGTCGGTGCGCACCAGGGTGATCGAGCCCGCGGGCCGGAAGCCAACGCCCGGCACCTTGCCGCCGATCTCCTCCCACAGCTGCCGGGACCGCAGCGTGAGTTCCAGTTCATTGGCGCTGCGCCCCGACACCCACACCAGACCGAAGTTGCGCACGGTCGCGCCGCGCGCCTCCACCTCGCGTTCGAGGTGGATTACTTCGTGGCCGCGGCCGATGGCGGCGAGAGCGTGGGCGGTGCCGAGGATCCCTCCGCCGATGATGACCAATCGCATGACCAACATCCTGGGCAATGGTCTAGACCTAGGAGTGTTTCGTGTGGAAACGCTAGGTTAATAATTGGTATAGACCAATCTTGTGTACGCTGGGGGTATGGAGACGAGGGAGGCCGCCGGGGTGGAGAACCAGCCAGATTCCGTGCTCACCGGCGGCGATGCGCGCCTGCCCAAGTCGTATCGCGTGCGCGCGGAGCTCGAGGAGTTGCTGGCCGAGCTGTCCGAGGGTGATCCGCTGCCCTCGGAACGCGAACTCGCCCTGCGCTGCGGTGTCGCCCGGGAAACCGTACGCCAGGCGGTGCGAGAACTCCTGGTGGAGGGGCGAATTCGCCGTCAGGGGCGCGGTACCGTGGTCTCGCGGCCGAAGATGGTGCAGCCCTTGTCGCTGCGCTCCTACACCGAGGGGGCGTTGAAGTTCGGCCGCACGCCGGGGCGTCTGCTGGTCGGCTGGAACGATGTGCCCGCCGATCCGGACGTGGCCCGGGATCTGGGTGTCGCGCCGGGCACCGTGGTCACGCACCTGGAACGAGTCCTGCTCGCCGACGGTGAGCGCATCGGGCTGGAGAGCACCTGGATGCCGTTGCCCCGCTTCGCCTTCCTGCGCGAGTTCTACGACCCCACCACCTCGCTCTACGCGGCGACCCGCTCGCGCGGGGTGGTCTACATGTCGGCGACCGAGCGGATCGAGACCATGCTGGCCTCCCCGCGCGAGGCCGCGCTGCTGGAATGCACCACGGCCCTGCCGATGCTGCTGCTGCACCGGCGCAGCGTCGACGCGGAGGGCTCGCCGATCGAACTCGTGCGGTCGCTGTATCGCGGCGACCGCATCGCGTTCCAGGCGACCCTGCGGGATTACTGACGCTTACCGCGCGGCGAGGGTGCCGTCGAGCCAATCGAACAGCCGCTGCAGGGTGAGCAGCACCGCGCCGGTGTGGCAGTGTTCGCCCGCACCCTCCGCCTCGGTGCCGGTGATCAATTCCTTCTTGCAGGTGAGTGCCTCGTACACGCGCGCGGCCTCACCCTGGAAGAACAGGTCGTTCTCGGCGTCGAAAACCAGTGTGGGACATTGGATCTTGTCGGCGATACCGGCGAGGGTGTAGTTGGCGGTCATGCGCACGTACTCGGCGGGCGAGGCCGCGCCGAAGGTCCACACGCCATTGCGCAGTGCCCAGCGCAGGGTGGTGTTGTGCGTCATCATCAGCGCGGCAACGGCATTCGCCTCCGCGTCGCGGCCCTGTGCGATCCACTCGGACAGGAACGGCGGCATCATCCGCTCGTGCGCGTAGTGGTAGTCGAACAGACCGTCGTCGAGAATGAGCGCGGCGAGCCGGTGTTCGAAGGCCGCCGCGCGGGCGGTGAGGTAACCGCCGAGGCTGTAGCCGAACAATGAGATTCGCGCCGGATCGATCTCCGGCCGGGTGAGCGCGAAGTCGACGACCGGGGTGATGACGGCCTCCCAGTCATGTCGGAAGGTCAGGCCCTGTTCGCGAATGACCGCGCCCTGGCCGGGTCCGTCGAAGGCCAGCACGTGGTAGCCGCGCGCGATGGCCCCGGCCGCGAGCGCGAAATACGACTCCTCGAGGGTGGAATCGAAGCCGCTGGTGAAAATGACCGTCGGGCGCGGCGTGCCGGTGTCGTCGGCCAGGTACAGGTAGCCCGGAAGCGTGGTGTCCTGGTATGGAATCTCGACCGGCAGCACCGGGGTGTCCATGAGTTGCGCCGCGGCCCAGAAGGTTTCGCGCGACAGCCGAGACAGCTCGCGGGCCTTGGGGTCGTGCGCCGGATCGTCGCGGCGGTAGAACTCGGCGGTGCGGTAGTAGTTCGAGGCGCGCAGCAGCGCCTCGCGGGCGCTGACCCGGTGGCCCGCGCTCGCGCTGGCTTCGCCGATGGCCTGGGCGCGGCGGGCGGTGGCCTCCCACTCGCGCAGCCAGGCGTCCTCATCGCCCTCCGGGATGCGGGCGGCGGTGGCGAGCACCTCGCCCAGTTCCGCGCCGCCGTAGCAGGCGAACCCGGCGGCACGCAGCGTCTCGTAGGCGAAGGATTCATCGTCGAAGAGGAATTTCATGGCTTCTACCTCGCTCTTTACGTCGATACGACACCGTTTCGTCGTATGGGAAGAACGGTAGACCGATCGACGACGAAACGCAACCGTTTCGTCGTTGCTAGACTGCGGCGCATGAGCGACGAATCCGGTTCCCGCACCCGCAAACCCGCGGGCGCGGCCGTCATGCAACCGCAGGTGACCGCGGCCATTCGCGCGGCGGCCTTCGAGGAACTGGCCGAGGCCGGGTACGGCAAGCTGTCCATGGAGGCGGTGGCCCGGCGCGCGGGCGTGAGCAAGCCGACGCTCTACCGCCGCTGGTCGAGCAAGGAAGACCTGGTGACCGCGCTCATCTCCGAGGTCGCCATCGACGCCGCCGACTCCCCGGACACCGGCACCCTGCGCGGCGATGTGCGGGCCTTCCTCGAAGTCTCGGCGCAGGCGCTGACGAATCCCCTAGTGGCACGCATCATTCCGGACCTGTTAGCACAGGCCGTGCGGGTGCCCGCGCTGCGGGAGGTCATGCAATCGGGCATCGGTCGCTCGCGCCGAGCCAAGGTCGCGCGGATCCTGCACCGCGCCATCAGCCGGGGCGAACTGCCCGAGACGCTGAATATCGAACTGGCCCTGGACTTCCTGGGCGCACCTTTGTTCCTGCGCGTCATGCTCGGCGGCGACCCCACCGCCCCCGACTACCTCGACCAACTCACCGACATGCTGCTCACCGCCTTCGGGGCGACCACGCCCTGAAGTCCGGCGAAACAAATTCGGCCCGGTCATGCAGACCGGGCCGAATTCGTTGTCGCTCAACGCACCTGCGGTGCCACCTTCGCACCGAACAGCTCGATATTGGCGAGCACCTTCTCATGCGGCAACGTGCCCACGCTGCTGTGCAGCATGAACCGATCCAACCCGAGCGTGTCGCGAACGTTCGCGATCTTCTCGGCCACATAATCCGGCGTGCCCACGAACAGCGAACCGCTCTGCGAGCGCAGCGCGTCGAACTGCTGCCGCGTCATCGGACCCCACCCGCGCTCGCGCCCGATGCCGGACATGGCCCGCGCGTAGGAGGCGTAGAAGTCCGACACCGCCGCCTCGTCGGTCTCGGCGATGTACCCGTGCGCGTGCACCGCCACCGGCTGCGGCTCGTGCCCGCCCTCGTCGAGGGCGCGGTGGTACAGATCCACCAGCGGCTGGAACCGCGCGGGCTGCCCGCCGATGATGGCGATGGCCAGCGGCAGGCCCAAAAGCCCGGCGCGCACCACGGATTCGGGGCTGCCGCCGACCGCGATCCACACCGGCAGCGGCCGATTCTCGGTGCGCGGATAGACAATGGCGTCCTTCAAAGGCGCGCGGAACTTGCCCGACCAGGTGACCGGCCCCTCCTCGCGAATCTTCAACAGCAGCGCCAGCTTCTCCTCGAAGAGCTCGTCGTAGTCGTTGAGGTCGTACCCGAACAGCGGGAACGATTCGATGAACGACCCACGGCCCGCCATCAATTCGGCCCGGCCGTTCGACAGCCCGTCCAAGGTCGAGAAGTCCTGGAACACCCGTACCGGATCATCGGAGCTGAGCACCGTCACCGCGCTGGTGAGCTGAATCCGCTCGGTGCGCGAGGCGGTGGCCGCCAACACCATGGCGGGCGAGGAGGCCGCGAAATCCTTGCGGTGATGCTCGCCCACGCCGTACACGTCCAGCCCGGCCCGCTCGGTCGCCACCGCTTCCTCGACCACCTGCCGCAGTCGCTCGCCCGCGGTCGGCACCGGCCCGTCGCCGCCGACGGGATGCGTTTCCGCGAATGTCGTCAGTCCCAATTCCACGGCCGCAGCCCCTCTCGAGTCTCGTTTCCAAGCCAACTGGAAGCATAAACGGACCACGGTCCGGAAAGATTCCCCGGTGCCTCGGACCTGGGAATCCCACGATTCGGACCGGCAGATACTCTGGTAGCCATGTCTGTGCGCACCCGCAAGCCCCTCGTACCCGGCACGCAGTCGCCCATTCGCGAGGTCCCCAAGAACATCGAGCGACCCGAGTACGTCTGGAAGAAGACCGCCAAGGAAGGCTCGGAGCCTTGGGTGCAGACTCCGGAGACCATCGAGAAGATGCGGATCGCGGGGAAGATCGCGGCGCAGGCCCTGGAAGAAGCCGGTAAGGCCGTCGCGCCGGGGGTGACCACCGACGAGCTGGACCGCATCGCGCACGAGTACATGTGCGACCACGGCGCGTACCCGTCGACCTTGGGCTACAAGGGTTTTCCCAAGTCCTGCTGCACCTCGCTGAACGAGGTCATCTGCCACGGCATCCCGGACTCGACGGTCATCGAGGACGGCGACATCGTCAATATCGACGTGACCGCCTACATCAATGGCGTGCACGGCGACACCAACAAGACCTTCCTCGCCGGTGACGTGGACGAGGAGGTGCGCCTGCTGGTCGAGCGCACCGAGGAAGCGACCATGCGGGCCATCAAGGCGGTCAAGCCCGGTCGCGCCCTCAATGTCATCGGTCGGGTGATCGAGGCCTACGCCAACCGCTTCGGGTACGGCGTGGTCCGCGACTTCACCGGCCACGGTGTGGGTCCCACCTTCCACTCCGGCCTGGTCATCCTGCACTACGACCAGCCCGCCGTGGAGTCGGTCATCGAGCCCGGCATGACCTTCACCATCGAGCCCATGATCAATCTGGGCGGCATCGACTACGAGATCTGGGACGACGGCTGGACCGTGGTCACCAAGGACCGCAAGTGGACCGCCCAATTCGAACACACACTCGTCGTCACCGACGAAGGCGCAGAAATCCTTACTCTCCCGTGAACATCGCAATGCCCCAGCGGGGCACCAGAACTCGCGCCCTCGGCTCCCGCGGCCCCCGGCGCAAGCCCGCCCGCTTCCTGCCCCCGAACCCCCGCGACGAGGGCCTGGGCGCCATGCGCGCGACCATGCGCCGCCACGTCGAACTCGCCGCGGGCCGCCCGGTCGACGACCCCGACAAGCCGGAGGGCGTCACCGCCGACAGCGGCGATGCCTACGTCGACCGCGACGCCTACCGCGGCAGCGGCCGCGACCACTACGTCTACCGCCCCCGAGCGGAGTACAGCACCCGGTGAAGGGTGCTCTGCTCGTCGCGGGAACCACGTCCGACGCCGGGAAAAGCGTTGTCGTAGCGGGGCTTTGCCGAATGTTGGCGCGGCGCGGCATTCGTGTCGCGCCGTTCAAGGCGCAGAACATGTCGAACAACTCCGTGGTGACGCTCGACGGCGGGGAGATCGGGCGGGCGCAGGCATTGCAGGCTCGGGCCGCCGGGCTCGAGCCGAGTGTGCGATTCAATCCGGTGCTGTTGAAGCCGGGGAGTGATCGGCGCTCGCAGCTCGTGGTGCGGGGCAAGGCGATCGACACCGTGGGGGCCAAGGATTACTTTCGGCATCGGACCGCGCTGCGGGCGATCGTGGCCGAGGAATTGGCTTCGCTGCGGGACGAATTCGATGTGGTGATCTGCGAGGGGGCCGGGTCGCCCGCCGAGATCAACTTGCGGGCAACGGATTTGGCGAACATGGGGTTGGCTCGGGCGGCGGATGTTCCGGTCGTGGTGGTGGGTGACATCGATCGCGGGGGAGTCCTGGCGCATTTGTTCGGGACGGTCGCGATTCTGGAACCCGAAGACCAGCGGCTGATTTCCGGGTTCATCATCAATAAATTCCGGGGGGATGTGGATTTGTTGCGGCCGGGGCTGGACCAGCTCACGGCGCTCACCGGGCGGCCCACTCTGGGGGTGATTCCGTTCGCGGAGGAACTCTGGATCGATGCGGAGGACTCCCTCGGCACCGTGGCGGACGCCCCGGTCGGGCGACCGCGCCCGCCGCTGGGCACCGAGTGGCTGACCGTCGCCGCCGTTCGCCTGCCGCGCATCTCCAATTCCACCGACGTCGAGGCATTGGCCTGCGAACCCGGAGTTTCCGTCCGCTGGGTGAGCGATCCGTCCCGCATGGCGGGAGCCGACCTGGTCGTGGTGCCGGGCAGCAAATCCACGGTGAGCGATCTGGAATGGTTGCGGCGCAGCGGGATTGCCGACGCCCTCACCGCCCGGGCCGCGGCAGGCGCGCCCATTCTCGGCATCTGCGGTGGCTACCAAATGCTGGCCCGCACCATCGTCGACCCGGTCGAATCCGCCGCGGGCACCGTCGCGGGCCTGGGTCTGCTGGACCTGGAGATCGAATTCGCCGACCCGAAGGTATTGCGCCGCTCCAGCGGTCGTGTCCGGCATCATGCGACCGCCGGGGGTAATAACGATCTCCCGGTGCACGGCTATGAGATCCACCACGGCCGCGTCACCCGCACCGGCGACACCCCCTGGTTCGAACTGGACGGTCTCCCCGAAGGCAGTGTGCGCGAATCGATCTGGGGCACCCACCTCCACGGTGCCTTGGAATCGGACGAGTTTCGCCGCGCCTGGCTGCGCCGCGTCGCCGAGCGGGCGGGCCGCACCGGTTTCGTTGTCGCCGAGGATGTTTCGGTCGCGCAGGTCCGCGCCAGCCAGCTCGACCTGCTCGCCGACCTGATGGAAAAGCACCTCGACGCAGACCTTCTCGACCGCCTCATCACCGAGGGAGCCCCCGCGAATCTCCCCGTCCTCACCGTCGGTAAGTGACCGGCGTCACAGCAATCCGCCCGAGTCGCGGTCGGCCCCTCGCCGCCTCCTGTAGCGTGATTGACCATGGAATCTCGGCGGATCACGGTCGGTGACCGCGAGTGGGCGGTGCGAGTCGGCGGACCCGAAACACGGCACCACGTCCTGCTGCTACCCGATGCGGGTGATCCGGCCGATGTTTACGACCAGGTCTGCGCCCGGCTGCAGACCTCGGACCTGCACACCATCGCGATCGAATCGATCGACGGTCTCGACGCCACCGCGGTGTTCGCCATCCTCGACCAGCTGAAGGTCCCGTGGGCCAATCTGGTCGGCAGCGGCGCGGGCGCGGAATTGGCCTGGCAGTTGGCCGCGCGCGGCTTCGGCCGCTTCATGAGCTTGATCGTGGCCGGTGGCGGGCATCCCGCCGCGCCCGGCACCGACGGCACCGTCAAGGACGCCTCCTGCCCGCCGGTGGAGATCCCCACCACCCTGCTGGCCACCAAGCGCCTGCCGCGCTCGGTGGCCGAGGGTTCCAGCCGGTTCGTCTACGGCGAATTCCGGCTGGTGCCCATGGATGTCACCGATGTGGCCGCCGAAGCGGGCCACGAGCTGGCCACCGAAGTGGTGCTACGCACCAGCTTCTGGTGACTTCCCCAGCCACTCCAGCCAGGAATCGAGCTCGGCGAACGCCTGTGCGCGCGGGGTTTCCGAGGACAGGAACACATCGTGCCGCGCGCCCTCGATCGGCACGATATTGGTCCGGTCGCCCAGGCAGCCCGACCAGCGCTGAATCTGTTTGACGTCCAGCACCAGATCGGCCAGATCGGCGGCGGGCCCGTACTCGCGCATGAACTTGGTCAGCTTGGACCGCAGGATCAGGGCGGGGACGCCGATATCGAGGCCCTTGTGCAGCCGGAACTGCCCGCGACGAATGGCCCGCAACCAGCCCGCGTGAACCGCGTAGCCGCTCAACGGTTTCCAGTCCAGGTTGTAGTCCCACTCCCCGGAGACGCTCTTGTGCAGGCTGTCGCCGTAGGCGGTGGAGACGCCGAGCGGAATCTTGGCGAACGCGCGCAGTCGGCCCAGCCCCTCCAACAGCGGCGTGCCGATCGAGCGGTAGTAGCCCGGCCCCTGCAGATCGAACCACGGGCTGTTCAGCACCAGCCCCGTAATCCCTTGCGCCGCAGTGCCTCCCGCGGACTGCAGCCGGTTCAGCCACAGCGAGGTGACCAGGCCGCCGGTCGAATGCGCCATGACCAGCACCGGCAGGCCGGTTTCCTCACGCACGATCTTCAGCGCCCGATTCAACTCCACGTCGTAGAGTGCCAGGTCCGACACGAAGTGCGGCGTCTGCCCGCTGCGCTGTGAACGTCCACATTTGCGCAGGTCCAGCGCGTAGAAAGCATGGTCTTGGGCGGCCAGGTGCTGGGCCAGGTGTTCCTGGAAGAAGTAGTCGGTGAATCCGTGCACGTACAGCACGGCCCGGGTGGCGACCGGGGCGTCGGCCGGGGTGTAGCGGACCAGCGTGGCGACCACATCGCCCTCGCCGTCCGGATCGGGTCCCATCGGAATCGTCAGCTGCTGGTAGTCGTCGCCCAGCACGTCGGGCTGCCAGGTGCCGGGCAGGGTGGCGTCGGGCGGCGTGGTGTCCGACGGCGAGGTGGTGGATGACGTATCGGAGGTCACAAGCCCAAGATAGACCGCGCCACAACGATGTCCATTTGGGAGGGATCTCTCACATTCGGGGATTTCGAAGGGGGATTCGGGAATGCTCAGGGGCAGAATTAGGCTCAAGTGAACGACGGGTAACCTAACTCCCACCTGGTGACCCATTCAAGGACAAGGAAGTCGACGAACGCCGTGTCGAACGCTGCCACGATTGAAAAGACCGATGTAGTACTGATCGGCGCAGGCATCATGAGTGCCACCCTCGGTGCCTTGCTCCGACAGGTGCAGCCGGACTGGTCGATCAATATCTTCGAGCGCCTGGACGAGGCGGCCGGAGAGAGCAGCGATCCGTGGAACAACGCCGGTACGGGCCACTCGGCCCTGTGCGAGCTGAACTACACCCCGCAGAACGCCGACGGCTCGGTCGAGATCACCAAGGCCATCGACATCAACGAGCGCTTCCAGGTCTCGCGCCAGTTCTGGTCCTACGCGGTGGAGAACGGCGTCCTGGCCAACCCGTCGAACTTCATCAACCCCATCCCGCACGTGAGCTTCACCCACGGCACGGACGGCGTCGAATACCTGCGCAAGCGCCACGCGGCGCTGTCGCGGCATCCGCTGTTCGAGGGCATGGAATTCATCGACGACGCAGCCGAATTCAGTCGGCGACTACCGCTGATGGCCAAGGGCCGCGACTTCTCCGACCCGGTCGCCCTGAACTGGACCCAGTACGGCACCGACATCGACTTCGGTGAGCTCACCAAGGAACTGCTGGCCTACCTGGGCGCGTCCGGCGCGGACATCGCCTTCGGTCACGAGGTGCTCAACCTCACCAAGCAGTCCGACGGCTCCTGGCTGGTCAAGGTGCGCAATCTGCGCAGCCGCAAGGTGCGTGTGATCAACGCCAAGTTCGTGTTCGTGGGCGCGGGCGGCGGCGCGCTGCCGCTGCTGCAGAAGTCGGGCATCAAGGAGATCGCCGGTTTCGGTGGCTTCCCGGTGTCGGGCCTGTTCCTGCGCTGCACCAACCCCGATCTCGTCGCCAAGCACGAGGCCAAGGTGTACGGCCAGGCGTCGGTCGGCGCGCCGCCGATGTCGGTGCCGCACTTGGACACTCGCGTCATCAATGGCGAGAAGGGGCTGCTGTTCGGCCCCTACGCCGGGTGGACGCCGAAGTTCCTCAAGGACGGCAAGATGACCGACCTCATCAAGTCGGTGAAGCCGAACAACCTGTTCTCCATGCTGGGTGTCGGCGTCACCGAGATGGGTCTGGTCAACTACCTGGTCTCCGAGCTGCTCAAGTCGCAGAACGGCCGCATCGACTCCATGGAGGAGTTCATCCCGCGCGCCGAGCTCGGCGACTGGGAGCTGATCATCGCCGGTCAGCGTGTGCAGATGATTCGCCGCAAGGGTATCGGCGGCGTGCTGGAGCTGGGCACCGCGGTCGTCGCGGCCGAGGACGGCACGATCGCCGGTCTGCTGGGCGCCTCGCCGGGCGCGTCCACCTGCGTGAGCGCCATGCTGGACGTCATGAAGCGGTGCTTCCCGCGCGAATTCTCCACGTGGGAGCCGAAACTCAAGGAAATGGTGCCGTCGCTGGGCGTCAAGCTGTCGGAGAATCAGGCCCTGTTCCGCGAGGTCTGGGACTGGTCGAGCAAGGCCCTGCAGCTCGATTCCGCCAACACGCCAAAGCACGCCGGTATCGCTTCTCACGCCTAGATGTGATAGCAAGACTCGATGATGTCAACGGTTGCTCTCAAACGGTCGTGGTCCCAAGACCTGGACACCGCGACGCTGTACAAGCTGTTGAAACTTCGGGTCGAGGTGTTCGTCGTCGAGCAGAAGTGCGCCTACCCGGAACTGGACGGGTTCGACCTGCTGCCGGAAACCCGCCACTTCTGGCTCGACGATGAGGGCGAGGTCATCTGCACCCTGCGCCTCATGGAGGAGCACGAGGACGGCGTGAAGTCCTTCCGCATCGGCCGCCTCTGCACCACCCCCGAGGCCCGCGGACACGGCTACACCACCCGCCTGCTGCAGGCGGCGCTCGCCGAGGCCGGTTCGGCCACGGTCCGCCTGAACGCGCAGACCTACCTCGTCGACATGTACACCAAGCACGGCTTCAAGGTGGACGGCGAGGAATACATCGAGGACGGCATTCCCCACATCCCCATGCGCCGCGGCTGAACCAAAACCAACGCCTTCATTGGACAACTTCGAGCGCCCGTCGTGCGATCCACGGCGGGCGCTCGGTCATTTCCGGGGCTGGACACCCCAGGGATCGTCGATGAGGATGCCCCAGGAGCCATCGGTTCGGCGGCGCATCACGTCGGTGCTGGTGGCCGACATGGCGATCGGCTGCCCGTCCGGCCGAGTTCCGTCGATCCGCCACGCGTTCACGACCGTGGCGATATTCCCGGCGATGACGGTCCGCAGCACATCGTTGCGCAGGACCGGATGGATCGCCGCGAGATCGGCGAGCGCCGAACGTATTTCGTCCCGCCCGGTCACCGGCCCGGTATTGGGCGAGTAGAAGAACACGGCGTCGGGTTCGTACAAGCTCGCCGCATCCGCGACTCGTCCCTCACCCAACGCGATGCTCAACAACACCAACACCTCTTCCGGAGTATTCGCCCGCATTCCTCCACCATCCGCCGACTGGCACACCCTGGAGGAGATTTGCCCGATTCCCCTCCAGGGTGTGCCAGTCGATGGGGCGCGGGCGGGTGGGGTGGGGGGTGTGCTTAGAGTTGGGGCGTGTCCGTTTCTCCTGTGGCTTACTCCGAAAGTGTTCGTGCGGCCGGTGATGAGGCCGGGTTTCCGTTCTCCGCGGTGGTGGGGCAGGAGCGGCTGCAGCTGGCGCTGATCCTGTGCGCGGTGCATCCCGGGATCGGTGGGGTGCTGGTGCGGGGTGAGAAGGGGACCGCGAAATCGACCGTGGTGCGGGCGCTGGCGCAGTTGTTGCCGCCGGTGGTGGACGAGTCCGGGGCGCGGCCCGCGCGGCTGGTGGAGTTGCCGGTCGGCGCGACCGAGGACCGGGTGGTCGGTTCGCTGGATTTGGAGCGGGTGCTGCGCGACGGGGAGCAGGCATTCAAGCCCGGCCTGCTGGCCGCCGCCCATCACGGCGTGCTCTATGTCGACGAGGTGAACCTGCTGCACGACCACCTGGTGGACGTGCTGCTGGACGCGGCCGCCATGGGCCGGGTGCACATCGAGCGCGACGGCGTCTCCCACACCCATCCCGCGCGATTCGTGTTGGTGGGCACCATGAATCCCGAGGAGGGCGAGCTGCGCCCGCAGCTGCTGGACCGCTTCGGCCTGACCGTCGACGTCGTCGCCTCCCGCGACGTGGACGTCCGCATGGCCGTGGTCCGCCGCCGCCTCGACTACGAGGCCGACCCGAACGCCTTCGCCGACCGCTACCGGGCCGCGGATCGCGAAGTGGCCGAACGCATTCTGACCGCCCGCGACCGGCTCGCCGAGGTGACTCTGGACAATGTCGAGCTGCGCCGCATCGCGGCCCTGTGCGCGGCCTTCGATGTCGACGGCATGCGCGCGGACCTGGTGGTCGCCCGCACCGCCACCGCCCACGCCGCCTGGCGCGGAGCCCCCGCGGTCACCGAGGCCGATGTGCGCGTCGCCGCGGAACTGGCCCTGCCGCACCGCCGTCGCCGCGACCCGTTCGACGAACCCGGGATCAGCGAGGAACAACTCGACGAGGCCATGGATCGGGCCGCGGCGGAGGCCGCGCGCGCCGAAGGGGATGACAGCCTGGGAAAAGGTGAAGCGGTCCCGCCGAATGACGGTGCGGGACCGCAGGATCTGGCGAACGGGCTGACCCCCGAGGACGCCGAAGCTTCTGCCGCAGAGCGGGATTCGCGCGATCGTGATGCCTCGGCCGACGGTCCGGATTCGGTCGGCGGCTCGGACACTTCACCGGGTGATCGGGATTCGGCCGATGGCTCGGACTCGCCGATCGGCGGGGATGACGGCGCGAACCTTCCGGATGGTGGACCGGATCCCTTTGGGGGAGGGCGGAATCCGGACGGTTCGAGCACCGACACCAATGCCCAGGGTGACCGCAACACCTCCGGTGACCGTCCCGCCCGCGAGGGCCGCGTCGCGGCACCCACCGCCACCCTGCCCAAGCCCCCGCGCTGGGAGGTCCCCGGCGTCGGTGAAGGCGCACCCGGCCGCCGTTCGCGCGCCCGCACCCGCCAGGGCCGGGTCGTCCAGGTCACCGACGACACCTCCACCGGCCTGCATCTGCTGGGCACCATCTTCGCCGCGGCCCCGCATCAGCACGAGCGTGGCCGCCTAACCGGCCCCCTCTCCTTCGCTCCTGGAGACCTGCGCGGCGCGTATCGCGAAGGCAGGGAAGGCAATCTGGTCGTCTTCGTGGTCGACACCTCCGGATCCATGGCCGCCCGCGACCGCCTCTCGGCCGTCACCAACGCGGTGGTGGCCCTGCTCCGCGACGCCTACCAGAGCCGCGACAAGGTCGCGGTCATCACCATGCGCGGCCAGCAAGCGGAACTCGTCCTCCCCCCGACCTCCTCGGTCGACATCGCCGTCCGCCGCCTGTCCGACCTGCGCACCGGCGGCAAAACCCCACTGGCGCAAGGACTCCTGAAGGCCCGCGACCTGATCCGCCGCGAACGCCTGCGCGACCCCCTCCGCCGCCCGCTGCTGGTCCTGCTCACCGACGGCCGCGCCACGGGAGGCACCGACCCGGTCCTGCGCGCCCGCGCCGCCGCCCGCATGCTCGCCCACGACGCCGTCACCGCCATGGTCGTCGACTGCGAACGCGGCATGATCCGCCTCGGCTTGGCCCGCGACATCGCCACTGAACTACGCGGCGGCTACCTCCAATTGACCGCCCTCACCGGCGATTCCGTCGCGGGGATAGTCCGCGCCACCCGGGCCGCGTAACCCGTCGTCCTCGCGCAGATCTGACCGTCGCTGAAATGCGCGGCGGCGGCTTACGATTGGGTGAGTCGGGCCGGAGACTTCAGCGCCGGATCGGCCAGAGTCACCCCGGGGGCGAGAACATGGGCTATTACACGCACGGCTGGGCCGAACCTCAGCGTGATATCTCCGATGTCATCGCGGCGGCGAAGGCGGCACAGGCTGCGAGGCGCGGGCGGGGCACTCCCGATGAATCCGGTGGCACCAAGACGGGACCCGGCACGGGCGGTCGTACTTCCAGCGGGCGCAATTATGGTGAGGCGGCCGTCGAGACAGCGGTGCACCTTCTCGGCCCGACGCCCGTTCCCGGCGCTGTAGTCGGTGGCATCTGGGGTGCGATCAAAGGCTTCTTCGACAACCTCTAGCGACCCGCGGTCCGGGCCGGGGGCCGTGGTGTCGTAGGCGTATGGCACCGTGATTCCCGGACTTGGTTGTCGTGGAAGGAGCTGGGGTCGATGCCGAAGGGTGTGCCGCTGCCGGAGAGCATTCCGGATGACGGGCTGACGACGCGGCAGCGTCGGAATCTGCCCGTCTTGGCGGTGCACACCGGGCCGGGCAAGGGGAAGTCGACCGCGGCGTTCGGCATGGCGTTGCGGGCGTGGAACCAGGGCTTCGATGTCGCGGTGTTCCAGTTCGTGAAGAGCGCCAAGTGGAAGGTGGGGGAGGAGGCCGCATTCCGAACCCTCGGTCAGCTGCACGACGAGACCGGTGTCGGCGGCGCGGTCGAGTGGCACAAGATGGGCGAGGGCTGGTCGTGGACGCGCAAGCAGGGCAGCGATGAAGACCACGCGGCCGCGGCGCTGGCCGGATGGAAGGAAATCCAGCGGCGATTGGGTGCCGAGGAGCATCGCTTCTACGTGCTCGACGAGTTCACCTATCCGCTCAAGTGGGGCTGGGTCGAGGTGGACGAGGTCGTCGAGACGCTGCGCAGTCGGCCCGGCAACCAGCACGTGGTGATCACCGGGCGGGACGCCCCGCAGGCGCTGATCGACGCCGCGGACCTGGTCACCGAGATGACCAAGGTGAAGCATCCGATGGACGCGGGCCGCAAGGGCCAGCGCGGCATCGAATGGTGAGCACACCCGCGGTGGTCATCGCCGCACCCGCCTCGGGCAGCGGAAAGACCACGGTCGCCACCGGATTGATCGGCGCACTGCGCCGGGCCGGGCACCGCGTCGCACCGTTCAAGGTGGGCCCGGACTACATCGACCCGGGCTACCACGGCCTGGCCGCCGGACGACCGGGCCGCAACCTGGACCCGGTGCTGGTCGGTGCCGACCGGGTGGTGCCGCTGTACCGGCACGGCAGCCGCGACTGCGATCTGGCCGTGGTCGAGGGCGTGATGGGCCTGTTCGATGGCCGCATCGACGAACACAACACCGAGCCCATCGCCGAGGGCTCGACCGCTCAGATCGCGGCCATGCTGGGCGCACCGGTGATCCTGGTCGTCGACGCGCGCGGCCACAGCCAGAGCTTGGCGGCCCTGTTGCACGGATTCGCCACGTACGACAGCGGAATCCGGCTCGGCGGCGTGATTCTCAACCGTGTCGGCAGCGAGCGGCACGAGCAGGTGCTGCGCGCGGCCTGTGCGCGTGTGGGTCTGCCGGTGCTGGGTGCGTTGCCGCGCATGGCCGAATTGGCCGTCCCGTCACGGCATCTGGGGTTGATTCCCGCCGTCGAGCACGGCTCGGCCGCGCAAGCCGCAGTGGATGCCATGACGGATCTCGTTGCGGCACATATTGATTTGAGTGCCGTGGCGGCATTGGCGGCGTCGAAAGCTGACGGACCCGTGTGGGATCCCGCGGCCGAGGTGACCGCCGAGGAGTCTGGCCCGGTGGTGGCGATCGCCGGTGGACCGGCATTCACCTTCGGCTATGCGGAACACCGCGAGCTGCTGGCGGCAGCGGGTGCGGAGGTTCGAGTCTTCGACCCGCTGCGTGATGAATTGCCCTCCGGTACGGCCGGTTTGGTCATCCCCGGTGGATTCCCCGAGGAACATGCCGCCGACCTCGCCGCGAACACGACCCTGCTCACCTCGATCGCCGACCGGGCAGCGCGCGGCCTCCCAATCCACGCCGAATGCGCGGGCCTCCTCTACCTGACCCGCACTCTCGACGGCCACCGCATGGCCGGAGTCATCGACGCCGAAGCCGAATTCGGCCCCCGCCTCACCCTCGGCTACCGAGATGCCGTCGCACTCACGGACTCCCCCCTCTGGAGCGCCGGTGAACGAGTCCGCGGCCACGAGTTCCACCGCACCCGCCTCACCACCCCCAGCTCCGCCGCCCCCGCCTGGGCCTGGCGCTCACCGTCCGGAGAAACCATCCGAGAAGGCGCAACCCCACACCGAGTCCACGCCTCCTACCTCCACACCCACCCCGCCGGAAACCCCACCGCCATAGGCCGATTCGTATCCGCCGCAGCCGATTTCGCCCAAACCCATGCCCCGGCGTGAGCTCGTAGTGGGCGTCGGGCTACGGCCCGGAACACCGGCCGACGAGATTGTGGCGGCGGTCCGGGAGGTAGTCGGCGATGCGGCAATTCGACAGCTGGCCACGATCGACCGACGGGCCGGAGAGCCTGGATTTCGTACGGCAGCAGAACAATTGGGAGCCGAAGCGGTGGCGGTCTCAGTCGTGGACCTGGAAGTGATCCAGGTCCAAAACCCCTCGACCCGAGTCGCGGCAGCATTGGGAACATCGAGTGTCGCTGAGGCTGCAGCCCTTTCGGTTAGTGGCGAAAAGGAATTGATTACATCGAAGACGATAGTCTCCGGCGTAGTTATCGCCGCAGCGCTATTTCGAAACACCAAGTAGTCTGAAATCCCTTATATCACAACGCAATTCGCCTTCTATTGTGATCGAATTCGCGATAGAATTAGAGCATGAATTCGAAGGGGGAATCACTCGACACCACCGGCATCAGCGCCCTGATGACCGCAGTCACCAACGTCACCGACACTGTCGCGCACGGCGGACTCAACCGCCTCGCCGATACCGATGTCGTGGAATTCATGCGCCGCCTGGAAATCTGCAAACGCCAATTGGCTGCGTTGGATGCGGCTCTGGTGATCGAGGTGTCGGATCGGGATCTGCCGCGCAAGGCCGGAGTGAAGGACGCGGTGCCGTTCCTGCGTCAAACCCTGGGCCTGTCGCGGTATGACGCGTCGATGCGGGTGAAGATCGCCGCAGCGTGTGGGGAGTTCCTCGGGGTCGACGGCAAGCCGCGCCCGGTTGCTTTGGCGGCGACCGCGAACGCCTTTGAGACGGGCGTGATTTCCCGCGATCATGTGCGCGGCATCGTGGACATCATGACGCATCTGCCCGCCGAGATCCCCGCCCCGGCGCGGGTCGAGACCGAGGCGTTGCTGGTGGAGCACTGCGTGACCGGCATGCCCGATGACCTGCCCAAGATCGGACGCGAGATCCTCGCCCGCCTGGATCCTGAGGGCACGGTGATCTCCGATGCCGACCGTCGCCGCCGTCGCGGCATCACCATCAGCCGTCCCGGGGTGGATGGGATGTCGAAGATCGAAGGCTGGCTCACCCCCGAACTCCGCGCGCTGCTGGATGCGATCTTCGCCAAGCTGGCCCGGCCGGGCATGTGCAACCTCGACGACGCCGACACCGAAATCCTCACGGCCACGGCGCGGGTCGAGTCGAAGGTGTTGGAGGCGGCCGCGCGTCGCGACCGGCGCGACGCGGGGCAACGCACCCACGACGCATTGTTCGCCCTTGTCACTGCCCTGCAGCCGGGCACCGACACCGCCGCCGACGCTGTCGCTGCCACAGCTGCTACCGGTGTCGCTGCCGGTGCGGATGCTGGTGTCGCTACGGCGAAGCCGGGCAAGCCGGTGAAGCTGGGCAAGCACCGTGGCCTGCCGGTCGAGGTCGTCGTCACGATGAGCCTGGCCGACCTCGAGAAGGGTGCGGGCATGGCCACCACCGCCTCGGGCGGGCACCTGTCGATCAGCGAAGCCCTCAAGCTGGCCAAGAACTCTCGCCCCGTATTGGCGGTGCTGGATAAGGACGAGATCCCGCTCTACCTGGCTCACGGTGAACGCCTCGCCAGCTCCGGGCAGCGGTTGGCGTTGATCGCCCGCGATCGCGGCTGCACCCACCCGGGCTGCGATGTGCCCGCGAGTATGTGCGCCGCGCATCATGTGATCGATTGGGCCAAGGGCGGACCGACGGATTTGAACAACCTCGCCCTGGTGTGCGATCACCACCACGCGATGGTCAACGACAGCGAGCACGGGTGGCAGACGGTGATGTTGGGCAAGGACTCCGCCCACCCGGGCCGGGTCGGCTGGATTGCCCCGAAGGCGTTGGACCCCTCCCACACCCCGCAAGTCAACGACACCCATCACGTCGGCAAGCGGGTCGCCACGGCGGTCGATTCGAGTTGCCGGAGGTGGGGTTCACGGGCAGCGTGAAACCCGGCTGCTCGTCCCACCCGGGCGTGCGCAAAACAACGGGAAGTGTGGTCACCTCGCCTGCCCTACCGCACTTGGGCTGACGCCGGGTTGGGAGCCGCCACCTCACCTCCCAGCCCACGGACTGCACGCATCACCTTTAAAGACAAAAACCCAAAACCAAAAGACTCAAAAACCCTCCGCCCTCCAACTGCCCCGCCCACCAACAGCCCCGCCCACCAACAGCCCCGCCCACCAACAGCCCCGGCCTACAGATTGCCCGACCTACCGATAGCCCGCCCACCGATAGCTCCAGGCCACTGATTGTTACGGCCCACTGATTGCCCCGGCCGACCGACAGCCCCACCTACCAAAAGTCCCGCCCACCGAAACCCAACCGACCGACAGCCTGGCCCACCGACAGACCCGCCGACCGAGACCCTGCCGAAAGGCAACACGCCCAAAGACCGCAAGGCTCAACGCTTCCCGAGCCCAACACAGCCGGTCAGCTCTTTGACAATTCCACAGAGACGATGAACGGCCGAGCGGTGAGCGGGCTGGGACGTGAGTGAGGTGCCATAGGTGAGGGGGCTGGGAGGTGCGGTTGTTTCCGTGAGGGGGCTGGTGGGTGAGGGGGCCTCGCAAGCTCGACCCGCCTCTCTCCCTCCTCCAGGCATCTTTTGGCTTTTGTCTTTTCGGCGAGTGGGCTGGGAGGTGAGTGAGGTTCGGTAGGTGAGGGGGCTGGGAGGTGCGGTTTTTGCGGGAGGGGGCTGGTGGGTGAGGGGGCCTCGCAGGCTCGACCCGCCTCTCTCCCTCCTCCTGGCGTCTTTTGTCTTTTGTCTCTTTTGGTTTTTGGCTCTTGGGGTTTTGGTCTTTAAGGTTTTGTCTTGTGGCAGAACCCACTTTCGCCCCGGACGACCGCTGGCGCACCTATCTGACCTGGTGGCTGTTCTGGGGCTTCATTGGGTTCTGCGTGACGGGGTTTCTTTCGTTCCTGATCATCAGTGATATGGACGGGGTTCCGGCCTACTGCGGGTGGCGGCATCCGTGTTCGCCGATCATCCTTGGAAGCCTTGGCATGCTGCCGCTTTATGTGTGGGCTGGAGCCGGGGGGATTGCCTGGAAGCTGGGCCGGGTGGCACTGGATAGAGGCCGGAGGGCGGCTTGGGGGATCGTTGTTGGCGGGGTGGTGTTCGTTCCCGGCGTGATTCTCAGCCTCTATCTGGTGGCGGACTACTGGTGGCCCAGCTCTTGAGCGGGCGACGCTGGGGTCAGGGGGCGACGGAGCCCCAGTCGGCCATGCCGGTGGGGTCGTGGCGGCCCATGGTGCCGTGTTCGAAGAGTCCCCAGCCTTCGGCATCACCGCAGCGGGCCTTGCCGACGTGGTCGATGACGCCGAAGGGGATTCGGCCCGCGATGGCCGGGTCGGTGAGGTCGTAGAGCTTGCTCTCGACCCAATCGCGCCCCTTCCACTGGCCGTGCTGCCAGTCCGGGTCGCCGCCGTAGCCGCAGCCGACATTCAAAGCCATGAAGGTTCCCGCCTCGACTTCCAGCTCGAGCGGTTTGCCCTCGCCGGTGGTGAGGTCCAGGCGCACCTTGGTCGGGATGCGGGTGCCGGGCTTGTAGGTCAGATGCACACGCGGCCAACCGAGTTGCTCGATCCGCCCGTCCTTCCAGATGCGGGTGGCGTCGTTCAAGGTGCGGAAGCCGTTGGGCTCCTCCTGCACGATGACGATGATCGAGAACTCGTCGAACAGCAGTGGCACGTACAGCCACCAGAAGCCCTCGGACGGTTCGGAGGCCAGCCGTCCGGGATGATCGGATTCGCCGACCGGACGGATGCCCCACGACCGGTCCCGGGTGCCACACCACGCCGCCGGGTCGATCGAGATATCGGTTCCATCCACATTCAATGTCCCCGACCAGGTTCCGACCTGAGCGAACCGCTGCGCGTCGATGATCGGCCGATGCACCCCGGTGAGAATGGTGTGCGGCTGCTCGGCCACCGCCGGGAACGCCCCCTCCCACGTGAGGTCGAACGACAGATCCTCGTGCTCACACAGCACCCGAATCTTCTGCAGCGGTTCCACGATCTCGATGCGATACCCGCCGACCTTGGGTTCCAGGCTCCGCTCACCCAGCGCGTCGGAGAACCGCACCGCCCGCTGGGTGTCCCCGCGCCGCACGGTCGCGAAGGCGTCGGTCACGCCGAGGTTGGGATACACACCGAACCCGGTCACCAGGAAGGTGTCACTGCCCTTGTCCAGAGCGTTGAAGTAGTTGCGGTCGTAGAAGTTCCGATCGCTGGTCCCGACCCGCGACATGGACAGCGGAGTCTGATGGATCGGGTATTCATCGAGCGAGTTGATCTGATTCTGCGTCATCTCTCAATCCCACGAGTAGGTGCCGTCGAGCATTGCTTCCAGTACTGGCCGGTGCATCACGTAGTCGTCGCGGTCGTCATTGTCGGCTGCCTCGCCGAAGTGGATCATTCGCCGCCGAATCCGGGCCATCACGATGCCGTGCCGCAGCGCGGAATACATGAGGTACCAGTCCATATCCCGCGGGGCGTGCCCGGTGGATTCCTCGTAGAGCTTCTCCACATCCGCGCGCCGCATGTAGTCCGCCAGCCCCGGCTGGTCGAAGCGGGTGGCGATGTCCTGGAAGAACCGATGGATGAAAATGGTCCACGCGACATCGAGTTCACGCGGCCCGATGGCGGCCATCTCCCAGTCCAACACCGCGACCGGCTCGAACCCGTCGAACATGACATTGCCCGGCCGAGCGTCCCCCCAGCTGAGCACATCGGGCCCGGTATCGGTGGGGAAGTTCCGCTCCAGCCAGTCGAAGGCGCGCTCCAGCAACGGAATCCGGTAGCCGTCGCGGGCCAGCGCCCAGTCGTACCAGGCCCGTTGCGCCTCGAAATGCCGCCGCAGCGCCGAGCCTTCCCCGTCGAACATCGGGAATCGTTGCGCCGGATCGGGAATCGAGTGCACCTTGGCGATGATCTCGACGGTGTGCCGGGTGACCTGATACCGCTGTTCCGGCGTCGCCTCGTGCAGCCAGCCGGTGAACACGTAGGGCGGATTGTCCTCGGGCACACGGCCGTTCACCCGTCGCATGACGAAGAACGGCGCGCCCAGCACATTGTCGGTGCCGGTCTCGAGCCAGCACAGCGGCGGCACCGGCAGATCGGTGGCCTCGGCGACGCCCTTGATCACCGCGAATTGTGTTGCCAGATCGTACTTCTCGAACACCGGGAACGAGTTCGCGTCCGGCGCGAGCCGGGCCACGAAGGAGCCGCCCGCAGCTTCACCCTGCTCGGTCCACTCGGCATCGAAGAGCAGCGTCGTGCTCGACATGCCGCCCGCCTGGGGGCGAGTGATCGAGGTGACCCGCGGCGGCTCATCGGACTCGACCTTGGTCCCGAGCCACTGCGCGAGTTCGTCGGCGAGTTCGTCGAGATTCTGGTCGGAGACGGTGAGTTCCATCCGCTGATTGGGATCGGCATTGGCCGAAGTCATGAGGTCCTCCCTGCACGGGTGTAGCGGCGCGTGTCGCCGTGTGGTAAGCCCCCGTGCGGCACGTTGAGGGAAATGTAACCCGTTCTAAATGCGTCCGTAAGAGGATCGGACAGACCTGTTTCACCAGTACCGGTGACCGGGATGCGGGTTGGTCGCCACCGCGCGGTCGTGCTGGCACGTACGCCTCGAGAAGTAGTTCCTATCAGGCATATTCCGGGTCGGCTCAGGGTGATTCCGGAGGCGCGCGGCGAGTTGCCGTACCTACCGTCGATACGTGCAGACAATCGATACCGTCGCCGATCGCGAGGGCGAAAACAACGCCGCGGTCCGCTCGTGGAATCCCGTCGGCCGCATTCTTTTCCGATTCGGATTCCTGTACCTCGGGCTTTTCTGCGTCCTCTACCCGCAGCCGCTGTTCGCCTTCCTGGGCCCGATCGAACGCATGCTGCCCGACGGCTGGGTGCTCAAGTGGATGAATCCCACCGCGCCCATCGTGAAGTGGGTGGGGCGCACCGTCTTCGGGACCGATGTCGAACTTCACAGCACCGGCAGCGGCGATCAGGCGATCTTCTGGGTCCTGGTGTTCTGCATCCTGGTGATCGCGGTGGCCGGAACCGTGCTGTGGACCCTGCTGGACCGCCGACGCACCGAATACCACCGTCTGGCCGCATGGTTCCTGCTGTTCATCCGCCTGTGACTGGCCGGGCAGATGCTGGGATACGGCTTCGCCAAGGCGATTCCGAACCAGATGCCGCAGCCCGATCTCACCACCCTGCTCACGCCCTACGGTGACTTCGCGCCGATGGGTGTGCTGTGGAGCCAGGTGGGTGTGTCACCGGTGTACGAAAGCCTGCTCGGCATCGCCGAAGTGCTGGGCGGCCTGCTCTTGCTGCTGCCGCGCACCCAGTTGGCGGGCATCCTGCTGAGCCTGGTGGCCATGGCGCAGGTGTGGGTGCTGAACATGACCTTCGATGTGCCGGTGAAGCTGCTGTCGTTCCATCTGCTGCTCTTGGGCCTGGCCCTGCTGGTGCCCGAGCTGCCGCGGCTGACCGCGCTGCTGACCGGCCGGGCCGCCGGTCCCGAAGCCACCCCGCAACCGTTCCGCGGCCGCCGGGCGGTGCGGATCGCCGCCGCCGTGCAGGTGTTCCTGGCGGTGTGGATGTCGTCGGCCGACATCTGGGAGGGCGTGCGCGGCTGGCACGACTACGGCTTGGGGAGACCGAAGTCCGAGCTCTACGGCATCTGGACCGTCACCGAGTTCACCCGCGACGGCCAGCCGGTGCCGCCGCTGCTGACCGATGACACCCGCTGGCGGCGACTGGTTTTCGACCAGCCGAAGCTGGCCGTGGTGCAGCGCATGGACGATGAGCTGATGCCCTTCGGCGCGCAAATCGACACCGGCGCACACCGGGTGGTGCTGCATTCCCCGAAGACGGACACCGATGTGGCCACCCTGTCCTACCAGCAGCCCGCATCCAATCGCCTGGTGCTCGACGGCCAGTTGGACGGGCACCCCGTCACCATCACACTCGATCAGGTCGATCTCAATGATCTGGCTCTCCGCAAGGGCCGAGGCCTGCACCTGATTCAGGAGAGCGCCAACTTCGGCAAGCCTATGGGGGAGTGATGTCGCTGATCTGGTTGGTCCACAGCGGGTTCGAGGCGAAGAACTCACCGGACTCGGAGACGAAGGCGCGCTCGGCGGCGGCGTCACCCAGCAGCCGGGCGGCCAGCCAGGCGGTCGGATAGCCGAGGTACCCGAACACACCCGACGTGCAGGGCCAGGACGCCTCCGCGCAATCCGGTTGGCCCTGCACGTCATTGTGGTTCGGACCGACCAGCGTCCCCCACGCTTTCGGCACCGTGCCCGGCACCGCGTCGTAATAGGCACGCACGGACTGCAATCCGGCGGTCTCCGGCGGCAACGCCTGCTCCGACGGCGAAATAATGGTGTCCGCCGACCCGTTCACAAAGAACACCGATCCATCGGACACCCGATGAGTGTCCGGACACCCGCCCGCGAAGCACCACATCTGCGCCGGAAGCTCGATCGGCACCGCGGTCCTGATCCGCCCGCCGGAGTTCATCATGGCGTTCAACACCCCGGTAGCCCCCTGCGAATGCCCCACCGCGCCAATCGCATCCGTATCCAGCCGACCGTGGAACACACTGCCCGGGTCGGCGGCCACCGCCAAGAGCTTGTCCACCGCCCCCGCGATATCGACTCCGGATCCGGTGGCCGCGTTCTCGGTGGCAATCACCACGAAGCCCCAGGACGCGAAATGCCGCAGCAGATAGTCGTATTGGCTGGGATGCGCATTGGTCCCGTCACCCCAGGTGATAATGGGATGCCGAAACCCATTGGCTCCCAAGCTCGTCGGATACCAGATGTCATAGGCCGCCCCCGTGGAGTCGCAACAGGCGAAGGCCTGCTCCGCCGTCACCGCCCACGGCCCGGGTTGCGAATACGTCGATTCCACCGCTCCCGCTACCGAATCCGCGTGTCCGATCGGATGCCCCACCCCCAATGCCATCCCCCAGGCCATCGACACAGCCAACACACAACTGCGAATCAACGCGGCGCAGCGGGTCATAGCCATCAAGCATAGAATCGCCCGACCGGTTTCCGACGCAAGATGCCCCCGTCACGGTGAGCTTCGTATCGATTGCTGGACAGCAGCCGGGCGATTGTTTCCTGTCGCACGGCACGCCGTACGCTGAATCCTTGTGCAGAACGCCTCAGCCACCCCCGATGACCAGCTGGTTCCGGATTCGCAAGCCTCGACCGGTGACCCGAACTACCTGGTCGGCCTCGATCTGAACGGTCGCCGCGTGGTCGTGGTCGGCGGCGGCACGGTGGCGCAGCGGCGGCTCGGGCTGCTCATCGCCTCCGGCGCGGACGTGCACGTGATCAGTCGTGAGGTGACGCCCGCGGTCGAGGGCATGGGCACATCCGGTCAGATCAGCATCGAATTGCGCGCCTACGCCGACGGTGATCTGGACGGCGCCTGGTACGCCATGGCCTGCACCGACGAGCCCGAGACCAATGCGGCCGTGGTCGCCGAGGCCACCCGCCGCCGGGTGTTCTGTGTGCGCGCCGACACCGCCCGCCTCGGCACCGCCGTCACCCCGGCGACCGCCCGCTACGACGGCATGACCCTCGGCGTGCTCGCGGGCGGCCAGCACCGCCGCTCGGCCGCGGTCCGCAATGCCCTGCTCGAGGCGCTGCAATCCGGTGTGGTGACCGATGATTCGGCCCCCGTCGCCCCCGGCGTCGCCCTGGTCGGCGGCGGTCCCGGCGATCCGGACCTGATCACCGTGCGCGGCCGTCGCCTGCTGGCGCGCGCGAATCTCGTTGTCGCCGACCGGCTCGCGCCGCCCGAGCTGCTGGCCGAACTGGGCCCGGACGTCGAGGTCATCGACGCGGCCAAGATCCCCTACGGCCGGGCGATGGCCCAGGAGCACATCAATGCCGCGCTCATCGAGGGCGCGAAGGCGGGCAAGTTCGTGGTCCGGCTCAAGGGCGGCGACAACTATGTCTTCGGCCGCGGCTACGAGGAACTCGAGGCCTGCGTCGACGCGGGCATCCCGGTGACGGTCGTCCCAGGTGTCACCAGCGCGATCTCGGTGCCCGCCCTGGCCGGTATCCCGGTCACCCACCGCGGTGTCACCCACGAATTCGTGGTCGTGAGCGGCCACGTCGCCCCCGACCACCCGGATTCCCTGGTCGACTGGCCCGCCCTGGCCCGGCTGCGCGGCACGATCGTCCTGCTCATGGCCGTCGAGCGCATCGAAAAATTCGCCGACGCCCTGATGGCCGGTGGCCGCGCCGCCGACACCCCGGCCACCGTCATTCAAGAGGGCAGCCTCCGCACCCAGCGCATTCTCCGCGCGGATCTGGCCACCATCGCCGAACGCGTACGCGCCGAGGGCATCCGCCCGCCCGCCATCATCGTCATCGGCCCCACCGCCGGTTTCATCGCGGGCGCGCCGGACATCGAGTGACTAGTGCGGAGTATCGAGGAACTAGTCCGAGGGTTCGGGCGCGGAGCCCCCGAGGTGCTCTTGGGGGTTCGGGGGCGAAGCCCCTGAGAGTTACCGAGAGTTGGTGACTCCACTACAGTGGCCACGTGCTCGATAACCCCGCTGCGACGATGCAGTATCCGGTGACCAAGCGGGCGTTCGGGCTCGCCATTCTCGTACTGAGCGGGCTGCAGCTGATGGTGGTGCTCGACGGCACCGTCATGATCCTGGCGCTACCGCGACTACAAGAGCAGCTCGGGCTGTCCAGTGCGGGCAGCGCGTGGACGGTGACCGCCTACGGTCTGCCCTTCGCGGGATTGATGCTCCTGGGCGGTCGGCTCGGCGACTCGTTCGGCCGCAAGCGGATGCTGATTCTCGGCGTCACCCTGTTCACCATCGCCTCCGCGCTCTGCGGCACCGCGCAGAACGAGGCGTGGCTGATCGCGGCTCGCGCCCTGCAGGGCACGGGCGCGGCCATTGCCGCGCCGACCGCGTTCGCGCTGGTCGCCAGCACCTACGCGCCCGGGCCCGCCCGTAATCAAGCGATCGCCATCTTCGGTTCCATGGTCGGCGTCGGCTCGGTCGGCGGTCTGGTCATCGGCGGCGCGCTCACCCAGGTGGACTGGCGCTGGATCTTCTGGATCAATGTGCCGATCGGTCTGCTCATTGTCTGGGGCGCGATCTACCAGCTGCGTGACACCGAGCACCGCCGCATGTCCATGGATGTGCGCGGCGCGATCCTGGGCACGCTGGCATGCGTGTCGATCGTCTTCGGCGCGACCGAGGGTCCTGAAATGGGTTGGAACTCACCGGTCATCCTCGGCACGCTGATCGGCGGCTTCGTGCTGCTGCTCGTGTTCGTCTTCGCCGAGCGCGATGTGGAGAACCCGCTGCTGCCGTGGTCGCTGTTCGACAGCCGCGACCGCGTGATCACCTTCGCCGCCATCTTCCTGGCCTCCGGCGTGCTCGGCGCGACCACCTTCTTCGTCGCCCAGTTCCTGCAGAACGTCTTGCGCTACAGCCCCTTGCAGGCCGGTCTGGCCAGCATCCCGTTCACCCTCGGCGCGGGCGTCGGCACGGCGGTGGCGTCCAAGGCCTGCATGTACATTCGGGCGCGCTGGCTGCTGCTGGGCGCCGCGGCGGTGCTGGCCGGTGCGCTGTATTTCGGCTCGACACTGGACAGTTCGGCCGACTATTTCCCGACCCTGCTGGTCATGATGTCGATCGTGGGCTTCTGCATCGGCATGGCCATCGTGATCCTGCCGCTGTGCGTGCTGGTCGGTGTGGACATGGCCCATATCGGCCCGCTGTCGGCGGTCGGGCAGATGTTCATGAACATGGGTACGCCGTTCGCGGTCGGCGTGCTGAGCCCGGTCGCCCTGTCGCGCACCCTGTCGTTGGACAAGGGCGCGACGGGCAAGGTGAGCGAGATGTCGCAGCATCAGATCAATGCGCTGGGCAGCGGATACACCTTCGTCCTGCTGGTGTGCGCCATCGGCACCGCGATCATGGGGTTGCTCGCGTTGACGCTGCGGTACACGCCCGCGCAGTTGGCGCAGGCGCAGCACGCGCAGGACGAAGCGCAGAAGAACTGACGCGCAAGCGAATCAGGGCACGCGCGTCAGGCCGATGGCCGTCTCGGTGAGACTGCCGAGGTAGATCACCCCGTCCTGTTCGGCGACCCCGGTGACCATGGCGTAGTCCGTGCCCTCCCGCTGCAGATCGTGAATCAGGTTCCCCTCGAAGTCGAACGCCTGCACCCACACCGTGCGCGCCGGTTTCGGTTGCAGGCGTTGGGGAATCGCCCACACCAGCCGTCGCAGCAGGCCGGGGAGCGGAAGCAGCATGTCCAGCAGCGGATTTCGCGGCGTGACCAGCGCGACCCAGACCAGCCCGTCGCTGCCCAGTCCCATATTGTCGGGGAAGCCGGGCAGGTTCTCCACGAAATAGTCGTGGGTGCCCGCCTTGTCTCCGGACAGCCAGTAGCGGGTAATGCTGTAGCCACCCGTCTCGGCGACCAGCACGCACGAGCGGTCCGGGGCCAGCACGAGGCCGTTCGCGAATTTCAGCTCGCCGACCAGGGTTTCGACGCGGCCGTCCGGATGTCGGCGCAACAGCCGCCCGGTTTCGGAGTGCTCGAGCATGTCGCCCATGTACTCGTCGAGCTTCCAGCGCCGGGTGGATTCGGTGAAGTAGACGGTGTCCCCGTCGGCGAACACATTGCTGGTGAAATTCAATGGCACGCCCCCGATCTCGTCGACCAGCACCGTGATCTGCCCGCCCGGCTTGTCCAGCCGCAGCAGTCCGCGTTCGGCATCGCAGATCAACAGCGACCCATCGGAATTGGCGTGCAGTCCGAGCGGCCGTCCGTCGGTGTGCCCGATCTGCTCGACGGTCCCCTCGCCGGGATCCACCGCCACCAGCGCTCCGTTCGCGAGCCCCGCGACCACTCTGCCGTCGGCCGCGACCACCACATCCTCGGGCCCTTCGCCGGGCACTTCGATCCGCTGTACCGCGGGCATCGGTGGTTCGCTGTGCTTTTCGCGCGCGCGTGGCGTGGCCTTGGGTGGCTGCCAGCGCCGAGGCTGTAGAGACATGGGTCAATTCAACCCCGTGACGGGCGGTACTTGGGTGTCAACAGATGTTGGCCTACACTTGTGGGCATGAATGTGGAGACGACTCCCCGGCGCTCGGACGCCACCAAGGCCGCCATTCTGGAGGCCGCGCGGCGCCGCTTCGCCGAGGACGGCTATCGGAAGGCAACCATTCGCGCCATTGCCGCCGATGCCGACATCGATCCCTCGATGGTCATGCGGTACTACGGCAACAAGGACGGATTGTTCGACGCCGCACTGGATATCGACCTGGAGCTGCCCGATCTGGCCGCGGCCGTGCCGGATTCGCTCGGTGCCCTGATAGCGGGCCGCTTCCTCGAGCTGTGGGAGCAGCCGCCGACCAGTGAAATCCTGCTCACCCTCATGCGATCGGCGCTCAGCGACGACATCGTGGTCGAGCGCATGCAGCGCATTTTCGCCCAGCAGATCATGCCCGCGGTGTTGCGGTTCGGCGATCCCTCCGACGCACCGCATCGCGCGGGATTGATCGCCACGCAAATTCTGGGCCTCGCGCTGTGCCGCTATGTGCTGAAGCTGCCGCCGGTGGTGGCGTTGACCCACGAACAGATCGTGGCCGATATCGGTCCCACCGTGCAGCGTTACCTCACTCTGGGCCAGCGGTGAACCGATTCGCGCAGTGGTGAAAACCACCGTGCCCGAGGCCTTTTCTCCGCGCGGAACTTCGGTCACACTGCCTCGATGGGGATGAGCCTGCACGCGGAGCTGCTGGACCGCTGGACGAAATTGGCCGGGCCGCAGGCGCGGGCGGTGGGGGAGGACCTGGTCCGCCGCTACAGCGAGCCGCACCGCCGCTATCACACGGTCGAGCATCTGGCCGCCATCCTGGCCGTCATCGACGATCTGGCCGCCGACGCCGCCGACCTGGACGCGGTCCGCTACGCCGCCTTCTTCCACGACGCCGTCTACGCCATGGACGGCGGCGACAACGAGGAGGCCAGCGCGCGCCTGGCCGAATCCACCCTTCCCACATTGGGAGTCGACCCGGAGACGGTCGCCGAGGTGGCCCGCCTGGTCCGCCTCACCGGCGGCCACCACCCCGAACCGACCGACCGCAACGGCGCCGTCCTCTGCGACGCCGACCTGGCAATCCTCGCCGCCGACCCCGCTACCTACGCCGCCTACACCACGGCCGTCCGAGCCGAATACGCCCACGTCCCCGACGACCTCTTCCGCGCGGGACGCGCCGCCGTCCTCACCGCCCTGGCCGACCAACCCGCCCTCTTCCGCACCCCCACCGCCCGCGCCCGCTACGAATCCGCCGCCCGAGCCAACCTGGCCGCCGAATTGGCAACCCTCACAAGCGATTAGCGCTGTCCGTCAGCGGGTGCCGTATTTGTAGGTCTGTTTGCGGAGCTTGAGGTACATCATGATTTCCGCGTGGCGGACGCCCGCCAGGGCGCGGATGCGATTGGAGACGAGGTCGAGGAGGGCCTCGTCGTCGGGGCAGACGGCTTCGCAGAGGATGTCGTAGCGGCCCGCACAGACGACCACGTAGTTGATTTCCTCGATGGCGGCGAGGGTGTCGGCGACCGGTTGGACCGGGCCGTCGACGGTGATGGCGATCATGGCCTGGCGAAACAGGCCGACCTGGAGGGGGTCGGTGACGGCGACGATCTGGATCACTCCGGCGTCGGCCAGTTTCTGCACGCGCTGGCGCACGGCCGCCTCGGAGAGCCCGACCGCCTTGCCGATGGTGGCGTAGGCGCGGCGGCCGTCCTCCTGGAGTTGGGCGATGATCCGCTTGGAGATGTCGTCGAGGTGCGGAGCTCCCCGGCCGGAGGTCTGGTCGGTCACGCGAGATCATCCTTCCCGATGCGCACGGTACGTTGGATGGCACGCCGGTTCCGGCGGCCTTCGGTCCGACAAGGATGATCTCCCGTGAAGTACGTTCCGCGCGCGGTTCTGTTCCTCGGCATTCCCGCGCTTCTGTTCGCCCTGCCGTGGTGGCTGCTGGTGTACACCACCCTGTCCGGGACCTGGTTCTGGCTCGGCTCGGCGGCATTCCTGCTCGGCTATCTGGCGCTGCCCGCGGGCATGCTGCTCGGCCACGGGCCCCGGCAGTCGGATGCGGCGTCGCTGGTCGGGGACACGCTGCTGGGTGTGATGTGGGTCCTGTTCACCTGGTCGGTGATCGGTGCCGTCGTGCGGGCCGGGCTGGGTGTGGTCGGTGTGGACGACCCGGCACGCTCGCGGATCGTTGCGGTCGGCGTGCTCGCGATCTGGGTGGGATTGACCGCCTGGGCGATCTACGAGGCGCGTCGCGTGCCGCGGGTGAAGACCCTGGACGTCGAGATCCCCGGTCTCGGAGCGGGTTTGGACGGTCTGCGGATGGTGGTGGTCACCGACACCCACTACGCGGCCACCGATCGCCTGCGCTGGTCGGAGCGGGTGGTCGAGGAGGTGAACGCGCAGCGCCCCGATATCGCCTGCCACGCGGGCGATCTCGCCGACGGGTCGGTGGCCGCGCGCCGGGCGCAGGTCGATCCGCTGGGCAAGGTCGACGCCGAGTACGGGCGCTTCTACATCACCGGCAACCACGAGTACTTCGGCGACGCACCCGGCTGGATCGACCACATGTCCGGCCTGGGTTGGCAGCCCCTGCGCAACGCCCACGAGGTCATCACCCGCAATGGCGACAGCCTCGTCCTCGCGGGCATCGACGACCCCACCGGTGTTTCGCTCCCCGGCCACGGCCCCGACATCACAACCGCCCTGACCGGAGCCGACCCCGCGCTCCCGGTAATCCTGCTGGCTCATCAGCCCAAGCAGGTCACCGACGCGGTGTCCGCCGGTGTGGCCCTACAGATTTCGGGCCACACCCACGGCGGCCAAATCTGGCCCTTCCGCTACCTGGTCCGCCTCGACCAGCCGGTAGTGGCGGGCCTCTCCCGCCACGGCACCCACACCCAGCTCTACACCAGCCGAGGCACCGGCTTCTGGGGCCCCCAACTCCGGCTCTTCGCCCCCAGCGAAATCACGGTCCTGATCCTCCGCGCCCCGAGACAACCCGCCGCGCTGCCCTCCTGATTCGGCGCCGCTGCCTCGACGCCCCAGCCCCCGTAATCCCAGCGTATGTTTGGGCCGGGACCCACCCTGCCGCAGTGGATTCCGGCCAAGAGCGCGCCGGGATGGCGGGGTGGTTGCGGCCACCGCGCCCGGGGAGCGGGGTGGCCGTGACACTCAGGAGTCGAAGCCTAGGCCGGTGTAGTCGAGGGTTTTGAGCCAGAGGTTGCGGCGGCCTTGGTGGGAATCCGCGCGGGCCAGGGACCAGCGGGTGAGGTGGATTCCGGCGGAGCGCAACGGTTCTGGGGGGAGGGGGAGGGGGCGGGAGCGGACCAGGCGGAGGCGGGTGCGTTCGGTGTCCTCGTTCCAGAGTTGGTCGAGCATGACTTCCGCGCCGAAGCGGGTCGCGCCGACACCCAGGCCGGTGTAGCCCGCGGCGTAGACGAGTTTGCCCTTGTAGGCCGAGCCGAAGAAGGCGCAGAAGCGGCCGCAGGTGTCGATGACGCCGCCCCAGCGGTGGGTGAAGCGCAGACCGTCGAGTTGGGGGAAGGTCTGGAAGAAGTGTTGGGCCAGGGTTTCGAAGGTGGCCTCGTTGGATTCCAGGGTGGGCGCGATGCGGTTGCCGAAGTGGTAGATGGCGTCGTAGCCGCCGAACAGGATGCGGTTGTCGCTAGTCAGCCGGTAGTAGTGGAAGCGGTAGGAGGCGTCGCCCAGGCCCATGCGGGTGTGCCAGCCGATGCTGTCGAGCTGTTCGCGGGTGAGCGGCTCGGTCATGAGCGCGTAGTCGTAGACCGGCACCACATGCCGCGACACCTTGGGCACCGGACCCGCGAATGCGCTGGTGCACAACGCGACCCGCGGCGCGCGCACTTCACCGTGCGGTGTGTGCAGCGTCAACGTTCCGCCGCAGGATTTCGAAATCCTTTGCACGGGAGTGCCTTCATAGATCCGCACGCCCAATTCCAAACAGGCGCGCCGCAATCCCCAGGCCAGCCGCGCCGGATCCAGCATGGCGACCCCGTCACGATCCCACCAGCCGCCCAGATACGTGGGTGAGTGCACCATGCCCTGCACCTGTGCCGCGTCCAGCAATTCCGTGCGGTAGCCGAGGGATTCGGCCGCGTCGTGGCTCTCCCGCAGCCATTCGATCTCGTGCGGCGCGGTGGCGACCTCCATCTCACCGGTGCGTTCGAAGTCGCAGTCGATGCCGTAGCGCAGGGTCGCCTTCTCGATATCGTCGAGGTTGCAGCGGCCGAGGCGTTCCAGCTCCCCGATCTCGTCGGGGAAGCGTTCCATGCCATTGGCCAGGCCGTGAGTCAGGCTGGCGGAACAGAATCCGCCATTGCGGCCCGAGGCCGCGTGTCCGCAGAGTCCGGATTCCAGCAGCACCACATCGGTGCCGGGATTGCGTTCCTTGGCCAGCAGCGCGGTCCAGAGTCCGCTGTAGCCGCCGCCGATGACGGCCAGGTCCGCGTCGGTCGCGGTGGTGAGGGGGTCGGTGGGGGTCGGCCGCTCGGGCCGGTCGGTCCAGTACGGCGTCGGCGCTGCGTCTTTCAGGGCCGACGCCCACAGTTTGCTTCCTTTGGCCGACATGGCCGATCAACTCCTTCGCTCCAGCCGTACGCGACGGCACACCTCGGCTCTCGAGGATGGTGGGGGGCTGTCCCGAACCGCGATGCGTCGGAGGCGACGGGCGGTTCGGGATGCGCGAAAGCCGCCGATGGTCACCCGAGATGACCGGTCGGCGGCTTTCGAAGAGTTCAGCTGGTGGCGGCGCGATCGTCGCAGCGGCGGCGCATGCGCAGCTGCCCGGCGATATTCATGGCTGCGTGTCGCAGCCTCGGGTTCAACCCGGCGGTGCGGGTTTCCACGGTCAACCACCTCGGAACGTGATGTGTGCCGTGAGAATAGCTCAAACCCGAAGCGATTACGCGGAGCGGGCGTAACCGTGTCGCCGCCGTTATGCCCCTTGCGCCGTTATGCCGTCAGACGGTGTGCCCGTCGGCGATGGTCAGCGCCTGATCGAGAATCGCGAGTCCCTCCTTGGCCTCGGCTTCGGAAATGGTGCACGGCGGGACCACGTGCAGGCGATTGAAATTCACGAACAGCAGCAGTCCGGCGGCCTTGGCGGCGGCGACGGTCTCGGTCATGGCCGGGCTGCTGCCGCCGTAGGGTGCGAGGGGTTCGCGGGTGGCGCGATCGAGGACCAGTTCGACGGCCCAGAACACGCCCGCGCCCCGGACCTCGCCGATACTCGGGTGCCGCCCGGCCATGTCGCACAGGGTCGGGCCGATGACCCGCTCGCCGATCTCGGCGGCGTTCTCGACAATGCGCTCGTCTCGCATGGCATTGATGGTCGCGACCGCGGCGGCCGTGGCGAGCGGATGCCCGGAGTAGGTGAGCCCGCCCGGATACGGCCGATCGTCGAAGGTGGCCGCGATGTGCGGCGCGATGGCCACGCCGCCGAGCGGCACATACCCGGAGTTGACGCCCTTGGCGAAGGTCAGCAGGTCCGGCACGACCTCGCCCGCGTGCTCGATGGCGAACCATTTTCCGGTGCGCCCGAAGCCGGACATCACCTCGTCGGCGATGAACACGATGCCGTAGCGGTCGCACAGTTCGCGGACCCCGGCCAGGTATCCCGGTGGCGGCACCATGATTCCGGCCGTGCCCGGAATGGATTCCAGAATGATGGCCGCGATGGTGCTCGGCCCCTCGAACACGATCGTCTGCTCGAGGTGTTGCAGCGCGCGTTCGGTTTCCTCGGCCTCGGTGCTGGCGTGGAATTGCGAGCGGTACAGGAACGGCCCGAAGAAGTGCACGACCCCGGCATTGCCGTGGTCATTGGGCCAGCGCCGGGGGTCGCCGGTGAGATTCACCGCGGTCTCGGTGCCGCCGTGGTAGGAGCGGTAGCGCGCGAGCACCTTGTACCGGCCGGTGTGCAGCCGCGCCATGCGCACCGCGTGCTCGACCGCGTCCGCGCCGCCATTGGTGAAGAAGATCCGGTTCAGCTCACCGGGGGTGCGTTCGGCAATGAGCCGCGCGGCCTCCGAGCGGGCGTCGTTCACGAAGGCCGGGCCGATGGTGCACAGCGTGGCCGCCTGCTCCTGAATCGCGGCCACCACCTTCGGATGCTGGTGTCCGATATTGGTGTTCACCATTTGCGAGGAGAAGTCCAGGAGCCGATTCCCCTCGCCGTCCCACACGTAGCAGCCTTGGGCGGCGGTGATCACCATGGGATTCAACGACTTCTGCGCGGACCACGAATGGAAGACGTGCGCGCGATCCAATTCATAGGCGCGGGCGGCTATTTCACGCGCCGCGTCGGGGGTCAAGCCATTGGGCAGTGTCATGGCGATGTCCTTCGAGGATTCAGCGTCAGTGGTTCTGGGGGAAGCCGAGGTTCAGGCCACCGTGGCTCGGATCGAGCCAGCGGGTGGTGACCGCCTTGGTGCGGGTGAAGAAGTGCACGCCGTCGGTGCCGTGCGCGTGCGAATCGCCGAACAGGGAGTTCTTCCAGCCACCGAAACTGTAGTAGGCCATGGGAACCGGGATCGGGACATTGATGCCGACCATGCCGACTTCCACCTCGTTGTGGAAGCGTCGGGCCGCGCCGCCGTCATTGGTGAACAGGGCGGTGCCATTGCCGTAGGGGTTGGCGTTGATGAGGGCCAGCGCGTCGTCGTAGCTCTCGACGCGGACCACCGAGAGGACGGGGCCGAAGATCTCGTCGGTGTAGACGGTCATCTCGGGGGTGACGTGGTCGAGAATCGTTGGGCCGAGCCAGAATCCGTCGGCTTCACCGTCCGCGTCCACCGCGCGGCCGTCGAGTACGACCGTGGCACCGGCGGATTCGCCCGCCGCCACATAGGAGGTCACTTTGTCGCGATGCGCCTGCGTCACCAGCGGGCCCATATCGGTGCCGCGGGTGCCGTCGCCGGTGCGAATCGTCTTGGCGCGCTCGGCGATTCGTGCCACCAGGTCGTCGGCGATGGATCCGACCGCCACCAGCGCGCTGATCGCCATGCAGCGCTCACCGGCTGAGCCGAAGCCCGCGTTCACCGCGGCGTCGGCGGCCAGATCCAGATCGGCGTCCGGCAGCACCACCATGTGGTTCTTGGCCCCGCCCAGCGCCTGCACGCGCTTGCCGTTGGCGGTGCCGTTCTGGTAGACGTACTTGGCGATCGGGGTGGATCCGACGAACGAGATCGCCTTGATGGCAGGGTTTTCCAGCAGTTCGTCCACCGCGACCTTGTCGCCCTGCACCACATTGAACACGCCGTCGGGCAGTCCGGCCTCCTGCCACAGCTCGGCCATCCACAGCGACGGCGACGGGTCCTTCTCGCTGGGCTTGAGCACCACGGTGTTTCCGGCCGCGATGGCGAGGGGGAAGAACCACATGGGGACCATGGCCGGGAAGTTGAAGGGCGAGATGATCGCCACCGGGCCCAGGGCCTGGCGCACCGAGAAGATGTCGACCTTGGTCGAGGCGTTCTCGGTGTAGCCGCCCTTGAGAAGATGCGGTATGCCGCAGGCGAACTCGACGATCTCCAGGCCGCGGGTCACCTCGCCGAGGGCGTCGCTGAGCACCTTGCCGTGTTCGGCGGTGATCAGCGCGGCCAGTTCCTCCTTGCGCTCGTTGAGCAGTTCGCGGAAGCGGAACAGGACTTGGGTGCGCTTGGCCAGGGAGGAGTCGCGCCAGGCCGGGAAGGCGGCCACGGCGGCGTCGACCACCGTGCGCACGTCGGCGGCCGAAGCCAGGGCGACCTGTCCGGTCACCACGCCCGTCGCGGGATTGGTGACCGGCGCGGTCGCCGTGGAGGAACCGGCGAAGGGTTTGCCGTCGAGCCAGTGGGCGATGGTCTGCATGTGTCCTCGATTCCTCTGATGCTGTGCTGCCGTCCCTACTGTGCGGCATTACCCGCCGGTTGACGCCCGACAAAATGTCCGTGGTTTCGCGTTTCGTTTTACACTTCGTCGATGCACCTCAGCGTTGCCGACGTCGTAGCCATGCCCGTTGTCCAGGCCGGGCAGCCCGAGCTCGCGGGCGGCGGCAGCCTGGATCGGCCGGTGCGGTGGGTGCACGTGAGCGAGCTGCCGGACGTTGCCGAACTCTTGGTCGGGCGGGAATTGATCCTCACCACCGGCCAGGCGCTGGCCGGTTCCGACGCGGCCACCGTCGCCTATCTGGAATCCCTGGCGGCCGCCGGGGTTTCGGGTCTGGTCGTCGAATTGGGCACCTACGTGCGGAGATTGCCGCCGGTGGTGGTGCGCACGGCCGACCGCCTGGGCCTGCCGGTGATCGCGCTGCACCGGGTGGTGCGCTTCGTGGAGATCACCGAGGCGGTCCACCGCGTGATCGTCGCCGACCAATACGCGGAACTGGAATTCGCCCGCACCGTCCACGAAACCTTCACCGCCCTCAGCGTCCGCCGCGCCTCCCTCGCCGAAATCGTGAAAACAGCTGCCGGAATGCTGGACACCTCGATAGTCCTCGAAGACCTAACCCACCGCGTCCTAGCCCTAACCGCCCGCCACACCACCACCCCCGCCCTCCTCGACCACTGGGAAACCACCTCCCGCCTCCTCCCCGACACCGACCCGAACGTAGTTCCGGTAGGCCCACACACCCAACGCTGGGGCCGCCTCATCCTCCGCCCACCCACAGCTGGCGACGTGCGTTCCGGTTCCAACGGGGGTGGCGATGGGCGTTCCGCCGGGGCTGGTGGTGGGCGTTCTGCCGGGAGTGGCGATAGGCGTTCCGCCGGGGGTGGCGAGGGTCGTTCTGTTGGGGGCGGCAATGCGCGGGCTCGCATGGTGCTCGAGCGGGCCGCGCAGACACTGACGTTGCATCGCATGGTGGAGCGCGATCGCTTTGGGCTGCATCGCCAAGCCCAGACCGGGCTCATCGACGATATGGTGACCGGCCGAGTCACGGACGAGCGTGAGGCGGCCGCCCTGGCCGCCGCGCTCGGTCTGGCGCGCCGCGCCCGTTATGTCCCGCTCGCCGTGGATATCGCCGCCGCGGCGGAGTCGGATCCCGTTGCCCAGCAACGCCGCACGGCCGCGCTGCTCGACGCCACCCTGCATGGCGTGGCCCTGGCCAAGGCGACCGCCCTCGCCGCCCCCGACCACGGCACCCGAATCACCCTGGTACTAGCCATCTCCCGCACCGGCGACCTCGACACCGCCCTCACAACGGCCTGTTCCGCGATCCTCGCCGAAATCCGCCGCGTCCCCGGCGTGGATCGCGCCGTCATCGGCACGGCCGCCGAATCCGACTCCCTCCTCGACACCGCCCGCGAACTAGCCCAGGCCGCCCACGTCGCGGAAGTGGCTCTCTCCCTGGCCCCCTCGACCCCCCGCCCCTTCTACCGCAGCGGCGACATCCGCCTGCGCGGCCTCCTCTCCCTCATCCGCGACGAGCCCGGCGTCCAACGCTTCGCCGAAACCGAACTCTCCGCCCTCCTCCGCCACGACATCCGCAACTCGACGGACCTCACCCCCACCCTCCGCAGCTTCCTAGACCTGGCAGGCAACAAAACCGAACTAGCCAAACGCCTCAACATCAGCCGCCCCACCCTCTACGACCGCCTCTCCCGCATAGAACGAATCCTCGCCATAGACCTGGACAACGGCGAAACCCGCACCTCCCTCCACACCGCCCTCCTAATCCGCGACCTCCTCCCCACCCCCCGCTAACCCACGAGCATGCAATTCAGCAGCCATCGCCCGAGAAGACCCCTGCCAGAATGCATGTTCGTGGGGGAGTGGGTGGTTGCTGACCCACGAGCATGCAATTCAGCAGGCATCGGCCGAGAAGAGTCCTGCCGGAATGCATGTTCGTGGGGGGAGTGGCTGGCTGCTGACCCGCGAGCACGTAATTGAGCAGGCATCGGCCGAGAAGGCCGCTGCCAGAATGCATGTTCGTGGGGGAGTGGGTGGTTGCTGACCCACGAGCATGCAATTCAGCAGGCATCGGCCGAGAAGAGTCCTGCTCACTTGCATGCTCGTCGGCGCGAGTGGTCGGCTGAGAAGCGCCGTGCCATGGGGATGCACGCGGGCGGGTGTGGTCGGTCGAGAAGCGCCGTGGCACGGGGATGTTCGTGGGCGGGCGTGGTCTGCTGAGGAGGACCGTGTGGTGGTGGCATGGTTGTGGGCGGGAGGGGCGGGGCGAGGGGGTGGGGGCGGGCATACTGCTGGCGTGGAGTTTGGGATCTTGGGGGCGGTTGAGGCTTGGCGGGGGGATGGGAGGCCGTTTCCGGTTGGGGGGCCGCAGGTGCGGGCGTTGTTGGGGGCGCTTGCGGTAGAGGCGGGGCGGGTGGTGGGGCGGGAGCGGTTGATCGATGGGTTGTATGGGGAGCGGGCGGCGGGGGATGTGGGGCATGCGTTGCAGTCGCAGGTTTCTCGGCTGCGGAGGGCTTTGAAGAGTGGGCTGGGGGAGGGGGAGTTCGTCGAATCGAGCGGTGCGGGTTATCGATTGGCCGTTCCGGCGGAGGCGGTGGACGCGCATCGGTTCGCCCGGTTGGCGGAGCTGGGGCGGAAAGCGTTGCGGGACAATGATCCCGCCGCCGCGCTGCCGCTACTGGATCAGGCCTTGGCGCTGTGGCGCGGTCCCGCCCTGGCCGATGTGCGTGATGCGCCTTTCGCCGAGGCCCAGGCCGCCCGCCTGGACGAGGCGCGTTTGGCCGCCGAGGAGGATCGGGCCGAGGCAGCCTTGGCTGTCGGTGAGCCGGACGCCGTCCTGGGCGCGCTATCGGAATTGGTTGCCGCCCATCCACTTCGGGAACGAGCCCGCGCCCTGCTCATGCGCGCCCTCTACGCGGCGGGCCGCCAGGCTGAAGCCCTGGAGTGCTTCGAACGCGGCCGCCGCCTCCTCGCCGACGAACTCGGCACCGACCCCTCCGCCGACCTCATGGCCGCCCACTTCGCCATCCTCCGCGCGGACGAGCTCCCCCCGCCCTCGACCCGCCGCCTCCCCACCCCCCTCACCAGCTTCATAGGCCGCGAACCCGAACTCTCCGAACTGCTCCCCCTCCTGTCCCAATCCCGCCTCGTCACCTTGGTAGGCCCCGGCGGCACCGGCAAAACCCGCCTAGCCCTCGCCGCCGCCTCCCGCCTACGCGGCGAAACCTGCTTCATCGACCTGGCCCCCCTCACCGACGGAACTCAAATTCCGCAAGCCGTAGCCGCCGCCCTTGGCGAAGCCGTCGGCGGCGCGATCTCCGCGTTCGGGGTCAGCGACACCCCGAGCGACCACATGGGCTCGGTCGGCGGTGGTGGCGCAGCGGGGAGCGGCATGCTCTCTGCCGAGCGCGGTGGCGTGGGCGCTGTGAGAAGTGGCGTGACCTCTGCCTGGAGAGACGGTGTGGGCGCTGCGGTGAGGGGCGGCATGACCTCGGCTGGGAGCAGCGGCATCGACTCTGCCGGGAGGGGCGGTATGGCCTCAGCGGGGGCCGGGGGAATGGGCTCGACGGGAAGCGGCGCGGATGGCGCTACGGCAGATGGGGCTGGTGCGGTGACAGGTGGTGAGCGGGGCCAGTATTCGGGGGACGGGCGCGAGGTTGAGCGGCGGTTGCGGACCATGTTGGGGGATCGGCGGATTGTGCTCGTTCTGGACAATTGTGAGCAGGTGGTTCTCGAGGCGGCGCGGTTTGCGCATCGGCTGTTGGTGGATTGTCCGGGTGTGCGTGTGTTGGCCACCAGTCGCGAGGCCTTGCGGATTACCGGCGAATCCGTGTTTGTCGTACCGCAGTTGCCGCTTGCCAGCCCGGATTCGCCACTTGCCGAACAGCTTTCCGGTCCGGCGGTGCGGCTGTTCGCGGATCGCGCGTCGGCCGTCTGTCCCGGCTTCACCGTTGACGCGGGCACCATCGGCATGGTGGCCAGAATCTGTGCCCGCCTGGACGGTTTGCCGCTGGCTATCGAACTGGCCGCCGCGCGGCTGCGGACACTCGATCTGCCCGAGATCGATGCGCGACTGTCCGATCGCTTCCGTCTGCTCGCCCGGGGCGACCGCACCGCAGAGCCCCGCCATCAGACCCTGCAGGCAGTGGTCGCCTGGAGCTGGGACCTGCTGGATTCGAGCGAACAGCAACTGGCGCAACGCTTCTCGGTCTTTGCGGGTGGTGCGACCGCAGCGGCCGCCCGGCAGATCTGCGGTCTCGACGATATCGACGACCTCCTGGCCGACCTGGTCGACAAATCGCTGCTGAACGTCGGCCAGGGGCGCTACCGGATGCTCGAAACCATCCGCGAATTCGCCCGGCAGCGGTCCCTCGAATCCGGTGACCACGAGACCACTCGCCGCGCCCACGCCGAGTACTTCACCACCCTCGCCGAGACCTCGGATCCCTTGCTGCGCGGCCCATCCCAACTCGACCACCTCACGCGCCTGGCCGCCAACCACGACAACATCCAAGCGGCCCTGCACTGGTCCGTCGAAGCCGACCCCGCCCTCGCCACCCGCCTCATAGCCGCCCAAGCCTGGTTCTGGTGGCTCACCGGCCGTCCCGGTGACGCACCGGAGCTGGCGAGAAGCCTGCTGCCCGTACTTAATTCGACTGTCCATACCGACGCGGAGCGGTATGCGTTGTGCGTCGCGGTGGCGGCGCGGGGGCGGGCGGATTTGGGTTCGGAGGTCGAGCGCGCCGCTGCTGGGCTCGCGGCGCTGAAAGAGCCGCTGCGGCAACCACATGTGATCCTGCTGCTCGCACTGGCCGGTGGGATGGTGCCCGGCGATCCGGCGAGGCTGCGGCGGCTGTTCGGACCCGACGCGTGGTCGCAGGCCTTCCTGCGCCTGGGCGAGGGCCTCGGCCTGTTCATGTCGGGCAAGATCGCGGAGTCCGAACCCGAATTCGCGGCGGCGCTAGCGGGTTTCCGAGCGACCGGGGACCGGTGGGCCATTGCCGCGAGCCTCGACAAACTGGCCGCGGTAGCCGAGCGGCAGGGAGATCGATCCACCTCGCTGGCATTGATCGACGAGGCCATCGCGGTGAACACCGACCTGGGCTGGGTCGCCGACACGGCCGACCTGCTGACCCGGCGCGGCGATATCCGCCTCGGCGGCGAGGGCGACCACCGCGACATCGAGGCGGCCCGCGCAGACTACGAGCGTGCCGCCGAACTGGCCCGCACCCACGGCGCGACCGACATGCACGCCAACGCCCTCCGCGGCTTGGGCGACGTGGCCCGAATCCAAGATCCCCCCGCCGCCCGCGCGTATTACGCAGCTGTACTGGACATCCCAGTCGACGGCTCGCCCACTCTGGCCGAGGCACACGAGGCCGCCCGCCGCGGTCTCGCCCTACTCGACCAGGCGTGATCAGCGATCACTAGCTCGGGTTCGAGCGCCCGCTCGAGCGTGATCGGTGGTCGCCAGAGTGGGTTCGGGCGTGGTTGGTCGGGGCTAATCGGCGGTCGAGTCTCGGGTGCAAGATTGATCGGGTAGTGGCTGGTCAGGGCCTTGGCGAGGTGATGGTGAGGGTTTGGTGAGGGGGGTTGGCGAAGGTTGGGGCATGAGCAATACACAGCAGTTCGCCAACAAGACCGTTTTGATCTCTGGGGCTAGCGTTGCCGGTCCGGCGCTTGCCTTTTGGCTGCGGGAGTACGGGTTCAGCGTGACCGTGGTGGAGCAGGCTCCCGCGCTGCGGGAGGGTGGGTACAAGGTGGATATTCGTGGGGTCGCCATGGAAGTCATCGATCGGATGGGGCTGTCGGATGAGATTCGCAAGGCGTCGACCGATATGCGGGGCGGGGCCTGGGTCGACGAGACGGGAAGGCGCTGGCCACCCTCGGCCCGGATCTGATCGGCATGCGCTCGCCCGGAGACGACGAGGTCCTGCGCGGGGATCTGGCGCGAATCCTGTTCGACGCCACCAAGAGTGGCATCGAGTACCGCTTCGGGGATTCCATTACCGGGCTGGTCGAGCACTCCGACGGCGTCGAGGTGCGCTTCCGCAATGCCGCGCCCCGCGTCTTCGACCTGGTGATCGGCGCGGACGGCATGCATTCCACCGTGCGCCGCAGCGTCTTCGGCCCCGAGGAGCGGTTCGCCCGCCACACCGGCATGGCCGCCTGCGTCATCTCGGTGCCCAACTACCTGGACCTCGACCACTGGGAGCTGCTGCACGCCACCCCCGGCCATGTGGTGCAGGTCTACAGCACCCAGCAGTCGGCGGCCAAGGCGCAGTTCATCTTCCCCGCTCCCGAGCAGCTGCCCGACCGTCGCGATATTGCCGCCCAGCAGCGCCTGGTGGCCGAGGCCTTCGCCGACGGCGGCTGGGAGGTCGCGAACCTCCTGCGCGCCATGCCGGATTCGCCGGACTTCTACTTCGACACGGTGAGCCAGATCCACCTGGAGCGCTGGTCGCGCGGCCGCGTCGCCCTCGTGGGTGACGCCGCCTACTGCCCGTCCCCGCTCTCGGGGCAGGGCACCAGCATGGCCCTGGTCGGCGCGTACGTGCTCGCCGGTGAACTGCGCGCCGCCGCGGGCGATCACCACGTCGCCTTCGCCGCCTACCAGGACCGCCTGCGCGACTACATCGACGCCAACCTGACCCTGGGCTGGAACAACGCCACCCAGATGGTCGCCGGTGACGCCAAGGCCCTACGCATGCAGACCACCATGCTCAAGATGCTGCGCTACCTGCCGTGGAAGGGGTTGGCGATGCGCCCCATCATCAAGCCGATCGAGAAGGCCGCCAACGCCATTCGACTGCGGACGTACTGAACTACCCCCGAGGTAGGCCCCGGGTATTACCCGGGGCGGCGGGTTTTCGGTCTCCGGGTGGATCCCCGATGTGCGCGAATGCCGTTCGATGGGACTCTCGAGGCATTCGGCTCGAACCGCGAAAGGAACCGGTGCACGTGAACATCGCCGTAGTGACCACCTGGGTCTGGCTGGCCTTCGAAATCGCCCTGCGCGTGCGAGACCGCGTGCGCGGCACCGGCTCCACCGCTGGTGACGGCAAAACCCGCCTCGCCATCATGCTGCTGGTGGCGGGTTCCATGATCCTCGCCAACGTGGTGGTCGTTTTCCTGCCGTCCGACAGCCCCTTGCGTTTTCCGGGCCCCGCCCTCCTGTGGCAGGTCATCGGCGTCGCCCTCATGTGGCTCGGCCTGGTGATCCGGGCCTGGGCGATCGCGGTGCTGGGCAAGCACTTCCGCACCACCGTCGAGGTGGATGCCGATCAGCCGGTCATCAGCCACGGCCCCTACCACTGGGTCCGCCACCCCTCCTACACCGGCGTCCTGCTCATCACCTTCGGTTTCGGCATCGCCACCGCGACGTTCCCGTCGCTGCTCCTGACCACCCTGGTCCCCACCTACGCCTTCCTCCGCCGCATCGATCTGGAGGAGAAGACCCTGGTCGCGACGCTCGGCGCACCGTACGAGACCTACCGCATGGCCACCAAGCGCCTGGTCCCCGGCGTGTACTAGGCGGGATCGGCCCCCATCGGATTGGGATAGGGCACCTCGCCGCTCCGCACGACCGCGCGGGCGGCGGGGGTCAGGATCGAGAGGGTTTCGACCATGCCCGGGACGTCGCGATAGGCCGTCATGGCCAGGGCGTCGGTGCGCGCCTCGATGTGCTGCCGCAGCGCCCGCCCGGCGTCGGTGAGGCCGTCGGCATCCAGGAGTCCACGCCCCCGCAGCCGCTCTCGCGCCGCCTGCCAATCGGTTTCGCTCCACCCACGATTGTCGCGCCACAGCTGCTCGGGCGCCCCGGTCGAGGCCGAGAACAGCACATGCGCCTCGCACCCGTCGATGCCCTCGCTCAACAGACACGCCACATGCCCGTCACCGCGATGCTCCCGCAGCGCGGTGGCCGCCTGCCAGAGCGCGTGCACCGCGTCGCCCGGGGTCGGCAGATCGCGATTGGCGGCGAAGAGCGGACGGCCCGGCGCGGGCGCGGCGGCAATGGCCTCGTACAGGTGCGGGACGGCACGGGCGGCGATGACGGCGATGTCCGGCACCACGTTTCGCAGCACCGCGGCCGCCGCGATGGTCCGGGTCGCGATGACCGCGTCCGGTGTGGCGAAACCCCAGGCGTCGGGAATGGCCCGCCGAATCATGGCCGGATGGAAGTTGTAGAACGCGGCTTCCACCACCGACGGCCCCACCGCGCCCAAGGGTGCCGAGCGCGCCGCGAAATATCCCATCCAGAATCCCCGGAGTCCGACGGCCTTATTGGCGGCAATGCAGTCGGCGGCGAAATACGTGACGGCGTGCAGCGGCTCCAGTACGCGCCACATGTCGCGGGCGAACGCGTTGTCCATAGGCCCACCCTAGCGACTGAGTTCAGCGAACTGAAGCCAGGATGGTTGGTATCTGCTGGTAACCCCAATTCATATCGAGGCAACAATCGGAACCGCACAATTCCTCCCATGACCGACACGCAAGCCCGGTCGGCCTACGGTGACAAGGTGATCGCCGTAGAGCCCGGCGGTGACGATTACATTCCCGAGGACGCCCGGCACGGCACGCCGCGAAAACTGTTCTGGACGTGGATGTCTCCGAACATGGAATTCGCGACGGTGTTCGTGGGCGTGCTCGCGGTCACCGCCTACGGCATGAATTTCTGGCAGGCGAGTCTGGGCTTGGCGCTCGGGCTGGGGCTCGGGGCGGCGGCGCACTATTTGCTGTCGGTGCGCGGCCCGCTGCACGGGGTTCCGCAAATGGTGTTGGGGCGCTTGGCGTTCGGCTATCGCGGCAACACGCTTCCGGCCGCGTTCATGTCGGTCATGTGCGGTGTCGGCTGGTTCGCCACCAACTCGGTGAGCGGCGCGTTCGCGCTCAACTCCTTGACGGGACTGCCGAAGGTGCCCGCGCTGCTGGTGATCGTGGTGGCGCAGACGGCCTTCGCGTTCTTCGGCCACAATCTGGTGCAGGCGTTCGAGCGAATCGCCTTCCCGCTGTTGGCGATCGTGTTCGCGCTGGTGACCGTGGTGATCTTCAGCAAGGCGTCGCTGGGCGCGCCCGCACCGGCCGGTGGCATGGGCGGCCTGGGTGGTTTCCTGCTGACCGTCGGCACCGCCTTCGGCTACGGCGCGGGCTGGAATCCCTACGCGGCGGACTACTCTCGCTACCTGCCCGCCTCGTCCTCCAAGCTCGCGACCGGCGGATACGCCTCGGCCGGGCTGTTCCTGTCCTGCTTCTGGCTGTCCGTGGTCGGCGCGGCGTCGGCGACCGTGGCGAGCACGGCGCAGGGCAGCCCCACCGATGTGTTCACCGCCAACCTGCCCACGGTCCTGAAGGATCTGACGCTGCTGGCCATCGCGGTCGGTGCGGTGGCGGCCAATGCGCTCAATGTGTATTCGGGCGCAATGGCTTTCGTCACCATGGGATTCCGATTCTCGGTGCGCGCGCAGCGGGCGGTGGTGTCGGTGGCGTTCGGGGTGATCGGATTCCTGGTCGCCTGGTGGGCGCTGCCGGACGCGGCGGCCAGCTACGAGGGCTTCCTGTTGATCGTGGCGTACTGGATCGGGCCGTGGCTGGGTGTGGTGTTCGCCGACGAGTATTTGCGGCGCGGTCAGCGCATCGACCATCTGCTCTACGACCGGTCCTACGCCAATTGGGGCGGCGTGGCGGCCTTCCTGATTGGGCTGGTCGTGTCGGTGGCACTGTTCTCCAATCAGGAGAAGTTCATCGGACCCATCGCGAAGGCGGTGCCGCAGCTGGGTGACATCACCTTCTTCGTCGGGTTCCTGCTCTCCGGCGCGGCCTATCTGGTGCTCGTGCGGTCCCGGATTTCGCGCGCGGCGGTGGCAGCATGATCGGCATGATCAATGCACAGGATCTGCTGGTCACCGCCTATGAAGAGGCACTGCTCGGGCTGCGCGAGGGTGGGATTCCCATCGGCGCGGCGCTGTTCGATTCGAGCGGGAACCTGCTCGGGCGCGGCCACAATCGGCGCGTCCAGAACGACGATCCCAGCGTGCACGCCGAGACCGATGCCTTCCGCAATGCGGGGCGACGGCGGGACTACCGCGACACCATCATGGTCACCACGCTCTCGCCCTGCTGGTATTGCAGCGGTCTGGTGCGGCAGTTCGGGATCGGCGCGGTGATCGTGGGTGAATCGCGCACCTTCACCGGCGGCCACGATTGGCTTGCCGCGCACGGGGTTTCGGTCACCGTGCTGGACGACCCGGCATGCGTGGACATGATGACCCGCTTCATCGCGGAACGACCGGAGCTGTGGAACGAGGACATTGGAGTGGCGGAATGACCCCCATCGCGACCGTCGACCTGGACCGCTGGCGCGCGGGCGGCGAGTCCGCCGCGGCGGTGCTGCGCGAGGTGGACGAGGGCATGCAGCGCGCCGGATTCCTGCTGGTGCGCGGACACGGTGTGCCGGAAGGACTTCCGGCCGCCCTGCGCGCGGCGGCCCGCCGGTTCTTCGCGCTGCCGGAGACGGTCAAACAGCGCTACGCGGTATCGGTCGGTGGACGCGGGTGGATCGGACCCGGGCTCGAGGCCAACGGCTACGCCGAAGGCACCGAAACCCCACCGGATCTCAAGGAGACCTTCGCCATCGGCGCGGACACCCGCACCGGCGACGCTCTGGTCGATGACGTCTGGTTCCTCGACAATGTCTGGCCCGCCGAGGTGAGCGAACTCCGTGAGCTGTTCCTCACCTACACCGCCGCCATGCGCGTGCTCTCCGACGAACTGCTGGCGCTGTTCGCCGAGGCATTGTCCTTGCCCCACAACCCCTTCCAAGGGTTGGCCAGCCGTCCCACCTGGACGTGCAATATCAACTGGTACCCACCCCTGTCCGAGGTGGGCCCGCCCGAGCCCGGCCAGTTCCGCATCGGCCCCCACACCGACTTTGGAACCGTGACCGTGCTCGACCGCGAACCGGGAGCGGGCGGCCTGCAGGTCTACACCGAGGACGGCGGCTGGGAGGACGCCCCCTACGACCCCGCCGCCCTCACCGTCAATATCGGTGACCTGCTGGCCTATTGGAGCGCCCAACGCTGGCCCGCGGGCCGCCACCGCGTCCTCCCACCCCAGGAATCCGCCCCCGAAGAAGACCTGATCTCCCTCATCTACTTCTACGAACTAGACCACGACGCCCAGGTGACACCCCTCGCCCCACCCATCGGACGCCTGGAAAACCTCCCCCCGGTCATCTCCGCGGACTTCCTCCGCACCCGCCTCGACGCCATCACCCTCGGCTGAAACATCAGCCCCGCCAAGAGATCCGGCGACCCCAGTCCACCCGGCGAGTTCCCACGGCCGTCGTACGTCGGCGGCCGTGGGGGCGATCCCCTTGGTTAGACGGTTGCTTCAGCGCTCTTCGGTGCTATATCCGCTGTGGCACTGGCGGTTCCCCGCGCCGAGCCGCGCAGGCTGAGGGTGAGCAGGCCGAAGGACACGACCACCAGGCCCGCGCCGATCCAGCCCAGCGAGCCCGCGCCCCACCATTGCACGCCGAGGCCGCCCGCTGCGCCGCCGAGGGCGATGCCGAAGTACTGGGCGGAGGCGTTGAGGCCCAACAGAAGTGGGGAGCCCTGTGGGGAGAGTTCCACCAGGCGGTGTTGCTGTGCGACGGCCCAGATCCAGCCGGGGATGCCGAAGGCGATGCACCAGGCGATGGCGGTGGGGAAGTGCTGGCCCGACGCCTGGACCAGGGCCAGGACGATGATCGCGCCGATCAGGGTGAAGGGCATGATCTTTCGGGAGCCGAGGCGGTCGACGAGGCGGCCGCCGAGGGTGCTGCCGACCACCGCGGTGAAGCCGTAGACCCACAGGAGGATGGTGAAGCGGGTCGTGCTGTCGCCGGTGGCGGGGTGCATGGCCGCCGCGAGATAGGTGTAGACGGTGAACATGCCGCCGAACAGCAGGACCGCGTGCAGCAGGCCGGTGGCAATCGTCCTGTCGCGCAAGGGCATCAAGCGGTCGCGCAGCCGCGCGGGCGCGGGCAGGTGGACCGCCGGGACGATCACCGCGACGCTGATCAGCGCCACCGCGCCCAGCACCGCCACCAGCCACAGGGTGGCCCGCCAGCTGATCGCGCCGCCGATCCAGGAGCCGATGGGCACGCCCAGCGCGGTGGCCACGGTCAGTCCGCCGATCACCACCGAGATGGCCCGCCCGCGTCGTTCGGGTGGCGTGAGCGCGGCGGCCACAGCCGTGGCGTTCGGCGTGTACATCGACGCGCCCGCGGCCGCGATCACCCGCGAGGCCAGCACCAGCGCGAAGGCCCCGGCCAGCGCGGTCACCACATTGCCGAGCACGAACAGCGAAAGGGCTATGAGCAGCACCCTTTTCCGGGACAGCCGCGCGGTCGCGGTGGCCAGGACCGGCGACAGGATCGCGTAGGACAGCGCGAAAACGGTGACGAGTTGCCCGGCCGCCGAGGTCGACACGCCGAGGTCCTTGGACACGGGCGTGACCAGTCCGGCGGTGACGAAGGCGTCGATCCCGATGGCAAATGTCCCCAGCGCCAAGGTAATCAGTCGAGAGTTCACCCGAGTCTCCTCGTGGAGGGTGAGCGGGAATCCGCATTGGTTTGACGATCGTCATACTATGAATACGGTTCGATAGATGTCAAACAATCCAACAGTTGCTAGGGTGACGCCATGCGGTACCTGCCCCAACCCGCCACCGGCGACATCGAATTCGTCGCCGTCATGCACGCCCTCTCCGACCAGGTGCGCCTGCGCCTGCTGGATCGTCTCTCCGACGACCAGGAACACGCCTGCGCGGCCGCCGCCGAGGGCATCGAAGTCCACAAATCCACCATGTCCCACCACTTCCGAGTCCTCCGCGAATCCGGCCTCATCTCCACCCGCCAAGACGGCCGCAACCGCTTCGTCAGCCTCCGCCGAGACGACCTCAACACCCGCTTCCCGGGAGTGCTGGACGCCGCCCTGAGCGCCGCCTCGGCCCTCCCGCAGGAGGTATGACGCCGCAGGTGCTAGGTGCGGGATGCCGAGGTGAGGTGCCGGGAGGGCGGATCTCGCGGGGCGATCGCGAGGGCGAATCCCGCCGTCGTGCGGGCGGGAACATCGGCGGGTTGAGGCGCGTTGGCAGCGGGCATGACGACGCTTGGATTGATCGGGAGTGGGAATATCGGCGGCACGCTGGCCAGGTTGGCCGTGGCCGCGGGGATCGATGTGGTGCTCAGCAATTCGCGAGGGCCGGAGACGTTGGCGGATCTGGTGGCCGAGTTGGGGGAGCGGGCTCGGGCCGCGACGCCCGCGGAGGCCGCCGCGGCCGGGGACATCGTCGTGGTGACGGTGCCGTTGAAGGCATATCGGCAGGTGCCGGTCGAGCCATTGGTCGGCAAGGTGGTCATCGACACCAACAACTACTATCCGGGGCGCGATGGCGAGATCGGTGAGTTGGAAGCGGGCGGGGTGACGAGTTCCGAACTGCTGCAACGGCATTTGCCGCGCTCACGGGTCGTGAAGGCGTTCAACAACATCTTCTTCAAGCACCTGGCCACCCTGGCCCGCCCGGCCGGTGCCGCCGACCGCACCGCCCTGCCCATCGCGGGCGACGACACCGAGGCGAAAAAGGCCGCGGCGGAACTCATCAACGCCCTCGGCTACGACACCGTCGATATCGGCGCACTCGCCGACAGCTGGCGCACCCAACCCGACACCCCCGTCTACGGCACCCCGTACGGCGCCGCCGAACCCTTCTTCGAACACGAGGGCGCACCCGTCGACGCGGCCACCATCCGCAAACTGGTCGACTCCGCCGAACGCTGAATCAGCCTTGGCCCTGGTCGGCCCGGCATCGAGCGGGCCTGGCCGTCCTGGCATCAGGCGGCTCCGACCCTGGTCGCCCCGGCTGCTCTTGGCCGGGATCCACTCTGCCGCAGTGGATTCCGACCAAGGGCGGGCCGGAATGACCGGGGTTGGGCCGGATGACGGGGCGGGGTCGAGAAGGATTGTGGTGCAGGGGTATTCGAGCGGGGCGACGGTGTCAGCGCCGTCGCCCGGCCAATGCCGTCAGTCGTTGCAGATGGCGGTGCGCACGAGGTACGAATCGGGGTACCACAGGGCCGAGCTCTCCGCCTCGGAGGGAGTGGCTCCGTAGCCGCCGGTGTACTTGTTCATCGAGTTCGAGAATGCCGCCGCACCGCAGCCGGTGAAGGTGGTGATGGTGGAGCAGCTGGCTCGGCCGCACTTGTCGATGGCGGCCTGGCTGGCCTGACCCTCGGTGTCGTAGTTCCAGGCCCAGCCCAGATCGCCATTGTCCGACACCGCGATCGCGCCCCACGACGCGGGCGCGGCCTGCGCCGGGGCGGTGGGCAGCACCACGGCGGCGGTGGCGAAGGCGAGGCCGGACAGGGCGAACAGAGTCTTGCGCATGTTGTTCCTAGCGTTGATCGAAATCGCGCGCGCACCCGTCAGGGTGGGTGCGAGCGTCCTTGTCGCACTCATGATCGATGGGTTTCGACGACGCGTTAACCCCGGGGAACCGCTGGGGCGCAGGAACTTCCGATAATCGCTGTTCAGTGCTTGGAACCGGCGGCGAGATCGGCCCACCGGTTGGCGAGCAGCGTGTAGCCGGGCAGCTCCGCGGTGGACTGCGAGGATTCGTAGATGCGCTCGTAGCCGGTGCTCGCGATCCGCCACACGCCGTCCTCGCGGCGGTAGGTGTCGTTGTAGTAGGCGGCACCGCGGATCAGCAGCCCGTAGTCGGCGGCGATCACCGTGTCCTCCATGCACCAGCTGCCCGTGGCGGTGTCGCCGTCGACGGTGATCTCCGGGTGGTTGGCGACATGCACGGTAATGATGTTGGCGTTCAGCGCATTGCGCATGAACTCGACGATCTGATCGCGGCCGTGGAACTCGGCGGGCAGCCCGCCCGAGGGTGACCCGTACTTGCCGACGATGTCCTCGCACAGCGTGTCGGCGAATTCGTCCCACTGCTTCAGATCCAGGCTGCGCAGGTAGCGGTACTTGAGTTGGCGAATCGCCTCGAGTGCTTCGAAATCCATCACCGCAATGTAACCGAATCGGACGTGTACCTACCAAGCATTTGCTACGTTCTCGACATGATTTCCACCCTGGTCTGGGGTACGGGCAATGTCGGCCGTGCCGCTATCCGGGCCGTCGCCGCCCATCCCGGGCTGGCACTGACCGGTGTCCTGGTCCACAACCCGGCCAAGGTCGGCCGCGACGCCGGTGAATTGGCCGGTCTGGACACCGAATTGGGAATCACCGCCACCGCCGATATCGACGCCGCCCTGGCCGCCGGACCCAGAGCCGTGGTGTACGCCGCCTCCGGCGATATCCGCCCCGACGACGCCCTCGCCGATATCGAACGCGCCCTGAGCGCGGGAGCCGTGGTCGTCACCCCCGCCCTCTACGCGCTCTACGACCACCGCAGCGCCCCCGCCGAACTGCGCGACCGCGTCGAGAAGGCCGCCCTCGACGGCGGCGGTGCCCTGTTCGTCTCGGGCATCGATCCGGGCTGGGGCAATGACATCATGCCGCTGCTCATGAGCGGACTCGGCAGCACCCTCGACGTCCTGCGCTGCCAGGAGATCTTCGACTACACCACCTACGACCAGCCCGATTCGGTGCGCTACCTGGTCGGCATGGGTCAGCCCATGGACTACCAGCCGCCCATGCTCGCACCCACCATTCCAACCATGGTGTGGGGCGGGCAGATTCGTCTCATCGCCCGCGGACTCGGCGTGCCGCTCACCGATATTCGCGAGGTGGTGGAGCGGCGCGCCCTCGACCACACCGTCGAGACCGAACGCATGGGCACCTTCGACGCGGGCACCCAGGGCGCGGTCCGCTTCGAGGTGCAGGGCATCGTCGACGGCAGCCCGCGCATTGTCATCGAACACGTCACCCGCATTCACGCCAGCTGCGCACCGGACTGGCCGCAGCCGCCCGGCGGCGCGGGCGCGCACCGCGTGCTGATCGAGGGCCGCCCCCGCATCGAGATCACCGTCCAGGCCACCGACGAGGACGGCAATCACTCGGCGGGCGGAAACGCCACGGCCGTGGGCAGATTGGTGAACGCCATCCCGTGGCTGGCCGCCGCCGAGCCCGGACTCTACGACGCCCTCGACGTCCCGCTGCCCTTCGGCACGCTCGGGAAGCAGTGACCTCTGATCTCAGGGATATTCACAAGGAGTACGGCATGATCATCGACATCCCCGAGGGCAAGGACCCCATCGGCTACGTCTGGGGCGAAATGGTTCCCGGCATCGGCGTGGCCGCCTCCAACTTCTCCCTGGCCGTCTATTCCCACTCCACCCTGGGCCTGCGCGAATTCGAGGCCGCGCGACTGCGCATCGCCCAGATCAACGGCTGCCTGTTCTGCCTGGACTGGCGCACGGACCGCAATGGCGAGACGGTCGAAGAGTCCTTCGCCGACGACGTAACCCATTGGCGCACAACCGAAAACTTCGACCCCCGCACCCGCATGGCCGCCGAATACGCCGAACTGTACGCCCTCGACCACCACGCACTCGACGACGAATTCTTCGACCGCATGAAGCAGCTCTACACCGACACCGAAATCGTGGAACTCTCCATGTGTCTGGGCTCCTGGCTAGCCTTCGGCCGCCTCAACCACGTCCTCGGCCTCGACGCCGTCTGCGTCCTCCCGGGCCACACCGCCCAATAGCGTTCCGCCTGCGGCCCCGTGACCGGAGTTATTCCGGTCACGGGGCCGAGCCTTGTCCGGGCCCGCCCCCGGGAGTACTCTGGCCAGAGTAATGCAGATACTCTGGACAGAGTAATTGGAGGTGAGCGTGGGCGCGCAGCGGGCGTTCCGTCGGGTCAATCCCCTGGCCTTGGCCGTGCTGATGGTGCTCTGGGAGCGGCCCATGCACCCGTATCAGATCTCGCAGACGCTCAAGCAGCGCGGCAAGGAGGGGAGCGTCCGGATCAACTTCGGTGCGCTGTACCCGGCGGTGGAATCGCTGCTCAAGCAGGGGTTCATCGAGGTCGTGGGTGCCGAGCAGAACGGGAACCGGCCCGCGCGCACGGTGTATCGGCTCACCGCGGCCGGGGCCGCGGAGGCTCGGGATTGGATGCGCGAGTGGCTGTCGGAACCGCAGAAGGAGTATCCGCGGTTCATGGCCGCGCTGTCGTTTCTGCCCGCGGTCGGTCCGGAGGAGGCCGTCGCACTGCTGCGGCATCGGGTCGCCATGCTGGACAAGGAGATGGCCGAACTCGAGGAGCTGGTCGCGCCCGCGCGCCCGTGGCTGCCCGAGTTACTGCTCGTCGAGAGCAATTACGAGGCCCGCATGCTCGAGGCCGAGCGGGACTTCGTGATCGAACTGGCCGACCGCATCGAATCCGGTGCGCTGGGCGGCCTCGACGCCTGGCGGCAAATCACCGAGTTGGCCTCCCAGTACCCCGACGGCGGGGTGCCGCCGGAAGTGAGCGACAAATTCTTCGAGGATTGGGGGATGCCGAGACCACCCGAATGAGCAATCAGCCCGAGAACAACGGAAGCCCGGGTGCGCCAACACCCGAGCCTCCGCCGAATCCGAACGACCGACGGCGAACCGCCGGATGCTCGAACCGCATTCACAGCCTACGCTTTGGAGTATTCCAGCCAGCACCGCCGTGGTCGTTCTCCCACTCCCTGTACGAGGAGACGAACCATGTCTGTCACACCCATGCCCTCGGCCGCGGTCGAGGTTCATGACCTGGTGAAAACCTATCCCGGTGGCCGCCGCAAACCCGATGTGCGGGCCCTGGACGGCCTGAGTTTCAGCATTGCCGCGGGCACCGTCTACGGCATGCTCGGGCCCAATGGCGCGGGCAAGTCCACCACGACCAAGATCTGCACCACCTTGTCGCGGGCCGATTCCGGCACCGCGCGGGTGGCCGGATTCGACGTCACCACCGATGCGGCCGCCATCCGGCATCGCATCGGCTACGTCTCGCAGGGGTCCGGTGCGGATCCCCGGCAGACGCCCTTCGAGAATCTGGTCATGGCGGCTCGCCTGCACGGGATGTCCCGGCACGACGCGGTGCTGCGCGCGGATGGGCTGCTGGATCAGTTCCAGCTCACCGATGCGCGAAATCGCAAGGTGGCCAAGCTGTCCGGTGGCATGCGGCGCAAGCTCGATGTCGCCGTCGGGTTGGTGCACACGCCGCAGGTGCTGTTCCTGGACGAGCCCACGACCGGCCTGGACCCCCAGGCCCGCGCCGAAATGTGGTCGGAGATCCGGCGATTGGCCGCCGAGGCGGCCCTGACCGTCGTGCTCACCACCCACTATTTGGAGGAGGCCGACGAGCTGGCCGACCGGCTGGTCATCATCGACCACGGCCGGACCGTCATCGAAGGTACACCGGCGCAACTGAAGTCGACACTCGACGGCGATACCCTTACCGTCGAGCTCATCGAACCCGATGTGGCCGCCGTGCGCGCGGTCGGCGCATCCATTCCGGCGCTGCGCGACATCATCGTCGAGCAGGACGGCCCCAAGGGCAAGCTCATTGCCCGCACCGACGACGCGTCCGGCGTGGTCGGCAAGGTCATCGCCGAATTCGACGCCGCCGCAATCAGTTTCGGCGCGGTATCCATCTCCCGCCCCTCCCTGGACGACGTGTACCTGCACTACGCGGGCCGCTCGTACCGGGCCGACAACGACCGCGATCGAGTGGAGGTGGCGGCATGACCGCGATCACGACCTACGACCTGCCTCGCGAAACCCCGTCGGCCGGTTGGCTGGTCGCCGCCGGGCAGATCTACCGCCGCTTTGCGGTCAACAATGTGCGCGAGGCGTGGGGCATCGGCGTCGGCCTGCTGCAGCCGGTGGTGTGGATCCTGTTGTTCGGCCAGGTCTTCAAATCGGTGGGCAGCATCCCCGGCTTCGGGTCCGGTAGCTACATCACCTTCCTGTCTCCCGGAATCCTGATGATGACCGTGCTGTATTCCGGGGTGTGGGCCGGGACCAGCTACATCGAGGACATCGACAACGGTGTCATGAATCAGACACTGACCGCACCGATTTCGCGCAGTGCGGTGGTGGCGGGGCAACTGGGGGTCCAACTCACCCTCGGCCTGATTCAATCGGCCTTGGTCCTGATCATCGGCTACCTGGGCGGTGCCCGCTACCCGGGCGGTGTCACCGGGGTACTGCTGGCCCTGGCCGCCGCCACCCTGCTGGCCATCATCTTCTGCGCCGGGTCGGTGGCGATCGCCCTCACCACCCGCAGCCAGATCGCCCTGATCGGCCTGTCGCAGATGATCATCCTCCCGGCGACGTTCCTCTCCTCGGGCATGATGGCCCCCAACCTCATGCCCGGCTGGGTCCAAACCATCTCGAAGTACAACCCGGTCTCCTGGGCCGTCGACATCGGCCGCAGCGGCCTGGCCGGAAACACCGACTGGGCCTTCACCTCCGAACACCTCGGCTACCTCGGAGTGCTTGCCGCACTGGCCTTCTGGTGGGCGGTCTCCGCCTTCCGCGGCTACCAGCGCACCCAGTAGTCGATCCCCCAAAAGTCCGGCCCGAGTGGCATTTTCGCCACCCGGGCCGGACCGGCATTCAAGATCAGGGAGCTCTCACCGCGGTGATTTGTCCGAATCACCGCGAGGGGAGCTCCCTGATCTTGGTCAGCTCACTGGTCGAAGAGCTTCAGATACTTTGTCTGGCCGAACATTTCGGCGGCGTCGCGGGCCGACGGGCTGCCCGCGTTGGGGTCCGCGCCCGCGGCGAGGAGGGCTTGGACGATCTCGTCGGAGCCCTTGAAGACCGCGCCGGACAGTGGGGTCTGGCCCTTGTCGTTGCCGAAGTTGGGGTCGGCCTTGCGTTCCAGCAGGGTGTTCACGGCTTCGGGGTGGGAGTAGTAGGCGGCCAGCATGAGCAGGGTGTCGCCATTGTCGTTGGTGAGGTTCACCGGCACCCCGGCGTCCAGATAGGCGGCCAGGGTGGCGGCGTCGCCGGTGCGGGCAAGGTCGAAGATCTTGCTCGCCAGTTCGAGCACTTCCGGGTCCAGATCGTTGGGTTCCACCAGGCCACTCTATCGAGCCCGACCGCCCTGGCCGACCCACCTTTTCGTATATCCCTCGGCAGCGGAGTGACCCGCCATTCCGGTGCGCTCATGGCCCGGATACATCTGACGGTCGGGCAGCGTTCCGGCTGAATGGGGACGCGGCGGGCGCGTTCAGGAAGTGATGATGAGCAGTTCGGTGGGGGAGGCGATCTCGGTGCGCAGGCCGGACTTCTCGGCGATGCGGGCCAGCCCGTCGATATCGGAGGGTTCGGAGCGCGACAGCACCAGTGCCCGCGCCAGCAGCCCCTTGTGGTGTTTGTTGAAGTGGCTCACCACGGTTCGCTTGCCATCGGGGCGCTCGGTGAGCACGGTCGCGGTCACGGCACCCGGCACGCGGCCCAGATTCATGTAGGTGCCCGAGCGCAGATCCACGACGAGTTGGCCCGCGGCCTCCGCGCGCAGGGCGTCGGGGAGCACCGGCTTCCACAGGGACTGCAGGGTCGGCAGGCCGGGGAGTTTGGAGCCGCCCGAGAGGCGGTAGGCGGGAATCGGATCGCCCGCCCGGATCACGCCGAACAGCGCCGACCCGATGCCCAAGCGCGCTTCGGCCTTGGCGCGCTGCGCCTTCGTGAACCCGGGCGCGTCGAGCGCGTCGTAGAGCACACCCGTGTACCGGTCCAGCGCCGGGCGTGTCGCCGAGGTGCGCAGCGCGGCATTCCGCGCGATTTCCGCGTCAGCCCCCTTGCCCAGTCCGAGCGCGGTGCGCGAGGCGTCCGCGTCGGCGGCCAACTCGATCACCTGCGTGACGAGTTTGTCGCGCACCGCCGTGAGCTGCGGCATCGCGAGGGAATCCAGGTCCAGGGGACCGCCCGAACCACCGTCGGACTTGGTTTCTGAGGGAGGCAGCAGCACCAGCACGAGCCAACACGGTAATGCCTTCGCGGCATCGCATGAGCAGCGGCTACTGTGTTGAGCCGTGATCACCCGCCTCTCCCACCTGTTCCTGCGTACCCTGCGTGACGATCCCGCCGACGCCGAGGTGCCCAGCCACAAGCTGCTGGTGCGCGCCGGATACGTGCGTCGCATCGCGCCCGGCGTCTACTCGTGGCTGCCGCTCGGCCTGCGCACGCTGCGCAAGGTCGAGGATGTGGTGCGCTCGGAGATGAACGCCATCGGCGCTCAGGAGATCTCGCTCCCGGCCCTGCTGCCGCGCGAGCCCTACGAGACCACCAACCGCTGGACCGAATACGGCGACGGCCTGTTCCGCCTGAAGGACCGCAAGGGTCAGGACTACCTGCTCGGCCCCACCCACGAGGAGCTGTTCGCTCTCACCGTGAAGGGCGAGTACAGCTCCTACAAGGACCTGCCCGTCACGCTGTACCAGATCCAGACCAAGTACCGCGACGAAGGCCGCCCCCGCGCGGGCATCCTGCGCGGTCGCGAGTTCATCATGAAGGACTCGTACTCGTTCGACCTCGACGAAGACGGTCTGAAGAACAGCTACAGCGCCCACCGCGAGGCCTACCAGAAGATCTTCGACCGCCTCGGCGTGAAGTACGTGATCGTCGCCGCCACCTCGGGCGCGATGGGTGGTTCGGCCTCGGAGGAGTTCCTGGCCGACAGCCCGGTCGGCGAGGACACCTACGTCATCTGCCGCGAATCCGGTTATGCCGCGAACGTGGAGGCCGTGGTCACCGCCGCCCCGCCGGAGATCCCTCTCGAGGGCCAGGCCGAGGCCGTCGTCCACGACACCCCCAACACGCCGACCATCGACACCCTGGTCGCCTGGGCCAATGCCGAGAACGTGCTGGGCCGTGAGGTCACCGCCGCCGACACCCTCAAGAACATCCTGGTCAAGCTGGTCTACCCGGAAGGCAAGACCGAGATCCTGGGCGTCGGCATCCCCGGCGACCGCGAGGTCGACGAGAAGCGCCTCGAGGCGTCGGTCGAGCCCGCCGCCGTCGAACTCCTCGACGAGGCCGACTTCAAGGCCAACCCCTTCCTGGTGAAGGGCTACATCGGCCCGAAGGCCCTGCAGGCCAACGGCGTTCGCTACCTGGTCGACCCCCGCGTGGTCTCGGGCACGTCCTGGATCACCGGCGCGGACGAGCCCGGCAAGCACTATGTCGGCCTGGTCGCCGGTCGTGACTTCACCCCCGACGGCACCATCGAGGCCGCCGAGGTCCGCGACGGCGATCCTTCGCCCGACGGCCGCGGCGTGCTCGAGGCGGCGCGAGGCATCGAGATCGGCCACATCTTCCAGCTCGGCCAGAAGTACACCGACGCCTTCGAGGTCGACGTGCTGGGCGAGAACGGCAAGCCGGTCCGCCTCACCATGGGCTCCTACGGCATCGGCGTCTCCCGCATGGTCGCGGTGCTGGCCGAGCAGATGCACGACGACAAGGGCCTGCGCTGGCCCCGCGAGGTCGCCCCCTTCGACGTCCACGTGGTCATCGCCAACAAGGACGAGGGTGCCCGCGCGGGCGCGGAACAGGTTGCCGCCGAACTCGATTCCCTCGGCTTCGAGGTGCTGTTGGACGACCGCACCGCCTCCCCCGGCGTCAAGTTCAAGGACGCCGAACTGTTGGGCATGCCCTACATCGTCGTCGTAGGCCGAGGCTGGGCCGAAGGCAAGATCGAACTCCGCGACCGCTTCGCCGGAACCGCCGAGGAACTCCCCGCCGACACCGCCGTAGCAACAGTCGCCGCCAAGATCCGCGGCTGACCCTTCTCGCGAAACCACAGGTGGCGCATCACCTTCTAAGGTGATGCGCCACCTGTGCGCTTGCGTGGGTTATGCGCGGTCCGTTCGATCGGGGGCATGATGATCGGTATGAAGAAAAGTCTTGTGCGTCTCGGGAACTGGCTACGCGGTCTCATGAGCGACAGAAACACCGGCCTGAGCACCTACACCTCGGTCTCGCAACGCCGCCCAGATGGCTCCACCGGCCCCATCATCGCCCCCCAAACCCGCCGCTGACGGACTCGCCCTCCCGCCAAATGTTCCAGCCGCCACTGGGTCTGCGAACCATCTCCACAACGGCGCTGGCGTAGCACTGCTCGGCCGCGCAGTCGTCCGCGCACTTGCGATGCCGGTCCAGTCCACTCTTGGCCTCGGCGAGTGTCGCGGGCCGCCGATGCGGTGGCCGATGTCGGTCACGGATCGCACGACCCACAGCCCACCTCCCGCCAGCCCGTGGGAAACGGAATAACCTTCGCCGACAAGGTTTTCTCGGCATCGGTCTTGATGATCTGCCCCGCCGCCATCTTGCGCTCGCACAGCGCGGTCAAGCAATCATGATGCAACACAATCGATTCCATTGCCTCGGCGCAACTCATCGCCGGTTCACCATCGCCCACATCGCAACTCTCGAGGCGTTCGTACATATCCACGGAAATTCACCTCCGATGCCTGCCCACTCGCCGTCTGAACCGATCGGTATTTCTAAGTTCTTCGGTCAGGAAGGCGATGGCGGCGATCATTCCAACCGCATTCAAGCACGCCAAAGTCCAGGCATCCCAAGGCATTACGACTCCCGAATTTGCCGGTTGCTATCTGTCGATCTCTAGTCTTGGCGATTGCGTTCTCTGAGTTCAGAATTCGAGTTCGGACCACGGTATGTGGATCGGGAAGGGGTGGTCGAAGGCGATGCCGTCGTGGACCTCGCCGAGCCACTCACCGGCTGTCACGTAGTTCGCGGGGTGTAGCGGGGCCACTCCGTCGGGCAGGCTCCCGTGCCCAGTCTCGAGCGCGAACGCCCGAACTCGCGCGATGCGGCGGGGATTGCGCCCCAAGGTGACCTCCCAATACCACGGGATGCCGCCACCCGCGTACTTCGCCTTCTTGGCCTCGATGTCCTGTTCGGAGTTGGATGGCGAGAGCACTTCACCGGCGATCAGGACATCGGACGAATGGATGTTCTGGTACTCGTGCTCGAGACATCGGTAGACGAGGAAGTCCGGTGTCACGAAGTCGGACTTGCTGGCGGCGTCGAAGAACACGTTCGTCTCGACGGCTGTCCGCCAGCAGCGGTCCGGCTCACCCGACATGTCATCGCGAGCGCAACGGCGCAAGGAGTTCCGGAATTCCACGGAGTACTCCTGATGTTCGGGCGGACCTTTTCGGACCCAAACCACCCGCCCCTCCCACAGTTCGATCTCCCCGGCGATCTCGTCGGGCAGCTGTTCGAGTTCCTCCCAGGTCATGTATTCCGGCAGGTCAGGTCGCTCGACGGGCGGAGTCGGCATACCGGTCATGGTACCGGGGTTGCTCCGGGATTCGTCCCATCGCTCGCAGCTCATCGGTGTTCCCCCTGGGATGTCGTCAGATGCGCTCCGACTAGTTCGGATCCGGACCCCTTCCTGGACTTCTCGGGAGTGCGTTCTTTTCTCGGTTCAGAATTTGCCCGAAAGTAACGCGCGGGAACTGGGCGCGATGTTTCTGGCAACACCTATTCAGGAGGTCGAAATGCTCTCTGCTAAGCGGCTTGCTGCGGGCGCTGTTGTTGTCGCCGCTACCACGGGCGCCATGCTGGTTGGTGGCGGCGTCGCTCACGCCGATGATGTGCCGGTGTGGCAGGCCAACTGCCATGTGTACAACATTTTCAACACCGGCGGGATGTCCACCTGTGAACTGCCGACCTGGCATCAGGTGAAACTCACCTGTATCGCCTGGCCGATCCCGTTCACCTACTGGAAGTACGGACCCATCCAGTATGGCCAGAACCAATCCTGGGCCAGCTGTGACTCCTTCAACGCCTTGGTGAATGTGGAAGTGATCCAGGCGTATCCGTGAGGGGCGTGAGCACTCTCGTCGCGGGGTGTGATGGGCCGATCCCTGCACAATCCTGCGTTTGACGACAGTTTCCTGTCGAATTCGCTGTGATAGTGTAGGTTTCGGCCCATTTCCCCACCCTTCAACCGATCGGCGGGCCAAGCAAATCCCATCGGTTCCCAGCGATATCGAGGAACACGGCGACCTCGCAATACGAATCGATCCTGGGTTCGGTCACGAATTCGACTCCCGCATCGACCATTCGGCGGTAGGCGCTCGCGAAGTCGTTGACGCGCAGGAAGAACCCGACACGCCCGGCCACCTGATCCCCAATCGCGTTGCGCTGCCGCTCGCCGTCCGCGCGAGCGAGCAGGATCCCCGTTGAGCCTTCGGGCGGCCGCACCACCACCCAGCGTTTGGGTCGCCCGTCATTGGTGAACGAGGGCGAGTCCTCGACCAGGTCGAATCCCAGGGTGTCGACAAAGAATTCGATGGCAGCGTCGTACTCCTCGACGATGAGGGTGATCAGCTCCAGCCGCACCACCTGAGCGTACCGATACCCGGGCGACAATCCGCCAATGTCGTTGTGCCGGTGAACGCCCTACGATCGTGCGCGTGGCTGCCCTGGCAACCGCTGGACTCCGTCGGCTGAACTGGGCGGAATCAGGGCCGCGGTGCGCGGTGTTGAGTCGTGGAGTAGGGGAGGGCCGACCGCTCGAAGTTAGGGAATTATGGCCGACGAATTGACGATCATGGCTGTCCACGCCCATCCGGACGACGAGGTCCTCGGCACCGGCGGGATGTTCGCCAAGTACGCCGCCGAAGGCATTCGAACCGTCCTGGTGACCTGCACCAATGGCGAGCAGGGCGATGCGCCGGGCGGGATCAAGCCCGGTGAGCCGGGGCACGATCCGAGTGTGGTGCGGGCGCTGCGCCTGGCCGAACTGAAGGAATCGGCGGCGGTGCTGGGCATCGAGCACGTCGAGCTGCTGGGCTACCGCGACTCCGGAATGATCGGGTGGGATGCCAATCAGGACCCGGAAGCATTCTGGAACACACCCGTCGAGCAGGCCGCCGAGCGGCTGGCCGAGCTGCTGCGCCAGTACCGGCCGCACGTGGTCGTCACCTACGACGAGAACGGCAACTACGGCCACCCCGACCACATCCAGGCCAACCGCATCACCTTGGCCGCCGCCGCGGCCACCGAAATCCCGGACAAGCTCTACTACGCCGTGATTCCGCGCGAACGCTCCCTCGAGATGTTCAAAACCCTACGGGCACAAGGACTCATCGACTTCGAACCGCCGGAGGACTTCGGCACGCCGGAGGAGCAGATCACCACGCTCCTCGACGTCGCCCCCTTCGCCCAACGCAAATTCGAGGCGCTCCAGGCACACGCCAGCCAGGGCGACAGCGTGCCGTTCCTCCGGATGCCCGCCGAAATCCGCAACGCGATGTTCGCGACCGAGACCTACGTGCGCCACTACAACCGGATAACCTCCGCCCCCGCCCAGGAAACCGACCTCTTCGCGGGCCTGCGCTGACCCCAGCGCCGACACGATAGGTTTCCCAGGCGGCTGCTGATCAGGTGCTCGACAGGGTTCGCACGAGGGCGTCGAGGGCGGGCGGGTAGGCGGCGTCGGTTGGTGAGCCGAAGCCGACGACTATGCCTTGTCGCGCGTGTTTTTCGGGGGCGATGAACATGCCCGAGAGGCCGTCGATTGCCAATCCGTAAGCGGTTGCGCGGGAAAGGACTTCGGCCTCGGTGAGTCCGGCGGGTTCGAGGCGGATGAGGGCGTGTAGTCCGGCGGAGATGCCGCTGAGCGCGAAACCGGTGAGGGGGCGGCCCGCGCGCGGTTTGAGGCGGTCGGCGAGGAGGTCTCGGCGTCGGCGGTAGCGCAGGCGGCACGAGCGAATGTGGCGGTCGTAGGCGTGGGAGGTGATCATCTCGGCCAGGGTCAGCTGTCCGAGGGTCTCGGAGTGATTGTCGGCGAGCCGCTTGGCGTCGGTGGCCGGGCCGACCAGGCGCGGTGGGAGCACCATCCAGCCCAGCCGGAGGCCGGGGCCGAGCGTCTTGGACGCGCTGCCCAGATACACGACATGGTCGGGGGCGAGGCCCTGGATCGCGCCGACCGGCTGGCGGTCGTAGCGGAACTCGCCGTCGTAGTCGTCCTCGATGACCAGGTGCCCGGCCCGGGCCCAGGCGGCTAGGTCCTTACGCCGCGACGGGCTCAGTGTCGAGCCGATCGGGAATTGGTGGCTCGGGGTGACCACAGCGGCACCGACGCCGTCGAATGCGTGCGTGGTCAGCAGCTCGACCCGTGCGCCGTCGTCATCCACCGGCAGCGTGACAACCGTTGGGCCGGTTGCCTTTACGGCCTCGTGGAACTGTCGAATGTAGGGGTCCTCCATCGCCATCACGGGCGTACTCGACGCGGCCTGCACCGTGCCGAGCAGACTCAACGCCTGCTGCACACCGGTGGTGATGACGATCCGGTCCGGGATGGCCAGCACACCGCGAGTGCGGCCCAGGTATTCCACCAGCGCGGAACGCAATTCGATCCGGCCGCGCGGATCGCCATATCCGAAGGCGTCACTGGGCGCACGGCCGAGGGCTTGGCGGGAGGCGCGCAGCCAGGCCGAGACCGGGAACCGGCTCAGGTCCGGGGTGCCCGGTCGCAAGTTATGACGCAGTGCCACAGCAGGTTTCGGGCTCTGCACCGTCGTGGTCGGCGTGCTCACCGTATCCGCGACGCGAGTCCCGGACCCCTGCTGCGCCACCAGATGCCCCTCGGCGATCAACTGGTCGTACGCGGCGCTGACCGTCCCGCGCGAGAGCCCGAGCTCCGCCGCGAGGGTCCGCGTCGAGGGCAGCCGCGTCCCCGCGCCGAGCCGCCCATCGCGAATCGCCTCCCGCAGCGCATGCTCCAAACCATTGCGCCGACCAGCGCCGGAGTGGACCGGCAGATGCAGGTCGATGTCCAAAGTGGACCAATAATCAGACATGTAATTGGCTCCTAAAGTAAGGCCATTATGTCGTTACGGTCGAAGCATGACAACGAACACCGAAGCCTACGTACTGCCCACCACCCGCCTGGCCATCGACGACCTGAGCCCGGAAATCGCCCGCGCCATGAACGGCCTCGAGCGCGCCGCCCAGCACACCACCCTCGAAGCGCCCCTGCGTGAACTGGTCAAACTGCGCGTCGCCCAGATCAACGGCTGCGTCTACTGCGTCGACATGCACTCCCGCGACGCGGTGGCGGGCGGCGAAACCTGGCGCCGCATCAGCCTCCTCCCCGTCTGGCGCGAATCCCCCTTCTTCACCCCGCGCGAACGCGCCGCCTTCGCCCTCGCCGAATCCATGACCCGACTCGCCGACAGCGAAGTCCCCGACCAGATCTGGACCGAGGCCGCCGCTCACTTCGAGGAGAAGGAACTCTCCGACCTGGTCTGGCACATCGCCATCATCAACACCTGGACCCGCCTCGGTGCCACCGCCCGCCCCTGGACCCTCTCGGGCGACGCAAACTCCTAACCCCTTCCACCCCAAAGGATCCCGCCATGACCACCGTCGTCATCACCTACTGCAAGCCCTGCGGCTACCTCAAACGCGCCCAGGCCGCCGCAACCGCCCTCGAGGCCGAACTCGGCATCACCCCCGAACTGGTCGCGGGTGGCGGCGGAGTCTTCCGAGTGGCCGTAGACGGCACCGTCGTCGCGGCAAAGTCTCGCCAGGGCTTTCCGGGGCCGGACGAAATCGTCCGCGCTGTCTCCGAATCCATTACTTCGAAATCGATCGCCTAGAGACTCGCCACCGTGCCGCACCCGGTAATCGCCGGATGCGGCACGGATCCTTACTCGGCATGGTGGCGGGCGGTGTATTCGAGGGTGGCGAAGACGAAGACGACCAGTGCACCAATGGCCAGGAACGCTCGGCCCCAGATGGTCAGGGGAAGCAGGTCGATGTCGGCCAGGGCGATCATCCCCACTCCGGAGAGAGCGTTGACTGACGCGACGCCGGTTGCGAGGGGTGCGGGGATGGTCGGTCGGGTGGCGATCAACGCCAAAGCGGCTGCGCCACCGAGCATGCCGAGTCCGAAGAGCATCGAAACCGCGGTGGGGATGCCCAGCGGATCGCGGAGCAGGGGAGCGGTGGTCAGGAGGGTTAGGCCGAAAATGCCTGTGCTCCAGGCGTCCAGGCGAAGGGCGGGGCGTAGGGCGAGCAGGGGGCGGCGGGTGAGGGTGGTCATTCGAAACTCCTTGTCGGCGTGGGCCACCGGGTGGGGCCGCTGATGTCGACAGTGCCGAATGGAGGTCATGGACTCAATGACCTCGGAGGTTATGGGAACGCCGACTCGGCGTCGATATGCTGCGGGGATGACCTCGATGACGCCACGGGTGGGACTGCTGCTGCGGGAATGGCGGCAGCGGCGGCGGTTCAGTCAGCTGGACCTGGCATTGGCCGCCGATACCTCGGCGCGGCACGTGTCGTATGTGGAGACGGGGCGCTCGCGGCCGAGCCGGGCCATGGTGCTGCGGCTGTGCGAGGTGTTGGAAGTGCCGCTGCGGGAACGCAATACGGTGCTGCTGGCGGGTGGATACGCGCCCGAGTATCGGGAGAGCGGGCTCGACGGGGCCGAGCTCGCGGCGGTGCGGGAGGCGCTGGACGCGATCCTGGCCGCGCACGAGCCGTATCCGGCGGTGGTGGTGGATCTGCACTGGAACGTGGTCATCGGCAACAAGGCGATGGCGGTATTGATGGCCGGGATTCCGGAGCATCTCCTCACCCCCGAGATGAACGTCTACCGGCTGGTTCTGCATCCGGAGGGGCTCATCCGGCACCTCGACAATGCGCACCAGATCCGAGATCTGTTCCTGGAGCGGCTGACTCGTCAGGTGAGCGCGACCGGCGATGAGCGGCTCCGCGAGCTGCTCGCGGAGACCTCCGCCTACCCGCCGCCGCCCGAGCCCGATCCGCGGCCGGTCGAACCCGGCCCCTTCGCGGTGCCCATGCGCATTCGCACCCCGATGGGCGTGCTGTCGATGTTCAGCACCATGGCCACCTTCGGCGCGCCCGCCGACGTCACGCTGTCCGAGCTGGCCATCGAATTGTTCTACCCCCTCGACGAATTCACGGCTACGGCACTGCGGGGTGTCGCAGTGCCATAGCCGTGATCGGGTGCGGTCAGCCAGCGGTGATCCGCCCGTATTGCACGAGCGCCCAGCCGAGCACGCCGAGCGCGGCCGTATTGACCAGGCCACGGACGACATTCCAAGCCACCCAAGGGGTTTCGAAGTCGTGACGCAGGCCCGCGTAATCGATGGGTGCGGTGGCGGTGTCGGCGGTGGCGAGGTGATTGTTCAAGGGGATATTGAAGATTCCGCTGATGGCCAGGCTCAGGATATTGAGCACGACGGCCGCGATGACCCACAGCAGGATCGGCCGGTAGTCGGCGCGGAAGAAGAACAGGGCCGCGATGATCGAGAAGACGACCGAGCCGAGAAAGCTGAGCATGAAGATCGGGTTCACGATCACGACATTGATCTTGTTGAAGACCTCGACGAACGTCTTGTCGTCGAGCCGGTGAAACGCGAGCATGACCGACGTCGCGTAGGCGTAGTAGGTGCCCGCCAGTAGCGCGGTGGAGATCAGGGCGACCAGTAGTGCGATGACGCCGGGCATGGTGACCAGGGAGTGGCGGGGTCCGGCGGCGGTGGATGTTGTCGTCATGGCGGTTCTCTCTGACCGAGTTTGTATGACAGACAAACTATAGAAGACAAAGTATGTCGTTGTATAGTATGAATCCGCCGGTACGACAATGGAGAGAAGCCTGGAGGGCACAGGGGATGGCAGACACGGACCTGCCGGAGGATCTGGCGCGACTGTGGCGACGACCCACCGGATCCGGCTCCCGCATGGGCCGCCCCGCCGCCCTCGATGTCGACCGCGTGGTGCGCACCGCCGTCGCGCTCGCCGATCGCCAGGGCCTGGCGGGCGTCACCCTCCCCAAGCTCGGCGAGGAGCTCGGCGTCACCGGAATGTCGTTGTACCGCTACGTCGGATCCAAGGACGAACTCCTGATCCTCATGGGCGACACCGCATTCGCCACCGAGTACATCGGCGTCGACGCCGTCGAGTCCTGGCAGGAAGGCATCCAACAGTGGGCGCGCGGCCTCTGGCAGGCCTACCAGGCCCACCGCTGGCTGGCCGACCTCCCGACCTCCGGCCCCCCGCGCGGCCCCAACGCCATCGCCTGGATGGACGCGGGCCTACGCGCCATGCGCCCCCTCCCACTCGACCCCATGACCAAGGTCGGCATCCTCACCTTGGTCAGCGGCTACGTCAACACCTCGGCCCGCATGGCCCAACAACTAGAACAGACCTGGCGTCAATCCGGTCGCATAGACCCGGCCGTAGCCGCCCAACAGTACGGCCGCGAAATGGCCCAACTAGCCACCCCCGACCTCTACCCCGATGCGTCCCAAATCTTCTCCTCCGGCACCTTCGAATCCAACGCAGCCCCCGCCACCACAACCCCCACCGCCCCCGCCGAAGCCAACTTCATCTTCGGCCTGGAAGTCCTCATCCGCGGCATCGAGGCAACAACCTTCCTGAACGCCGCCGAGGGTTAGCGACACCCCAGCGCGGGTAAAAGGCTGTGTGACTGAAAACGCAACCGCCGCACCCACATTCGTACTCGTGCACGGCCTGGCCAGCAATAGTTTCTACTGGGCTCCCGTGGTCCGCGAACTGGCCTTGCTCGGACATCGCAGTCTGCCAGTGGATCTGCCCGGACACGGGCTCGACGCCTCGATACCGCTGTCCTATCAGTCACAGGACATCGCGGCCTTCGCCGCAAGCCCGTCGCCGATGTCGGCAATCGCCGTGCAGGACAATGTCTCTCACGCCATCGATGTGGTGCGAAAGGCGCGCCGCCATGGCCCGGTGATTCTCGTCGGTCATAGCCTCGGCGGCATCACGATCGGGTTGGTCGGCAATGCCATCCCCGAGGCGATCGATCGCCTCGTTTACGTTTCCGCGTTCTGCCCCTCCACCGCGGAGGCTCCCAGCGCCATGGCGCTGAGCCAGACACCCGAGGCCCTGAAGGATGTTCCGGTCCCGAGTCAGGACCATTCGCTGTTCCTGGGCATGGAACCGGTGACTCGCGGCCTCATCCGCTTCAACCTGCGCTCGGCCGATCCCGCTGCGCTGGAGGACTTCCGGCTGACCAATATGCCCGAGGCCACCCTGGAGCAGATGCTCACCGTTATCAACTTCGGCATGCAACCCGAGGACGGCGCGCAGACGAGCTTCGCCGACGCCCGGGTCGAGGCCGAGACGTGGGGACGCATTCCGCGCAGCTTCATCCGACTGACCCGGGACAACGTCATCTCTCCGGCGTTGGCCGCCAAGATGATCGAGGATGCCGACCGGCTGACCCCCGACAATCCATTCGACGTACACAGCCTGGCGGCCGGGCACGTGGGCGTCGTGCTTCAGGCTCGGGAGTTGGCGGCCATCCTCGGTGGGCTGGGTTAGTTGTAGGACTTGGCGATGCCGTCCAGGAGGTGTTCGAGGGTGTCGTAGTCGGGTGGGGTTATCTGGTTGATGAGGTTTGCGTCGACTGGAATCTGGTGGGCGGTGGTTACTTTCGTGAACAGGGTCACGTCGGTGGGGCGGAAGCCGTGGTCGGCGGCGAGGCGCTGGAGGTCGGGGTCGGTGGTGAGGAGTTTGCCGATTTGGTCGCCCTTGTCGGTCAGAGGGACCACCGTGTGTTGGGACATGACGGTGGGGGTTGGGTACATGAGGACCATGTCGGGCTTGAGTTGGTCGTGGGCGGCGGCGTCGACGTACTGGGCCTCGTAGATCCAGGCCATGGGCACCGTGCCCATGCCGTTGGCCAGGTAGTCCTTGAAGGGGCCGTCGCTGCTGGATTCGGTGAAGCCCTGGCGGGTGAACAGGCGCGAAACGCGGGATACCGCATAGTCTTCGGCCTTGGTGCCGCGCACGATGGTGTTGTCATTGGCGACGTAGGCGGTCACCGCCAGGTACATGGCCGCCGAGTTGGAGGTGCGCGGGTCGGTGGTGGAGACCAGCACGTTCTTCGACACCGGATAGGTCGAATTGCCGTCGAGCTGATTCCACTGGACGCCCTTCTCGGCGAGCTGCAGATACTTCTCGATGTCGAAAGTCGTTGTCGCGCCGGTCTGCACGATCCCGGACTGCCCGAGCAGATCCGCGATCGGCTTGAAGGTCGCGATCGCCATGGGGGAGGAGAATGGCACGTACTTGCCGCTCACCCCGCGCTGCCGCTGAATCCGCTCGGCCGCGGCCGAACTCGACGGAAACGCGAAATCGAACCTGCCCAGATCCACCGAGGTGGCGATCTGCCGCGACCCGGCGGGCTCGACCTCCACCTTCAACCCGTGCTTGGCCAGCACCTCGGCCACCCGCGGATCATCGAAGAACGCCGCCTTCTCCGACCCCACCACCCCGCGCACGGTCGTCAACGCGGTCGCGGCGGAGGTCACGGACGGCGAATCCGAATGCCGCACGGCCAAAACCGTCCCGGCGGCCAACACCACGGCCACACCCGCCGCCACCGCACCCAACGCCCGCTTATTCTCCACCAGCCGCACGGGCACGAACCGCCCCGCCACCGCCGCGAAAACACTCGTCGTCTCCGCCGGACCCTCCGGGGAAGCCGCCGCCCCGTCGGACGCCTTCGCCAACTCCACCTGCCCCGCGGTGTTCTTCCCCCGCTTCGGATCCAATTCCCGCCGCGCAATCCGCTCGACGAGAATCGGTACGAACTCGCGCACCGAATGCCCCTCGAACCGCTTGCGAACCGCCCCCACCACGGCCTCCACCCGCTCCGCCGGATGCGCCTCGCCGTAGTCCTCGACCAGTCGGCTGGTCACCTCACGCAGCGCCTTCTCCTCACGCGCAGCATCGACCGCCACAACATCTCCTCGACCTCGCACCGAATGTGATTGCGCGGCAGAAAAATACGAGAAGCCGCGCCGCCAGGACCCTAGTTACCCAGGGTGCCCGGCCACGGTCGGGAACGGAAACGTCACCTACGCCCCGGCGAACTTTCGGTGACGAAGGCCGATCAGGGCTGGCCGGGCAGGGCCGCCGTCGCCGGATTCGTGCCCAGGATGGACTGCCAGGTGGCCAGGCGCACAGCGCATTCGGTGAGCGCCTCGACACCGGTGCGACGCAGATCGGGGTTGTCGGCGCGCTCCACCACCGAGCGCCACGCAGCGGCGGTGTCGGACTCGACAATCACCGCCAGCTTCGCCGACGGAATCGGATCGTTCACCGGAATCGGCGAGGTGTAGGCCGCGGCCGGTTCGGGAACCGTTGCGCCGGAAGCCTTCAGCGCGTCGATGGTGGCGTCGCGGCGGGCCCGGTGGGCCGCGGTGTACTCGGCCACCAGCTTGTCGCGGTCGTGATTGGCGTAGGCGGCGATCACGCCATAGGCGTAGACAGCGGCGTACTCGGCGCTCAACGCATCGATGAGCGCCTGTTCGTCGGTCGTGGTCATGCCAGGAGAACCCCCGCGTGCGTGGCGCAGGACGCGCTGATGGAAGCGAGCAAACCGGCACGGTAGCCGGACAATTGGGTGGCGAGATCGGCGGCCGAACGCTGCGACTGCTGCAACTGGGTGCGCAGGGTGGCCACCGGCGGGGGCGGCACCGGCGCGGCCGGGGTGACCGGCGGGATCCGGCGACTGGGCGTGCTGCCATCGCCGTAAACGCCTATGGCGCGGTCGATTTCGGTGCGCAAAGCGTCGGCGTGCGCGGTGCGCTGGGTCGCGATGGTCTGCAGCGCACCGGCCTTGTCCGGGGAGGTCGCGATGGCGGCGGTCGCGGCGGCGGCATCGGTGCGCGCCGCGGTCTCCTGGGCGATCAGCGGATCCGGCACCGAGGGCTTGTCCTCGGTGCCGCACGCGGCCAGCGCGCCCACGGCCGCCGCGGCGAGCACGCCCCCACCGGCCAGCCGCAGCGCGGCACGACGGTTGCGGGGGGCGAGGGGAGACGGGAAGCCGAATCGGTCCGGCGGGACCGTGAGACCGACGACATCGGCCGGATGGCCGCTCTGACTGCTGGGCACGAATACATGATGCCAGCCGTCGCCGACCGCTTGCTGCGCCAGGGCCGTCGGATAGGCTGTGATCAGGAACGACGGGTAACCGTCATGGGCGCGTCGCACACTGACACGCCGCCCGCACCACAGGGCCGACCATGCCGAACTCGAGCGAGTTCGCTGGTCCTTTACACTCTTTCCGCGCGTTACGCTAGACCTTCGGCCCGGTATTTCGCCGAACACCGACAACTCAACCCGTGACAACTGAACCAGGAGCCGCCCCACATGCCGATGCCGACCGAGGAAAGGGTGAGCCAGCTAGTTGCTGAGCTCGTCGAACGCCGAGGATTCGACCTCGAAGGCGTCGCGATCTCGGCTGCGGGGACAGCGCATTCGAAGGTCACCGTCACCGTCGACAGCGACGGCACCGCCGACCTGGACACCGTCGCGGAATTGAGCACCGAGATCTCGCAGGCCCTCGACGACGCCGGAGACTTCGGCGAGACCCCGTACCTGCTCGAGATCACCACCCCCGGCATCGACCGACCCCTCACCGAACTACGCCACTGGCAGCGCGCCCAGGGCCGCAAGGTGAAGATCGTCCTACGCCCCGGCGCCGAATCACCGGAGGAAAAGGGCAAGACCACGTTCGAGGCCCGGGTGGGCGTCGCCACCGACAGCGAGATCGCCCTGGTCCTCGGCGGCAAGCGGAAGCCACACCGGGTGACGGTGCCGCGGGCCGATATCCAATCCGCCGTCGTCCAAGTGGAATTCAATCCACCCGGCGCGGCCGAACTGGAACTCGCAGGGGGAGTAGCACCGGGCCGTCCCCAGCCCGGCGCTCAGGAGGTATCCGACACCGAAATCGAAAACGAAGCAGCAGCGTCCGATTCACCGACCGAAGGGATCGTGGAATGAACATCGAAATCGAAGCCCTGCGCGCGATTGTCGCCGACAAGGGGATCTCGATGGAGACCGTGATCTCCGCGATCGAGTCCGCCCTACTCACCGCCTACCGGCACACCGAGGGCCACCAGCCCAACGCCCGCATCGACATCAACCAGAAGACCGGTGTCGTGCGCGTGATGGCCCGCGAGCTCGACGCCGACGGCAATGTCATCTCCGAATGGGACGACACCCCCGAGGGTTTCGGCCGCATCGCCGCCACCACCGCCCGCCAGGTCGTGCTGCAGCGGCTGCGCGACGCCGAGAACGAGAAGTCCTTCGGCGAATTCTCCACCCACGAGGGCGATATCGTCGGCGGCGTCGTGCAGCGCGACGCCCGCATGAACGCCCGCGGCACCGTCGTGGTCCGCATCGGCTCGGAAGCCCATGGCGCCGAAGGCGTCATCCCGCCCGCCGAGCAGGTGCCCGGCGAGACCTACGAGCACGGCGACCGCATCAAGTGCTACGTGGTCGGCGTCTCGCGCGGCCCGCGCGGCCCGCAGATCACCCTCTCGCGCACCCACCCGAACCTGGTGCGGCGGCTGTTCGCGCTCGAGGTGCCCGAGATCGCCGACGGCTCGGTCGAAATCGTGGCCGTGGCCCGCGAGGCCGGACACCGCTCCAAGATCGCCGTGCGCTCCACGGTCCCCGGCGTCAACGCCAAGGGCGCGTGCATCGGCCCGATGGGCCAGCGCGTGCGCAATGTGATGAGCGAGCTGGCGGGCGAGAAGATCGACATCATCGACTACGCCGAGGATCCGGCCGCCTTCGTCGGGAATGCTTTGTCGCCCTCGAAGGTTGTCTCCGTCACGATCGTGGATCCCGAGGCCCGCGCGGCGCGGGTGGTGGTCCCGGACTTCCAGCTCTCCCTCGCCATCGGCAAGGAGGGCCAGAATGCCCGCCTGGCGGCCCGGCTCACCGGCTGGCGGATCGACATTCGCTCCGACGCGGCCGCCGATACGCAGGGCGGAGCGCGTCCGGCCGGGGCCGAGCCGTCCCGGGGAGATGCCGCATCGCATCGGGGTGACGCGGCAGCCCATCGGGGTTGATCTTGCCGGAGGCATCCGGCCCGGTCGGTCCCGAGATTTGTGAAACAGACCCCCGGGATGACAGGTTGGTAACTTCCAAGGGGTACGGATGCGGAGATCGGGACGTGACAGCGGTAGAGTGGACGCAGGCTCAGCACGAGTCGTCGGCTTCTCTGCGCGCCGAACGGGTTCATCCAAGATCAGAACCCGTCCGGACCTGCATTGGATGTCGGAGACGCGAGCTGGCTGCCGATCTGATGCGGGTCGTGGCGCAACGCCCTGTTGAAAGTGAACAGGGGTCTGTCGACAGTGGGCAGACAGTTGTGGTCGTTCCGGATCCGCGGCGCAGACTTCCCGGGAGGGGTGCGTGGTTGCACCCCTCGTCGGCTTGTCTGAGCCAAGCAGTTCGGCGCCGAGCAATCGGCAGAGCACTACGAGTGTCCGGACATCTGGATATCTCAGCCCTGGAGCATTACGTAGAGAACAGGCACGAGCACTCATGAGCACACCGTGAAGTCCCAGAAATGATCGGCCTTCGAAATTAGTCGAGGTCGTGCGCGCGTCCCGTCGTGAAACGGGCTGCCGCGCTCGACCTCTGAGTGAGGAGAGCAGTGGCAGGCAAGGCCCGCGTGCACGAGTTGGCTAAAGAACTCGGTGTCACGAGCAAAGAACTACTCGCGCGGCTCAAGGAGCAGGGCGAGTTTGTGAAGTCGGCGAGCTCGACGGTGGAAGCACCCGTCGCGCGCCGACTGCGGGAGTCGTTCCAGGCGAAGAGCGCCCCGGCGAACGGCTCCGCCAAGACGGCCAAGCCCGGACCCAGTACGTCTGAGCGTCCGGCGGCGAAGCCGTCCCCGGCGTCCGGTGGCCCGCGCCCCGGACCCCGTCCCTCGGCCCCCGCGCCGAGCCCCGCGCCCAAGCCCGCGGCGGCACCCGCCGCCGAGGCGGCCCCGGCCGCCCGCGCTGAAGCGCCCAGCCCCGCGTCGGCGGCCCGCCCGGCCCCCGCGCCCAAGCCCGCCGCGCGCGAAAACGCTGCTCCCGCAGCGTCCTCCGCTCCGGCGACCCCCGCGCAGCCGCGTACCGACGCCCCGCGTCCGGCCGCGCCCGCTCCGCGTCCGTCGGCACCGCAGCCGAATGCCGCCGCGGCCCCGAGCCCGTCGGCCGCGCCGCGTCCGGCCGGTCCGAAGCCGGGCCCGAAGCCGCCGCGCGTCGGCAATAACCCGTTCTCGTCGGCTCCGGAGCGTCCCGCTCCGCGTCCGGCTCCCCGTCCGGGTCAGCAGCAGGGTGGACCGCGTCCCGGTCCCGCCCAGGGCGGCCCGCGTCCGGGTCCGCAGGATCGCGGTCCCCGTCCGGGTCAGGATCGTGGCCCGCGTCCGGGTCCCGGTCAGGATCGTGGGCCCCGTCCCGGTCCGGGTCAGGGCGCTCCGCGTCCGGCCGCGGCCGGTCAGGGCGGTCCCCGTCCCGGCGGTCCGCGTCCCAGCCCCGGCTCGATGCCGCCCCGCCCGAACCCGGGTGCCATGCCCGCGCGCGCTCAGCGCCCGGCCGGTCCGGGTGGCGGCGCCGGTCGTCCGCCGCGTCCGGGTGGGCCCGGCCAGGGTGGTCCGCGTCCCGGTGGCGGTGGCGGCGGCTACCGCGGTGGCGGCGCTCCCGGCGCCGGTGCCGGTGCCCCGGGTGCGGGTGGCGCTCCGGGTGGTTTCCGGGGTCGTCCCGGTGGTGGCGGCGGTGGCCGTCCCGGTTCCGGTGGTGGTCGCGGCGGTGCCGCGGGTGCCTTCGGCCGTCCGGGTGGTGCGCCTCGCAAGGGTCGTAAGTCGAAGCGGGCAAAGCGCGCCGAGTACGAGAACCAGCAGGCTCCGATCGCCGGTGGCGTGCGGCTGCCCCGCGGCAACGGTGAGATCGTTCGCCTCGCCCGCGGCGCCTCGCTGTCCGACTTCGCCGAGAAGATCGGTGCCAACCCGGCCGCTCTGGTCCAGGCGCTGTTCAACCTCGGCGAGATGGTGACCGCCACCCAGTCGGTGAACGAGGAGACCCTCGAGCTGCTGGGTTCGGAGATGAACTACGTCGTGAACGTGGTCTCCCCGGAGGACGAGGACCGCGAGCTGCTCGCCAACTTCGACCTCACCTACGGCGAGGACGACGGCGACGAGGACGACCTGCAGGTCCGTCCGCCGGTCGTGACCGTCATGGGTCACGTCGACCACGGTAAGACCCGACTGCTGGACACCATCCGTAAGGCCAACGTCCGTGAGGGCGAGGCCGGTGGCATCACCCAGCACATCGGCGCCTACCAGGTCGAGGCCAATGTCAATGGCGACGACCGACTGATCACCTTCATCGACACCCCCGGTCACGAGGCGTTCACCGCCATGCGTGCCCGTGGTGCGAAGGCCACCGACATCGCGATCCTCGTGGTCGCGGCCGACGACGGCGTCATGCCGCAGACGGTGGAGGCCATCAACCACGCGCAGGCCGCGGACGTGCCGATCGTGGTGGCGGTCAACAAGATCGACAAGGAAGGCGCGAACCCGCAGAAGATTCGCCAGCAGCTGACCGAATACGGTCTGGTGGCCGAGGAATACGGTGGCGACACCATGTTCGTCGACATCTCCGCCAAGCAGGGCACGAACATCGAGCAGCTGCTCGAGGCCGTCGTCCTGACCGCGGACGCGGCGCTGGATCTGCGGGCCAACCCGGACATGGACGCGCAGGGTGTGGCCATCGAGGCCCACCTCGACCGCGGCCGCGGCCCGGTGGCCACCGTCCTCGTCCAGCGCGGCACGCTGCGCGTCGGCGACTCGATCGTGGCGGGCGACGCCTACGGTCGCGTGCGCCGCATGGTCGACGAGCACGGCGACGACGTCGAGGCGGCCCTGCCGTCGCGGCCCGTCCAGGTCATCGGCTTCACCTCGGTGCCAGGCGCGGGTGACAACCTGCTCGTGGTCGAGGAAGACCGCATCGCGCGTCAGATCGCCGATCGCCGCAACGCTCGCAAGCGCAACGCCCTGGCCGCGCGCAGCCGCAAGCGGATCTCCCTGGAAGATCTGGATGCCGCTCTGAAGGAGACCTCGGAGCTGAACCTGATCCTCAAGGGCGACAACTCCGGTACCGTCGAGGCCCTCGAAGAGGCGCTGCTCGGTATCGATGTCGGCGACGAGGTGCGCCTGCGCGTCATCGACCGCGGTGTCGGTGGCGTCACCGAGACCAACGTCAACCTGGCGTCGGCGTCCAACGCGATCATCATCGGCTTCAACGTCCGTGCCGAGGGCAAGGCGACCGAGCTGGCGAACCGCGAAGGCGTGGACATCCGCTACTACTCGGTCATCTACCAGGCGATCGACGAGATCGAGAAGGCCCTCAAGGGTCTGCTCAAGCCGATCTACGAGGAGCACGAGCTGGGTCGGGCGGAGATCCGCCAGATCTTCCGGTCCTCCAAGTTCGGCAATATCGCGGGTTGCTGGGTGCTCTCGGGCTCGGTCAAGCGCAACGCCAAGGCGCGCCTGATCCGCGACAACGTGGTGGTCGCCGAGACCACCATCCAGTCGCTGCGCCGCGAGAAGGACGACGTCACCGAGGTTCGCGAAGGCTACGAGTGCGGTATGACCGTGGGCTTCAACGACATCAAGGATGGCGACATCATCGAGGCCTACGAGCTGCGGGAGAAGCCGCGCGACTAGGAAGCAGTACGCGATCCCGCCGGACCCGTCGTGGTCCGGCGGGGTTGTGCCCCTTCCCTTTCCGGGTAACTGTGCGCGCATTCCCCGGGGCGCGTTCATATGACTGAAAAGATGTTTTTCGGAGCGCTCGAATTCGATATCTTGCTCGGTGATGTGCATTCACTGAAAGAGAAGCGCTCTGTCATCCGCCCCATCATCGCGGACCTGAAACGGTTCGACGTGAGTGTGACCGAGGGCGGAGATCATGACCGGTATCGGCGATCATTGCTCGGTGTGGCAATGGTCAGCTACGGCATGAACCACCTGACCGAGGTGCTGGACAAGTGTGAACGGCACGTCGCCAATCGTCCGGAGTTAGAGTTGCTGTCGGTGCGCCGTCGCATCTTCGGACCCGAAGACTGAAGAAGTGAGGAGGGCTCGCAATGGCTGATCAGGCCCGAGCACGCCGACTCGCAAATCGCATCTCGTCCATCGTCGCCACGGCGATCGAATACGAGATCAAGGATCCGCGACTGCGGTTCGTCACCGTCACCGATGCCAAGGTGACCGGTGATCTGCGTGAGGCGACCATTTACTACACCGTCATGGGCGAGACCATCGACGCCGAGCCCGATTACGCGGAGGCCGCGGCCGGACTGAAGAAGGCCGCGGGCATTCTGCGGTCCAAGGTCGGCGCGGGCACCGGGGTGAAGTTCACCCCGACGCTGGCGTTCAAGCTCGACACCGTGCCGGACGCGGCGCGCGAGATGGAGGAACTGCTGGCCAAGGCCCGCGCCGCCGACTCGCGCGTGGCGCAGGTGGCCGTAGGCGCGAACTACGCCGGTGACGCGAACCCATACAAGTCGGACGAGGACGAAGACGACGAAGCCTGACCTGCCGTGACCCCCGTCGATGTCACCCCTGCCGTCGAGGTTCTCGATGCCGCGAAATCGGTGACGATTCTCTGCCACGTCCAGCCCGACGCCGACACCATCGGCAGTGGACTGGCGCTGGCGCAGGTGTTGCGTCGACGCGGGGTCCCGGTCGTCGTCTCCTTCGCCGAACCGGCCGAGCTGCCGGTGTCCATGCGGTCGCTGCCCGGTACCGAGCTGTTGGTGCGGGCGGATCAGGTGCCGCGTGAGGTCGATGTGCTGGTGTCGGTGGACTGCGGCAGCGTCGGGCGGCTCGGTGTGCTGCGGGACCGAATCGACGGTGCCGCAACGACTTTGGTGATCGACCACCATCGGTCCAATACCCGCTTCGGGCAGGTCAACGTGGTGGACGAGGCCGCCGAATCCACGGCGGGGGTGATCGCCCGCATCCTGGACGCCTGGGGCGAACCCATCGACCGCGATATCGCGCACTGTCTCTTCGCCGGACTGGTCACCGATACGGGCTCGTTCAAATGGACCCGGCCCGGCTCGCACACCCTGGCCGAGCGTCTGCTGGCCACCGGCATCGACGGTGCGGCCATTACGCGCACCCTGATGGACACCCACCCGTTCGCGTGGCTGCGCATGCTCTCGCGGGTGCTGGCGTCGGCGCAACTGGTGTCCGATGCCGCCGCCGGTGCGGGACTGGTCTACGCCGTGGTGCGCCGTGAGGACACCGAGGCCGTCCGGTCCGAGGAGGTGGAGTCGATCATCGATCTGATTCGCACCACCGCCGAGGCCCAGGTCGCGGCGGTCTTCAAGGAGTCGCGCGCCGAATCCGGACACTGGACGGTCTCGTTGCGTTCGCACGCGAATGCCGACGGCAGCCCCGGTGTCGATGTGGCCCGGGTTGCCACCGCACTGGGCGGCGGTGGACACCATTATGCCGCAGGCTATTCCACCGTCGGCGCGGCCCCGGACCTCGTTTCGATCTTGATCGAGGAACTGGCTCGCTCATGACCTGCGATTATCCGATTTTGCTATCGCGTTAATCTCTGGCAAACTCTCCGGCCGAAGTTGTTCATTCGTCCGGAAGTTCGATTCACCATGCTCACGTCACGCATCGCGATGACCCTCGTGGCCGCGGCCGCGATCACCGGAGCGACGGCGGGCACCGCGGGTGCCGTCGATACTCCCGTCCCCGCCATTGCCGCCACTCCCCAGATCGACGCGGCGCAGCAGGCCGAATTGGTCGAGCTGTCCGATCCGTCGACGCTGACCGATCTGCACGAGGGGCAGCGGCGGATGGAGCGGATCACCGACATCCTGACCGGGGCCAAGGATCGGCGCGGCATCTTCGCCGTCTTCTATCGCAATATTCTGCGTGATGCGAACCCGCTGCTGGATGCCGGTGACTTCGACGATCCGCAGTGGGCGCGCGCGGTGAGCTTCGAGTTCTTCCGGACGTATCTGGAGAACCTGCACGGGCATCTGACCGGCGGGCCGGTCACCCAGGGCTGGCAGCGCTACTACGCCATGGCCGCCGATCCGACGCGGTCGGCGGGGCGGGTGGCCGCCGCCGCATTGGACGCGCATCTGCTCGTCGACTTCCCCAAGGCCATTGCCGCCACCGACACCGGGGTCGATCACACCCGGGACTTCTTCACCATCGGCGATTCGCTGATCAACACCACCGATCGCATTACCGACGAGTTGAGCGCGCTCTACGGGGCGAAACTGGCGGGGTTCTTCCACCTGTACTTCGTCGGACGCACGGCGGATGTCGTTCTCGGGCAGGGCAATACCAGCTACGTCATGTTCCAGAGTGTGCGCGGGACCGCGCTGGCCTCCGGTATCGCCATGCGGGACGCCGCGACACGACGTCCCGCCGAGGCGAGCATGCGGGAGCTGTACAACCTGGCCGAATCGGTGTTCAACGGACTGGAAGCCGTCGGCCAGATCTGAACCGCCGGAAGGGGATTCAGTCCGGCAGGCCGAAAATGGTGACGCCCTTGGGGGTCTCCACCCGGTAGCCGAGACTGATGGCGGTCGTCGCCTGCGGGGCGAGATCCTGTTTCCAGGTGAGGATTCCGAGATCGTCGCGGCTGGCCGGGGTCGGCTTCAGGACCGTTTCCTTGACGGTGACCGAGGTGTCGTGGGCTACCGGGAGGCGGTCCAGGACGGTGACCGTGGTGGGGCGCGCGCCGTGGTTGGCGACGGTGATCGAGTACTCCATTTCGATGCGACGGGACGAGCCGAGGGTGGCCTTGGAGACATTGCGGCGCACCAGTTCTCGCTCCACCCGGATGCGGTCGTCGACGCCGAGGGCGAGTTCGCGCTCCTCGCCGGGGGCCCAGATGTCGAGGGTGGTGGCGCCGACGTATTCGCTGTCGTTGAACAGGGAGGCGCGGCCGCGGGGGAGGGTGTGCTCGGAGGTGTTGCGGGCGGTGGCGCGCAGGATGGCCTCGGGGGAGCGGCTGGGGGCGGTGACGTGATCCAGGTCGGCCTCCAGGTCGAGGGCCGTGATGAGGGTGCGGTGTTCGGTGCCGTCGGAGGCGATGGCCACCGGGCGCTGCGGTGAATAGGTCGCGGCGGTCGCGCCGTGCTCGACGGTGGTGACGGCCTCGCGGACCTTGGGCGCGGGCGGGGGAGTCGGCATGGCACCGGCGGGGGCGGCCGCGGCGAGCATCGCTGGGGGAGCGGCACCGTCGAGGTCGTCCGAAAGGGCACGCCGCGCACGGCGTTTCGGCTCGGGCGGGGTGGTGCTCAGGTACCAGGGGTCCAGTTCGGGGATGTCGAGGGCGACGGCCGGGCGGGCGGTCGACAAGTCGAGGCGGCATTCGGGCCAGTCCTCGCCGGTCCGCTGGCTGACCAGGCCGAACCAGCGCAGGGACAGGCCCTTGTCGTCGATGCGCAGGTCATAGGTGCTCGACCAGGTCGCGCCGGGCACCACGTAGGACAGCTCCAGTTCGGCGGTTGTCGGTTCGGCCGCGTCGACGGCAATGATCGCGGTGCGGATATCGGGCCGGTTCTTGCGACCCAGGTCCGCCAGCTGCCGTTCGAGCGAGTTCTTCTCGCGAATCTTGTCCTGCCGCACGCGGGCTCGCTCGCGGCGTCCGGCGTGAATCGCGGCGTACTGCGCCTCGAGACTATCGCCGAACGCGACCACCCGCTCGTCCGAGGCCTTCGCCAACGGCCCGGCCGACTTGTGGACCAGCCGCTGCAGGAATTCGACGCGGGCATCCGCGGCCTTGTCCGCATCGGCGAGCTCGGTCAACGCCACCTCGACCGCATCCCGGCGCGCGGTCAGCTCCGTCACCTGCTCATCACTCGGTTCCGGCTGCCGCTCGGTCACAATGTCCACCCCGAGCACCGTCACCTCCCCCCGCCCCGCCACCCGAATCGAATCCCGCAGTAGCTCCACCGGCAGCGGCGAAACCCTCACCCGATGCTCACCCGCCTCCAACATCGCCTTCCCCGACCGGGTCACCCGCGCCCGATCCGGATACACCGTCACCGCCGCAATAGCTGTCTCGAGATCCACCATGCGCCCAGCCTGCCCGACCACCCACCCCCAGTCGACGAAAATCCCCCCACCACCACCCCCACCCCGGAGAGTCGCCCCACCCGCGGGTCGAGCCGACCGGTCGCCCACCCGACCACGAGCATGCATTCTGGCAGGAGTCTTCTCGGCCGATGCCTGCTGAATTGCATGCTCGTGGGTTAGCGAGGGGTGTCGGGGGCGTGTGGGATGGTGGGCGGATGAGCAGCACCGAGGTTTTCGGCGACGCGGGCGAGGATCCCGGATCTATCGAGAGGGCCGAGGCGGCCGCCCGCGGGCTTGGGGCCGAGGTCGCGCAGCGCGGGGCCGAAGCTGCGGCAGCTGGGCCGCGACGGATTCTGGGGATCGCCATCCCGACGTTGGGGGTGCTTGTCGCCGAGCCGATTTATCTGCTCTTCGATATGGCTGTCGTGGGGCGGTTGGGGGCGTTGGCGTTGGCGGGGTTGGCCGTGGGTGGGTTGATTTTGGCGCAGGTTAGTTCGCAGTTGACGTTTTTGAGTTATGGGACGACGGCGCGGGCTTCGCGGCGGCATGGGGCGGGGGATGAGCGGGGGGCCGTGGTGGAGGGGGTGCAGGCCAGTTGGATCGCGGTGGGGGTGGGGGTGGCGATTGTGGTGGTGGCGCAGGTGTTCGCGGGGCCGATTACGCGGGCCATTGCGGGTGGGGATGATATTGCGCGGGCGGCGGAGTCGTGGGTGCGGATCGCGTTGTTCGGGGTGCCGTTGATTCTGTTGTCGATGGCGGGGAACGGGTGGATGCGCGGGGTGCAGCAGACTCGGCGGCCCTTGATGTATGTGGTTGCGGGGCTGGTGGTTTCGGGGATCTTGTGCCCGACGCTGGTGCATGGGCTGTTGGGTGCGCCGCGCATGGAGTTGGAGGGGTCGGCGGTCGCGAATCTGGTGGGGCAGGCGATTTCGGGTGGGCTGTTCGTGAGTGCGCTGTGGCGGGCGAAGGTTCCGCTCGCGCCGCACCTCGAGATCATGAAGGCGCAGTTGGTGCTCGGGCGGGATCTGATCGCGCGGAGCCTCGCCTTTCAGGCGTCGTTCGTGTCGGCGGCCGCGGTGGCCTCTCGCTTCGGCGCGGCTTCGGTCGCCGCCCACCAGCTGGTATTGCAGATCTGGAATTTCCTTGCCCTGACCCTGGATTCGCTCGCCATAGCCGCGCAAACCCTCGTGGGTGCCGCCCTGGGAGCCGGAAACGCGCGCGGCGCACAGGGTTTGGCCCGCCGCATCACCTCCTGGTCGACCACCTTCTCCGTCGCCCTGGCCGCGATCTTCGCGGCCGGATACTCCGTCATCCCCCGCCTGTTCACCGACGACCCCTCGGTCCTCGACCGAACCCACGTGGTCTGGTGGTATTTCGTCGCCATGATCCCCGTCGCGGGCATCGTCTTCGCCCTCGACGGCGTCCTCCTCGGCGCGGGCGACGCCGCCTTCCTCCGCAACGCCACCCTAGCCTCCGCCCTGATCGGCTTCCTCCCCCTGATCTGGCTCTCCCTCGCCTACAACTGGGGCATAGGCGGCATCTGGACCGGCCTGGTCGCCTTCATGCTCCTGCGCCTGATCGCCGTGAGCTGGCGCGCCCTCTCCGGCCGCTGGGCCCAGGTCGGTGCCGAGGTACCGCGCCGGGCCGCGTGACCCCGTATCACCCTGTGGTCCAGGGGCTTTCACCCAGCAGGGCGCGCAGCGCCGAGTCGCCGATCCGCCGCAGGTCCTGGCGGCTGCGCCCCGCCGCGGCCTGGACGGCAATGCCGTCGGAGATCGTGTGGACGAGTGCCGCCAGGGTCGCCGCATCCTGGTGCGGCGGCAGGTCGGTGGCCTGCTCGAGCCGCCTGCGCAGAGCCGTCTCCCCGGCCTTGCGAACCTTCGCGGCCTCCCGCCGCGCGGACTCGGCATCGGGTCGACTGGCCTGAACGGTCTTGACGCACAGGCAACCCCGGGGCGTGTCCTTACCCGCGGTCAGGCCGATGGCCCCGTGGATCAATCGCTCGATGACCTCGCGGCCGGTGGGAGCGTCCAAGGCCGCGGCGGCGTATGCGCCCGGGCCATCGAGGTAGCGGGCTAGCACCCTACCGAAGAGCTCCTCTTTGTTGCCGAAGGCGGCGTACAGGCTGGGCTTGTTGATGCCCATGGCCGCGGTCAGGTCTGTCAGTGAGGTGCCTTCGAAGCCGTTGTGCCAGAACACTTCCAGTGCGCGTTCGAGTGCGGTGTCCGCGTCGAACGAGCGGGGGCGTCCGCCCGGCATGCCGTCCTCCGTGATTCTCTCCAGGTTTTTTTACCTATCGGTACATTACCTCTTGCGACTCCGGCCCGCGCCCCTTAGTTTCTTACCGGACGGTACATAACTAGGGAGTGTGCGCATGATCCGAGCCGGAGTCGTCGGGGCCAGTGGGTGGGCCGACAATTCACATCTGCCAGCGTTGACCGCGCTCGAGGAGTTCGAGGTGACCGCGGTCGCGACCACCAATCAGGCCAGCGCCGATCGGGTGGCCGCCGCCCATGGTGTTCGATACGCCTTCGCCACGGCGGGAGAACTGGTCTCGCATCCCGAGGTCGATCTGGTGGTGGTCTCGGTGAAGGCCTCCGGGCATGCGGCCGTGATTCGGGCGGCGCTCGACGCGGGTAAGCACGTCGTCTCCGAGTGGCCGCTGGGCGTCGACGCCGACGAGGCCGAAGGGCTGGTCGAGGCCGCCACCGCCGCGGGGGTCGTCCACGCGGTCGTGCTTCAGGGCCATCACTCGCCGAGTGCGAGGTTCGTAGCAGATCTGCTGGCGGACAACCGAATCGGGAAGCTCGAATCGGTCGTGCTCATCGCCGAAGGCGCGCCCTGGGGCGGTGATCGCATCTGGCCGGAACTGGTTTTCGGTCTCGACCCCGCCGAGGGATCGAATGTCCTCACCATCATGGCCGGTCACTTCCTGGCCGCGCTCGAGCGCGTGGCGGGCCCGTTGACCGAGGTCTCGGCGCGGCTGCCGCGCACGCACGACCGCGTGCTGGTCGCCGGGACGGATCGGACCGTGCCCAATGCCACGCCCAGCCATGTGCTGCTGCACGGAGTGCTGGCGGACGGCGCCACCGCGTCCGTCGCGGTGCACGGTGGCAATGGACCCGCCCGATACGGGTTCCGGCTCGAATTCGTCGGCAGCGCTGCGACATTGACCGCCACCCCGGTCGAGCCCGGGAGCTTCATCCACTGGGGCGACTGGGAGATCCGGATCGGCGACGAGGTACTCGCCGTGCCCGACGGGTATCGCACCGTCCCCGCAGGGGTCCGGTCCGGACCACCGGCCAATATCGCGGCCCTCTATCAGGAGGTCGCCCGCGCGATTGCCGAAGGGCGGCAACCGCATCCGAGTTTCGAGACCGGCCTGCGCCAGCATCGGCTCCTGGCCGCGATCGAGCGATCCGCGGCCGAGGGAGCGGTGCAGAAGGTTTCCTGATTGGCGTCAGTCGGCGGAGCCGTTGGCCTGGGCGGCAGCCTGTTTGGCGAGGTTTTCGGCGACCTCGGCCTGCCAGTTCTTGTTGGCGTGGGTGGTGTCGACCTCGTATTCGAAGCGGTCGGTCATTTCGGGTTTGATGTCGGCTACGTCGACGTAGAACTGTTCGTACCAGCGGCGGTGTTGGTAGACGGGGCCGTCCTCTTGGGTGAGGAGGGGGTTGTCGATGCGGGTTTTGTGTTTCCAGATTTCGACGTCTTGGAGGAAGCCGACGCCGAAGCTTTTGCCGAAGGCTTTGGCGAGCTTTTCGGATTTCTCCGGTGGGAGGCCCTTGATGCGTTGGACGCTCACGCCCCATTGCAGGACAAAGGAATTGTGGGTGACGGGGTAGTGGCAGTTGATGAGTGCCACCTCGACGGTGTTGTCGCCGAAGTCGTTGTGCAGGTAGTTGATCATGTAGGAGGGGCCGAAATACGAAGCCTCCGAACGCAGGAGCGACATCTCCTGTGAGTAGTTGGACTTCGCGTGAATGTCGGGGCGGCCCTTGGAATGCAGGTACTGGGTGGCGACGTGGCCTTCGAACACATTCTTGAAGTACACCGGGTACGCGAAGTGAATGTAGAAGAAGTGCGCCATATCGACGTTGTTGTCGATGATTTCGCGGCAGTGCGCGCCCTCGATGAGCAGGCTGTTCCAGTCCCAGTCGCTCCACTCGTCGGTCTCGATGCCCTCGATGTGGGGTATGGCGACCTCGGGTGGCGGCGGATTGCCCTCGGGATCGTTCCACACGAAGAACTGGCCGTTTTCCTCGCAGGTGATCCAGGATCTGGTGCGCGCCAAGGGCGGAACGCGGCGGGCGTACGGAATGGCGGCGCATTTGCCGTCCCCGCGCCAACGCCAATCGTGGAACGGGCAGGCGATATTGTCGTCCTTGACGCTGCCGTAGGACAGGTCCGCGCCCATGTGGCGGCAGTAGCCGTCGAGGGCGTGTATCTCGCCCTTGCTGTCGGACCAGATCACCAGTTTGGTGCCGAAGGCATTGATCGAGTGCGGTTGTCCGTCCCGAAAGGTCTCGGCGAGCCCGAGGCAGTGCCAGCCGCGGGCGAACCTCGTCATCGGCTCGCCGACATCGATGCTCCGATAGTGCTGACTCATGCGCGTCCTCCGTGCTCGAGGGTCCCCTCGACCGAGGCTAAGCACTGCCGCTTAGTAGAACAAGTGTCAGTTTGTTGGAGCCTCGGATCAGGACCTGCGGTAACGGCGCACAACGACTTTCGCGGGACGAATGGAGCGATCCCCGACGGTCAGACCCGGTTGGATCACCGACTCGACGGTCCGATCGGCGTCCTTGTCGTCGGTGTCGGTGAGTTCGGCGGCCTCCATGACATCCGGATCGAAGGCCGCGCCGCGGAACGGCGTCACCAATTGGCCGCCGCGCTCGGTGAGCATGCGCTCGACGCGTCTGCTGATGGCCTCGAAACCCGGGCGGTCGGCCTCGGAATTGGAGGTGGAGGCGAAGGTCTGGGCCAGGCCGTGCAGGGCGAACAGATCGCGAACGAGGGGTGCGTCGGCCTCGGCGCGCTCATCGCGGATCTTCACCTTCGCCTCATCGGCTAGTCGCTCGATGGTGGCGGCCTGTCTGGCAATGACCCGCGCGAGGTCGTCGATGCGTTCGGTAATGCGGTCGAGAGACGTCGAGGACACCTCGGTAGTAGTGGGGACCTCGGTAACAGCGGCCGCCGGGGCTGGATCGGTCATGCTCGAACCATAGACCCAGCGGTCGGCGCTGACTGCTACCATCGCCCACGTGGGGGTCTACGGAATCGATCTTGGCACAACGAATTCGGCAATTGCGGCAATCGACGCATATGGTCGGCCGGAGGTGCTGATCGGGCTGAATGGCGAGCCGACCGTTCCGTCGGTGGTCTTGTTCGCCTCCGCCACCGATCACGTGGTGGGCGAGGGCGCGCGGCGACAGGCCCGCCTGGACCCCGAGCACGTGTGCACGCTGGTGAAACGCCGCATGGGGGATGCGGAATGGCGGTTCGGGGCGCACGGGCAGCTGTGGTCCGCGCCCGCGGTGTCGGCGCTCATCCTGAAAAGCCTTGCCGCCGATGCCGAATTCTCCGGCGGCGAACCGGTGCGGCGCGTGGTCATCACGGTGCCCGCCTACTTCGGTGACGAGGAGCGCCGCGCCACCATGCAGGCCGGGACGTACGCCGGATTCGAGGTGGCGGGCGTGCTGTCCGAGCCCATCGCGGCGGCGCTGTCCTACGGGTTCGGGCGGCTGGACGGCGGCCTCGAGATCGACCAGGGTCCGGCCCGCGAGACCGTGCTGGTCTACGACCTCGGCGGCGGCACCTTCGACGCCACCGTCATCGAACTGGCCGATCGGCGCATTTCGGTGCTGGCCGTGGAGGGCGATCACCAGCTCGGCGGCGCGGACTGGGACGAGCGGTTGGCGCTGCACCTGTCCCAGCGCTTCTGTGCGGCCAACCCGGATGCCGAAGACCCCCTGGACGATTCGGTCGGCTCGCAGCTGCTGGTGCTGGCGGCCGAACAGGCCAAGCGCGAACTCACCACGGCCGAGCGCACCGAGGTGGTGATCGCCCACGACGGCGCGCGGGCGGTCATCGAGGTGACCCGCGACGAGCTCGAGACCATGACGGCCTCGCTCATGCGCCGCACCCTCGATCTGACCAAGGCGGTGCTGGCCGCGGCCGAGCAGCGCGGGGTGCGGCGGGTGGACCGGCTGCTGCTGGTCGGCGGTTCCTCGCGCATGCCGATGGTGGCCGAACAGCTGCACAAGGAATTCGGGCTGGCCGGGGAACTGCGCGATCCGGATCTGTCGGTGGCACGCGGGGCCGCGCTCTACGGCGAGAAGCTGGAGATGGAACGGCTCGTCACCGCCGATCTGGTGACCCGCGGGCGGCTCCGCGACCATGCCGAGCTGAGCGAGGCCGCGCCCGCCGATCTGGAGGCCGCGCTGAAGCGGGTGGCCGACTCCTTCGGGCAGCCGGTTGCCTTGGTGCGCCGCATGATCGAGATCCAGGTCGACACCGTGGTGTCGCGGGGCTTCGGGGTGCTGGCGCTGGATCCGTTCAATGGGCTGGCGGCCAGCTGGCTGGTGCATCGCAATCAGACGCTGCCCATCAAGGTGCGGCGCTCCTACGGCACGGTGCGCGCGGATCAGGATCAGATCGAGCTGACCATTGTCGAGCAGCAGGGGCAGGCGGCCTCCACGCGGCCCGAGGACACGAAGGTGTTGGTGGAGGGCAGGATTCGCGATATTCCCCCGGGGTACCCGGAAGGCAGTGAAGTCCGGGTGACCTTCGAGATGGGATTCGACGGCGTGCTGCACGTCACCGCCTACCACGTGGACGCCGACATGCCGTTGACGCTGTCGGTGCAGACCGGTGCCACTCTCTCGCAGGCGGATGTCGAGCGCGAACTGGATCAGCTGCAGCGCACGCGCCGCCGCACTTCTTGACCCGAATCCGTCTCGAACGAAAACCCATGCGCGCCTTCGATCCCAACGACTATCGCAAACGAGTCCTCGCCGCCGTGGAGCGGCGGGGCGGCATCGAGGAATCGGATGCCTTCGAGCTGTACGACATTCCGCTCGAGGAGGCGGCGCGGCTGAGTGACGCCGAGGTGGCGGCGCGCGTCGCGGAAGTATGGGCGTTCTGGCAGAAGCAACGTGATCACCCGAAGTATCGGGTGCTGGTCGGGCTGCTGGTGGACGCGCACAAGGAACTCTCGGAACCCTTGCTGCACACCGGTTCTCGGCTCATCGAGGCCGATCGGGTGCGGCAGTTGCGTGCGCGACGGGAGGCCGAACGCTACGAGATGCTCGATGTCGCCATCGAGCGACTTGTGCAGCGGCACGGTGGAATTCCCGCCGCCAAGATTCCCGGGCTCGAGGACATCGGCCGCATGGGTGGACTGTCGCTGGCCGAGATCGCCGCCCACATTCGCCGCCATCGCATCATCGACGACGGCCCGAGGTCGACGCCGCCCGCCGCGGTCGAGCTGAGTCCCGAACGGCGGCAACAGATTCGCAAGCTGCTCGCCGAATACGAGCGCCTGCTCCCCGGCGACCCGGTACCCACCCTGCTGGCGCTGCTCGGCCTGGATTACTCCGCCGCCCACCGCACCTCCGAGATCCGCCTGCGCGCCGAGGCCTTGCGCGCCCGCACCCGCGAACTCCCACCCGGCCGCGTCCGCGTGGTCCTCGACGAACTCCTCGTCCACGTCCGCGACATCCTCGAACCCGGCGGCGAGATCGTCGACGCCTACCTGCTGGCCATCGTCGAAACGGTCACCGACGACCTCCGCCCAAAGGTCCGCGCCGCCGTCCTCGTCGAAGACCTCTTGGTGACAGCCGATTTCGACTACCTCCTCCGCGAAGCCATCCTCGCGGGCCTCGACCACCCCACCGCCGAACGCGTCCTCATCACCCTCACCGACGAACTGGGCACCGTCGTCGAGGGCCGCGAACACCTCGCCGCCCCACCCCACAGCGGCCCTTCGATCACGTCCACCCAATCCGCGCGCGTCCCAGCGTCTTCCGTCGGGCCGGAATCATTCGACGCTACCCGCGGCGAGGGTGGGGCGGGGGCTCCTGCGCCGGAGCGGTGGCAGGAGGTCCCCTATTCGGGTGGGTCGCCCGCGGTGGGTGTTGGACGGCCGTGGGAGGCGGCGTTGCGGGCGGCGCGGGCCGCGTTACGGGGTGGGCGGCCCACCGAGGCGGCGGGGTTCGTGGCGGATGCGCGGCGGAATCTCGGCGGCGACAGTGCCGGAGTGACATCGGTGGGGGCCGTTGCCGAGGAGGTCGAGCGGGTGTTGGGCGAGGCGGTCGGGCATTGGCGTGGGGCCGTGTCCTGTTGTGCCGGAAGGCGGTTCGTGGAGGCGCTGGCGGAGCACCTGGATTATCTGGATCGGCGGGCGAACGATGTGCCGAATCCGGATGCGCGGGGCGAGAGCCGGGAACTGTTGATCGGGCGGGCGCGGGCGGCGGTGATCGAGGCCGGGCGGATGTTCGAGGCGGTGCCGCCCGGGCCGCCGTCGGTGCGGTTGCGGGCGGTGTTGGACGTGCTCGCGGTGTGCGCCGATCATCCGGAGGCGTTGGCGGCGCTGGCCGAGTTGCAGGTCGGTGCGCCGGGGCAGGTGAGCGCCAGTCGCAAGCCGGATGGCACCGTGGTGATCGCGTGGACCGCGTCGGCGACCGCGCAGGTGGAGTACCGGGTCAAACGGTTGCAGGAGGACGGGTCGTGGCGGGTGGTCGGCCGCACCCGGGGAACCGCGCTCGAGGACGGCGGCGCGCTGGCCGGGCCGGTGCCGGTCTACGGCGTGGTCGCCGCCGTGGGCGGGCAGACCTCGGAAATGGCACGGTCCGACGGGAATTCGGACACCCCGCCCGTGGGTGCCCCCACCGACACCGAGCAACCCAGCGGCATGCCGACCGTCCGCGGCCTCACCGCCCAGCGTGGCCTGCTGGTCTTCGAATGGCCCACCGGCATCACCGAGGTCATGGTGGTGGCCCGCCCCGACGCCCCACCGATCGACCCCGAAGACCCCCACGCGCGCCGCTGGAAAGTCACCAACATGCGCTACGAAATCGACGGCGGCGTCCGCATCCCCGCCGAAATCCCCCGCCCCTGCCACGTCGCCATCGCCTCCTGCCGCCGCGAGCCCTCCGGAACCCTCACCGTCGCCACCGCATTCGCCCCCACCGCCAGAATCCGCTGGGTCGGCTGACCGATCGCCACCTGCCGCCGTGACCTGAGGCGCTTCTCACCGTCGCGGCCGGATCGGCCCCCACCGCCCGAATCCGCCGGGTCGGTTGAGCGCCCATTCGCCGGGTCGGTGGAGATCGGGCGGGGTGGGGCGTGGGAATCTGGTGGGGGTCGGGGCTGTTGGTCAGTACCGGTCGTGATCAGAGAGGCGGAGCTGGGTGAATCCGAAGTTGATGGCGGTGAGCGACATCCATGTCGGTCATCAGGGCAACAAGCCGGTGGTCGAGGCGATCCGCGCGGATTCTCCCGAGGACTGGCTGATCCTGGCCGGTGACGTCGGGGAGAAGACCGATGACATCCGGTGGGCCCTGGAGACCCTGCGGGGCCGCTTCGCCAAGGTCATCTGGGTGCCCGGCAATCACGAATTGTGGACCACCGCAAAGGATCCCGTGCAGATGCACGGCGCGGCCCGCTACGACTACCTGGTGTCGCTGTGCCGCGATCAGGACGTGCTCACCCCCGAGGACCCGTTCCCGGTGTGGGAGGGCGCGGGCGCGGAACACTACGGCGGCAAGGTCACCCTCGCGCCGCTGTTCCTGCTCTACGACTATTCCTGGCTCCCGGCGGGCGCGAAGACCAAGGCCGAGGGCCTGGCCATCGCCAAGGACCGCAACGTGGTCGCCACCGACGAATTCCTGCTCTCCGCCGAGCCGTATCTGACCCGCGACGCCTGGTGTCACGCCCGCGTCCAGTACAGCCAGCGCCGCCTCGACGCCCTGCCCGCCGACACCCCGCTGGTCCTGATCAACCACTGGCCGCTGGTCCGCCAGCCCGTCGACATGATGTGGTACCCGGAGTTCGCGCTCTGGTGCGGCACCGACCTCACCTCCGACTGGCACACCACCTACAACGTGGTCTGCGCCGTCTACGGCCACCTCCACATCCCCCGCACCACCTGGTACGACGGCGTCCGCTTCGAAGAGGTCTCGCTCGGCTACCCCCGCGAGTGGCGGCGGCGCGGCCTGCCCGACCAGCTGCTGCGGCAAATCCTGCCCGTCCCCGACTACGGCGACACCCTCAACGAGTGGGGCGGCCACTTCAAGATCACTCCGGAAATGCGTGCCGCCGCGCTGGAAATGAAGGAGACCATCGAACGCCGCCGCGGCCTCGCGTGACGCGCCGCTGAGAAAACACCGTGAACTTCGGCCGCGGTGAGCCCTCGACACCGGTTCGGCCGTATTTCCCAGCATGATGGTGGGATGGTTGAGCGGGTGAGCGCATGCGTACATTGCTGATACTGATCGTCGTCCTGGTGGCGGCGGTGGTCGTGGGTGACCGGGTCGCGGTCGTGATGGCGCAGAACGAGATTGCCCGCCGCATCGCCAGCGAGTACAGCCTGCCGCATCAGCCGAGCGTGCGCATCGGTGGTTTCCCGTTCCTCACCCAGGCCGTCGACGGCACCTATCACGACATCGATATTCGGGTCGGCGACTGGAACGACAAGGATGTCTCCGTTCGCGATCTCGATGTGAAGCTCACCGATGTCTCGGCGCCGCTGGACGATATTCTCAACGGCCGCATCACGAATCTGGTCGCGGCGACCGCCACCGCGAACGGCGTCGTCTCCTACGACACCGTGCAGCATTACGCGCCCGACGGGATCGAGTCGATCACCTATGGTCCCGACGGCATGGAGGCCAGCGGGAAGTTCTCGGTGCAGGGCATCAAGGTGCCCGCCAAGGTGGTCGCGACCGTCGCTTCCACCGATGACGGCATCAAGGTCACCCCGGTGTCGGTGCGCCCCGCGGCGGGTGGGCCCGCGATCCCGCTGGCGTTGGTGAGCGAATCCCTCGCCTTCACCGTGCCTTTGAAGCAGCTTCCGCTCGGCGCGCATCTGACCACGATCAAGGCCGCCTCCGATGGCATTCACGTCACGGCCGTGGCGAAATCCGTCCACTTCTCGGACCTGCCGAAACCCTGAATCGAGCCCGGTGTGGGCCGGGTCAGTCGGAGGAGAGGCGCAGGCCACCGGCCAGGGCGTCGGCCATGGTGTGGAGCAAGGGGTTTCGGGTGGTGGCGCGCCAGGCGGCGGCGTAGGTGATGACCAGCGGGCGGGGCTGGAGTGGCCGCCAGACGAGTCCCGGCACGGTGGCGGTGCGGGCGGAGCCGACGCCGATGGCCTTGGGGCGCAAGGGGAGTAGTTGCAGCATCTGGGCGTGGCTCATGGCGCTGTCGCTGAGGACCACCGACGCGCCGCGCTCGCGAAGCTGTTCGAGTACCGCGTCGTGGACTTCGGGTGCCGCCTCCCGGGCGAACATGATGAGCTCGTGGTCGCCGATGCGGGCAGGTTCCACCGAACCCTCTGCGGCCAAGGGATTTTCGCGGGACATGACGATCCCGAGCTCCTCCTCGGCGATGGGCGTGAAGGTGAGATGCTCGGCCAATCGAACCGGCAGCCGCAAGACCGCCAGATCCACCTCGTCGCGATCCAGCAGCCGCGCCTGATCCCCACTCGTCCCGGTGGTCAAGGCCACCCGCACCCCCGGCTGCCGCGCCTTCAGCAGCGCCTCGATCCGCCCCGGCAACCATTGCGGCGCACCGTTCACGATCCCCAATCGGAACACCGCGTTTCCCGGTTGCGCCACCGCCCGCGTCTCCCGCAGCGCGACGTCCGCCGCCTCCAGCACATTCCGCGCGGTCTTCAACAGCACTTCCCCGGCCGCGGTCAACTCCACCCCGTGATTCCCCCGAATCAGCAGCGGCCCACCCACCTCCCGCTCGATGGCCCGGATCTGCTGGCTCAACGTCGGAGTCGAGATGAACAACCGCTCCGCCGCGCGCCGAAAATGCAGCTCCTCGGCCACCGCCACGAAGTACCGCAACTGCCGCAACTCCACCCTTGAACTGTAGGCGGCCCCACCCGTGATCGGAGCACCCGCCGACAATGCCGGGACCGACACGCGGGAACGCCCCGGGGCTGGAACCTCCGGGGCGCTCCGAATAGCGGGGGCGGGATTCGAACCCGCGACCTCTGGCATATGAAACCAATGCGCTACCGGCTGCGCCACCCCGCGTCGACGGATACGAAGCTACGCCTGCGGCCATTTCGCCGCGAGCGATTTTCGCGCGGCCCAACCAGGTGGAATGGGTGGGCGCGGTGTTTACGCCCAGCCCGGGTGTGGGGAGGGTTGGGTTACGGTGGCCCAGCGTTCGGCTATGCGGCGGCCCTGGAAGCGCCAGAGGACGAAGCCTTGGAAGGTGAGGGGTTGGCCGGTGGCGCGGTCGGTCCAGCGCCAGACGTTGCGGCACATGACCTTGTCGCCTTCGGCGAGCATGTCCAGGACGGTGACGTGGAGGTCGGGCATGGCCTCGTACATGCCGAGCATCATCTTCTCGTCGCCGGTGAGGTCGGTGGGCTGACCGCCGGGGCCGTCATGATCGAGGAAATCCGGCGTCATATTGCGATGAATGACCGCCGCATTGCGCCGATTGACGAATTCCTCGAAATGGTCGGCGACAAACTGCTTCATGGAATCCAGGGACAGATCGGTGGCCATGATCGCCTCCTCTGAAACGGTCGTACGACCTTTCCATGGTGCGCCGATCCTCCGCTCGCCGTACCCCTTTGGGCAGCGCTGTGGCAGCCACTCGGCGGGTCAGAGGTTGGCGGGGCGGATGACCATGATCGAGGAGGCGCGTTTGCCGGATTCCTTGACGAGGGCGATGGCGTGGCCGGTGGGGTCGATGGCGGCGTAGATGCCTTGCAGGCCAATCGGGTCCAGCCAGCGGCCGTTGCGGAGGTCGTCGGCCTGCGCCTCGGTGATGTCGCGGGTGGGGAAGGCGGTGCGGACGGCGGCGTCGATGTCCAGGCTCAGCATGGGTTCGTTCGCTTCGGCGGCGGCCGACAATTCGTCCAGGGTGCGGGCGTGCTCGAGGGTGAAGGGGCCGACCCGGGTGCGGCGCAGGGCGGTGAGATGGCCGCCGACGCCGAGTTTTTCGCCGAGGTCACGGGCCAGGGCGCGAATGTAGGTGCCCGACGAGCACTCCACCTCGACGTCCAGATCCACGAATTGGGTGGTGCCGGTATCGATATCGCGGCGGGCCAGCACGTCGAAGCGGCTCACGGTGACCGGGCGCGCGGCCAACTCCACTTCCTCACCCGCGCGGGCACGGGCGTAGGCGCGCTCACCATTGATCTTGATGGCGCTGACGGTGGCGGGCACCTGCTGAATGTCACCGGTCAATTCGGCTATGCGCGAGGCGATCTCGGCGTCGGTGAGATGCCCGGCCGCCGTCGTGGCGGTGACCTCACCCTCCGCGTCATCGGTGATCGTGGACTGACCCAGCCGAATCGTGGCCGTGTACGCCTTCGTGGTCAGAATGAGCTGCCCGAGCAACTTTGTCGCACGCTCGACACCCAGCACCAGTACGCCGGTCGCCATCGGGTCGAGCGTGCCCGCGTGCCCAACCTTCTTGGTGCGCAACAACCCTCGGCACTTGGCGACCACGTCATGGCTGGTCCACCCGCCGTCCTTGTCGACGATCACCAGTCCACCGAAGGCATCCACCCGCGGCGGCAACTTCTCCCGCCGAGGGGCGTTCTGCTTGTCCCGCTTGGACTTACCCCGCTCCTGCGCCTGCACAGCGCCGGACGCCGTCCGCGCCGCGCTGGATACGGCATGCGTCGCGTCGAGTTCCCTGTGCGCGGTGCCGGATTCGTCGGTCATCAGGCCTCCACGATCGCGGTCAGGATGAGGCCGTCGGAGATCAGCCAGCGGCCGTCGAACGAGGTCAGGGGGGAGCCGCCGTCGGTGGTGTGGCCGGGGATGAGCAGGTCGCTGTGGAAGGTGCCCTCGCCGCCGGATTCGGACTCCCGATCCACGGTGAAGGTGATGTGGGCGTCCTCGAAGCCGAGCCAGCGGCCGGTCAGCGGATTCCACGCCTTGTAGGTGGCCTCCTTGGCGCAGAACAACAGTCGATCCAGATGCAGGTCGGTGCCGGGCAGCACCGCGGTCAGCCATGCGCGCTCGGCGGGCAGGCTCACCGAATCCAGCACGCCGTCCGGCAGCTGCGCGTGCGGTTCGGCGTCGATGCCGATGGAACGAAATCGCAGCCGGTGCGCCAACGCCGCGGCCCGATAGCCGTCGCAGTGGGTCAGGCTGCCGACAATGCCGCGCGGCCATGCGGGCGCGCCACCCTCGGTCTTGCCGATGGCGACCGCGGGCTCACCTAGCTGGCTCAGCGCCTCGCGGGCGCAGTAGCGCGCGCCGATGAAATCGCGCCGCCGCTTCTCCACCGCGCGCGCAATCAAATGCTCCTCGCCGGGATGCGGTTTCAGATCCTCCGGATACACCGTCAGCTCGGCCGCGGCCACCCCATTGGGAAGAATCCTGCCGAGAATGCGCGCCGACCCCGTATTCCCCGAGGGACCGTGATCCGCCCCGACTGCCCGCTCCTCGATGACCCGCCTCCTGCTCGCTCCCTGCACTGCCGCATCGAGCCTACCGGGCCACGGAATTCGAGATCAGGGAGCTCTCAGCGTGGGAATACGGACAAATTCCGCAGTGAGAGCTCCCTGATCATGTTGCCTCGTTCGGGGCCACGCGTCGGCGCAGCAGGCAGAATTCATTGCCCTCGGGATCGGCCAGCACATGCCAGGTCTCGTTGCCGGTCTGGCCGATATCGACCGGCCGGGCGCCCGCGGCGAGCAGGCGCTCGAGTTCGGCGTCCTGATCGCGGTCGGTGGCGTTCACATCGATGTGCATCGGTAGCTTTCCGCGCCGCGGATCGTCGTTCCGGCTGAACAACAGGGTGACGTGCGGTCCGCCGAAGGTGGAGCCGGGCGGACCGATGAGCCGGTCCTCCGCGTCGCGCTCGATCTCGACGTATCCGAGGACCTCGCACCAGAAGTCCGCCAGCCGTGCGGGATCGGCGCAATCGATGACGAGTTCGGTGATCTTGCAAGCCATGAAATCGACACTACGCGCGGTGTTAGCCCGAGCCTCACACGCGTTCGATCGCGCGTCGTGGACGGTGAATCGTGGCGGCAGTTTGCTGAATGGCATGACAGACAAGGGAATTGCGAAGCAGGCCGGGCGTGTGGTCGTGGTGGGTGGCGGCTCCGGAATGGGGCAGGCGATCGCGGATGCGCTGTTGGGTGAGGGTTATGAGGTGATCATTGTCGGGCGGTCGGAGCAGCGGCTGGCCGACGCGGTGCGGGAGTTGGGAGACGGGAAACTCACCGCCATCGCGGCGGATGTGACCAAGGAGGAACAGGTTTCGCGGCTGTTCGAGACCGTCGGCACGGTTGATCACGTGATCAGCACGGCCGCAGATTTGGCGGGTGCGTACGGACCGGTCGCAACCTTCGATTTCGAGCACGGCCGCGGTTTCATCGAGACGAAGCTCATCGGGTCGATGCTGTTGGCCAAGCACGCGCGACTGACCGAACACGGATCGCTCACCTTCATCTCCGGAATCGCCGCCTACCGCCCGGCGGTGGGCGGGGCAATGGTCGCGTCGGTGAATGCCGCCTTGGAAGGGTTGGCGCGGGCACTTGCCGTGGAGCTTGCCCCGATTCGCGTCAACGCCGTCTCGCCGGGCTGGGTACTGACCGGAATCTGGGACAACATGCCGTGGGAAGACAAGGACGACCGGCTGCGGGCGATGGCCGAGAAGCTGCCCGCGCGTCGCCTGGGACGGCCGGAAGATGTTGCGACGGTGGTGCTTTCACTCTTACGCAGCGAGTTCGTCACCGGCACGGTGCTGCACGTGGACGGCGGCCACCGCCTCGTCTGAAATCCTCCCCACTTCAACGTATATCGGGCGGGGGCTCTTGCCGCAAGACCCAGGGGCGGATCCATAATCGCTGGTCGAAGCGGATTGCGGAAGGGGATTCATGACCGAGCGAATGGCATCCGGGGTCGGACCCGCGCGGCTCGATATCGCCTACGAGGAATTCGGCGAGCCCGGCGACCCGCCGGTGCTGCTGATCATGGGCGGGGCGGCGCAGATGATCCATTGGCCCGAAGAGTTCTGTACCGAATTGAGCGGGCGCGGACTGCGGGTCATCCGCTTCGACTCCCGGGACACCGGGCGGTCGACGTGGATAACCGATGCGCCGGAGCCCGATGTCGTCGCGGCCATGGCCGGGGACGTGTCCTCGGCCGCCTACAACCTGTCGGATATGGCCGCCGACACGGTCGGGCTGCTGGACGCGCTGTCGATCGGCAGCGCGCATCTGGTGGGGCTGTCCATGGGCGGGATGATCGCCCAGACCGTCGCCATCGAATATCCGGACCGGGTGCGCTCGCTGACCTCGATGTCCTCCACGACGGGCGATCCCGCTGTGGGACAACCGAAACCGGGCGTGCTCGGGTCGGCGGGCGGGTGGCCGCGGAATCGGGACGACTACATCGCCTGGCAGGTGCGCAATATCCGGGCGGTCGGTTCACCCGGCTTCGCGTTCGACGAGGCCGCGGTGGCCGACCGCGCGGGCCGCGCCTACGACCGGGGCGTCGACGAGTCGGCGATGATGCGCCACTTCCTGGCCGTGCTGGCCTCCGAGACCGACCGCACGGACAAGCTCGCGACCCTGCGCGTGCCGACCCTGGTGATCCACGGACTCGACGATCCGATGATCGACCTCAGCGGCGGCCGGGCCACCGCGGCGGCGATTCCGGGAGCACGACTGGTCACCTACCCCGGCCTCGGCCACAGCCTGCCCTCGGAGCTGTTCTCCGCGTTCGCCGATGAGATCGCCGCGCTCGTCGCCGAGGCGGAGAAGAACCGCGCCTGAGCGTTAGTGTGCGTCGCTCAACCAGATGGCCTCGGCGGCAATGCTGCCGAGGTCGATGGTGCGCTCGCGCACCCGCACCGCGATCGTCCCCGCGAAATCGCGGCGCTCGACCACCGCGATCGGCGTATCCAACGCGATGCCCAGGGAATCGAAATACCGCAGCATGGCCGGATCGGAGTCGGAAATCCTTGCCACCCGCCCGGCTTCGCCCGCATCGAAATCACTGAGCTGCCGGGCCGGGGGAGTCGGCACCGCGCCGTCCACCGACGGAATCGGGTCGCCGTGCGGATCCCGGTCGGGGTGGCCGAGTTTGGCGTCGATGCGCTCCACCAGCGTCTCGGAGACCGCGTGCTCGAGCACCTCGGCCTCGTCGTGCACCTCGTCCCAGCCGTAGCCGAGCTCATTGACCAGGAACGTCTCGATGAGCCGATGGCGACGCACCATGGCGATGGCGGCCCGGCGGCCGTCCTCGGTGAGCGTGATGGCCCCGTAGCGCGCGTGCTCGACCAACCCCTGATCGGCGAGCTTGCGCACCGCCTCGGACACCGTGGACGCCGAGACGCCGATCTTCTCGGCCAGCAGCTTGGTCGACACCTTCTCCTGCGACCACTCCTGCGCGGTCCAGATCACTTTCAAATAGTCCTGGGCGACCGAGGAGAGCACCGGGGCGACAGTCGCGGTCTTGCCAACGGTCTCGGAAGGTGCGGACGGATCGGCCAGCTCGCGGCGGGTGGCGATGTCTCGTTTTCCGGGCACGTACCCGAGCTTAGGCACACCTGTCGCGGTTTCACACATCGCCGCGCTCGCTGGTAGGAGCGGGGACCGACAAGGGCGGTGGCCCGGTGAACGCACGGTGACGGGCGTGCTTCGGCCCGTGAAGATCCGCACCGCCGAATATTGTCCGATCCGCGCTTTCAGTAGGCTTCCGGTGTGCAGAGATGGCGAAGCCTCGAGGAGATGCCCGCGGACTGGGGCCGGTGTGTCCTCACGATCGGGGTGTTCGACGGCGTGCACCGCGGACATGCCCAGCTGATCAGCCGCGCGGTGAAATCGGCTGCGGTGCGCGGTGTTCCGTCGGTGCTCATGACCTTCGACCCGCACCCGCTGGAGGTGGTGCGGCCGGGTTCGCATCCCGCCCAGCTGTCCACGCTGGAGCGGCGCGCGGAACTGGTCGAGGAACTCGGCATCGACGTGTTCGTGGTCATGCCGTTCACCAGTGAGTTCATGAAGCTCACCCCCGAGGAGTACGTCGAGGATCTGCTCGTCGAGCGTCTGCACGTCTCCGAGGTCGTGGTCGGTGACAATTTCACCTTCGGCAAGCAGGCCAAGGGCACCGTGGACACCATGCGCGAACTCGGCGCCCAGTACGGCTTCGACGTCGACGGTGTGCAACTGCTCGGCGAGCACGCCGTCACCTTCTCCTCCACCTATATTCGCGGTTGCCTGAGCGAGGGCGATGTGAGTGCGGCCGCCGAGGCGCTGGGCCGCCCGCACCGCGTCGAGGGCGTGGTCGTGCACGGCGACGGCCGTGGCAAGGGCCTGGGCTTCCCGACCGCCAATGTGGCCCCGACCATGCACGCCGCGATTCCCGCCGACGGCGTCTACGCGGGCTGGTTCACCGTCCTCGAGCCGGGCGACGAATTCACCGGCCAGCGCCACATGGCCGCCATCTCGGTCGGCACCAACCCCACCTTCGACGGCCGCAATCGCACGGTCGAGCCGCACCTGCTCGACTTCGACGGCGACCTCTACGGCAAGCGCGTGGCCGTCGACTTCGTCGAACAGCTGCGCGGCATGCGCAAATTCGACTCCATCGACGACCTGGTCGAAGCCATCGGCAAGGACGTGGACCAGGCCCGAAAGGTCCTCGACGACGAGACCGGCGACTGAGGGCCGATTTCCGCCATTCGGGATGCTCCGGTAAGCTGGCCCGTTGGGTTTGCTGCGGTCCGCGGTTGCTGCCCAGCCCACCTCTCGTTCGGGGTTTCAGGGGCTTGCCCCTGAGAGTTCCGAGAGTTGGGTCCCCATTCTGAGCGCGGACTGAAACAAGGAGTATCTGTGGCTCTCACCACTGAGCAGAAGAAGGCGATTCTCGCCGAGTACGGCGTGCACGAGAAGGACACCGGTTCGCCGGAGGCGCAGATCGCGCTGCTGTCCAAGCGGATCGCCGACATCACCGAGCACCTCAAGAAGCACAAGCACGACCACCACACCCGCCACGGTCTGATGGCGCTGATCGGTCGTCGCAAGCGGCTCTCGAAGTACCTCCAGGAGAAGGACATCGAGCGTTACCGTTCGCTGATCGAGCGTCTCGGCCTGCGTCGCTGATTTCAGCCGCAGGCGCCTCAGTGACCGAGGTGACACACCTCGTACAGCAGAGGTAGTTGACGAACCGGCCAACGAGGAGGCATAGAATCTCCTCGTTGGCCTTTCGTATATGTGTCCGAAATCCCCACGAGGGGGAGGTCGAGACGTGTATACGCCAACAGAAGCCGTATGCACCCGTCGCGTGGCGTCGGTCTTCGGTAGTGGCTTTTCGGGGCGTAGCAAGAGGATGAACCCTGCGCGCCCGGAGGGCTTCGATCGATGACCGCCTCCGCGTCGCCGTACCCAAGGGGGTACCGGCCGGGTGTGCGTGCCGCTGACCACGAGGGTCGGCGCGCGCCCATGCCGGGTACGGCCGACGAGCCGGATCGCACGAGACGAATGTGCGAGCAACCGGCGAAGACGAGAGGTTGAGAGAAAACACATGTCTGACACCCAGACCAGTTCCGCCGCCGAGGTCGAGCCCGGCGTTTTCGAGTCCGTCGCCCTGATCGACAACGGCGCCTTCGGAACTCGCACCATCCGTTTCGAGACCGGCCGTCTGGCCAAGCAGGCCGCGGGTTCCGTGGTCGCCTACCTCGATGACGAGACCATGCTGCTGTCGGCGACCACCGCCTCCAAGCAGCCCAAGGATCAGTTCGACTTCTTCCCGCTGACGGTGGACGTCGAGGAGCGTATGTACGCCGCGGGCCGCATCCCCGGCTCGTTCTTCCGTCGCGAGGGCCGCCCCTCCACCGACGCGATCCTGACCTGCCGCCTGATCGACCGGCCGCTGCGCCCGTCGTTCGTCGACGGCCTGCGCAACGAGATCCAGGTCGTCGTGACCGTCATGTCGCTGGATCCGAAGGATCTCTACGACGTGGTCGCGATCAACGCCGCCTCGGCGTCCACCCAGATCGCGGGCCTGCCGTTCTCCGGTCCGGTCGGTGGCGTGCGCGTCGCGCTGATCGAGGGCCAGTGGGTCGCGTTCCCGACCGTCGAGCAGCTCGAGGGGGCCGTGTTCGACATGGTCGTCGCGGGCCGCGTGGTCGACGGTGACGTCGCCATCATGATGGTCGAGGCCGAGGCCACCGAGAAGGTCATCGAGCTGGTCGCCGACGGCGCCCAGGCCCCGACCGAAGCCGTTGTGGCGCAGGGCCTCGAGGCCGCCAAGCCGTTCATCGCCCGCCTGTGCAAGGCGCAGTCGGACCTGGCGACCCTGGCCGCCAAGCCGACCGAGGAGTTCCCGATCTTCCTGCCGTACCAGCAGGACGCCTACGAGGCCGTCGAGGGCACCGCCAAGCGTGAGCTGAACGAGGCGCTGTCCATCGCCGACAAGCAGGAGCGCGAGGCGAAGATCGACGAGATCAAGCTCGCCGTGCTCTCGGAGCTCGCGGAGTCCTTCGAGGGCCGCGAGAAGGAGATCGGCGCGGCGTTCCGCTCGGTCACCAAGAAGCTTGTGCGCCAGCGCATCCTGACCGACAGCTTCCGCATCGACGGCCGTGGCCTGGCCGACATTCGCGCGCTGTCCGCCGAGGTCGCCGTGGTGCCGCGGGCCCACGGTTCGGCGCTGTTCGAGCGTGGCGAGACCCAGATCCTGGGCGTCACCACCCTGGACATGGTGAAGATGGCGCAGCAGGTCGACTCGCTCGGCCCGGAGACCTCCAAGCGCTACATGCACCACTACAACTTCCCGCCGTTCTCCACCGGTGAGACCGGTCGCGTGGGTTCGCCCAAGCGTCGCGAGATCGGCCACGGCGCGCTCGCCGAGCGTGCCCTGGTGCCCGTCCTGCCGTCGCAGGAGGAGTTCCCCTACGCCATCCGTCAGGTCTCGGAAGCGTTGGGCTCCAACGGTTCCACCTCGATGGGCTCGGTCTGCGCCTCGACCCTGTCGCTGCTGAACGCCGGTGTGCCGCTCAAGGCCCCCGTCGCCGGTATCGCCATGGGCCTGGTGTCGGACACCGTGAAGAACGACAAGGGTGAGGACGAGGTCCGCTACGTGGCCCTCACCGACATCCTGGGCGCCGAGGATGCCTTCGGCGACATGGACTTCAAGGTCGCCGGTACCCGCGAGTTCGTCACCGCCCTGCAGCTGGACACCAAGCTCGACGGCATCCCGTCGCAGGTCCTCGCGGGTGCGCTGAACCAGGCCAAGGACGCCCGCTACACCATCCTGGACGTGATGGCCGAGGCCATCGCCACCCCGGACGAGATGAGCCCCTACGCACCGCGCGTCACCGCCATCAAGATCCCGGTCGACAAGATCGGCGAGGTGATCGGGCCCAAGGGCAAGGTCATCAACCAGATCACCGAGGACACCGGCGCCAACATCTCCATCGAGGACGACGGCACCGTGTTCGTCGGCGCGACCGACGGCCCGTCGGCGCAGGCCGCGATCGACGCGATCAACGCCATCGCCAACCCGCAGCTGCCGAAGGTCGGCGAGCGCTTCCTGGGCACGGTCGTCAAGACCACCGCCTTCGGCGCGTTCGTCTCGCTGCTGCCGGGCCGCGACGGTCTGGTCCACATCTCGAAGCTGGGCAACGGCAAGCGCGTCGCCAAGGTCGAGGACGTGGTCAACGTGGGCGACAAGATCCGCGTCGAGATCGCCGACATCGACAACCGCGGCAAGATCTCGCTGGTGCCGATCGACGAGGATTCGGACAACTCCGAAGCCTCGGCTGCGGTCGACGCGATCGCAGAGTAATTATTTCTCTGTGACGAAGAAGCAGTCCGCGGTGCGCGCGGGTTCCGCGCGCACCGCGACAGACACCGCCCCCTTGCTCCGGAATCTGGAGCAGGGGGGCTCTTCACTGGTGATCGACCGGAAAGAGGCCCCCGCCACGGACATCGGCGTCCGCCGCACGGTTCTGCCGGGTGGCCTACGAGTGGTCACCGAGCACGTGCCGGGCGTGCGGTCGGCATCGGTCGGCGTGTGGGTCGGGGTCGGCTCGCGCGACGAGGGCCCGACGGTCGCCGGTGCCGCGCATTTCCTCGAGCATCTGCTGTTCAAGGCCACGCCCACGCGCTCGGCCCTGGACATCGCACAGGCCATGGATGGCGTTGGCGGCGAACTGAACGCGTTCACCGCCAAGGAGCAGACCTGCTACTACGCGCACGTGCTCGACGAGGATCTGCCGCTGGCGGTGGATCTCGTCTCCGACGTGGTGCTCAATGGTCTGTGCCGGGCCGAGGATGTCGCGGTCGAGCGTCAGGTGGTGCTGGAGGAGATCTCCATGCGCGACGACGACGCCGAGGACATGGTCGGCGACGCCTTCCTCACCGCGCTGTTCGGCGATCATCCGGTGGGGCGGCCGGTGATCGGCAGCATCGAGACCATCGAATCCATGCAGGCCAACCAGCTGCGCTCGTTCCATCTGCGCCGCTACCGTCCCGACCGCATGGTGGTGGCCGTGGCGGGCAATATCGAGCACGACCACGTGGTCGAATTGGTGTACCGCGCCTTCGCGAATCGCCTCGAACCCGGACTCGAGCCCGCGCCCCGGCGCGAGGGTCGGTTCCGTCCGCGCGGCAATCCGGAGCTGCTGCGCATTCAGCGCGACAGCGAGCAGGCGCACCTGGTCTTCGGCACCCGGGCCTTCGGCCGCCACGAGGGCGAGAAGCGCTGGCCGCTGTCGGTGCTCAATACCGTGCTCGGCGGCGGTCTGAGTTCGCGGCTGTTCCAACGGATTCGGGAGGAGCGCGGCCTGGCGTACTCGGTGTACTCCAGCGTCGACACCTTCGCCGACACCGGCGCGTTCTCGGTCTACATCGGCTGCCAGCCCGAAAACCTCGGCCACGTCGCCACTTTGGCGCGCGGCGTGCTCGAGGACGTCGCGGCCAACGGCATCACCGACGCGGAATGCGCCCGCGCCAAGGGTTCGCTGCGCGGCGGTCTGGTGCTCGGGCTCGAGGATTCCGGCTCCCGCATGAATCGCATCGGCCGCTCGGAACTCAGCTACGGCAACCACCGCAGCGTCTCCGACACCCTGCTGCGCATCGACGAGGTCACCACCGACGAGGTCTCCAAGATCGCCGCGACCCTCCTCGCCCGCCCCTTCGGCGTGGCGGTGGCGGGACCCTATCGGCGCACGCGGGACCTGCCGGTCGCCGTACGTCGTTTGGTTCCCTGAGAATTCGCGGATTCGCCCGCGAATTCGCTACCCGGCGGTAGTTTCCCGTTGCCGGTGAGGTATGCCCGTTTGTGGCTATGATCACCTCGCCGGAATGGGAGGGGTCAGTGCTTTCTCCAGGTGAGAACTTCGCCGGGTATGTGATCGAACGCGAGCTCGGGCGTGGCGGAATGGGCGCCGTGTACTTGGCGCGCCATCCCCGACTGCCGCGATGGATCGCGCTCAAGGTATTGAACGCGGAATTCCACGGCGACAACCAGACTCACGCGCGCTTCGAGCGCGAGGCCGATCTGGCCGCGCGATTGAATCACCCGGGCGTGGTCACCGTGTACGACCGGGGGGTCGAGGACGGGCGACTGTGGATCGCCATGCAATACGTCGACGGCGTCGAGGCCGAGGCGGTGACGGATATGACGGCCGAGCAGGCCGTGGAGATCGTCACCGCCACGGCCGACGCGCTCGATTACGCGCATCGGGTGGGTGTGCTGCATCGGGATGTGAAGCCCGCCAATATCTTGCTGGCGCGCGAGACGCGGGAACAGCAGGCGGGGGTGCTGCTCACCGACTTCGGGATCGCCCGACTCCAGGAGGACACGGGGGGACTCACCGGGTCCGGATCGGTGATGGCGACGCTGGCCTACGCCTCGCCCGAACAGTTGCAGAATCATCCGGTGGGGCCGTGGTCGGATCAATATTCGTTGGCCTGCACGCTGTTTCGATTGTTGACCGGGTTCACGCTGTTTCCGGCGTCGGATCTCGGGGCGATCGTGAAATCGCATTTGTACGACAATCCGCCGCCGGTGCGGAGTCGGCGGCCCGGGCTGCCCGCGGCATTGGACCCGGTGTTCGCGCGGGCGCTGGCCAAGGATCCGGAGGCGCGGTATCCGTCGTGTTCGGAGTTCGCGGCGGCGGCGCGGCGGGCCTTGACGGTCGGGGATCCGGTGGGTTCGGCGACCATCTCGATTCGTGAGCGAACCCCGGACAAGCCGGTGCGCCGGGCGGATTCGGCCGCGGCGAATCGGCGGGGGAGCGCGACGGGTCCGCGGCCCCGGCAGGACCCGCGAGCCTTGCAGTCGGGTGCCCATGCCCAGCGCCGGTCGGCGCAGCAGTCGGTGGCATTGCGCTCGGGTCGGCTCACCGACATTCCGGCGCTCATGGGTCCGCCCAGCGATCGGTTCCCGAAAGTCACTGCGGCGGAATCGAAAACGCGGCCGATGACCGGTCGCCGGTGGATCCTGGGGTTGCGGGCCGTGGTGCTGCTGGGTGTCTGCCTCGCGGCCGCACTGGGACTCGCGCTGTTTCTCGTGACGCCGTCCGGCAATACCGCCAAACCCAAGTCGCCCGCCGCCGAAATCGCCGAAATCAGTGCGGCCTTCCCGGGATTGGTGCCGCGCAATCCCGAACTGGGTTCCGGCTACGCGGCCGCCAGCTGCCGCGTGGTCGATCACGACACCCGGGACTTCCTGCCGCCCATCGCCTTCGAGGGCTGGTCTGCGGCCTGGGACTGCCAGTACTCGGCCGACCACGAGGTCCGCGAGTACGTCGTTTTCGCCTACAGCTCCGCGGCCGTGGCGCGAGCGGCGACGCACCGCATCCGTCCCGCCGGAAGCACCTTGGAGGACCTCACCTTCAAGGAGTTCTGCGGCAAGAAGCAGTACACCAACCACCGTTTCGACGCCCCGGTCGACGTTCCCTCCACCGCCTTCGCCACCTCCTTCTTCGACGATCCGGCCCGCGAGAAGTTCCTCCTCTACACCCGAGGCAACCCCAGCACCCCCAGCGGCATTGTCGACTGGTGGAAAACCTTGCCGCTCACCCCGTAGTGACGAACACCGCACCTCCCCCCATCCAGTACGGGCGTACCGTAAAACGCGTTCGTAGGGGATGTGGAAGGGAGCGCAATGTCGAATCGGTATGCGCGGATCGCCTTCTCGGAGGCGGCGCGGGAGCGACAGCGGATCGCGGGGAGCTATCGGGACTACGGTGCGCAACTCGAGAACGGTCGCGATGAGCCCCAGGCGCTCGAGATGCGCGAGAAGGGATTCATTCGAGCCGCCGACTCCTTCTTCCTCGGCACCACCACCCCCGACGGCTGGCCCTACATCCAACATCGCGGCGGCCCACAGGGTTTCGTCCAGGTCCTCGACGACCGAACCATCGCCTTCGCCGACCTGTCCGGCAATCACCAGTACGTCACCGTCGGCAACCTCACCACCAACGACCGCGTCACCCTCTTCTTCATCGACTACCCGCTCCGCGAACGCCTGAAGCTCTACGGCCGCGCCCGCATGGTCGAACGCGCCGACGACCCGGACCTGGTCGACCGCGTCGCCAGCGCCTACACCGGCGCGATCCAGAAGATCGCCGAACGCGCCATCCTCATCACCGTCGAAGCCACCAACTGGAACTGCGTCAAATACATCCGCCCCCGCTTCACCAAGGCCCGCCTCGACGAGGCCGTAGCCCTCGAACGCCGCACCGCCGCCGCCGACCGCGACCGCCTCACCGCCGAGATCGACCAACTGCGCCGCGAGAACGAGGCACTGCGAGCGCAATTGGACGAAATGTCGGCGCGCTAGCCTTCCCGACCATCGTGGTACTCGCAGAGCCCTGCTAGTCGAACACGATCACCTGACGCAGGGCGTGACCGGCGGCGAGCTCGTCCATCGCCTCGTTGATGTCCTCGAGCTCGATGCGGGAGGAGACCAGGCGCTCGACGGGGAGTTTCCCCTCGCGCCACATGCGGACGAATTCGGGGATGTCGCGGGAGGGGACGGCGGAGCCGAGGTAGCTGCCGATGATGGCGCGGCCCTGGGCGACCAGCCCCAGTGGCGAGATGCTGGCCCGGGCGTCGGGGGCGGGCAGACCGACGGTGACCGTCACGCCGCCGGGAGCCGTTGCGGCGACGGCGGTTTCGAAGGCGCGGATATTGCCCGCGGCCTCGATCACGGCCTCGGCCTGAATGTTCTCGGCGGCGAGCTCCTGCGGGGTATAGGCCGCGGTCGCGCCCAATTCCGTGGCGATCTTCAGCTTTTCGGGGACGGTGTCGACGGCGATCACCTCGCCGCCGGTCCCGGCGCGCAGGGCCGCGGCCACCAGGACGGCGGCCATGCCGACACCGCCGAGACCGACCACCATGATCCGGTCGTGCGGACCGGGTTTCGCCGAATTCAGCAGCGCCCCACCGCCGGTCAGCACCGCGCAGCCGAGCACGGCGGCGACCTCCGGCGGCACATCGTCGTCGACGGGGACGACCGAGCGGCGATCCACCACCGCGTGCGTGGCGAAGGCCGAAACACCCAGGTGGTGATGGACTTCCGCGCCGTCGCGCAGCAATCGGCGTCCGCCGCTGAGCAATTCGCCCGCATTGTTGGACAGGCTGCCGGGTTCGCAGGGGGTGCGCCCGTCGGTGGCGCAACCCGCGCACTGACCGCAGCGCGGCAGGAAGGTCATGACCACGCGCTGACCCACCTGGAGATCGCTGTCGCCCGGGCCGATGGCCTCGATGCGGCCCGCGGCCTCGTGGCCGAGCAGCATGGGCACCGGCCGCACCCGATTGCCGTCGACCACGGACAGATCCGAATGGCACAGCCCGGCGGCCTCGATCTTGACCAGCAGTTCGCCGGGGCCGGGTTCGCCCAGCTCCAGCTCATCGACGGTGATCGGCTTCGACTCCGCGAACGGGGTCGGGGCTCCGATGACTTCCAGGACGGCACCACGAATCCTCATGAGCCAGACGGTACTCCACGGAACCTTCCCAGACAGCTGGATATCTGCTTCGATGGGTGACAGATAAGGAGCACCCATGAGCACTTCGCTGACCACCGGCAACAGAGCCTTCAACCACGTGGTGACGCAGTTCTTCGGCAATGTCGCCCGTGCCTATGACACCGCCGCGCTGCAGTTGGTCGTCTACCGTCCGCCGCAGGATCAGGTCCTGTCCGAGCTGCGGCGGGCCGGGTCGCGCCGGATCGCCGACATCGGCTGCGGCACGGGCATTCTCACCTCCCGAATCCAGCGTGAGCTGCACCCGGACGCGGTGTACGGCGTGGATGCCTCCGAGGGCATGCTGGCCCAGGCCCGGGCACGCTCGGAGGCCGTGCAGTGGCGGCAGTCGGCCGCGGAGCATCTGCCCTTCGCCGACGGCGAGCTGGACGCGGTCGTCTCCACCAGCGCCTTCCACTTCTTCGACCATCCGGTGGCGTTGCGCGAGTTCCACCGGGTGCTGTCCCCCGGCGGGCTGGTGGCCATCGCGACCGTGCACCCGTCGAGCCCGACCTCGCGCCCGATTCAGCGGCTGACCCGCAGCCCGCTGTTCCCGGCCCACGCGCCCTCACCGCGCGAGACCCGAAAGCTGCTGGAAGACGCCGGTTTCGAGGTGGTCGATCAGCGTAAGATCAGCCGCCCGCTGCCGTCCTGGCTGATTCCGGACGTCATTACCGTCGGCCGTAGCCGCTGATCACTTCCCGGGATTGTCGCTGCCGCGGAAACACACGGTGAGCTGGAGTTGACTCCAGACCACCCACACCGCGCCGCGGCCGTCCCGGGGACAGCCTGCCCCCGAGGTGGAGTTCTCGAACACCGCGGTCGCCTGAACGATGTGATCGCCGGGCGTGCCGCAGTCCACCTTGGACGGGGCGTCCATGGTGGTGGTGTCGTAGCAGACCCCGACGCGCCAATCGAAGGTCATGCACACGTGATAGCGGACCTTGCCGGTCTTGTCGCGCGGCGCGGAATCCAGGGTGTAGAGCGGCCCGCCGCACGGCTCCGGGCCGACCTGCAGCACACGGTAATTCGCGTCGATGGAATTGCAGTCCGACGGTTCCGGGGAACCCGCCTTCCAGGTGGGCGCGCCCGAGGAGTCCTTGGCCTGCTGGATCGGCACCTCGACGCAATCGCCGACCTTCAGCGACGCCAGGGGGTCGGCATGCGGTTTCGCCGCGGTGGTGGTGGGTTGACCGGCCCGCACCAATTCCGGCGGCGCGGCAATGGCCTTGCCCGCGACGGTGTCATGGTGCACGAACGGCAGATTCGAGGCCACCGCGGCGTAGACGAGAAACCAGCCCGTGAGGGCCAGCGCCACGATCGCCGTCCGCCGACGCGGTTCGATCGGTTCCCGCGGCGCGCGCTCCTGGCGCGCGATCGCCCGGACGCCCAGCGCGGCCGCCACGGACAGCAGGACGACCGCCATCCCGACCACAACCCACACGCCCGCGTCCCCTCCACCAACCCAGACCTCGATCGTCTGCAAGCTATCGCACCCGACGACAACCGGGCAATCCGACAACCCGCCCGGGCGGACGGTGGAATGCTGGAGCCGCCGGGGCGTTCCCGGCGGCCAATCCCTATTCGCAAAGGAATATCCAGTGCTCACAACCGAATTCGTCACGGGTTCCCCCAACTGGCTCGACCTCGGCAGCCCCGAGCCGGGCGCGGCCGCCGCCTTCTACGCGGCGGTCTTCGGCTGGCAGTTCCAGTCCGCGGGACCGGACGCCGGTGGTTACGGGTTCCTGCAGGTGGACGGCAAGACGGTGGCCGGGCTCGGGCAGCTCACCGAGGAGGGCGCGAGCTCGGCGTGGACGGTGTACTTCCAGACCCCCGACGCGGACGCCGCGGCCAAGGCGGCCGAACAGGCCGGGGCGACCATTCGCACCGACGCCTTCGATGTCATGGGCGCGGGCCGGATGGCGAATCTGACCGATCCGCAGGGCGCGCCGTACGCGGTCTGGCAGCCGGGAGACTTCGCGGGCTTCGAACTCGCCAGCGCGCCCAACGCCCTGGGCTGGGTGGAGTTGCACGTCGCCGATCCGGCGGCCGCGGCCGCGTTCTACGGCGCGCAGTTCGGGTGGCGGGCGGCCCAATCCGACATGCCCGACATGCCCTACACCATCCTGTCCACCAGCGAGGGCGACCTGGATGCCACCAGCTTCGGCGGCATCGCGCCGTTGATGGAGGGCCAGACCCCGCACTGGCTCCCGTACTTCGGCGTCGAGGATGTCGATGATCGGGCGGCGGCGGTCACCTCGGCCTCCGGGGCGGTCATCGTGCCGCCCATGGACATTCCGTCCGTCGGCCGGTTCGCCATTCTCGCCGATCCGTTCGGGGCGCAGTTCGCGATGCTGAAGCCGGAGCAGCCCGCCTGACACCCGGCGGCCACGTCACCCCGGCGCGGACGGTCAGGCGGCCGGATCCTTCACGGTTTCGGATTCGGCCAGCACGGGCGGCCACATCGTCGGGGTGATATTGGCCGGTTTGGTATTCGGGCTGGCCTCCCAATCGAAGTGGACGCCCACCCACGCCTTCGGGCGTTCGAAGCTGACGGCGCGGGCATCGAAGGCCGCTCGGCGGAAGGAGATGTCGCCGAAGAAATCGCCATTGGCGAAACTCACCGAGCGCCCGGAGAACACGGCGTCGGCGAAGGAGACCCGGCCGTGGTATTCGGCGCGAACGAAGGTCACCTCCTGGGTGCGGCCGGTGCGCCAGCGGACCTGCGCGCCGAGCTGGGCGCAGTCGAAGGAACTGGACTCGGTGTAGAAGCGGGAATCGGCGAAGGTGACTCGCGCGCCGGTGAATTCGGCTCCGGTGAAGGTGACCCGCTCCCCGTCGAAGACCGCGCGCTCGAAGCTGGTCAGGGTGGCGGCGAAGGCGGCATTGGCGAAGCTGGCGCGCTCACCGGCGAAGGTGGTGCGGTCGAAAGCCGTTCGCGCGCCCTGGAATTGCGCGCCCTCGAAGCTGACACCGCCGCCGAAGGTGGCCTCGGTGAAGACGGTTCGCGCGCCCGCCCGATCGGTCTTGTCCACGGCGGTGTGCGCGAAGACGGCCCGGTCGAAGGAGGCGGGGGTGCGGAACATCGCGCCCTGGAAGGTGACCTCCCCGCCGAGGAAGCGCGCCTGCTCGAAGCTGACGGTGCGGCCGCTGAGGAACTGGGTATTGGTGAAGCGGACGGTGCGGCCCGCGAAGACCGCGTGGCGGAAGTCCACATCCTCGAACACCGCGTCGGAGAAGTCGAAATCGCAGGCGGACCAGGAGGTTTCGGCGGTGCGCCGGAGATGCTCGGCGATCACCCGCACGATGGTGTCGCGCACCTGCCGGTCGTTCTGGCGGTAGGTGAACACGCGCTCGACGGCGGTGCCGTGGTCCTCGATGCGCTGGGTCTTGGAGACGAGGTGGCTATTGCCCTCCTCGGGGTGATACGGCAGACGCAGGTACCCGCACAGCACGTCCACGCATTGCTGCCGCCGCCAGCGCGAGGAGAATTCGTCGGCCACACCGGCCATGGCGTAGACGCCCGCTATCCGCACCGCCACATCCGGATCGCCGAGTTGCCGCGCGGCGGCCCCGAAGACATCGGCGAAGCGGCCGCGTTCGGAATCGCGCTGGCGCCGGTAGGCCACCACCAGCGCCACCGCACCGCCGACGCCCGCCGTCACGGCGAGTGAGACCTTGCCCAGATCCAGACGATTCGGCGTCTCGGCGGTGACCCCGAGGAAGTGCCACAGCCCCCACCAGGTGAGCCCCGCGATCGCGAGCCCGCCGACCACCGCCGCCAGTACCGACCACATCAGACCCGACCGGTGGACCGTCCGGCTCACCACCCCACCGAACCTCCACCGCCGCATAGCCGAACAATAGCGACCCGCGCCCGGTCACGCATCGGATGCGGCAATTCCGCCGGGACTTCGCACCCCCGAAATCTGCGTAACACCAATCCTTTTCGTCCGAAATGACAGATCCGCCCGGTGACACGATGTCACCGGGCGGACTCGATCCGGACTATCCGGGAGAAATCAGACGGTCTCCACGGCCGCTTCGGCCGGAGCCTGCTCGCGCCGCAGCCCGATGGCCGCGGCACCCACGCAGGCCAGCGCCACCACGACCACGAACCACGGGAACACCGTGCTCAGCCCCCAGGTGGTGGCTGCCCAGCCCGCGACGACCGTCGGAATCGCCATGGCCGAGTAGGCCAGCAGGTAGTAGGCCGACATGGTCTCGCCCCGCTTGTGTTGCGGCACAACATTGGACAGGTGCCGCAGCGACCCGCCGAAGCCGAGCCCGAAGGTGCCGCCCAGCGCGAATCCGGCCAGCAGCACCAGCACCCAGTTGCCGGTGTTCAGCGCCGGAATGGTGAGCACCAGCGCGACCGCCATGCCGATATCGCCGATGATGGCGGCCCGGCGCGCCGGAATCCCACCGGCGACGGCCTGGGCGAGCGCGCCCGCGGTCGCGGTGGAGGCCACCACCGCGCCGCCGAAGACCAGATTGTGGATCCCGGTCTTGGCCGAGGCCAGCGACGGGTACAGCGACAGCAGCACGCCCAGCACCGACCAGGCCGCCATCACGCCCAGCGCCGAGAACCAGAAGTCACTGCGAATCTCCTGCGGCACGGCCGGTTTTGCAATCGTGATGCGCTGCTTCTTGCGTGCCCCGTGCGGCTCGCGCAGCACCAGCACACCGGCCGCGATGAGCGCGCACACCACCGTGATCACGACGTACGGGGTCCGCAGCGGATGCGGCGCGTACTGCGCCAAGACCGCCGACCCCAGAATCGCGACGGCCATACCGACATTGAAGGCGACCCCGGACAGCTGGCCCGACCGCGCCCCGTGCTGCGGTCGCAGATCCAGCAGCGCCGCCGCGCCCGCCACCACGGTCGCACCGACCGCCGCGCCGTGCAGCGCCCGCGCGATCAGCAACATCGCCACATTGTCGGCGAGCAGGAACACCACCAGCCCGACGATCATGGTCGCGAAAGCACCCAGCAACACCGGCTTCCGCCCCACCACATCGGAGATGCGCCCCGAGACGAGCACCGCACCCAGCGCCGCCACCGCGTAGGCGGCGAACACGAAAGTCGTCGTGAGCGGCGAGAAATGCCAGCTCTGCTGATAGATCCCATACAGCGGCGCGGGCGCGCCGGACACCCCCAGCGCCACCCCGCTGGCCGCGAGAATGAGCGCGTACGCCCAGGTCTGGCTGCCCTGCTCGGCTCGAGTTGCCGCAACTACTGTCGCCATCGAACCACCTCATCAGCTAAGTTTGATTAGTATCGAACCTGACGATACATCTGGTTCGACGACCGTCAAACCTGTCGCGAGAGTGAAGTAGGTCATGTCCGATACCGACGAACTTCCGGTGGCACCCTTGCCTGTCGTCCTGAGCGCGCTGCAGGACCCCGTCCGACTGGAAATGGTCCGTCGACTCGGGAACGCCGGAACGGCGTTACGATGCGGCGCCCTCTACGAAGCCGTTGGAAAGTCGACTGCAGCGCACCACTTCAAGATTCTCCGCGAAGCTGGACTGACCGAGCGCATTACGATCGACGGCAACGTCTGCCAGCGCCTACGGATCGAGGATCTGAACGCCGTGCTTCCCGGTCTGATCGATTCGATTCTCGCGGCGGCGAACCGCGAGAATCGTCCCTCCATCAGTTGACTTCCTCCCAACCGTCGAAGACGGTAGGGACTCCTACCCGACGCGCCTGTGCTTCAGGAGCGCCGCTCAGTGGGTTCCTGCTTCGTCGCGGATCGCTCCGGCGAGCCGGAGTCTGACACCCGCTCCACAGGCGTTTAGCGACTCCGCCAGCCCGGCGGCGTCGAGAACGTTCAGTGCGGCGTTGAAATCGCGGTCGAGCTCCGAACGGCAATTGGTGCAGGTCCAAGCTCGCACTCGTAATGGCTTCGGGCCAGCATTGTTCTTACACACCGAACATAGCCGACTGGTCGGTGTCCAACGATCAACCCGCACCACCCTTCGGCCATGACGCACTGCCTTCTCTTCGAGCAGCCTCAGCAGTTGCGCCCAGCCTGCCTCATGGACCGACTTACCCAGCCAACTACGGGCCATTGCCGCAATAGCCAGATCCTCAACGGCAATCGTTTGGTTCTCACGAATCAGCCGGAGTGCGAGCTTGTGGTGATGGTCCAGCCGGGCATTGCGCACGCGACGGTGTTGCGCGGCGAGTCGTATTCGGGCCTTCTCTCGGTTCTTGCTTCCTTTCTGCTTGCGTGACAACGCTTTTTGAGCTCGTATGAGTCGACGCTGTCTCCGTAGAAGGTATCGAGGATTCGATACCTTCTCTCTGGTGCCGTCCGAACGAACGACTACTGCAAGGTCCGCCAGGCCGAGGTCCATCCCAGCGATGGTCTCCACTTCCGGCAACGACGCAGTCTCGATCTGTACGACAAATGACACGTAGAAGCGACCATCTGCCTCGCGGATCACAGTCACACTTGAGGGTTCGCTCGGCAGTGGACGGGACCAGGCCAGCTTTACATCGCCGATCTTCGCCAGCCGAACGCCGCGGCTGGTGACGCCGAAGGCATTGCGCGTGAAGCGTATCGATTGATTTCGAGATTTGCGAGACTTCCAACGTGGCCTACCCACCCGTGGCCCACGTCGCCGTTTTCCAAGGCTGTCGAACCAATTCCGGTATGCACGGCTTGCATCGTTCGCTGATTGAACAAGGATCGTGCTCGATACGCCCCGCAACCACGCTCGGCGCGGGGTGCGTTTGGCTTCGGTTAGTACTCGTTTCTGAATCTCGCTGTCGCTCAGCGGAATTCCTTGTCGAAGCGTCCGATCGTATTCTTCGAGGACGTCATTGAACACGACTCAAGCGCACCCGAAACTACGGGCGAGCCTCCCGATCTGATCACCTGTCGGATAGGCGCGGTACCGATACCTCACCAGCACTCGAACATGCTATCGAAACGCTGGTGCTATGTGGGCCGATTCGCAAGGCCAAGCTCCCCGTCGAGCGCCTCGTCTCCTCCCGCATCGAGCTCGAGGACATCAACGAGGCGATGGACGAGCTCGCCGCCGGTCATGCCCTACGCCAGGTGATCGTCTTCGACTGATCGTGCCCGGGCTAGGGTCGAGGAATGAGTCTCGAACCGCTTGCCCTGCCCTCGGCTGACTGGTCCGACTGGCTGTCCGGTTATGTGCAGGACCGATTGCACACCGCGACGGACATTTTGGAGCGGCTGAAGGCAGGGCCGGGCGGGGATTCGATCGCCGTGCTCGACGCGTGGAACGACGCCGATATCGCGCTGCGGGGCGCGAGCTCGGTTGCCGGGCTGTTCGCGGAGGTGCATCCCGACGCCGAGGTACGCACGCTGGCCGATGAGCTGACGCAGCGCATCGACCGGGCCAGGACCGATCGTGATCTCGACCGCGCGCTCTACGACATTGTGGCGGCGACCGAGACGGGCGGGTTGGACGAGCAGGCGCTGCGCATGCGTGCGCACGTGTTGCGCGACTTCCGGCGTACCGGGGTGGACCGCGATGAGGCGACTCGGGATCGGCTGCGGGAGATCTCCGAACGGCTTGTCGTGTTGGATCAGGACTTCGGTCGGGCCATTCGCGAGGACGTTCGCGAATTGCGGCTGACGCCGGAGCAATTGGACGGGCTGCCCGCCGACTTCATTGCCGCGCATCCGGTCGACGCGGACGGCACCGTCACGGTCAATACCGACTACCCGGACTATCTCCCGTTCCGGACCTATGCCCGCGACGGTGAGGCCCGCCGCGCGCTCACCGTCGAATTCGAGACCCGCGGCTGGCCCGCCAATGACGCCGTCCTGCACGAGATGCTCGAGTTGCGGGCGGAGAAGGCGCGGCTGCTCGGGTTCGAGAGCTGGCCCGACTACGACGCCGACGTCAAGATGATCGGATCCGGTACGGCCATCGCGGAATTCATCGACCGGATCGCGGCCGCCGCCGACGCCGCGGGCCGCCGCGACCTCGAGATCCTGCTGGCCCGCCGCCGCGTGGATGATCCGGCCGCCACCGGTATAGACCGCTCCGAGGTCGGCTATTACACCGAGGTGGTGCGCGGCGAACAGTTCGATGTGGATGCGCGGGAGGTCCGCCGCTACTTCGATTTCTCGCGGGTGCGCGCCGGGCTGCTCGAGGTCACCGGTCGGCTGTTCGGTCTGGAGTATCGGCCGGTCGAGGTCGCGTGCTGGCATGACGACGTCACCGCCTACGACGTGTACAGCGGGGACGAGCGCTGCGGCCGGATCTACCTGGATCTGCATCCGCGCGACGGAAAGTACAAGCACGCCGCCCAATTCGATCTGGTCGGCGGGATCACCGACCGGCTGCTGCCCGAGGGCGTGCTGGTCTGCAACTTCCCGCGCGGGCTCATGGAGCATCGCGATGTCGTCACCCTGTTCCACGAGTTCGGGCATCTGCTGCATCACGTCCTGGGCGGTCGGCAGCGGTGGGCGCGGTTCTCCGGTGTGGCCACCGAATGGGATTTCGTCGAAGCGCCCTCGCAGATGCTCGAGGAATGGGCTTGGGACGCCACGATTCTGGGCACCTTCGCCCGCGACGAGACCGGTGCGGCCATACCGGCGGAACTGGTGGAGCGCATGCGCGACGCGCGGCTGTTCGGCCAGGGCATCGGGGTGCGGACCCAGGTCGCCTACTCCGCGGTGTCCTACCTGCTCCACCGCGACCGCCCCGCCGACCAGACCGCGGCCGTGCAGGCCGCCATGGACCGCTACGGACTGATCGGGGCGCTGCCGGGCACCCACTTCCAGACCTCGTTCGGCCACCTGGCGGGCTACTCCTCGGCGTACTACACGTACATGTGGAGTCTTGTCATCGCCAAGGACCTGTTCTCCGCCTTCGATTCCGACGATCTGTTCGATCCGGTTGTGGCGCAACGCTATCGCGACCACATCCTCGCCCCCGGCGGCTCCCGCGACGCCGCCGACCTGGTGACCGGATTCCTGGGCCGACCCTTCACCTTCGACGCCTTCACCGCATGGCTGGACCAGCTTCCGGCGCGAGCCCGCTCCTAGGACGGATGGGCCTGAGTACCCCCGAATCGGTTGCGGGAGGCAGTTTTCCGCCAATTCCGCTGTACCGGTGCGGGTTCAGGCCCATCCGGTGATTAACCTGCGACCGTGGATCTCTTCTCACAGTCGTGGACGGCATTGCTCGAGGCGGTCGCCGAACTCTCCGACGCGGACTTCGCGCGACCCTCGGGCTGCACTGGTTGGCTGGTGCGGGACCTGGTGTGCCACTTGATCATCGACGCCCAGGACGTCCTGATCACACTCGTCACACCCGTCGACGTGCCACCCACCCGCAATGCCGTGACCTACTGGCAGGTCTCCGACACCCCACCCACCGGCGACGACCCGCTCGACGCCCTGATCGTCCGCCTGGCCAGCGCCTACGGCGACCCCCGCCTCCTCGAATTCCATCTCGACGACGTCGGCTCGGCCGCGGGCCGCGCCGCCCGCCTCTGCGACCGCACCATGCACGTCAGCACCCGCGACCAGGTCCTCACCGCCGACGACTACCTCACCGCCTACGTCCTCGAATGGACCCTCCACCACCTCGACCTCATCGCCCACCTCCCCGAAGCCCACCGCCCACCCACCGAACCCCTCGCCCACGCCCGCACAATGCTGGAAACCATAGCCGGACAACCCTTCCCCGCATCGTGGTCCGATGAGGACGCGCTGCTGATCGGCACCGGACGCCGCGCCCCGTCCGAGACGGAACTGTCCGAACTCGGTACCCTGGCCGCGCAGCTGCCCCTCGTACTGGGCTGAACGGCAACGACTTTCGAGCTAACGAGTCACCGAGATGATGCCGGGCAATGCCACCAGGGCCAGCATGGTCGATACCAGGACCATGCCCGCGATCTCTTCCCGTGGGCCGTTGTACTTCTCGGCGATCATATGACTGAGCACGGCGACGGGCATGGCGCATTGAATGGCGAATGTTCCTGCGGCGACATGGTCCATTCCCAGCATCGACGCCAATGCCAAACCGATGGCGAACCCACCGCCCACCCGAACCGCCGACAAGAGCACCGATCGCGGCAGACTCGCGAACCGAAGACGGCTCAGCGATGCCCCGAGCATGAGTAGCATCAACGGAACCGCGATATTGCCCAGCAGTTTCAGCGTCTCCTGAACCGCTCCCGGGATCTTCACCTCGAATCCGATCAGCAGCAAGGCGGAAACCAGGGCATAGATCATCGGGTTGCGTAACAACGCCCGGGGAGTCATTTCCCCGGAGGCCAGCCACACGCCTATCGTCACATGGCAGATCTGGATAAGCGTCGAAAACGCGACAGCAAAGATCAACCCGTCCTTTCCGAATGTGAAGAACGCGATCGGAATGCCGAGATTCCCCGTATTCGGCAGCATCAAAGAAGGCAGCAGTCGTCGCACATCCTGCCGGGCGAGCCGAAGGACGACGGCACCGAGGACGGCGAACAATGCCACGGCGAGCGCCCCGGCCAGGAATGTGTGAGCGACCAGCCCGAGCGTGAGCTCCGGTCGATTGAGCGAGGACAGCAGCAGACACGGGAAGCCGACGTTGGACACCAAGGAGGTGACAACCTTGGTGTCCTGCGGTCGTTCGACCCTCGCCCAAATCATGCCGACCGCGGCACACGCGACAATCGGTACGACTATCGACAAGACGAGAGAAAACACGGATCAATCTCCGGGCACGAATCCGAGCAGCAAACCCGCCGGGCCGCTGTCGAAATTCAGTCGCCGCATATCGCGGGCGCTGTCTTGCTCGAATGACGTCCTACCGTGCACGATCGCCGTATTGTCGCCGATCAGTACTTGGCCGGCCCGCAGCGCGAACCGGACCTGGTTCTCCTCCCGGGTCAGAAAATGGCACAATTCGTCGAACATCTCGGCCACGTCCGGATGCGGCCGTACCCGGGCGGCCCCGTCGGCCATCCTGAACTTGATGCCCAGCCTGGCACCGTCCCTGGTGAACAGTGCGCTACGGCTCGACTGATGAGTCCTTTCGATGGTGAGCGCATCGGCGCGGCTCACCGCATCGATCGTGTCCGGATACTTGATCGCGAGATGCTCGAACGCGGCCTTGGCCGAGCCGAGGAATGTCACCCCACCTGATTCCGCAGGTGTCACGCATTGCAGGGTGATTATTCGTTCCGGGTTGTCGCGAAAAGCGCCGTCGGTGTGCGGCAGATGATTGGCGCGTCCAGCCCCCAGAAACCCTGGAACCTGATTGAAGGAATTGATACCCACGATTCCGTCTCGGTCCGCGCGAGGATGCGGCGCGTGATTCCCGAAATGTTCCTTCAGCAAGAGTAGATCGTTTCGGCTGTCGGTCGTATCGGCGCATTCAACAATGGCGAACCCGAGTCTGTTGAATGCTGCCGTGAATGCTTCATGGTCTTCCGCATTCATTGCGCGAATGCTCCTCACACGAATAATCTGTGCAGATATATCGGTGGAAGCGTCGAATGTGATTCGATCGTCTGTGGTGATCATGACTCAATCTCCCCTTTCGTGAGCCATGACCGAACGTAACAAGGTTGTTTGCGAGGGTAAATAATGTGATCGTTTTCGTTGTTTCGGGCGCGGTTGAATATTGAATTTACTTGTTGAACCCGTTTTGCTCATTGTGCTCACGGCTACTGCGGGGAGTGGTGATCGTCTATTGTTCGGGTTGTGTTCGCACAACTGTTTCCGCGATTCGTACGGCGGGTGCTCATGCTTCAGATCGCGGTCGTCATGGCTTCGGTGGGTGTGGAGTACGGCGTCTCGACGTGGCTGATCAGTCGGGAGTTGACCGCGCAGTACGGGGACAGTGCGCTGCGGATCGCGCGGGCGGTCGCGGCAGCGCCGGGGATCGGGGACACGGTCGCGGCCGGAGATCCCGAGCGCGAAGTGCAAGAACTCGCCGAGAGTATTCGTCGCAGCACCCGGGTGCTGTCGGTGGTGGTGACGGACCGCAATGGGATCAGGCTCGCGCATCCCGATCCCGACCGGATCGGGAGGCCGGTCAGCACGAATCCGCAAGTGGCGCTGTCGGGTTCCGAGGTTACCGGGTTGGTGACCGGGACGCTGGGCCCGTCGGTGCGCGCCAAGGTCCCGGTGCGCGATCACACCGGCGTTGTGGTCGGGATGGTCAGCGTGGGATTCGCGGTGACCGACCTGACGAATCGCACGCGCGAGATCTCGCTGCTGATCGGCGGATGCACCGCCTTGATCCTGGTATTCGGGGTGCTGGCCTCCACCGCGATCGGCTACCGGCTCAAGCGGCAGACCCTCGGCCTCGACTCGGACGAGTTTCCCGATCTGGTCCGCAAACGGGAGGTTGTCATGCACGGGCTCGAGGAAGGCGTCCTGGCCGTCGACAGCGCGGGCAGGATCACCGTGTGCAACGCGAGAGCCGCCAGCCTGCTGGGCATTTCGGTGCGCATCGGCACACCGCTCGATGAACTGGACATCTCGCCGCGCCTGCGTGGCATGCTCGAGGACCATCGCGACGGCGAGGATCAACTGCTGATCGTCGGGCAGCGGATGCTGGTCCTGCACGGGCGCAAGGTCGTCCACGACGAGCAGAACCTCGGCTTCGCCATCACGATCCGCGATCGGACCGATCTCGTGCGGCTCACCCGGGAACTGGAAGCCGTTCGGTCACTACAGGACACGCTGCGCGCACACCGCCACGAAACCGCCAACCGCCTGCACACGGTGTCGGGAATGCTGCAGCTCGGCCACTACGACGACGCCGAGAACTATCTGCGCCAACTCGCCATCGCGGTCACCGAACCCGATGTCCCCGAGCATCTTTCGGATCCGTTCCTGTCCGCCTTCCTGGCCGCGAAGTCCGCGTTGGCCAGGGAGAAGGGAGTCGACCTGACGGTCGACGCGAGCACCGTCGACATGCGGATGACCGTCGATCCCGTCGATATCACCACCGTCGTGGGCAATCTCATCGACAACGCCATCGAGGCGGCTCGACAGGATCCCCGGGGCTGGGTCGATATCGAATTGCTCGCCGAGGACACCGATCTCGTCGCGATCGTCGCCGACTCGGGCGGCGGGATACCGGCGGACCTGACCGACCGCGTCTTCGAGGACGGATTCTCGACCCGCGGCGAAATGCACGGGCTCGGACTGGCATTGGCCAGGCACGTCGCGCGCAACCGCAGCGGGGATGTCACCCTGCTGGACCGCGGCGGCGGCCCGGCGCACGGCGCGATCTTCCTGTGCCGCTTGCCGGGCGCCCTGACCGGTACGAACGAGGAGGTATCTCCCGCGTGATCACAGTCCTCGTGGTGGACGACGACTTCCGGGTCGCGCAGATCCATGCCGGTTTCGTGGCACAGGTCGACGGGTTCCGGGTGATCGGGCAGGCCCGGACCGCGGCCGAGGCCAGGGCCGCCGTCGCCCAGTTGAATCCCGATCTCGTCCTGCTGGATCTGTACCTCCCCGACGAATCCGGTATCGCCCTGCTCACCGATCTCGGCGCCGATGTCATCGTCGCGACCGCCGCCAATGACCGCCGCACCGTCTCGAACGCCCTCGCGCGTGGTGCGCTCAACTACCTGATCAAACCGTTCGACGGCGCCGACCTCGTCGCGCGACTGCACGCCTACGCCCGTTACCGGGAACACCTGGCGAAGTCCGGCGAACTCACCCAGACCGACGTCGACCGGGCCTGCCACCTGCTTCACCTCGGTGACGCCGCCGAGGCGGTGGACCCGCTCGACTCCGCCGCCAACCCCGCGAACAGTGCACCCGCGACCCCGGTCACGGTCCGGCTCATCGCCAGAATCCTCGCCCGCACACCCGAACCCATGACAACCAGCGACATCGCCGAGCAACTCGGCTTCTCCCGGACGACCGCCCAGCGCTACCTCTCCGCGCTCGCCCAGGACGGCCGCGTCGAAGTGCGATTGCGCTACGGCACGACGGGCCGCCCCGAGCACCTCTACAACTGGAATCCCCGATACCCGGTCCACGAACGAGGCTGAGCCCAGCGTGCCGACCCTTTGCCCCGTTGTGTCACTCGACCGTCGAGGTGAGCCGCTATTTCTTCTCGATGTTCTCGAAGTCGAACAGGCCTGCCCAGGTGACCTGGGCCTTGACGCGGTCGGAGCGGGCCGAGGCGGCGTTGTATTCGAGGACCGGGACGTCGGCCATGTCGGCGAGCAGGAGGGTTTGGGCTTGGGCGAGGAGAGACCAGGCCTGGTCGGGGGAGGGGGCGGCCAGGGCGGCTTTGAGCAGGCGGTCGAATTCGGGGTTGGCGTAATCGATGTCGTTGGTTTCCGAACCCGAGAGGTACTGGGAGGTGAGGAATTCGAACATCGACGGGTAGTCGCCCTGCCAGGCGTAGCGGAAGGCCTTGCCGACGGTGCGGTGGGTGATCTCGTCGCGCAGGTTCTTGAAGGTCGGGTAGGGGAAGGGTTCGGCGGAGATGCCGAGGGTGTTCTTCACGCTATTGGCGATGGCCTCGATGACGGCCTGGTGGCCACCGTCGGAGTTGTAGGCGATCTGCAGGCCGCCCGACCACGGGGACATGGTGTCGGCCTGGGCCCACAGCTTCTTGGCCTCGTCGGGGTTGTAGGCCAGCCATTGCACGCCGGGCAGGTCGCCGCGGAATCCGGGCAGGGTGGAGGCGGTGAAGTCGCGGGCGGGCAGGCGCGCGCCGTGGAAGATATTGGCGCAGATCTGTTCTCGGTTGATCGACATGGAGATGGCCTTGCGGCGCAGCACGCCCTCGGCACCGCCGAAGTGCGGCAGGTCCTTCGGGAATCCGATGTGCAGGTTCTGCGCGGTGGGATGGTCGATGGCGCGGTCGCCGAGCTCCTTCTTGTAGAGCGCGAGCGAGCCGTCGGGGACGGTGTCGAGGGCGTCGAGATGACCGGCGAGCAGATCGGCGTAGGCGGTCTCGAAGGTCTGGTACATCTGGAACCGCAGGCCCTTGTTCTTCGCGGGCCGCCCGCCGTGATAGCCGGGGTTCGGCTTCACCTCGATCTTCACATTGTGTTCCCAGGTGGTCAGCTCGTAGGGGCCGTTGCCGACCGGGTGTTCCCCGAACGCCTTCATATCCTTGTAGGCCACCTCGGGTAGCGGATAGAACGGCGAGAAGCCCAGGGACAGTTCGAAATCCATCGACGGCTGGGTGAGATCGACGGTGAAGGTGTGATCGTCGACGACCTTCAGCCCACTCATGGTCTGTGCCTTGGGCGGATTCGCCGAGACGTCGTCGTAGCCGACGATCGGGGAGAACACCCAGTTGCTCAGCTGCCCGTTGGTGGCCAGTGCCCCGTAGTTCCAGGCGTCCACGAACGACTTCGCCGTCACCGCCGTCCCATCGGTGAAGGTCCAGTCCGGCTTCAGCGTGATCTTGTAATGCTGGCGATCCGATGACTCAATGGACTGCGCGAGCTCGTTGTACGCCTTCCCGTCGACGTCGTAGTACTTCAATCCCGCGAACAGCCGGTCGACGACGCGCCCGCCCTGATTCTCATTGGTATTGGTCGGAACCAGCGGATTCTGCGGTTCCCCGGCATTCACGACGATCATGTCGTCGCCACCTCCGTCACCGGAGGAGCATCCCGCCAACGCGGGTCCGGCGGCCAGCAGGGCCGCAAAGCACAGGGCGGTGAGCGTCCGTCTCTTCATGATCTCTCCCGAATCCAGTGTGTCGGCAGAGCGTAACGGGAATTTGTTCTCCCCCAGTGGGTTTGACACAAGAATTTAAAGAGGAGCCGCCGGACTCACCGGATAGGGAGGGTGTGACGCCTATTCGACGGTCACGGTGACGGTCTTGGTCTGGGTCTTCGCGGGCAGCTTGGTGGTGTCGACCGCGAGAATCTCACCCGTGTCCTGGACGCCGTTGGCGAGGATCTTCGCCTTCAGGCCGTACGGGGGCTGATCGCCGGTGAGGGCTTCGAGGCCGAAGTCGCTGTCGTTGGAGATGTAGAGCGTCTTGCCGCCGTCGGTGGTGGCCACGCCCTCGATCTTGTCGTGGCCGAAGAACTTGCCGTCGGGGTTGAGGGAGTCGAGGAGCCCGGCCAGGTCGAGATTGGCGGTCTTGGCGACCGGGGTGATGTTCGCCTTCTTCAGGGCGGCGACGGCGTCGGCGGTGCTGACCGTGCCGACGTAGACCTCGAGCGGCTTACCGTCGATCAGGATGCCCTTGTCCGGATCATACGGCGCGCCAGCGACTTTCGACCGCGGGCCGATATCGGTGGCCCCGGAGATGTCGATGGTCCACAGCTTCTTGTTGGCCTTGGGTGCCTTGTTGCCGTCGCGCTCGTCGATCAGGAACGTGGTGTTGGTGAGGGCGGTGATCTCCGAAATCGCCAGCTTCTCTTTGGGATTCTCCAATGGCACCGCGAATTCCTTGACCGCGCGGGTCTTCAGATCCACCGTGACCAGGCGGGTGACGGGAGTCTCCCGGGAGTTGGTGACACCCGGCTCGCTCAGCGCGCTCTGGATCACGCCGACCAGGGTATTGCCGTCGGGGGTGATGGTCAGCCCCTCCATGCCCTGGTTCGGGGTGCGGTACGAAAGCTCCTTGGGCAGACCGCGTCCCGGCGCGAGCCGCTCTAGCTCGGTGCCCTTGGCGTCGAAGTGCACCAGGAACGGGCCGTATTCGTCGGAGACCCAGAGGGAGCCGTCGGGCAGGGCCACCAGACCCTCGCTGTCGATGCCGTGATCGGTGGGTGCGAGGGTCTTTCCGGTGAGATCCTTCATGGTCTCGCCGGTGGAGGCCGAGGTGTCGACCAGACCGTTGAAGGGCTGTCCGGCCGGATTCTTCAGCAGGATGGTCGATTCCACTGTCGCCTTGTTGCCGACCAGCTTGAATTTGGCGATCTGCGGCGTGAAATCTGGTACGGGAGCGATCTTCTCGTTCTTGGCCTTGCCGTCCACATTCGGGCCGCGGTCGGTCAGGCCGTAGAACTCGTCGGTGGAACCCGGCACCGGTGTGAACGCCGAACCGTACCCGCTGGCCTGCACCGGCACCCCGCCGAACTCGCCGATGGGCGCGATATCGGTGGTGAATAGCCGCACCGCGTCGGTGGTGGTGACGGTAATGGTGTCCGATCCGGTGTACCCGGCCGCCGGGGTGTAGACCAGCGCGCCGTCCAGGCGGCGGTTCAGCGTGCCGTGCTGCGGGTCGGCGACGGCGACCGCGGCCCGGCCGCCGGTCTTGGCCAGCAGTTGATCCAGGGAGATCATCAGCGGCTGTCCGGCGGTGGCGGTGAAGTCGGCGGCCTCGGAGCCCGAGGAGCAGGCGGCGGTGACGGCCGAGGCGCAGACGGCGGCGGCGACGAAGGCGCGACGGGTGGCGAGACGAATACTCACCGTGGTGTCGTATATGTCCGATTCAACAGTGTGTTGACGTGGGCGTGAACGGTTCCCGCCCAGCTCGTGAACCGCACCCGCGCCAGCCCTTCGTCCCGGCGCCGCGCCGACCCGATAGGCTCGACCCCGAATTCAGGCAGGCAGTCCAGCTAGGTGTAGTGAAGGAGACCAGGTGACCACGAACCGGATCCGGGTGGGCGTGCTCGGGGCGCGCGGCAAGGTCGGGCAGGCCATCTGCGCGGGTGTCGAGGCGGCTGCGGATCTGGAACTGGTGGCCCAGGTCGACAAGGGCGACTCGCTGGAGGCGTTCACTGCCGCCGGGACCGAGGTGGTCGTCGACTTCACCCATCCCGACGTGGTGATGCCCAATCTGAAGTGGCTGGTGGAGAACGGCATTCACGCCGTGGTCGGCACCACCGGATTCGACGCCGAGCGGCTCGAGCAGGTGAAGGGCTGGCTGGCGGCCAAGCCGGAGGTCGGTGTGCTGATCGCCCCGAACTTCGCCATCGGCGCGGTGCTGAGCATGCGATTCGCCGAGCAGGCCGCCCGCTTCTTCGACTCGGTCGAGGTCATCGAGCTGCACCACCCGAACAAGGCGGACGCGCCCTCGGGCACCGCCTTCCGCACCGCGGGCCTGATCGCGGCGGCGCGGGAGAAGGCCGGTGTCGGCCGCAGCCCCGACGCCACCAGCCAGGAGCTCGAGGGCGCGCGCGGCGCGGATGTGGACGGCGTGCGCGTGCACTCGATCCGCCTCGCGGGTCTGGTCGCGCATCAGGAGGTGCTGTTCGGCACCCAGGGCGAGACCCTGACCATTCGCCACGACTCCCTGGATCGGACCTCGTTCGTCCCGGGTGTGCTGCTGGGCGTGCGCAAGACGCCGCTGCGCCCCGGTCTGACCGTGGGCATCGACCCTCTGCTCGACCTGTGAGCACCCCGGCCGAGAACAACTCGCGCGAGGTCTACAGGCGCGTCGGCTTCATCACCGCGCTGGTCCTGATGCTCGCGTTCTATTTCGTGTTGCTGGGCCGCATCGCAATCGATCTGATCGCCTCCGGCAAGGCGGCGGCCATCGGGCTCGGCATCGGCGTGCTCATTCTGCCGCTGCTGGGCGTCTGGCTGGTCGCGAGCAGCGTCCGCGCCGCCCTCGCGCATCAGCACCTGGCCCGCCGCATGCACGAGGAGGGCCGCGAACTGGATGTCTCCGAGCTGCCGCGCCGCCCCTCCGGCCGGATCGAGAAGGCCGCCGCCGACCGGCTTTTCGAGCAGGTGAAGCAGGAGTTCGAGGCCGATCCGGAGAACTGGCGCAGCAACTACCGCGCCGCCCGTGCCTACGACTACGCGGGGGACCGCTCCCGGGCGCGCGAAATGATGAAGCGCGCAGTGGAATTGGAGCGCATCGAGCGGTCGGGCAAACAGTAGCCCGGCCTTCGCGGGAAACCGGCCGGTAACTCTTAGCGGGAGTAAAGTCCGCCCGGTGAAGTTCATGGTGGGTTACGCGCTGGCCATCGCCTGCGCGACACTGGGGTCGCCCGCGACGGGATCGGCTGTGGCGCGGGCGGATTCTCCGGTGTCGCGGGCTGATTTCGCGCCCTCGTGTGTCGAGTCGGAGAACGATTACAAGCTGGAATGGCAGGCCAGCTGGGCGATCTACGAGGCCGAGCAGCGGAATCCGGACGACGGGCGCGCGGTGACCGAGGTGGACCTGCCGATCACCATCGCGGCCCCGCTGGACAAGGTGTGGGCGGTCTACACCGACGTCCGCAATGGCATCGGACGGCACTCGTTCCTCAAGGACGTCATCGTGCACCGCACCTGCGACGAGGACGGCGTGCACATCACCGATTTCACCGCGCTGGAAGACATTCCGATGGGTTCGGGGACGTTCCCCGGCCACACCCAGGCCGAGACCCGGCTGCACCCGGACGAGCACTACTACACCACCGAGAGCTGGGACGTCCCCAATGTCACCACGCACCAGGTGATCACGTTCACCGACAACGGTGACGGCACCACCACGGTCAACGAGCACCTGACCTTCGTGGCCGACCAGACCCTCATCGATTTCACGACCACCAATGGTGTTGCCGCGCACCTGGCATCGCAGCAGGGCGTCAAGCGCGATATCGAAAACGGGGACCTCTGAGGCGATTTCGTCCCGTACACATGACTGTGGCCCGGAACCAACCTACTGGTTCCGGGCCACAGTCGTACTGCCGGTGGGTCACACGCCTAGGAGGGTAATCTGTCCGGGCACCTGCGTGACGGGTGGCACCCGGTCGAGAGGCGGCATGCGGTCCGGCCCCACCGACGGTCCTCTGGACCGCGCCGACTATCCGCGAATCGGCACGGCCGCAGTGGTTTTCAGGACGCGGCTCCGGGCGCGGGGTGTACCCGGGCCCAGTGCTCGGCGATATCGATGCGCCGCGCCAGCCACACCTTGTCGTGCGACTGCACGTAGTCCAGGAACCGCTCCAGCGACTTGGCCCGCGCGGGCTTGCCGACGATGCGGTTGTGCAGACCCACCGACAGCATCTTCGGCGCACCCGCGGCACCCTCGGCGTAGAGCACGTCGAAGGCGTCCTTGAGATAGGAGAAGAACTCCTCGCCATTGGCGAACCCGGCGGGGGAGGCGAAGCGCATGTCGTTCGTCTCGAGGGTGTACGGCAGCACCAGCTGATCCTTGTCGCCGACCTTCACCCAGTAGGGCAGGTCGTCGGCGTAGGAGTCCGAGTCGTAGACGAATCCGCCGTGCTCCACCACCAATTCGCGGGTGTTGGGCGAGTCGCGGCCGGTGTACCAGCCCTTCGGCGCCTCACCGAACAGCTTGGTGATGATGCGCACGGCCTCTTCCAGGTGCGCCTTCTCGGTCTCGCGGTCCACCAGCTGGTAGGAGAACCAGCGCAGGCCGTGCGAGCAGATGTCGTACCCATTGCGCTTGAACGCCGCGACCGCCTCCGGGTTGCGCTCGAGCGCCCGCGCCACACCGAAGATGGTGAGCGGGATGTCGCGCTGCTCGAACATGCGCAGCACCCGCCACAGTCCGGCCCGCGAGCCGTACTCGTACATGGTCTCCACGCTCTGGTGCCGGTTCGGGAACGCCGCGCCCGGAACGATATCCGGGGTCAGGAACGCCTCGGAGCCCTCGTCGCCGTCGAGCGGGTTGTTCTCGCCGCCCTCCTCGTAGTTGAGCACGAAGTTGATGGCGATGTTCGCCTCGCCGGGCCAGTGGGGATGCGGCGGGTTGGGGCCGTACCCAACCATGTCCCGCGGGTAGTTCAGGTCGAAATCACTCATGCCAGTTCATTTTCCAGCTCGGCGCGCAGGCGCGCGCGAGACTCGTCGGTCAGGGTGCCGAACAGCCGCAGCCGCGCCATGCCGCCATCGGGGAAGGCGTCGAAGCGCACCCGCACGACCGCCTCGGCGGAATCGATGAGGAAGCGGTGGCGGGTGTCGGGCTGCAGGCGGGTGCGCGGCAGCAGCTCCACCTCGGAGCCGTCGGCGCGGATACCGGTCAGCGCGCCCGCGCCCGGGGCGTTGAACAGGAAGTACGAGGTGTCGATCTCCGCGGCGGTGACGACGCCCTCGGCGGCCAGCTGCACCAGCACCCAGTCGTTGACGGACTTGTCGCGACCGCGCGCGGTCTCCCAGCCGTCGCCCATGCTGGCGGCACGGCCCGGCATCAGGATGTTCTGTGGGTGCGAGAAGAAGATGTTCGAGCAGTCGGCGACCAGGCCGCCGTTCTCGATCGCGGCCAGGTCGAACGGGCCCGACTCCAGCCACGCCAGATCCGGCTTGGCGATGCCGTGCACGCGCAGTCGGGCGATGCCGCCGTCAGGGAACATGCGCAGCCGCACGTGGGTCCAGCGCTTGGGCGAGTCCACGGTGAACGGGTTCTTCGAATCGCCATTGACCTTGGCGCGTTCGACGATGGTGGTCCAGCCCTCGGCGGCGACCAGCTCTTCGGTCGACGGATGGCCTTCCACCGCAATGGCTTCCACGGAAACCTCGGGCGGGTAGTTGCCCTTGAACCAGGCGGTGTCCACGACCACGCCCTTGATCACGCCGGGCACGCCCAGGCGGATGATGGCCGAGTCGCAGTCGTCCCCGGCGGGGTGATCGCCGTTCTCGCCGCGGCGACGGCGGGTCTCCCAGCCGTCGTACACCTGGCCCTTGTGGCCGAAGGTGGCGGGGGAGTAGGTGGCCGCCTGCGGGCGGATGAGGTTCTCCCGCTCGGCGAAGGACTCGTCATTGGCCCACAGCACCGCGCCACCCAGGGTGCGCACGGCCAGGTCCGGAAGCAGCGTGAAGTCGTCGCTCATAGCGCCGGAATCTTCCTTTCTCGCAGTTGATGCAAAACGTCGACGGAGGCTTTGGGGGCGATGGCGGTGACGTCGGCGGGATCGAATGCGCCGCACTCCAATCCGCGCAGCACCACGGTCGCCAGCGCCTGCGCGGTGGCGGGCTCGTCCATCACCGCGCCGCCCTGGCGATCCAGGTAGCGGCCGATGCGGGGAGCCGCGACGCCCAGGCCCTCGCGGAAGAAGGCGAAGGTGGCCAGCCAGCGGGTGACCAGGTGGCCCGCGCCCATGTCCCAGCCCTGGTAGTAGCCGCGCTCGAGCGAGCGGGTGACCAGCCGGAAGTGCCGCGAAACCGCCGCGCGCACTTCCTCTTCGGTGCCGATGGGCAGCACCTGGGTGGAGCCGTCGCACACCCACACGCCGGTGGTGGCCGCGGCGGCCTGCATGACGGCCTTGGCGTGATCGGCCACCGGGTGCTCGAGCGACTGGAACTTCGGGGCGATGCCCAGCGCGGCACTGTAATCGTAAGTGCCGTAGTGCAATCCGGTGGCACGTCCGGCCGAACGCTGAATCAGCTGCGAGACCGGGGAGGTGCCGTCGGCGGCGATGATGGCCTGCGGGGACTCGATCTGCAGCTCGAACTTCAGCGACCCGGCGGGCAGCCCGTGCGCCTTCTCGATGGCCTCGCACACATGCACGGTCAGGTCGGCCTGCTCGACGTGGCGGATCTTCGGCACGGTGAACACGAAGCCCTCGGGCACGCCGCCCGCGCCCTCGAGGACCTTCTCCAGGGTGCGCAGGGCGCGCGCCCACTCCAGGGTGGTCAGGCCCTTGGTGCGGATGCCGCGCGAACGCACCTCGGCCGGAAGGGCTTTGAGCACCGCACCGGCATTGAGGGCGGCGGCGTCCTCGACGTCGTCGGGGCGGGTGCCGTAGCCGTCCTCGAAATCGAATCGCAGGTCCTGGATGGGACGCTCGCGCAGGGTCTCGAAGACCCGGGCCACGACCTCTTCCCCGGCCAGTTCGACCAGCAGCTCACGCTGGCTCTCGGCGAGTTCCAGTGCGGCCGAACCCCATTCGCGCGGGGTGTCGACGGAGGCGTCCGCGCCCGAGACGTACGCGGTGTGAATCGGCTGGCCGGGACGGTCGCCCGGGTAGCGCCGCAGCAGCTCCGAATCGATTGCCTGCAAACGGGATTCGATCCCATTCAATGTCTCCGGTGGCAGCGTCACGCCTGGGCCTCCTGTTCCTCGATGCCGAAATCGGCGAGCAATCCCACGTACTTCTTCGGTAGTGGGGCCGCGAATTCCCCGCGGCCGGACTTACGCAACTTCATGGTGACCAGCGATTGCACGGTCAGCGTGGCGGCGGCGACGCCGTCGACCACGGGTACCCCGACCTCGTCGGTCAGGAATTCACACAGATCCGCCATCCCGGCACAGCCGAGCACGATGGCATCGGAGTTGTCGGCGGCCACGGCCTCGCGGCAGGCGTCGGCGATCACCTGGCGCGCCTTGGGATCCTCCAGCTCCAGCACCGGGATCTCACAGGCGTGCACGTCGGCGCAAAACCGTTCCATGCCATAGCGTTCCGCCAGCTCCCAGGCGCGGCCCGCGGTGCGGGCCAGCGTGGTGACGACGCTGAACTTCCGGCCCAGGTGGCTCGCGTACTGCATGCCCGCCTCGGCGATGCCGATGACCGGGCCGCGCGCCAGCTCGCGCGCCGCGTCCAGGCCCGGATCGCCGAAGCAGGCGATGACGTAGCCGTCCACGCCCTCGGCCTCGCCCTTGGCGATCTCGGCGAGCAGGCCGGGCACCGACAGGGCCTCGTCGTAGTGGCTTTCGATGGACGCCGGGCCCATCTCGGGGTTGACGGCCTCGATCACCGTGTCGGGGGCCGCGACCAGACGCGCGCTCTCCCCGATGAGGGCCGTCATCGCGGCGGTGGTGTTGGGATTGATGACCCGGATCCGCATGGGACCACGCTATCGAACAGAAATGGTTCCGGGGTTGCTGGAACCGTATATGTTCGAAAGCCCCTGGCTCAGGTGTTATATATCTTCTTCACCTGCGGGTTCGGCGAACAAACCGGTGTCGGTGGGCAGGTGTTCCAGAACACCGCTGAGGCGTGCGTGATGCCCCTCGCTGGCGGCCAGCAAACCTTCGGCATCCCGAGCGAGGAAGGCCTGCAGCTGCTTGCTGTGGTCGGCGTGCAACACCACCCGGTCCATGGTCGACACGTGCACCATGGGCTGCACGGGTTCGGTGATGTTCCAAGCGTATTCGAGCATGTGCACCACGCGCGGCATGCCCGAGGGGCGCACCAGGGCGAGGTGGAAGTTGCGGGTCTCGCGATGGTAGGCCACCGCGTCCTCGGTCAGCACCGCCTGTTCGAGGCGGGCGTGGATCTCGCGCGCCTGCTCGTGATCGGCCTCGGTGGCATTGTGCACGGCCGCCGCCATGGCCACCGACTCCAGTCGCTCGCGCACCACGTAGAGCTCGCGCAGCTCGTCGGAGGTCAGCATGGTGACCTGGTAGCCGAAGTTGGGGCGATGCTCGACCAGGCCCTCGCCGATCAGGGTCTGCAGCGACTCGCGCACCGGGATCGCGCTCACGGTGAACATGCGCGCGATCTCGCCCAGGGGTAGGCCGGTGCCGGGCGGCAGGTTCCCCTCCAGGATCAGACGGCGCAATTCGCCGAGGATCTCCTGCTGGGAGTAGCCGCGACGGGCGTCCAGCGGAGGGTTGAGCTGAGGCAGGCGAGGTAGGCGCGGGCGAGAAGGCACGGGGTCGATCGTAGCTGGTCGCCCCCGCGGTGCGTACACCGTACCCGTCGGTGCCGCTCGGGCGGCGCGGTGTGGGTCAGCTCTCGTCGGTGTCGTAGCCCAGGGCCTTGAGCGAAAGCCGGTGCAGCGTTTCGCGTTCCGCCGGGGTGAGGCGGGCGAGCAGCACATCGGTGGCTTCGAGGATCTTCGCGTCGGTCTCCGCGCGCAGCCGATTGCCCGCGGCGGTGATAGTCAAACGGTATTTCCGGCGGTCCTCCGGATCGCGATTGCGGGTGACCAGTCCCGCCTTCTCCATGCCGTCGATGATCCGCACGACCTCGCTGCGGTCGATGTCCATGGCCTTGGCCATGTCCTGCTGGGAGATCTCGCTGCGCTCGGCGAGGTAGGTGAGCACCCAGTGTTCGCGCAGGGGGGTGTCGAGCTTGGTGTGCATGGCCTTGTGCAGCTTGCCCAGGGCGTAGGTGGGGTGGCGCAGCAGGCCCGCGGGGTGGATGTCGCCCGGTGCGGCACACGGTTCGTCGGTCACCCGCTGATTATATCTATTGTTGAGTAGCTCAATCATTGTTACTCTCTGCAATTGAGTTACTCATCAACTACCGAAGGAGAGTCCGATGACGCAGATGCGTTCGGACACACGGACATCCGATGCCGGGGGAATCGCCACCGGTTCGCCCGCACCCGCCGATTCCGACAAGATCCCCGCGCATGTCTGGCGCACCGCCGGAGTGGTCGTGTTCGGCGCGATCATGGGAATGCTCGACACCTCGCTGGTGAACATCGGTCTGCGCACCATCGGGACCGACCTGGGGGCCTCCCTGGCCACGATTCAATGGGTGGCCAGCGCGTACCTGCTGGCCCTCGGGGTGTCCCTGACCGTGTGCGGGTGGTTGGCCCGCCGGATCGGGGTGACCCGGCTGTGGATGGGGGCGCTGGTCGCCTTCACCCTCACCTCGACGGCGTGCGCCTTCGCGCCGACGGCCGGATGGCTGATCGGCATGCGCGTGCTGCAGGGGCTCGCGGCCGGGCTCATGATTCCGGCCGGGCAGACCATCCTGGGTCAGGCGGCGGGCCCGCAGCGCATGGGGCGCGTCATGGGCGTGGTCGGCATCGCGGTGGTGGGCGCGCCCGCCATCGGGCCGACCATCGGCGGGCTCATGCTCGCGCACTGGAGCTGGGAATGGTTGTTCCTCATCAATATTCCGTTCGGGCTCATTGGATTGGGGCTCGGACTGCGGTATCTGCCGCGGACCGCCGGGGTGCCGATGCCGCGGCTGGATGTGCTCGGGGTGGCTCTCGCCGGGGGTGGGGTGTCCGCGATCGTGTACGGGCTGTCCGAGATCGGCGTGACCGGGTCGGTGACCTCGATGTCGGTGTGGCTGCCGGTCGTGCTCGGGGCCGTCGGACTGGCCGGATTCCTGTTCCGCGCCTTGCGAACCGAGCGCCCGCTGCTCGACATTCGGCTCTTCGCCAATCCGGCCTTCCGGGCCGCGAACATCGCGAGCTTCTTCGCCGGTGGGGCCATGTTCGGGGTGATGGTGTTGCTGCCCTTGTACTTTCAGGTGCTGCACGGCACGGGGCTGATCCGTACCGGGGTGGATCTGCTGGCCTACGGGCTCGGCGGCATCGTCATGCTGCCGCTGGGCGGGCGGCTGACCGACCGGTTCGGCGGCGGGCGGGTCGCCGTCCTCGGCAACCTCCTCATCGCCGCCGCGGTGCTGCCGCTGGTCTTCCTGCCCGCCGACGCGAATGGCGTCCTCATCCAATTCCTGCTCTTCGCGGCGGGCATGGCGACCGGCGTGGGTGCCATGCCGTTGGTGTCGGCCGCCTACGCCTCGGTCGAGCGCGCGCAACTGCCCGACGCCACCGCCTTCGTCAATATCCTGCAGCGCGTCGGCGGTGCGGTCGGCGTGGCCCTGGTGGCCGTCATCCTCTCCCGCGCAACGGCATCCGACTGGGCACCGGTCTCCGGCTACCACCTCGCCTTCGCGGGTCTGGCCGCCATGTCGCTCGTGGCGTCCGCGCTCTCCACGGTGCTGCGCAACCATCAGCGCCAGGCCTGAAGGTGGCCAACGGAACCGCTACAACCGGGGATTCCCGAGTGACACTGGAACGGTGAACGCTCCCGATTCCCTCGCATCCCGCAGGACCCGCGTCGAGCGCTTCCTGCGGGATCGCGGCGCGGACACCATCCCGCACCCCGGCGGCACCCTGCTCGCCCACCTGGGGCGAGTGGCCGACACCCTCGCCGCCTGGGGCCACGGCCCCGACCTCCAACTCGCGGGCCTGGCCCACGCGGTCTACGGCACCGACGGCTTCGACCGCTGGCTGGTCGAATTGACCGACCGCCCAACGGTTGTCGACATCCTCGGCCCGCACACCGAATCCCTGATCTACCAGTACGCCTCCTGCGACCGCGCGGCCATCTACCCCCGAATCGACGCCAACCCGGTCCTCTTCCGCGACCGCTTCACCGGCGACGAATTCGAGCCCGCTCCAGCCGATTTCCGAGCCTTCCTCGAACTGACGGTCGCCAACGAACTCGATGTCATGGCCCACAACGCCGACCTGGCAACCCAACACGGCGCGGCCCTCTACGGCCTCTTCGCTCGAGTCCGTCCCCACCTCACCCCCGCCGCCTGGTCCGCCTGCCGCACCCAACTCTTCCCCTACGTCTCCCCGTCATGACCACCCCCACGCCACTTTTCCGCGCAGCGTGGATCGCCCTGTCCGCCAACGGCATCGCGATCCTCGCCTTCGGCCTCGTCACCCTGCTGGCCCCACCCTCCGGGGACCGCCTCCTTTGGCGAGCCGACTCCCTGGCCACCCTCGGCACCGGCCTGTTCGGCCTTGTGATCACCGTCTTCGCCTTCCGGCAACGCCAGATCTGGGCCTGGTGGGCGCTGTGGTTCTACCCGGTCTTCTGGCTCACCCACCTGCTGTCCAACCTCCCTCCCGGCAAGGACCACATCCACCAAATCGCCTTCACCGCACTCTCCTTGGCCGCCCTGATCGCCACCTTCCCCTTAGGTAATGGTCGGGTAAACTCGGAGTCATGACCGAGCGCAAAACGCCCGGCCTCTCCTTCGAATCGTGGATCGACAAACAGGTTCGTGAGGCGACCGAGCGGGGCGAATTCGATAACCTTCCGGGGGCGGGGAAACCCATTCCGGCCGGTGCGGCCGATGAGAATTGGTGGATCCGTAGCTATTTGAAACGGGAGGGGGCTGCCGCGGACGCCCTGCTGCCGGAATCCATCGTGCTGCGTCGAGAACGGGAACGCATGCCGGAGACCGTGCGGGACATGGCCTCCGAAGCGGAAGTTCGCGCCGCCGTGGCGGAACTCAACGATCGGATCGTGCAATGGCTGCGCATGCCGACCGAGCCGCACGTGCCGATCGGCCCGCTGAAGGTCGAGGACGTGGTCGAAACCTGGCGCGCCGAGCGTGCGGCCGCTCGCGCGGCGCGCAGCCCGGGCACGTCGATATCGCCTCCGGTCACTCGACCTACGCCTGAACGGCGTTGGTGGCGACGGCTTTTCGGGATGTGAACTCCACTGTGGACTCGGGGATCTCGGTGCCGTGCAGCGAGGTTCCTGCGGTTTCGCGGAGGAATGCGCAGGCGACCAGGCCGATGAGGGATGCCGCGACCATATAGACGGCCGGGAACAAGGACCAGTCGGTGCGTTCGATGACCGCCTCGTTCACCAGGGGTGCGGTGCCGCCGAAGGCAGCGGTGGAGACGTTGTAGCCCAAGGCGAATCCCGCGTAACGCACGTGGGTGGGGAAGATGGCCGGGAAGGTCGAGCTGATCGTCGAGAGCTGGGGAACGTAGAGCAGGCCCAGCACGATGAATCCGAGGACGGCCCAGACGATACCGCGGCCCATGAGCCAATACATGGGTACCGCGAGGACGGTGAGACCGGTCAGCGAGACCAGCCACAGCGGGCGGCGGCCGACCCGATCGGAGAGGCGGCCGAAGAACGGCAGCGACACCATCATCACCAGCTGGCCGATCAACATCATTGCGGTGGTGGTGGATTCACCGAGATCCAGGGTGTGGCGCAGGTAGGTGGGCTGATAGGTGAGCAGCGTGTAGTTCACCACATTGAGCGCCACGACCAGCCCGATGAGGGTGAGCAGCTCACGGCGATAGGTGGTGAGCACCTCGCGCAACCCGCCCGGCGGGGTGTCCCGATCGTCCTGCTCGGACAATTCGGTGAACACCGGGGACTCATCGAGTTTGGCGCGCAGATACCAGCCGGTCAGCCCCAGCGGCACCGCCAACAGGAACGGGATGCGCCAACCCCAGGCGTGCATGGCGTCCGAACCCAGCGCCACCTGACACGCCAGCACCACGGCCGATCCGCCGACGAAGCCCGCGAGCGTACCGAATTCGAGAAAGCTGCCCAGGAATCCGCGCTTGCGATCCGCCGCGCACTCCGCGAGATAGGTTGCCGCACCGCCGTATTCGCCACCAGTCGAGAACCCCTGCACGACACGCAACACGATCAGCAGGACCGGCGCGAGCAGCCCGGCACTGGCATGGGTGGGCAGGATGCCGATGGCACCGGTAGCCACCGACATGAGCAGAATCGTGGTGGCCAACACCGCTTTTCGCCCGATGCGATCACCCAGCGGACCCCACACCATCCCGCCCAGCGGCCGCAGCACGAACGACACCGCGAAACCCAGCATCGTGCCCAACGTCCCCCACTGGCCGGGGAAGAACGCCGAGGTGAGGTATCCGGCCGTGGCCGCGTACACCCCGTAGTCGAACCACTCGGTGGCATTGCCCAGGGCACTCGCGGCGACCGACCTCCGCAGCGGGAAGTCGGACCGGTTTGTTTCCGTCGAATCCTGCATGACAGAAATCGATACCCATGCTCACAATCCCCAAACGGCGGCGCTCCCGCGCGGCCCGTCGACGCCCATACTCACCAGTGCCTAAACCCGGGTCGTGATCGTGATCACAAACGAATTTTCCGCCGCCAGTAGGCTCGGGGAGTGCCCACGCTGCTGATCATCCACCACACCCCCTCGCCCTTCATGCAGGAGATGTTCGAAGCGGTCCTGTCCGGGGCCACCGATCCGGAGATCGAGGGCGTGGACGTGGTGCGCCGCCCCGCGCTCGGCGTCACGCCGACCGACGTCCTCGAAGCGGACGGCTACCTCCTCGGCACCCCGGCCAACCTCGGCTACATGAGCGGCGCGCTCAAGCACGCGTTCGACACCATCTACTACCCGTGCCTGGACTCGACGAAGGGCCGCCCGTACGGCCTCTATATCCACGGCAATCAGGGGACCGAGGGCGCGGAGCGCAGTGTGGAGAGTGTGGTGACCGGGCTGGGGTGGGAGAAAGCGGCTGCGCCGGTGATCCTTTCGGGCAAGCCGGAGAAGGCCGATATCGAGCGCTGCTGGGAGCTGGGCGCGACGGTCGCCGCACAGCTCATGGGGTGAGGGCCGCGCGGCTCATGGGGTGAGGGGAGGCTTCCCCCGAATTCTGGTGGCTGACACATCAGGTGGTTGTGCCGTCATACTCGATGGAACGTTCGCGCTGGACGTTGAAGTGGAGTGTGGGAAGAGGTGACGGCCGCCGTGGAGGCGCAAGAGTCGGGGATACGCCGGATCGGGCTGGTCGAAGACCATGAGTCGGTAGCGATCGGACTGTCGGCGATGTTGGCCCCGGAGGCCGATCTGGAGTTGGTGATCACCGCGGGAACCGTGGCCGAATTGCTGGCGTCCGGGTCGAAGGTGGACCTGGTGGTGTTGGATCTGCGCCTGGCGGACGGTTCTTCGCCGGAAGACAATGTGCGGGCATTGCGGGCGCGGGGGATCGAGGTGCTGGTGTTCACCGGCGCGGACAATCCGTTCATGGTGCGGGCCGCGGCCCGGGCGGGTGTGCTCGGTGTGGTCCGCAAGTCCGAGGACGTGCCGACCGTGGTGGCGGCGGTGCGCCGTGCCGCGCACGGCGAGCAGGTGGTGACCACCGACTGGGCGGCCGCCATCGACGGCGACCCGCAGCTGTCGGATGTGGGTCTGAGCCCGCGGCAGCAGCAGGTGCTGCAGCTGTACGCCTCGGGGGAGAAGGCCTCGCGCGTGGCGCGCATGACGGGCCTGTCCGAGCAGACGGTCAACGACTACCTCGGCCGCATCCGCCAGAAGTACGCCGACGCCGGACGCCCCGCCCCCACCAAGACCGACCTCTACAAGCGGGCCGTCGAGGACGGGTGGCTGCCTGTCCCCGAACGGAATCCGCGGGCATGACCGCGTCGGGCACCCTCGAACCCACGGCCGCCGCCCGGCCGATGCCCTCGCTCGCGGCACTCGCGCAGCGCGTGCGCGGCAGCATGATGAACGACGATCCGGCCACCGCCGCCTACGACCGGATCATGCGGCGACTGGGCATCTCCATCGGCATCGCGGGCGTGATCGTCGGCGGCGTCGAACTGCCGGAGGTGGCCGAGCAGGGTCGATCCAATCCGGCCTGGTGGACGGTGCTGGCGGTGGTGCTGGCCTTCGGCTGGTATCCGATCATCTCGGTGGTGTCCGCGGTCTCGGGCCCGCGCGCGATTCGCTTCGTGTGCGGTTGCGCCGCGGTGAGTTTCCTCGGCGCGCTGGCCTCGATCCCTTTCGGGCTGCACCTGCACACGGTCGATTCCACGACCGTGTGGCCCTACCGGGTGACCGCGCTGGCCGTGACCGCGGCCGTGCTGGCCTGGCCGACCCGGCTGACCGTCGCCTACCTGCTGGTCGCGGCGACCTCGGCCGCCGCGGCCACGGTGTACACGGTGCCCGCGCTCACCACCCAGCACGTGGCCGAGAACTTCCTGCGCTCAGCGGGTTTGGCGGCGCTGTTCGTGTGGTGCGGCACCGCGGCCACCGGTGCGGCCGCCCGCGTCGACCGGGAATCGGCCATCGCCAGCCGCCGCGCCGCCGCCCAGGCCGCCGCCGTGGCCCGCGACCGCGAGCGCTCCCGCTTCGCCGCGCTCATTCACGACGCCGTGCTCTCCACCCTGCTCGAAGCCTCCCGCGCCGGAACGCAATCCGATGTGCTGCAACGCCAGGCCGAACGCACCCTGGAACAGCTCGAGGAATACCGCGGCGAGGAACGCGATCCCGACCTGCTCGACGCCCGCTCGGCCGTGCTGTTCCTGAGAGCGGCCGTGCACGAGATCAATCCGGGCGTCCGCTTCGCCACCCGCACCTGGCCCGGCTACGACGATCTGCGCATGCCGGTGCACGCGGCGAGCACCATTGCCGCCGCCCTGTCCGAGGCCGTGCGAAACAGCCTGCGCCACGCCGCGGTTCCCGGTCGCGAGGTGCGCCGCACGGTGACCGCCACGGTCAGCGCGGGCAGCATTCGCATCGTCTTCACCGATGACGGCGCGGGTTTCGACCTCTCGGCCGTCTCCGCGGATCGTCTAGGCCTGTCCATGAGCATTCTGGGCCGCATGCGCCAGCTCGCGGGCGGTTCGGCGTTCGTGGAATCCCAACCGGGAGAAGGCACCACCGTGACGCTCGTGTGGGGTGGCGATGGTTCCCGCTGACGACCGCCTGCTCGATCTGGACCCCCGCTTCGGCCTGCGCGACCTGCTCGGTCTGCGCGGCAGCGCGGCGTGGCTGTTCCTACTGATCCTGGAAGCCGTGATCGCGCTCTATATGATGCGCAATTTCGGCCAGTCGCCGCTGTGGGCGGCCTTCGCCAGCATGGTGCTCATGCTCAGCGCGGGCGCGCTGGTCACCGCGATTCCCGTTGACCCGCTGCCGATTCCGGTGGCGCTGTACGCGGCCGCCGCACCGCCGGTGGCCACCGCGCTGACGGTCATGACGCCCGAGCACGACCTGGTGCACGAGACCGTGTGGTCGGCGTTCGCCTCGTCGTATGTGCTCGCGGTCCTGGTGCTGCGCGGGCGGATTCGCACCGCCTGGGTGGGTGTCAGCGCCGTCGCGGCGGTATTGGTGGCACTCGGACTCCTCGGCGGCCATCTGCAACCGGGCACGCTGGTCGGCTCCCTGGTTCCGGTCGGAACGGTCACCGCCATCTCGGTTTTCACCGCGGTCATGCGACCCATGCAGCGCTCGCTGCGCATGCTGCGCGAGGACGCCATGATGCGGGCCGCGGCCGAGGCGACCATGGCCGCTGCCGACAGCGAACGCACCCGCCAGCTCTCCAAACTCGACCGGGTGGCCCGCCCGATCCTGGAACGCATTGCCGAGGGCGCGGAACTCAGCGCCGCCGAACGCGAGGAATGCCGCCTGCTGGAAGCGGAATTGCGCGACGGCCTGCGCGCACCGCAACTGGTCACCGACGAACTCAGCGGCGCGGCGCGCGGTGCCCGGGCGCGCGGGGTGGAGGTCATCCTCCTGGACGACGGCGGGTTCGCCGGTGTCCCCGAATGGGTGCGCAAGCGCGTGATCGACGCCGCCACAAGGGAACTCGACGCCATCAACTCCGGGCGGATCACGGTGCGCGTGCTGCCGCTGGGGCGTCACGTGCTGGCCACCGTGCTGGCCACGGCCCCGGATCAGGACCGCCGCACCGAGGTCGATATCGACGGGCACGTGACCGTCATCGACGACTAGCCAGGTGTAACTGACTAGCCGGGTGTAACTACGGGTTGTCGCAGCGGCCCGGGCCGCCCTTCTTCATCTGGTCCCGCAGCGCGGACTGGACGGTCGAGGACAACCACCCGTTCAACGACTGCCCGCTCTGCGCGGCGGCCTCCTCGGCGCGCGCCTTGAGCTGCTCCACCAACCGCAGGGTCACCCGGCTGATACCCCCGGTGACCTCCTCGAAGCTGGGATGCTCGTCCTCGCTCTCGGCCTTGCGCACATCGATGTGCGCGTCGGTCCCGTCGACGGACACGTGCACGGTCCGGTCGGGCAGCGTCGCGCTCACCTCGGCGGCCAGCTCGGACAGCGCGGCCAGCAGCACCAGCCGCGCGGAGTTCTCCGTCGCCGCCGCCAGCGCGGCGGCCGTGGCCTGCGTCTTGTCATCACCCAGGGCGGCCGCGGCGATCAGGTTCTCGCGCAGCTGAGCGGTGTATTTATTGAGATCCATGACACCAGTGTGATGTCACCGATGACGTCATTCAAGGAACGTTTTGACGTCAGAATCGGGCGCTTGACACGAATCGCCATCGCACCGGGCGCGGTTCGGGTATAACGATGCGAATCCCGTTCCAGGGAGGCTGTAGCCTTTCTGACTATGACGAACGGTGAATCGACGCGAATCGAGCTGCGCGCGTCCGGCACAGTAGGTGTCGCGATGGTGACCCCCTTTACCGCCGAAGGCAAGCTCGACGTCGATGCCGGTGTCGCCCTCGCCGCCCGTCTGATCGACGGCGGCGTCGATTTGCTCGCGATCTCCGGCACCACCGGGGAGTCGCCGACCACCACCGAGTCCGAGAAGTTCGATCTGCTGCGCGCCGTCGTGGACGCCGTCGGTGACCGCGCCACCATCATCGCCGGTACCGGCACCTACGACACCGCGCACAGCATCGAGCTGTCCCGCAACGCCCAGCGCGCGGGCGCGCACGGTCTGCTGGTGGTGACGCCGTACTACTCGAAGCCCAACCAGGACGGGCTGTTCGCGCACTTCACCGCGATCGCCGACGCGACCGACCTGCCGATCACCCTCTACGACATTCCGCCGCGCTCGGTGGTGCCCATTGCCACCGACACCATTCGCCGTCTCGCCGAGCACCCGCGCATTGTCGCGGTGAAGGACGCCAAGGGCGATCTGGGCGCGGGCGCGGAACTCATCGCCGAGACCGGACTGGACTTCTACTCCGGTGACGATGTGCTCAACCTGCCGTGGCTGTCGGTCGGCGCGACCGGATTCATCAGCGTCATCGGTCATCTGGTGCCGGACCGCCTGCGTGCCCTCCTCGACGCCTACCGCGCCGGTGACGTGCAGCGGGCGCGCGAGATCAATGTCAGCATGGCCCCGCTGAATCGGGCCATGGCCCGCCTCGGCGGTGTCGCCATGACCAAGGGCGCCCTGCGACTGCTGGGCGTCGAGACCGGAGAACCCCGCTTGCCACAACTCATGCCGTCCCAAGACCAACTCGATGCGCTCGCGGTGGACCTGCGCGCGGCCGGGGTGCTTGCATGACCGGCCCCGTCGCCCGTCGCCCGCGCCGCGGAGCCAGCCGCGCCGCCGGTGCGCCCGCCCCGGCCCCCGAGACGCCCGCTCAGCCCGCACCGTCCGCTCAGCCCGCGGCCCAGCCGGAATCCGCTGCTCCGGCTGCCGCCCGGACCGAATCGGTGAGCACCGCGGAATCCGCTGCGGCCGAACCGGTTCGCGAGCGCAACGGCCGCGGCCGCACCGCCTCGAGCGAGCGCGCCAAGACGCAGTCCAGACCGGCCGAGGAGGCCCCGCGCTCGCGTCAGGACGATTCGCGCTCCCGCCAGGACGATTCCCGCTCCCGCCAGGACGATTCGCGCTCGCGCGGTGACCGCAACCGCCGCGGCGGCGGCCGTTCCCGCCAGGGCGGCCGCGATCGCGAACCGGCCCCCGCCCCGCGCGACCCGCACGCCATGGGCACCCCGCCCAAGGCGCCCAAGGGCGGCCTACGCGTGTTCGCGCTCGGCGGCATCGGCGAAATCGGCCGCAATATGACGGTTTTCGAGTACGACGGCAGTCTGCTCATCGTCGACTGCGGTGTGCTGTTCCCCGAGGATCAGCAGCCCGGCGTGGACCTGATCCTGCCCGACTTCGGTCCCATCGAGGACCGCATGGACGATATCGCCGCGGTCATCCTGACCCACGGTCACGAGGATCACATCGGTGCGGTGCCGTTCCTGCTGCGCCTGCGTCGCGACATCCCGGTCGTCGGCGCGAAGTTCACCCTCGCGCTGGTGGCGGCCAAGTGCCGCGAACACCGCCTGCAGCCGCACCTGGTCGAGGTCACCGAGGGCGAGCACACCACGCACGGCCCGTTCGGCTGTGAGTACTTCGCGGTCAACCACTCCATTCCGGACGCCATCGCGGTGGCCATTCGCACGCCCGCGGGCATCGCGCTGCACACCGGTGACATCAAGCTCGATCAGCTGCCGCTCGACGGCCGCCTCACCGACCTGGCCGGATTCTCCCGCCTCGGCGACGAGGGCGTGGACCTGTTCCTGGTCGACTCCACCAATGCCGAGGTGCCGGGCTTCGTGACGCCCGAGCGCGAGATCGGCCCGGTGCTCGACAATGTGATCGGCAAGGCCAAGGGCCGAGTCATCGTGGCGTCCTTCGCCTCTCACGTGCACCGCATTCAGCAGGTGGTGGATGTGGCGCAGCGCTACGACCGCCGGGTGTGCTTCGTGGGCCGGTCCATGGTGCGCAATATGCAGATCGCGCAGGACCTCGGCTACCTGGATATTCCGGACAATATCGTGGTCGATCTGGATCAGGCCGCGAATCTGCCGGTGCACAAGCTGGTGTTGATCTCGACGGGTTCGCAGGGCGAGCCGCTCTCGGCGCTGTCGCGCATGGCGCGCGGCGATCACCGCCAGATCAATATTCGCGCCGACGATCTGGTCGTGCTGGCCTCCTCGCTGATCCCGGGCAATGAGAACGCGGTCTTCGCGGTCGTGAACGGGCTGGCCCGCCTGGGCGCGACGGTCGTCACCCAGCAGAACGCGAAAGTCCATGTCTCGGGCCATGCTTCGGCCGGTGAGCTGCTGTACCTCTACAACGCGGTGCGGCCCACCAATGCCATGCCGGTGCACGGCGAATGGCGGCATCTGCGCGCCAATGGCGCGCTGGCGGTGGCGACCGGCGTGCCCGAGGAGCGAGTCATCCTGGCGGAGAACGGTGTTGTGGTCGACCTGGTCGACGGCATCGCCTCCATCACCGGCCGGGTGCCGGTGGGGCAGGTCTACGTCGACGGCCTGTCGGTCGGCGATGTCGGCGAATCGACCCTCTCGGATCGTCTGGTCCTGGGCGAGGGTGGCTTCATCTCCATCAATGTCGCCGTCGACTCCGCCACCGGCAAGGCCGTCTCCACCCCCGAGGTCAGCGGCCGCGGTTTCTCCGACGATCCCGAAGCCCTCACCGGCGCACAGGAACTCGTCGAGAGCGAACTGCACCGCCTGGCCGTCGAGGGCGTCACCGACACCCACCGCATCGCCCAGTCGGTGCGTCGCGTGGTCGGCCGCTGGGTCGCCGAGACCTACCGCCGCCGCCCCATGATCGTCCCCACGGTCATCGGCGTCTGAGACCCGAAACAGAAACCGCCCGAACAGCTTTCGCTGTTCGGGCGGTTTTCGTTCTGCCCTGCGGTCTTACTTGTCCTGGCAGGCAGCCGAATCCAGCTTGGCGGCCTTGACGATCGAGCAGGCGTAGTTGTGGTCGATCTTCCAGTCGGTGCCGTCGGCGACGAAGGAGACCGTCGCGTTCTGCACGGGCTTGCCGTCGATGGTGACGTCGGCGTCGGCCTTGAGCTTGCCGTCGGACGGGTCGCCCACATTGGTGATCTTGATCTTGACGTTGTTGGCCTTGGCGGCGTCGACCAGCTTCTGGGCCAGCTGCGGGTCCAGGGCCGCGTCCTCGATCCAATCGGTCTTGGTCTTGGAGTCGATGGACGGGTCGAAGGCCTTGGCCACCTTGTCGTTCAGGTCCGCCACCGACGGCTTGGCGATGTCGGCGACGGTGGTGGGGGCCGGGGCCGCGCCGGTGAGCTTGCCGTCGCCCTCGGTGCTGCCGTCGAACTTGCCCGCGGGCTTGGCGGCGGCGGAGGTGGTGGTGGCGGCCTTGCTCGAGTCATCGGACTTGCTGCAGGCCACCAGGCCCAGCGCCGAGGTGGCCAGCATCAGCGCGGCGGTGGCGCGAAAGATGGTGTGCTTCAACGAATTCTCCCCGTTACAGCTCGTAGCCGGTGGTGCAGTTCCAGTGAATGATGGTGGCATCGCCGGAGTTCCGGCTCAGCGCCTGGTTCTTGGCCGCGATCCGCGAGGAGGCCGCACCGAAGGTGTAGTAGCCACTGCGGCTCGAGTAGGCGATGGCGCCGCAGCCGTTGGCGAACTTGGCCACGATCTTGCAGTCGTTGTAGGTGCACGAGCTCATGGCGGCGTTCTGCGCCGAGGGGCTGTCGTCATAGTCGTAGGAGTAGCCGATATGACCCGTGGACACCGACAGCGCAATGGCGCCGAAGTAGTAGTCCTGGTAGGCATTGGCCGGAGCCGCGGTACCCACCAGCAGGGAACCGGCGGCCGCGACCATCACGGCTGCGCCGCTGACGATCTTCTTCAAGGTGTTGCCCTTCTTGTGCTTTCGAGTCCACGACCCTTATGGACCAAGCGATCAAGCTACCGATGCGGAAACGTTGACGCCAATCCCCCGGATCTGTGGTCTAAAGATCAACTACTCGGCTTATGAAAGACCAGGTGGTTCGCTTAACGCCCTATGCGCATCCGGACATAGCCGACTAAGGTCGCCCTCATGACTTTGGCTCAGCGGGAACGCCAGGCACTGGTGCGGGCGATGGCCGAGGCGGGTCCGGACGCCCCGACCCTGTGCGGGGAGTGGACCACCCGAGATCTGGCCGCGCACTTGATCGTCCGCGAACGCCGTCCCGACGCGGCCCCGGGCATCATGCTGAAGCCCTTCGCCCCGTACCTGGAGCGCGTGCAGGCCAAGGTCGCCCGCCGCCCCTTCGCCGAGCTGCTCGACGAGGTGCGCGGCGGCCCGCCCTTCTATCTGCGCCCGGTCGACTCCCTGATGAACACCACCGAGATGTTCGTCCACCACGAGGACGTGCGCCGGGGCGCTCCCGGCTGGGAACCGCGCACCCTGTCCGCCGAGGATGAGAACAGCCTCTGGAAGATACTGCAGGGCTTGGCGCGCATGGCTTATCGCAAATCACCGGTTACTGTCGCGCTCACCACACCCGACGGTCGCCGCACCGTCGCCCACCAGGCCGGTGATCGCACGGTCGTGCTGGCCGGTCCGCCGTCGGAGCTGCTGCTGCATGCCTTCGGCCGCAACGCCGTTCGGCTCGAGGCGACGGGAACGCCGGAGGACGTGGCGCTGGTCCACGCCCTCGACCGAAGTGTGTGACGTCCCACCCGCTGGGACCGGTGTGTCGACTGGACTGGCACCCCGCACATCGGTCATGAAACGATCACGCGGTGGCCGGTAGCTTCCGTATTCGGCAGCGGCCCGTGGGTGATGAGGTGGTAGGCAATGTCTTGGCAACTGGCGGTTCTCGGACCGGTCGAGTTGATGTCCGACGGCGTGCCGATTCCACCCATGCCACCCAAACAGCAGGCGGCACTGGTCATGTTGGCCTGTGCGCGCGGGCGCACGGTGTCGGTCGAGGAACTCGTGGACGGCATCTGGGGTGCCGACCGGCCCTCCTCGGCGGTGGGCGCGCTGCGCAATTACGCGTGGTCGCTGCGCAAGCACCTGTCGGCGCAGGACAGTGTGCTGCTGTCCTCGGAATCGCGCGGGTACCGGCTCGACGGCACCCTGGAATTGGATATCGACGGCGTCGACCGATTGCGCGCCGAGGTGAGCGCGGCCCGCGCGGGCGGCTGCCTCGACACCGCCGATCGCGCCCTGCGCACTGCCCTGGGCGCCTGGCGCGGTGATCCGCTGACCGGCGTGCCGGGCCCGTGGGCCGCCGCCGAACGCGCCCGGCTGCGGCGACTGCACCGGGTGCTCGAGGAAGACCTCATCGAGATCACCGTGCAGCGCGGCGACTTCTCCCACGCCATGGCCGATCTCGAGGCCCTGATCACCGGCGACCCGCACAGCGAGCGGCTGCGCGGACTCATGATGACCGCCCTCTACCGCGCGGGCCGCCGCACCGAGGCCCTCGACGAATATCAGCGCATCCGCAAGCTGCTGGTCTCCGAACAGGGCATCGAACCCGGCCCGGCACTGGCCGAGTTGCACCGCCAGATCCTCTCCGACGAGATGCCCGGCGCGGAGGCCCCGACCGCGCCGATCACCGTGGTCGCGCCGCGCCCGGCTCAATTGCCGCCCGACACGGCCGATTTCACCGGGCGGCAGGAGTTGGTGCGCGAGCTGTGCGGGGTGCTGGGGGCCCATCGCCCGATCGTGGCGATCTCCGGTATGGGTGGCGTCGGCAAGACGGCGCTGGCTTTGCATGTGGCGCACCGGATTCGGGACATGTATCCCGACGGCCAGCTCTACGTCGACCTTTTCGGCGCGGGCGCGGCACCGGCCGAACCCGAGCACGTGCTGGGCGCGTTCCTGCGGGCACTGGGGGTGGCGCAGAAGGAGATTCCGGTCGGCCTCGCCGAACGGGCCGCGCTGTTTCGCTCCGCGATCAGCGGTCGCCGCATGCTGGTGGTGCTCGACAATGCCGCGGACGCGACCCAGGTCGCGCCGCTGCTGCCGGGCGAGTCCGGCTGTGCGGTGCTGGTGACGGCGCGCCGCCCGCTCACCGCGCTGCCGGGGGTGCGGTCGGCGGCCCTGCGGGTCCTCGAACCCGAAGAGGCCGTGGAACTTTTCGCCCGGATCGTCGGGGCGGCGCGGGTCGCGGCCGAGCCCGAGGCGGTCCGCCGCATTGTGGAACTGTGCGGACTGCTGCCCATGGCGGTGCGGATCGTGGCCGCGCGGGTGGCGGCGCGCCCGCGGTGGACGGTGGTGTCGGAGGCCGAACGTCTCGCGGCCGAACGCTATGACCTCGACCGGTTCCGGGCCGGGGATCTGGCGCTCACGGCCGCCTTCCGCGCGGGCTACGACCAGTTGCCCGTCGACGCGGCCCGCGCCTTCCGACTGCTCGCGGTGGCCGATCTGCCCGATCTGCCGCTGGCCGCCATCGCCGCCGTGCTCGACACCATCGAGCCGCTGGCCGAGGACCTGTGCGAGGAGCTGGTGGATCGCGGCATGCTGGAGTCGGTCGGCCGCGGCCGCTACCACTATCACGACCTCATGCGCCTGTTCGCGCTCGGCCGCCCCGGCTCCGACAGCGAGCCCGATGTCACCGCCCGCCTGCTGGACTACTACCTGGCCACCATGAAAACGGTGCTGCGCGTGCGCCATCCGGGCCTGCGCCTGCGTCTCGCGCCGACCGGCCACCCGGGTACCCGGCTCCCGGATCTGGATTCGACGCGCGAGTTCCTGACCATCGAGCGCCGCAACCTGAACGCCCTGTACCGATTGGCCATGGCGGGCACGCCGGGGCATCGCGAGATGGCGGCGGATCTCGCGCTGACCGTCGCGGAGACCGGCCTGGCCTGCGACGCCACGATCGACCTGGTCAAGACCCTCGAGGACCTGGTGTTGGCGCTCGAGGCCGACGGCAATGCCGCCGCGGTCCGCCGGGCACGCTTGGCGCTGGTGTTCGCGCTGCTCGGTGAGCTGGACGAACCGCGCCTGGCGGCCGTGCACGTGCGCCGACTGCTCGACGCGGACGACCCCGATACCGATGCCTGGGCCTCGGGTGCGACCAATGGCTTCGCCGGGCTGCTGGCCCTGCACGACGGCGATCCGACCCGCGCCGCCGCGCATTTCGCCACCGCCCTGTCCATGTACCGCCGTGGCGGCAGCCCCGAATGCGTCCGGGTGGCGTATTCATTGCTGGCCCGCGCCTATTCGGCCGCCGGTCGCAACCGCGACTCCCTGGCCGCGGCCGCCCGCGCGGTGGTGGCCGATGACGAGCCCGGGGTGCGCCGGAATGTGGTCTGGGGTCTGACCGAGGCCGCCTGGGTCCTCAGCGGCGAGGGTGAATCCGATTGCGGCGCCCGACTCTTCGACGCCGCCCTGGCCGTGGCCCGCCGCTTCGGCAGCACCCGTTTCGAATCCGCCGTCCACGCCCGGGCCGCCCGCGCCTATCTGGCGGCGGGCCGCTTCGCCCAGGCCGCCGATCATGCCGAACGCGCCGAGGCCACCCGCGTTTCGATCGGCACCGGCGCGGTCCACGCCCATAACCTGCTGGTCCGCTACACGGCCCTGCGCAATCTCGGCCGCAATGTGGACGCCGCCGAGTGCTATCGCATGGCCTCGAGTCAGATCCCCGACTTCGACACCGCACTGCGGTCCTGGACCACCGAACCCCCGGTCCCCGCTCGCTGACCGGGGCCACTCCGGCCGGTGACGGGCCGGTTTCGGGTAGTGAGCGCCACATGTCTGATATGGGTGGGTCGGGTGTTGCGGATGGTCTGGGTGGGGCGGGAGCGGCTAGCCTGGGACGCATGGCAGGGAAGGCCCGCAGCGGAACGTCACGTACGAGAGCCGGGACCGCGCGGGGTCAGGCCCCCGCGCAGTCCCGTGCTCGCGGGCCGCGCACGGCCACGCGGGCCCGGAAAGCACCGGCGCGGAAGGCGCCCGCGCGGCGGCCGGTGCGGCGGCAGTCGAATACCGCGCCGCTGGCCGTGGTTCGGCGCGGCGTCACCAGCGCCTGGACCATGACGGCGCGCGGGCTCGGGGCCACGACGCGGGCGGTGAGCCGGGCGGGGGATATCGAGCACGGGCATCGGCGCGATGGCATCGCGCTGGGGCTGGTGGCTTTCGCCTTCATCATCGCGGCGGCGGTGTGGCTCTCGGCGGGCGGGCCGGTCGGGCACTGGGTGGACGCGGTGGTGCGCTGGGTGGCCGGATCCGCTTCGGCGGGACTGCCGTTCGTGGCGGTGGCCATCGCGGTGATCCTCATGCGGACCGAGCCGAATCCGGAGATCCGGCCCCGGCTGGTGCTGGGCGGGCTGCTGGCGGGCCTGCCGATTCTGGGCCTGTGGCACATGGCGGCGGGTTCGCCGACCGACTATCACGGCCGGGCGCACGGTGCGGGATTCGTGGGCTATGTGGTCGGCGGTCCTTTGAAGGACGGGCTGAGCGCGTTCCTGGCCGTGCCATTGCTCATGCTGGCCATCGGTTTCGGTGTCCTGCTGCTCACCGGCACCCAGGTGCGCGACATTCCCGCCCGCATGCGGGAGATCTTCGGCACCGACGCGGGCGGCGACGAATACGAGAGCTACTCCGAGGAACACGGCCTCTACGACCCGGCCAACTACGACGCGGACGGCTTCCCGCTGCACCGCCCCGAGGTGCGCAAGCGGCGAGGCAAGACGCCGTCGGAGAACTACCCGCCCGACGAGTTCGCCGGTTCGGACGCCGTCACCGAGATCATCGGCGAACCACCGCTGCAGGACGCCAAGGACATCGTCGCGCCGGAGGAGAAGCCGAAGGCCAAGCCGCGCAAGCCCGCTCCGAAGGTGGTCGATCAGACGCCGCCGCCGCCGGAACCGCAGCAGCTGGAGTTCGTCACCGACCGCGAGGTCGACGGCGACTACACGCTGCCCGCGCTGTCGCTGCTCACCGACGGCGATCCGCCCAAGAAGCGCAGTGCGGCCAATGAATCCATGATCGAGGCCATCACCGAGGTGCTGGTCCAGTTCAAGATCGACGCCGCGGTCACCGGTTTCGTGCGCGGCCCGACGGTCACCCGCTACGAGGTCGAGCTGGGCCCGGGTGTGAAGGTCGAGAAGATCACCGCACTGGCCCGCAATATCGCCTACGCGGTGGCGACCGAGAACGTGCGCCTGCTGGCCCCGATTCCGGGCAAGTCGGCGGTCGGCATCGAGGTGCCGAACGCGGACCGCGAATTGGTGCGCCTGGCCGACGTTTTGAAGGCCCCGAGCACCCGCAACGACCATCACCCGCTGGTGATCGGTCTGGGCAAGAACATCGAGGGCGAGTACCTGGCCGCGAACCTGGCCAAGATGCCGCATCTGCTGGTGGCCGGTTCCACCGGTTCGGGTAAGTCCAGCTTCGTCAACTCGATGCTGGTCTCGCTGCTGTGCCGGGCCACCCCCGAAGAGGTTCGCATGATCCTCATCGACCCCAAGATGGTGGAACTGACGCCCTACGAGGGCATTCCACACCTGATCACGCCCATCATCACCCAGCCCAAGAAGGCCGCCGCCGCCCTGGCCTGGCTGGTGGAGGAGATGGAGCAGCGCTATCAGGACATGCAGGCCAACAAGGTCCGCCACATCGACGACTTCAATCGAAAGGTGAAGTCCGGGCAGATCACCGCGCCGCTGGGCAGCGAAAGGGTGTATCGCCCTTACCCGTACATTCTCGCGATCGTCGACGAGCTCGCCGACCTCATGATGACGGCCCCGCGCGATGTCGAGGACGCCATCGTCCGCATTACCCAGAAGGCCCGTGCCGCGGGCATTCACCTGGTGCTGGCCACCCAGCGTCCGTCGGTGGACGTGGTGACGGGTCTGATCAAGACGAATGTCCCGTCCCGCCTGGCGTTTGCGACCTCCTCGCTCACCGACTCCCGGGTCATCCTCGACCAGCCGGGCGCGGAGAAGCTCATCGGCATGGGTGACGGTCTGTTCCTCCCCATGGGCGCGAGCAAACCGACTCGTCTACAGGGCGCGTTCATCTCCGACGAGGAGATCGCGGCCGTCGTCGACTTCGCCAAGACCCAGGCCGAACCCGACTACCAGGAGGGCGTCACCGCCGCCAAGGCCGGGGAGAAAAAGGACGTCGACCCCGATATCGGCGACGACCTGGACCTCCTGGTACAGGCCATCGAACTGGTCGTCACCTCCCAATTCGGTTCCACCTCCATGCTTCAACGCAAACTCCGCGTCGGCTTCGCCAAGGCGGGCCGCCTCATGGACCTGATGGAAACCAGGGGAGTGGTCGGCCCCTCCGAAGGCTCCAAGGCCCGCGACGTCCTCATCAAACCCGACGAACTAGACGGTGTCCTCTGGACCATCCGAGGCGGCGGCGAACCCCCCACCTCGGATGACTCTGAGCCCCAAGACTTCTGAGTTCGGTCTTCGTCGGGCTTTGAAGCTTCGCGGGCAGGCTCTACCCTGAATCCCGTGGCAGGCGGGGGAGTTTCGTGGCGGCGTCGGATGCGGCGGTGGCGCTGGCCGGAGCCGCGGTGGATCGCGGGGTTGGGCGTCGGCGTCGCGACGGTGTTGACGCTGTCGACGCTGGCTCGCGGATTGCCGGACTACTGGCGCAATTTCGAACTGAACACCGCGGCCGACCTGATCGGCGCGGTGTTCACCATCTTCCTGCTGACGCCGATCATTCAGCGGGTGGGCGAGTCTCGGGTGCGCGAGCACCGGGAACTCGACTACGGGCGCTTTCTCGATCGGGCCGATCGCAGCACCGATGCCGTCCGGGTCGTCGACACCTTCTCCAATATGCTGCTCGACCCGTATGTCGACCGGTTCCGGCGGATCACGCGCGCGGCGCTGGCTCGCGGTGTGTCCGTGCGGATCCTGCTGATCAACCCGTCCACCCTGGCGGCCGAGCAGCGTGACCTCGAGCTGGGCGCGGCGGAGGATCTGCAGCGACAGCTCGCCCGCAATCTGACCACTCTGCGTGATATGCAAAGGGAGATAGGCGAACTCGTGCGCAAGCTCGGCGGGCGTGGGTTGCGTGGGGATTTCCAGGTCCGGCTCTACTATTCGGGTCCCGATGTCACCATGTATCGGTCCGACGACCGGTGCCTGATTTCGTTCTACACTCTCGGCGAGCTCTCCGGTGATTCGCGGCAGCTGGAGGTGTCGGTGCGTTCCCCGCTCGGCAAATTCGTCAATGATCGATTTCACGCCGTCTGGGCTCGCTCGGCACCGCTGGAGCACCTGATCGGCATCACCCTGTCCGACGGGCACGGTGACGAACTCCGCCGCTTGGTGAGATCCATTGTGGTGGACAATGTCCGGTATCTGCACAGTTCGCGGGTGGATCGCTTTCTGGATCGTGACGACGCCGACGCGATCACCGCCAAGCTGGACAGCGGCGACGACTACACGCTGACCCGGGTGGCGGACGAAGCGCTGACCGCCCGGCTCACCGCCGTGCTGTCCGGGATCTTCTCCGAAGCCCCGACCGGCAGCTTCCACCGCCTCGATCCGATCGACGGAATCCGGGAGCAGGCCCGCGAAGACGGGGCAACCGCGGATCGATAGGATCGGACCTCGGTTGCTCGACGCCCGTCGGGCATGTGGCTGGAGGCATCGGATGTCGCTGGGCACCACGGAGTATGGATTTCGTGCGATCGGTGCACGGGAGCTCCCGGCTATTGCCGCGCGGGCCGGGCTCGATGCGGCCGCGGCGCTCGAACTGGCCGCCGTGGCCGCGGTCCTGCCGTTCCGGACGAATCGGTATGTCCTCGACGAACTCATCGACTGGACCCGCGCGCCCGAGGATCCGATCTTCCGGCTGACCATGCCGCATCCGGGCATGTTGACCGACGACGACCGCGCCGAGGTCGTCTCGCTGCTAGTCGGCCGGGCCTCGGCCGCCGAGATCCGGCATACCGCCACCCGAATCCGCAAGGCCATGAACCCGCATCCGGAGGAGCAGCGCACGCTCAATCGTCCTGAGGCGGAAGGGGAATCGTTCGAGGGGCTGCAGCACAAGTACCGCAGCACCGTGCTGTACTTCCCCAGCAACGGTCAGACCTGCCACGCGTATTGCGCGTATTGCTTTCGATGGGCCCAGTTCGTCGGCGATCCCGAATTGCACATGGCCGCGCCCGGACCCGAGACGCTACTGCGCTACCTGAAGCGGCACCCCGAGGTCAGCGACGTCTTGGTGACCGGCGGCGATCCGATGATCATGAGTGCCCGGGTGTTGGCCCGCCACCTGGAGCCGCTGCTGGCCCCGGAGTTCGAGCAGCTGTCCTCGATTCGGCTCGGCACCAAGGCCCTGGCGTTCTGGCCGCACCGCTTCGTCACCGATCCGGATGCCGACGAACTGCTGGCGCTGCTGTCCCGGATCACCGCCTCGGGTAGGCACCTCGCGCTCATGGCGCATGTCTCGCACACGCGGGAGCTGGAGACCGATATCGTGCGCACCGCCATCGCGCGACTGCAGGGCACCGGTGCGACGATCCGCTGCCAATCGCCGCTCGTCCGCACCGTCAACGACTCGGCCCGGGACTGGATCGCGTTGTGGCAGAGCGAAGTTCGACTCGGCATGATCCCGTACTACATGTTCGTCGAACGGGACACCGGCCCGCGCGATCACTTCGCCGTCCCGCTGGCCGCCTCCGCCGCCCTCTTCACCGAGGCCTATCGGTCGGTCCCCGGCCTGGCCCGGACAGTCCGCGGTCCTGTCATGTCGGCGACACCCGGGAAGATCGTCATCGACGGTGTCACCACCATTGCCGACCGTCGTGTGTTCGCTCTGCGTTTCCTCCAGGCCCGTAACGAATCCTTGGTGGGTACACCGTTCTTCGCGAACTACAGCGAGACCGCGCGTTGGCTCGACGATCTCACCCCCGCGTTCGCGCCGAGGTTTCCGCACGAGAGTTCGGGCATGCCTTTCCTGTGAATTTCCTCCGAGCGAGACAGTGAAGCATTATCGTTTCTCTTCGCTCACGGCTGACGTGGGCGACGAGAGGAGCACATTCATGAACACCATCCGGCGGGCCGGGGTCGGCGCGACCGCGATCGGCGCGGCGGCGGCTGTCGCGTTGCTGACCGCACCCGATGCCAGCGCGCTGGTCAGGGGGATCAGCGTGACCAACAGTGACAAGTACTGCGCCAATTCGACCTATACCGTGGCGGTCAATGTGACCGCGACGTCCTTTCTGTTCGATGTCAGCCTGAGCGACAACGACACTCAGATCGGCAGCACCAAGCCGTCGAACGGCGTGGCCACCTTCTCGTGGACCCCGACCAGCACGGGGTCGCACACCCTCAAGGCCGTGCAGGAGCTCATTAGCACCAAGTCCACCACCGTGACCGTGGTCGACTGCACCCCGACCGGTGGCGGTGGCGGCACCGGTTCGTCCGCCGGCAACCCGCTGGCGGGTTTGCTCAGCAGCCTTTCGGCGCACTGAGTATCCCGGTCGAAAGCGATAGCGGGGGCGAAAGAGCCTGAGCCCCAACGGCGCGAGCCCGCGCGCCCGGCCGGAACACGTCCTCCGGCCGGGCTTGCGGCCCCGCGTGCCCGCTGGCGTCGGTAGGGTTCAATAGTGTCGAAATCGAGCGTCCTCACCTGGGTCGCCGCGATCAGCCTGCCGGTGGCGGGGCTGTGGCTGTTGCTCTCGCATCCGCGGTTGGACGTTCACTACGAGCATCATCCGGAGCATTTCTGGCTGGTGCTGGCCGCGGCGGCGCTGGCCATGGCACTGGGGATCGTGCTGTATCGCGCCGCGCGGGCTCGCCACGATCTGCGACTCGTGCTGGTGTCGTTGATGTTCCAGTTCGCGGCCGGATTCCTGGGTCTGCACGCCATTGCCACGCCCGGTGTCATCATTCAGATGCCCAATGCCGGATTCGTCTACGCGGTACCGGTCGGTTTGACCTTGGGTGGGTTCGCCGCCCTGGCCTCGGCCTTCGAATACGGTCCCGTCGGCGCGGCACGCATGAACCGGCTCATCGGGCTGCTCTCGGCGCTGCCGGTGACCCTGCTGATCGGGTGGGCGATGTTGTCGCTCACCGGATTACCGCCCTTCGACGCCACGCCCAGCGCGACCGAGACCTCACGGTCACTGATCATCGTCGCCTACGCGGGGTCGCTGTCGTATCTGGGCGCGGCGGTGGTGTACGCCCGCCAGTTCTACCGCCGTCGCGGATTGCTGCTGCTCAGTGTGCTTTCCGCGTTCGTTCTGCTGATCGAGGCGCTGCTGGCCGTCGGGTACGGGCGCAGTTGGCAGGCCTCGTGGTGGGAATGGCATGCGCTGATGGTGGCGGCCTTCGCCTTGATCGCGGTGAGCAGTCACGTGCAGTTCCGGCGGGAAGGTTCGTCGCTGGGCTTGTTCGACAGCGTCACGCTGAATCAGACCATGGCCAATCTCGAGCGCGATTACACGCGGGCGCTCACCGAGATGGTGGAGGTACTGCGACAGCGGGCGGCCGTGGGCGTGCCGGTGGACCAGCCGCTGGGTTCGGTCGGGGTGGAGTTGTCGAAACGGTTCGGGCTCACCGAACGTCAGCTCGCGGTGCTGGAACAGAACGCGCGGCTGTACCGTCAGCTGGACCAGTTGTTCCGCTCGTACATGTCGCCGCAGGTCGCGACCGCGCTGATCGCCAATCCGGCGGAAGCCGATCTGGGTGGGCGGATCGCGGAAGTCAGTGTGCTGATGGCGGATCTGAGCGGGTTCACGCCGTTCGCCGAACGCACCGACCCCGCACTGGTGGTGCAGATGTTGAACACCTACTACGGCGCGATCGTGCCGGTGATCCTGGAAGAGGGCGGCGTGGTGGTGCAGTTCGTCGGGGACGCGGTGATGGCGGTATTCAACGCGCCCACACCGCAACCCGATCACGCGCTGCGCGCCGCCCGCGCCGGATTGCGACTGCAGCAGGCCGTCGCGCACATTGCGGCGGGGCGACCGGACTGGCCGCGATTCCGGGTCGGCGTGAATACCGGTCCGGCCCTCGTCGGGAATATCGGTGCGGCACAGATGCGCAACTACACCGCCATCGGCGACACCACGAATACCGCGGCTCGGTTGCAGGGTGTCGCGCAGCCGGGTGACGTGGTGATCGGGCCGCAGACCCGCGCGCAGCTCGGGCCCCGAGCGTTCGTGCAACCGCTGCACGCGATCCCGGTGAAGGGTCGCCGGGAGCCGGTGAACTGCTTCGTCCTGCGAGGTGTGCGGTGACGGAATACGCGCTGCTGGCCAGCCTCACGCCCGACGAGCGCCGCGAGGTCATCGCCTCGTGTGTGCTGCGGCGGTTCAAGCGCCGCGAAATCCTGTGCCACGAAGGCGATCCCGGAGACACCCTGCACCTGGTGCGGTCGGGTCTGCTGCTGATCCGGGTGACGACCCCGCTCGGCTCAACAGCCACCCTGACCATGATCGGACCCGGCGATTCGTTCGGTGAACTCGCGGTGCTCAGCCCCGACGCGCGGCGCACCGCCACCGTGGAGGCGGCCGAGAACGCCGAAACCCTCAGCATCACCCGGGATCGGCTCCAGGCCCTGCGCGCCGCCAACCCGGGCATCGACCAGATGCTGACCGCAACCTTGGTCGAGCAGATCCGACGGCTCTCGGCGACCGTCCTCGAAGCGCTCTATCTGCCGGTGGAGGCGCGGGTGGTGCGCCGCCTGGCCAATCTCGCCCGCATCTACGGCGGTCCCGCCCCGATCGCCGAAATCCGGCTCACCCAGGACGATTTGGCGTCGATGGCGGGCACGACGCGGGTCACGGCCAATCGGGTGCTGCGGGATCTCGAGGATCGGGGCATCGTCTCGCTGGGCCGCGGACGGATCACCGTCACCGATCGCGCGAAACTGGTGGCGATCGCGTCCAGCCCGTAAACCGGTGGTGCCGGACCGGATTCGGCTCAGCCGCCGAAGATGGCCTTGGGTTCGCCCAGGTACCAGGTGTTTTCGATGCGCATGCGGTGAATGAGCCAGCGGTCGCCGTCGCGCTTCAGCTCCAGCACATAGGGGTTCTTGAGCAGGGCGAAGGTGTCGTGATCGGCGGTCAGCAGGTGCTGGGCCTCCACGAGTGCGGTCATCCGCGCCGTATCGCCCTCCACGGTGATGCGCGGATTGGTGACCTGATGCGTGGTATCCACGCGGCCGGTGAACATGCCGAGAATCGCGTCGACAATGGCGTCCCGCCCGGTCATGACGGGCGGCTCGGCTCCCCAGCGGGCGGCGGCGGGCCGGAAATCGAGTTCGGCGTCCTCGGTGAAGGCCGAGGCGAACAGGTCGCGGTCCTTGCGATCCTGGCCGAGAGCGAATCGGTAGAGAGCGTCGGTGATCTCGGCTCGATCGCGCAGTTCGGCGGTGACGGCGGCCGAATCGGCGGCGGGGGCGCTCAGGGCCCGGTGGGTGACGCTCACGGTGATCTCCTTGTGGTGGTGCGTTTCTGGGAGGCAACCCAGTGCGGGGGAGTCGGTATTCCGGCAGCACCGAACGTAGGGGTGGGAACAACACCGGGACATGTCGCGGTTGTAGCCGTTCCCCAGCCGGAGTCGGATCAGGAGTTGCCATGACATCACCACAGCGCGGTGGGCTCGCGAACACGGTGTCCTCGCATGTCGCGGTGCTCGCGCTGGATACGGCCAAGCAGGCCGGGGTGCCGTGTTCGGAGCTCGCGCCGATCGCCGAACTGGTGCGGGGCAGGGCGGTGGACGGTCGGACGCGGGTCCCCACCTCGGACATGGTGCGGCTGTGGGAGATCCTGCACCACCACATCGGCCCGGAGGCGGGTATTCGGATGGCGGCGCTGGCCGATCCGGGCCGCCTGCACGTGTGGGATTACCTCATTGGCGCCGCACCGACCCTGGCCGCCGGGCTGCGGACCGCCGCCGAACACACCGCGACCATTTGCGATCCCGCCGTGTCGATGCGGATCGCCGACGATGGCACTCGGCTGTCCCTGGATCTCGCCGACTCCCCGTTCCAGGGCCCCGCGCTCGCGGCCTTCGTCGAATTCGCGCTCGCCATAACCCAGCGGCGAGCCCGAGAAGTATTCGGCGACTGCGGTATTCCCGTTCGCGTCGACCTGCCGCATGCCGCACCGCGTCGGTACGACTATCTCGTCGAGGCCTTCGGCACCGGCAATATCCATTTCGGGCAGGAACGCGGCGGCCTGACCTTCCTGTACACGGACGCCCGCACCCGCGAATCCCACGACCCGCACCTGTATTCGATCCTGCGGGACTACGCGCGAAACCTGCTCGAGCATCCACTTCCGGTCCCGTCCTGGCCGGAGGAGGTGCGGATCGCCATTCGATACATCTTGTCCGACAACACCTCTCACGGCATCGACATCGATGACGTCGCCCACCGCCTGAACCTCAGCCGCCGCACCTTCCAACGCCGCCTGGCCGAGCACGACACCACCTGGCGTGCCGAACTCGACACGGCGCGTTTCGAATTGGCGACCGCCCTGCTAGGCGATCCAGCGCTCCCGGTGCGCGCCATCGCCCTGCGCCTCGGCTACGACGACCATCGCACCCTCGCTCGCGCCTTCCAACGCTGGACCGGCCGCACCCCGTCCGAATACCGCCGCGAACTGGCGGCGGATCAGCTGGTGCCGTCCCGCAGCGGGTAATCGAGAACGACCACACCACCGGTGGCGTAGTTGGCGACATCGGCGGCCGCCCGCTTGCCTTCCGGCGACGCCTGAGACGCGGCCAGGGCGTCGGCGTCGGCGAAATCGGCTTCGAAGATCGCGAAGTACGGTGCCGCCCCGTTGGCAGCCGCCACGTCGAAGCTGTAGCGGCAGGCGAGCAGGCCCGGCATTTCCCTGACCAGGGGAAGGTGTTTGGTCACGTAGTAGTCGCGAAAGTGGTCGGGGTCGACAGGCTCGGGATACAGGACCAACAACCTATGCATGACTGCCTCCTGCTGCTACCGCGATCGGTTGAATCGTCATATGCGCAGGTTAGGGCTTCATGCGTGGTCGAGGGAAAGACCGAGACGCGATAGACTCAGAACGATTCGTTATCAATTGGCGGGGGAGGGCATGTGGCACCGGATACGGTGAGTCTGCGCTATTTTCTGGTGCTCGCGCAGGAGTTGAACTTCACCCGCGCGGCCGCCCGGATCGGTATCGCGCAGCCCGCCCTCAGCGCCCGCATGCGCCGATTGGAGGCCGAACTCGGCACGGCCCTGCTGGTACGCAATACCCGCAGCGTCGAATTGACCACGGCCGGTGCGGCTTTGGCTGAATCCGCGCCACCCGCCCTGGCGGCCCTCGACCGCGCCTGGGACACCGCCCGCAGCGCGGGCGCCGGTGAACTGGGCACGCTCCGCATCGGCTACAGCCTCAGCACCGGTGCCGAAACCGCACCGGCCCTGGTGGACAGGATCATTCGCAGCAGCCCCGGACTCGAGGTCAGCGCGGTCCCCATGGCAACGCCGGAGATTTCCCTCGCGGTCGCCGACGGCCGCGTCGACGCCGGGATCACGCGCGGTGAACAGCCGGGTCGTGGCGTGCGCCGGTTCCCACTGCGGCGGGTGCGCGTCGGCGTCCAGATGGCCGACCATCATCCACTGGCCGAACACCCGGAGATCGAAATCGCCGAGGCGGCCGCCTATCCGCTGCGACTGCCCGACCGTTCGGCCAACCCCGCGATCCACGATCAGTTGTCCGCACTGTTCCGAGAAGCCCACCCGAACCCCCGATTCCACACGCTCGCAGTCTCTTTCGACCTTTCGCAGCACGACCTACGCGACGGCCTCACCCTCGCCCCGGCCGGTGAAACCGCCCTCACGACACAACCGACCGGCCTCACCTGGCGACCACTGCGGGCCGCACCCCCGTTGACCATCCACCTGGTCCTCCCGCGCGTCCAGTCACCCCTGCACCGCCGCATCCGCACCGTCGCCAAAACCCTGGCCCACGAACTGCATTGGCTGCCGACCTAGCGCCTAGACCTGTTCCGGCTCGTCGTCGGGTTGATCGCGTGGTGGGAGGAAGGGCTGCTGGTCGGGAGGTTGGCCCTGGGCGAGGCCGCGGGCCCGGGCGAGTTCGGCGTCGAAGGCGGCGCCGAAGAGGACGGCGAGGTTGGTGAGCCACAGCCAGATCAGGAAGATGACCGCCCCGGCCAGGGAACCGTAGACCTTGTTGTAGGAGCCGAAATGGGCTACGTAGAGGGCGAATCCGGCGGAGGCCGCGGCCCAGATGAGGACGGCGGCGGCGCTGCCGGGGGTGATCCAGCGAAAGCCGGGTTGGCGGACATTGGGTGCGGCCCAATACAGGAGGGCACAGACCAGGCTGACCAGCAGCAGGAGCACCGGCCACTTGGCGATGTTCCATACGGTGACGGCGGTGGTGCCGACGCCGAGCCAGCGGCCGGTGCGTTGGGCCAGGTCGCCGCTGAGCACCAGGCCCACCGCGGTCGCCGCGACCACCACGACGACGGCGAGGGTGAGGCCGATGCGCAGCGGCAAGGTTTTCCACGCGGCGCGGCCTTCGCCGACGTCGTAGAGCGAGTTGGCGGCTCGGATGAAAGCGCCGATGTAGCCCGAGGCGGTCCATAGTGCGGTGATCAGACCGAAGATGGCGACGGGGCCGGAATAGGTTCGAGCGCCTTGCAATTGGTGCAGGGCGTCCACCAGCGCGCCGGTCTCATTGCTGGACCCGGCAGCCTGCACCGTGGAGATCAACGCGTCGGTCGCGCCGCGACCGAGCAACCCGAGCAATGCCGCCAACAGCACCAGGCCGGGGAACAGTGAAAGCACGCTGTAGTAGGTGAGGGCCGCGGCCCAATCGGTCACCCGATTCGACCAAATGGACCCGAAGACCCTGCGCGCCACCCCGATCCACGCGCGCCGTGACAGATCGGTCGGTCCGCCGATATCGTGCCCGTCCATCTCCACCTCCGCGCGGTGTCGCCATACCCGACCGCCGGAACCCGAAACCGCGGTCGGGAACGGGTGGACCGCGAATCAGCGCGGGCGTACCGCCGCGGCGTGCAGGCCGCGCTCGTCGCGTTCGACGGTGAAACTCACCGGCTGATGTTCGGTCAGGGTGCGATAGCCGGGGAGGTCGATGCCGGAGAACTCGACGAACACTCGCCGCGCCGGTTGCCCGTCGGGGGTGATGAAACCGAAGCCCTTCGCCGTGTCGAACCAGAGGACGACACCGTGCACACGCGGTTCGAGAGCATCGGTGTGATCGATGTCGCGAGCGAGATCTGGTGAGGTGACCGGCATTTCGGGCCTCCTTTGTCAGTGGAGTTTCTGGCGGAGGGGAGCTACCCGCGTAGGGAGGCGTGAAACATGTTGGCGGGCAACGGTTCAGCCGCCGGTACCCGGCAATCCGGTGGGAAACATCGAGCGGGCCGCCCGCAAATCCTCGACAAACGCGGAGTACGCCTCGGTGCGGTCCGGCGCTCTCAACACCGCCGACGGGTGCACGGTCGCGATCACCTCGTACTCCTCCGTCGAGATCAACTTCCCACGCTGCGCGGTGACCCGAAACGACTGTCCCAGTATCGCTTTGGCGGCAATGCTGCCCAAACACACCACGAGCCTGGGTCGCACGATCCGCATCTCCGCCTCGAACCACGGTGCGCAGGCCACGATCTCCGTCCGCCCGGGCTGCGCGTGAATGCGGCGCTTGCCACGCTCGACGAACTTGAAATGCTTGACCGCGTTGGTCACATACACCGCGTCGCGATCGATCCCGGCCTCGGCGAGCGCGCGATCGAGCAGCCGCCCGGCCGGTCCGACGAACGGATGACCCTCGCGGTCCTCCTGATCGCCGGGCTGTTCACCGACCAGCACGACCTGTGCGTCCGCGGGACCCTCGCCGAAAACCGTCTGCGTCGCATGGCGATACAGATCGCAGCCATGGCAGCCGCGGGCGGCCTCGCGCAGGTCGTCGAGATCGCCGTCGGGCGGCACGTACCGCGTCGCGTCCGGCATGTTCGTCTCCTACCCGTCGGAAGTCTGCCGTCGGCCCGATCCCTCACGTTTCTCCAGGCCGACGGAATCGGCGAGTTCGCTACGGTGCCGGTCCAATTCGGGGTATTCGGCACTGAGCTCACCCATGAACGCGGCCAGTGCGCCCGCGACCGCGTTGAGCTTGTCCTGCACCGCGGCGTCACTGCGGCGCTGGGTGTTCTGCAGCAATGCCACCAGCAGGAAGGTGATGATGGTGGTGGCGGTATTGATCACCAGCTGCCAGGTGTCCACGCTCGGCAACACCAGAATGGACGGCACCCAAACCACCACCAGCCCCACGCAGAACACGAAAAATCCTGCCCGCGAAGCCCAATCGCTGGTGCTGGTGGCGAATCGGTCGAACAGCGACAGATTGCCGCGGTCGCCCGCCTGTGGTTTGGGTCTGCCCATCATGCGCTCCCGCACTGAAGAACTCAGGCTTCCCGCGGTTTGGTAATCGCATCGCGGGCGCGGTCGAGCATGGCCGCGAACGGGCCGGTCAACAGGTTGGCTTCCACCGACTCCACGCCCGGATGCGGCCGGGTCGGGGCCAGCGCCTCGGCGATCTCCACCGCCCGCCGCATGGCCCGCAGCTGGCGGGGTTCCAGCTCGTGCCGCAGCTGCGAGAACTCGTCCTGCTCCTCGTGTTCGGCGTGGGCGACGACATCCTCGCGCAACTGCGCCAGGCCCTTCTCGAACTCGGCGGAATCGATATCGAGGGATTCCACTTCGGCCAGTTGCTGTTTGGCCTGATGCTCCTCCTCGAGCCGGGCGGCGACCACCGTGGCCCCGTCCTCGATCTCGGTGCGGGCCCGCGGATGGATGATCTCCTCCTCGGCGGTCTCGTGCACGGCCAGCAGGCGGCGCAGGGTGCGGAAATTGGCCTCCCGCTCGGCCGGATCGGTGGCGTCCAGGGTCTGGGTGAACAAGGTCTTGATCAGCTCGTGCTGACGCAGCAGCAATTCCAGCGCGTCGCCGATGCTGTCGGGCTCGTGCGTCCGACCGGGGTCCTCGTGCGCCCGACCCGGATCGTTGTCGTGGCTGTGCGCGCCCGCCTCGCGCGGATCGGCGGAATTCTCCGCCCCGAAACTGCCGCTGCTGGCCTTGCCGCCCTTGCGGGCCTGCTCGACGGTGTCCGGGCGGTTGCCGAACTGGCCGGGATTGCCGGTGTCTGCCATGGGATGGTCCCTCCTCGTAGCGAACGATTCACCGGCGTCGGGCCGGGTGTGTTCGCCGTACCCCGATTCGGGGATCTCACGCACGCCCTCGGGGTGGTCGATTCAGTGGTCGCGAGCGGGGTAGTGCTGAGGTCGAATCGAGAGGAGGCGGGCATGGCGGAGATCGGTGAGCTCACCGAACGCCTGGCGGACGCGGCCCAGCGGGCGGGCCGCACCGTGGCGGTCGCGGAATCGTTGACCTGCGGGAAATTGTCCTCGGCCCTCGGCGCGGGACCCGACTCGGCGCGCTGGTTGCGCGGGGCGGTGGTGGCCTACAGCGCGGAGGTCAAACATCGGGTGCTCGGGGTCCCCGACGTTCCCGTCGTGTCGGAGACGGCCGCGCATGCCATGGCCGCGGGTGCGCGGTCGTTGCTCGGCGCCGATATCGCGGTGGCGGTGACCGGGGTGGGCGGGCCCGGTGCTCAGGATGGTGAGCCCGCGGGTTCGGTGTGGCTGGCCGTGGACGCCGGGGCGGAGAAGTGGGCGCGGCACGAGCAATTCGACTGTGCGCCAACGGAAGTCCTGGCCGGTGCGGTCGAAGTGGCGATCGGTATGCTGCTCGAGGCCGTCGAGGGTTGAGTTACGGCTGTGCGCCCGGTCGCTCGGCCGCGTCCGTATTCGATTGGCGTAGTGCGGCGTTGGTGGTTTCGAGGGCGGCGTTGGTGGCGCGCAGGGCGGTATTGGTGTCCTCGAGTTCGAGGATGCGCCCGATTCCGGCCAGGTTGATGCCCTGCCCGGACAGGGTGACGATGCGGGCGAGGCGGGCCAGGTCGTCGCCGCTGTAGCGGCGGGTGCCCCCGACGCTGCGGGTGGGGGTGATCAGTCCGTGCTGCTCGTACAGGCGCAGGGTTTGCACGCCGACGCCCGCCAGTTCGGCGGCCACCGAGATGGCGTAGACCGCCTGTTCGGAGCGCGGGAGGTGGCCGTGTTCGCCTGCCAGCATCCGGGGTGCCTTCCTCTTGTACAGCAGTGTCGGTTGGAGGTCAGATTACCTTGCCCCGAATCTTGCACTCACCTATGGAGAGTGCTAAATAATATCTGTGTCAGATGACAGAGGTTATCTGATCCCCTTTCGATCGAGAATGAAGTGAGTTGGAGGTGGCGGCGGTCCCCTGCGCCGTTCCGGTGATCACGTGGTGAGAGCGAGGTGATGCCCGGCAGGAACGACAAACGGACACCGCATTCTCGTGCGGGCGGGGCGCTATCCCCGAGCCCCTCACGAACGTCGCAGTGGCGGAGCGGTCTTCGGTGCACAAGCCGCCACCGCGGTGGGTGGGCACGCGCCCCGCATCCGCCTGCTGGAACCCCACGATCGATTCCGCGACAATCGCTTCGAGCTTCGCGGCCATGCGGTCCACACGCCTGATTACGGGGCGGCGGCCCGCAGCTTGTCCAGTAGTGGCCCGGCGGCCTCGGACAGGAATCGCTGCTGTGCCTCGTCGCCGACCTGCACCAGCGCGATGTCGGTGAATCCCGCTTCCCAGTAGGGGCGTACCGCTTCCACGATGGCGTCGAGGTCGGGGCCGCAGGGGATCGTGTCGGCCACATCCTCGGGCCGAACCAGGCGCGTCGCGGCGGCGAAGGCGTCGGTGGTGGGGAGATTGGAATTGACGTCCCAGCCGCCGGTCGACCATCGGAACTGCTCGTGGGCGCGCTGAATTGCCTTGTCGCGGTCGGTATCCCAGCACACCGGCAGCTGCCCGGTCATGCGTGCCGGGCCGGTGGCGTCGCCCCGGGCCGCGGTCCAGGAGCGCACCAGGTCCGCGTCGGGATCGGTGCTGATCATCTCGTCGGCCAGCGGCGCGAACCGCTCCACCGAGCGGGCTCCCGACACGGCGACGGCGATCGGCACCGGATCCGGCGGCAGATCCCAGATGCGCGCGGAATCGACACGGTACCAATGCCCATGGCGGGTGACCGTCCGGCCGGTGTGCAGTTCACGGATGATGCCGATGGCTTCCGCCAGCCGCTCGTGGCGTTCGGCGAGCCCCGGCCAACCCTCGCCCACCACATGCTCGTTGAGGCTCTCGCCGCTGCCCAGCCCCAGGGTGAATCGGCCTCCGGCGAGGATCTGCAGGGTGGCGGCCTGCTGGGCCACGATGATCGGGTGATACCGCATGGTCGGGCAGGTCACGTAGGTCATCAGCGGAATCGACTCGGTGGCCTGCGCGACGGCCCCGAGCATGGTCCAGGCGTGCGGCGCATGCCCCTGCTCGTCGAGCCACGGCGAGAAGTGGTCGCTGCTCACCAGGAAATCGAATCCGGCCCGCTCCGCGGCGACCGCGTACCGCACCAGCTCGCGCGGCCCGCTCTGCTCGGTCATCAGTGTGTATCCGAATGTGGTCATGGCTCACTCCTCCACCTGTCGCCGACTGAGATACCGACGAGCTACCCGATGGCCCTCGATTGATGCCTCGGTCGCGCCGTCGTCGATTGAGCGGCGGATGGCCGGGTAGAGCGTGGAGGTACCCCTCGATCGCTAGCCAGGAGGACAAGCCATGCCGGTGCAGCCGATTCAGAGCCCACTCAGCGGTGACCCCCTGCGGGTGACCGGAGACGCGCTGCAGCAGACGGTCGTCGATCTGATCGACCTGTCGCTGATCGCCAAGCAGGCGCATTGGAACGTTGTCGGACCGCATTTCCGGTCCGTGCACCTCGGCCTCGATGAAGTGGTCGCCGCCGCAAGGGAATTCACCGATGCCGCCGCGGAGCGCGCCACCGCCATCGGCGTCAGCCCCGACGGCCGCGCCGCGACCGTGGTGAAGGAATCCGCCGTCCCCGGAATCGAATCCGGTTGGCAGACCGACACCGACGTCATCGCCACCATGGTGTCCACCCTGTGGGCCATCATCACCCGCCTCCGTGAGCACATCGCAGCCACCGAAACCGCCGACCCGGTCACCCAGGACCTGCTCATCACCATCGCCGCCCGCATCGAGCAACTGCACTGGATGTGGCAGGCCCAGCAGGCCCGTTGACGCGGCCACGCGGTTAACGTCCGCCCCAACAGCCGCCATTTCCTCAGACGAGGTTGAGTGACTGTTGGGGGGACAAGATGAGCGAAGAGTCGGCAGGGCCCGCGACGTCCGTCGCGGGCCGTCGGCGAGGCGACCGGCGACCGAGGGAAATACTCTGTGCCTACAGCCTTTTCGTGGCCACCGGCCTACACCTGTGCTACTGGTTGTTGCGCCCGGCCGGAGACTCGCCGCCGCACCGTGCGGACGACACCCTGGTCATCGCGGCGGTGTTGCTCTCGGCGACAGCGGTAGTCCTGTTGCTCGTCGCAGCCCAGGGGGCTCGTGCCGTCGCGGGATGCGCTCTCGGACTGTTGCTTTCGGCGAATCTCGGCCACGTGCTCGCGAGCTTCGACGAGCCCGACGACCACCTCCGTCATCTGGTCCAATACGGCGGGTGGCTGTCGATCCCGATCATCGGGCTGGCTCTGATCTCGCTTCTGCTGCTGGCGGTTCCGGCGAGGACCGCTCGACCTACGAGCGCGGCCCGATGACGAAGGCGGTGTTGCCCTTTGCGTCGAGGCCGGTGTCGAGGACCTTGTCGTCGAGGAAGGCCGCCGAGTCCTGATCGAGGAAAACGCGGGCACCTTCCGCGACGACCACCTCGTCATCGGCGGCGGGCGCCTCGGTAATCGCGAGATGGAAGCTCTGAGCGTTGTCGGGCGTGGATATCCGCAGCCCCGCCTCCGGCGGCACCCCCTCCTGCGTGGTGATATCGCGAACCACATCGACGGCTTTGGGCGTGAGTACCAACATATGTCGCAGTCCTTCCGTCCTCCGAGCGCCCGGGTGGCGCACGACAGTCGGTCGAGTAACCGCGAGATCGACCCTGAAACCTCCCCGGTGTGCCCGGAAGGATTCGAACCTTCGGCCTCTTGCTTCGTAGGCAAGCGCTCTCTCCGCTGAGCTACGGGCACGTGACCCCGCGCGGATGTCGGCGTTGACATCGGCTCGGCACTGAGGTGCGCGGGGTGAATAGGGAAAGGGCCGCTGTCCGGCGGTGTGCGCGGAAGCGGCCCTGTGGCTCGGGAATCGAGGCCGTCAGGGGGCGCTCCGGCGGACGCGCGGGCGGCGGGTGAAGTCGAGGGTGATTACGCGCTGTGTCAGCACGGTCATCGGGGCCCGCCTTTCCTGTCGTCGGGGTGGCTGTCTCGAAGTCAAGGTAGCAGTGGAGCTTTGCTGCGGTAAAACGATTTTCGGGCCGGGCAGGGGCGCCCGGCCCGAGGTCGTCAGGCGGCATGCAGGGCGGTGGTGATCTTGCGGGTCATGTCGGTGACGACGGGGCTGGAGTAGCCATTGCGGCCGGTGGCCGCGGCGGCCTCGACGGCGACCAGCACGGTGGTGCGGAAGTTGTCGGCCTCGACGGGGTTCTGGCGTTCGAGGACGGCCGCCGCCGAGGTCAGGGCGGGCAGGACCTGGTCGGCGAGTTCGGCGACGGTCTTGCCGCTCAGGTGGATGTCCTTGGACTTCGTGTTCAGCAGGTGGCCGATCTGGCCGGTGGCCGAGCCCAGGGCGAGGGAACCGGCGGTGGCGGCCTTGTGGGCCTTGCCGGAGGCGGCCGAGATGAGCGACACCGCGCCGTAGGCGGCGGAGCGGATGGTGGCCTTGTCCTGGTCGGTCAGGTTCAGGGTGGCGGACATGATGTTCTCCTTCGAAATTCGTTGTGGCGGTTCGCCGTGATGGACATACTTTGTCCGGCCCGCCTGACAGCGCTCTGACATGGAGCTGACACCGCCGCTGACAGCTTGTGGTGCGGTACCGGTGGTTTCGGGTCGCGGGTGGGGCGGCGGGCGAATACGGTTGGGCTGCACGGTGAACGGTGGTTGGTAGGCGACCCTGGATGTGAGAGGGGCGCTGGTGTGACGCTTCGGATTTGGTTGAGTAGTGCCGGGGCGGCGACCGTTCAGGTGATGCGGCTGCTGCGGGAGAACCCCGACGGGGTCGAGGTCGCCGTGTATGCCAGCAATGTGGATCCCGAGGCCGCGGCCTTGGCGGTATGCGATGTGGCCGAGGTGGAGCCGCGCCGGGTCGACAATGACGAATACGGGCGGTTCGCCCTCGATTTCTGTCGGCGGCATCGGATCGATGTGCTCATTCCGCCGCGGCGGCTCGAGGCGCTGGCCGGACGGGTCGCGGAGTTCGCGGCGATCGGCACCGCCGTGATGTGTTCGCCGGTCGAGGCGGTGCGCACGCTGACCGACAAGGCGGCCACTTACGCGGCCGCGGCGGGAGCGGGGATTTCGGTGCCGCCGTGGCGAGTGGTGTCCGACGGGAAGGGCTTGCGGGCGGCGGTCGAGGAGCTCTCGCAGCCCGGAGAACGGTTGTGTATCAAGCCGAGTGGGGAGTATTCGGCGTTCGGGTTTCGCATTCTCGATGATCGGCCGCTGAGCGTGGCGGATCTGCTCGCCCCGCCGGTGCCGACGGTCTCCGTCGACGCGGTCGCCGGTGCGCTGGATCGTGCTGCGGCACACGGGGATCGGGTACCCGACCTGCTCGTCATGCCCTACCTCGACGATCCGGAGATCAGCATCGACTGCCTCTCCACCCCGGACGGCGAGTTACTGATCGGCATCCCGCGCGCCAAGCACGGCCGGTTCCGCACTCTGCTGGACGATCCGGACCTAGTCGATACGGCACGACGGTTGGTCGAGCATTTCGGCCTGGCGTATCTGACCAATGTGCAGTTGCGGCACCGCGCGGGCGAACCGGTGCTGCTCGAGGTCAATCCGCGACCGTCGGCCGGACTGTTCCACACCGCTTTCACCGGGGTGAACCTGCCGTGGGCCGCGACCCGCCTGCTGATGACCGGAGACGCCGGTCTATCCACCCCGCCCCGACTGGGTGTTCGACTCGCCTTGGCGGAGGCGGTCATGGAGATCGCCCCGAATCCGAGCGGGATTACTGAAACGAGTTCCTATCCGGGTGGATTCGAGTATTTTCGCAACACATCCCAGTTTCGCCGTTCATAAAGGGGCGAGGCTGTGTGGCGAAAGGGCTGGTCATGGCTGCTACGGACTACATCGTCATCGGTTCCGGAAGCGCCGGGGCCATTATCGCCCGCAGGCTGGCCGACACCGGCGCGGCCGTGACGCTCTTCGAGGCCGGACGGCGCGACAAGGGCCGGTTGGTGCGCAAGCCGGGCATGATCGGGCCGATGCACAGCGTGCCGCAGCTCAAGCAGCGAATCGACTGGGGGCACTACACCGTCGAGCAGAAACACGCGCTCGGCCGCAAGGTCCCGCAGACGCACGGGAAGGTGGTCGGCGGGTCGAGCTCGGTCAACGGCATGGTGTTCGTGCGCGGGAACAGACGGAACTTCGACGGCTGGGCGGCGGCGGGCAATACCGGTTGGTCGTACGAGGACGTGCTGCCCAGCTTCAAGAAGTTCGAGTCCTTCGAGGACGGGGCGAGCGAATTCCGCGGCGGCACCGGACCGATCAAGGTGATCCGCGCCCGCGAACTGACCCCCGCTTCCGCGTCGTTCATCGAGGCGCTCGCCGAAACCACCGGTGTCGCAAAGAATCCCGACTACAACGGTGCCGAACAGGAGGGCGTCTCGATCCTGCAGCAGAGCAACAGCAACGGCTTGCGATACAGCACCTCGGTCGGTTACCTCGACGACCGGCCGAAAAACCTTACGGTGCTGCCGGATACGCATGTCACGCGCATTGTGATCGAGCACGGTCGCGCCACCGGCGTCGAATATCGGACCGCGCAGGGCACCCAGGTCCTGCACGCCGACCGCGAAGTAATCGTCAGCGCGGGCACTTTCGGCTCACCGCAACTGCTCATGCTCTCCGGCATCGGCCCGGCCGACCACCTGCGCGCCTTCGGCCTCGACGTGGTCGCCGACCTCCCGGTGGGCGACAACCTCCACGATCACCTGTTCGTCCCGATGACCTTCGCCATGCCGACCGCGCTGCGCCGCTCCGCCCCCGGCTATTTCGCCCGCGCCTTCGTCCGAGAGTCCTTGCGCAACAACAGCACCTGGCTGGCCCGCAGCGTCTTCGAGGCCGTCGCCTTCCTGCACACCCCGTACACGACCGGCGCACCCGACCTGCAGTTGCACGTCCTGCCCTGGGGCTACCCGGGACCCAACCAGGACGCCCCGATCCGCCACGTCCCCGACCCGCGCCGATCGCTCACCATTCTGGTCACCATGATCTACCCCCAGAGCCGCGGCACCCTGCGCCTGACCTCCGCCGACCCGGCCGCGCCGCCCGCCATCGACCCCAATTATCTCGCCGAACAGCGCGACCTGGACACCCTGGCCCACGGCATGGAACTGACCCGAGAAGTCATGGCCGCCAAGGCGATCAGCGCCGCCGTGGACACCGAGATCTCCCCGGGACCCCAGTACCCGACCCGGGCGGAGCTGGCCGCGGAAATCCCCAATCGCGCCACCACCGTCTACCACCCCGTCGGCACCTGCCGCATGGGCGTCGACGATCGCGCGGTCGTGGACCCGACCCTGCGCGTCCGTGGCATCGACGGCCTGCGGGTGGCCGACGCGTCGATCATGCCGAGCATTGTCGGCGGCAATACCAATGCCGCCACCATGATGATCGGCGAACACGCGGCGGCGCTCATCCTCGGTTGACCTCAACGGCCCCGGTTGACCCGAACCGCCTAATGCCCGCAATCTCAGTCTGAAATGTCTAAGTTTCACTACTGTTTGCAGCCATGAGCCACAACACTCGTCGCCTCGGATTCACCCTCATCGCCTTCTCGGCCATACTCGCCGGGGCCGCGGGCCCCGCCCTCGCCGATTCCGGCTCCGCCAGCTCCGGCTCCTCCAGCGCCAGCTCCAGTATCGCCACCACGCCGCTGGGGCAGTTCTGGACTCAGATCGTCAACAACCTCGGCGTCGCCATGGGATCGTCCCAGCCCACCAAGTAAGGACCGAATTCCCTACTTGCGCTTGCGCTCTCGCAAGACGTGGGAGCGCAAGCGCGAGAAACCCTTCACCCGAACACCGCGCAGATGCCGCAACGTGAACTCGGCATCATCCTCGCCCAGCGCGGCGGCCGCGCCGTCGTCGAGCAGAATCGTCCCCGGCCGCGCCACACCGGTCAGCCGCGCGGCCACATTCACCACCGTGCCGTAGAGATCGCCGAAGCGCGTCAACACCGGACCGTAGGCCAACCCCGTCCGAATCTGCGGCATCTCCGAAATCCGCTGTGCCGCAGCGGTGACCGCCGCATTCATGGCCAGCGCGATGCGCGCGCCGTCGCGCACGTTCTCGGCCGCGAACATGACTTCGTCGCCGACATTCTTGATCACCCACCCGCCGTGGGCGGTGATGGCGTCCGTCGTGGCGGACTCGAAAGTATCGAGCAGCTCGGTCAATTCATCGGGATCCAGATGTCGCGACAACCGTGTATATCCGACCATATCGGCGAACCCGACCAGCAATTGCCGTGTCGCGCCCCCGGATTCGTGCGACCGCCCCAGCGCCGCCGCCAAATGCCGATGCCACGCGTACTCCTGCAACTCACCGAGCACCTTGATGGTCTGCGCCGTAACCTCCCCGTCCCCGAGCTCACGGGTGATCAGATCCGCCTGCCATTCGGCCAGCCGAGCCATCGCCCGCCCCAGCGTCCGCGCTGCGGTGACCTGACTCTGCTCATCGGCCCCCGCGATCGCCTGCATGGCCGTGAACGTCCGCACCGCAACCACATCCGCATCGGTGAACCCCACCTCGTCATCACTGGCCGCCGCCGGAAATCCCAATGCCACCCACAGCCTTTGGGCCCGCTCCACCGGCACCCCCGACAACTCCGCCACCTGCCGCCGGTTATACCTCCGAGGCCCACCGAGCAGCGCCCCCTCGACCACAGCGTCAACCGTCGCGTCCAGGCCACCAGATTCGATCACCCGGCCAGTACAGCACAGTCGTTCTCGGTCCTGCCGTATCAGCTTGGTTGGCGGAGGGGGAGGGATGCGGTGCGGTAGATGGCGTCCAGGATGGTCATGTTGGCTGCGGCGGCTTCGGGGGTGGTGGGGATGGGTTCGCCGCGGAGGACTGCGGCGGTGAAGGCGTCGAGTTGGTAGTCGTAGGAGGGGCGGCGGCCGTAGGTGTGGAAGTGGCGGCCGGAGGTGGTGCGGAGCGTGAGGAGGTGGCCCAGGTGGGGGACCACCGGGTTGAGGATGCGGAGGCGGCCGCGGTCGCCGGTGATCGTGGCGGAGATGCGGATCAGGTTGGAGGACCACATGGAGCAGCTGACGCGGCCGGTGTGGCCGGAGGGGAAGCGGAGTTCGGCGGTCATCGCGCGATCGATGCGTGGGTCGCGCAGGATGGCTTGCGCCGCAACGACTTCTGGCTCCTCGCCGCCGAAGGTTCGGGCCATGTGCACGGCGTAGCAGCCCGCGTCCATGGTCGCGCCGCCCGCCAGGTCGTAGTTGTAGCGGATGTCGGAGAACTTCGGCAGCGGGAAGCAGAGGGCGGTCTCGACCCGCCGCAGGGTGCCGAGTTCGCCGGAGGCGATGATCTTTTCGGCCGCCCGGGTCAGCGGGTGGTAGCGGTAGTGGAACGCCTCCATCACCACGCGATCGGAACCGGCTGCCAGCGCGGCGATTTCACGCGCCTCGTCGGCATTCGCGGTGAAGGGCTTCTCGCACAGCACATGCTTCCCGGCCGCCAGCGCGGCACGAATCCAGCGGCCGTGCAGGCCCCTAACAGCCCTTCCCGGGATCCTGAATGCCCTTATTCACAGCGATTGCGACACGGCTCAGGCGCCGCGGGCGACGCAGCGGAACCAGCCGCGGAAGCTGATCTCGCAGAAGGCCCCGGCGAAGGACAGGCGCGGACCCCAGGGGCCCTGGTCGTTGGCGACGGCATAGAAGTCCGGGTTGCCGCCGGGGAGGGTGTAGGGCTGGCTGAAATCGTAGGAGGGGTGGATGCCGCTCGCGTCCTGGATGGACTGGGGCGCGGGGACGTCGATGGGGAGGCCGCCGCCGACCGGGAGGGTGACCGCGGTGACCATTTGCCAGCCGTCGCAGCCGATCACGCCGTCGGGGGTGATGGCACAGTTCTTGCCGCCGTAGTTGAAGTAGACGGAACCGGGAGGGGCGGCCTGGGCGGTCGCGGTGGCCAGCAGCGGAACCGCCGCGGCCACGGAAACTCCCACGATCAGGGTCTTCACCGAACGCTTCATAGTCGATCTCCTCGTCAGGGGCGGTGGCTGTGACGCATGCCGATGCCGACTCATTTAGTAGTTGGTCACTTGGTCTATAGATAACTGTCGAATAGCTGTTACGGTCTGCGCTGGAAAGGAGGTCCGACCGGGATGTTCGGACGAACTGCGGGGTTGCTGGTGGCGTGCGTGGTGCCGGTGCTGCTGACCACCGGCTGTGGCAAGGGGGAGACGACCTCGGACGGTAAGACGCCGGACGCCGAGGTGCAGGCGGTCCGCAGCACCTTCGAGAAGTTCTTCGACAGCTCGCTGCCGGTCGATCAGAAGATGGCGTTGCTCGAGAACGGGCAGGCCTTCACCGAAACGCTGGAGCACCAAGCGCATTCGGCCATTGCCGGTGGGGCGTCGGCGAGTGTGTCGGAGGTGGTCGGCGATGGGCCCGGGCGCGCGGCGGTGACCTTCACCATCAAGAAGCACGGAATTCCGTTGCTGCTCAATCGACACGGAACGGCGCTCGAGATCGGCGGCTCGTGGAAGGTCGCGGCCTCGACCTTCTGTGATCTGCTGCGCATCGAGGGCGGGGTGCCCGCGGTGTGCGATGCGACACCCGCCACGACCACGCAGCCGAGCGGGTAGTTGATTCGGCCCGTCGGCAAGGGATGTGTCGCACCGTCATTGCCGCGATTCGACGGGAACGTTCGCTATCGTGGGCGCGTGGTTGCGGGGGCTAAGGAGTTATCCGGTACCGAGTGCGACACCACGCTGCCCACGAGCGAGCGGTGCGACCCGACGAATCGAATGCTGATCGCGGGGGCGCTGCTCGCGGTGGCAGCGGTGGTGTTCCATCTCTACGCGATTCCCCTGGACAACCCGTACTACGGACTGTTCAGCAACGGCCTCGACCTGGAGGTCTATCGCGCGGGCGGGCAGGTGATCCGCGACCGGTCCGGGCTCTATGACGGACCCGTGGTGTTCGGCATGGAGTTCACCTACACCCCCTTCGCGGCCCTGGTCTTCCTGCCGCTCACGGTGATCTCGCTGGTCCATGCCAAGACACTGTGGTCGTTGGCGACCATGCTGGCGCTGATCGCGCTCACCGGACGCTGCCTGCTGGTGCTGAACTACCGAAACACGGTGCGCACCTGGGTATTCGCGGCGTTGCTCGCGGTCCTGTCCACGGTGCTCGAACCGGTCCGCACCACCCTCTGGCTCGGGCAGATCAATGTCTTCCTGGTGCTGTTGATCGTCTGGGATCTCACCCGTCCGGCCAAGGCACCGCTGCGCGGCGTGGGTGTCGGAATCGCCGCCGGGATCAAGCTGACGCCCGCCTTCTTTCTCCTCTATCTCGCCTGCACCCGACAGTGGCGCAGCCTGGGCATCGCCACCGGGGCGTTCGCGGCGACCATTGCGGTCGGTTTCGCGCTGCGACCCGACGACGCGTACTCGTATTGGCGCGGTCAGGTCACCTCCGCGGGTCGGGTCGGGGCCGTCGATTCGCCGGGCAATCAGTCCGTCAACGGTTTTCTCGCGCAAATGCTGCGATTCCTCGACATTCAGCGCTTCCAAATGAACTCGGTGTTCCAGCCGCCCACCTGGATGTGGCTGCTCACGCTGCTGCCGGTCGTGGCGCTCGGGCTCACCGCGGCGACACTGGCCCATCGCGTCGGCAAGGAACTGCTGGCGATCACCGTCACCGGCATGACCGCGGCCTGCGCGTCACCGTTCTCCTGGGGCCATCACTGGGTGTGGTTCGTGCCGTTGGCGATTCTCGCCTGGCATTACGCCCGCGGCACCGAGAATCGGTGGGCCCGGCTCGCGCCGGTCGCCGTCGTGCTCATCGCCTTCAGCTGGTGGTGGACCTTCGCCGACCGACCGCCCATGGAGGACTCGCCGCATCCCATTGGAATCGGCCTGTTCATGATGCCGAGACCGGACAATTCGGTGTGGTTCGCCTATTTCACCGTGCCGTTCTACGCGGGTTGCTTCGTGCTGGTGCAGGTGGTCACCGGCGTGGCGGTCATCAGGCGATACATTGACCCGGTACGCATTCCTCCGCGAAAGGCTCCCCACCATGTCGATTGCCGCTGACAAGGTCGTTTCCATCGAATACACCTTGACCGACGACGACGGCGAGGTGCTCGACACGTCCGTCGGCGACGAGCCGCTGGTCTACCTGCACGGCGCGGAGAACATTGTCGAGGGCCTCGAGAAGGCGCTGGACGGCAAGAACGTCGGCGACCGGATCGAGGTCGTGGTCGAGCCCGAGGAGGGCTACGGCGACTACCTGACCGAACTGGTCAGCACGGTGGACCGCGACGCCTTCGAGGACGCCGACCAGCTCGAGGTCGGCATGGAATTCCATGCCGAGGCCCCGGACGGCGAATCGCAGATCGTGACCGTGCGCGCGGTGGACGGCAATGAGGTGACCATCGACGCCAACCACCCGCTGGCCGGGGTGCGACTGCACTTCGATGTAAAGGTCATCGATATCCGCGACGCCAGCGAGGACGAGCTCGCCCACGGGCACCCGCACGGCGAGGACGACGACCACTGATTCATCAGGCCGAGTAGGCCCAGCCGCGCACCGACGCCACCTCGATCCGGATCACCGGTCCGGCGGGCGGCTCGGCCCGGTATTGGGCGTACTTGGCGCTCAGCCACGTCAGTGGGGTCGCGAGATCCTCTGGGGCGGTGAGGATTTCGGCTCGGCCGTCGAGCCGCGTCCACCAGAGCCGGGTCCAGTCGTCGTCGTACTCGTCGGCCAGCAGGCAGACCAGGGGATTGGACTCGATATTGCGCAGTCGGCGCAGATTTGAGGTGGTCTTCGGCTTGTGGTCGATGGCGATGACCGCGTAAAGCGGTGTGTCCGTGGGGGAGACGGCGAAGGTGACCGGCACCAGATGCGGCTGCCCCGCGTCGTCGGCGGTGGCGAGACGGGCCACGCGGGCGGCGCGGAATCGGGACAGGGCAGTGGCTTTGTCCAATCGCACGGTGCAAACGCTAGACCTCCCGCGGGTCCGGGTTACCGGCGGAGGATAGTCAGGTCCCCGATGAGTGGGAGCGATCCGGCGCGAAGGTTTCGATCGGTTTCGCGTAGCGCCCCTGAGCGAACCGGCGCGGCGGATTCTGCTGGTTCGCGTGGCGCGTGCGGGAGCGAACCGGCGCAAGGGATTCGGGTAGGGCGTCGAGGGGTAGTCGGCTCGGCCTCAGCGGCGCGCGGCCAGCCCGTCCAGGACTATGCGCAGGGTGCGCTGCCATTGGTCGGGGGCGGCACTCAGGCCGATCGTGTGATCGTCGGTCGCCACTCCGGCCAGCATGAAGGCGACGTCCTGCCAGGTGGTGTCGGGGCGCAGTGAGCCGTTTTCCTGTGCGCGGCAGACCAATTCGCGCAATCGCTCACGTATGTCGGCGAGGCAGCGATCCACGTCGCAGGCACCGCCCAGGGCCTCGTTCACACCGCAGCTCTCCTTGCGCAGATGCACGTAAGCGGAGGCGAACTCGGTGAATCCCTGCCAGGGGTCCGGGTTTTCGAGGGCGCGGTCGGCGACGGCGATGGCCTCGTCGAGCACCTCCTCGAGAACCGCTCGCAACAGCACCTCGAGCGAGGGCACGCGGCGGTAGAAGGTGCCCTTGCCCACTCCCGCCCGCTGCGCGACCTCCTGCGCGGTCACACCCACCCCGACCTCCGAGACGGCCTCGCGGGCCGCGGTGACCAGTCGTTCGAGATTCCGGCGCGCGTCGGCGCGCGGGGTCGGCCCGGATTCGCGGGCGAGCAGGCGATCGACAGCGGTCATGACCTGGAGTTTAGCAAAAGTGGACTTTCTTAGTCCGCTTGGCTAGCGTCATAAACGGACCGGCTGAGTCCGTTTAGCGAAGGAGTGAAGATGTCCGACACCATTCGAGTGGGAATCATCGGTGCCAGCCCCGACCGTGGCTGGGCCTCCCGCGCCCACATTCCGGCCCTGAACGCCCTACCCGACTTCGCACTCACCGCGGTAGGGACCAGTCGCCGCGAGAGCGCCGAGCAGGCGGCCCGCCTCTTCGGCGCCGAGCACGCCTTCACCGATGCGCGTGAGCTCGCCGAGCATCCGGAGGTCGACCTGGTGGTCATCACCGTGAAGGTCCCCGCGCACGCCGAACTGATCCGGGCCGCCCTCGCCGCGGGCAAGCATGTCTACTCCGAATGGCCGCTCACCCGAACGACTTCCGAGGCCGAGGCCATCGTCGCGGAGGCTGCCGCCGCGCCCGGCCATCACGTCGTCGGCCTGCAGGCGCGCTTCGCCCCGGCGGTGCTGCGGGCCCGGGAGCTGCTCGCCGAAGGCCATGTGGGCGAGCCGGTTTCGGCCACCGTCTACTCCGCGCGCGGCAAGGGCGCGGGCGGTGCCATCCCGCAGTGGGCGGCCTACACCCTCGACCGCGAGAATGCCGCCGGACTGCTGGAAGTGGCGGGCGGCCACACCCTCGACCCGCTGCAATTCCTGCTCGGCGACCTCACTGAGCTGTCGGCCGACCTCGCGGTCCGCAATCCCTACAACACGGTGGTCGAAACGGGGGAGCGGGTGCGCGTCACCAGCCCCGACCATCTGCTGTTCAACGGCCGCATCGGAGACGTGGTGGTCTCGGCGCATCTGCATGACGCCAAACTCACCAACGCCCATACCCGCATCGAAATCTCCGGCACCGCAGGAGATCTCGTCCTCGCCAACGACACCGCCTCCGGCGCGCCCGGCCTGCACGCGGGTGGTATCCAGATGAGCGACCTGAACCTGCTGGCATCGCGCGGCGCGGGCGGCACCTGGCAGGACCTCACGCCTGCCGACCCGGAACCGATCGCGAGCCTGCCGGTCGAATCCCGCAATGTGGCGAGGCTTTACGCCAGCCTTGCCGACGACATCCGCACCGGCGGCCACACCGTCCCGACCTTCGATACCGGCCTGCGCCTCCACCGCGTCCTCGACGCCATTCGTCGCAGCGCCGATTCCGGTGCGCGCCAACCAATCCCGGCCTGACCTGCCGCGCTCGCGGCTTCCCCGCCGTCACCCATGCGGATACGCGAGAGGGCCCCACCCGGCCATGCCCGGATGGGGCCCTCTCGAACGCGGGGTCAGGACACGAACGCGCCCATGGTGGGCAGCCACTCCACGATGCGCTTGTCCGCGAGCAGGTTCTCGCGGGCGAACGGGTCGTTCTCGAAGAGCTTGGTCACCGCCTCCAGGGAGTCGCCCTGGACCAGGATGAGCGCGCCCGAACCGTCCGGGTACGGACCGCTGGTCAGGACGGTGCCCTCGTCGACGAGGGCATTGAGCCACGCGCGGTGCTCGGGACGGTGGACGTCGCGCACCGGGGCGGTGGCGTCGGAGTAGACGTAGTGGACGGCGAAAACGGCCATGGGCAATCGCTCCTGCTCGAAAGAGATGTTTGACGGAAGTGTCAGAGCGTCAACAGCATTCGGGTATTCCCGAGCGTGTTCGGCTTGACGTAGGACAGATCCAGGAATTCGGCGACACCGGTGTCGTAGGACCGGCACATCTCGGCGTACACCTCGGCGGTGACCGGCGTGCCCTCGATCTCCACGAAGCCGTGTCGGGCGAAGAAATCCACCTCGAAGGTCAGCACGAACAGCCGCTTCAGCTCGAGTTCGCGGGCCACGGTGATGAGTTGCTCCACGATCAGCCGCCCCGCGCCGGTGCCCTTGATATCCGGGTGCACCGCCACCGTGCGCACCTCGCCGAGATCGGCCCACAGCACGTGCAGCGCACCGCAGCCCAGGATCACCCCGTCGCGTTCGGCGACCCAGAATTCCTGCACCGCCTCGTACAGCGTGACCAGGTTCTTCTCGAGCAGGATCCGGCCCGCGTAGATGTCGATGAGACGCTTGATCTCGGGCACGTCAGAGGTTCGCGCTCGACGGACGATCGGCGCTACCGCCGTCTGCCCGTCGATCGAACCGCTGTCAGGTGCCCGTGTTGTCATGGGGTGCACAGTAGTCGGCCCACCTACCGATAGGCTTGTCGGTGTGTCACACATCCAGTTCCCCCGCATACCGGCATGGTCCGGCATCGACGGTCGCTATGACGGCCGGTGGGGGCGCTGGTGACCGTGCAGCGTGACGAACTCGAAGGTCGCTGGACCGATGCCGGTCCCGCGGCGAGCCCAGGATATATATCCTCCCCGCGCCCCGAGGCGGTCGCCTCATCGCGCCCGGAGGCGGTGGTCGAACCCGCGGCGGTGCCGCTGATGAACATCGCCAATGTGCTGACGGTGCTTCGCATCCTGATCGTGCCGCTGTTCCTGCTCGCGCTGTTCGCGGCGGGCGGGCACGACACCACCTGGCGCTGGATCGCGGCCGGACTCTTCGGCGTCGCGGCCATCACCGATCGCGTCGACGGACAGCTGGCCCGCAAGTACGGCCTGATCACCGACTTCGGCAAACTCATGGATCCGATCGCGGACAAGGCGCTGATCGGTGCCGCGCTCATCGGACTGTCGATGCTGCACGATCTGCCGTGGTGGATCACCGGGGTCATCGTGGCCCGTGAGCTCGGCATCACGCTGCTGCGGCTGGCCGTGGTGCGGCGCGGTGTGATTCCCGCGGGCCGGGGCGGCAAGCTCAAGACCCTGGTCCAGTCGGTCGCCATTGCCGTGCTGTTGCTGCCGCTGTCCGGTGGATTCGCTTCCGCTGGAATGGATTTGATGTATGTGGCGGTGGTGCTGACGGTGGTCACCGGGCTGGATTACGTCGTGCAGGCCGGTCGCCTGTGGTTCGGGTCCCCGGGTGGCTCCCGTGCGTCCTGATCGCCCCGTGCGCGTGCGGCCCGATATCGAGGCCGCGCTGTCCCGCGTGGCGACCGCCGCCCCGATCCCGCCCGATCCGCTCGTCACGGCCGCGCCCGCGGCCGAGTTGGTCGCGGCCCTGATCGAGTCAGGTCAGACCGTCGCCACGGCCGAATCGCTGACCGCCGGACTGCTCAGCGCGACCATCGCGGGAATTCCCGGGGCCAGTGCGGTGTTGCGGGGTGGACTGATCGTCTACGCCACCGACCTCAAACAGTCCCTCGCGGGTGTGAGTGCGGACACGCTGGCCGCCGACGGACCGGTCGCCGCGAGCACCGCCGAACAGCTCGCGGTAGGGGCTCGCCGCCGCTGCGCCTCGGACTGGGGAATCGGACTCACCGGCGTCGCCGGACCCGAACCGCAGGACGGACGACCGGTCGGCACGGTATTTCTAGGTATAGCGGGTCCACAGTCCACCGAGGTACTTCGGTTGAAGTTGTCGGGGGACCGGTGGACGATCAGGGTGGGCGCGGTCCGCGCCGCGGTCACCGAACTCGTCCGCTCCGTCAGGGGCGAGTGAAGCAGCCGGGAACGCGCGGCCGACGCCGGACGTTGTCCAGTCAAACGCTGGGTCCGGCGAGACGAGTGTGAGGAGAACGAGATGACGCTGCTGCGAGAAGCGATCGGGGAAAGCCTGCGTCGTGCTCGGGTCGCCCAGAGCCGGACACTGCGTGAGGTCTCCACCTCCGCGAGGGTGAGCCTGGGGTACCTGTCCGAGGTCGAGCGGGGTCGCAAGGGGGCGTCCAGTGAACTGCTGGCCGCCATCTGCACGGCCCTGGATGTGCCGCTGTCGCAGGTGCTCTTCGATGTGAGCGCCGCCATGGCCGACGCCGACAAGGCCACCGCGCTGGCGGGCGAGAAGGCCGTCGCCGGGGTGGGCGCGAAGGCCAAGGTGCCCGCGAAGACGCTGGCCAAGGCCGCCGCGAAGGTCACGCCCAAGGGTGGAGACGGCGATATGGCGCTGGCCGCCGACGGAACTTTCGGTCCCCGCATCGTGATTCCGGCCCCGAAGTCGGATCGTCTGGTGCTGGTGGCCGCCAAGTGATCGCTGTACTGCGGAGCCGAAAGGGATAAATTCTCTGTAGGCTTCGTGCCGGAGACATCGTGCTGTTGCCGATGTCTCCGGAACGACCGTTGCACAGTGGAGATATGGGACAACAGGGGTGCGCGACGGTCGCGCACTGCTGTCGCGCTACGGGGCGCGGCACGTCATATGGAGGCGGGATCAATCGATGGCTAATCCGTTCGTGAAGGCCTGGAAGTACCTGATGGCCCTCTTCGACTCGAAGATCGAGGAGCATGCGGATCCGAAGGTTCAGATCCAGCAGGCCATCGAGGAAGCCCAGCGCCAGCATCAGGCCCTGTCGCAGCAGGCCGCGTCGGTGATCGGCAACCAGCGCCAGCTGGAGATGAAGCTGAACCGGCAGCTCGACGAGGTCGAGAAGCTCAATGCCAATGCGCGCCAGGCGGTCATGCTCGCCGATCAGGCCAATGCCGCCGGTGACTCCGAGAAGACCATCCAGTACACCAATGCCGCAGAGGCTTTCGCCGCGCAGCTGGTGACCGCGGAGCAGGCCGTCGAGGATCTCAAGGTCCTGCACGACCAGTCGCTGCAGGCGGCCGCGCAGGCCAAGAAGGCCGTCGAGCAGAACGCCATGCTGCTGCAGCAGAAGGTCGCCGAGCGCACCAAGCTGCTGTCCCAGCTGGAGCAGGCCAAGATGCAGGAGCAGGTTTCGGCCTCGCTGCAGCAGATGGACTCCACCCTCTCCGCCCCCGGCACCACCCCGAGCCTGGACGCGGTGCGCGAGAAGATCGAGCGCCGCTACGCCAACGCCCTCGGTGCCGCCGAGCTCGCCCAGAACTCGGTGCAGGGTCGCATGATGGAGGTCCAGCAGGCGTCCATCCAGATGGCCGGGCACAACCGCCTCGAGCAGATCCGCGCCTCCATGCGCGGCGACTCCCTCCCCGCCGGTGGCAATGCCGCCCAGCCCCAGATCCAGCAGGGCCAGCCCGCCCAGCCCGCCACCCAGCCCAACTTCAACAAGGGCCAGGCCGCCCAGCAGTAACTGCTGCGCGAAAGGTAGTGCACGATGGGGAGATCGCGGGCCGACCACAGTCCCGCGACCTCCCCTGCGCGCTTCCTCCGCCGATCCCGCACCAAAACCCCTGATCCCCTCCCGGGCTTCCCCTCTCCCTTCCCTCCAGCTGCAAACTTCCAGCCGCCTGAATCCACCCCGCCCGGACCAACTTTCGCCGAGATGAGTCCGGGCGTGAATTCGGTTGTCGGTGCCCCCGGTTACCGTGACCCGGTGGAATCGGCGCAGCCGCAGCCCGCGGCGAATCAGACTCCCTACGGCACGGCGCAACCCCCGACGTCCGCGCCGCGAACTCCCGCGCCCGGCCCTGAAGCCGTTGTGCCCCAGCAGAATGCCACCGGGCGGCGGAAGCGGCGGGGGCGGGCTGCCGAGGCGGTGCGGGAGGTGTTGGCGCCCACCGGGTTCGAGCCGGAGGAGTTGGCGCAGCGGCTGCCGGACACGTTGCGCGGGGTGGGGGAGCAGGCGTTGGTGGCCGTGCGGAAGTGGGCCGATCCGCGGGAGCGGGAGCTGCGCAAGCGGCGACGGGCGCGGCGTAGGAGTCTGCGGTTGGGGACCGCGTCGGGGCTCACGACGGCGGGAACCATTGGGCTGGTGTTGATTTCGGCACCGGCGTGGGCGGTTGTCGTGGTCGGCGGCGGCGCGGTGGCACTGGTCACCGGGACCGCGGTGACCGCGAAGCGCTATCTGGAGATGCGGAAGGAGCCGTTGCCGCAGGCGGCGTTCGTGCCGCGGAAGCTGCCGCCGATGCGGTCGGCGGCGCGGGCCTCCATCGCGCGCCTGGTCCGGGCGGAACGAGCGCTACACGGCCTACACGCGCAGATCGCGCGCTCGGGCCGACTGCCCGAGGAAGACCTCGAGGACACCCTCGAAACGGCCGCCTCCGGTGCCGCCGCCCTACACGCCCTGGCCTCCGATGTGGTGGCCATGGAACGCGCCTCCGGCGCCCTCGGCGCGAATTCCCCACTGGGCGAACACGTCCGAGCCGTCTCGATGCGCCTCGACGGCGGCGTCGTCGAATACGAGGGCATGGTGGCGGCCGCCGCCCGCGTCCTGGCGGTACCCGAGAGCGCCGCCATCTCCGACGACCTCGGCTGGGCCATGCTCAACCTCCGCGACGCGGCCGACCGCCTCGACGGCTGGGCCCAGGCCCTCACCGACCTGGCCGACCAACGCTTCCGCATAAACCCCTGACGCTCCGCGCCAATCCCCGAGGCTTTCGAGCCTATCGTCGAGCGGCTCGGCGGAATCCACGTTGACGGCATTCGGCCGCGAGCGGTCTGGATGCGGGTCCCCGATCGGGCGGGGCGTGGCTCTCACTGTCGTCGCAGGTCGGGTGGTGGTGGGCCCCGAAGGCTTGCGACGAATGCCGGTCGGGGACTCGGGGTGAACCCTGATTCTGTCCCGGATATCGGTGCTGACCTGGTGATTTTCTCAGGTGGGGGACGCAGTATGGATGGTGACGGATCGCGCGGACGGCGGTTCGGAGTACTAGGGAGGCATTGATGTTTTGGAAGATTCTCGGCGTCGTCGTCCTCGTGTGGATCGCGCTGGCGATTCTGGGCACGCTGATCAAGGCGCTGTTCCCGATTCTGGTGATCAGCGCGATCATCTTCGGTCTGTACCTGGTGTACAAGGCCGTGTCGGGGTCGAAGGACAAGTCGCCGCTCGGGAAATTCTGACGCGACGAGCCATAAGAGACCGTCCACCTCGGATCGCCGGGGCGGGCGGTCTCTTTCCGTAAGATCGCGGCATGGCTACTGCTGTCGTCGCCACCTCCTACGGTGGACCGGAAGTCCTGTCGCTCATCGAGGTCGAGGTGCCCGCGCCGGGGCCGGGTGAGGTCACCATCGCGGTCCGCGCGGCCGGGGTGAATCCCTTCGACTACAAGGTGTACAGCGGTGCGTTCGGCACCGATCCGAGCAAACTGCCGCTCCGGCTGGGGCTGGAGGTGTCCGGCGTGGTGACCGCGGTCGGCCCGGACGCGCAGGGTCCGGCGGGCCCGATCGCGGTGGGGGACGAGGTGATCGCGCAGGTGTCCGGCGGTTACGCCACCGCGGTGAACGCCAAGGCGAAGAGCACGGTGCCCAAGCCCGCCGATGTGGAGTGGAAGCAGGGCGCGGGCGTGCTCAGCGTCGGCGGGACGGCCGTGCACCTGCTCGCCGCGACCGGAGTTGGACCCGGTGACACGGTGCTCGTGCACGGTGCGGCGGGCAGTGTCGGCGCACTGGCCGCGCAGTTGGCGGTGCAGCGCGGCGCGAAGGTGATCGGCACCGCCTCGGCGAGCCGCCACGAACGCCTGCGCTCCTACGGCGTCGAGCCGGTCGAATACGGTCCGGGTCTCGCCGATCGCGTGCGGGCATTGGCCCCCAACGGCATTGACGCCGCCCTCGACACGGTCGGCACGGACGAGGCGGTGGACGTCTCCCTGGAGCTGGTCGCGGATCGCGGCCGCATCGCCAGCATTGTCGCCTTCGGCCGTGCGGCCACCGACGGATTCAAGGTGCTGGGCATGGGCCCCGGCGCGGACCCGGGCACCGAGATTCGCGGCAATGCCTGGCGGGAACTGCTGGAGCCCTTGGCCACCGGCAAGTTGGACCTGGTCATCTCCAAGACCTTCCCCCTGGCCGAGGCGTCCGCGGCGCACGAGTTCGTCCGCGATGGCCACGCGGGCGGCAAGGTGATCCTGCTGCCCTGATTCGGGCCGATTGATTTATCGAAACGTCCCATATGAGTGCCTCGCACGGCATATGTTGTTGCCCACAACATATGCCGTGTGTGCGGTCGCAACCCAGTGATCCGCCGCCTGAAAGGTCACCCTGATGAGGACGAAAAGCGCGCTCCCGCCAAAGAAGTCCGGACGCCGACGGATTGTCGTCGCCGCGGCGCTGGCGCTATCCGGTTTGCTCACCCTCACCGCCTGCGGATCCAATTCCAGCAGTGGCGGTTCTTCTTCGACCAGCGCGGGCGGCGGTGGCGGAGGCGGCGCGAATGGCACGGTCGGGGTGATCCTGCCCGAGACCGCCACCTCGGCCCGCTGGGAATCCTTCGACAAGCCACTGATCAAGAAGGCGCTCAATGACGCCGGTTTCGACGCCGACGTGCAGAACGCCCAGGGCGATGTCCAGAAGTTCTCCACCCTCGCCGACGGCATGATCGCCAAGGGTGTGAAGGTCCTGCTCATCGCCTCGATCAATAGCGAGGTGGGCAGCGCGGTGGCGGCCAAGGCCAAGAAGGCCGGTATTCCGACCATCGACTACGACCGCCTCAACCTCGGCGGATCCTCGGACTACTACGTGTCTTTCGACAATGTGAAGGTCGGCGCGCTGCAGGGCCAGGGCCTGGCCACCGCGCTCAAGGACAAGCCGGGCGCGCAGGTCGTCGAGATCGAGGGCGCGCCGACGGACAACAACGCGACGCTGTTCCATCAGGGCCAGGAGACCGTCCTGCAGCCGCTGTACGACTCGGGCGCTTTGAAATTGGTGCGCAGCCAGGCCATCGACGACTGGAACAACCAGAAGGGCGGCACCACCTTCGAGCAGATTCTCACCGGCAATGGCGGCAAGGTCGACGGCGTGGTCGCGGCCAATGACGGCCTCGCGGGCGCGGTGATCACGGTGCTGAAGAAGAACGGCCTCAATGGCAAGGTGCCGGTGACCGGCCAGGACGCCACCGTCGACGGTCTCAAGGCCATCCTGCGCGGCGATCAGTACATGACGGTCTTCAAGCCGATCAAGGACGAGGCCGAGAACGCCGCGAAGCTGGCCGTGGCCCTGGCCAAGGGCGACAAGGCGAGCGCGGACGCGCTGGCGACCGCCTCGAGCCAGGACCCCAAGGGCAAGCGGGATGTGAAATCGGTGCTGCTGGAACCGCATTTGATCACCAAGTCCGAGGTCAAGCAGGTCATCGACTCCGGGTTCGTGAAGGCCGCCGACGTCTGCTCCGGCGACGTGAAGCAGGCCTGCACCGATCTCGGCATCTCCTGAGGGTAAGAAACATGAGTGAGCCGCTGCTCCAAATCACCGGCCTGAACAAGAGTTTCGGACCGGTGCACGTGCTGCACGACGTGGACCTCACCGTGCCGGCGGGAGAGGTCACCGCGCTCGTCGGCGACAATGGCGCGGGCAAATCCACGCTGGTGAAATGTGTTGCCGGAATCCACGCCGCCGACTCCGGCGAGGTGCGTTTCCGGGGCGAACCCGTCCACCTGCATGGTGCCAGGGACGCGGCGGCGCTCGGCATCGAGGTCGTCTACCAGGATCTGGCCCTGGCCGACAATCTCGACATCGTGGCCAATATGTTCCTCGGCCGGGAGCGCGGAAAACCGTGGCTGCTGGACGAGGCGAGCATGGAGGAGGCGGCGCGGCGCACCCTGGCCTCGTTGGGGGTGCGCACCGTGAAATCGGTGCGCACCCCGGTCGCAGCTCTCTCCGGTGGGCAGCGCCAGACCGTGGCGATCGCGAAAGCGGTGCTGTGGAACAGCAATCTGGTGCTGCTCGACGAGCCGACCGCGGCGCTCGGCGTCGCCCAGACCCGGCAGGTGCTGGATCTGGTGCGGCGGCTGGCCGAACAGGGGCTGGGCGTGGTGCTGATCAGCCACAACCTGGCCGATGTGTTCGAGGTCGCGGATCGCATCGCGGTGCTGTACCTGGGTCGGATGGCGGCGCAGGTGCGCACCGCGGACGTGACCACCGGACAGGTGGTGGAGTTGATCACCGCGGGACGCTCGGGTGATCTGGGCTTGGCGCGGCCGGAGGCCGTGGCGCTGTGAGTGAGAAAGCCACTGATATGACCAATGTTTCGGAAGCGGTGACCACCGAACAGGGTTCCGCCATCACCGACTTCGGCATCGACACGACGACGCTGTCGACCCGAGAAGCCCTGCGCGACTATGTGGCCCGACTGCGCGGCGGCGAGATAGGTTCGCTGCCAGCGATTCTCGGTTTGATCGCGCTGGTGGTGCTGTTCTCGCTGATGTCGGATGTGTTCTTCTCGCTCAACAACATCGCGAATCTGCTGGCGCAGGGCGCGGGCCAGACGATCATCGCCATAGGCATCGTGTTCGTGCTGTTGATCGGCGAGATCGACCTGTCGGCGGGCACGGCCTCGGGCGTGGCGGCGGCGGTGCTGGCCATGCATTTCGTGGACGACGGAAACCTGTTGAACGGCATGGGATCCACGGTCTTCTACATCTTCATCGCCCTGATGGTGCTGGCCACGGCGCTGGCGGGGCTGCTGCGGATCTGGCCGGGTGTCGCGTTCTCGGTGCTGGGAATCGTGTTGGTGGTGGTGGGTTTCCACGCCAATCCGTGGATCGAGATGCTGCTGGCGGTGTGCGTCGGCGCGGCGATCGGGTCGATCACCGGATTCCTCATCGCCAAGATCGGCATGCCGTCGTTCGTGGTGACGCTGGCCTTGTTCCTGGCCTGGCAGGGCGTGATCCTGCAGCTCATCGGTGAGGGCGGGGTGCTGGGCATCAGTTCCTCGCATGTGCTCAACGAGGTGGCCAACGGGAATCTGTCGACCGCGGGCAGCTGGGTGTTGTGCGCGGTGGCCGCGGGCGGATACGCCGCGGTGACCCTGGGCGGGCACGCGCTGCGCAAGCGTCGGGGGTTGGTGACCTCGCCGACGCCGCTGGTGGTCGCCAAGGTGGCGGCCCTGGTGGTCTTCGCCATCGTGGTGACGGCGCTGCTCACCGTGAACCGCTCGCCGAGCAAGCTGATCGTGATTTCCGGTGTGCCGTACGTGGTTCCGATCGTGCTGGTGCTGCTGGTCGCGGGCACCTACGTGCTCACCCGCACCACCTACGGGCGCCACCTCTACGCGGTCGGCGGCAATGTGGAAGCGGCGCGGCGCGCGGGCATCAACGTAACCCAGTTGCGGGCCAGCGTTTTCGTCATCAGCTCCTCGTGCGCGGCGGTCGGCGCGATCGTCTATTCCTCGAAGGTCGGCTCGGTCGACCCGCAGGCGGGCGGGCTCAATACGCTGCTGTTCGCGGTCGGCGCGGCGGTGATCGGCGGCACCTCGCTGTTCGGTGGGCGGGGTCGGGTCGCCGACGCGGTGATCGGTGGCGCGGTGCTGGCCGTGGTCTCCAATGGCCTTGGCCTGCTGCAACAACCGGCGGCGGTGGTCTCCATCGTGACCGGGTTGGTGCTGCTGCTGGCCGCGACGGTCGACGCGATCTCGAGACGCCGCGTGGCAATTGCGGGCCATTGAGCCGGGCAATGGTAGAAACCGGTCCATGACCGTCGCCCGACCGGACGAGGTGCGCCGGTTCAACCGTTCCAGCCTCCTACGGCTGCTGCACACCGGAGGCCCCGCCACCCGGGCGGCGCTGGCGGCCGAGCTCGGATTGAACCGGTCCACCATCAAAATGCTCGTCGACGGCCTGACCGAGGACGGGGTGGTCGAGGAGAAGGTCCCGCGCCTGGCACGCGGGGCCGGTCGGCCGTCGCTGCTTGTGCTACCGCAACCGCAGGCGGCGGTGGTGCTGGCGGTGGATGTGCAGGTCGAGCACGCGGGGATCGCGCTGGTGGGTTTCGGCGGGCAGATCCTGGGGCGCAACAGCTGGAATCTGCGTGGGCGGCAACGGGATCCGGACGAGGTGATCACCCACGTCGCCGAGTCGGCGGCGCTGCTGGCGGCGGATCTGGATCTGCGGCCGGTGGCGGCGGGGGTGTGCGTGCCGGGGGTGGTGCGGCGCGCCGACGGGCTGGTGCACACCGCCGCGAATCTGTCCTGGGGTGAGGTGGCGTTGGGGCAGCGGTTGCGGGCGGTGCTGGATCTGCCGGTCGTGGTCGGCAATGACGCCGAATTCGGTGCGCTCGCAGAGCATGTCAGGGGTGCGGGGCGGGGGTCGGCGGACGCGGTGTTCGTGTCGGCCGATGTCGGGGTCGGCGGTGGACTCATCGCGCAGGGGGCGCTCTTGCGTGGCTCGGCGGGCTATCTCGGCGAGATCGGGCACATGACCGTGCGGCCCGGCGGGCGAATCTGCCACTGCGGCAATGAAGGATGCTGGGAGACCGAGGTCGGGGAGGCGGCGCTGTGCCGGGCGCTCGGCATGCCCGAACACGGGCCGCGCGGGGCCATCGTCGCCGAACTGCGTGAGCTGCACGGTGATTGGGAAACGCACCTGCGCGAATACCTGGACTGGCTGACCCTCGGGCTGGTCAATGTCGTGAACATTCTCGGCCCGGAACTGGTCGTGCTCGGCGACCTGTTCACCGCGCTGCCGGACGGCGCGGTGACCCGGGTGCGCGAGGACGTGCGACGCCGCAGCATGGTAAGCCGCGCCATGGGCGGCGTACGGATCGAGAAGTCCAGCCTGGGAGCCGATTTGAAACTGCTCGGCGCGGCGGAAGCGGCGTTCGAGAATGTGCTGGCCATGCTGTGAGGACTCTGGCATGGCGGCGGGGTGCGGTTGGTGTTGAATTCAGGCATGGAGCAGCTTCCCGAGGATTGGCAGCGCGGCATTGTGATCGTCGCGCACCCCGATGACATCGAGTACGGTGCCGCGGCCGCGGTCGCGCGCTGGACGCGGCAGGGCAAGGACATTCGTTACGTGCTGGTCAGCAGCGGTGAGGCCGGGATCGCGGGGCTCGCGCCCGCGGAGGCCGGTCCGCTGCGGGAGGACGAGGAGCGGGCCTCGGCCAAGATCGTCGGCGTCAGCGAGGTCGAGTTCCTCGGTCACCCCGACGGCCGCATCGAGGAATCGCTGGCCCTGCGCCGCGATCTGGCCGCCGCGATTCGCCGCCATCGCCCGGAAATGGTGGTGCTGTTCAACTTCGGCGACACCTGGGCCCGCGGCTACGCCAACTCCGCCGACCACCGCGCCGTCGGCCGCGCCGCATTGGACGCCGTCTCCGACGCGGGCAACGAGTGGATCCACCCCGAACTCGCCGACCTCCCCGCCTGGTCCGCCCGCTGGGCCGCCGTCTGCGGCGTCACCGATGCCAGCCACGCCGTCGACGTCACCGACACCTTCGAAGTCGGCATCGAATCCTTGACCGCCCACCGCCGCTACCTCGAAGCCTTGAGCCCCGACCCCGTCGAAGCCCAGGCCCGCGCCGTCCTCGAAATGACCACCGGCCCCAAGGAAGGCTTCCCCGCCGCCCACGCCGTCGCCTTCGAGCTCTACCACTTCGCAGGCTGAGCGCGCCGCGTCGGCTTGGCGCCCGAGCTCGCTGTGTCGGCTTGCGAGCTGGCCCAGCACGGCGGCTTCGCGGTCCGAGCTGCCGCTGTGCGCACCCCGTCATTCCGGCACGTGTCCTCGTCATTCCGGCGCGATTTGGCCGGAATCCACAGTGGCAGGGTAGATCCCGGGCAAGACATGCCGCGATGACGGGCCGCACTCCGCTGGGGTGGCGGGCTGTGGTCTGGCGGGGCGGCGTGCTGTGCTACACCCGGGTGACCGTCTACGGGCTGCCGGGATGACAGCGGGGCCGCGTCGTGGCGAGACGGAGGGCATCTTGGCTAGCCGCCTGGATGTGAGGGCGGTCGGTGGGGTGTGGCACCCTGGGCGCGTGCGAGTAGCTGTTGTGGCGGGGCCGGATCCGGGGCACACGTTCCCGGCTATTGCGTTGTGCGAGCGGTTGCTGGCGGCCGGGGACGAGCCGGTGTTGTTCACCAGTCCGCGGTGGTTCGATGCCGCTCGGGGGGTGGGGATCGGGGTGCGGCGGCTGAAGGGGCTCGCGCCGCGCGCCGAGGATGATGATGACGACGCGGGTGCGCGGATTCATCAACGGGCCGCGCACATTTCGAGCGAGATCCTGCCGGAGATGAGTGCGATGCTGCCCGAGTTGGTGGTGTCGGATGTGCTGACCGCCGGGGGTGGGATGGCGGCCGAGCGGTTGAAGCTGCCGTGGGTGGAGCTCTCCCCGCATCCGCTGTATCTCCCCTCGAAGGGGTTGCCGCCCATTGGAAGCGGGCTCGCGATCGGCGAGGGCATGCGGGGTCGCGCCCGGGATTCGGTGCTGCGCGGCCTGACCTCGCGCGCGATTCGCCGCGGTGAACTGCAGCGCGCGCAGGCGCGGGCGAGCGTGGGCCTGCCGCCGGAGGATCCAGGACCGACCGCCCGGTTGGTTGCCACCCTGCCCGCCCTCGAGGTGCCGCGCCCCGACTGGCCCGACAACGCCCACCTGGTCGGCCCGCTGCTGTGGGAGCCCACCGACCACATCCTCGACCTGCCGCCCGGCGATGAGCCGCTGGTCATGGTCGCCCCGTCCACCGCTCAAACCGGCACCGCCGGTCTGGCCGACCTCGCCCTCGAAGCCCTGGAGGGCGCTGGCGTTCGCGTCGCCATCTCCACCCTCGACACCCCGCCCGCCGACCTCCCCGCTTGGGCCACAGCCGGTTTGGGCCGCCAGGACGAGCTCCTGCGCCACGCCGCGGTCGTCATCGGCGGTGGCGGCCACGGCCTGCTCGCCAAGACCCTCCTCGCGGGCGTACCCATCGTCACCGTCCCCGGTGGCGGTGACCAGTGGGAACTCGCCAATCGCGCCGCCCGTCAAGGCAGTTCGATCCTGGTCCGCCCCGCCACCCCCGAGGCCCTGCGCGACGCCGTCAAACGCGTCCTCGACGATCCCTCCTTCACCGACGCCGCCCGCTCGGCCGCCACCGGCATTTCCGTGGTCACCGACCCGGTCGCGGTCTGCCACGCCGCAGCCGAATCGCCCAACCCGGCCTGACCTGCCCGTTTCGTACCGGTCGCCGCGGGCCTCGGCGGTCGCGGTTGGCCGGGCCGTCCGAGATTGGCGTAGGCTCGCCGCCGTGCGATTGACGGAGTTCCAGGAGTTGTTGCATACCGAATTCGGAACGGCACGCGGCGACGTGCTGCTGAAAGATCATGTGCTGCCGACCATGGGCAAGACGGGCGCGCAGGCGATCGAGTCCGGGGTGGACCCCCGCGACGTGTGGCGCGCGCTCTGCGCGGAATTCGATGTGCCCAAGTCCCGATGGTGACGAACCGCTCGTGGCCGCCGCGCGTGGCGGCCTTGCTCGGGGCCGATCCGGTGCTCTCCGCGGACCACGAAGGGCTCAGCGGCGGCGTCGTGCAGGTGAACGGAACCTACTGGCTCAAGCGCGGACCCGTGGCGGTGGCCGAATACGAGCGATATCGCTGGCTCGGCGAGCAGGCCATAGCGGTGCCGGAGATCGCGGTCTTCGACGAGGACGTCCTGGTGCTCGCCGATGCGGGGGTGCCGAGTCTGGCCGCCGCGCAGGTGGATTCACCCGGTCGGCTGATGGGGGAGACGCTGCGTCGGCTGCACGGGCTGTCGGTGGCGCACTGTCCGTTCGACGGACGCCTCGAGGCCACTCTGCGGGCAGCGCGACGACGCATTGCCGAAGGTGCCGCCGATGCTGACGATTTCGATGACGACAACCTTGGACTGACGCCGGAGCAGGTGTTCGATCGGCTCGTCGCCGAACGGCCCGCGGTCGAGGATCTCGTTGTGGCGCACGGGGATTACACGCCGTCGAATGTGCTCGTGGGCGGGCTGCTCATCGATGTGGGGCGGCTCGGTGTGGCCGATCGGTATCGCGATCTGGCCTTGGCAGCCAGGGATTTGAGCGATGACTTCGGCGCGGGAGAAGTGGCGGCGTTCTTCGCCGCCTACGGGCTCGACGACCCGGATGCCGGGCGGTTGACCTACTACCGGCTGGTGGACGAATTGTTCTGAGCCCCACTCGGATTCGGTTCACTCCGAGTGTGTCTTCTTCGCGTAGTGGCGGGTGGCCTTGGCGCGGTTGCCGCACGAGGCCATCGAGTGCCAGCGGCGGGTGCCGTTTTTCGAGGTGTCCAGGAAGAACAGGATGCAGTGCGGGTGGGCGCACTGTTTGATTCGGTCCGGGGAGCTCGCCAGCAGGTGGAGCAGGTTGTCGGCGGCCAGCCAGGCGGGTAGCCAGGCGGGGGCGCTCACCTCGGGCAGGGAGTCCGGGCCCGCGGGGGTGAGGACGCGGCGAATGCGGCCCCGGGCGAGGACGGTATTGAGGTCGTCGGCGGTCTCGCCCCGGACCGCGCGCAGAATGGCCTCGCGGGCGGTGACCAGGGCCCGCCGGGTCGCTTCGTCGGCGGGCAGGTCGAGCTCGTTGTCGGCCAGCCATCGTTGGACGCCCGCCACGTCGGTGAGCAGGTCTTGACGGCCCTCCGCGGTCATCCAGCGGGTGTTGAGCAGATCCAGGGCGAGCGGTTCACCGAGGTGGGGGCGGGCAGCGGGCACGTCTGAGGGTAACCGCCGGGCGAGTGGCATCCGGGTCGCGACTCCTTTCTAACCGATAAAACGACCTATAGGGGTTGACGGTACGCCGTCCCCGTCATTAATTTCTAACTAGTCAAACTCGATATGATGGTTAGATCATCCGAAGGGGTTCACCATGACCGCACCTGTTCTCGCCCCCGGGCACATAGGCCTCAATGTCACCGATCTCGACCGGTCGGTCGCCTTCTATCGGCAGGCGCTCGGCTTCGAGCAGCTCGGCGCAGGCGGCGAGGGCGCGCGGCGCTTCGCCTTCCTCGGGCGCGACGGCAAGCTCCAGGTGACCCTGTGGCAGCAGAGCGATGGCGAATTCTCGGCGAAAACGCCCGGCCTGCATCACCTTTCGTTCCAGGTGGACAGCATCGACCAGGTGCGCGAGGTGGAATCGGTGCTGAAGGAGCTGAATGTCTCCTTCGCTCACGACGGTGTCGTCGCCCATCGCGAGGGCGGATCATCCGGCGGCATCTTCTTCATCGATCCCGACGGCATCCGGCTCGAGGTCTATGCGCCCAGCGGTGCCGAACACGCCCCCGCACCGAGCGGCTCCGCGCCCACCTGCGGCTTCTTCTGACATGAGCGTCGCCTATCACCCCGGCGAGTTGGCCGTGCAGGAGCGGATGGGGCAGGCCGATATCGCCCAGCGGGTCGGCCGCATGATCCGGCCCGAGATTCCGGCGGTCGCGGCGGAATTCCTGGCGGCGCAACCCATGATCGTGGTGGCCGCCGCCGACGACTCGGGACGGATGTGGGCGAGTCAGCTGATCGGGCCGCCCGGGTTCGTCCAGGCCTCCGGCGCGCGGACCATCGAGGTGGACGCGCTGCCGGTCGAGGGGGATCCGCTCGCCGAAGCACTGCGGGGCACAAGGCAGGTCGGCATGATCGCGCTACAGCCGCAACTGCGGCGGCGGATGCGGGTCAACGGTGTGGTCGCGCCCACCGCGCATGGTCTGCGCATCGATACCGAGCAGGTGTACTCGAACTGCCCCAAGTACATCTCGCGTCGAGATATCGACGACTGGGTCACCGGCACGACACCGACGGTGCGCCGATCGGCGGCGCTGAACGACGCTCAGCAACAGCTGGTTTCGCGCGCGGACGCCTTCTTCGTCGCCTCCGCCGACGCCGACGGCAATGCCGATGCCTCCCATCGCGGCGGCAATCCCGGCTTCCTCCAGGTACTTTCGCCGACCCGGCTGCGCTGGCCCGACTACCGCGGCAACTCCATGTTCATGACCCTGGGCAATATCGCCGCCGACCCGCGCTGCGGGCTGCTCATCCCGGATTGGCGGACCGGCACCACGCTGCAACTCACCGGCACCGCCGAGATTGTCTGGGATGAGACGACTTTCACGGCCGGGGCGCAATGCGCGATCGACTTCACCCTCCATGAAGTCGTGGAGATCACGGGAGCGACGCCCTTGCGCTGGAGTGAACCCGAACTTTCACCAACCAACCCGAAAGGTTTCAGGATGCGTCCCCCACTGCCACCGTTTGACATGGAATCGGCCAGGGCCAAGGTCCGTGCCGCCGAAAACGCCTGGAACACCCGCGATCCCGAAACTGTCGCGCAGGCGTACACCGAGGATTCGGTCTGGCGTAACCGCGACGAGTTCATTACCGGCCGCGCCGAGATCATCGACTTCCTGAAGCGTAAGTGGGCCAAGGAGAACGGGTACGCATTGCGCAAGGAGCTGTGGGGCTTCCGCGAGAACCGCATGGCCGTCCGCTTCCAATACGAATGGCACGACGACAACGGCCAATGGCACCGCAGCTACGGCAATGAACTCTGGGAATTCGCCCCCGACGGCCGCATGTCCCGCCGCGAAGCCAGCATCAACGACGTACCCATCGCCGAGAACGAGCGCCGCATCTTCGGCCCCCGCACCCCCGAAGAGGACACCGCACCCCTTCCCCTGCACTAGCAACAAGATCAGGGAGCACTCAGTGCGGTGAATTCGGGCGAATTCCTCGCTGAGAGCTCCCTGATCTTGGTCATTTCTGCGGGGGGCCGGCATGGGATGGGTTGTGTGTCAGGCGAGATGGGCGGGTTCGGGCGCGGCGGCGGGGGCCGCGGGGATGGTGCGGTCGGCTCGGGAGTAGAGGGCGAAAACCAGTGCGCCCGCCAGGATTCCGGTGACACCGGCGGTGATGGTCGCCGAGTTCAAGCCGTCGATGAAACCGACGTCGGGTGTCTTGCCCGAGCCCGTGTTGCGGAAGACGGTGCCCAGCACGGCGACTCCCAGTGCCAGCCCCAGCTGTCGCGCCGTATTGATCGCACCGGCGGCGGTGCCGCTCTGCTGCGGCGGGACCGCCGCCAGGCCCACCGCCACCAGCGGCGGGGCCATGATCCCGACACCGACGCCGATCACCAGATAGCCGGGAACCGTAGCGGCCCAGGACGATCCGGTATCGATAATGGTCAGCAGCGTGCTGCCCGCGCCGATCAGCGCGAGACCGCCGCCGATGGTCCATTTCGGCGCGACGTCGTGCAGCAGCCTGCCGAAGACGCCCGAGACCAGGAACGCGCACACCGACAGCGGCAGCATGGACAGTCCGGCCCGCAACGGCGTCAAGTGCAGGTACTGCTGCAACCACAGCGACAGCAGCGGGCTCGAGGCGAAGGCGGCGAAACTCATGCCGACGGCGGCGATCAGCGTGGCGGTGAAGCCCGCGCTGCGCAGCAGGGGCAGCGGCAACATCGGTGCGGTGCTGAAGGATTCGATGAGAACGAAGGCAATCAGGGCGATCGCGCCGCCGATCAGCGCCACCGCGGCCCCGCGATCGCCCCAGCCGTGCTCCCCGGCGCGGATGACGCCGTAGGTCACGGCCGTCGCGGCCGCGGTGAAGGCCAGCATGCCGACGACATCCACGCGGCGCTCCGCGCGCCGGGGCGACGGCCCGAAGGCGATGGCGGACAAGGCGATCGCCAGCACCGCGATCGGCAGGTTGACGAAGAAGATCCACCGCCACGACAGCAGATCGGTGAGTACGCCGCCCAGCACCACGCCGACACCGGCGGCCGCGCCCGACACCGCGCCCCACGCGCTGAACGCGATGCCACGATCGCGGCCGGTGTAGGTGGCGTGCAGCAGCGACAGCGTCGTCGCCAGCATGGCCGCACCGCCGATGCCCTGCGCGGCGCGCGCCGCCACCAGCACCTCCGCCGAACCGGCCACGCCGCAGCCGAGGCTGGCGGCCGCGAACAGGGCCAGGCCGATCAGATAGGTGGGCTTCGCGCCGAAGCGGTCGGCCAGTGAGCCGAGCATGAGCAGCAGCGCGGCCAGGGCGAGGGCGTAACCGTCGATGACCCACTGCAATCCGGACAGGCCCGTGCCGAGGTCCGCCGCGATGTCGGGCAGGGCGACATTCACGATGGTGACGTCTATGAGCAGCATGAACGAGCCCAGGCAGGCCGCGAGCAAGGGGAGCCATTTCCGCATGGGAACCTCCAGAAGTACGAGCGATTTCGTCACCTAGACTGGTGGGGAACGCTGGTATCCCATAGCCGCACCGCCTCTCGCGAAGGATTCCTCCCATGGATGGTGAAAGTCTGGACGAATCCTCCGTCCTGGATACGCTCGACAAGCAGATCATCCACGGCCTGGTCACCGACGCCCGCATCCCCTTCGCCCGGCTCGGGGCAGTTCTGGGCGTCTCCGAGCAGACGGTCGCTCGGCGGTATCGGTCGCTGCGGCGGCGCGGCATGATTCACGTCGCGGGACAGGTGAATACGGTGCCGCTCGGGCGCACCCGGTGGGTTCTGCGCATCAAGACCGCGCCGAATCGGGCGGTGGCGCTGGCCGAGGCGCTGGCGCGGCTGCCCGATGTGAGCTGGGTTTCCCTGCTGGCCACGGGATTCGAGGTGACCTGCGTGTGCCGTCCGCGGTCGGTGGAGCGGCAGGAGGAGTTGCTGCTGCGCATGATTCCGCGGGCCAGCCAGGTGCTGGAGTTGACCGTGCACGAGGTGATGCGGCAGTTCCCGTTCGAGGAGGAGTGGCCGCGCTACGGCCATCTGTTCACCGCCGAACAGCTGAGTGAACTGGGCCCGCGCCCGCCGATGTGGGAGCCGCGCGGGCCGGAGCGCTCGGTCGAACTCTCGCGCGAGGACGAGGTGATGCTGGCGATTCTGGCGCGCGACGGGCGGGCCTCCTACGCCCAGATCGCGACTGCCACCGGATGGAGCGCGACCCGGGTGGCGCGGCGGATGAGCGAGCTGATCGAGTCGGGGGTGCTGTACTTCGATCTCGACTTCGCTTTGGAGCGAATGGGTTACGTGGCGCGGGCCATGATCTGGATGCGGGTGCGGCCGGGGGATCTGGAGGCGGTGGGGAAGGCCGTGGCGACGCATCCGGAAGTGGCCTATGTCGCGGCGACGACGGGGACGGCGAATCTCATGGTCTCGGTGGTGTGCCAGGACACCGCGCATCTGTACCGGTATGTGACCGAATCGCTCGGGGTGCTGCCGGGTATCAATGACGTCCAGGTGCTTTCCGCATTGCGGATGTTCAAGCAGTCGCAGACACTGCTGGACGACCGGAAGATCGCGGTCGTGCCCTGAGGTCGCGTGCGCTTGCCGCGGATTTGCCACCAGGTCTTTCGCGTGTCGTTCAGCGCGTCGCTTGCGTCGAACACTTGTTCGTCTAAGCTCGTCGTCGGAACTTGTCGGTGCCTCCCTCTAACGTGGGCGCCAACCACAGCACTTGACACCCGTTGAGAAGGGGAACTGACGATGGCACCTCCGGCTTTCGATCGTGACAAGGCCCTCGATCTGGCGTTGGCGCAGATCGAGAAGAGCTTCGGCAAGGGCGCGCTCATGCGCCTGGGAGAGGAGGCGCGCCAGCCGATCTCGGTGATTCCGACCGGATCGATCTCGCTGGATGTCGCCCTCGGCATCGGCGGCCTGCCGCGCGGGCGCATTGTCGAGGTCTACGGTCCGGAGTCCTCGGGTAAGACCACCGTCGCCCTGCACGCGGTCGCCAATGCGCAGGCCGCGGGCGGTGTCGCGGCGTTCATCGACGCCGAGCACGCGCTGGATCCGGAGTACGCCCGCAAGCTGGGCGTCGACACCGACGCGCTGCTGGTCTCCCAGCCCGACACCGGTGAGCAGGCGCTCGAAATCGCCGACATGCTGGTGCGTTCCGGTGCCATCGACATCATCGTCATCGACTCCGTCGCCGCCCTGGTGCCGCGCGCCGAGATCGAGGGCGAGATGGGTGACAGCCACGTCGGTCTGCAGGCCCGCCTCATGAGCCAGGCGCTGCGCAAGATGACCTCGGCCCTGAACAATTCGGGCACCACCGCCATCTTCATCAACCAGCTGCGCGAGAAGATCGGCGTCATGTTCGGCTCGCCGGAGACCACCACCGGTGGTAAGGCGCTGAAGTTCTACGCCTCGGTCCGCCTGGACGTCCGCCGCATCGAGACGTTGAAGGACGGTTCCGACGCGGTTGGCAACCGCACCCGCGTGAAGGTCGTCAAGAACAAGGTCTCGCCGCCGTTCAAGCAGGCCGAGTTCGACATCCTCTACGGCGTCGGCATCTCCAAGGAGGGCTCGATCATCGACATGGGTGTCGAGCAGGGCTTCATTCGCAAGTCCGGCTCCTGGTACACCTACGAGGGCGATCAGCTCGGCCAGGGCAAGGAGAACGCCCGCAAGTTCCTCCTCGAGAACACCGATGTCCGCGACGAGATCGAGAAGAAGATCAAGGAAAAGCTCGGCATCGGCGCGGACGTCACCGCCGAAGAGGCCCCCGCCGACTTCTGACCGCTTCCTGATCGATGACCCCTCGGGATCCCGAAGGGCCCCGGCCTGATTCGCCGGGGCCCACCCCCCGCCTGGACGCGGTAGAACGCCTCCGCCGCCAACTGGAGTCCCGCTCCACCAAGCGCACCCCCACCTCCCACCCCCGCACCTCCACCCCAGGCCACGACCTCTACGGCCCCACCTCGGACCCGAGCCACGACCTTTTCGGCCGCAGTTCCGCCGACCCCTACACATCCGGCACCGGCACCTGGAACTACGGCCCCTCGAGCTATTCCACCGCCGACGAGCCGTCAGAACCCCACACCGGCGAAAGCCCCCAGTCCCCCAACCCCCGCCGTCCGCCCACCGGGCAACGCCGCGCGCCGGGGCAGTGGCGAGAGGAAGCGCCCACTACCCCCGGCCCCGGCAAAACCCCAACCCCGCACAGCTCGAACAGCCCTGCTCCAGAACAAATCTCCCCGAACGCTCCGCGAGAGGAGAAGCTGCGGGCCGCCCGCGCGGCGCTGGCCGCGGCGACCACGGCTGCTGGTGACTCCGGGGACACCGGGCGAAATAGGCGCGGGCAGCGAAGGAACCGCACCGAGGATGGGGGAGATCCGATCGCAGGGGGAGCCGCAGCGAACGCCGATGCGGGATGGGGAGATTCCGGGGCCGACGCGGGTAGCGGGGCGGATTGGCCTGGCGGAGGGGCGGATTGGCGTGGTGCCGGGGAGGCGATCTCGCCGAATGCTACGAGGGAGGAGAAGCTGCGGGCGGCTCGTGCGGCGCTGGCCGCAGCGACCGCGGCTGCTGCCGACGCCGGGGAAGCTGGGCGGGATGAGCGCGAGGAGCGGAAGAGTCGTGCGGCGCGTGAGGGAGCCCGGCGCCGCGATCGGGGCGATGGGGGAGCGGCAGGGGTTGTCGGTGGCGGGTTGGCGGGCGCTGACGGGGTCGTCAACGAACTGGTTGGCGGGGCCGATTGGTCTGGCAATGGGACGGGTTGGCGTGGTGTTGAGGGGGAAGCGGATCGGTTCGCGCCGGAAGTAGATCGGGAAGGGGCGAGCGGTTCGGGGGAGGCCGATGAGTTTGGTCGGGGTGGGCGGCGGGGGCGTCGGCGTGGGAGGAACTCGGATTCTGGTGGGGGAGTGGCGGAATCGGGGGCGCTGGTGGGCGGCGGCACCGAGGCGCAGGCGAAGGAAGTGTGTTTGCGGCTGTTGGCGGATCGGGCCAGGAGTCGGTTCGAGTTGGCGGATCGGTTGGCGGACAAGGGGTTCAGTGCGGGGGTGGCGAAGCGGGCGTTGGATCGGTTGGCCGAGGTTGGGCTGATCGATGATGCGGCGTTCGCGCAGCAGTGGGTGCACTCGCGGCACACGTATGCGGGCAAGGGGAAGAAGGTGCTCGCGGAGGAGTTGCGGCGCAAGGGGATTGCGCCGGAACATGCCGAACCCGCACTGGAATCGGTGACGGCGGCCGACGAACGCGAGCGAGCGGCCGAGTTGGTTCGCCGCAAACTGCCCTCGCTTTCCCCGGACCTCGACCGTGACAAGGCCATCCGCCGCCTCGTCACCATGCTCGCCCGCCGCGGCTACAACCCCGCCACCGCCTACGAGGTCGTCACCTCCATCCTCCCCGCAACTCACCGCCGCGAACCCGCCGACCTGCAGTCGGGCGACCGCTCCGGCACCGGTGTCGAAGGCGGAGCGACCGCCGGTCGCCTGCCCATGGATTCCGGTCCGGCTCGGGGCCGCCGCCCTTCGGCCGCGGCGCGGCGCGAATTGCCTTCCGGCGATGCCGAATCCGCGGCCGAGCTGGTTCGCGCCAAACTCCGCACCTTCTCCCCGAATCTCGACCGCGCCACCGCCACTCGCCGCCTGGTCGGTATGTTGGCCCGCCGCGGTTATCCCTCCGGCATCGCCTATGCGGCCGTGTCTGCGGAATTGGCCGCGTGGGTCGAGTCGGGGATGGAGGAGCAACCGGCGGTGGGTATGGGTCGCCGCGCTCGGGCAGTGTCTCGTCGTGAGGCTGAGCCGCGCTCCGGCTCGACCGTCGTGGACGCGGGCGATCCGAGCTCGGTCGACGACAATTCCGCGGACGCGAGCGAGCCATCCTCACTCGATGATGAGCGTGAGCGTGCCGCCGAGCTCGTTCGTGCGAAGCTCCGGGGATTGCCACCGGATCTGGACCGGGAGAAGACCATTCGCCGGTTGGTGGGTCTACTCGCCAGGCGCGGTTTCGGCCAGTCCATCGCCTACTCCGTGGTGAAGGACGAAATGGACGCCGCCGCGCGTGGCGGTGGGTGACAGGCTATTTCGGGTGTTCGAGCGAGCTGAACAATGCCGACCGGGCGGAGGTTTCTTCTGCTCGCGCGTATGACCTTGTTGTCGGTGGGGGGTCGTACGGTGGGGGTATGGCATTGACATTGAAGGAACGTCAGGAGTTTTTGGCTCAGCCTCATATTGGTGCGCTTGCGGTGGCTGTGGGGAATGGGCGGGCGCCGCTCAATGTGCCTATTTGGTATCAGTATTCGCCGGGGGGTGAGTTGTGGGTGGTGACCGGGGCGGGGTCGAGGAAGGCCCGGGCGTTGGAGGAGGCGGGGCGGTTCAGCCTCATGGCGCAGGTGTTGACGCCGTCAGTGCGGTATGTGACGGCGGAGGGGCCCGTTGTGCGGATCGAACCCATGACCGATGAGGGGCCCGTGCGGGAGATGGCCGAGCGGTACCTTCCGGCGGACAAGGTGGACGGCTATTTGAAGTACGCCGAGTCGCTGGGGGAGCAGGTCGTGGTGTTCATGCGGCCGGAGCAGTGGCTTTCGGCCGATATGGGCACGGTGTGAGCGCGGCTAGTGCCACTTGAACTCCAGCGTGATCAGCGCGGCCGCCAGTCCGAGCGCGAGGGCGGCCGCGCCCCAGGCCGGGCCGCGGCGTTGGCCCCAGGGGAGCAGGTGGTCGAGGGAGTAGCGGCCTGGGCCGGTGAAGGCCAGCGCCGCGGCGACGACGGCGAACAGCAGGGCGCTTTCGTAGCCCATGAGACCGTGATGCCAGGTCACGTTCATGGCATTGGTCATGCTGCCGACAACAATCGCCGCGCCCAGCGGTGTGAGCAATCCGAGCAATAGCAGTGTGCCGCCGGTGAATTCGCACAGTCCGGCCAGCGTGCCGAACAGTTTCCCCGGGTGATAACCCAGCTTGTCGAACCCCGTGATGGTCTTGTGCCAGCCCGGCCCATTGAACCAGCCGAACAGTTTCTGACTGCCGTGCACGAACAGCAGCCCGCCGAAAAACACCCGCAAGACCAGCAGCCCCATGTCGGCGGCACTGGAGTCGGTGTTCTCGGTCCCCTTGATAGAACGCTCATCGGTGAATTTGGTGGTCATCGCATTCCCGCTTCGGTTGATGAAGCAACCTGTCGCTCCCACCCCGTAAGCAGATACCTCCCACCCTGTAAGCAGATACGAGGCGGACCCCCACCGAGTTCAATCCACCGTCAGCGCGTGCAGGTAGCGGCCCACACGTCCGAGCTTGACCTTGCCCCATACGTCAATGTTTAGCGTCGGCGGCATGAGTGAGAACGAGGTCCGGGTCGGGCGGGTTGTGCAGTTGGTGCGGCGGCCGGTGGGTATGCCCGTGGTGAGTGATTTCCGGGTGGTGGAGGAACGCGTTCGGCAGGCGGGGCCGGGGGAGGTGGTTGTGCGGAATCTGTTCATGTCGCTGGATCCCGGGATGTTGATGCAGATCGGTGATTATCCGGGAATTCCCTTGCCGCCGTTCGTGGTCGGGGAGGCGATGCACGGCCGTGCGGTGGGTGAGGTCGTCGAGTCGGCGGACCCCGAACTGCCGGTGGGGACGGTGGTGGCGCATTGGCTGGGCTGGCGGGAGTTCGCGGTGGTCGCGGGCGAGGCGGTGCAGGTTCTGGATGCCACGGTGCCGCCCGCGTCGTATCTGGGATTCGGGCATGTCGCCTATGTGGGCCTCACGAAGGCGGCCGAATTGCGGGAGGGCGACACCGTTTTCGTGTCCAGTGCGGCGGGAGCCACGGGGAGTATGGCCGGGCAGATCGCCCGGTTGCTCGGGGCGAAGCGGGTGGTGGGCAGTGTCGGTTCGCCGGAGAAGGCGGAGTACGCGCGCGAAACGCTGGGGTATGACGCGGTTTTCGACTATCACGACGGTCCGATCGCCGACCGGCTGCGCGAGGTCGCGCCCGAGGGAATCGATGTGTATTTCGACAATGTCGGCGGCGATCACCTGCGAGCCGCGATCGAGGTGATGAATGTGGGCGGCCGGATCGCCCTGTGCGGTGCGCTGTCCCGGCAGCGCGCGGGCGGAGTGCCCGACGCCGGTCCCGGCGATCTGCTCCCGGTGATCGGCAAGCGTCTCACGCTCCGCGGCTTCACCGTGCTCGATCACCTGGATTCGGCCCCGGAATTCGGCCGCCTGCAGCGGAAATGGCTGGCCGACAAGGCGATCGTCCAGTCCGAAACGATTGTCGACGGCCTCGACAAGGCCCCGCGCACCCTGTTGGACCTGGTCTCCGGCACCTACCGGGGGAAGGTTGTGGTGCGCGTGTAGCGTTGCACCTCGCGAAATTTCGGCGAGGAGGGGCGAATGTGCCCGGCCAAGGAGGCGCAATGCTCATCGGAGAACTGGCGGCACGCACCGGCACCACCACCCGTGCCCTGCGCTTCTACGAGGAGCAGGGTCTGATGACGTCCGATCGCACCGCCTCGGGTTACCGCGTCTACGAGGAAACGGCCGTCCGCCGGGTCACCAATATTCGCGACCTGCTCGACACCGGTTTCACCGTCGAGGACGTGCGCGCGTTCCTACCGCATCTGGATCGCGATCTCCCCGAGGTCTTCCACCTCGAGCCCCGCTGCACCACCGGCTACGCCCAGGTGGGCGCGCCCCGCGTCGCCCACCTCAATGAGCGCATCGCGCAGCTGACCGAACTCCGGGATCGCCTCGTGGCCCGAATGCCTTGGCTGGCGGACTGACTCGCCCGCGAGCGCTCAGTGCAGGACGCCGCCCGGACGGCGGGTGGAGAGGGCTCGGCGGGCGTGGCGGGTATCCGTCCGGCGGTGCCCTCGATGCGCGGACAGCCGGGGCACGGCGTGTCGATCCGCACCCGCCGCGAGTTTGGCTCGGCGACGAGCCAGAATCCGATCGAGCCCGCGCGAGGCGAAAAAGGTGCCCAATACCGCCGCGAAGGCGGTGAGCCCCGCGACCAATGGCGTAATGACGGTGATCAAGAAAAGCCCGAAGACGAATTCTCTTCGAGCGCTGTCGTCTTCGTTCATGAAATCCAGTATGCGAGCTGGGCGGAGCACTTGTCCGCAGGTCCGCGCAGCATTCCCGGAATGCCCGGTCCCGGCTCGGAAACGCGGTTCGAGCCGGGACCGGATTTCGCCTACTTCGGGGCGGCGGTCTGGCCGCCCAGCACCACATCCATGCCGGGCGGAGCGGTCGCGACGCCCGCCGAGAGCACGGCCCGCGAGCCGCGCTTGCGCGTGCGCAGCCACTTCTCGACCCGCGTCGCGATCACCGTCAACGTGTAGTTGATGACGATCATGATGATGGCCACCACGATCAGCGCCGGAATCGGATTCTGTTCCGCCGCACCGAGTTGCGTACCGCGGCGCACGATCTCCAGATAGGTGATCTGATAGCCCAGCGCCGAGTCCTTGAGCGCCACCACCATCTGCGACACCAGCGCGGGCAGCATGGCGGTAATGGCCTGCGGCAGCAGAATGGTCACCATCACCTGGGTCTTGCGCATGCCCAGCGCGATGGCCGCCTCGGTCTGTCCCTTGGGGATGGCCCGGATGCCCGAGCGCACGATCTCGGCGATGACCGACCCGTTGTAGATGGTCAGCGCCACCACCACGGCCCCCAGTGCCAACTGGTCGGACGGGAAGACGTTCTGGGTGCCGAACAGGTTGAACAGGAAGATCATCAGGATCAGCACGGGAATCGCCCGCGAGATCTCCACGATCGCGCCCGCGACCCAGCGGATCACCCGATGGTCCGACAGTCGCAGAATCCCGAAGATCATGCCCAACACGAGCGCCAGCACGATCGACAGCGCCGCCGCCTCCAGCGTCCCGCGCAGGCCGGGCAGCAGGTAGGTGGTCCAGATCTGGCTCTCGGTGAACGGCTTCCACTTCGCCGCCGTGAACTGCCCCTTGTTGGCGAGGCCGTGGTAGACCACCCACACCGCGGCCGCCGCCGCCGCGATCACGATGACGGAATAGATCCGGTAGCGCAGGCGCGCGCGGGGACCGGGCGCGTCGTAGAGCACCGACGCCTCGGGGGCGCGGCGGCCCAGGGTGATGGTCATCGCTTCACCTCGAATCGCTTGGCCAGCCAACCGAAGAACAGGCCGGTCGGCAGGGTCAGAATGATGAAGCCGAGCGCGAAGATGGCACCGATGCTCAATGCCGCCGCCTCGGTCTCGTTCATCTCCGACATGAGCAGCGCGGCCTCACCGACACCGATGGCCGACGCGATGGTCGAATTCTTGGTCAAGGCGATGAACACACTGCCCAGCGGCGCGATGACCGACCGAAACGCCTGCGGCAGCACCACATAACGCAGGTTCTGCCCGAAGGTGAACCCCAGCGACCGCCCCGCCTCCGACTGCCCGAACGGCACCGTATTGATGCCCGACCGCAGCGACTCGCACACGAAAGCCGCCGTGTAGACACTCAATCCGACGATCGCGAAGCGAAAGCTGTTCTGCGCGATACTATTCGGCCCCTCCGGCGCCAACCGCCACCCGAGGGTCTGGTACAGGCCCAGCGAGCAGAACACGATGATCAGCGTGAGCGGCGTATTGCGAATGATATTGACGTACAGGGTGCCGATCCATCGTGCGATCGGAACCGGCGACACCCGCATGGCCGCGACGACGGTGCCGAGGATCAACGCCCAGAACGCCGAATACAGCGTCAGTTTGATGGTCACCCAGAACGCGTCGAGCAGCTTGGTGTGATAGTTGGAGATCAAGTCGAACACGACTGCCCCATTCCTCCGATCGGAAAACGAAGCGCGCCGGGTGATTTCATGAGTGGGAAATCACCCGGCACGTGTCCGTGACTCAGTACCGGTCGACCGCGGGCGGCTGCGGGATCTGGAATCCGGTGGAACCGAATTCCTTCTCCAGCGCGGCCTTCCACGCCCCGGAGGAGATCATGGCCTCGATGGCGTCATTGATCTTGCCGCGGGTTTCGGTGTCGCCCTTCTTCAGGCCGATGCCGTACTTCTCGGTGGAGAAGGTGTCGCCGACGACCTTCAGCGCGCCCGGCGACTGCGCCGCGTAACCGCGCAGGATGATGTCATCGGTGGTGACCGCGTCCACCGCGCCCGACTTCAGCGCCTCGACACACAGCGAGTAGGTGTCGTACTCCTGCAGCTGAACGTCCTTGGCGTACTTGTTCTTCACGTTCTGCGCCGGGGTGGAGCCCTTGACCGAGCACAGCTTCTTGTTGCCGTTCAGCGATTCCTTGCCGGTGATGTCGGTGTTGTCCGACCGCACCAGCAGCGACTGACCGGTCTGGAAGTAGGGCCCCGCGAAGTCGACCTTCTCCTTGCGCGCGTCGGTGATCGAGTAGGTGGCGACGATGAAGTCGACCTGCCCGTTCTGAATCAGCGTCTCGCGCTGCGAGGACGGCGACTCCTTGAAGGTGATGTTCTCCGGCTTCACGCCCAGCTTGTCGGCCACGTACTTGGCGACATCGACATCGAAGCCGCTGTAGCTGCCGTCCTTGTTGAGCAGGCCCAGGCCCGGCTGGTCGAACTTGATGCCGATGGTGAGCTTGCCGTCGGCGGCGTGCTGGCTGGCCGACTTGCTGCTGCTGCCGCCGCAGGCGGTGACGGCGAGCGCCAGGGCAGCCACTCCGGCGGCGATCCGGATTGCGTGGTTGATCCTCATCGAAGGTCCTGTTCTCTCGTGGAGTGCGGGAGTCGTTTCCCGGGTGGGGTGGGTCAGTGGGACAGGATTTTGCCCAGGAAGTCCCTGGCGCGATCCGATTTCGGTGCGGTGAAGAAGGCCTCGGGCTCGGCGTCCTCGACGATCTGCCCGTCCGCCATGAACAGCACACGATTGCCCGCGCGGCGCGCGAAGCCCATCTCGTGGGTGACGACCAGCATGGTCATGCCGTCCTTGGCGAGCTGCACCATCACCTCGAGCACCTCGGACACCATTTCCGGGTCGAGCGCGGAGGTGGGCTCGTCGAACAGCATCACCTTGGGATCCATGGCCAGCGCGCGGGCGATGGCCACGCGCTGCTGCTGGCCGCCGGACAGCTGTGCCGGATACTTGTCGGCCTGATTGGCGATGCCGACCCGCTCGAGCAGTTCGAGCGCGCGCTTGCGGGCCACGTCCTTCTTCTGCCCGCGCACCTTCACCGGCGCGAGCATCACGTTCTCGAGAATGGTCTTGTGGGCGAACAGGTTGAACTGCTGGAACACCATGCCCACGTCGGCACGCAGCTTGGCCAGCGCCTTGCCCTCGTCGGGGAGCTTCACCCCATCGACGGCGATTTCGCCGGAGTCGATGGTCTCCAGTCGATTGATGGTTCGGCACAGTGTCGACTTGCCGGAGCCCGAGGGTCCCACCACGATCACGACCTGCCCTCGGGGCACTTCGAGATTGATGTCACGCAATACGTGCAGCGAGCCGAAGTGCTTGTCCACGGTCCGCATCGAGATCATCGGCGCGGGGTTGCTGATGGGATCGGCAGCATCGGTCATGACCAGTGACCCTATATATGTCGTGCCCGAAATGCTCGTCTTTGAGTTGCCGGGGCCGCACTGTGCTGCAACCGAGACGCCGGTCACGCCCGTCAGGACGGGTTTATGGCCTCCGCGTGCCAGCTATTACCCTGGTTGGGTGAATTCCCCGGCCCGGACCTACGAGGTCCGCACCTACGGCTGCCAGATGAACGTGCACGACTCCGAGCGCCTCTCGGGTCTGCTCGAGGATGCCGGTTACGTCAAGGCAGTGGCTGGCGACACCGCCGACCTGGTCGTCTTCAATACCTGCGCGGTGCGCGAGAACGCCGACAACAAGCTGTACGGCACCCTCGGCCACCTCGCGCCCATCAAGGCCGAGCGGCCCGGCATGCAGATCGCGGTCGGCGGCTGCCTGGCGCAGAAGGACCGCGACACCGTGGTGAAGAAGGCGCCCTGGGTGGATGTGGTGTTCGGCACCCACAACATCGGTTCGCTGCCGGTGCTGTTGGAGCGGGCCCGCCACAATGAGGAGGCGCAGGTCGAGATCATCGAAGCGCTGGAAGCGTTTCCGTCGACGCTGCCCGCCAAGCGCGAGTCCGCCTACGCGGGCTGGGTGTCGATCTCGGTGGGCTGCAACAACACCTGCACGTTCTGCATCGTGCCGTCGCTGCGCGGCAAGGAGGTCGACCGGCGGCCCGGCGATGTGCTCGCCGAGGTGCAGGCGCTCGTCGATCAGGGCGTCATGGAGGTGACGCTGCTCGGGCAGAACGTGAACTCCTACGGCGTCTCCTTCGCCGACCCGAACGAGCAGCGCGACCGCGGCGCGTTCGCGAAACTGCTGCGCGCCACCGGAAACATCGAGGGCCTCGAGCGCGTGCGCTTCACCTCCCCGCACCCGGCCGAATTCACCGATGACGTCATCGAGGCCATGGCCGAGACCCCGAATGTCTGCCCGCAGCTGCACATGCCGCTGCAGTCGGGCTCGGACCGCGTGCTCAAGGCCATGCGCCGCTCCTACCGCAGCGCCAAGTTCCTCGGCATCATCGAGAAGGTGCGCGCGGCCATGCCGCACGCGGCCATCACCACCGACATCATCGTCGGCTTCCCCGGCGAGACCGAGGAGGACTTCCAGGCCACCCTGGACGTGGTGCGACAGGCGCGCTTCACCAGCGCCTTCACCTTCCAGTACTCGATCCGCCCCGGCACTCCGGCCGCGACCATGCCCGATCAGCTGCCGAAGGAAGTCGTGCAGGAGCGCTACGACCGGTTGATCGCACTGCAGGAACAGATTTCGCTGGAAGGCAATCAGGCGCTGATCGGCTCGACCGTCGAACTCCTCGTCGCCGAGGGCGCGGGCAAGAAGAACGACCGGACCGCCCGCATGTCCGGCCGCGCCCGCGACGGCCGCCTCGTGCACTTCCGCCCGCCCGCCGACCCGGCCCCCGGCACCGAGATTCGCCCCGGCGACGTCATCACCATCGACGTCACGGGCGCGGCCCCGCACTACCTGATCGCCGACGGCGAGGTCCTGACTCACCGCCGTACCCGCGCGGGCGACGCCCACGAACGCGGCATCACCCCGAAGACCGCCCCCATCGGCGTCGGCCTGGGCTTGCCCAGCATCGGCGCGCCCGTGGTGGTCGAACCCGCCGCCGCGGGTTGCGGCTCCGCCTGCGGCGACTGACCCCACTGTCAACTACGCAGCGTCATAGGGCAGGATGCTGGGGTACGTGCGGGTGGACCTGTTGCGGGAACTCCGGGCCGCACGCCGCCGACCAATCAGTACGCGTGAGCGAGGATCGCGAGCGGAATGAGCGAGCAGCAGTCCAATGGCCCCGACGAGCCTGCCGAGCGGTCGGAGCATGCGGAGGAACCGGAGCGTTCTAGCGAGCGAGCGCAGCCGGAAGAGCAAGCAGGACAGGCAGAACCGAGCCCCGAGGCGAGCGAGGAGAGTATGAAGGCCGCCGAGAACAATCAGGACTTCGAGCAGTTCCGGGCAGATCTCGAAGCGGTCGAACGCAAGATCGCGGGGGAGATCGATCCGGGTGTGCGGGCCATGGTGGTCGCGGGGTCGGTGTTCGTGCTGCTGGCCTCGCTGGTGCTGCCGCACGCGGGCAAGACCCGCGGCTTCGATGTGCTGCTCTACGACACGGTCGCCCAGGGTGATCACATTGGACTGCCGTCGCGAGTCTTCGTCTGGTTCGTCACGATCTTCGGGATCGGGTTCTCGATGCTGGCGCTGATCACCCGCCGCTGGCTGCTCGCCTGGATCGCGGTGGCGGGCTCGGCGATCGCCAGCGTGTTCGGCGTGCTGTCGATCTGGCATCGGCAGACCCCCGGGCTGGGCAACTACCACGGTGCCGGGCCGGGTGTCGGGCTGATCGTGGCCACCATCGCGATCATGGTGTTGACCTTCCACTGGATTCGCGTGGTCTGGGCTCGCACCTCCGTGCAGCTGGCCGCCGAGGAACAGCGTCGCCTGGCCGAGGCCAAGGCCGAGGAGCAGCAGCGCCGCCGGTTGTTCGGCGAGGACTGAGTCTTCGAAGGGGCCCGGCGGCAACCGCATTCGGTTGCCGCCGGGCCCTTTTCATGCGTTGGTCAGGCGCGCTCCGGGCGGTAGGCGAGTCCGGCGATCGTGGCGGCCAGGCCCGCGACCACCATGTAGATCCAGCCCGCCCGGAATTCCGTCATGGTTCGCGTGGCGGCATCGCCGAGAATCGCGGTGAGAATGGCGACCCCCAGGGCCGAGCTGGTCTGGCGAGCCATCATCAAGGTGCCGGAGCCGAGCGAGATCTGGTCGGCGGGCAGCAGCGTCGAGGATCCGAACAGCGGCGGCTGCAGCAGCGCCGTGCTCGCACCGGCCAGCAGCGCGCCCGGAACCATCACCACCGCATAGGAATCCGAGAATTCGGTGGCCACCGTCCACCAGGCGCAGCCGAGGGCGATGGCCGCGCCGCCCAGTGCCGCCGAGGCGCGGGCACCGAAGCGGGCGACGAATTTGCCGGAGAACGGGGACATGATCAGGCAGCTGATCGGCATGGCGGCCACCCCGAAGCTCGCACGCAGCGTCGAGTACTGCCACTGCTCGGTCATGAACAGCGTCGCCTCCAGAATCATGGCGGCGAAGGCCAGGTAGTAGCAGAAGACGCCGAGGGTGGCGGTGCGGAACGGGCGGTGCCGCAGGATGATCGGGCTCACCACCGGATCGGGGTGGCGGCGCACGTGCAGCACGAACAGGGCGGTCAGGACCAGCGCGGCGACCAGGCAGCCCAGCGTGCCCGGCGCGGTGTAGCCCCAGTCGGTGGCCTGCACGAACACGGTGGTGAACGCGGCTGTCGCGCCGAGGATCAGGGCCGCGCCGAGCAGATCCAGGCGGCGGTTGGCGCGGGACTGGATATCGGGCAGGACCTTCAGGCCGAAGGCGAAGGCCACCACCGTGAACGGCACGTTGAGCAGGAAGATCCAGCGCCATCCGGCCTGCAGCAGCAGGCCGCCGATCACCGGGCCGCTCGCGCCGCCCGCTGCGGCGATGGCGGTCCAGATGCCCATGACGGTGGTGTGCTCGCGCTTCGGGAAGACCGGCAGCACCAGGCCGAGACCGGTCGGGATGAGGATGGCGGCCGCGGCGGCCTGCAGCACCCGGGCGATGATGAGGACCGCCAGGTTCGGGGCGAGGCCGCAGGCGATCGAGGCCAGGCCGAATAGCGCTATGCCGAGCAGGAATCCGCGTTTGCGACCGGTATCGTCGGCGAACCGACCGGCCGGAACTAGGAGGGCGGCCATCACGATCGTGTAGGCGTTCAACGTCCACGACACCGTGCCGGTGGACGCGTTCCCGAAGGACTCCTGCAATGCCGGGAAGGCGACGATGACCGCGAACAGATCCAGGATGGCCAGATACTGCGCGATCGCCGCAATGGCCAGTACTCGCCACCGGCGCGGGTCCGGCGGCGAATCCGGCTGGGGGACTGGGGTCGTGCGTTCGGTCGTCGTGGTCATGTCTCCGACTATCCGAGACGGCGACACGATCCACGAGTGGCAGGAATGCCACACTGCGCTAGATTTCTGACAACCTTCGGCGCTAGATTCGAGTCATGGATACGAACGGTCCCGGCACGCTGGCCGTGGCAGTCGCGCCCGGCATGCCGATCTTCGAGGTCGCGATTCCGTACCAGGTGTTCTATGAGCCGCCGATCGGCGTCGACCCTGCGACCTGGTACGACTTCCAACTCTGCGGTCCGTGCGAGACCCACCACGCCACGCTGCGAGATCCCTTCGTGGCGTTGACCGCCCACGACTACGACGATCTCGTGCGCGCCGACACGGTGATCGTCCCGTCCACGCCGAGTGTCCGCGAGGACCCGCCCGCCGACCTGGTCGAGGCCGTCCGCGCCGCCTATGAGCGCGGAGCCCGCATCGCGTCGCTGTGCACCGGCGCTTTCGTGTTGGCGGCCGCGGGCCTGCTCGACGGTCGCCGCATGACCACCCACTGGCGGCACATCGCGGCCCTGCGCGCCCGGCATCCGCACCTCGACATCGACCCCGGCGTCCTCTACATCGACGATGGCCGCATTCTCACCAGTGCGGGCACCATGGCCGGGATGGACCTGTGCATCCACCTGATTCGCAAGGATCTCGGGTCGCAGGCCGCCAATGCCGCCGCCCGCTACCTGGTGGTCTCACCCCACCGCGCGGGCGGGCAGGCCCAATATGTGCAGTCCCCGGTCCCCGCCCGGCCCACCGATTCGGGTCTCGCCGCCACCCTCGAATGGGCGCTGGCGAATCTCGAACGCCCCCTCACGGTTTCGGACCTCGCCGCCTACGCCAACCTCGGTGAGCGCACCCTGGCCCGCCGCTTCCACGCCGAACTCGGGGCGACACCCTTGCAGTGGCTGCTCACCCAACGCCTGATCCGGGCCCGAGAACTCCTGGAGCTCACCGACCTTCCGGTCGATGTGGTCGCCGACCGCTGCGGCCTCGGCACCGCCGCCAACCTCCGCGCCCACTTCAACCGCGAAGTCGGCCTCTCCCCGAGCGAATACCGCCGCTCCCACCGCCCCACCCGCCACGAGGTCATTACCGAATCCACCGTGGTCGCAGCGGAACTCAACTGAGTGATTCAATCCCGCCCGAGGATGTATTCGCCCAGCAGGTCGTACTTTTCGGCATCGATGCCGTCGTCGAGCGGTACGGCCACCGCGACGGTTCCGAGCTCCTCGCCGACGAACAGCGCCGGGTCATTGCAATCCGCGAATCCGATCGCGTCGATTCCGGCCTGCGCCGCCCCGCCGCACCAACCGTGGTCGGCCACAACCAGATCCGGCCATGGCTCCCCGGCCGCACGCAGCGCCTCCAAGGACAGACGGATCGGTACCGCCGAATGGGTGTGGATCGCCCCGCGGGTGGCCATCAGATTGGCGACGCCGCCGAAATAGTCGATGTGCAGGCGTTGAACGCCGTAGTGCGTCTGGTCCTCCCAGACGGCTCCCGCCCCCGCCTCGACCGCCGAGCCACCGGCCTCGACCAACGCCGCGGCCAGCCGCTGATACAGCCGGGTGAGCGTCTTGGGATGCCCCGTGGCGAACAGCACCCGCTGCCGCTCCCGAATAGCCTTGTCGAACCGCGCCGCGTACCGATCCAGCGCCGCCACCGTGCGTTCCGGATCGATGGTGTCCAACCCGCGCCGGAAATCCCGCCGCGAATCCACCCCAACCTTCCGAACCATCAAATCGAAAATCGCATCGACATCCCACTCCGGCCCGATATCGAGCCCGAACAAAAACCCCGGATCCCGTTGCGCCAGCCGCCAATAATGCGCGAGATTGTTCTCCCGAGGCGTGGCCACCGGCCCCGCCATCCCGGTCGCGATCAAGTGGGCGATCAATGCTTCCCGACTCGGTGCCATGGACCCGAGCGTAACCAGGAACCGCGCCTGCCGCCGATCATCCTGGGCGACAGAGGATTTCGCTCGTGCGCGGGCGAATGATGATGATGCGGCATCACCTCCCGGCCCCGAGCCTTCGAGGTCGCCGCCGACCTCCTCGAGCGCCTGCGCCACGGCGAGGCCGTCCTCGACCTCTGCGAACCGGGCTTCCAATCTCCTAGCGCACCATGCATCGGACCGGGTAGCTCGGCCCTCGACTCCGAGCACGGTCGGCACCGGATCAGGCAGGCGCTGCTCTACCTTGCTGCGGCGTGAGTTCGGGTGGGGGGCTGTGGCGGTTACAGCAATCCGGCCCGGCGGGTAGGGGCCGGGCCGGATCGGTGTTTCACTGTTGTGTCAGCGCTGGCTGACCGCGCCTTCGGCGGCTTCGGCCCATTCGCGCCATTGTTTGGCCTGTTCGAGGGCCTTTTCGGCGTCGCGGGTCTTGCCTGCGGCTTGGGCCTTGGCGGCCTGTTCCTCGAATTGGGCTACGCGTTCGCGGAATTGGGCGGCGCGGGCCATGGCCTCGGGGTCGGTGCGGCGCCATTGGGCGTCGACGGCCTCGCGGACTCGCTTCTCGATGGTGCGGAGGCGGGATTCGAGGTCGTGCATGCGCTCGCGCGGGACCTTGCCGATGGCGTCCCACTTCTCCTGGAGTTCGCGCAGGGCACTGCGGGCACCGTCGAGATCGGTCTCGGGATTGATGTGCTCGTAATGGCGCAGCAGCTCTTCCTTGGCGGTCGCGTTCTGCTCGAACTCGTGATCGCGTTCGCTGGCCGCGGAATTCCGGGCGGCGAAGAAGACGTCCTGGGCGGCCTTGAAGCGACGCCACAGCTGCTCGTCGGCCTCGCGCGGGGCGCGGCCCGCGGCCTTCCATTCGGTCAGCAGGTCGCGGAAGATGGCCGCGGTGCCGGACCAGTCGGTCGACCCGGAGAGTTCCTCGGCGCGCACGCAGAGTTCTTCCTTGCGGGTCTTCGCGGCCGCGCGTTCGCGATCGAGTTCGGCGAAATGCGCCCCGCGGCGACGGTTGAACGCCTCGCGCGCCTTGGAGAAGCGCCGCCACAGCGCGTCGTCGACCTTGCGGTCCACGCCGCGAATGGTCTTCCACTCGTCGAGGATCTCCCGCAGCCGGTCCCCGGCCACCTTCCACTGGGTGGATTCCGCGGCGATCTGCTCGGCCTCGGCGGCCAGGGCTTCTTTGCGCTCGGTTTGCTCGTGCCGGGTGCGTTCCTTCTCCTCCTTGGCGTGCGCGGCCGCCTCGTCGGAGTGTTCGATGATGGCCCGCAGCCGGTTCGCCAAACCGTCGATATCACCGATGACCGAGGCCGTCGGCAACGTCTCGGCAAGCGCGGTGGCGGCGGCCTTGGTCTTGCGGGCGTCGGTCCCCGCGGCCAGGCGTGCCTCGAGCAGCGCCACCTCGGTGGCCAGATCGTCGAAGCGGCGGCCGAAGTGGGCCAGCCCCTCGGCGGCGTCCCCGGCCTGCCAGGAACCGATGACGCGTTCGCCGTCGGCGGTCTTGACCCAGGCGGTGCCGTCATCGTCGACCCGGCCCCACTGGCTGGGGTCGCTCACGGTCGGCACGACCACCGGATGCGGGTGCGGGGCGGCCGGGCCCGGCGTGGGCTTGACGGCATGGGGTTTGGGCGACTCGGGTTTGCGGCGCGGGCCGCCCGGGCGGGGTGCGGCGGCCGGAGACGGTTTGGGTGTCCCGGCGGTCTTGCCTGTGGCCGCTCCGGCGGACTCGCTCGGCGTGGGCCGGGCCGTCTCGTTGGACGGTGGCTCGGCGGTCGCACCCGCAGGGGCTGATTCGGTCGCGGGGGTCACGGCTGTTTCGGTCGCGGGGGTCACGGTCTCGCTCGGGGAGGGCAGCGGCGCGCCGGGCTTGGGCGTCGGGGTCGACTCCGAGTGGGTGGCCTTCTCGGTTCCGTTGTTGTCGGTCATTGCTCCTCGTCCCTGCCGCGCGTCACGGCTGCCTGGTTACGCCCTAGCTCATCTGTCTAGCTCCATCCCATTCAACCAGGCTGAGATGGGAAATGCTGTCTTTGAGCCCGCTTCGGCGGCGCGGCGACCGTGCCGGGGTGGGGCTGGTGAGGTGCGTTAGCGCTACGGTTGACGGCGTGTTCTGTGTTGCGTCGTTGGTTCCCTCCCCGCCCGTGCTGATACCCGAACTCGAGGGTGCGGCCGGTGCGACGGGCGATGGCGACGTCGCGACCCTGCGAGCTGCGGTCTTGCGTGCGGCGGGTGAGTTGTCGGCCCGCGCGTCGCGGTGGATCGTGGTCGGCGTGGCGGACTCGGAGGAGGTTTCCGGGGGCGCGGAAGCGGACCGGGTGATCGGTTCGGAATCGGTGGGCACATTCCGGGGATACGGAGTGGACGTGCGTGTCGGTTTTGCCGGATCCAACGATGCCGCCGGATTCGGTTCCGGCGCGGACCCGCTGCTGCCGCTCCCGGCGCTCATCGCGGGCTGGCTGCGCGGGCAGGCCGCCCCCGAGGCCGTCGCGGAATGCCGCCTGATCTCGGCCGATGCCTCCGCCGACGAGGCGCTGACCTTCGGCCGATATCTGCGTGCCGAACTCGACGCGGAATCCGAGCCGACGGCCGTCCTGGTCGTCGGCGACGGTGCGGCAACCTTGTCGCTCAAGGCGCCGCGCTATCTCGACGAGCGCGCCGAGGGCGTGCAGGCCGAGATCGATCGGGCGTTGAGCGCGGGGGATCGCGGGGCCTTGGCAGCCCTGGACACGCACCTGCTGGCCGAGCTTGAGGTCGCGGGCCGACCCGCCTACCAGGTGCTGGCCGGACTCTTCGCCGTCGACCCGGCCGATCCCAAGGTCGAAACGCTGTACGCCGCGGCCCCGTTCGGGGTGGCCTACCACGTCAGCGTGTGGGAGCCGGTCGGCGATGTAAGTGGAGTAGGCGCGTGAGGCCCATCGCCGTGGTCGGGCCGACCGCCACCGGCAAGTCCGATCTGGCCCTGGATCTGGCGGAACGGCTGGACGGGGAAATCGTCAATATCGACGCCATGCAGCTGTATTGCGGGATGGACATCGGCACCGCGAAACTGCCCGTCTCCGAGCGCCGCGGCATTCCGCACCATCAACTCGACGTGCTCGACATCACCGAGACCGCGACGGTCGCCTCCTACCAGGCCGCCGCGCGCGCCGACGTGGAGGCGATCATGGCGCGCGGGCACACCCCGGTGATCGTCGGCGGCTCCATGATGTACGTCCAAGCGCTGCTGGACGATTGGGACTTCCCGGCCACGGACCCGGAGATCCGCGCGAAATGGGAAGCGGTGCTGGCCGATCGCGGCACGGTCGCCGTGCACGAGGCGCTGAAAAAGGCCGATCCCGTGGCCGCCCAGACGATCCTGCCCACCGACGGCCGCCGCATGGTCCGCGCCCTCGAAGTGGTCGAGCTGACCGGCAAACCCTTCGCGGCCTCCGCGCCCCAGATCGGTGAACCCCGGTGGGGCACGGTCATTCTCGGTGTCGATCGCGACACCGCCGAATTGGATGCCCGCATCGAACTGCGCACGGCGAAGATGTTCGACTCGGGTCTGCTCGAGGAGACCGAACAGCTCATCACTCAGGGCCTGCGGCACGGCCAAACCGCCCGCCGCGCCATTGGATACGCCCAGGTCCTCGACTACCTCGACGGCGAATATGACCTCGCCGAGGCCCAGGAGCGCACCTTCATCGGCACCCGCCGCTACGTTCGCCGCCAACGCTCCTGGTTCCGCCGCGACCAACGCGTGCACTGGGTCGACGGCGCGGATCCGGCCTTGGCCGCAACGGCTTCGGCCATTGTCGAGCAGGCGTCGGTCGGCGGCCGGTAGGCCCTTCGGCACGGTGCGCAGCACATCGGTGAGGGGGTGGATTCGAACCCGCCATCATCCGCAGCGCCGCAAGGTATTTCGTTCGGTCCTCGGAGGTGAGTTCCGGCAATGGCCGCCTGATGCCCGGACACTCCACGGCGCGGGGACACGCCAGAACCCGGCCGTGGATGTCGGGTGTCCGCGCTACGTTGCAAGGGTGACGGGCCGTGGGAGTACGCGGAATGCCTCGGTGGAGCTGTGGCGGGAGTACCTGAGCAACAGGGCCAAACGGGTGCGGGACGGTCGATTCCTGGTGCACGGCAGGCGCGCCATTACGCGTGGGCTCGAATGTGGTTGGCCGCTGGAGACGCTCGTCTATCGGCTGGGCGCGCCCGAGCCGCCGGAGTGGGTGCGGCAGCTGCTCGAGACCAGCGGGGTGACCGGGGTGGGCCTGGTGCCGGAGGTGATGGCCGAGCTGGCCGAGCCCTCGGAGCCGGTGCCGGAACTGGTGGCGGTCGCGCTGACGCGGCGGCCGGAACTCGACGAGTTCGCGCCGGGCACGCCGGAGGATCCGGCGACCGTGGTGGTCATCGACCGGCCCGCGTCGGCGGTCCGGTTGGGCGCGCTGATCCGGTCCGCGGTGGCGTTCGGGGCGGGCGGGGTGATCGTGACAGGTTCCGGCGTCGACCATTACGACCCGCAGAGCGTGCGCGCCTCCGACGGGGCGCTGTTCGCCATCCCGGTGCTGCGCGCCTCGGGACCGGCGCAGGTGGCCGCGTTCCGGGACCGGCAGCGCGCCCGCGGCATCGCGACCCGCGTGGTCGGCAGTGACGATCACGGCGGTCTCGCCCTCGATGACGCCCGCTTCGACGGCGGCACCGTCCTGGTCCTCGGCGACGAGAGCCAATCCCTGGGCCCCACCTGGGAGCGGGTGTGCGATGAGCTGGTCCGCATCCCCACCGACGGCACGCTCGGCGCGCCCTCCGCGGCGGCGGTGGCACTCTACGAAATAGCCCGGCAGCGCCGGGCGCTAACGTAAAGACCATGACGAGCGAGAACAGCGCCGCTGATATCGAATTCAGCAAGGGCCACGGCACCCAGAACGATTTCGTGGTGCTGCCCGACCCGGACGCGTGGCTGGAGCTCACGCAGTCCCGGGTCGCGGCGCTGTGTGATCGTCGGCGCGGGCTCGGCGCGGACGGCGTGCTGCGCGTGGCCCGCGCGGGCGCGTTGGTCGAGACCGGGGTGCTGGCGGCGCTGCCGCAGGACGTGAGCGCCGGGGACTGGTTCATGGACTACCGCAATGCGGACGGGTCCATTGCCGAGATGTGCGGCAACGGTGTGCGGGTATTCGCCCACTACCTCGTCGCCACCGGCTTGGAGAATCGCGAGGAATTCGTGGTCGGCTCGCGCGCGGGCGCGCGGCCGGTGGTCGTCCACCACGCCGACCCGGTCCACGGCGAGGTGACCGTGGCGATGGGCACCGTGAAATCCCTCGGCCCCTCCACCACCACCCTCGACGGCCGTGAATTCTCCGGCCTCGGAATCGATGTGGGCAACCCGCACCTGGCCTGCGTGGACCCGACCCTGACCCCGCAAATCCTTGCCGATCTGAACCTCGAACACGCCCCCGCGTTCGACCACACCCTGTTCCCGCACGGCGTGAACGTCGAAATCCTGACCGCCCTCGGCGTCGGCTCCGACGGCGAGAAGGGCGTCGACATGCGCGTCTACGAGCGCGGGGTCGGTGAAACCCGCTCCTGCGGAACGGGAACCGTCGCCGCCGCGGCCGCCGCCCTCGTCGCCGACGGCTTCGACCTCGCCTCGGACGTCGGCCACATCAAGGTCCGCATCCCGGGTGGGGTGGTCACCGTCGGCATCGAGAACGGCGCGGCCTGGCTGCGCGGCCCGTCGGAACTGGTCGCCACCGGCCGCATCGCCGCCAAATGGTGGCAGGACGCCTGATCAGGCGGCGACCGTCTGGAGGGTCGGGTAGTCGATGTAGCCTTCGGGGCCGCCGACGTACATCAGGGGTGCGTCGCTGAGCGGGTTGAGGGGTGCGCCGAGGCGGAGTCGTTTCACCAGATCGGGGTTGGCCAGGAAGGCGCGGCCCAGGGAGACCAGGTCCGCGCCCGCGGTGAGGAGGGCTTCGGCTGCGGCCTTGCCGCCGTCGGCGGGTAGCTCACCTCGGCCGAGGTTCGGGTTGGCGATCAGGGTGTGCGGCCACAGTTGCCGAATCCGCTGGAAGAGTGCGGTTTCCGGGTCGGCGAAGACAATGTGCAGATACGCCGGATGCCTTTCGGCGAATGCGGTGACCAGGGCCGGGTAGAGCTCGTCGGTGTCGTCCTCGGCGATGCCGTTGGTAGTGACGCCGGGCGCGATGCGGATGCCGACCCGCTGCGCGCCGATGGCGGCGATAACCGCGTCCACCACCTCCAGGGTGAACCGAATGCGGTGGGCGATCGGGCCGCCGTACACGTCGGTGCGTCGATTGGTGTTGCCCGCCAGGAACTGGTGCAGCAGATGGCCATTGGCGCTGTGGATTTCGACACCCTCGAATCCGGCGGCCACCGCATTGCGGGCGGCGGTGGCGAAATCGGCGATGGTTTCCTGGATTTCGGCCGGGCTCAGCTCGCGCGGTATCGCCGATTCCTGATGTCCGGACGGAGTGTGAATGCCTTCAGGCAGCGGAATCGGCGACGGTGCCACGGGAACCAGCCCGCTGTTGTCGGGATGCCCGACGCGCCCGCCGTGCTGTAGCTGCAGGAACATCCGTCCTCCCGCGGCCCGCACCGAGTCGGTGACGCGCCGCCAGCCCGCGATATGCGAATCGGTGTGGATGCCGGGGATATTCGGGTAGGTCTGCCCGACCGGGTTCGGTGTCGTCCCCTCGGCGATGATCAGCCCGGCCGTCGCGCGCTGGGTGTACATGATCCGCATGAGCTCGGACGGGGTCCCGTCGGCCTCGGCGCGATTTCGGGTCAGCGGGGCCATGACCAGCCGGTTCGGGAGTTCCAGTGCGCCAAGGCGGGCGGAGGTGAAGAGGTCCGTGTTCGTCATGCCGGTAAGGTAAAACCTGACATCAATGTGAGGTGCAAGCCTCGGAATCCGGAGTGCCGCATGCGAATCGGTGAGCTGGCCAAACGCACCGGGGTGAGCGAACGCTCGCTGCGCTACTACGAGGAACAGGGCCTGCTGGTCCCCACCCGCACCCCGGGTGGCCAACGCGACTATCCCGAGATGGCCGTCGACCGCGTCATCCACATTCAAGAACTGTTCGCCGCGGGCCTCAACAGCAAGAAGATCTACGCGCTCCTCCCGTGCATGCGCGACACCGACGGCGGCGCGAACGAACGCGCCACGCCCGAGTTGGTCCACGAGTTGCAGGCCGAACGCGACCGCATCGACCGCACGATCGCCGACCTGGTGCGCTCCCGCGAGGTCCTCGACGATGTCATCGCCCGAGCTGGCGAACGCTTCGCCGCGAAATAACCGAATGCGGGTCGCGGTTGGGACGTGGGACCATGGAGGTATATGAGTAAGCCAGAAACGTATGAGTTCACCCCCGCCGAGGACCTCGACGAGGAGACCGCCGCCCCCGAAACCGGTCGCAACGGCTGGTCGGCCGCGCCGACGGTCGGTGAATTGCAGCTCGACGAGCGCAGCGCCCTGCGCCGCGTCGCGGGTCTGTCCACCGAACTCGAAGACGTCACCGAGGTCGAGTACCGGCAGCTGCGCCTCGAGCGCGTGGTGTTGGTCGGTGTCTGGACCGAGGGCACGGCCACCCAGGCCGAGGCGAGCATGGCCGAGCTGGCCGCCCTCGCCGAGACCGCCGGATCCGAGGTGCTGGACGCGCTGATCCAGCGTCGCGACCGCCCCGACAAGTCGACCTATATCGGTTCCGGCAAGGCCGAGGAGTTGCGCTCCATCGTCCTCGAGTCCGGCGCCGACACCGTCGTCTGTGACGGTGAGCTGACTCCCGCGCAGCTGACCGCGCTGGAGAAGGTCGTCAAAGTGAAGGTCATCGACCGCACCGCCCTGATCCTGGACATCTTCGCCCAGCACGCCACCTCGCGTGAGGGCAAGGCGCAGGTCTCGCTCGCGCAGATGGAGTACATGCTCCCGCGGCTGCGCGGTTGGGGTGAGTCCATGTCCCGGCAGGCCGGTGGTCGCGCGGGCAGCAATGGCGGTGTGGGTCTGCGTGGTCCCGGTGAGACCAAGATCGAGACCGATCGCCGTCGCATTCGTGAGCGAATGGCCAAGCTGCGCCGCGAGATTCGCGAGATGAAGACGGCCCGCGACACCAAGCGCGCCAAGCGCACGGCCAGCGGCATCCCGCAGGTCGCGATTGTCGGCTACACCAACGCGGGCAAGTCCTCGCTGATGAACGCGCTCACCGATGCCGGAATCCTGGTGCAGGACGCCCTGTTCGCCACCCTGGATCCGACCACTCGCCGGGCCGCGCTCGAGGACGGGCGCGAGGTGGTGTTCACCGACACCGTCGGTTTCGTGCGCCACCTGCCCACCCAGTTGGTCGAGGCGTTCCGCTCGACGCTGGAGGAGGTGACGGGCGCCGACCTGCTGCTGCACGTGGTGGACGGCTCGGATCCGTTGCCGGATCAGCAGATCAAGGCGGTCCGCGAGGTCATCACCGATGTCCTGCGCGACACCAAGACGCCCGCCCCGCAGGAGTTGCTGGTGGTCAACAAGATCGACGCCCTCGATCCCCTGGACCTGACCCAGCTGCGCGGCTGGCTCCCCGACGCGGTCTTCGTCTCGGCCCGCACCGGCTCGGGCCTCGACCAACTCCGCGACCGCCTGGGCCAGATCCTCGGCGGCCTGGACGTCGAGATCAGCGTCCTGCTGCCCTACACCCGCGGCGACCTCCTGGCCCGAATCCACGCCGACGGCAAGATCATCACCTCCGACCACGAGCCCGACGGCACCCGAGTCCACGCCCGAGTCCCCACCGCCCTCGCAGGCCAACTCGCCGACTACGCCCACGCCGGAACCGACCCCGCGCAGCGCTAGCCCCAAGATCAGGGAGCTCTCCCCGCGGAATCCCACCCGATTCCCCGCGCCGAGAGCTCCCTGATCTTGTTCAGTCCGATTGGTGTTCGGGGAGGTGTAGCTGCACCAGGGTGGCTCCGATCAGGATGATCACTGCGCCGACGATTTGGAGCGGGGCGAGGGCTTGGCCTAGGAATGCCCAGGCCAGGAGTGCGGCGACCAGGGGTTCTACCAGGGCGAGTGTGGCGGACGCGGAGGCGGGGAGTTGGCGTAGGGCGTAGAGGCCGGTTAGGTAGGGCACCACGGTGGCGGCGATGGCCAGGACCAAGAGTGCCGACCATATCGGCGGTCGCAGGTTGCCCAGTGTGACCGGGGTGGTGAGTAGGTTCATGGGTAGTGACCATGGGGGCGTGAGGACCGCTAAAAGTGTTGCTCCGATGGTCAATCCGGCCGCTGTCATTCCGAACGGGTCGTGTCTGGTCGCCCCGTATTCGCCTATCAGGAAGTATCCGGCCGAACATATGGCGGCTCCGAGAGCGGCCGCGACGCCTACCACGTCCAACCGTGCCCCTTGCCAAACCTGGGCTACCAGCGCCAATCCGGCCATCGCGAACCCGATGCCCCACCATGCCTGGCCGGGGAGCCGAGTTCGCCGCACGAATTGCGCCCACAGCGCGACCAGCACCGGTGCGAGGTTGACGAGCACCATCACCAATCCGATCGGAACACGCTGTACCGCAACGAAAAACAGCAATTGCACTCCGGCGACGCCGAGCGCCGCATACCCGCCCAGCGTCCACAGATCGCCGCGCCGAAACTTCAAGGCCTGTGGTCGGACCACCGCGACCACAGGCAGCAATACTCCAGCTGCCATCCCTATCCGCGCCACCGTCACCTCCGCCGGTGACCAACCGGCCGCCATCACGGCCTTGGCCAACGGCCCGGACGTTGCGAACAGTGTCCAGGAGATCAGGCTCCATCCGGTCGCCCTGGCTCGGACAGGTGATCGCGCAACGATTTTCGTCATCACCACGTGGGCAGTGTGGTCACGTGACTGCCAATCTGGCCACGCAATTTCCGGCGGGAGAAACCTCCGGCATCGTTTGGGCTCCCGCAAGGGGCCGATCCCAGTGGTACATCAGCGAGGGAATTTCGAACAAATCGCCTCGGGGGTGTGGCATTCGGCGACACTCGGGGGATGGATGGGAAGACCGACGCGGTGGGGCGGCGCGGGGATATTGCGAGCATGCTGATGGATCGGGTGGGGGATCGGCGGATTGGGTTGCGGACTCGGGAGGGGGAGTGGACGTGGGACGCCGTGGTTCGGGAGTCGGCTGCTCGTGGGGAAGTGGCGCGAGAGTTGCGGTGGGAGGGGCCGTTTCATGTGGGGGTGTTGCTCGACAATGTGCCGGATTTCGTGTTTTGGCTCGGGGCGGCGGCGTTGGTGGGGGCGACCGTGGTGGGGATCAATCCGACGCGGGGGGATGCGCAGTTGGAGGCCGATATTCGGTATGTGGATTGTCAGTTGATCGTTACCGATGCGGCGGGGATGGGGCGGTTGCGGGGGTTGGATCTTGGGTTGGGGGTGGATCGGTTTCTGCTGGTGGATGATCCGGCCTATGTGGGACGGGTGGCGGCGCATTGGGTGGAGCCCGTCGCGTATGCGGGGGCGGAAGACTTGCTGCTGTTGCTGTTCACGTCGGGGACGACCGGGACGTCGAAGGCGGTCAAGTGCAGTCAGCGGCGGTTGGCGGCGATCGCCTATGGGGCGAGCGACAAGTTCGGGCATGTGCGCGAGGATGTCGACTACTGCTGTATGCCGCTGTTTCATGGCAATGCGATCATGGCGCTGTGGGCTCCGGCGCTGGCCAATGGCGCGACCGTGTGCTTGACGCCGAAGTTCTCGGCGTCCGGATTCCTTTCGGATGTGCGGTATTTCGGGGCGACGTTCTTCACCTACGTGGGCAAGGCGCTCGGCTATCTGCTGGCGACCCCGGAGGCTCCCGATGACGCCGACAACACGCTGGTGCGCGGGTTCGGCACCGAGGCGTCGGTGGCCGATCGGGCCGAGTTCCGTCGCCGTTTCGGTGCCCCACTGTTCGAGGGCTACGGCTCCAGCGAGGGTCCGGCCTTGGCCGCCCTCGACCCGCAGGCGCCACCGTCGGCGCTCGGTCGTCCCGCGCATCCGGGTGTCGCGGTGGTGAATCCGGAGACCCTCGAGGATTGCGCCCGAGCCGTTCTGGATGAATACGGCCGGGTGCTGAATCCGGAGGAAGCCGTCGGCGAGATGGTCGACAAGGCGGGCGCGCTCGTGTTCGAGGGCTATTACAAGAACGAAGTCGCGGATGCCGAGCGATTGCGGAATGGCTGGTATTGGACCGGCGACCTCGGCTATATCGATCAGGAAGGTTTTCTCTATTTCGCGGGCCGCAAAGGTGATTGGCTGCGGGTGGACGGCGAGAACATCTCGACACTGGTGATCGAACAGGTCATTCGCCGCCATCCCGCCGTGATCGCCGCCGCCGTCTACGGCGTTCCCGACCCCCGCTCGGGAGACCGGGTGATGGCCGCCATCGAGGTCGCCGACCCGACTGCCTTCGATGTGGCCGAGTTCGCCGAATTCCTCAGTGCCCAAAATGATCTCGGCAGCAAGGGTGCGCCGAGGCTGCTGCGAGTCTCGGCCGATCTCCCCGTCACCGGCTCGAACAAGGTGCTCAAACGCGAACTGCAACAGCAGCGTTGGCACACCACCGACCCGGTCTACCGCTGGTTCGGCCGCGGCAAACCCGAGTACGAGCGCTTCACCGAGGCGGACAAATTGGAACTGAAGGCAGAGTTTTCCAGTTTCGGGCGCGACAACCTGTTCTAACCCTCGGTCTGTGACCTGCAAGAGCTTTCGTTACGATGCTGTTATCGAAGGCTCTGCAGGGAGGGTTGTCTTGTCTCGTAATGACCACCATTCGACCGAAAACGAAAAGCTCGGGGGGCTCAGCGACGGCGCACCGCTGCACGTCGATCTCACCGACACCGATCGCCGCATTATCGATCTGCTCATGGCCCCGTCGCGCGCCTGGTTCAGCCCGCGCTTCTACGGCATGGAGAACTTCCCGGACCAGGGCCCGGTGCTGCTGGTCGGCAACCACTCGCTGGCGGGCGGCACCGACGCGCCGCTGCTCGCCCACGAGATCCTGGTGAAGCGCGACCGGCTGGTGCGGGGGCTGGCCGAGAACGTGCTCATCGACGTCCCGGGCCTGCGAGATGTGTTGCAGCGCTGGGGAATCGTGCGCGGCAACCGCCACAACTGCACCACGCTGCTCGAGCAGGGCGAGGCCGTGGCGGTGTTCCCGGGCGGCGGCCGCGAGGCCATGCGCGGCAAGGGCCAGAAGTACAAGCTGCTGTGGGAGGGCCGCACCGGTTTCGCCAAGATGGCCATTCAGACCGGCGCTCCCATCGTCCCGACCGCCATGGTCGGCGGCGACGACATCTACGACATCGTCTTCGACGGCGACCACCCGGTCATGCTGCCGCTGCGCAAGGCCGTCGAGGGCCTGGGCCTGCGCTCGAATCTGACCCCGCCGCTCATTCGCGGCCTCGGCCCGACCCTGGTGCCCAAGCCGGAGCGCTTCTACTACGCGCTCGGCACGCCGATCGACACCAGCCCCTGGCGCGATGCCGAGGATCTCGAGGCCGCCGCGACCGATCTGCAGGTCGTGGTGAAGAAGGCCCTGGAAGAAGAACTCGACTTCCTGTTGGCCGAGCGCGACCGTGACCGGGGTCGCAGCCTGCTGGGTCGCACCCTGGATCGCCTCGGTCTCTAGAGCGTCACCCTAACTTCTCGGTAGGTTTACCGAGGTTCGGCCCCTCCGTTCCGCGACGTCAATGGCGACCGTCGCAGTTCGGACCACTTTTCGGCCCCGTGAAGTTAACCTCCGTTCGACTTTCGAGTACCGTATGTGACACAGGCGATGGTGCCGATGTGGTCACTGTAGGAGGTTGGCGTGGAGCGCACCCTTTTCGAACCCGAACACGAGCTGTTCCGGGAGTCGTTCCGTAAGTTTCTCGAGCAGCATGTGGCCCCCCACCATGAGCAGTGGGAGCACGACGGCATTGTCGATCGCTCGGTCTGGCTCGAGGCGGGCAAGCAGGGCTTCCTCGGCATGGCGGTGCCGGAGCAGTACGGCGGCGGGGGCGTCAAGGATTTCCGCTACAACGCCATCGTGACCGAGGAGGTCACCAAGGGCATGTACTCCGGCCTGGGTTTCGGTCTGCACAATGACGTGATCGCGCCCTACCTGCTGGAGCTGGCCAATGAGGAGCAGAAGCAGCGCTGGCTGCCCGGCTTCTGTTCCGGCGAGATCATCACCGCCATCGCCATGACCGAGCCCGGCACCGGCTCGGATCTGCAGGGCATCAAGACCCGCGCCGTGAAGGACGGGGACGACTGGATCCTCAACGGCAGCAAGACCTTCATCACCAACGGCATCAATGCCGACATCGTGATCGTGGTCGCCCAGACCGATCCGGCCAAGGGCGCCATGGGCTTTTCGCTGCTGGTGGTCGAGCGCGGCATGCCCGGCTTCGAGCGCGGCCGCAATCTCGACAAGATCGGCCTCAAGGCGCAGGACACCGCGGAGCTGTCGTTCACCGATGTCCGCGTCCCCGGCAAGAACCTGCTCGGCACCGAGGGCCAGGGCTTCATTCACCTGATGCAGAACCTGCCGCAGGAGCGCCTGTCCATCGCCGTCATGGCCGCCGCCGCCATGGAGGCCTGCCTCGAGCTGACCTGCCAGTACGTGCGCGACCGCAAGGCCTTCGGCAAACCCATTGGCGCACAGCAGAACACGCGCTTCGTGCTGGCGGAACTGGCCACCAAGACCACCGCTGTCCGCGTGTTCGTCGACCGCTGCATCGAGCTGCTCAATCAGGAGAAGCTGACCGTCGAAGAGGCCGCCATGGCCAAGATGTGGTCCACCGAGGAGCAGCTCGACCTCATCACCAAGTGCCTGCAGCTGCACGGCGGCTACGGCTACATGCGCGAATACCCGATTGCCAAGGCCTACATGGACGCTCGCGTCCAGACCATCTACGGCGGCACCACCGAGATCATGAAGGAGATCATCGGGCGCAGCCTGAAACTCTCCTGACCGGACGGGTTTTCGTCTCGGGGCCGACGAATCTCGTCGGCCCCGAACGCTTGTCAGCCGCGGGCGTCGGCGGCGTCGTCGCCGCGCATGGCGGTAATGAGGTCCTCGCGGGCGCGGGCCACGCGCGAGCGGATGGTGCCCGTGGGGCAGCCGCAGACCTCGGCCGCTTCCTGATACGACAGGCCGAGGACCTGGGTGAGGATGAGGGCCTCGCGGCGTTCGTCGGACAGCGCGGCGAGCATGATCTTCACTTCGGCGAATTCGAGGACGGCCGCGTCCGCGCCGGTGCGGCGGCGGTCGGCCGCCTCCTCCCAGTCCGCGCTCCACGAGACCCGGGGTCGGGCCATAGCGGTGCGGATCTCGTCGACGCACACGCGCCGGGCGATGGACAGCAGCCAGGCGCGTGCCGTCGACCGTCCTTCGAAGCGAGGCAGGCTGCCGAGGGCCCGCAGGTAGGTTTCCTGCGTCAGGTCGTCGGCGCGTCCTGGGTCGGTTCGATGGGCGATGAATCGCCACACATCTGATTGGGTTGCGCGGATGAACTGCTCGGTGGCGCGCCTGTCTCCTTGCGCGGCGGCCATCGCGAGCACATCGATCCGGGCATCGCTCGACGCCGAGTGCACCGGCACACCATAGCCAGAACCTGGGGTCGACCGGCAATTCCGCGGCGTGCCGACAATGTCACACCCGGGCCCGGGAACTTTGTGCCCGCGATCCACGACAACTCCCGACGTGAAGTGCGAAGTGTGCCAGGAAGCTCTGTCCGCGCGCATCGACGGAGAGCCGGAGCCGGTGCCGACCGAGCAGGTCGACGGGCATCTCGACGAGTGCCCGACCTGCGCGGAGTGGTATGCGGCGGCGGTCGCGGCGACGCGCGGACTGCGCATGCGACCCGTCACGCCCACACCCGATTTGGTGGACCTGATCGTCGAGCGCGCGGTGGCCGAGGGTGTGGTGCCCGGGTTCCGCGACGGCCGCCTGGAGTGGTTGCGCCTGCTGCTGGGCGTGATCGGCGCGATCCAATGCGCGATGGGTATCGCGCAGCTCGCCGGGATCAGCGTCGGCATGCATGCCGATCATCTCGAGCACGCGGGTGCCGGGCACCTGTTCAACGAGTCCACCGCGTGGAACCTGGCCCTGGGCATCGGCATGGTCTACTGCGCCCTGCGCACCGACGCCGCCTCGGGCCTGGTCCCGATTCTGGGCGGATTCACCGGCGTGGTGGCGCTGTTCGTCGCGGTCGATCTGGCCCGCCACGACATGACCGTGGCGCGGGCGACCTCGCACCTGGTGGTGGTGGCCGGTCTGCTGGTGGCGATTCTGCTGCGCCGCCGCCTGCGCGGTGGCCCGGAGGAGCGCGGCACCGAGCACGAGCCGGTACCCGTCCCGGAGGGCGCTCGCGCGGGCCGTCGCACCGATCACCTGTCGCGCCACGACCCGGCGGCCTAGGCCCCGGTCGCATCCGCGCGGACCCACGGAATTCCCGAGACGACGAAAGAGCCGACGACAGTGGAGACTTCGACCTCGACCGCACCCGTGCTGGAACGGACGCGGACGCGGCTGGCGGTGACCGGCATGAGCTGCGCGAGCTGCTCGGCCCGGGTGGAGCGGGCGCTCAACCGCATGGAAGGCGTGACCGCCGCGGTCAATGTGGCGACCGGGGTGGCCACGGTCGACGCGCCGGAGGAGATCGGCGCGCAGCAGCTGTGCGACACCGTGGTAGCGGCCGGTTTCGGCGCGACCGAGATCACCGGTGCCACACCGAGAATGGACACCGGACCCGAGGATCGCGCGGCGCGTGACCTGTTCCGGCGGCTGGTGGTGGCGCTGCTGCTGTTCTTCCCGCTGGCGGACCTGTCGATCATGTTCGCGGTGGAACCGAGCACCAGAATCACCGGCTGGCAGTGGATCCTGCTGGGCCTGGCGCTGCCCATTGTCGGATGGTCGGCGGCCCCGCTGCATCGCCGGGCCATCGCGGGCCTGCGCACCGGCGCGACGAGCATGGACACACTGGTGTCCATCGGCATCACCTCGGCCACCGCGTGGTCGATCGTCACCCTGTTCTTCCGCGACCGCGACCCCGAACCGGTGCACGGGGTGTGGAACGCCATCCTGCACGCGGACTCCATCTACCTGGAGGTCGCGGGCGGCGTCACCGTTTTCGTCTTGGCCGGACGGTATTTCGAGGCGAAGGCCAAGCGGCGCGCGGGCGGGGCACTGCGGGCGCTGGCCGCGCTCGGCGCGAAGGATGTGACGGTCCTGACCCGCGACGGCGGCGAAATCACCATCCCCATCGAGGAACTCACCGAGGGCAGCCGCTTCCTGGTGCGCCCGGGGGAGACCATCGCCACCGACGGCCTTGTGGTGCAGGGGCATTCGAGCGTGGATGCCTCGGCCATGACCGGTGAGTCCACGCCCGTCGAGGCCGTCCCCGGCACCGCGGTGACCGGCGGCACCGTCGCTCTGACCGGTCGCCTGGTGGTGGAGGCCGCGGCGGTCGGCGCGGACACCCGATTGGCGGGCATGATTCGACTCGTCGAGGAGGCGCAGGCCGGAAAGGCCGCGCTGCAGCGCCTGGCCGACCGCATCTCCGGTGTCTTCGTTCCGGTCGTTCTCGCCTTGGCCGCACTGACTTTCACCGGCTGGCTGCTCGCTGGCGCGGGCCTGGATGCCGCCATCGGCGCGGGTCTGGCGGTGCTGGTGATCGCGTGCCCGTGCGCCCTGGGACTCGCGACCCCGACCGCGCTCATGGTGGCGTCCGGCCGCGGTGCACAGCTCGGCATCTTCATCAAGGGCCATGACGCTCTCGAGGCCAGCCGCACAGTGGACACCGTCGTGTTCGACAAGACCGGAACCCTCACCGAAGGGGAGATGACCGTGGTCGCCGTCCACACGGTGGAGGGCACCGACCGTGCCGAAACCCTGAGGCTCGCAGCGGGTTTGGAGTCGGCCTCCGAACACGCGATCGCCGCCGCGATCACCGCCCACGGTCGTCGCGACAATGCGGAGTTGCCCGCAGTGGAGGAGTTCGTCGCACTGCCCGGCCTCGGTGCGCGCGGTGTGGTGGCCGGACACGCGACCCTGATCGGCCGTCCCGCCCTGCTGGCCGAGGCGGGCGTGGACATTCCGTCGGGACTGCGGCGAGTGCTGGAGCGGGAGCAGAAGTTCGGGCGGACGGCGGTGTACATCGCGGTGGACGGTCGTGCGGTGGCCGTGATCGCGGTCGCCGATTCGGCTCGACCCAGCGCGGCCGCCGCCGTTGCCCGGCTGCACCGGCTCGGCATGCGCACGCTGCTGGTCACCGGCGACAATGCCTTTGCCGCACAGGCCATCGCGGACGAGATCGGCATCTCCGAGGTGATCGCCGAGGTCCTGCCCGAGGGCAAGGTGGAGGTGCTGCGCAGCCTGCGCGAGCAGGGCCATCGGGTCGCCATGGTCGGCGACGGCATCAATGACGGTCCGGCCCTGGCCACCGCGGATCTGGGTCTGGCCATCGGCCGCGGCACGGATGTGGCCATCGGCGCGGCCGACATGATCCTGGTGCGCGAGGACCTGGCGGCGGTGCCGGACGCGATCGAGCTGGCCCACGCCACGCTGCGAACGATTCGCGGAAACATGGTGTGGGCCTTCGGCTACAACGTGGCCGCGATCCCGGTGGCCATGGCGGGCCTGCTGAACCCGCTGCTGGCGGGCGCGGCCATGGCCTTCTCCTCGCTGTTCGTGGTGTGGAACAGCCTGCGGCTGCGGGGTTTCAGCGGCGGCGCGCGCCGAGCTGGGTGAGCATGGCGTTGTAGGCGGCGAGCTCGTCGTCCTCGGGATATTCCTCCTGATGCCGGTCGATGCGCGCCGCCTGCTTGCGCTCGGACTTCGCCCACTGCGACAGCAGCGCGCCCACCACCAGCAGCACCGGCACCTCCCCGGAGATCCACGCCAGGGTGCCGCCGAGGTGCTGATCGCCCAAAAGGTCACGCATCCAATCGAGTTGCAGCTGCGGGTAGAAATCCGCGCCGATGAGCGTGTCCATGGACATGACGGCGACGCCGAAGAACGCGTGGAACGGCATGATGGCGAACAGCATGCCCAGCCGCCCCAGATGCGGCAGCCGCTTGGGTCCGGGATCGATGCCGATGATCGCCCAGTAGTACAGGTAGCCGGTGATGAGGAAGTGGATGTTCATCAGCAGATGCCCCCAGTGGAAGCGGATCAGCTGATCGAACAGCGGCGAGAAGTACAGCCCGTACAGCGACACCACGAAGATGACGAGCGCGATCACCGGATTGCTCAGCAGCCGCGTGAACCGCGAATGCATCAGCGACAGCACCCATTCGCGCGGTCCGGGCGCGGCCCCGCGTCCGGCGGGTGCGATGGCGCGCAGCAGCAGTGTCACCGGCGCGCCGAGCACCAGCAGGACGGGAATGAACATATTGAGCGCCATGTGGGTCATCATGTGGACGCTGAACATGCCGTAGCCGTACGCGCCGATGCCCGAGGACGTCACCAGCAGCAGCCCGACGCAGCCGAGGGTCCACGACAGCGTCCGCCAGCGCGGCCACGCGTCACCGCGCTGTCGCAGCCGCCGCGCACCCATCAGGTAGGCGAGGGCGAGAAGTAGTGCCGCGGAACCGAGTACGACGTCGAATCGCCACACGGTGATCAGTCGCCACAGGTCGGGCGGATGCGGCAGATCGAAGCCGAGGAACACCTGGAGCGCGGTGAACGAGCGATTGGCGAAGGCCGGAGCGGGCTGAATGGCCGTGCTCACCGAAATCCCCAGCCAGACAATCCCTGCGGCGGTCGTGGCCGCGAGAACGCCTGACAACGTTCGCGATTCGGCGCGGGTGGGCCGGTCGATCCGGTCACCGCTGGTTTCGATCCGGCCTACCGGGTGCCGCAACCACCATGCCAGCCCGGCGTGGGCCGCGAGCAACACCGCCGCCGCCACGCCCAGCCACCCGTAGACTCCGACGAAGGTGCTGGGCGGGGCGAGAATCGCGGCCAGCAGGGCAGCCGTCGGCACCATCACGGCCACACATGAAGCGACGATGATCCGGTACCGCCGCAGCGCGAGTGCGAACCGTTGTACCGATTCCGCGTTCCCGAGACGGCTCTGCTGCCCGACCAGGCACCAGGTGAGTCCGGCGAGCATCGACAGCGCGATGGTGAACGGGATGACCGCCCCGGTCGCGTAGTCGTGATTGGGCCCCTCCCCGGCATTGCCCACCACCGCGGGCGCGATCACCGCGACCGCGCTCATTCCCGCCAGCCCGAACAGGCTGTTCCACGACAACACCAGCCGCAGCAGCACGGCGACAGCGATGGCGAGCACCGCCACGACAATCCACGCCTTGGGTTTCTCGGCCGCTTCGATCAGGGGTGGCAAGGCGCGCAACCGAATCGCCGTACCCAGGGACATGCCCGCCGCGTCGGCCGCTGTCACCGGCACCAAGGCCACCGCGGACACCGCCCAGACGGCGGCGGCGCGCTCGGCGATCCGCACGGCGGCATACCCGTCCACGTCCATGCGTCCCTGCTTGCCGGGAACGGCACAGAACAGGGCGTAGACCAGTGGCCCGAGCGTGAATCCGCCTGCCAGACAAGCGATCAGACGCAGCAGCGCGTAGGTCACCGCGGCCCCGTCGCCGGGATAGGGAATCCCTTGATCGAGGTAGGCGCGATCGCCCACGGCCATGGTGACGGCCACGACCAACCCGGCCGCCGCAACGGCTGCCGACCAGGGCGCCCAGCGTGGGACCGGACTGCGACGCACACGCGAATCGTGGGCCGCGTTGGTCCTTTCGGTGTTCTCGGCGATGGTGGTGCCTGTCATCCGAGTGGATCCCTTTCTGCCGGTGCGCGTTCGGGCTCTGTCGGTGTTGGTTCGGGCTCTGTCGGTTCTCGTTCGGGTGGTGCGGTGACCAGGTGCGGCCTGCCGGTGAGCGGATGGGAGACGATGGCGCTGCGCACGCCGAAGATCGCCCGCACCCGCTCCGGGGTGAGTGTCTCGGCGGGCGTCCCGGAGGCCACCACGGTGCCCTTGGCGAGCAGCACCAGGTGGTCGCAGTAGGCGAGGGCGTGGTCCAGATCGTGCAGGGCGGCCACCGTGGTGAGGCCGAGTTCCCGGACCAGTTCCAGAAGTTCGAGCTGCGCACCGAGATCCAGATGATTGGTGAGCTCGTCGAGCAGCAGTACGGGGGTCTGCTGGGCGAGCGCGCGAGCCAATAGTGCCCGCTGGCGTTCCCCGCCCGACAGCGAGGCGAAAACCCGCCCCGCTGCCCAGCTCAACCCGACGCGTTCCAGGGCGGCATGCACGATTTCGCTGTCGGTGGCGCTGTCGCGCGCGAGCGCACCCTGATGCGGAATGCGCCCCATGGCAACCATTTCCAGCACCGAGTAACCGTGGTCGAGGCCGTGATCCTGCCCCACCACCGCGGTGCGGCGACCCGCCTGCCGCGCGCCGGTCCGCCAGACGTCATCCGAACCCATCCGCACCACACCGGAACTCGGCCGCAGCGCCCGGTACAGGCAGCGCAGCAGCGTGGATTTCCCCGACCCATTGGGCCCGGCCAGTCCGGTGAACGATCCGGGCGTGATGTCCAGGTCGACGCCGTCGAGAATCGGCACCGTGTCGATGGTGACCTGGAGTGAGCTCACGGTGATCCTCATGCCACACCGGCCTTCCTGCGCCGCAACAGAATCAGGAACGCGGGCGCGCCCAAGGCCGCGGTGATGATGCCGATCGGAATCTCATTGGGGCGGTCCACAACCCGTGCCGCCAGATCCACCAGCACCAGAAAGATCGCCCCGACCAGCAACGAAACCGGCAGCGCGCGACGGTGATCCGGACCGACCAGCAGCCGCGCCGCGTTCGGCACGATGAGCCCCACGAACCCGATCCCGCCCGCCGCGGCCACCACGGTCGCGGTGAGCAGCGACGAGATCAGTAACAGCCACAGCCGCAAGAGATTCGGATTCACGCCCAGCCCGGCGGCGGTATCGTCCCCCAGCGCCAGCGCGTTCATGGACCGTGCCAACCCCGGCAGCACCACCATCCCGGCCGCGACCGCCACCGCCGGTGCGATCAGGCTCGACCAGCTCGCCCCGGTCAGCGACCCCAACAGCCAGAACATCACCCCGCGCAGCTCGGCCGGTTTGGCGCGCAATTGCAGATAGCTGGTGGCCGCGGTCCCCAGGTACGACACCGCGACGGCCGCCAGCAGCAGATCCGAGCCGATCAGCCGTCCGCTGCGCTGGGCCAGCCCGAACACCAGCGCGAGACTCAGCAGCGCACCGGCGAAGGCACTGCCGGTGACCCCGAATCCGGTGGCCGCCAAGGCTCCCGTGGTCATGGCGACCACCGCGCCCAGTGACGCCCCGGAGGTCACCCCGAACAGGTACGGGTCGGCCAGCGGATTGCGCACCAGGTTCTGCAGGCACATTCCGGCCAGCCCGAGCCCCGCCCCGGCCAGCGCCGCCAGCAGGACGCGCGGCGTCCGGAACTGCCACACGATCTGATCGATCAGCGGATCGGGCGTGCCAGCGCCGCCGAGATGCGCGGACAGCACCCGCACGACCTCGGCGGGCGCGACGCTCACCGTACCCACACCGATGGCCACCACGATGGCGACCGCCAGCCCGGCGACCAATGCGCCGAGCAGCGGCCCGAACGCCTTGCCGGACACCGGATGCGGTCCGGCGCGGCGCTCAGTTGCCGGGATGGAGGGCATCGGCGATCTTCTCGATGGCGATCGCATTGAGCGGTCCCACGTACGGGCTGTCGGAGAGCGTGATGAACTTCTTGTTCTTCGACGCCGCCCACTGCGGGAACTTGGCGAACAGCGCGTCGGCCTCCTTGGCCGCGTCCTCGTCGGCCCGGTATCGCCCGATCACCACCAGATCCACCGGCGTCGAGGCCAGCGCCTCGGCATTGACATCGGCGAGTTGCTCGAAACTCTTGCCGCCGAATGAGTTCCGGCCTCCGGCCCGGTTGATGACATCGTCGTAGATGCCGCCGCCGAACACGGCGGGCAACCCGTTCGAGTTCATGCCCGTCATACCCGGATACACCAGCAGCACATTCGGCCGCGGCTTCCCGTCGACCCGCCGCTGGATCGCCGCGATCCGATCCCGTTGCTGTTTCACGTAATCCACGGCCCGCTGCTGCACATCGAAGATGCGCCCGAGGGTGAGCAGCAGATCGAAGGAGGCGTCCACGGTCTGCCGCTGTGCGCGCGCCTTCTCGTCGGCGGTGGCGGCGGGATTGCCCAGCGTGCAGTTGGCCGGATCGACGAAGCCCGGAATTCCGCTGGCCGCCAGGGCATCCCGGCCGATCGACCCGATCTTGTCGTCGAATTCTCCGTACCAGGTGGAGACCACCAGATCAGGCTTCTGCACCAGGATCTGTTCGCGCGGCACCGCCATGTTCTCGTTGAGGGTGAGCCCGCCGGTCGGCACCGCCGCCACCTTCTCGGCCATCCCCGCTTCGTCGGACAGCCCGTAGGACTGGCTGTTGGCGACGATCCGATCCTGCAGGCCCAGGGCGATGAAGCTCTCCACTTCCGCGACCGAGGCACCGTTGGTGATCAGCACCCGGCTGGGCGGCTTGTCGAAGGTCAGTTGCTTACCGCAGTTGTCGATGGTCAGCGGGTAGCTGGTCGGTGCGGCTGTCAGCGGTTCCTGCGAGAGCGCGGCGGGAGCCGGATCGGTCGTGGTCGTCCCGCACGCGGTCGCGAACAGGGCCGCGATCAGCAGGACGGCCGGGGCCGCGTGACGTCGGCGGGGTCGGAAACGGAAGCGCGTTGCGCGCACTGCGGAGGACACATGACAAGCCGTCGGACGCGGAGGCGGTCCGGTTCCCGGATGTCGAACAAGTCACAGACCGGCAGTCCTGGGGAACCGTCGCGCCCGACGCCCCGACCTGTTCCTGTGGCCGCACCCGAGATCGGAGGAACCCCGTGAGAATGGCAGCGCAGCCCGGAATGGGCGTCGTGGTCGAGAATTTCGACGCGGACAGCGCCGAGGACGTGGCACTGCTGAAGAAGACCGTGTACCGCGACAAGATCGCCGTGCTGCGCGGCCTGGACCTGGACGTTCCCGGATTCCTCGCGCTCGGTCGGCGCTTCGGCACGCCCGAGGCGTACTACGAGCCCGCCTACCACCACCCCGAACATCGCGAGGTGTTCGTCTCGGCCAATGTGGAGGAGAACGGTCGACGCATCGGCGTCCCCAAGACCGGGCGGTTCTGGCATTCGGACTACCAGTTCATGCCGCGCCCCTTCGACCTCACCCTCACCAGCCCGCGCGTGGTGCCCGCCCGCAATCGCGGCACGCTGTTCATCGATCTGGCCCGTGCCTACGAGGCGCTGTCGCCCGAGTTGAAGCGGCAGGTCGAGGGCAGCACCGCCACCCACACCGTGCGCCGCTACTTCAAGATCCGGCCCGGCGATGTGTTCCGTCCGCTGGGCGAACTGGTCGCCGAGGTCGATGCCAAGACGCCGCCGGTCACCGCGCCCACGGTGTACGAGCACCCGCACACGGGCGAGCGCGTGCTGTACATCAGCGAGGGCTTCACCGAGTCGATGCACGACGCCGACGGCCGGTCGCGGCCGGACCTGCTGCGCGAACTGCTCGCCGCCACCGGACAACTCGACGACGAGCCGAGCGAGGTGCCGGTCCACCTGCAAACCTTCGAGGCGGGCGATGTACTGGTGTGGGACAACCGCGCCCTGGTGCATCGCGCCGTGCACACCGACACCCCCGAGCCCGCGGTCTCCTGGCGGGTCACCGTGCACGATCGGGCGGCGGCCTGACATGACCACCGCGCCAACACTGTTCGAGAACTCACCGGCCGAGCTGGACGAGGTGCTGCGCTGCTACAAGCCGCACTGCCGGTACCTGAAGTCGCTGGCGGTCACCGTGGACGGCGACCGGGTGATCGGCACCGGGACCTTCTCGATTCCCGAGCCCTGCTACATCGACGACACCGGGCATCTCAACGCTGTCGAGGTCGGCATCTGCTACAACCAGCTGCTCTACCAGACCATGGCGACCATGGTCCGACACGCGACCGGGCCGGTGCTGGCGGACTGGACCATGGACGAATTCCTGCGCCGCTATCTGCCCGACGTGCTGATCGCCAACTCCCACAATGTCTTCCGCCGCGCCATAGGTTCGGCGAGCTTCTCCGGGGAATTCGTCATCGACCGCGCCGCCCGCTACCGGCCCGGCCCGGATCGGCCCGAGCGGATCGCGCTCGAGACCTCCTACCGGTTCTGGGACGAACGCGGCGGTGCCTGCGACGGCGAGATTCGGGTCGTAGTGCTGGACACCGGGGTGGCCGCGTGACTCTCGCCGATCTGGCTCGGACGCACGCGGATTCGGGCGTCATCGCGGTGCGCTGCGGCGACCGCGCGCTGACCTACGCGGAACTGGACGAGGCGAGCAATCGCATTGCCGCCGCCCTGCGTGCCGCCGGGCTGGAACCCGGTGCGCGTGTGAGCTATTTGGGTCTGGAGTCGGTCGACTACTACGCGACGCTGCTCGGGTGCGCCAAGAGCGGAACCGTGCTGGTGCCCATCAACTTCCGGCTCACCGCCACCGAGATCGGCTACATCCTGGCGGATTCCGGAACCGCGCTGCTGGTGGTGGACGAGTCGCTGCGAGCCGCGCTGGGTCCGCTCGAGATCCCCGTGGTGCTCGCCGAGGAGTTCCCGCGCTGGTACGGCGACCACCCGGACGACGCACCGGAATTCGAGCCGACTGCCGATGACGCCGTGGTACAGCTGTACACCTCCGGCACCACCGGACTGCCCAAGGGCGTGGTACTGGCCCATCGCAGCTTCTTCGCCGTCCGCGCGGCCCTCGCCGAGGCGGGCGAGGACTGGATCGACTGGCGCGCGGGCGATCTCGGCCTGATCGGCATCCCCGGCTTCCACGTCGGCGGACTCTGGTGGGCCACCCAGGGTCTCGCCTCCGGAGCCACCATGATCGCCATGCCCCGTTTCGACGCCGCAACCGCGGTCGCGCTCATCGCCGAACTCGGCATCACCACCGTGTGCGTGGTGCCGTCCATGCTGCGGCTCATGCTCGACGACCCCGCCGCAACACCGTCGGCACTGGCCAGCGTCCGCAAGATCGTCTACGGCGGCTCACCCATCTCGGAATCGTTGCTGCGGACCGCGATCGAGCGCCTGGGCTGCGAATTCGCCCAGATCTACGGGCTCACCGAGACCGGCAATACCGCCATCTGCCTGCCGCCCGCCGCGCACGTGCCCGGCAGCCCGCTGCTGCGCGCGGCCGGACGCCCCTACCCGGGCTTCGGCGCGAAGATCATCGGCTCCGACGGCGCGGCCCTGGCTCCCGGCGAGGTGGGGGAGATCTGCCTGCGCACGCCCGGCCACATGCTCGAATACTGGAATCGACCCGAGGCGACCGCGGAAACCCTGGTGGACGGCTGGATTCACACCGGCGACGCGGGCTACCTCGATGCCGACGGCCATCTCTACCTGTGCGACCGCATCAAGGACATGATCATTGTCGCGGGCGAGAACATCTATCCCGCCGAGATCGAGAACACCATTGCCAAGCATCCGGCCGTCGCGGACGTGGCCGTCATCGGCACCCCGGACGAGCGGTTCGGCGAACGCGTGCACGCCTGCGTCGCACTACGCCCGCAGGCCACCGCAACGGCCCGCGACCTGTTCCTGTTCTGCCGGGACGAGCTGGCCGCCTTCAAGATTCCGTCCCGCTTCGAATTCGTCGACCGCGTCCCGCGCAATCCCAGCGGCAAGATCCTGCGCCGCGAACTGCGCGACCGATTCTGGCCCGCCGCCGGTCGGCGCATCAACTGAGAGAGCAAAACCACTGTGTCCCAACCCTTCACCCTCGACGCCGTGCGCGCGGACATCGCGGCCGAACTCTTCCTCGACCCGGCGGAGCTGGATCCGGCGGCCGATCTGTTCGCCGCGGGCCTGGACTCGGTGCGCGTGCTGTCCCTGGTGGAACGCTGGCGCGCCGCCGGTCGCGAAATCGGCTTCGTCGATCTGCTCGACGAGCCCACCGCGACGGCCTGGTGGCGGCTGCTGAACACGCGGGAGAGCTGAATTGCGGCTCACCGCTGCGCAATACGAGATCTGGCAGCAGCAACGGCAGCTCGCGTCCACCGCGATGCTGAATATCGCCGAGTACGTCGAGATCAGCGGGACGATCCGGGTGGAGCTGCTGACGGCGGCCATTCGCGCCACCGTCGCCGAGACCGAGGCGCTGAACCTGCGCTTCCACGACACCGAGGACGGGCCACGGCAAGAACCCGAGGCCGTGGATTGCGAGGTCCAGGTGGTGGACCTGCGCGACCATCCGAATTCCCTTGCGGCCGCGCGGGAATGGATGGCGGCCGATGTCGCCACCGATCTGTGCGTGTACAACGATCGACTGTTCGCGCACGCGGTGTTCCTGATCGATGACGACACCACGCTCTGGTATCACCGGGTGCATCACATCCTGCTCGACGGATACGGCCTGGTGCTGTTCGCGCGCCGGGTGGCGCAGGTGTACTCGGCCCTGGCCGTCGGCGCGGCGCCCCCGCCGGTGAACTTCGGCTCCCTCGCGGCCGTCGTCGAGCACGATCGCGCGGATCTCGAATCCGAAAACTACGCGCGCGCCGCGGAATTCTGGCTGGATTACGAACGCGATCGGCCCGCACCGGTCGGTCCCGCCGGACGCACCGCACCCCTGTCTCCGCGAATGACGCGGGTGCAGCACGAGCTTCCGTCGGAACTTGTCGCCGCCCTGCGTGCCCAGCGGGCCGCGACCTCCGCCGAGGCGATCATCGCGGGGGTTGCCGCCTATCTGCATCGCGTCACGGGCGCGTCCCAGGTGAGTCTGGCCCTACCGGTCATGATGCGCATCGGCACCCCGGCCCTGCGGGTACCGACCATGACGGTCAATGCCATTCACTGCTGGACCACGTTCACCCCGGACAGCACCTTCGCTGACATCACCGCCCAGGTCTCGACGCACCTGCGCACCAGCCGCCCCCACCACCGCTACCGGTACGGTGACCTGCTGCGCAGGCTCGTGAACACCGGTGGCGACCGTCGAATCTCGGGACCGTCGGTGAATGTCATGCCCTTCGACTTCGGTCTCCGCTTCGCCGAATCACCTGGGATAGTCCGCAATGTCGCCGCCGGGGTCGAGGAGGACATCGCCTTCCGCCTCTACGACTACGGTGACACCGGTATCCGACTCGTCATCGACGGCAACCCGAATCTCTACAGTTTCGGCGAACTCGAAGCCCACGCCCGCCGTCTCGGTGTGTTTCTCGCCCGTCTGCTGGCCGACCCCGATCGCCCACTGGGCCACCTCCCACTCGTGGACGCCGAGGACGCTGCGCTGCTGCGCACTTGGCGCGAGCACGAAATCGCTACGCGGACACCATCACTCGATCCGAATTCGGCGGATGACGATACCGTCGTGGCGATGTTCCGGGCACGAGTGCGCCGGACACCCGAGCGGATAGCCGTGGTGGACCGCGCGGACGCGATCACTTTCGCCCAATTGGGTGAGCGGGTGGAGGCTCTCACGACGCGGTTGCGCGCACGCGGCGTCGGCCCGGGATCGGTTGTGCTGCTGGTACTTCCACGCGCCATCGACGCGGCGATCGCGCTGTTCGCCACCGCGGCGGCCGGTGCGGCGTATGTCGCGGCGGACCCGAATCACCCCGCCGGACACGTGGAATTCCTCCGCACCGACAGCGGCGCGGAGGTGCTGCTGTCGGCCGTGGACAGTGCGGCAATCGGCCCGTGCCCAGCCTCGCCGACCCCGAGGATCCATCCCGATTACCCTGTGTGCCTGACCTACACGTCCGGCTCGACCGGCACGCCCAAGGGCGCGTCGATCACTCATCGCAGCCTGGTGAACCTCGCCCGCCATCACCGGCGGCTGTTCATTCCGGACGAGCGGCACCCGAAGCGGGCCGCGCTCACCGCCTCGTTCTGCTTCGACACCTCGTGGGAGGGCCTGTTCTGGCTGCTGAACGGCCATGAGCTGCATATCGTCTCGGAGGAGGTGCGATCCGCGCCGGAGGAACTGCTGGCGTACGTCGATCGGCATCGGATCGACTTCCTCGACACCACGCCCACCCAGGCGGAGCAGCTCGTCGCGGCCGGACTGCTCGCCCCGGGGGCGTACCGGCCCGGAGTGCTCGCCCTCGGCGGAGAGGCGGTGGGACAGGCACTCTGGAGCGCGCTGCGGGAAGCGCCCGATATCGACGTCTACAACCTGTACGGCCCCAGCGAGGCGACGGTCGATGCGACCTGGGCGCGCCTGGCGGACACCGAGATTCCGGTCATCGGCTCGGCCGTCTCGGGCGTCCGCTCCGAGGTGCTCGACGAGCGGTTGCGTCCGGTGCCGCCCGGGGTACCCGGCGAGCTGTACCTGGCCGGGGATTCGCTCGCCCTCGGATACCACCGCAGGCCGGGCCTGACGGCCACCCGCTTCCTCGCCGACCCCGACGGTGTGCCCGGTGGGCGGCTGTATCGCACCGGTGACCGGGTGCGCCGCCTGCTCGACGGCACGCTCGAATACCTCGGGCGCACCGACGATCAGGTGAATCTCGCGGGCGTGCGCATCGAGCCCGCCGGAATCGAGGCCGCCCTCGCCACGCACCCGAGGGTCACGTCCGCGGCGTGCGCGGTCATCGATGACCGGTTGGTCGGATACGTGGTCACCACCGACCCGCCGCCGCGCCCGGCCGATCTGCGCCGCCACCTCCTGGACCGCATTCCCAGGTACCTGGTGCCCTCCCTGTTCGTCACCGTGCCCCGCATGCCGACGACCGTGACCGGCAAGCTGGATCGCGCCGCCCTGCCCCGCCCGGCCGCGACCGGCGCGGTGGTCCGCCCGCCCCGCGACGATGTCGAACGCGGGTTGTGCGCCCTGTTCGCCGAGGTGCTGGGCATCCTGGAGATCGGAATCGACGACGACTTCTTCGCTCTCGGCGGCGATTCCGCCATGGCGGTCCGCGTCGCCGCGCGAATCCGGGAGACGCTCGACCTCGCCGCCGATGTCCGCACGATCTTCGAAACCGCCACGGTGGCCGAGCTGGCCACGGAGCTGGATGCGAATCGGACTCGGGTACAGCGGATTCCGGACCTCGAAGCGGATGCGCGCTTGGCGGCCGACTTCCGAATCGAGTCGCCCACGCCCGAAGCATCCGGTGTGCCACAGCATGTCCTGCTCACCGGTGCCACCGGATTCCTCGGCGGCTTTCTCCTGGCCGAACTGCTGGCGCGGCCGGACACCCGGGTGACCTGCCTGATTCGCGGGACCGCAGGATCGGCGCGGCTGCGAGAGACGCTGTGGAAGAACGGAATCCGGATCGATTGGGATCGAGTGACGGTCATTGCCGGTGACCTCGCACAGCCCGGCCTCGGCCTGACAGCCAATGACTTCCGCGCTCTCGCCGAATCGGTCGATGTGATCGTCCACAATGGCGCGCCGGTCAACCACCTGACGCCGTACGCGCGTCTGCGGCCGGGCATTGTCGAGGGGACCCGTGAGCTCCTGCGCCTGGCCTCGCTCGGCGTCACCCCGGTGCACTACATCTCCACCTGCGATACGGCCGTCGCCTCGGACCACAATCCGGCGCTCGTCCTCGAGCGTCGCCGCGCCCCGGCCGCGAAAGTCCTTGCCAATGGCTACATCCAGGGCAAGTGGGTGGCCGAGGGGCTGGTGCTGGCCGCGGGGGAGCGTGGTCTGCCCGTCACCGTGCACCGTCCAGGATTGGTCTGCGGTCATTCCGTCACGGGCGTCGGCAATAGCCGCGACGCGTTCTGGACATTGGTGCGCGCCATGGTGCTGCTGGGCGTCACCCCGGATCGCCCAGACCTGGTGAACCTGGTTCCGGTGGATCACGTGGTCGGTGCCATCGCGCACCTGGTGCACCACGGATATACCGGGGTGTATCACCACACGGCCGGTGAAATGACGTCTCTTGCAACAATTCTCGCCAGGCTACGCGCTCAGGGGTATCGGCTCGCTCCAATACCTGAGCACGTCTGGGTCGAGCGGCTCTCGCGGCTGGGCGCGGAGGGCGAACAAGCCCGTGCCCTGCTGGACGCCAGGCCACCCGCTCCCCGGCGGTCGATCCGCTTCGACCGCGCGAACGCCGATAATGCCCTGCGCGGCATCGATATCCCCGCACCACTCGTCGACGACCGCGTCGTCGACGCCTGTCTCCGGTTCTTCCAACGCACCGGATTCCTACCGGCACCGGACTCCGTGTCCGTCGCCTGATCACCGAACGTCGCGCGCGCGACGTCCACCGCACCATCCCGATGAGAGGTCTGTCCTTTGCGCACCCTGCACACCGTCACCCTCGCCGCCTTCTCCGCGGCCGCCCTGTCCCTCACCGCTGCCACCGCGAATGCCACTCCCGCGCAGTCGGATTCGGTGCCGCGACCGTCCGGCCTGCACTTCACCGCGAAGATCGTCGGCCACTCGGTGGAAGTGACCACCGACGGCGGGACCCTCACCGCCACCGACGGACGCTTCGCGGTCCGTGACGCGAATGGTGAAGTGCTGGACGGCATTCCGCTCACCTATCAGCGTGACGGCAAGTCGTGGCCGATCGCCGCCGAGATCCACGGCGACACCGCCACCCTGACCCCCGGCACCGATCCGGCACAGGCCGTCCCGGTCTCGGCGCCCGCGCCCGCCGTCCCGGCCACCCTGACCGATGCGGCCCTGCACGACACCGCCATCGACTGGCAGTCCCCGGACTTCAATACCGCGGTCATGAACTTCTCGACCATGGCCGGACTCGGCGTCACCCTGGGTACTTTGATCGGCACCGTCGTCGGCGCGACGATCGGCTGTGTCGCGGGCGGAGTCGCCCTGGCCGCCGCCCTCGGCACGGTGACCATCGGAACCCTGACCATCCCCGGCTTCCTCGGCGGCTGCCTGGTGACCGGCGCGGCGCTCGGCGCGATCGGCGCGGTCATCGGCAATATCTTCATCGCGGGCCCGCTCGGCGGCATCGGCGCGCTCCAGTTTCTGGACGCCATGAACAAGCAGGCCACCAAGTAGGCGAGACCGTTCCCCGCCGATCGGGCGACAATTCGTCGCCGATCGGCACTTCCCAGGATGAGACATCGGCCGCCGCCTGAACGCGGCCGACATCCGTCGCCGACCGTCGGATCGGGGGCCGTCCTACCGGTCGTGTGCGCGGCGTCGTTCCTCACGTTTCTCGATGTGTCGGTGGTGAACATCGCCTTCCCGAGCATTGCCGGATCCTTCGCTGGCACTCGGGAATCGGTGCTCACCTGGGTGGTGAGCGGGTACGGCGTCACCTTCGCCGCCTGCCTGGCCCCGGCCGGGCGGCTGGCGGACGTGATCGGCCGGGGACGGCTGTTCCTCGTCGGCCTGGGCGCGTTCGTCCTCACCTCGCTGGCCTGCGCGGCCGCGCCGACCGCCGCACTGCTCATCGCGGCCCGGCTGCTGCAAGGGGTTTCGGCGGCGGTGGTCGTGCCCGCGTCCATCGGGCTGTTGCTCGGCGCGGTCGAACCGGACAAGCGCGCCGGGGCCATCGGCACCTGGACGGCCACCAACGGGCTCGGGGCGGTCCTGGGTCCGGTACTCGGCGGTCTTCTGGTCGATCAGTTCGGCTGGCGGGCCATCTTCGCCATCAATATTCCGATCGGACTGATCCTGCTGGCGGCGGTCGTCCGGCTCATCCCGATGGATCGGCCCGAGACCAGGGCACCGCTGCCGGATGTCTTGGGCACCATCGTGTTCGCGACCGCCATCGGATCGCTGGTGGCCGCCATCACCCGCGGCCAGGATTGGGGTTGGACCTCGCCGCTGACCCTCGCGCTCCTGATCGGCGGTGCGGTGCTGCTGGGGCTGGGCATGGTGCGGGCGCGCGAACACCGCAGCCCCGCCGTGGATCTCGGGCTGTGGCGCGTCGGCCTGTTCGCCCGCACCAGCGCCGCGTCGGCGGTCATCGGGTTGGCGTTGTTCGCGCACATGCTCATGGGCCCGATCTTCCTGTCCACGGTGTGGCACTACTCGGTGATCAAGGCATCCCTGGTGCTCACCATCGCCGCCGTGGCCGCCATGGTCAGCTCGGTGCTGGTCGGCAAGGTCGGCACCGTCGAGAACGCGGGCCGCCTCTCGGCCCTGGGCGCGACCCTCTTCGGGGCCGGTGCGGCCGTGCTGGGCACCAACGCCCTCACCGCGACCGATCGCCTGTGGACGGTCTGGGCACCGGCGGCCGCCGTCATCGGGCTCGGTATCGGATTCGCCTTCGCCGCCTTGGGAATCGCGGCCTCCGCGGCCATTCCGGAGGACCGCTACGCCGCCGGACTGGGCATGAACTTCACCGTCCGCCAGCTCGGCGGGGCGCTGGGCATCGCCATCCTCGCCGCCGTCGTCTCCGCGCACGGCCGCCACCTGCTCGATGCCGTGCACGTGCTATACCGCATCGAGGCCATCGTCCTGGTCGCGGCGATACCGCTGTGCCTCACGCTGCGACCGGTGACGAAAATTCTCACGGATGACGTTCGGCCAGGCGAGGAATCAGACCACCGGCCAGAACGTCTTGGACCTGGCGTGGTGAAAGGCGGTGGCGGACAGTGAAAGTGGAGTCCTTCGTCAGATTGCGCACCGGCAAGGCTGTCTTGCGCGGGAGTGTCTCGCGCAGGTCCTCGACCGAGAGCACATCCTCCTGGTCGATGGCGTCGTAGTCGGCCGGATCCTCGAATTCGAGGGCCAGCACACCGAAATTGGCCAGGTTCTGCCAGTGGATGCGGGCGAAGGATTTGGCCACCACGATGCGCAGACCGAGGTAGGCCGGTGCGATGGCGGCGTGCTCGCGGGAGGAGCCCTGGCCGTAGTTCTCGCCGCCGACGATCACATGCCCGGAGTCCGTGACCCGCTGTGCCCGTTGCCAATACGACTCGTCGATCCGCGCGAAGCTGAACTTCGCCAGCTCCGGAATATTGGAGCGGAAGGGCAGGGCGCGGGCTCCGGCGGGGGAGATGTCGTCGGTGGAGACATTGTCACCGACCTTCAGCAGGACCGGGGCCTGGATTCGATCGGGCAGCGGTGTGGAGGTCGGCAGGCTGGAGATGTTCGGTCCCTTCACCGGCCGCACCCGCATCGCTTCCTCGGGCGGCAGGGGAGCGGCGAACATCGCGGTATTGACCGAATGCTGCTGCGGTAGCGCCAGTTTCGGATAGTCCAGGTGTACGTCGCGTGCCCACTCGCGCGGGTCGGTGATCACCCCGGTCAGCGCGGAGGCGGCCGCGGTCTCCGGTGAACACAGCCAGACCGCGTCCTCCTTGGTCCCCGAGCGCCCGGGGAAGTTGCGCGGCATGGTGCGCAGCGAGTTGCGTCTGGTCGCCGGTGCCTGACCCATGCCGATGCACCCCATACATCCGGCCTGATGGATGCGCGCCCCGGCGGCCACCAGCTCGGCGGTGGCACCCATGAGCGTCAGATCGGTCAGAATCTCCCGCGAGGTCGGATTGATATCGAAGCTGACCTGCGGCACCGTCTGCCGCCCCGACACCATGGCCGCCGCCATGGCGAAGTCGCGCAGTCCCGGATTGGCGCTGGACCCGATCACCACCTGGGCGATATCGGTGCCCGCGACCTCCCGGACCGGCACCACGTCGCCGGGCGAGGACGGCTTGGCGATGAGCGGCTCGAGGGTCGACAGATCGATGGTGTCCTCGATGTCGTAGCTGGCATCCGGGTCGGCGGTCAGTTCCACCCAATCGGATTCGCGTCCTTCCGCCCGCAGAAACTCGCGCACGGCCGCGTCGCTGGGGAACACCGTGGTGGTCGCCCCCAATTCGGCTCCCATATTGGCGATCACATGCCGATCCATGGCCGACAGGCCCGCCAATCCGGGCCCGTGATACTCGATGATCCGGTGCACGCCGCCGCTCACGTCGTAGCGCCGCAGCATTTCGAGGATCACGTCTTTGGCCGAACACCACTGCGGCAGTTCACCTTCCAGGCGGATACCCCAGATCTCGGGCATGACCAAACGCAGCGGCTGCCCCGCGATCGCCAGGGCCACTTCCAACCCGCCCACCCCGATGGCCAGCATGCCCAGCGATCCGGCCGCGGGCGTATGCGAATCCGACCCGGCCAGCGTCTTGCCCGGCACCCCGAAGCGCTGCATGTGCGTCGGATGCGAGACGCCATTGCCGGGTTTGGAGAACCACAGCCCGAATCGCTGGGCCGCGGTCCGCAGATACTCGTGGTCCTCGGCGTTCTTCTCGTCGGTCTGCAGCAGATTGTGATCGACGTACTGGACGCTCACCTCGGTCCGCGCGTGATCCAGCCCGAGCGCCTCGAGCTCTTGCATCACCAGCGTCCCGGTCGCGTCCTGGGTCAGGGTCTGGTCGATTCGAAGGGCGATCTCGTGCCCGGGTGTCATCTCACCGGCGACGAGATGGGCTCCGATCAACTTCCGCGCCACATTCTCAGCCAAGGTCACATTCGGCCATACCACCGTGCGCGAGGCATAAACACCACCCTGCGCGAGGCGTGAACCCGTCCCGGCCACCGGTGTGCTTAGACTACGAACGGCGTAGTACTGGACGGCTGGAACCACATCGGAAACGGGAGTGGGGCGGCATGCGGAACGCGCTCGATGCGGATCTCGATCTCTCGGCCCTGTTCACGCCGTCGGCCATCGGCACGGTGGCGGTACGCAATCGCTTCGCCATGGCCCCGCTGTCGCGGTACGCCGCGCGACGCGGGATCCCCGCCCCGGAACTGGGTGCCTTCTATCGGCGGCGGGCCGCGGGCGGGGCCGGACTCATCATCAGCGAGGGCATTTCCATCGGCGACGGCCCGGCGGGGTCGGGGGTCGCGGGCATTCGGGACCCGGGGGCCGTGGCGGCCTGGAAACGGATCGTCGACGCCGTGCACGCCGAGCGGGTGCCGATCTTCGCGCAGTTGATGCGGGAGGAGACGGGCGGGTCGCGTCCGGTGGAGAGCGAGCGCACGGTCGCCGGGTACGTGGAGGCCGCGCGGCAGGCGCGCGTCGCGGGCTTCGACGGGGTGGAAATCCATGCGGCGCACGGGCTGTTGCCCGCCACGTCGGGCTTCGGCGCGGAACTGGTGGCGGCGGTCCGGGCCGAACTCGGGCCCACCGTGCCGATCACCTACCGATTCTCCCAGTGGCGACTCGATCGCTACGATGATCGCCTCGCCGAGACGCCCGCCGAACTCGAGGCGCTGCTGCGCCCGCTGGCGGAGGCGGGGGTGGCCGCGTTCCACCCGTCCACCCGCCGCTTCGACGAACCCGGATTCCCCGAGACCGGCGGGCCCCGTGGGCAATTGAGCCTGGCGGGCTGGACCAAGACGGTGACCGGTCGGCCCGCGATCATTGTCGGCTCGATCGGGCTGGCCAAGCGCGGCGACGAGGCCGAGGCGGCCGACACGCTGGGGCCGCTGCTGCGCCGATTCGAGCGCGGCGAGTTCGATATCGCCGCGGTCGGGCGCGCGGTCCTGGCGAACCCCGACTTCGTCGACCTGCTCCGCAACGGCCGGGTGGATGACCTCGTGCCCTATGACGAGCACCGGCACAAGGCCACCCTGCGCTGAGCTCGACCCGCCTCAGCGAATCAGCTTGCCGGTATTCGGATACTCCTGGACCCAATGGAAGGCCCGCCCGCGCAGCGGGAACGAGTCGGGATTCACCTGGCGCAGCGCCACTTCCACCGGGCGGCCGTCCAGGTCGCCGTGCAGGGTCAGTCGGTCCGTCGCGGCCCGCTGGTAGGCGAGGGTGTAGCTGAACGACGGCAGCCCACTCGGCGGGGCGGTCTCGGTCTGCGGCGGACTGGACAGGGTGACGGTGCCCGCTTCGATGTCCACCGACGCGACGGCGGGCACCATCGAGTCGTCCATCTTCTGCACCGCTGCCTTGCGGGTATCGAAAACCAGGCGTCGCCAACGGTTCTCATCGGTGGTGAGCGGCGGCAGCGCCTTCCCGTCCAGGGTGAAGTCGGTGACCTCCCAGATCCCGTACAGCGGCGGCTCCGCGACGCCGTCGCCCTGGACCCGATAACCCTCCAGCGCCATCTGCACGGCCCCCACCAACACCCAGATGCCCAGCGCCGCGCAGGCGAGGCCGATGAGCCCGTTGGCGCGGCCACCCCGGAACAGCGGCGGCTGTGTCACCGGTGCGGAAGGCCGCTCCAGCACAAGCAGATTCGCGAGCCGCCGGGCCTGCGGCGCCAGCACGAACAGGCACATGAGCACGAGATGGAACGACAGCAGCTTGACCGGCACGTCGAAGGTCATGTTCAGCACGAACACCTGCAGCAGGCTGATCAGGCTCAGCATCGCGCCCACCGTCGCGGTGCGCGGAACGAACAGCAGCAGTCCGCCGAGCACTTCCGCTGTGCCCAACAGCATTTCGTACACCGGCGCGGACCCGACCTGATTCCACAGCACCGCCGTCGGGCTGAAATCGCCGTAGGGCTGGAGCAGGGTGATCAGCGTGGGCCGCGGCATCTGCAGCGGAATCAGCTTGGCGGTGCCGTAGAGCAGCATCTGCCCGCCCAGGCAGAGCCGAATGAAGGTCAGGAACCAGGCGTGCAGCCGGACGTAGGAGCCACGTCGGCGATCCAGGATCGACCACACCACCGTAATGACCACCGCCGCGGTGAACACACAGAAGATCAGCACCCACAGCGGCGCCTGATCGCCGCTGTAAGACTTGCGCAGCGGCGCGACCTCGGTCCCGAAGACGTGGGTGCTGACCGTCCGCACGAAATCGTCGAGCCCGTCCATCTGCCCGCCGACCGCGTGGGCCGCCAGCCGGGGGAACAGCGGCCCGGCGAAGACCAACACGATCTGGGCGAACAGCATGCACAGCAGGCCGAGGTAGGCCACACTGAAGCGGAATGCGATCCGCGTCAAGGGTTTCCACCGTGGTCTGCTCGTAGTTTCGGGGACGCTGCGGTCTTCGCGTTCGAGAACATCGGTGGCAGTGCTCGACATCCGGACTCCCATCGCGGGCGGCGGGGTGTGCAGATCGACCGGCACCGATGATGCCCTGGGCCACGGTGGCCCGCACCGCCGACACGCGATGAGATGCGGGAATGTTGCCGAGTCCGCATTCAGCCGCCAAGATGGGGCCTGGACTGTTCTTTCCGCTGCTCTTTCGTCTTGATCCGATTGGAGCCGGGCGTATATGCAGAGATTGCGAAGGAACTCGCAGGGCCGACGGGACCCCAACGCCCGCACCCTGGTCGACATTCTGTCGGCGCGAGTGCTCGAAACCCCGCACCGACCGGCCTACACCTTCGCGAACCAGAAAGAGAACAAGGACGTTTTCGATTATCAGCGCGTGTGGGACCGGGTGGCCGGGCTGGCCGAACGAATCATCGAGGAGACCACCGTCGGCGACCGGGTCGCGCTATTGTGCCCGCCCGGTGCGGATTTCGTGTGCGCCTTCTTCGCCTGTCTGACCACGCGCAGAATCGCAGTGCCGGTTCATCTTCCGATGTCGGAGCGGCAGATCGCCACGCTGCGGGCCATTCTGCACGACAGCGGCGCGGCGGCGGTCATCGCGCCCCTGGCCACGGTGCCGATCGAGAGCGAGCAGCTCGGCGGCGACATTCGGATCATCGACTGCGACAACGCCGGGCAAGGCCTGGGATTCGAGCCCTTCCCGGGCTCGGCCCCCGAACCGGAGGATCTGGCCTTCCTGCAATACACCTCGGGATCGACCGGGTTGCCCAAGGGCGTCATGGTCCGGCATCGGAACCTGATCGAGAACCTCGGTGTGCTGCAGGCGAAATATGAACTCACCCCGAGGAATTCGATCGTCTCGTGGCTGCCGCCCTACCATGACATGGGTTTGATCCAGGGTGCGCTACTGCCGATGTTCGTCGGATTCCCCAGTACCCTGCTCTCGCCCATGACCTTTCTGCGTCATCCGCTGAGCTGGCTGCGCGCCATTTCCGAATGCGACCACGTGGTGGCGGGCGGCCCCAATCTCGCCTACGGACTCTGCGCCAAGCGCGTGTCACCGGTCGAGGCCGCGGCCTTGGATCTGAGCGGCTGGGACATCGCCTTCGTCGGAGCCGAACCGGTCGATCCGCGGACGCTGCGGAGTTTCGCGGATGCGTTCGCGGTGAGCGGTTTCCGCGCACGCAGTTTCACGCCCATGTACGGGCTGGCCGAGTCCACCCTCTATGTCAATGGCGCGGATCTCGGTGCCGGTGCGCGGTCGCGGTACTTCTCCGCGGAGGATCTGGAGAGCGGCGTCGCCATCCCGAAACCGGTTGGGCGGGAACTGATCAGCGTCGGATCCGTGGGACCGGGTGTGGCCGTGGTGGATCGCGAGCGGCGGACCCGCTGCGCCGACAATTTCATCGGTGAGATCTGGCTGACCGGGCCGAGCATCACCGCCGGGTACTGGCAGAAACCGGCCGAGACCGCCCGCGGTTTCGGGGCCACGATCGAGGGCGAGGACGAGACGCCCTACCTGCGGACCGGTGACCTCGGCTTCGTCTGCGACGGTGAGCTCTACATCTCCGGCCGCATCAAGGAACTGATGATCGTGCACGGCCGCAATATCTTTCCGCAGGACATCGAGCGCACCATCGTCTCGAACCACCCCACGGTGCGTCCCGGCGGCTGCGCGGTGTTCGCGGCGGAGATCGACGGTCAGGAGCGCGTGCTGGTCGTCCAGGAGCTCGATCCGGAGCGACCGGAAGACACCGCGGCGCTGGAGGATTCGATTCGCGCCGTGGTCAGTCGCGAGCACGGGCTGAGCGTGTACCGCGTGATCTTCGTCGGCAAGGGTGAGGTGCCCAAGACCACCAGCGGCAAGATCCAGCGGCGACGCCTTCGGGAAACCTATTCATCGGCAACGGCATTCGAGGAGAGCGTGCTATGAGTACCCCGCCCGAGACCGCCACGGTGCTGGACTTCTTCGTGGAGTGGGCCGCCGACCGGCTGGAGCGGGATACCGTCGATCCACGGCTGCCGCTGACTTCGCTGGGGCTGGATTCGGTCAAGGCCGCGGAACTGATGACCATTCTCGAGGAGCGGTTCGACACCGAGATCACCGCCGAGGACATCTTCGACGGCCTGAGCCTGGCCGATGTGGCCGAGATGGCCGCCGCGCGCGGCGGAAACGGTCATGTGCCCGAGTCGACCGGGCCGGGCTCCCGGGGCGAGGACCGTCCGGAGCGCGGCGAGATCGACTTCAGCCTGCTGTTCTTCTCCAGCGACGCGCAGCAGGCGTCCGAGGGCCGCTATCGCCTGCTGCTGGACAGCGCGCGCTTCGCCGACACGCACGGCTTTCGCGCAATGTGGTTGCCGGAGCGGCATTTCCACAAGTTCGGCGGCCTGTATCCGAACCCGTCGGTGCTCGGCGCGGCACTGGCCGCCATTACCGAGCGGGTGCGGATTCGGGCGGGCAGTGTGGTGCTGCCGCTGCACAATCCGATTCGCGTGGCCGAGGATTGGTCGGTCGTCGACAATCTCTCGCACGGCCGCGTCGATCTCGCCTTCGCCACCGGTTGGAACGCCGACGATTTCGTGCTCGCGCCCGACAATTACGCCGACCGGGTCGAGATCACCCGTGCCGGAATCGACACCGTGCAACAGCTGTGGCGCGGGGAGTCGGTCTCGTTGCGCACAGGCGCGGGGGAGGAGCGCGCGGTCCGGATATTCCCGGCCCCGGTCCAGCCGAGCCTGCCGACCTGGCTGACCTGTAGCGGTGGCATCGAGCGGTTCGAGATGGCCGGTGCGCTGGGCGTGAACATCTTGACCGCCTTGCTGTTTCAAGAGGTGAGCGAGCTGGCCGACAAGCTGGCCGCCTACCGCGCCGCGCGCGCGAAGCACGGCCACGACGCCGACGCGGGCACCGTCACCGTCATGCTGCACACCTTTGTCGGCAGTGACGACGCGCGGGTGCGCAAGACCGTCGAAGGCCCGTTCAAGAGCTACCTCGAGGACTCCGTCGACCTGTGGCGGCGCGGTTCGGAGGCGTTGGAAAGCCTGGACGCCAAGACCCGAGCCAAGGTCCTGGATTTCGCCTTCGAACGCTACTACCGCAACAACGGCTTGTTCGGCACCCCGGATTCCGCGGCCGCCATGGTCGCCCGGCTTCGGGAGATCGGTGTCGACGAGATCGCCTGCCTGATCGACTTCGGCATTCCCGATACCGAGGTGCTGGCCGGACTCGAGACCCTCGCACAACTGAAGACGGTGGCGCTGTCGAAGTAGGAATCGTCCATTCGAGACGCAGGAGCAGAATTTGACCGGGCCCAGTTCGGTTCCTTTTCCATTATCGGCCGCGCAACAGGGGATTTGGTACGCGCAACAGCTGACCGGCTCGAACCCGATCACCAATGCCCTCTACATCGATCTGCGCGGCGAGCTGGATGTCGAGCTGCTCATGGCCTCGTTCTGGCGGGTCGCGGGCGAGTTCGGGGCCGCCCGGCTGCGGGTGATCGAGACCGAGCACGGGCCCATGCAGGTGGTGGACCGGCCCCTGGACGAGCCGACCCGGTACCTGGATCTGCGTTCGGCGGCGGATCCCCTGGCGGCGGCGCACGAATGGATGAGCGCGGAGTACAACCGCCCCGTCGATCTGCAGCGCGACCGCCTCATCACCACGGCCGTCCTCCGGATCGAGGACCGACGCTGGTGCTGGTACCTGCGCGCGCATCACATCGCCATGGACGGCCTGGCCGCCATGACCCTGCTGTCCCGCGTCGGCGACCTCTACACCGCCGCCGTCGAGGGCAGGCCCGCGCCGGAGGCGAAGATCCAGGGCCTGGCCGATCTCGTCGCCGCCGACGAGAAGTACCGCGCCTCGGCGCGTTTCGCGACCGACCGCGAATTCTGGCAGCGGGAGCTGGACCACCTGCCCGCCCCCGTGAGCCTGGCGGGGCGCAGCGCGCAGGCCGACGGCCACCCCATCTCGGTGAGCGGTGTGCTGCCGCAGGAGACCGCGGCCCGGCTCGCCGCGGTGGTCAAGGAGACCTCGGCCAATCCCGCCGTCCCGTATCTGGCGGCCTTCGGCCTGTTCCTGGCCCGCATGACCGGCAGTGACGACATCGTGCTCAGTCTGCCGGTCTCCGCCCGCGTCACCCCCGCGGCCCTGCGCTCGGGCGGAATGTTGGCCAATACCTTGCCCTTCCGGCTCGCCATGGGTCCGCGCGCCACCGTCGGCGAGCTCATGGCGGCCGCGCAGCACCGGCTCATCGAGGTATTGCGCAGGCAGCGGTACCGGCAGGAGGACATGTTCCGCGATATCGGTCGCCTCACGCCGCAGACGCAGGTGTTCGGGCCGTACGTGGACATCATGATGTTCGAGACGACGGTGCGGCTGGGCTCGATCACCGGTCAGTTGCAGGTGTTGACGCCGGGACTGGTGTCGGATGTGTCGGTCAGCGTCTACACGGGCGCGGGCGAGACCGAGGGCACCACCGCCACGCGCATCGACTTCGTCGCCAATCACGACCTGTACACGCCGGAAGAGCTTGCGCGACACCATGATCGGTTCCTGCGGTTCTTCGACGAGTTCGTGCGGGCGTTGTGCGCCGATCCCGACACACCGTTGCGTGCGCTGGATCTGCTGGAGACCGATGAACGCGAGTGCGTGCTGCGCGAGTGGAACGACCATCCGGTGCCGATCGACTCGGGCACCACCTTGATCGAGATGTTCCGGCGGCAGGTCGCCGCGACACCCGAGGCGATCGCCGTCGTGGACGGGGCCGCGCAGATCAGCTACCGGCAACTCGCGGCCGACGCGCAACGCCTCGCGGCGGTCCTCGCCGGACGCGGTGCCGGGCCGGAAAGCCTGGTGGCCCTGGCGCTTCCGAAGGGCATCCCGCTGATCACCGGGTTGCTGGCCACGCTCGAAACCGGTGCGGCCTACGTCCCGTTGGATCCCACGTCACCGCCCGAGCGGATCGGCTACATCCTCGCCGACGCCGCCCCCATCCTCGTGCTCGTGGACGAGACCACCGCCGATCTCGTCTCCGCCAGCGACGTGCCGCGTATCCGCGTCGATTTCTCGGACTCGAACGGCCACGGCAAACCGCCCAGCGATCCGCATCGGTGGCCGCGCCCGGACAATGTCGCCTACGTCATCTACACCTCGGGCACCACCGGAAAACCCAAGGGCGTGGCGGTAACCCACGCGAACGCGGTCTCGCTGTTCCAAAGCACCCTGCCGTGGTGTCACTTCGGGCCGGACGACGTCTGGACCTGGTGCCATTCACAGGCTTTCGACTTCTCGGTGTGGGAGATCTGGGGCGCACTGCTGTACGGCGGCCGCGTGGTGGTGGTGCCGCGCGAGGTGGCCTACGCACCGGCCGAACTGTGGGACCTCATCGTCGAGCAGGGCGTGACGATTCTGAACCAGACCCCGTCCGCCTTCTACACCTTGATCGAATCCCGCCGCGCCACCGCCACGGACGCGCCCGGACTGCGCATGGTCGTCTTCGGCGGTGAGGCCCTGGACCCCACCCGATTGCAACGCTGGCCGCTGCTCGAGCGCCCGGACCCGCCGCGCATGATCAATATGTACGGCATTACCGAGACCACGGTGCACGTGACCGAACAGCCGCTCACGCCGCGGCACTGGGGCGGTGAGCCGGGACTGAGCCCCATCGGTGTGCCGCTGGCGAACCTGCGTGTGTACGTGCTCGATTCGTGGTTGCGGCCGGTGCCGGTCGGCGTCGCGGGAGAGCTGTACGTGGCGGGCAACCAGGTCGCCCGCGGCTATCTCGCCCGCCCGGGCCTGACCGCGTCCCGCTTCGTCGCCGACCCGTTCGCACCCACCGGCCGCCTCTACCGCAGCGGCGACGTGGTCCGCTGGACCGCGGCGGGCGTGCTCGAATACCTCGGCCGCGCCGACGAACAGGTGAAGATCCGCGGCTATCGCATCGAGCTCGGTGAGATCGAATCCCTACTGGCCGCACAGGATTGCGTGGCGGGCGCGGTCGTCACCACCCACACCACCGAACCCGCCACCCCCGACGCGTCGCCCGATACCCAGCTGGTCGCCTACCTGGTCCCCGACGCGCACTTCGCTCCGGTGGCCGCCACATGCCTGGAGCTGCAACGCGAAGGCGCGATCGCGGCCGCGGAGCTGCACGAATTGCCCAATGGCATGCCGGTGGTGGGCCGCAACCGCTCGAATATCGAATTCCTCTACGAGGAGATCTTCGAGACCGAGGAATACTGCCACGGCGGCGTGACGATTCCCGACCGCGGCTGCGTCGTCGATATCGGTGCGCACGTCGGCATGTTCTCGATCTACGCCAAGCGAAAGTCGCCGGGCGTCAAGCTTTTCGCCGTCGAGCCCATGCCCGAGCTGCGGCGCATGTACGCGGCCAATTCGGCCCTGCACGGCCTGGACGCCACCCTGGTGCCGTACGCGATCGGCGCGGAGGCCACCACCGACACCTTCACCTACTACCCGGAGATGTCGGTGCTGTCGGGTCGCGGCACCGACAGTCGCGAGCAGCACGCCATTCTGGAATCGTTCATCCACCACGAATACAGCGCGGAGACACAGGATCTCGGAGAGCGACTGGTCGACCAGCTGATCGCCGAACGCCTGGACTGCGTGCAGGTCGAGGTCCCCATCCGCACCCTGTCGCACATCATCGACGAGTACGGCATCGAGCACATCGATCTGCTCAAGCTCGACGTGGAGGGCAGCGAGCTCGACGCCCTGCGCGGCATCGAGGCGCGCCACTGGCCGCTCATCGATCGCATGGTGATCGAGGTCCACGATGTGGACGACCGGTTGGCGCGCATCGAGAACCTGTTGGGCGACCACGGATTCACCGCCGAGGCCCGCGTCTCGCCGAACGTGGTGGGCACGGACCTGCACATCGTCTACGCCATTCGAACCACGCTCCCGGCCGCCGCCGCGGACGACAGCGGGTCGGCGCTGCTGGAGCGGCGCGAGAGCTGGAGTGCGCCAACCGCTCTCGGCGCGGTCCTGCGTGAGCGCCTGAGCGAGCGACTGCCCGCCTACATGGTGCCCGACGTGATGATGGTCCTCGACGCTCTGCCGTTGACGGTGAACGGCAAGGTGGACAAGGCGGCCCTGCCCGATCCCGTGGTGTCCCGCGCCACCTATCGCGCCCCCTCGACCCCGGTGCAGGAGGTGGTGGCCACCGTCTTCGCCGAGGTGCTCGGCATCGAACGGGTCGGCATCGACGACGACTTCTTCGTCCTGGGCGGGAATTCGCTCTCGGCGACGCGACTGTCGGCGCGGCTGTCCGACGGCGTGGGCGTGCCCGTCACCGTGCGCGATGTGTTCGAGGCGTCGGCGGTGGGTGCGCTGGCCGATCTGCTGGCCGCGCGGGTGTCCGATCCCCAGGTCGCCGAGGACGGGCCGCGGCTGCGACCGCGGATGCGGCCGGATCGGGTGCCGCTGTCGTTCGCGCAGCAGCGCATGTGGTTCGTGAACCGATTCGATCCGGAGTCGATCGCCTACAACATTCCGATGGTCATCCGGCTCTCCGGTGCGCTGGATGTCGCGGCCCTGACCGCGGCGGTGTGGGATGTGCTGGCGCGCCACGAGGTCTTGCGCACCCGGTATCCGGACGCGGACGGGGTGCCGTACCAGGACGTGGTGCCCGTCGAAGAGCTGGACGCGGCAGCGGATCTCGACCTGAGCGTTGCCACGGTGGCCGAATCCGACTTGGCCGCCGCGATTTCCACGGTGGTGTCGTCGGGTTTCGATGTGGCCGAGCGGGTTCCGCTGCGGGTGCGTCTGTTGTCCACGAGCAGCACCGATTTCGTCCTGCTCCTGGTGGTCCACCACATCAATGCCGACGGGTTCTCGATGAAGCCGCTGGCGCTGGACCTGGCCGCCGCCTACACGGCCCGGCACGCCGGGCGACAACCGACCTGGCAGCCGCTGGCGGTGCAGTACGCCGATTACGCGCTGTGGCAGCGTGAGCTCGCGGGTGCGGCCGACGACCCGGACTCGCTGCACGCGCGCCAACTCCGATACTGGGCCGGGCAATTGGCCGATCTGCCGGAGGTCCTGGAGCTTCCCACCGATCGACCACGCCCGCCGGTGGCCTCACACCGGGGCGCGACCCACGGATTCGTCATCCCGCCCCCGGTGGTGCGGGATCTGCAAGCGCTCGCGCACGCGCGCGGCGTGACCGTGTTCATGGTCTTCCACGCGGCGCTCGCGGTGGTGCTGTCGCGGCTGTCCGGCAGTTCGGATATCGCGGTGGGCTCCCCGGTGGCCGGGCGTGGGGCGGCCGAATTGGACGAGCTGATCGGCATGTTCGTCAATACCGTCGTGCTGCGGACCGAGGTCGACGAATCCCGGCCCTTCACCGATCTGCTCTCCGATGTGCGCAGTGTCGACCTGGATGCCTTCGCCCACGCCGATGCCCCCTTCGAACAGGTGGTGGAGGCCCTCGACCCGCCGCGCAGTCAGGCCCATCATCCGCTGTTCCAGGTCATGCTGGCCTTCCACAATCTCGATCAGGCTCGACTCGAACTGCCGGACGTGGTGGTCACCGCCGCGGGCGCGGAGACCGGTATCGAGCGCTTCGATCTGACCTTCACGCTGACCGACGCGCCCGACCGGGACGGCGCGATTCCGGTGGATCTCGGGTACGCCACCGACCTTTTCGACCCGGGTACGGTCGCGGCGCTGGTCGGTCGGTTGCAGCAGGTCTTGCGGACCGTCACCGCCGATCCCACCGTTCTGGTGCGGGATATCGAGACCCTGACGGTGCCGGAGCGGAATCGGCTGGTGCGCGAGTGGGGCCGCCTCGGCGAACTCGACGGGCCCGCGGTGGTGACACTGCCCGGTGTGCTGGCCGCGGCCGTGGCCGCCAACCCGGACGGCGACGCGGTCCTGGACGGGGAGCGGCGCGTTTCGTATCGCGAACTCGACGAGCGGTCGAATCGACTGGCCCGGTTCCTGATCGGGCTGGGGATCGGTCCGGAATCGGTGGTGGCGATCGCGGTGCCGCGCTCGCTGGAGTGGGTGTCGGCGGTCTGGGCCATCGCCAAGACCGGGGCGGCGTTCCTGTCGCTGGATCCGGACCATCCGGTGGAGCGGAATCGGTTCGTGTGCGGCGATTCCGGTGCCCGTTTCGTGCTGACGGTCGGCGCTGCCGACGATTTCGGGGCCGAGGTCATCGATCTGGAACAGCTCGAGCTTTCCGATATTGACGCACAACCTGTTTCCGATGCCGAACGGCTCGGTGCGGTACGGCCGGGAAATCCGGCCTACGTCGTCTACACCTCGGGATCGACCGGGCTCCCGAAGGGCGTCGAGGTCACTCACGCGGGGCTGGCGGCGCTGCTCGCGGACCACGTGCGGCGCTGTGCGGTGGACGCGGAGTCCCGGGTGCTCGCGGTCGCCGCTCGCACCTTCGACGCGGCGATTCTGGAGTTCCTGCTGGCGGTGTCGGGTGGTGCGGCGCTGGTGGTCGCACCGCCGGATGTCTATGGCGGACAACCGCTGTGGGAGTTGTTGCGCGACCGGCGCGTGAGCCACGCGTTCCTCACCCCGGCGGTGGCGGCGTCCCTGGACCCAGACGGGCTCGACGGCCTGCGTGTGCTGTTGACCGGTGGCGACCGGTGCTCGGCGCAGCTGGTCGCCCGATGGTCGGGGACCGATGCCGCCGGTATCCGGCGCGTCCACAACCTGTACGGTCCGGCCGAGGCCACGATCTGGGTCACGGGCTCGGAATTGGTGCCGCACCGGCGCATTGGCATCGGCGGGCCGATCTCGGGCATGGGTGTCGCGGTCCTGGATGCCTGGTTGCGTCCGGTGCCCGTGGGTGTCGTGGGCGAGCTGTATGTGTCGGGTCCCGGTGTGGCGCGGGGTTATCGGGATCGGGCCGGGCTCACGGCTACGCGATTCGTGGCCGACCCGTTCGGGACGCCGGGCGAGCGCCTGTATCGAACCGGTGACCTGGTGCGCTGGGTGATCGGCGAATCGGGTTCGGGCGCACTGGAATTCGTGGGCCGTTTGGACTTCCAGGTGAAGGTGCGCGGCCAGCGGCTGGAGCTGGGCGAGATCGAGGCGGCGCTGTGCGCGATGGACGGCGTCGAACAGGCCGTGGTCGTGGTGCACGCCCCCGAGGACGGTGCGCGGCTGGTGGGCTATGTGGCGGTCGGCCAGGACCGCGCGGTCGATCCGGCGCGAATCCGGGACTTCGCGGCGGCCCGGCTGCCCGCGTACATGGTCCCGGACGTGGTGCTGGTGCTCGACGAATTGCCCTTGACCGCAACCGGAAAGATCGACCGGCGCGCCCTGCCGGAGCCCGTGTTCGCGGTGCGGGAGTTCCGCGCGCCCTCGAATGCGGTCGAGGAGATCGTGGCCGGGGTCTTCGCCGAGGTCCTCGGACTCGATCAGGTCGGTGCCGAGGACGACTTCTTCGCGCTCGGCGGTGATTCGATCGTGTCGATTCAGGTCGTCTCCAAGGCTCGCGCGCGGGGCGTGGTGTTCGGACCGCGCGACGTGTTCGAGCAGCGCACCCCGGCGCGGCTGGCGAGCCGCGCACGCCTGGTCGACGAGACGGGCGCGGGGGTGGCGGAGCTGCCCGGCGGCGGCGTCGGAGAAATGCCTCTGCCGCCGGTTGCGCGATGGATGATGGACTGGCGCAGCGGTTTCGAACACTTCGAACAGCACATGGTCGTCCCGGTGGCTGCCGGATTGGACGAGGCGCAGGTGCTCTCGGCGGTGCGCGCGCTGCTGGACCATCACGACATGCTGCGCTCGCGTCTGCGGCACACCGAGACCGGCGAGTGGTCGCTGATCGTGGACCCGCCGGGCTCGGTCGACGCGGCGGCGCTGTTCGAGCGCTGCACCTCCGGGAGCGACTTCCGCAGGCTGGCGAATGCGGCTGTCGCGCGGCTGGATCCACTCGCCGGAGTGATGGTTCGCTTCGTCTGGCAGACGCTCGACACTGCGCCCGGCCGGTTGCTGGTAGTGGCCCATCACGTCGTGGTCGACGGGGTGTCGTGGCGGGTGCTGGTCCCGGATCTGCTGTCGGCCTTCGAACAGATCGTCGCGGGCCGTACCCCGACGCTCGAGCCGGTCGGCACCTCGATGCGGCGCTGGGCGCACGGGCTCGTCGAGGCGGCCGTCGAGCCGCATCGTGTGCGCGAACTCGGGCTGTGGCAGGCCATGGTCACCGGCTCCGATCCGCTGTGGGGCGGAAGAGAACTCGATCCCGAAGTCGATACGGCCGCCACGCTCGAGCAGGTGGAGATCGAGCTGCCGGAACCGGTTACGCGCGCGGTGCTGTCCCGGGTGCCCGCCGCCTTCCACGGCGAGGTCGGCGACGGGCTGCTGGCCGGGCTGGCCGTGGCGGTGCACCGGTGGCGCGCCCGGCGTGGCATCGACGAGCCGACCGTGCTGGTTCGGCTCGAAGGGCACGGCCGCGAGGAGCAGGTCGTGCCCGGTGCGGATCTGTCGCGGACGGTGGGCTGGTTCACCTCGATGTTCCCGGTGCGATTCGACCTGACCGGAATCGATGTCGAGAACGCCGCCGCCGGTGGAGGTTCGGTGGCCTCGGTGGTGCTGTCGGTGAAGGAGACGCTGCGGTCGATACCGGACAAGGGCATCGGTTATGGGTTGTTGCGGTACCTGAACGAGGAGACGGCGGGGCCGTTGCCGGATAGGATGCCGGGCCGGATCGGGTTCAACTATCTGGGCCGGATCTCCGACGCCGATGCCCGCCTGAGCGGAATCGACGGCGCGGCAGACGAATTGACCGTCGACCCGGACCCCCGACAGCCGGTGACGCTGGCGGTCGAGGTTACCGCCATCGTGATCGAGGATCGGCTGCGCGCCCGGTTCCGATTCCCCCGCACCCTGCTCGATGCCGTGGACGTCGACGAGCTGGCGGCGCTGTGGGCCGAGGCCCTGACGGCCATCGCCGACTACGCCGAAACCCCTGGCGCGGGCGGGCATTCACCCTCCGACTTCGATCTGGTGGATCTGACCCGATCCGAGGTCGCCGCACTGGACCGGGCGTATCCGTCGCTGACGGACATGTGGCCGGTAACGCCGCTGCAGGCCGGTCTGCTGTTCCACAGCGGACTGGGCGACGCCGGTCAAGCGGATGCGTATGTCGCACAGCTGGTTCTGCGCCTTTCCGGGGTTCTCGATGCCGACCGGCTCCGTGCGGCGGCTCGTACGCTGCTGGATCGGCATCCGATTCTGCGGACCGCCTTCACCGTCACCGGTGGTGGCGCGAGTGTCGCGGTGGTGTGCGATGACGTCGAACTGCCGTGGCAGGTAGTCGATCTCACCTACAGTGCGGACGGCGACCGCGCGGTGGCCGATATCGCGGCCGAGGTGAAGGCCCGCCGCTTCGACCCGGCGGCGGCACCACTGCTGCGCTGGACGGTGGCCGAGGTGGGCCCCGACGACTGGGCCCTCATCCTGACCAACCACCACGTGATACTGGATGGCTGGTCCTACCCGCTGCTGATCGGCGATCTCTTCACCCACTACGCCACCGGTCACCCCTCGGAGGCCGCGGCCGGGTCGTACCGAGACTTCCTGGCGTGGCGGGCAAGTCGCGATCGGGACGCGGCATCGGCGGCCTGGTCACAGGCCCTGGCGGGTGCCGAACCCACCCTGGTCACCACCGAGCGGGCGGTCACCGGCGCGGTGGCGGAGGAGTGGATCATGGTCGATCCCACCGTCGCGCGGGAGCTGGCGGCCGCCGCGGCCGCCGCCGGGGTCACCGTGCACACCGTGCTGCAATCGATGTGGGCGATCATGCTGGCGCAGCTGACCGGTCGCACCGATATCGTGTTCGGCGGCACCGTCTCCGGCCGCCCCGCCGAGCTGCCCGATGCCGAACGCGCCGTGGGCCTGTTCATCAATACGATCCCGACCCGGGTGCGCTTGGACCCCGCCGAGACCGCCGCCGGGCTGTGGACGCGCCTGCAGTCCGAACAGGCCGCTCTGCTCGAGCATCAGCATCTCGGGCTGCCCGATATCCACGCGCTGACCGGGACCGACCGCCTCTTCGACACCGTCATGGTGCTCGAGTCCTATCCCCTTGACGCGCAGGGTATTCGGCGACTCACCGGCGAGGCGGACCTGCGGGTCGCCGGGGTGACGGCGACGGACTCCACGCACTATCCGCTGACGTGCAGCGTCACGGTGCACGAGGGTCTGCGCATCCGACTGCAATACCAACCCGAGGTGCTGGATGCGGCGACGGTCGCGACCTTCGCGCGGCGGTTGGAACGGGTATTGCGCACGATCATCACCGATTCGACTGTGCCCGTGCGTGATATCGAAACTCTGCCGGGGGAGGAACGACAGGGACTCCTGAGCCGAGGCCGGGGCGACGGACTCGATTCGGAGTCCTTCGGCCCCTCCGACGGGACGACCCTGCCGGAGATTCTGTCGGCCGCGGCGACCGCGAACCCGGACGGCTGTGCGGTCGTGGACGGCGCGCGGCGCGTCACCTATCGGGAACTCGACGAGCGCTCGAACCTGGTGGCGCGGTCCCTGATCCAGCGCGGGGCGGGCCCGGAATCCGTGGTGGCGATCGGGGTGTCGCGCTCGCTCGACTGGGTGCTGGCGGTCTGGGCGATCGCCAAGACCGGAGCGGCGTTCGTCTCGCTGGATCCCGGACATCCGATCCACCGCAATCGATTCATGTGCACCGATTCCGCTGTGCGCGTGGGTATTACCACCGGCCGGTATGCGGCAGCGCTGCCGCAGGACGACGTTGTCTGGCTGGATCTCGATGACCTGGTCGATGATTCGCCCGGGACGACGGTCGGTGTCCCTGCCCAAGCTGTCCCCGTCCGCGCGGCGAGTACGGCGTATGTCGTCTACACCTCCGGCTCGACCGGACACCCGAAGGGCGTCGAGGTCACCCATGCCGGGCTGGCCGGGGTCTGCGGCGCGCAGCGGCGGCGGTTCGCGACGGGTGGGGAGTCCCGCGTGCTCGCCGTGGCCTCCCGCACCTTCGACGCGGCGATATTCGAACTGCTGCTGGCGGTTTCCGGCACGGCGACGCTGGTCGTCGCGCCGCCGGACGTCTACGGTGGGCCGCAACTCGCCGAGCTCATGCGCACCGAGCGGGTCAGCCATGCCGTCCTCACGCCGACCGTGGTCGCGGCCATGGATCCCACCGGCCTGGATGATCTGGAAGTCCTGACCGTCGCCGGTGAGGCCTGCCCGCCCGCGCTCATCGCGCGCTGGGCGGCCACCGATACGGCGCGCCGCCGCCGGGTGCACAACCTGTACGGTCCGGCCGAGGCGACCATCTGGGTGACGGCCACCGGCGAATTGATTGCGGGCCAGCCGGTTCCGCTGGGTTCGGTGATCGGCGGGATGTCCGCGCTGGTGCTGGATGCCTGGCTGCGTCCGGTGCCGGTCGGTGTGGTCGGCGAGCTGTACGTGTCGGGTCCCGGTGTGGCGCGCGGCTATCGGGGACGTGCCGAACTCACGGCGTCGCGCTTCGTCGCGGATCCGTTCGGTGCGCCGGGGCAGCGGCTGTATCGCACCGGCGACCTGGTGCGGTGGCGGGCCGAGGAATCCGGTACCGAGGTGCTCGAGTTCGTGGGCCGCTCCGATTTCCAGGTGAAGGTGCGCGGACAGCGTCTCGAACTCGGGGAGATCGAATCCGCCCTGTGCGCGCTCGACGGCATCGATCACGCCGTCGTGCTGGCCCGCGACACCGGTGCTGGTACCCGCCTGGTGGCCTATGTGGTCGCCGCGCCGGGCCGCGCGTTCGATCCGACGCGGCTGCGGCGCGCGGTGGGACGACGACTGCCGGGCTTCATGGTGCCCGATGCCGTGATGGCCGTGGATGCGCTGCCCCTGACGATGAACGGCAAGCTCGACAAGGCCGCGCTGCCCGAGCCCGTGATCACCCGGGCCGAGTACCGGACTCCGGCGACGCCCCGGGAAGAATTGGTGGCCGCGACCTTTGCCGAGGTGCTCGGCGTGGACCGCGTGGGTGCCGAGGACGACTTCTTCGTGCTGGGTGGCGATTCGCTGTCGGCGACGCGCGTGGCCGCTCGGCTCGCGGATCGACTCGGGATGCCCGTGAGCGTCCGCGAGGTCTTCGAAGCCCCGGTGGTCACGGAATTGGCGGCGCGGCTGGCCGAAGCGGATCGGCCGAGCACGGAGGCGAATCGAGCGATCGATGACGGTCCACGCCTGCGGCCGTGGGCGCGGCCGGAGCGGGTGCCGCTGTCGTTCGCGCAGCAGCGCATGTGGTTCGTCAACCGCTTCGCCCCGGACTCGGCGTCCTACAGCATTCCGCTGGTTCTGCGGTTGTCGGGCGCGCTGGATATCGCGGCGCTGGCGGCGGCGATCATGGATGTGCTGGTCCGGCACGAGGTCTTGCGGACCCGATACCCGGACGTCGATGGTGTGCCCTACCAATCGGTGGTGGCGGAAGCCGATCTCCCGGCGTCCGTGAATGTGGACCTCACGCCGCGCACGGTCGCGGAGACGGATCTGGCGGGTGCGGTGTCGGAGGTGGTATCGGCCGGTTTCGATGTGGCCGAACAGATTCCACTGCGCGCTCGACTGCTTTCACTCGGAGCCGAAGAGTTCGTCCTGGTGATGGTGATCCACCACATCAATGCCGACGGCTTCTCCATGGCCCCGCTGGCGCGCGATCTGGCGTCCGCGTACGCGGCCAGGTGTCTTGGACGGCAACCGGATTGGCCGACCCTGCCGGTGCAGTACGCCGACTACGCGCTGTGGCAGCGGGAACGGCTGGGCTCGGCAACCGAACCGGCCTCGCTGCTCGCGCGCCAAATCCGCTACTGGACAGAGCAATTGCGGGACCTGCCCGAGCTCGTGGAACTGCCGTCGGACCGGCCGCGACCGGCCGTGGCCTCGCATCGCGGTGCGACCCATCGCTTCACGGTGGAGCCCGCCGTCGTGACGGGCCTGCGGGACCTGGCCGCTGCCACCGGTGCCACCGTGTTCATGGTGTTCCACGCCGCCTTGGCGGTGCTGATGTCGCGGCTGTCGGGCGCCACCGACATTCCGATCGGCACACCGGTTTCCGGCCGTGGCTCGGCGCTGCTGGACGATCTGGTCGGCATGTTTGTCAATACCGTCGTCCTGCGCACCCGGGTCGACGAGTCGGTGTCGTTCACCGACCTGCTGGGCCAGGTGCGCGCGGTGGACCTGGATGCGTTCGCGCAGGCGGAGATTCCCTTCGAACAGGTGGTGGAGGCCCTCGATCCGCCGCGCAGTCAGGCGCATCACCCGCTGTTCCAGGTCATGCTGGCCTTCCACAATCTCGACCCGGCGGCCGTCGAACTGCCCGGGCTGGCGGTCACGCCCGCCGGTGCCGAGACCGGTGTCGAACGCTTCGACCTGACGCTCACCCTGGCCGACCAGCCCGATGCCCACGGCGCGATGCCGGTCGATCTGAGTTACGCCACCGACCTTTTCGACGCGGACACGATCACCACCTTCGCCGACCGCCTGCACCACTTGCTGCGGGCGGTGATCGACGATCCAGCACTCGCGTTGCGGGACATCGAGATCCTGTCGGCGACCGAGCGGCGCGCCCTCGAAACCTGGGGTGGCACCGGCACTCCCGATCTCGCCGCGCTCGCCGTCACCGCGGACGCGGTGACGCTGCCGCTGCTCCTGGCCGCCGCGGTCGCCGCGCATCCGGACGGTATCGCGGTCGTGGACGGCGATCGCACCCTCACCTACCGGGAACTCGACGAGCGTTCGAATCAATGGGCGCGCTTCCTGATCGGCCACGGCGTCGGCCCGGACACGGTCGTCGCCATCGCCCTGCCGCGCTCGCTGGAATGGGTGCTCGCCCTGTGGGCGGTAACCAAGGCCGGTGCCGGGTTCCTGGGTCTGAACCCCGCCCATCCGCTCGACCGCAACCGGTTCATGTGCGTCGATTCCGGTGTCTCGCTGGGTATTACGGACGACGAGCACGCCTCGGCCATGCCCGAGGAGGTGTCCTGGCTGATTCTGGACAACCCGTCGGTGGCGGGTCGGGTCGGGCAGTACCCGGCGACCGGGCTCACGGCCGCCGAACGACATGCCGTGCTCCGCACGGACAACACGGCCTACCTCGTCTACACCTCGGGCTCGACCGGTAGGCCCAAGGGCGTGGAGGTCGGCCACGCCGGACTGGCCGCGGTCGCCGCCGCGCAACTGCGTGACTACGGGGTCACCAAGGACTCCCGCGTGCTGGCCGTCGCCGCGCGGACCTTCGACGCCGCGCTGCTCGAACTCCTGCTCGCCGTCCCCGTGGGCGCAACCCTGGTCATCGCTCCCGAGGATGCCTACGGCGGGTCCGCCCTCACCACACTGCTGCGTGAGCAGCGCATCACGCACGCGTTCCTGACCCCGTCGGTGGTCGCCTCCCTGGATCCGGACGGGCTGGACGACCTGCGGGTCCTGACCGTTGGCGGCGAGGGCTATTCGGCGCGGCTGGTGGAACGCTGGTCGCGCACCGACGCCGCCCACTCGCGCCGGTTCTTCAATACCTACGGGCCGACCGAGACCACGATCATCGCCATGATCAGCCGCGAACTGCGGGCGGGTGATCCCCTCGATCTCGGCGTCGGCATCCCCGGCATCGGCGTGCGAGTGCTCGACGCGTGGCTGCGTCCGGTGCCGGTCGGCGTGGTGGGCGAGCTGTACCTGTCGGGTGCGGGCCTGGCACGGGGATATCGGGGCCGGGCCGGGCTGACGGCCTCGCGGTTCGTCGCGAATCCGTTCGAAGGACCGGGCGAGCGGCTGTACCGCACCGGTGACCTGGTGCGCTGGACCGTCGACGAATCCGGTTCCGGCGTCCTGCTTTTCGTCGGGCGCTCCGACTTCCAGGTGAAGGTGCGCGGGCAGCGACTCGAGCTCGGCGAGGTGGAAGCCGCGCTGTGCGAAGTGGACGGCGTCGGTCAGGCCGTGGCCGTGGTGCACACGGACGGGGAGAACGCCGACGCGGCGGTCCGGCTCGTGGCCTACGTCGCCGCGCGGGCCGGGCGCACGGTCGACCCCGATTCGCTCCGGGCGGCGGTGGGCGAACGCCTGCCCGGCTACATGGTGCCGGACCTGGTGATGGTGCTCGACGAATTGCCTTTGACCGCAACCGGAAAGATCGATCGGCGGGCGTTGCCGGAACCGGTGTTCGCGCCGCGGGAATTCCGCGCGCCGTCCACTCCGGCCGAGCAGACCATCGCCGAGGTCTTCGCGGAGGTCCTCGGGCGCGAGCAGGTCGGTGTCGATGACGACTTCTTCGCGCTGGGCGGCGATTCGATCGTCTCCATCCAGGTGGTGTCCAAGGCGCGCGCCCGGGGTGTGGCATTCGGGCCTCGCGATGTCTTCGAACAGCGGACCCCGGCACGGCTGGCCGCCGCCGCGCGGACCGTCGCCGGTGCCCGCGCCGACCTGGCCGAGCTGCCCGGCGGCGGCGTGGGCGAGCTGCCGCTGCTGCCGGTGGCACGGTGGATGGTGGAGTGGGGCAAGGGATTCGACCGCTTCGCCCAGCATGTCGTGCTGCGGCTGCCCGCGGGGGTGAACGAGGCGGGACTGGTCGCGACGATCGGCGCGGTCCTCGATCGCCACGACATGCTGCGATCCCGGCTGCGGTGCGATGACACCGGGCAATGGTCGATGGAGGTCGCGCCCGCGCGCGGCGTCGATCCGGCGTGGCTGCTGCATCGCCGTGCGCTCGAACCCGGTCTCGATGTCGACACCGAGTCCGGTCGGCGCGCGGTCGCCGAGATCGCCACGGCCGAATTGGATTCGGCGCTGGACTGGTTGGACCCGCGCGGCGGGACCATGGTGCAGTTCGTGTGGCTCGAACCCGCGGGTGAGGTGCCGGGCTGGCTGCTGGTGGTGGCGCATCACCTGGTCGTCGACGGTGTGTCGTGGCGGGTGCTGGTGCCGGACCTCATGACGGCGCTCACCCGGGCCGCCGCGGGCGGTACGCCCGTGCTGGAGCCGGTGGGCACCTCGATGCGGCGGTGGGCGCACGGGCTGGTGGAGGCGGCGGCCGAGCCGAATCGGTTGCGGGAGTTGGGCTTGTGGCAATCGATGGTCGCCGGTGCGGATCCGGTGATCGGCGGGCGGGAGCTGGACCCGGCCGTCGATACCGCCGCCGCGCTGGAGCAGGTCGAAGTCTGGTTGCCGGAAGCGGTGACGCAGGCCTTGCTGTCGCGGGTGCCGACGGCGTTCCACGGCGGTGTGAACGACGGGCTGCTGGCGGGTTTGGCGGTCGCGGTTCGCTTGTGGCGGGCACGCGGTGGACTCGACGAATCGTCGGTGCTGATCCGGTTGGAAGGGCACGGCCGGGAGGAACAGGTCGTGCCCGGTGCGGACCTGTCGCGGACGGTCGGCTGGTTCACCTCGATGTTCCCGGTGCGGTTCGATCTGGATGGCGTCGATATCGACGATGTGATCGCCGGTGGGGATTCGGTTGCGGCGGTGGTGTTGTCGGTGAAGGAGACACTGCGGTCGATACCGGACAAGGGCATCGGGTACGGACTGCTGCGGTATTTGAACGAGGAGACGGCGGGGACGCTGCCGGATCGGATGCCGGGCCGGATCGGGTTCAACTACCTGGGCCGTGTCTCCAGCGCCGACGTCGGGGCGGACGGCCCGCACGGAGGCCTGGGCGAGCTCACCGCGGCACCCGATCCGGACATGCCGGTGACGGTCGCGGTGGATATCAGCGCCATTGTCATCGAGGATCGGCTGCGCGCCAGCTTCCGCTTCCCCCGCACCTTGCTCACGCCCGCCGAGGTGGAAGAGCTGGCACAGCTGTGGTCGCGGGCCTTGACCGCGATTGCCGAGCATGCCCAAAACCCCGGTGGCGGTGGACATTCCCCGTCCGACTTCGCACTCGTGGAACTGAGCCAGTCCGATGTCGTCGAGCTGGAACGCGCGCATCCCGACCTGACCGACGTGTGGCCGGTGACCCCGCTGCAGGCCGGACTGTTGTTCCATGCCCGCGTCGCCGACGCCGAAGCCGAGGCGGATGCCTATGTCGCCCAACTGGTTCTGCATCTGTCGGGCGGGCTGGATCTGGAGCGGCTGCGCACGGCAGCGACGGCACTGGTGCAGCGGCACGAGAGTCTGCGGGCCGCGTTCGTCACCACCGCCAGCGGCATCGACGTGGCGGTGGTCGGCGATACGTTCGAATTACCCTGGCGTGTTGTCGATCTGAGTTCGTCCGCCGATTCCGCCACCGCGCTCGACGAGCTCGCGGCCGCGGAGAAGGCGGCTCCCTTCGACCTGTCCACCGCGCCGCTGCTGCGCTTTACCGTCGCCCGGCTCGCCGCCGATCGGTGGGCGCTGATCCTGACCAACCATCACGTCATCCTCGACGGCTGGTCCTACCCGCTGCTGCTCACCGAGCTGTTCACCGCGTACACCGGAGCGACCCCGAGCCGGGCCGCCGGGTCGTATCGGGATTACCTGGCGTGGTTGGTGACTCGCGACCGGGACACCGCCCTGGCCGCGTGGGATGCGGCGCTCGACGGTGTCGAGCCGACCCTGATCGCCGGTGACTCCGAAGTGGGCGCGACCGAGGTGGCCGAGTGCACGATCGGCCTCGACGAGTCCGAGACCCGGGCGCTCGTGGCGGCTGCCGCCGCGGCCGGGGTGACCGTCAATACCGTCCTGCAATCGGCGTGGGCCATGCTCTTGGCGCGGCACACCGGCCACACCGACGTGGTGTTCGGCGCGACCGTCTCGGGTCGGCCCGGCGAACTGCCCGACGCCGACCGCACCATCGGCCTGTTCATCAATACGATCCCCACGCGTGTCCGGTTGGACCCCACCGAGACCGTCACCGCGCTGTGGTCCCGCCTGCATCGCGAGCAGGCCGCGCTGCTCGAACACCACCACATTGGGCTGCGAGATATCCACGCGCGCACCGGAACCGACCGGCTCTTCGACACGCTCATGGTGTTGGAGTCCTACCCGATCGATATGCGGGACATCGAACACGCCGTCGGGGATGGCGATCTCGCGATTACCCGGGTGGTCGCGGCCGATGCCACGCATTACCCGCTCTCTTGCACGGCGATGCTGCGGGAGACGTTGGGGATGCGATTGCAGTATCGCGCAGAGCTTTTCGATGCGGCGGCGGTCGCGACCCTCGGCGAGCAGTTGCGGCGGATGCTGGGGACGATCGGTCGCGACGCCTCCCTGTCGGTGCGGGACATCGGGGCGGGCGAGGGTGTCGGTCCGATCGGTCGCCGGGAAGACCTCGACACCGTCGTGCTGGCCGACGTGCTTGCCCGGGCGGTGGCGGCCAATGCCGAGGGCGACGCGGTCGTGGAAGGGGACCTGCGGATCTCCTACCGCGCACTGGATGAGCGTTCGAACCAGCTGGCGCGGCTGCTGATCGGGCGCGGCGTGGGGCCCGAGTCGGTGGTGGCGATCGGGCTGCCGCGATCGTCGGACTGGGTGCTGGCCGTGTGGGCCATCGCCAAGGCCGGTGCCGCCTTCGTCTCGATCGACCCGGCGCATCCGGCCGAGCGGAATCGGTTCGTGTGCGCGGACTCCGGGGCCTGCTGCGTGTTGACGCGCAGCGACGCGGGTCTCGACCTGCCCGGTGTCGACACGGTCGGGCTCGACGAGTCGGATCTGTCGAGTTTCGGCACGGCGGCGGTGACCGATGCGGAGCGGTGTGCCCCAACGCATTCGGGCAATACCGCGTACGTCGTCTACACCTCGGGCTCCACCGGACAACCCAAGGGCGTCGAGGTCACGCACGCCGGATTGGCGATCTTGCTGGCCGACCATGTCCGGCGCTGTGCGGTGGATTCGGGCTCGAAGGTGCTCTCGGTGGCCGCGCGGACCTTCGACGCGGCGATCCTCGAACTGCTGCTCGCGGTCTCGCGCGGTGCCACGCTCGTGGTCGCGCCACCGGATGTCTATGGCGGACAGCCCCTGTGGGAGCTGCTGCGTGAGCAGCACGTCAGCCATGCGTTCCTGACACCGGCCGTCGCCCTGTCCGTCGACAGCGACGGGCTCGACGAGCTGAGGGTGGTGCTGACCGGTGGTGATCGCTGTGGCCCGCAGCTCGTCTCGCGCTGGGCGGGCACTGATGCGGCCGGACAGCGACGTGTGCACAACCTGTACGGTCCGGCCGAGGCGACCATCTGGGTGACCGGTGCGCGGCTGCTGCCGCAGGAACCGATCACGATCGGCGAGCCGCTGGCCGGAATGCGGGTGGTGGTCCTGGACCCGTGGCTGCGGCCCGTGCCCGCCGGTGTGGTCGGCGAGCTGTACGTGGCCGGACCCGGTGTGGCGCGCGGTTATCGGGGCCGGGCCGGATTGACCGCGTCGCGGTTCGTCGCGAACCCGTTCGGCGAGCCGGGTGAGCGGCTGTACCGCACCGGCGACCTCGTTCGCGTGGTCGCCGAGGAATCTGGTTCTGGAACAGTGGAATTCGTCGGACGCTCCGACTTCCAGGTCAAGGTTCGCGGCCAGCGCCTCGAGCTGGGTGAGGTCGAAGCCGCGCTGTGCGAGCTGGCGGGTGTCGAACAGGCCGTGGCGATCGTGCACACGGGCTCCGGGACCGGCGCACGCCTGGTCGGCTACGTCACCGTGGCCGACGGGCACACGGTGGACGCGGAACAGCTCAGGCAGCGGGTGGGGGAGCGGCTGCCCGCCTACATGGTCCCGGATGTGGTGATGGTGCTCGCGGAGCTGCCGCTCACCGCCACCGGCAAGGTCGATCGGCGCGGACTGCCCGAACCGGTGTTCCCGCAGCACGACTTCCGTGCGCCGTCGAGTCCCGTCGAGGAGATCCTGGCCCGGGTGTACGCCGAGGTGCTCGGGCTCGAACGGGTCGGTGTCGATGACGACTTCTTCGCGCTGGGCGGCGATTCGATCGTCTCCATCCAGCTGGTGACCAAGGCGCGCGGGCAGGGCGTGGTGTTCGGTCCGCGCGATGTGTTCGAGCAGCGCACCCCGGCCAGGCTGGCGGCGCGGGCGCGGCGGGCCGAGGACGCGGGTGCGAACCGGCTGGCGGAACTGCCCGGCGGCGGAGTCGGCGAGCTGCCGCTGTGGCCGATAGCGCGCTGGATGATGGAGTGGGGCGGGGGCTTCGAACGGTTCGATCAGCACGTGGTGCTGCGACTGCCCGGCCGCGTCGACATCGAGGCGATGACGGCCGCGCTCGGTGCGGTGCTGGACCGCCACGACATGCTGCGCTCGCGGCTGCTGCGCGGCGCTGACGGGGAGTGGTCGATGGAGGTGGTTCCCGCCGACGCGGTCACGGTGTCGGATTTGTTGCAGCGACGGGTGATCGACGGCGGCACCACGACCGACGCCGGTCTTCGGTCGGTCGCCAATATCGCGGTAGCGGAACTGAATTCGGCGCTGGGACGGCTGAATCCGGCGGCCGGTTCCATGGTTCGGTTCGTGTGGCTGGAGACCGCGGACGGAACACCGGGATGGCTGCTGGTGGTCGCGCACCACCTGGTGGTCGATGGGGTGTCGTGGCGGGTCCTGGTGCCGGATCTGCTGTCGGCGTTCGAGCAGATCGCGGCGGGCGGTACGCCGGTGCTCGAGCCGGTCGGGACCTCCATGCGGCGCTGGGCGCACGGACTGGTCGAGGCCGCCGCCGACCCGATTCGGGTGGGGGAGTTGGGATTCTGGCAGTCCATGGTCTCGGGTCCGGACCCGCTGATGGGTCGGCGCGACCTGGACCCGGCGGTCGACACCGCCGACACCCTCGATCAAATCGAGGTGGAGCTGCCCGAATCGGTGACACAGGCGCTGACCACGCGGGTACCGGCCGCGTTCCACGGCGGTGTGAACGACGGACTGTTGGCCGGTCTGGCGGTGGCGGTGCGGATTTGGCGGGCGCAACGGGGGATGGACGACCCGTCTGTGGTGATTCGCATGGAGGGCCACGGTCGTGAGGAACAGGTCGTGCCCGGTGCGGACCTGTCGCGGACGGTCGGGTGGTTCACCTCCATGTTCCCGGTGCGATTCGATCTGAGCTGGCTCGACGTCGAGCATGTCACGCCCGATGAGGTTGCGGCGGTGGTGCTCTCGGTGAAGGAGACACTGCGCGCCATTCCCGACAAGGGCATCGGATACGGGCTGCTCCGCTACCTCAACACCGACACCGCGAGTGCGCTGCCGCGGCGCATGCCCGGTCGAATCGGGTTCAACTACCTGGGCCGGGTCTCCGGCCTCGCCGACGGAATCGACGGCGGGCTGGGCGAATTGGTGGTGCCCGCCGATCCGACCATGCCGGTCACCGTGGCATTGGATGTGAGCGCGCTCGTGATCGACGACCGGATGCGGGCCACCTTCCGCTTCCCGCGCACGCTGCTGCATCCGGCGGATATCGAGGAACTGGCCGACCTGTGGACCGACGCGGTCACCGCGCTGGCCGAACTCGCCGACATGCCCGGCGCGGGTTGGCATTCACCGTCCGACTTCGAGCTGGTGCGCCTGAGTCGAGCGGAGGTCATCGCGCTCGAACGGGCGTACCCCGCGCTGGCGGATGTGTGGCCGGTGACGCCCTTGCAGGACGGTCTGATCTTCCACGCGCACCTGGCCGAAGGCGCGCAGACCATCGACGTCTACGCCGCACAGGTGGTGCTGCGATTCTCGGGTGCGCTCGAGCCGGAGCGGCTGCGTGCGGCGGCGGGCGCGCTCGTAGAGCGAAATGCCGTACTGCGCACGGCATTCACCTCGATTGACAGCGGTGTGCACGTGGCGGTTGTCTGTGATGATATCGAATTGCCCTGGCGTATAGTCGATCTGAGTGATCAAGCCGATCCCGAGACGGCTTTGGTCGAGCTCGCGGCGGCCGAGAAGTCCCGCCGGTTCGATCTCGCCGTCGCACCCTTGCTGCGATTTACCCTCGCCGAGTTGGGAACCGACCGCTGGGCGCTGATCCTGACCGACCATCACGTCATCCTCGACGGCTGGTCTTGGCCGCTCTTGGTCACCGACCTGTTCACTCGCTATGCCGGGGGTGAGGGTGTGGCCGCGGGGTCGTACCGGGACTTCCTGGCCTGGTTGACGACCCGGGATCGGCAGGCCGCCCGCGCGGCGTGGGCCGCGGCGCTGGACGGCGTCGAGCCCACGCTGATCGCCGACCCGACCGCGACCGCCACGCGCGCGGTGGTGGATCGGTCGCTGGTGATCGATGCCCCGGGCACCCGAAAGTTGGTGGCCGCCGCGGCAGCGGCCGGTGTCACGCTCAATACCGTCCTGCAATCGGCCTGGGCGCTGCTCATGGCGCAGTTGACCGGTCGCGACGATGTCGTCTTCGGGACCACGGTGTCCGGGCGGCCCGCCGAGCTTCCGGCGGCCGATCGCACCATCGGTCTGTTCATCAATACGATTCCCACCCGGGTGCGGCTGGATCCGGCCGAGCGCCTCGGCGACCTGTGGGCGCGCATCCACGGCGAGCAGGCGGCCCTGCTCGACCATCATCACCTGGGATTGACCGATATCCACGCGGTCACCGGGAACGACACCCTCTTCGACACGGCCATGGTGTTCGAGTCGTATCCGGTGGACGTGGACCACATTCGGCAGGTCACCGATGACGGCAGCCTCGAACTGACCGGGGTCACCGGCACGGACTCGACGCACTATCCCTTGTCCTGCACGGTGATTCAGCAGGACACGCTGCGGATTCGACTGCAATATCAGCCGGATGTGCTCGATGCTGGCGTGGTCGAGGCGCTCGCCGAGCGGTTGGCGGTCGTGTTGGGTGCCCTCGCCGCGGACCCGGGTGTCGCCGTGCGAGATGTCGCTCTGCTGCCGGATACGGAACGTGCTGCGCTACTCGATGATTGGGGCCGCAACGATCCGGCCGATCTGCTCGACGCGGGCGAGTTCGGCGCGGTCGGCGCGACCCTGCCCGACCTCCTGGCGGCCGCCGTTGCGGCCAACCCGGAGGGGGACGCGGTGGTCGAAGGGGATCAGCGGATCACCTATCGGGAACTGGATGAGCGATCGAATCGGTTGGCACGCTTTCTCATCGAGCGGGGCGCGGGGCCCGAGTCGGTGGTGGCCATCGGGCTTTCGCGGTCGCTGGAATGGGCGGTCGCGGTGTGGGCGATCGCCAAGACCGGGGCGGCGTTCCTGACCGTCGACCCCTCGCATCCGCTCGACCGTAATCGGTTCATGTGCGCCGATTCCGGTGTGCGATTGGGCATTACGGTGGCTCGGCAGCTCGCGGTATTGCCGCGAGACGGGGTGTCGTGGCTGCTGTTGGATGATCCCGAGTCGGTCACCGCCATGGAACAGCACCCGGTCGACGCCGTGACCGATGCCGATCGGGGACGGGCGGTGCGGCCCGACAACACGGCCTACGTGATCTACACCTCCGGCTCCACCGGGCGGCCGAAGGGGGTGGAGGTGAGCCACGCGGGCCTGGGCGTGCTGGCCGCCGCACACCATCACCTGTACGCCGTCGAGTCCGAATCCCGCGTCTTGGGCGTGGGCGCGCGCACATTCGACGTGGCGGTGCTCGAATTCCTGATCGCGCTCTCGGCCGGTGCGGTGCTGGTGATCGCACCCGACGATGTCTACGGCGGGCGGGCGCTCACCGAACTGCTGCGCGATCAGCGCATCACCCATGCCTGGATGACGCCGTCGGTGGCCGCCTCCCTGGACCCGGTCGGACTCGACGACCTGCGGGTCCTGTGGGTCGGCGGTGAGCATTTCGCGCCGCGGCTGGTGGCGCGCTGGTCGCGCACCGATGCGGGCGGGGCACGGCGGTTCTTCAACTCCTACGGGCCGACCGAGGCCACGATCATCACCTCGGTCAGTCCGGAACTGCGGGCCGGTGCGCCCATCACCATGGGCTCGGGCATTGCGGGGCTGCATCTGACCGTGCTGGACCGCTGGCTGCGGCCGGTGCCCGCGGGTGTGGTGGGTGAGCTGTATGTGGCCGGTCCCGGTGTGGCGCGCGGATATCGGGGGCGGGCGGGGCTGACGGCGGCGCGGTTCGTCGCCGACCCGCACGGCGCGCCCGGGCAGCGGTTGTATCGGACCGGGGACCTGGTGCGGTGGGTCGTGGACGAATCGGGTGCGCACGTCCTGGTGTACGTGGGCCGCTCGGACTTCCAGGTGAAGGTGCGCGGGCAGCGGCTGGAACTCGGCGAGGTCGAGGCCGCGCTGTGCGCGGTGGACGGTGTCGATCGCGCGGTCGTCGTGTACCTCGCCGGTGAGAGTGATACCGCCGGTGCGCGATTGGCGGGTTACGTGGTACCGGAGCCGGGTCCCGAGCTGGATGGCGACGCGGTACGGCGGGCGCTGGGGGAGCGGCTGCCGCGATACATGGTGCCCGATGTGGTGCTGGTGCTCACCGAGCTGCCGCTGACCACCAGTGGCAAGGTGGATCGAAAGGCCTTGCCGGAACCGGTGTTCGGTGCCCGGGAGTTCCGTGAGCCGTCCACGCCGCTCGAGACGACCGTCGCGCGGGTCTTCGCCGAAGTGCTCGGGATCGAGCGGGTGGGCGCCGACGACGACTTCTTCACGCTCGGCGGCAACTCGCTGTCCGCGACCCGATTGTCGGCGCGGGTGGCGGACGCGGTGGGTGTGGCGGTCGCGCTGCGGGATGTATTCGAGGCGTCCACGGTCGAAGACCTGGCGGCGCGGCTGGCCACCCGAATCGACGGGCCGGACAGTGGAATCGGCGGGCCGCGACTGGAGCCCAAGCGGCGTCCGGCGCGGGTGCCGCTGTCGTTCGCGCAGCAGCGGATGTGGTTCGTGAACCGGTTCGCGCCGGAATCGGTGTCCTACAGCCTGCCGATGGTGCTGCGGCTGTCGGGGAGCGTGGATTGTGCGGCGTTGTCGGCGGCCGTCATGGATGTGCTCGAGCGGCACGAGGTGCTGCGGACGCGGTACCCGGACATCGATGGGGTGCCCTATCAGGCGGTGACGCCGGTCGCCGAGCTCTCCGATGCGGTGGATATCGATCTGACACCCCGGGTTGTGGACGCCTCCGCGGTATCCGAAGCCGTTGCCGAGGTGGTGTCGGCCGGATTCGATGTAGCCGAACGGATTCCGCTGCGGGCACGGCTGCTGGCGGTGGGAGTCGACGAGTACGTGCTGGTGCTGGTGCTGCATCACATTGCCGCCGACGGATTCTCGATGGCCCCGCTGGCGCGGGATCTCGCGGCGGCCTATGTGGCCAGGTGCGATGAGCGGCAACCGGATTGGTCACCCTTGCCGATCCAGTACGCCGACTACACGCTGTGGCAGCGAGAACTGTTGGGTTCGGCCGACGATCCCGAATCGTTGCTGTCGCGGCAGCTGCGGTACTGGCGCGATCAGTTGCGCGATCTGCCCGAGGTGCTCGAGCTGCCGAGCGATCGGCCGCGACCGGCGGTCGCCTCGCATCGCGGTGCGACCCACGCCTTCTCGGTGGAACCGGCCGTCGTGTCCGGGCTGCAACGGGTGGCGCAGGGGTCCGGGGCGACGGTGTTCATGGTGTTCCACGCCGCGCTGGCCATTGTGCTGTCGCGACTGTCCGGCAGCACCGATATCGCGGTGGGTACGCCGGTGGCGGGGCGCGGGTCGGCGCTGCTCGACGATCTGGTCGGCATGTTCGTGAACACGATCGTCCTGCGGACGCGGGTCGACGAGTCGGTGTCGTTCACCGAGCTGTTGGGACGGGTGCGCGCGGTCGATCTGGATGCGTTCGCGCACGCGGAGATTCCCTTCGAACAGGTGGTGGAGGCCGTGGATCCGCCGCGCAGCCGGGCGCAGCATCCGCTGTTCCAGGTCATGCTCGGGTTCCACAATCTCGACGAGGTGAGCTTCGAGTTGCCGGGGCTCGAGGTGTCGGCCGCGGGGGCCGAGGTGGGTGTCGAGCGGTTCGATCTGACGCTCACGCTGACGGATGCGCCCGATGAGAGCGGTGCGATCCCGGTCGGAATGAGTTATGCCACGGACCTTTTCGACCCCGAGACTGTCGCACTGTTGGCCGAGCGGCTCGGACGGGTGCTGGCGGCCATTGCCGCAGATCCGTCGGTCGCGGTGCGTGACATCGACATGCTGTCCACGGGGGAGCGCGAGCGGCTGGTGCACGAGCTGACCGACGGCATCGGAGCTCGGTCGATCGGTGCGCCCGTCACCCTGCCGGGTCTGTTCGCCGCCGCGGTGGCCGCGAATCCGGACGGTGACGCGGTGGTGTTCGAGGGGCGTCGGATCTCCTATCGGGAGCTCGACGAGCGGTCGAACCTGTTGGCGCGGTGGCTGATCGACCGCGGTGTCGGGTTGGAATCGGTGGTCGCCATCGGGGTGCCGCGGTCGCTGGACTGGGTGGTGTCGGTGTGGGCGATCGCCAAGACCGGGGCGGCGTTCGTCTCGGTGGATCCGGCGCATCCCGTCGAACGGAATCGGTTCGTGTGTGCCGATTCCGGTGTGCGGGTGGGTATTACGACGGTCGGGTACCACGGGGACCTGCCGGAGGAGGTGTCATGGATGCTGCTCGACGGCACCGATGTCGCCTTCGGGCAGGGTGCGATTCCGGCGCCGAATGTGCTGCCGTGGTTGGGCAATACCGCCTATGTCGTGTACACGTCGGGTTCGACCGGTCGGCCGAAGGGGGTGGAGGTCACCCACGCCGGGCTGGCGATGCTGGTCGCCGATCACCGACGCCGCTGCGCGCCGGACCGCGCGTCCCGGGTCTTGGCGGTGGCCGCACGCACCTTCGACGCGGCCGTGCTGGAACTGCTGCTGGCTGTGTCGGCGGCGTCGACGCTCGTGGTGGCACCGGCCGAGGTGTATGGCGGTCAACCGCTGACCGAACTGCTGCGGGCGGAGCGGGTCACCCACGCGTTCCTGACGCCCTCGGTCGCGCTGACCGTGAATCCGGCTGGGCTGGATGAGCTTCGCGTGGTGCTGACCGGTGGGGATCGGTGTCCGCGGCGGATGGTGTCGCAATGGGCGGGGACCGACGCGGCGGGTCTGCGGCGGGTTCACAACCTGTACGGGCCCGCGGAGGCGACGATCTGGACCACCGGTGCGGAATTGGTGGCGGACCGGGCGATTGGTATCGGTGAGCCGATTGCGGGGACCGGCGCGGTGGTGCTCGACGGGTGGCTGCGGCCGGTGCCGGTCGGTGTCGTCGGGGAGCTCTATGTGTCCGGACCCGGTGTGGCACGCGGTTATCGGGGTCGGAGGGCGCTGACCGCCTCGCGTTTCATCGCCCATCCCTTCGGTGCGCCGGGGGAGCGGCTGTACCGGACCGGGGACCTGGTGCGTTGGGGCTCACACGGTTTGGAGTTCGTCGGCCGCTCCGACTTCCAGGTGAAGGTGCGTGGGCAGCGGCTGGAATTGGGCGAGGTCGAGGCCGCGCTCACCGCCGTGCCGGGGATCGAGCAGGCGGTGGTCGTGGTCGATCGGGGCGATGTCGAAAAGGTGAGTGCCGCAGCACGTTTGGTCGCCTATGTCGTGCCGGTCGCGGGCGTCACGGTCGATCCGGTCTCCGTCCGCCGGTCGGTGGCCGACCGCCTCCCGGCCTACATGGTTCCCGAGCTCGTCATGGTGCTCGACGAACTGCCCCTGACTCCCACCGGAAAGATCGACCGTCGCGCCCTGCCCGAACCCGAAGCGCCCTCGAACGAATTCCGTGCCCCCGCATCGGGACTGGAGCAGCTCGTCGCCGACGTCTTCGCCGAGGTCCTCGGTGCGGAGAAGGTCGGCGCGGACGACGACTTCTTCGCCCTCGGCGGAAACTCGCTCACCGCCGTCCAGGTCGTCTCCCTGATCCGCTCCCGCACCGGCCGGAACCTGCACTTCGGCCAGCTCTTCTCCGACGCCACCCCGACCTCGGTCGCACGCACCCTGGACAGCGGCGCGGACGCCCTGAACATCTCCCTCGACGTCCTGACGCCCTTGCGCTCCACCGGCACTCGCCCACCCCTGTTCTGCGTCCACCCCGGCGGCGGCCTGTCCTGGGTCTACGGCTCCCTCGTCCCGCACCTCGACCCCGACATCCCGATCTACGGCCTCCAGGACCCCCACATCGTCGCCGACGAACCCCGCCTGGAATCGGTCGAGGCCTACGCCGACCGCTACGTCCGCGAACTCCTCACCCGCTTCCCCGACACCACCTACAACCTCCTGGGCTGGTCCCTGGGCGGCCAGATAGCCCACGCCATGGCCGTCCGCCTCCAAGAACTCGGCCACCGCGTCGGCCTCCTGGCCCTGGTCGACACCACCCCAGAAACCGGTGTGGCCGAGGTCGCCGAACCCAGCCGCCAAGACGTCTCCGACGCGATCGCCCGAATCCTCGGCGGCTGGCACGACCTGTTGAACCTCACCGAAATCCCCGCCGTCGACACCCTCGACGACTTCTACTCCCTGATCGCCAACCGCATGGCCGAAACCGGCCTCCTCACCCCCCACCAAATCCAACGAGTCCTCCACAGCTTCTCCCACCCCCTCCCCTACACCCCCGCCCTCTTCACCGGCAACGCCCTCCTCTTCACCGCCTCCCGAGAACCCAACCGCCCAACCTTCCTCAATGCCTGGCGCCCCCACATCACCGGCCAAATAGACCAAATCTCCATCAACGACTTCCACACCGCCCTCCTAACCCCCACCCGCACCCCCCACCTAACCCCCCTCCTCAACTCCCGCCTGACCCACGAGCCGATCGACCGTTAGATTCCTGGCCGATCCAGCGCATCCTCCCTGGAAACCCTTCTGGAGTGGAACAATTCGACTATGACTTCCCAAGAGCCCCAACCTCCGTCGGATCTGGACCTCGAACCCGACGTGGTAGTCAAGAAGGTCTCACGGCCGGAGTTCGCCATCGACGAAATAGAGCTTCCAAGAATGCGGATAGGTACCGTGGAGCCCCCAGACATCGAGCCCTAGCCCCATCGACATCCTGGGGCAACCGTTCTTGACCACCCACCCTTCTTCGTCGTTCGGCACTGCGGCGGCGGCCTACGCGGAGCACCGACCGGATTACGCACCGGCTGCGGTTCATTGGGCGTTGGAGTGGGCGCCTGGTCGTCGAGTGCTGGACCTTGGCGCGGGGACGGGCAAGCTCACTGGGACGTTGCTCGGGCGCCGCGACGGCCGGAATGCATCTTCCTGGCTCGGGCGGGGTTGCTAGGTTCGGGTCGCCGGAGCAGGCCGAGTTCGTTCACTCGCAGCGGCGCAGCGCCGAGTCCCTCGTTGCGACAATTGCCACGCGCGCAGGGATATTGGTTATGGCCGAGGGGGAGCGAGAGGTGGCGCTCGGTCGGATCCGGGAATTTCTCGTAAGCAGGCCGGAGACCGCCAGCGGTGAGTTCTCGCTGCCGATGTTGACTGGCGTACTGCGCGTTCGTCGGCTGTGACGGGCAGCGTGAATCGCGTTCACCAGAATGCAATGGAGCAGGGGGCCTCTCGACGTTTGGCTGCCGGATTGCATGGTCGTCGAGGATTTGTGGTTGGGGGTTGGGGAAGCGGGGAGTTCGGTACGGTTGGGAGGCTCATTGGGCGGGGGTGGCGGTTGTTGAGCTCGAGGTCCTCGGGTGCGGCGCCTTTCGCTTTGGTGGGTGGAGGGCGCTATGGAACTTTCTCGGGTGTTGGATGGTGTGGGGCGGGTTGTTGTGGTGTCGCCGCATTTTGATGATGCGGTGTTGTCGGTTGGGGGGTTGATTGCGGGGCGGGTGGGGCGGGGGCAGGTCGTTGAGGTGTTGACTGTGTTTTCTGGGGCGGGGGTTGCTGTGGGGGGTGGGGGGCGGCAGAAGGCGTTCTCTGATTATGGGGTTCGGGGGGAGGAGGATGAGCGGGCGCTGGGGATTTTGGGGGCGCGGGGGCGGCGGCTTGGGTTGTTCGAGCGGTTGTTTCGTGAGCCTCGGCCGCGGGGGCCGCTGGCGTTGTTTCGGACGTCGGAGGATTTGGCGCGGGGGGCGTATGTGGAGACGGTGCGGCGGGGGATCGGGCGGCTGGTGGAGGATGGGGACACGGTTGTGTTGGCTCCCTTGGGGATTGGGAATCATGTTGATCATGTGATTGTGGCGGTGGCGGCTTTGCGGGTTGGGTCGCGGGTGCTGTTCTATGAGGACTTCAATGCTCTGTCGGAGCGGAATCGGCGGCGGCATCCGGTCTCGCGGTTGCGGCCGTTTCCGTATCGGTCCGCGCCTGGATGGGCAAGTCCGCGAGCCGGATTCGAGCTGGAGGCCATGTCGCTGTTGGCGCGGGGGCCCGATGCCGCGGCGCTGGCGGGGGTGACCGTGCGGCCCGAGCAGTGGAGTATGACGGCGTTTCCGGTGGCCGGTGGGCTGGAGGCGGTGAAGCTGCGGGCTATCGGCGAATATCGGACGCAGACAAGGGCTTTGGGTGGGGAGAAGCGGCTTCGTGAGATCATGAGGCGGGCGCACGCGGTGCGCGGGGGCGAACCGATCTGGCGGTTCGATGCGACGGGAGCGGGGCCGTCATGAGATGGATCGCGATACTGGCGGTGCTGCTCGGGGTGATCGTCGGCGCACCGGGGGCGCGAGCCGAGAGTGGCGCGAGCATCGACCACATAGTGCGGGTCACCGACCGCTGGCTGCAGGTATTCGTTCGCTCCCCGGCCATGGCGGGCACCGTGCAGATCGATGTCCTACTGCCGCGGGACCGTACGGCCCCGCGGCCGACCGTCTACCTGTTGGAGGGCATCGACTCCGCCCGGCCCGACCAGAACGACTGGACCTTCCATGGCGGCGCGGTCGAATACTTCGCAGACAAGGACGTGAACGTCGTGCTCCCGGTGGGCGGCGCGGGCAGCTACTACACCGACTGGCAGCGCGACGATCGCGTTCGCGGACACCAGAAGTGGGAAACGCTGCTCACCCGGGAACTGCCGCCGCTGCTCGACGCGCGGTTCGACGGCAGCGGCCGCGCCGCGGTGCTCGGCATCTCCATGGGTGCGCAGGCGGCCCTCATGCTGGCCGAACGATCCGGCGATCTCTATGCCGGGGTGGCCGCGCTGAGTGGGTGTTTCAATACCGCCGATGCGATCGGGCAGGCGGAGCTGCGCTATATCGTCGGCACCGACGGTTCCGATCCGGATGCCATGTGGGGAGCCGCGAATGATCCGGACTGGGCCGCACACGATGTGCTGACCCACGCGGATCACTTGCGCGGCAAGGCACTCTACTTCTACGCCGCGTCGGGCCTCCCTGGGGAGCACGAGAATCTCTCGACTCCGGACCTGCCCGATGTCGTGTTCGAGGGCGGAGCCATCGAATTCGGCACGCGGTTGTGCACCGACATCATGCACAGTGAACTGGACGGTCTCGCCATACCGGCCACCTATGACTTCGCTCCGGCGGGCACACACAGTTGGCCGTACTGGCGCGATCACCTCGCCGCCGCCTGGCCGGTTTTGGCCAAAGCACTCGGCGGGTAGCGCGAAACCGTCGGGGAGAGAGGAAGTACCAGGGTGCGAGTCCTGTTCGTCGCCACCCCATTGATCGGCCATGCCTTCCCGATGCTGCCGCTGGCCCTGCACCTGCGCGAGGCCGGACACGAGGTCCTGCTCGGTTCGGGCGATGAGGTCGTGAGCGTGCTGCGTGACCGATTACCGACGGTGACGGTCGCCGATCCCATGAGCGTGCGAGTTCCCATTCGCGCCCTGGCCCTGCATCCGCTCGCCACCCGGCACGCGATCATCGGGTCCGCCGATCCCATGGTCGCGGCGCGCGTCTTCGCCCCCGTGAACGAGACCATGCGCGAGCGAGTCCTGGCGCTGTCGCGGCATTTCGCACCCGACCTCGTCGTGCACGAGCCCTTCGCCGCCGTCGCCGCGATCGCCGCCGCCCGGCGGAAAGTCCCCGCGGTGCTGCACAATATCGGACTCGACCACGGCGAACTGGTCTGCGCGCGGCTGCTGGAGCGACTGGGCGCACCGGACGTCGCCGATACCGCCGCGCTGAGTATCGCTCCGCCCAGCATTGTCTCCATTCCGGGCTGGCCCATGCGCTACATCCCCTTCTCGACCCCCGGACCGCCCATACCGGACTGGCTCACGACTCCCGCTGATCGCCCGCGAATCCTGGTCACCCGCAGCACCATGCTCGGCGATAAAGCGACACCGTTTCTCGCATCGGTCCTGCGTGCCGCGCCCGCGGTCGACGCCGAATTCGTCATTGTCCGACCCGATCGGGGCGTCACCCGCCACCGCGCCCTGCCCGCGAATATTCGCACGGTCGGCTGGACCGTCCTCACCGACGCCCTGCGCACCTGCGACGCCATGATCAACCACGGCGGAGCGGGCTCGGTGTACGCCGCCCTGAATGCCGGTGTGCCCCAAATCCTCACGCCCGACACCGGCGACCGCGGCTGGAACGCGAACCTGATCCACACCCGGGGCTGCGGGCTGTCCGTCGCGCCCAGACGCATTACCGCCGCGCACATCACGCGCCTGATCAGCGATTCCGCGCTGGCCGCGGCGGCCAGGGAGGTCGCCGCCGAGATGTCGGCCATGCCGAGTCCGGACGAGCTCGTCCCCCGCCTCGAGGGCTTGGTCGGCTTCTCGCGTGATTAGCGACCGGCCGGGGTAGGCTCGCCGGGTTCGTTCGATGTTGAAGGAGAGTTCGTGGGTAAAAAGCGCCGTCTCGCTTCGGGTTTCGGAGTGATGGTCGCGGGGGTTTTCTTGGTGGGGGCGGCCGCGGGGGCGGCCGGTGCGGAGCGGGCGCTCACCGCACAGGAGCAGGTGTTCGTGAGTTATCTGCAGGCGCACGGGGAGCTACTGTCGGATAACGATCAGCAGGCGGCGGCCATCGATGTGGGCAAGGCCGACTGCTCCGCGCTGGCGGGTGGGCTGACCAAGGAGCATCTGGTCGAGCAGCTGCCGGGCGGCGCGTCCGAGAAGGAGGAGGCCGTGCTGTTCCTGGACGCGGCCACCGCTCCGGGCAGCCTCTGCGGCTGAGACGCGTAGCGGGACCGTGGGCGCTGCCGAATCCGGCAGCGCCCACGGCTTTTCGAAGGCCAGTCATCGCTATCTGATTGCGTAACTTGTTAATTGCGTACCTAGCGGAATTCTTCAGCAAATCCGATACCGCGCATCGGGAGCGGGCGTAGCGTCACCGCAGGCGGGGACCCGTCACGGCGCGCGAAGGGAACATCCATGGCGGAGTTGGACATTGCTCTGAAGGACATGATGATGCTCGACGGCGCGATCGGCGCGGCCGTCGTCGACTATGGCAGCGGCATGCCGCTGGGCATGCTGGGCGGCACCAAGAATCTGAACATCGAGATCGCCGCGGCCGGGAACACCGAGGTGATTCGCGCCAAGATCCGGACCATCGAGCAGCTCGGCCTCCATGAGGAGATCGAGGACGTGCTCATCACGCTCAATAGCCAGTACCACCTGGTGCGACCCTTGCGGGGGCGGCGGTCGCGCGGATTGTTCCTGTACGTCGCGCTGGATCGGGAGCGCGGGAATCTGGCGTTCGCGCGGCATCGGCTCAAGGACATCGAGGAGAATCTCGACATCTGAGGATTCTTCTTCGCGGTGATGTCGTATTCGCGGTAGCCCGTTCGTGTAGGGGATGAGCCCGGCAAGTCGGCCGGGCACGATCCCGAGGAGCGAAACATGGGCACGATCACCGCGGTCGTCAATCTGACCCTCGACGGCGTCATGCAGGCGCCGGGTCGAGCGGATGAGGACACCCGCAATGGATTCACCGGCGGCTGGGCACACCCGTACGCGGATCCGGTACAGGGCCGGGTCATGGGCGAACACATGGCCGCGCAGGCCGCGGGCGAGAGCGCGCTGCTGCTCGGCCGCCGCACCTACCAGGACTTCTACCAGGTGTGGCCGAATCGGACCGACAATCCGTACACCGAGGTGCTGAACAAGACGGAGAAGCTCGTCGCCTCCCGCACGCTGACCGAGCCGCTGCCGTGGCAGAACTCGACCCTGCTGTCCGGGGATGCCGTGACGGCCGTGCGGGAGGTGTTTGCCGAGCGGCCCGGCTCGAGTCTGGTGGTGCTCGGCAGCGGCGAGTTGCTGCGTTCCCTCATGCGCGCGGGCATGATCGACGAGTATCTGCTCTCGATCCACCCGCTGACGCTCGGTTCCGGCCAGCGCCTGTTCGATGGCGTCGATGTGGGCGCGTTGCGGCTGGTCGAGAGCGTGACCACGACGACCGGTGTGCTCATCGCCACCTACCGACCCGCCGCAGAGGAGTCGCTGTGACCCAGTACCTGCTCAGCATCTATCAGCCGTCGGATTCCGCGCCGCCGGACAATCTCGACGAGATCATGAGCGAGCTGGACAAGCTCAATGCGGAGATGCGGGCGGCGGGGGCGTGGGTGTTCGCGGCCGGGTTGCACGCGCCCAGCACCGCGACGGTCCTGCGGGCCAAGGGGTCCGAGGTGCTCATGACCGACGGGCCGTTCGCCGAGGCCAAGGAGCAGATCGGAGGATTCACCGTTATCGAGGCGGCCGATCTGGACGAGGCCCTGGATTGGGGCGGCCGCATGGCGACCATCATCGGGCTGCCCATCGAGGTCCGGCCGATCCAGGATCGGTGACATGCCTTCCGGCACAGTCGATCTCGCGGCCGTCGCAGCGGTGTTCACCGAGCATTACGGCCGCGCGGTCGCCAGCCTGATCCGCGTCTTCGGCGATGTCGACATTGCCGAAGACGCGGTCCAGGACGCCTTCGCCACCGCGGTCCAACGCTGGCCGGTGGACGGCCTCCCGCCCAGCCCTCCCGGCTGGATCATCACCACGGCTCGCAACCGCGCGGTGGACCGCCTGCGCCGCGAGGCCGCCCGCCCCGACAAGTACGCCCACGCCGCGCTCCTCCACGAACGCGACACCCCACCCGAGGAGGGTCCGGTGCCGGACGACCGCCTCCGCCTGATCTTCACCTGCTGCCACCCGGCCCTCTCATCCCACGCCCGGGTGGCCCTCACCCTGTGGCTCCTCGGCGGCCTCTCCACCGCCGAGGTGGCCCGGGCCTTCCTGGTCCCCGAAACCACCATGGCTCAACGCCTCACCCGGGCCAAGGGCAAAATCCGCGACGCCCGCATCCCCTACCGGGTGCCCTCCGACGCCGACCTCCCCGCCCGGCTGGACTCGGTCCTGGCGGTCCTCTACTTGATCTTCACCGAGGGCCACACCGCCACCGCGGGCGACCAGCTGACCCGCCCCGACCTCTGCGCCGAAGCCATCCGCCTGACCCGAGTCCTGGCCGACCTGATGCCCGACGAGCCCGAGGTCTGGGGCCTGCTGGCACTGTTACTCCTCACCGAATCCCGCCGCCCCGCACGCACTTCCGCCGACGGCGCGCTCATTCCCCTGCCCGACCAAGACCGAAACCTCTGGGACGCCGACCTCATCGCCGAAGGCCACACCCTGGTTCGCACCTGCCTCCGCCGAAACCAGCCCGGCCCCTACCAACTCCAAGCCGCCATCCAGGCGGTCCACACCGACGCCCCCACCCCCGCCGACACCGACTGGCCCCAAATCCTCACCCTCTACGACCAGTTGGCCGCCCAACTCCCCACCCCGATAGTCCTCCTCAACCGAGCCGTGGCCCTGGCCGAAGTCTGCGGCCCCACAACGGCTCTCGCCGAACTGGATGCTCTTGACCTCTCGACCCACCACCTCTACCACGCGGTCCGCGCCGACCTCCTCCTCCGCCTCAACCGCAAATCCGAAGCCGCCCAGTCCTACACCCAAGCCATAGCCCTCACCCACAACGACGCCGAACGCACCTACCTGCTCGCCCGCGCCAACTCCCTGTGACAAAGCCGACTGTGATGTAGATCTTGAGCGAATTCCTTTGCGGTACCGAAATTCTGGAGTCGAATGGGTTGTACAGAGAAAGGGGTGGCCATGACGAAACCAGTATTCACCGAAGAGGTAGGCCAACGGCCATTGCTGGTATTCGATGGTGATTGCGGATTCTGTACCGCGAGTGTCGAGTTCATTCGGACACATATCAAACCCACGGTTGATTTCACACCCTGGCAGCGTGCCGACCTGCCCGCCCTCGGCCTGACCGAGGAGCAGGCCCAGCGCGCGGTTCAGTGGGTCGACGCAAACGAGCGCCGGTCCGCCGGGGCAGGGGCGGTAGCACGCCTCCTGCTGCGAGCCAGCCTCCCGTGGCGAATACTGGGCGCACTCCTGCTCATTCCCCCGCTCAGCTGGATCGCCGCCGGACTGTACCGCCTGATCGCAGACAATCGATACCGCCTCCCAGGCGGAACCCCAGCCTGCGCCTTCCCCAATCCCCATTCAGCTTGACCTAATGTGGCGTCGTCCGAACCAGGGCGACGTAAAGGGCCGTGGCTGCGTGCGATCCGTCCAACGGGTTACTCCCTGAATGACTCAGGAGGTCATCATGGGAGCATTGAACAAACTATTGGCCGCGGTCCTGGCCATCCTCGGAGCCGTACTGGGCGCAGTCCTGGGCATAGTGGCGGGTTTACTCTGGCTGGTAGGAATAATCCTGTCCGCCACCATAATCCTGGCCCCCGTCGGCATCCCCCTCGTAAAGCTCGGCAAAAGCCTCTTCTCCACCTCCGGCGACCTCATGCACCTCTCATGACCATCGACGAGCATGCAATCTGGCAGGCGAACGTCGAGAAGGTGCCTGCCAGATTGCATGCTGGTGGGGTTAGGCCCGTTCGAGGATGGTGGTGACGAGCATGGTGTGGTCCTCGAGGCGGCGGCGGACGGTCCAGCCCAGGTCGGCGAAGGCCTGCTCGTATTCCTGCCGCGTCCACAGGCGGACGCCGGTGACCGCGTGGTAGATCTCGTAGGTGGGGGAGAACCACGGCTGTTCGGTCCAGTACGGGGCTTCGAGTAGGTAGCCGTCGCCGATCACCAGTCGGCGCAGATTGGGGAACCAGTCCATCCAGCCGCGGAGGACCGCGGCTATGCCGTCGCCGTCGCTGGCGAGTTGGTGCAGCAGGAAGAAGGACATGGCCGTCGTCACGGCGTCGCGGTCGATGGCCGCGAGCCAGGCGGGGGGTTCGGGTTCGGGTTGGACGGATCCGGCGAGCAGGGTGATGCGGTCGGAGAGGCCGCGGGTCGCGAGTTCATCGGTGGCGTCGTCGATTACGCCCTGTTCGATGTCGACCCCGAGGAAGCGCTCGTGCTCGGCGATGCCGGACAGGGCCATGACGCGCCCGGCGTCGGCGCAGCCGAGATCGATGGTGCAGCCGGGTGTGTCGGTGGCGATGGCGCGGCCGATGGCCTCGAAGATCTCCGGTCGACGGCGCGCGATATCGGTGCAGCCGCGGGCAACTTCGCCGGGTTCGGTTGCGGCGGGAATGTATTCGCGATGCGGGCTGTCCGACAGCTGCCGGAAGGTGGGCTCCCAGCCGCGCACCGCGACCCGCACGAAGCCGCGATTCTTGCCCACATCGTGTCCGGTGTGGGTGAGCTGATAGCGGTGCCCGCGCCGAATGAGGAACCCGGCGCGCATCAGGCCCTCGGCGACGGTCTGCTGGATGCCGGTGGCGGGCACGATGGTGTCGCCGCCCAGGAGCGTGGCCCACCACCCCCAGTCGTCGGCGGCGACGATGAGTTGTCCGGCGGTCTGGCCTTCGATGACGTCTCGAATGGTGAAATCGCCGATGGCGGAGTGCGAATGGATGAGCGGAGTGACTGCGGTCATGATCGTTCTTCCTGAGCGGTGGCGACGGCGATCGCCTGGATTTCGATGAGCAGCCCGTCGATGGGCAGGGTGGTGACGGTGGTGATCCGCGCCGGTGCGGCCGTCGGGAAGTGGGAGCGGAATACGGTGTTCCAGTCGGGGAACCAGCGGCGATCCGCGAGATAGCAGTCCAGGCGGATGACGCGGTCGCGGCTGCTGCCCTCGGCGTCGAGGGCCGTATCGAGTTGTCGGAAAACCTCTTTCGCCTGGCCTTCGAAGGTGTCGGAGGTGACGGCGAGGGTCTCGGGATCCACGGCCGCCAAGCCGGAGGTGAAGACGAGCCCGGAAGCGCTGCGGGCCAAGGGGAACGCGCTCATGAGGCGGCCCGCGTGATGCGCGAGGCGTCGATCGACGCGATGGTCGGTGCGCCCGAGAGGATCATGAGCGTGCGCAGTTCCTCGGTGAGCAGCTCGAGCACCCGATCCACCCCCGCCTCCCCGGCCGCCGCCAGCCCGTAGATGGCGGAGCGGCCGATGATCACCGCGTCCGCGCCCAGGGCCAGCGCCAGATAGATATCGCTGCCGGTACGCACACCGCTGTCCAACAGAATCGGCACCTCCGGCCCGACCGCCGCCCGAATGCCCGGCAGCATGTCCAGGCTGGCCGGAGCCGGATCCACCTGTCGCCCACCGTGATTGGACACCACCAGCGCACTCGCGCCGATGGCCAGCGCCCGCTCGGCCGCCGCGGGCGTGAGCACACCCTTGGCGATCCACGGCAGCCCGAACCCGGTGGCGGCGCTGGCCAACTCGGCCCAATCCCACACCATGCCACCGCGTTTGAGCAGCTGCCCGAACACCTCCGCGACCCCGGGCGCACCGTCCTCGCCGGTCAGATTGCCCGCGAAATGCCGCTGGTCCGGGTCGAATCGATTGGCCATATTGCGCGTTCGGAACCCGCCGACCGGGCAGTCCAGCGTGACGCACAGCGCCTCGTATCCCAGCCGTGCCACCCGCTCGGCCACCGCGGCCGCATGTCCGAAGGGATGCACCTGCGCGATGCGCGCGGCCTCGGGTGCGGCGGCCCGCACCCGCTGATAGGAGAAACTGCCCGCCTCCGGCACGACGGACAGCGCTCCCCGCGCCTGCGCCGCCCGCGCCACCGCCGGGTGACCGTCCGGATGAAACAGCGCGTCACCGCCGAAGGGCGCGGTGAGAATCGGTGTGTCCAAGGGCATTCCGAGGAACTCGGTGCGCGTGGACGGCGCGCCCACCCCGCTCATGGGCGCGGGCAGAATGCGCCAGCGATCGAAGGCGAGCCGGTTGTCCCGCAAGGTGATCTCCTTGCCCGCCCCGCCCTCCACGAAATCCAGCACATCGGCGGGCAGGGCCGCGGCCGCCGCCTGCCGGATCTCGTCGAGCGTCCCGAAATCGACCCGGGTCGGGTAAAAGCTGTCCAGCTGCGCGGTCACGCCACACCTCCGGCGGGCAGGGCGGCGGAGGCGGGCAGATCGGCGGTGTCGGCAGGTGTGGTGGCCGACGGTATCCCTGTGCTCGTATCCGGGGCCGGGGCTTCGGGTGCCGCGGTGGCGTGACGTCGGCCGTAGGCGAGGTACACCGCCACCCCGGCGGCACTCCAGATCACGAAGCGCAGCCAGGTCAGGGCCTCGAAAGTGGTGGCCAGCCAGACACATCCGGCGATCGCGCCGACGGCGACCAGCGGCAGGAACGGGACTCGGAAGGGCCGGGGACGGTCGGGTGCGGTGCGACGCAGGATCAGCACGCCCAGGGCCACGATCAGGAAGGCGAACAGCGCACCGATATTGACCAGTTCCGCCACCGTGCCGATGGGCAGCAGGCCCGCGACGACGGCGACCACCGTGCCCAGCAGCAGGCTCAGTCGTACCGGCGTACCTCGGGAGCCGGTGTGGGACAGCGCCTTCGGGAGCATGCCGTCGCGGCTCATGGCGAACACCAGCCGGGTCGGTCCGTAGCACACCATGAGCAGGCCCTTGGTGAGCGCGACCACCGAGGCCACCAGGATCACCTTGCCGATCCATCCCGCGCCCACCGCGGCCAGCGCGGTCGCCACCGGCGCGGCATTGCCGAGCGTGGAATACGGTGCGACACCGGTCAATACGGCGCTCACCGCCACATACAGCGCGGTGGCGACGACGACCGAGCCGATAATGCCCCAGGGCAGATCCCGGCGCGGATCGCGGGTCTCCTCGGCGGAGGTGGCCACGACATCGAATCCCAGATACGCGAAGAACGCCAGCGCCGCCCCCGCCGCGATGCCGTGCACGCCGAACGGCAGGAACGGCGACCAGTTGCCGGGATGCACATGCGGTGCGCCGATCGCGATCACCAGCACGAGAACCCCGATCGTCACGGCCACCAGAGTTTTCACCACGGCCGCCGTGAGTTTCACCTCGAATACCAGCACACCGATCAGTACGGCCACGATCAGAACGGCCGGAAGATTGATGACGCCACCGTCGCTGGGCCCCGCCGAAATCGCCTTGGGCAGGGAAATTCCGAAGAGGGAATCCAGGGTCGCGCCGAACAATCCGGACCAGCCGATGGCAATGGCCGAGGCCGCCACCGCGTATTCGAGCAAGAGATTCCAGCCGACCAGGAACGCGGGCACCTCGCCCAGCGTGCCGCGCGTGTAGGTGTAGGCGCTGCCGGAGAGCGGCGTCATGGAGGCGAGTTCGCTGTAGCACAGCGCCACTAGCGCGCAAATGGCTCCGGCCAGCACGAACGAAAGGACGATGGCGGGCCCGGCCTTGGTCGCGGCGGCAATGCCGGTGGTGACGAAGATGCCCGCGCCCACAATGGTGCCGACGCCCATGGCGATGAGATCCCACCGGCCGAGACTGCGGTTGAGAGTTGGTGCTGCCATTTCTGGAATCCATTCGGAGAGAATGTGTTTGAAGTCGATGCATTCCAGTGAAACGGTCGGAGTTTATGGACCGGTGAACTCGCGTAACGTCTTCGTTTCGGTCCATTTGTCGAAGCGGACAAGGGAATTCGAGGCGAGGCATGCGGAATTGCGCGCGATCGGAATTCGCGCGCGAGAATTCACGCCATTGGGTGTTATTCTTCGAATGGTCGTGGTTATGCGGTTGTCGAGAGTCGCTGAGCGGGAATGGAGTCCGCAGCACGCGCCATTGCGCGCCGACGGACGACTGCGGTGGCCGCGGCCACCAGGAGCAGGACGGCCGCGGCGGCCAGCACGGCGTCACGCAGGGATGCGACCGTGGCAATGGCACCGAGGCCGACCGTCGTGAGCGCGGCGCACGCATACGCCACGCCCGCGAATCGCGAGGCGGCGCGGGCGTGCTGAGCGGGAGGCGTTGTGGCACTGACGATTCGCAGACCGGTGCGGTAGGCGAGACCCTGCCCGCACCCGGCCACCACACCGCCGCACAGCAGCAAGGCCAGGTTGGGCACCCAGGACACGGCCGCGGCCAGTGCGACACCGAGGACGATAATGACCTGTGCCGTAACGGATTCGGCGGCGAGCTTGCCCGGAGGCAGGACGCGCTGCACCACCCAGGCGCTCACCAGGTAGAGCGTCACCGGCAGGGCGAGCAGCGCGAGATTCGCGGTACCGAGCAGTTCCGCGCCATAGCTGGGCAGCAGTGCGACCACCAAACCCGCCGAGACCCACGCGGCAATTCCACTGAGGTATCCGGCGATTCGAGGTTCTGTCGCATCGGGCGGGGGAGTCGCGCGGTGCTCGACCGGCAGCGGGCGGACCGCGCGATCACTCAGCACAGCCGCCATGACCGCCGCCAGGAGCACGGCATGCACGAGATACACCGTCACCCCGGGCGCGGCCAGGTATTGCGCCACCACCGCGGCCGCGATGGTCCCCAGCGCGGAACCGAGCACGGTCGCCACGGCCATGGCCGTGCGCCCGCCCTCGCCCTTGCGCTCGAGGATCAATCCGGCGAGCGACCCGGTCACCAATCCGACGGAAAGCCCGGCGCAGACGCGCGCCAGCACCACCGGCCAGGGCGAATGCGCCACGGCCATGGCCGCATCCGCGGCGACGCCGAACCCACTGCCCACCCCTATGCGCCACCACCAGGCGGCGCGCGAGGACGGCGTCCCCAGCACTGACAGCGTCGGCGTCAGCGCGAACAGGTACGCGGCGAAGATCACCGTGATGAGCAGCGGCGCGAGCGCCCAGGCATGCCGGTAGTACGGCATCATCCCGGTCGCCATATTGGGCTGCGCCATGATCAGGACCAAGAGCGCGCCCGGTGCGGCTGCCCGCATCCCGGCCTCCTAAGTGAGGAGATCTTCTCTGTTAGAGAATACGAAACTGAGAAGAACTTCTCTACTCGAGCGCCGCGCGGTGATCTCGACCCGCGTTCGCGGAGGATGGAGGCGTGCCCGTGAACACCCGCAGTGACGCCCAGCGCAGCCGCGTGCTGCTGGTCGACGCCGTCCAGGCCCTGCTGCAGGCCGGACGGATCGGCTTCTCCATCCCCGAGCTCGCCGCCGAGGCGAGCGTGGGAGTGGCCACCGCGTACCGGCATTTCCCGACGCCCCAGGACGCGTTGCAGGCCTTCCATCGCCGAGCCATCGAGCAATTGGTCGAGGCGCTCGCGGCCGTGGACGCCGGACCCGATCCGGTGGACCGCTTTCACCGCTGCTGCCGCACCTGGGTGGATCAGGCCGCGCAGTGGGGACCCGCCGTGCGCTACATCCGCAGCTCAAAGGGCTTCATCGAACGCCTCGCCGCCGGGGACGAATCCATTACCGCCCTGCACGACATGCTCGCCGAGGTGCTGAATTCCCTGGCGCTGCAGGGCAAGACCGCCGAATACGACGTCACCTACGCCGTGCTGCTGTGGATCACCATCTTCGACGAACGCGTCGTCTACGACCTGACCGAACACCGCCACTGGACCGCCACCGAGGTCACCGACCACCTCACCCGGGCGGTCGCGGGAGCCCTCGGCATCACGGTCTGAGCCGTCACCCGATCGGCAACCCCACCAGCGCCGCACCCACCCCGAGCGCTCCGGCCCCCAACAGCGCGCTGACCGTCCCGCGCCGCGCCGCCAACAGCCACACCGCAGCAGCCGCCAACACCGCGAACTGCCAGAGGTGTTGCAACGCAAGCGCGAGCGGAATCGCCGACCCCGCAATGGCACCGATCACGGCCGGTCCGGCACCCGTGAAGAACGCCTGCACCCGCCCATCGGCCCGCAACCGATCGAAATGTCTGGCCCCGACCAACACGAACCCGAACGAGGGCGCGAAAGCCACGGCCGCGGCGAGCAACCCGCCCGACCGGCCGCCGCGCCGCGCACCCAGGACGGGCTGTCGGTGGCCAGGAACACTGCCGCGAGGATGAGGATCAGCGCCAAACCGGGTGCTATGAAGCAGAATCCGCCGATCAGTGCGCCCGCTCGGCCGCGTAGTCGCCAGGCGGTGAAGATGGCCAGTTGGGTGGAGGCGGGGCCGGGGAGCAGGTTGGTGGCCGCGATGCCGTCTTCGAAATCGTCGGCGGCGATCCAGCCGCGTCGTTCGACGCACAGTCGGCGCAGCAGGGCGATGTGGGCGGGTGGGCCGCCGAAGCCGAGGCAGCCGATGCGGCCCCACTCGCGGGCGATGGTCCAGAGGGGGACCGGTCGCGGGGCGGGCGACGGCCGTGCCGAGTCGACCACGCCGGGCATCCTCTCCATTCACCGAAACAGACGGCCGACCCTAACCCGTCGCCGCCGTCATCGGGGCGCGTGTTGTCGTCGCTCCTACCGCGCGGAATCCCGCCATGGTTGCGAATCATACGATCGTATGAGACTCTGATCTGCGTAAAAGATGCATGACATAACGATCGTATGAGGGGTGGGTCGAATGTTCAGAGTGTTGGAACTGCTGGGGCTGTTGGCTCCGGTGGCCGGTGCGGCACTGGCGGTCTACTACCGCCGACGCCTCGGCGGCGCGTTCCCGTTCGCGATGGCCGCGGCGGTGATCGGGCTCGCCGGTTCGGCGGTGGCCATGATCGCCGAGCGGACCCTGTTCCTGGGTGGGGACACCGAGGGCATGACCGAGCACATGGAAATCGGCGCCGCCCTGCGGAACCTTCTGCTCATTGGCGCGTGGGTCCTGCTGCTGGTCGCCATTGGTCGGCATCGCCGGGGTTCGGAGTCGGAAACGGCGGTGCGGCGATGAACGGCGCGACCCTGTTCGGCGCGAGCGAGATCGCCGTCGGCGTGCTCGCCGCCGTCACCGTGGTGTTCGGCTTCTCCCTGGCCCGCCGCCACCCCCTGGCCGGATGGTGCACCGTCGCAGGCGCTTTCGCCTGGGTGCTCGCCGAGGCCGTGCACTGGGCCCAAACCGACCTGATCATGCCCGGTCTCGAGGGTCACGAACACAAGTCGGCCCGCTTCATTGTCGGCATGCTCGGCGAGGGCGTGTATTTCGGCATCGGTGGGCTGGGCATACTGTTGCTGTTCTTCGCCGCCGTGGCCGATCGCGCCCCGCGCTCCGATCAGCGCCCCGAACCGGCCGCGCTGGCGGGCAAGCTGATCGGCCAGGCGTGGCGCTACTACTCCACCCGCGAGCAGAGAGGACGTCGTGGCTGACCGCCGCCCCGTCGAAACCACCGACCGGCGTTACCAACTGCTGGAACGGCTCGCCGATGCCATTGCCGAGACCGGCATCGAGGGCGTCAGCATTCGCGATCTGGCCGCCCGCGCCGGAGTCTCCATCGGCACGGTGCAATACAACTTCTCGACCAAGACCGAGCTGCTGCTGGCCGCCTGGCACCACGTGCGACACCAGGCGGCCCTCCGGTTCACCCGCTCGGACCTCGCCGCGCTCCCGCCGAACGAACAACTGCTCAGCCTGACCGAGCTGCTGCTCCCGCCCACCGCCGAGGACCGGCTGGCACGGGTCTGGCTGGCCCTGGTGGCGCGCGCGGCCCACGATCCCCAGATCGCGGCACTGCATCGCGAGCAGTGGCGCGAAACCGAGGACCTGCTGGCGCGGGTGCTGACCCACGCCGCGCCCGCCCGGGAGGACGAATCCCGGGACACCGCAACCGAATTGCTGGCGCTGCTGGACGGGCTGGCGATCTCGGTGATCACCGAACCGGATCGGGTATCGCCGGAACGTGCCCGCCGCATCGCCCGCAATCGGGTGCGGCAGTGGATCGGGTGAGAGTTACTTCAGGACGGCGTGCAGCAGCTGCACCCCGGCGGTGAGGGCCGCGCCCGCCACCGACCAGCTGGTGCCCGCGGGTTGGGTCGAGAGGACGACCACCGCATAGCGATACGGCTGATCCGGCGACGGACTCACCAACCCCGTGGTGTCCAGGGTGATCGAGGAGTCCAGATCCATCCACCCCTGCTTCACCGCCCAACTCGCACTGGTCAACGCGTCGGGAATGCCGAAGTACTGATTCGTCCCGTCGGCGGCGGTCTCGGCCGCGTCGTGCAGCGCACCCAGGATGAGATCTCGCGCCGAGGCCGGGGCCGCGGTGGTGATGTAGTGGAAGATCGACACGACATCCCGTGGCGTGGTGAGGGTTTCACCCCATTGCGCGGTGTCCTCGGGCGCGGTGGTGGCGGTCAGGCCGATGGTGCTCACCATGCGGTCGATGATGGCGTCATTGCCGCCGTTGTCCCACAGCGCGTCCGCGATATCGTCGTCGCTGGTCGAGAGCATCTGGCTCACCCGGTCGGCGGTATCCGAATCCGGTTGCCAGTCCTGGCTTTTCAGCGTGTCCAGCGCGATGAGCAGCTTCACCACCGAGGCCGTGTAGAACTGCTGATCGGCGTTGAGGCTGGCGACGGGGGTGCCGGTGGTGGTGTCCACCACGTCGATGCCGACGCTGGTGCCGGGGGAGGCGGCCTGAATGGCGGCCTGCATCTGCTGGGCGATGGCCGTGACCGAGATGGGATGCGGGGCAATCGCCGTGGTGCCGGGCGGCGTGGTCTCCGGGACCTGATCGAATCCGATCTGATCGCGAGAGGTGGCGAGGGCACGCGGGGCGAGCGATGCCAAGGAGATCACGGCGACGAAACTGCCGGCCGCGATCCAAGTCCACCGCGCGTGCGGTGAGCGGGCCTGAATCGGGGTCATAGCTAATTAGATCGACACGAAGCTCGAGACATTTCCAGTCGAATGCTGTCAATTTCCTGTTAACTACGGATCGATCCGGTCTCGGTTCGGAGTCGGTTCTGACCAGCTATTTTGTCGCGAACTAAGATCACTGGTGGGTCGGGATTCTTCCCGGTGGAGACAGTGATGGGTACTAGCGGTGAAAGACTCCGAAAAGCCCTCGTAAATAGCCTCGCCCCCGTTGCTTTCGGGGTGCTGGTCATGGTCGTCCCGGTGGCCGCCCACGCCGACGCGGACAATGGCAACGGATGTGTTCTGTTCTCCGACAACACATCAGCAACTGTGGACTCATTGCGCTTCAGATGCGCACCTTCGCAACTGGAGGACATCTACCGCAACGCCCCGCGCGGCGATGTCCCGATCGGCGCGAAGGACGGTTGGGTGGCCGCGCCGCGCGAGATGCAGTCCTGGGCCCCGCTCGTCTGGATCGGCAAGGACTTCTACACCGGCCCGTCCGGCGGCTACCTCCTCAACCGCCTCACGGCCGCCGGATTCGAAGCCTGGCCCGCCACCGTCTTCGCCGGACCCTCGATCGTGGACGGCGGCCCGGCCTGGATCCTCGACTACGCCCCCTCCCCGACCCCGTCGCTCTACGACGAAATCCGCGAGGTGACCCCGGGCGTCTGGTTCGGCTACTCGTGGAATCGCGAAGGGGGCGGCTACACCCAACAACTCAGCTTCATCCTGGCCTGAGGGATGACGGGCTTCGGATCAGTGCGCACGTAACCGTCGTGCCGGGTGGGCATCGATTGATAGACGTGGACATCGTTGTCTACGAAAGGGATTCGATGACCACCCTGTTGCATATCAATGCCTCGGCGCGCGGTGCGCACAGCCAGTCGCGGGCGTTGGCTCGGACATTCATCGATGGGCTCGTCGCGAAGGATCCGGGGCTGACGGTCGATACGATCGATTTGTTCGACGCCGAGTTGCCGGATTTCGGGACCCATGCGGCCGAGGCCAAGTTGGCGTTGTTCACCGGGCGGGATCAGACGCCCGAGCAGCTCGCGGCCTGGGAGCAGGCGCGGGTGGTGTTCGAGCGGTTCGCGGCGGCCGATCTGTACGTCATCAACCTGCCGATCTGGAATGCGGGCGTGCCGTACATCTTCAAGCAGTGGGTCGATATCGTGACCCAGCCGGGGTGGGCGTTCACCTTCGATCCGCAGAGCGGGTATTCGGGGCTGCTCACCGAGAAGCGGGCGGTCACGGTGTACACCAGTGGCGTGCATCAGCCGGGGGTGCCGGTGCAGTTCGGGTCCGACTTCGCGACGCCGTTCGTCGAAGACTGGCTGAACTTCGTGGGGATCAAGGACATTGCCGAGATCCGGTTCGCGCCAACGGTATTGACCGAGAACCCGGAGGCGGGCTTCGCCGCGGCCCAGGAGCGTGCGCGTGAGCTCGCCGCCGACTACTGAGCCGGGTGGGGCTACCGAGTCGGGCCGGGCTGCTGAGCCGGGATGGGCTACCGAGCCGGGATGGGCACCGACCGGGCGGACCGTCGCGGCGGTCTGCGCGGTCGGCATTCTGGTGGTGGGCCAGCTCTACGTGGTGCTGCCGGTACTGAATCGGCTTGCGGCGGACTGGGATACGTCCAAGTCGGCGGCCACCTGGACCACCACCGCCTTCGGGCTGGCCTACGGGGCGGGCTTCCTGGTGACCGGCCCGCTGTCGGACCGCTGGGGACGACGGCCGGTCATCGTCGGCGGCTTGCTCGCCACCGTGCTGAGCTCCCTCCTGGTGGCGGTCGCACCCGGACTCGCCACCGGACTCTCCGCGCGAATCCTCCAGGGCCTCACCGCCTCCTTCTTCGCCCCCGCCGCCTTCGCCTACCTCGCCGAACGCATCGCCCCCGCCCGCAGAATCTTCGCCCTCACCTGCCTAACCAGCTCCTTCCTAGGAGCAGGCGTGGTAGCCCAGGTCCTGGCCCAGCTGATCGGCAACACCTGGGGCTGGCACGCCATCTTCATCGCCGGTGCGATCGTCTTCGCGCTATCGGCGGCGCTACTGCGCCTGGTTCTCCAGCCGCCCACCTCGGCGGCGGTTGTAGCCCAGGCACCTGGCACTGAAGCCGCGCTGACCGAGGCGCTGACCCAGGCCGAGGGTGCAAAGGGCGAGGCGGAAGGCGTAGGGACTGAGGCCGGGGGTGCGAGGGCTGAGGCCAGGGGCGCGCGAGCCCGCATCGGAATCGCCGACATCGCGCGAAAGGCTGTTCTGCCGTTCGTGACTCTGCTCAGACAGGGCCGACTCGCCCTGCTGTACCTGAGCTGCCTGGCGATCTTGGGCTCGTTCGTGGGCATCTACACCGGCATTCAGCTCTCACCGCCGGAGGGAGTCGGATCCGGCAACGCGGCCCTACTCGCCCTGCGGGCCAGCGCGATTCCCGCCATGGTGGCGGTACCACTGCTCGCCGGAAGACTCGGCGTGATCGCACCTGCCGCCCGGTTGATCACCGCCCTGGCGGCAGCTGCCGCAGCGGCGGCGATCACCGCGGTCCCACTGGGTGGCATATGGGTCGCGGTGTGGCTGTTCGTGTTCGTGACGGCCATCGCGGTCGCGGCACCGGCGGCGGTTCAGGCGATCGCGGCGCAGGCAGGCGAGGCGCGCGGCACCGCCACCGCGCTCTACACCTTCGCCCTGTTCGTCGGGGCCAGCGCGGGACCACAACTCGCCAATCTGGTTTCGCGCCACGGCTATTCAACCGTCGCGCTGACCATCGCGGCGCTGGCGGCTTCGGGGGCGGCACTGGCCGTCGCCTCGACGCGAGTCGCTGCGGGGACAGCGGCGACCCCGGTAGGCGGTTCGAGCGCCGATCCGGGGTCACATCCAGCGCCCGGGTTGGCGACGCAGCCGAACCCAACGTCGGAGTCGGAGTCGGAGTCGGGGGTAAGGCCAGGGGGAGTGTCCGAGTCCGAGATGACGCCAGGGGTAGCGCCGGAGGGTGTTTCGGCGTCGGAGCCGGTGTCGGGGCGTGAGCCCGAACCGAGTGGGGTTGGTGTGGGGGAAGCCGCCGCGGGATAGATCGGCGCGCGGGGGACAGCGTCGTCCTCCGTTCGCGGGTTTCAATCGGGGTGGTTGAAACTATGTATGAAATAGGTTGGGGGACATAGGGTTTCGGGGACGGTCATGAGTTCCAGTGGTAAGCCCCGGCTGGCTGGGCGGCAACCCTCCACGACGGCGGGGTGCTCCGGGTGACGACCGGGTGGTGGCGAGCGCCGCCATAAGCGTCTTGCTCTCGGAGGAAAAATGTCTGTAGCCCAGCTCGATTCGGTGTCCGTGCTCTCGGGGGAGGTGGCCGTCGGCGAGGTGCTGCTGGTGGCCGATCGCTTCCGCGGAATCGCCGAGGACGACCGGGCCTTCACGGTGTCGGGACTGGTCGCCGCCCTGCGCGGCGGCCGGTGGCGGGAGTCGGAGCGCGCGTTGACCGTTCATCTCGGGCAGGGGGTGACCCGCCACGACCTCGACTACCTCGAGCACGTGGCGCTGGTGCACGCCCCGGCCGGGCTGCACGTGCGCGGCGCGGTCGACGAACCGGCACCTCGCCACCAAGTGCACAAGTATCAGAACTCGAATGTGCTGCTGGCCAACCTGATTCGCGAATCGGAGACCGAGTTCCGCGCGGATCTGCGCATTCACGGCGACAACGAACTGCTGCTCGACCATCAGACCGGCGAACACGTGCAGGGCATCGTCATCGTCGAGGCGGTGCGCCAGCTGTTCCTGGGCGCGTTCGAGCTGGAGTACGGCCGCCGCTGGCCCGAACAGCACTTCTACATCGTCTGGAACAGCATCGAATTGGAGTTCAAGACCTTCCTGTTCCCGCTGCCCGCCACCCTGCACGCGGTGCTCACCCCGATCGCCATCGAGGATCCGGCCAAGCTGGAGTTCGCCATCGACGTCGACGTGCGCCAACTCGACCGCACCGTGGCCACCACCCGCATCACCTACGCGGCCCTGCCCAACGAGCGCATCTCGCAGATCGAACGCCACAAGGCCGCCAAGGCGATCGCCGCCTACCTGGGCGCGGTGGCATGAGCACGACACCGGGTGCGGCGTTCTTCGACGTCGACGAAACCCTCATCACCGTCAAGAGCATGTTCGCCTTCCAGCGCTTCTGGCTGGCCGAGAACGGCGACGACGGCAGCGAATACACGCGCCTCAGCGACGAGATCAAGCGGAAGGCCGCGTCCGGAACGCCCCGCGAGGAGGTGAACCGGCACTACTACCGCGCCTATCGCGGCGTGCGGGCCGACGCCTTGGCTGCCGCCGGACGCCGCTGGTTCGCTGAGTTCTCCGCGAGCGGTGCCGTCTACTACACCGACGCGGTGGAAGCGCTGCGCGCACACCGGAATTCGGGCGACACCACGGTCCTGCTGTCCGGCTCGTTCGCCGCGGCCATCGCCCCGGTCGCCGACGCGCTGGGTGCCGATCACATCATCGCCACCACCCCCGTGGTCGATGACCAAGGCGTGCTGACCGGTGAGGTCACCCAGCCCATGATCGGCACCGCCAAGGCGACCGCGGTCACCGACTTCCTGCGCGAGCACGGCATCGCGCACGAAAACAGCTACGGCTACGGCGATCACGCCAGCGACCTGCCGTTCCTGCGGGCCGTCGCACACCCCGGCTTCCGCGGCGACGACGCGGTGCTGTCGGCGCACGGCCACGGCTGGATCCACTTCTCCGACCGGGTCGGCGCGTCCGTCGACGATCCCGGCCGCCTTCTCTCCGATCAGGAAGCGCTCTCCGTATGGTGACCCGAAGCTATGAACTGACCCCGACCACCCAGGGGCCGCTGTACCCGCCGAGCGAAGTCCTCGACGCCGACGGCAATTTCATTGTCGTCGGCTTCCTGACCGAGCCCGACGCGGACGGGGGCGTCACCCGCCGCTGGGGCCGAGCCATCGTCGCCGCCGATACGCCGGTGCCGAAATTCGGTGAACTGGCCGCCTACACGATCGTGCGCGAACTGGCCGACGACCTGTCTGCGGAGGACGCCGCGAGCGTCCTGCACACCCTGCCGCTTCCCCTGCCCGCCAACAACTATCCGATGGTCTTCGCCCCCGACCAGCGTCCCGACGCCGACACGGTGACCCGGCCCAGCTACCCGTTCCACGAGACGCCGATCCCGGACTTCCGCCCGCAGGACGGCCGCAAGCTCACCGAGCCGGTGACCCTGGGCGAATGGCTCGAGGCGCGCGGCACCCTCGAGGTCACCGTCGATGACGAGGCGCGGTCCGCGGAATTCCGCTTCGAGTTCACCGGCCTCATCCCGGATTCGCTCTACACCGTGATGTCCTTGCGCGCCAAGGACTTGGACCCGGACGCTCCCACCCGCCCCGGCCCCCTGGGCGTCCCGAACGTTTTCATAACCGACGAGAGCGGAGCCGCCACCTACCGCGCGGTCCTGCCCAATCCGTTCCCGGACCCGGCGCTGCCCGGCGCGAACCGCATTATCAGCGTGGTCGTGCTGTGGCAGAGCTACCAGCAGAACTACGGTGGCGCGATAGGCCATTTCGGCTTGGGCGGTGATATTCACGCCCAGCTCAAACTGCCGACCCCGGTCTTCGACGAGTTCGTGACGCGGGACTGACACCCGACGGGAATCACCGACACCCGCGAGATCACCGCGCGGCGCGGTACACCTTCCGCGCGGTGGTCACCATCGGAATCTGCATCGGGAGCCGCAGCAGGGCACCGACTTTCAGCGCCATGGGTTTGTCGCTGTTCCACCAGTCGTAGGCCATCTGCACATTGCCCGGGAACACGGCGATGAAAATGAGCGCGGCCAGGCGTGCGCCCAGGCCGCGGGTGCGGGGGAGCAGCAGCAGCGTGCCCGCGGTCAATTCCGCCGCGCCCGAAACCTGGGTGTAGGTACGGGGTTTGCCGGGCAGCTGGGGTGGTATGAGCGCATCGAAAGGCTTGGGGGCGATGAAATGCAAGCTGCCCACACCCAGCAGCAGGCCCGCGAGGGCCAGCGCGCGGGTACGGACTCCGGAGGTGCCGGGCGAATCTGCTGCCATTGCTGCAGCATAACCGGTCGGTCTGTATTGTCCGGTCGGTCACCGATTCCCGCGTTTCCCTCCGGTGTGTCGTCGTCGCGAGTAGCCGATCGCCAAGGGGTAACGCACAATTAGGCTGCTGTCCGGCTCGAGCAGGGGAAGTTATGAAGGCGCACAAAGGGCTTGCGATGGCCCTGCTGGTCGTGGGTTTGATCGCTGGTTGCTCGAAGGAGGAGGCGAAGCATCCGTCCAACGCACCGGCCCAAGCGGTTCCACAGCCAGCGCCCAAGGAAAAGGAAGGCACCATACCGGTCGGTCCTGGCCCGCAGGGTGTCTACACCGTGCAGGCCCAGCCCGCACCCGGCAGCTGCCACTACCGCAAGACCTCTGACGGCCAGCCGCTGCCCGACCCCAACTGCACACCGGGCGCGACGAATCCCAAAGTGACAGCGTCGAATCTGGCCGAGACCATCTGTAAGTCGGGTTATACGGAGTCGATTCGGCCCAATAGCTCGATCACCAATCCCGAGAAGGCCGCCAATATCAAGTCCTACGACTACACCGGCGACCCGCGCGATGCCGAATACGACCACCTCATCTCCCTGGAGCTGGGCGGCGACCCCAATGATCCGCGCAATATCTGGGTCGAACCCCCGTCACCGGATCACAAGGCGGGCAACGGGCCGAACAATCCCAAGGACGGCGTCGAATCCCGGCTGCACAGCCTGGTGTGCAGCGGCAAGGTAGCGCTGGTCGACGCGCAGGTGGCCATTGCCACCGACTGGACCACCGCCTTGGCGAAGGTCGGCCACCCCAACGGCAACTGATCCCCGCCCGACCGCGATCGGGGCGCGAAATCGCCGGTGGAGCCGTGTCCACGGGCCTACCATCGAACGATGTCAGCGCCGCAGGACGGCTCGACGATGATCGAGGGCCGGGTCGTGCACAAGGTCAGCAATGCCCTGAAGATCACCTTCAGCAATGGTCCCGGTGATCCTCTAGCGGTCGGGGTGCAGGGCGCGGGAAATGGGATGGGGGCCAAGGCCGCCATCCTGTTCGGCTTCAAGAACGGCGGCACCGGCAAGCACCGCATCACCTACGCCGACGGCTCGATCGTTTGGGTGGAATCGCGCGACGCCGCCCCCACGGTCCTCAGCCGCGGGGACGGCACCGCCATCGGCACCATTCAGCGTGCCGACACCTCCACGGCCGTGGGCTCCACGGCGGGAACGCTTTTCCACTTCGTCCCCGATCCCGAGGAGCCCAAGACCCCCGAGCTGTTCCGCCTGGTGGTCCTGGACCGCATGGGAGCCGAGACCGGCCGCCTCGACGTGATCCGCAAGATCGGCGGCTGGGCCCGCATGATGAGCGACCTCTACGACGATTCCTTCTGGTGGGATCGCGCGGGACAGCCGCTCCCCGTCCCGATCCTGGGCACGCGCCTGTGGCTGAAACACCCGCTCGACCCGGTCGAACGGGACGTGCTGCTCGGCGCGTGCGTGGACATCACTCTGGGCCTGCGGCCCTACATCAAGGCCATGAAATAGGGCCTCAGTCGGATACTTTGATCACGAGCTTGCCGAGATTCTTGCCGGTGAGCAGCCCCTGGAACGCCTCGACGGCATGGTCGAGGCCATCCACCACATCCTCGAGGTAGGCGAGCTTGCCCTCCGCGATCCATTGCGCCGCAGCCGGAATGAACTCCGCGGCCTGGTCCCAGAACTCGGTGACAATGAATCCGCGCACGGTCAGGCTTCGGCGCAGAATCGCCGACATGAGCATCGGCGTCCGGTCCGGCCCGGGCGGCAGGTCGGTGATGTTGTAGTTGGCGATCAAGCCGCACACCGGAACTCGCGCGTATTGATTGAGTCGCGGCAGCACCGCGTCGAAGACCGCACCGCCCACATTCTCGAAGTAGACGTCGATCCCGTCCGGGGTGGCGGCGGCCAACTGCTCGGCGAAGTCCGGCGCGCGATGGTCGATGGCCGCGTCGAACCCGAACCGTTCGCGCAGCAACGCCACCTTCTCCGGCCCGCCCGCGATACCCACCGCCCGCGCGCCCTTGATCTTCGCGATCTGGCCGACCGTCGAGCCGACCGGCCCCGTGGCGGCCGCGACCACGACGGTTTCCCCCGGCTGCGGGCGACCGATATTGATCAGACCCGTGTAGGCGGTGAGCCCCGGCATTCCCAGCACGCCCAGCGCCGTGGTAATCGGCGCGATCTCTGGATCCAGCTTGCGCAGCGCCTTCACGTTCTCCACCGAATGCGTCTGCCAGCCGCCTAGGCCGAGCACGATATCGCCGGGACGCAGCGCGGGATCGGTGGATTCCAGCACCCGCGACACCGTCCCGCCGACCATGGTCCCGTTCACCTCGACCGGCGGCGCATACGAGGGCGCATCACTCATCCGTCCCCGCATATAGGGATCCAGCGACAGATACAACGTCTGCAACAGAGCCTCGCCGGGCTTCGGCGCGTCCAACTCGACCGTCTCGGTGCGGAAATTCTCCGGCTGCGGCATGCCGACCGGCCGGGAGGCCAGCACGATACGGGTGGTTTTCATCGGCGGTACGACCTTTCGATGGGCAACCCCTTCATTCTGCCCATTGTTGCTCGGGCTCAGGACCCTTCCGCTCGCCAGGTATCAAAACTGGTCATGATGTGATGGCGCACGGTCGGCCAGTCCGGGACCAGGGCGGTGGCGGCCGGGACCGAGGCGGTGAGCAGGACCCCGGCGATGGTGATGACGGTGATCCGCATCCAGTCGCGGGCACCGGGGCGCTCGGCGAGATCGCCGAGCACGCGGCGGGCGACGGTGAAGACGGTCTCCTCGATGTGCTGCACGAGATGGGCGACGGTGGTGGACATTTCGGGGTCGGTGCGGGCGGCGGCGAGGAATTCGAAGCCGACGCTCACCGGTGCCACCTGCGCCAGGGTCCACAGCTCGTCGACCAGAACGGCGACCCGCTCGCGCTCGGATCCGGTTGTGGTGGAGTAGGTTTCGATGACCGCCTGGGCGGTGATGTCGGCGACCCGGCGAATCGCGGCGTCGAGAAGTTCGGCCCGAGTGGGGTAGTAGTGCTGGACCGCGCCCTGGCTGACCCCGGCGCGTTCGGCCACCCCGCGCGTGGTCGTGGCGGCGTGGCCGTTCTCGATGAGGCTGGCGATGGTGGCGTCCAAGATTGCCAGCCGCGTGTCCTCCCGCTGCTCGGCCCGGCTGCGGCCGGGTTTCGCTTCGGCCTTCGTCGCGGGGGTTTCGGGCTTGGCCTTGGGGGCTCCGGACTTGTCGCGCTTGCTATTTCCCGTCGTGACCGGCACTCGCCCACGATACCGGTTGCGCAACGAACAAGTCGGCCGACTTGTCAAGTCGTACGACTGATCAATACGCTTGTGCCACAGCCGATATGGAACACAAAGAGGTGATCGGCCATGGCTGCACAGGACATCCGGATTTGGCGACGCGGTCCGGCCCCCACTCCCGCGGGCACCGGCGAGCAGGCCGATCACGGCTACTTCGGGCCCGGCTCACAAGTTTGGCGGGTGCTGCTGCACCCGGTGGTCACGCCCTTCCTGGCCCCGGTGACGGCGCTGTTGGAGGTGCCGCACATCGGCATGCAGGCGGTCCTCATCGACCACGATCCGCTCGCGGTCACCGGGCGCGCACAACGCAGCATGAGCCCGATCATGGCGGTGCGCCGCGCCCAACGCACGGTCGGCGTTCCGGTGCCGATCATACTGGGGGACAAGGCTTCCGCCGATCGCATTGCCGCTCATCTGCGCCGCTATCACCGGTCCATGACCGGGACGGTGCCTGGCACCGGTGAGCCCTACGCCGCCCAGGGACCCGAACTGGTGCTCTTCGCGCACGTGACGATCATGCAGGCGGCTCTGCTGGTCTACGAGAACCTCGCCTACGAGGGCGGCCGCCGCCCGGCCCGCCTGGCACCCGGCGATCGGGATCGATTCTGGTTGGAGGCCAAGCAATTCGGCGTCCTGATGGGCGCGAATCCCGACGAGATCCCCACCAGCTGTCGGGAAGTGGCCGACTACTACGCCGGTATCGCGCACCGCTACGGCGTCATCGAATCCTTCGGGCCCGAGCTGGCCGTCGCGCCCACCCTGGCGCTGATCCGCGGCTTCGCCCTCACCCAGCTCCCCGAACTGGCCCCACTGCTGCTGTCCGCCGTGCTGACTCCCCAGCTGATGGCCACGCTCCCGCGCCCCGCCCGCCGCAACCTCGGCATCCCGGCCGCCCTGGACCCGGTCCTGAACCTCTCGCTACGACTGACCCGTCCGGCCATGCGCGCCTTCACCATTCGGCGATTCGCCGAAGCCGTGGAGCGCCGCATCAGCGGCCCGGACGCGGTGGCGCTGTCCGCGCACGCCCGCAGGCTCCAGGCCGCCCTCGCCTGAGGGGCTAGGCGCTACCGGCCAGCCACTGGTCCCAGCTCAGGGTCCAGTCGCCGTTCTGCCACACCTCGAGCGGTGCGCCGCCGGTATTGCGCACCTCCACCACGTCGCCGGGCTGCGCGAAGTTGAAGAACCACTGCGCGTTCTCGGCATTGAGGTTGAGGCAGCCGTGCGAGGTGTCGGTATTGCCCTGCGCCCAGACCGTGGAATCCAATTCGTGCAGGTAGATGCCGTCGGTGCTGATGCGGGTGGCCCAGCTGATGGACTCCTTGTAGCCGAGCCGGGAATTGACCGGCAGGCCGTAGGTGGAGGAGTCCATGATGACCGGATTGGCCTTGTCCATGACCGTGTAGACGCCGGGCATGGTCCAGAAGGTGAAGGTCTTGCCCGCGATGGTCTCGCTGCCGCCGCGACCCATGGACGTGGGCATGGTGCGGACCAGCTGACCGTTCTCGAAGACCTGCACCTGATGGGTGTTGTCATCGGCGATGGAAACGTGCGAGGGGCCGATCACGAAATTGGCCTTGGAGTCCTCCTGGCCGAACAGGCCGTTGCCGACCTCGATGCCGTAGAGGTTGGCCGCCACGCTCACCTTGGTGCCGGGCTTCCAGTACTCCTTGGGCCGCCAGTGGGCGTTGCGGTTGTCCAGCCAGTACCAGGCGCCCTCCACCGGCGGGTCGGTGGTGACGACCAGTCGCTTCTGCGCGGCCGCCCGGTTGGGGATGTCCTCGTCGAAGTGCGCGACGATGACCATGCCCACGCCGTAGCTGTTGCCGTCCACGATGGCCTGACCGCCCGTGGTGTTCAGATACACCTTGGTCTGGTTCTTCGGCGTGATCGTGGTGAATGAGGACGTGACCGGGCCGGTCGGGCCGGTCACGTCCTCGCCCGTCGCCTTCAGCGTGTAGGTGCGGCCGTAGCCGAGCTGCTCATTGGGCTTCCAGGCTGTCTTGTCGGGAGTGAAGGTGCCCGGAATGACCTTGCCGTCCTCATTGGTCAGCGAGACATCGGTCAGCACACCGCTGGTGGTGCTCACCTCGACCGGCGCGGCCGGGTCCACCTTGTCCGTGCCCTGGGCGGGCTTGATGGTGATGGACTGGGCGGCCGGAGTGCGCGGCCCGACCTTCCCGCTCGGCAGGTTCGACGAGCATGCCGTCAACACCAATACCAGAGCGATGAACACGCTCGCGGCGGCCTTCGTCCGAAAACGGCGGGCTGGCACAGGCTCTCCCTCTTGTACTCGCCGTGCGCCGCACTGCAGCACAGCATCTTGATACTGCCCAGCCTAGTAGATTACCCTGCCCTTTCGATCTTCCAGCGCCAGGTGGTGCTGACGAAATGACAACGATGTGAGACACACGCGCGACATGCCGGTCGGCAGTGGTCATTTCAGCGTTTGTTCCTTGATAGCGAGCTGCTGTTGGCCCTTCTGGTAGGTGACTTCGCGAATCCCCAGGGCGTCGTGCAGCTTGCCAGCTGGCAGGGTGACCGGTTTGGGCGCGGGTCCGTCGCCGGGCTTGGGCAGGGGATAGGCGGTGGTGGTGCCGCTGTAGAAGGTGACATTGCCCTCGGTCTTCGTGAACAGTTGGTGGACATGACCGTTGAGGCAGGTCACCGAGGAGAAACGCTTCAGATAGCTGAGTGCCTGGGTGGCATCGTCTGTGCCCCAGCCCCATTGGGGATACATGGCGAACAGCGGGATGTGGCTGAACACGATGATCGGTGTGTCACTGGACAATCCGGCCACGTCCTTCTGGACGAACTCCAGCTGATCCTGTCCGAGATGTCCGAGATCCTTGAGATTGAGCGTATTGACCAATCCGATGACGTGGACGCCCGCGATGTCGAAGCTGTACCAGCCGTCGCCGCGGGTGCCATTGCCGAAGGTCTGGCGGTAGCGCGCGCCGCCGTCGTCGCTCGAATCGTGTTCTCCCGGAACGGTGAACACGTGCGGGGTCTTGAAGCCCTGCATCATCTGCTTGACCTGATCGAACTGGTCCTGGGTGGCCAGGTGGGTGAGATCGCCGGTGTGGATGATGAAGTCGGGTTCGTAGCCCAGCGAATTCACCTGCGAGATGGCTTCGGTGAAGGTGTCGGTCACGCTGGTGTTGGCGGTGCCGGTGAAACCGATGTGACTATCGCTGACCTGCGCGAAACGCAGGGTCGGGCGGGCGGTGTCGGCCAGGGCGGTGCCCGCCACGTGCGAGACCACCTCACCGCCCACCACCGCCAGGCCCACCGCCGCCCCGAACCAGGCACTGTGCCGCATGAGCTGGCGGCGGGTCATCTGCTGGGGGTCCTGTTCGGTCATGGGGTCACCACCACGGTCGCGTGCATGAACGGATGAATCGAGCAGACGTAGGCGAAGGTGCCCGCCTTGCTGAAGGTGAAGGTGTAGGTCGCGTTGTTGCCCAGGGTCGGGGAGCGGAACGCCCCGTCGGTGGCGACCACGGTGTGCGGTTCCTCGTCGTGATTGGTCCAGGTCACCGTGGTGCCGACCTTGACGGTCAGCGAGCTGGGCCCGAAGGCGAAATTGTCGATGGTGACGGCATTGGGTCCGGCCGGTGCCGCCGCGGCGGACGACGTGCCCGGCATGGACATGCCGGGCATGGCCGGACCCCTACCGTCCGGCACCATGCCGGGCGTTGCGGTGCCGGAAGCGAAAGTGATACCGGGGGCGGCATTGTCGGGGGCTTTGCCGCCGCCGCTGGAGCTGCACGCGCTCGTGGTCAGCAGGGCTGCCGCGGCGGCGACTACGGCGAGCGTGACGCGCCGTGGGCTGCGGGTGGGTCTCATGGGTGTCCGGGCCTCCATCCGGGATGAGTCGCTTCGCTGCTGCGAATCGGTCATCCATAGATAGGGGCGGGGGTTACACCGTCGGCGCGAAAACCTCTATCGTGCCGTTGTTTTCACGCACCTGAATGGTCGGCAGCGGGGCGGGGGCCACCGGCAGCTGATGGGTCACCACCTCGCCCTCGATGGAGAACGAGGTGGAGTGGCACGGGCAGCGCAGGCGTTCGGCGGGCGCGTCCAGCCACAGCTTGCAGCCCTGATGGGTGCACACGCCCGAGACCGCGACCGGAATGCCCTGGGCGCGGCGCACGAAGCCGTTGACCGTGCCGACATCGAAGGCGACCGTCGCGCCCTCGGGCAGGTCGCTGGAACGCGCGATGGGCCGCCACGCACCGGTATTGGGGGACAGCGGGGTTTGCGCGGCCGGGGGCGGGGTCACCTCGCCGTGGCCGAGCAGCGTGCGATCCACCACCGCGCCGACCGTCGCGGCGGCCGCGGCGGCGGAGGTGCCGATCAGCAGATTCCGGCGGCGGTATCCGGTGGTCTTCGGGACTTCCGTTGGCGTGTCCGCGATTTCGTCGGCCAGGCGGCGTTGCAGGTTGCTCAGGAACTCCTCGCTGGGCGCGTCGCTGCCCATGCGCGCGGCGCGCAGTTCGATGGCCGTGCGCAGCTCCTGCGCCTCGGTGTCGTCGGGTTCGAAGCCCGTGGACCGCTTACCGGCCAATAGTTCGTCGACGAAACGCCGCACATCCCGCCCGCTCACCGCACACCTCGCTCCCTCAGCTGGGACGCCATCTGCAACGCCCGATGCTGCAACACCTTCGCATTCGCCACCGTGACACCCAGGCTCTGCGCCGCCTCCTTCACCGAGAGTCCTTGCAGGAACCGCAGTTCCAGTACGCGACGATAGCGGTCCGGGAGCTCGGCCAGCACGGCTTTGGCGCGGGCCTCAGCTTTGCTGTGTGTCTCAGCGCCGGAATCGGGCAGCTCCGCGGGCGGGTCGTCGGCGATATCGCCCTCGATGGTGGTGATCTCGCGGCCCATGCGGGCCTTCCAGTGCGCGGCCAACACCGTGCGGGCGGTAGCCCGCAGATAGGCCCGCACCTCGGGGACGGTGGCGGTGATGCGCAGCGGTTTGAGCGCCGCCATGAACACCTCGGCGGTCAGATCCTCGGCGTCCGGGCGGTTTCCGACCTTGCCGAACATCAGCGCGTAGACCCAGGTGACATTGTCCCGATATACCGCCTCCCAGCTGCCGTAGCTGTCACCGGACACCAGCCGCAACTCCCGACCCGTTCCGGAACCCGCGGGGGGTTGTGTCCGGCGCTCTGGATCGAGGCGCCGATGGTCGGATTCCACCCCTCGCACCATGAACCGCTGCTTTCTGTTTCCACCGAAAAAGCCGACGTAGGTTCACGTCTGCCAGTAGATAGGGCACGGGGTTACAGCGGAGGGGGTTCGACGAGAACGGGCACGGTCCGTCGGTTGGACCGTGCCCGTTTGCGTATCGGGATGTTCAGTTGGCGGGGCGCAGCAGGTTTCCGTGCAGCACGCCGTGGACGGTCTTGGCGGCGACCACGGCCCAGGCGGCGACCAGCAGGGCGTAGAGGGCCACCGCGATCACGGCGAACATGGTGGCTTCGGTGTGCTGGTACAGGGCGGTGCTGCCGGTGACGCAGCAGCCCAGGGGGAAGGTGAAGCCCCACCAGGTCATATTGAAGGGCATGGACTGGCGGGCGTGGTAGGTCACGGCGATGGCCAGGGCCAGCCACAGCATGGCGAAACCCCAAGTGGGAATGCCGAACAGCAGCGAGAACAGCTGGAAGCCGGAGGCTTCGGCGGGATCCAGCACGGTGTGCGAGACATTGGCCAGGGCACCGGCGGCGGTCACGCTCTGACCCAGGGGACCCAGCACCAACCAGACGGTGGCGACCATTCCGGCCGGGGGCAGGCCGTGGTGCAGCAGTCGCGACCAGATCAGAGTGATGGTGGCGAAGGCGGCGATCAGGCTCAGTCCGAACATGGCCAGGCAGGCCACGAACAGGGTCAGGCGCAGCTGCCCTTCGGGAGCATGGGGGACCAGCAGCGCGCCGAGGGCAGCCGAGACCATGGGCGGCACCACGGGCATCAGCCAGCCGCCGAAGGCGGAATCCGGATCGAAGTTGTGGCGGGTGATCATGCGGTAGGGAATGCTGGCGGCGGTCAGCAGACCCAGAACGGTTCCGGCCGACCACAACACCCAGTCGACGGCCACGGCGGCGGTCACCCCGATGACGTCCTGGCCCAGCAGCAGGGTGCCCGCACCAACGGTCATCAGTGCCATGGGCAGAGCCCCATAGAACTGCATCATGATCGGGTGCATCCCATGGGCCCGAGCCTCGTCCGGGTAGCGACGCCAGTGCAGCATCCACGACCCAGCGAGAACCACCAGAATCAGCGCGGCCAGTGCCCAGACACCGGTAGCGGCCCCGCGCAGCCCGGGGAACTGCAAGGGCAGGGTAGCGGCGGCATTGGCCACGATCCCGGTCCCCATCACCACGGCAAACCAGTTAGGTGCCAAATGCCGAATGGGATCCCACCGCTCGACCTCCCGCGCCGAGGAGCCCGTGCTCACCCGGGCAGGGGATACGGAGGCTTCGGCGGTCCTACGGAAGGTTGCTGTGGTCATGCCTCCACTCTCGCTCCAGCGAACTTCCCCCGGTAGAACCCACAATCCAATGGATCCATAGACCCGCTCTATGCCCTACCCGGACCTAAGGGCCAAAGAAAAAAGAGAAAAGAAAAAAGAAGCCAGGAGGAGGAAGAGAGGGTGGCCGAGCTTGCGAGGCCCCCTCACCCACCAGCCCACACCGGGAAACACCCGCACCTCCCAGCGCCCTCACCTGCCGAACCTCACTTACGTTCCAGCCCACTCACCGCTCGGCCGTTCATCGTCTCTGTGGAATTGTCAAAGAGCTTGAAAACTGTGGAGCTGTCGAACGGTTCGGGTTTCGAGTTGTGGGGTTGTCTCGAGAAGGTGATGCGTGCAGTCCGTGGGCTGGGAGGTGAGGTGGCGGCTCCCAACCCGGCGTCAGCCCAAGTGCGGTAGGGCAGGCGACGCAACCACGCTTCCCGTTGTTTTGCGCACGCCAGTAGGAGACGAGCAGCTGGGTTTCACGCTGCCCGTGAACCCCACCTCCGGCAACTCGAATCGACCGCCGTGGCGACCCGCTTGCCGACGTGATGGGTGTCGTTGACTTGCGGGGTGTGGGAGGGGTCCAACGCCGCCGGGGCAATCCAGCCGACCCGGCCCGGGTGGGCGGAGTCCTTGCCCAACATCACCGTCTGCCAACCATTCTCACTGTCGTTGACCATCGCGTGGTGGTGATCGCACACCAGAGCCAGGTTGTTCAAATCCGTCGGTCCGCCCTTGGCCCAATCGATCACATGATGGGCGGCACACATGCTCGCGGGTACATCGCAGCCCGGATGGGTGCAGCCACGATCACGAGCGATCAACGCCAACCGCTGACCCGAGGTGGCGAGGCGCTCCCCATGAGCGAGATACAAGGGGATCTCGTCCTTGTCGAGCAGCGCCAGCACCGGGCGAGAACCCTTGGCCAGCTTGAGAGCTTCGTTGATGCTCAGGTGTCCACCCGAGGCGGTGGTGGCCATGCCCGCACCCTTCTCGAGGTCGGCCAGGCTCATCGTGACGACGACCTCGACGGGCAGGCCACGGTGCTTGCCCAGCTTCACCGGCTTGCCCGGCTTCGCCGCAGCGGCAGCAGTATCGGCAGCGGTGCCAGCAGCAGTATCGGCGGGGGTGTCGGTGACCGGCTGCAGGGCAGTGACGAGTGCGAACAACGCGTCGTGAGTGCGCTGGCTCGCGTCGCGACGATCGCGACGCGCGGCCGCCTCCAACACCTTCGACTCGACCTTGGCGGTGGCGGTGAGGATTTCGGTGTCGGTGTCGTCGAGGTTGCACATGCCCGGGCGCGCGAGCTTGGCGAAGATCGCATCCAGCAGCGCGCGGAGTTCGGGGGTGAGCCAGCCTTCGATCTTCGACATCCCATCCACCCCGGGACGGCTGATGGTGATGCCGCGACGGCGGCGACGGTCGGCATCGGAGATCACCGTGCCCTCAGGATCCAGGCGGGCGAGGATCTCGCGTCCGATCTTGGGCAGGTCATCGGGCATGCCGGTCACGCAGTGCTCCACCAACAGCGCCTCGGTCTCGACCCGCGCCGGAGTAGGATCTCGGCGGGCAGATGCGTCATGATGTCCACGATGCCGCGCACATGATCGCGGGAAATCACGCCCGTCTCAGGGGCGTTCGCGGTCGCCGCCAAAGCAACCGGGCGCGGCTTGCCGTCGACCCCGAGGAACTCCCCACACGCTGCGGCGATCTTCACCCGCACCGAGGCGTCGTAGCGGGACAGGCCCAGGGTTTGACGCAGGAACGGCACCGCGTCCTTGACTCCCGCCTTGCGCGGCAGGTCCCGGTCCGAGGCCTCGATCACCAGAGTCGAATCCAGCGCAGCCAATTGGCGTTTGCAGATTTCCAGGCGGCGCATGAATTCCACGACATCGGTGTCAGTGAGGCGGTTGAGTCCGCCGTGCGCGACGGTGTCGGTGACGTTGGTGACTGCGGTCATCAGGGCGCTGATGCCGGTGCTGTCGAGTGATTCCCCCTTCGAATTCATGCTCTAATTCTACCGCTGAATTCGAAAGGGGGGAACCCGAAATGTCTGTTCTTACAGTGCTTTTCGAATTACTGGCCAGCGGGTGGGGCGGATTTTCGGAGCAATTCCATGAATGCTCGCATCCATTGTGGATGATCGGGCCAGGCTCTGCCGGTAACCAAATTGCCGTCGATATTGTCGGGGCTGTCTATCCAATTGCCTCCGGCGGCAATAACGTCGGGCTCCAGTGCTGGATAGCTGCTCGAGGTGCGGTCGTGTAGGACACCGGCGGCGGCCAGGATAAGGGGGCCGTGGCATAGCGCGGCTATTGGTTTGTTCGTCTCCGCGAAATGGCGGACCAGGCGTTGGCAGTCAGGATTGTTGCGGAGAAATTCGGGGGCTCGTCCGCCGGGAATGACCAGGGCGGCGTATTGGGTCGGGTCGACGTCGGCGAAGGCTACATCCGAAGGCCAGGTGCGGCCGAGTTTTTCGGTGTAGGTGTCGAAGCCGTCGGTGAAGTCGTGGACGACGAATTGCAGTTTTTTCTGGGTGGGGGCCGCGATATCGACCTCGTAGCCCTCTTCCAGCAGGCGCTGGTAGGGGTACATGACCTCGAGGTCTTCGGCGGCATCACCGGTGATCAAGAGCACCTTTGTCATGGCGCACCTCCTGGGGAAATCGTATCGAGACCCGGTGCGCGGCAAGGGGCTTTCGGGTCGGCGCTGCGGTTTCGGTCAGCCGACGCTGGAGGCGCGGCGGTCGGTGGGCACGCTGCGCAGGTGGCGGACGATGTCGAGGTCGGTGGGCTGGGCGTGGGCGGCGTCGTAGCGTTCGAACACGGCGGCCAATTCCGGGGACCAGCGCGCGAATTCGGCGCGCAGCGGACCCTCGGTCTCGAGCTGGCAAACCACGCCGAGCGCGGTGAGGAAGCAGCGGGCGAACGGGGTGAAGTAGGCGGGCATGTCGAGCTGGCGGTGCACATTCGACAGCCGCGGCGCGAGTACCGAGCGGACGTGGCCGCGCAGCCAGGCGATGGTGAGGCGGAAGGTGGGGACGGTCAGCGGTTCGCCGACCGTGTCGAGTCCCTCGGCCAGGGCCGCCACATCGTAGGTCCGGCCGGGCCGCACGAACCGGTGACGGCGGATCGCCGCGTCCAATTCCGGTATGCCCCCATTGAACGCGGCGTCCATGACCTCGCCGACCAGTTCCTCGAAGCCCGGTGGCGGCCAGGGCGTGCAGGCCCCGAAATCCACCACGCCCAGTCGCCCGTCGGGCAGCACCCGGAAGTTGCCCGGATGCGGATCGCAGTACAGCAGCCCGGTGCGCGACCAGGTGGACAGCAGGAATCGGATGATGAGCATGCCGACGCGGCTGCGCTCCTCCGACGCACCCGATTCGATGACGCGGGAAACCGGTGTGCCGGTGAGCCATTCGGTGACGATCACATCGCCACGCTGGGCGATCACGGCCGGGATCACGAAGTCCGGATCATCGGCGTAGGCCTCGGCGAAGCGGCGCTGATGCTCGGCCTCGGCGGCGTAGTCGAGTTCCTGTGCCACACAGGTGCAGATGGCCTCGGTGACCGCGGGGACGTCCGCGCCCGGCGCGAACACGGTGGCCAGCACCGAGATTCGGCGCAGCTGCTGCAGATCGGCGAGCACGGCCTGGTGCGCGCCCGGATACATGACCTTGACCGCGACCTTGCGGCCGTCCCGCCAGGTCGCGCGATGCACCTGGCCGATGGAGGCCGCGGCGGCCCGGCGCTCGTCGAATTCGCCGAAATGCCAACGCCAGTTCTCGCCCAGGTTGGCGGCCATGGCCTCGCGGACGGTCGCGGGCAGCATGGTGGGCGCGGAATCCTGCAGCTGGGTGAGGGCGTCGCGGTAGGGGGAGGCGATCTCGGGCGGCAGCGCGAGCTCGTACAGCGAGAGCAGCTGACCCAGTTTGGTGGCGCAGCCCTTCAACTCACCGAGCACCTCGAAAATGTGCTGGGCCGTGCGCATTCGAATGTCGTGGTCGACGGCTGCCGGGGATTTGCCGAGCGCCTTCTTGCCGACCCCGGCGGCCTGCCGTCCGGCGAATGCGACCGGGAGACTGGCGATTCGGGCATTGCGGGCGGCGGCACGAACCGGCGGCACCTGTGTACCGGCCCCCGAGCGACTTCCGATCCGCCGTATCGACATTGCTCACCTCGTCGTGTGCGTGCCCGACCGCCCCAGATTATGTGGCCCGCCACACCTCGTGCACGTGCAGTTTGGCACACGAAAGTCTAAACTGTCTGGGACGTATCCGAAAGTTGTCGAAAGGTGACAGGATGGGTGCCCAGACGGTCGTCGCCGATGTGGCGGACGAGCTTGCTCGCCGCGTGGCGACCGGACAGTACGCGCCCGGGGACCTGATGCCGTCGGTTCGCCAGGTCGCCGAGGAGTTCGATATGAATCGGGCTACCGCGCAGCTGGTTCTGGGTCGTCTGGAGTCCTACGGGTTCGTCGACGCCCATCGCGGTCGCGGATTCACGGTGCGGGATGTGCGCCGGGCGGGCGGCGTGGATGTGTACCGGCGGCTGTTCCGACTGTCACTGCCCGCGCCCGAGACGGCCGCCGAGATGTTCGCCAATATCGTGGCGGCCGAGCGGGCCATCGTGCTGGAGGCGCTGCTCGATTACACCGCCGCCGAGCGCGGCATCGAACCCGCGGTCTTGACCGCCGCGGTGGACGAACTCGAAACCCTGGCCCGCAGTGCCGAACCCGATCGCGTTCGCATGCTCGAGCTCGAGGTGGGCCTGGTCCGCACGGTGCTCACCGATCTCGGTCACACCATGCAGCGCGCGGTGCTGAACTCGGTGGGGGAGATGCTGTTCGAGGTGCCGGAGGCCGTCGAGGCGTACTTCGTGGTCTCACCGGACCTGCACGTGCTGGTGTGGCGCGCGCTGCTGGCGGTGTGGGAGTCCGAGAATGGGCCGTCGGAGGCACAATTGGCGCTGTTCGAGGACCTGTTCGCCATGTACCACGAGAAGGTGTTGGCCCGATTCGACGAATTGGTCGGCCTCGACGCCGGAGCCGAGGACCGGCGGCACAGCGCTACGGCCTGAGCCCGCGGCGCTACCGCCGGAGCCCACCCGCGGGCCGGGCGGTGCTCGCTCGGACCCGAAGCTCCACCGGGACAACGATATTCGTCTGCGCCGCCGGGCTTCCCGCCAGTGCGTCGATGAGCAGTGTCGCGGCCTGTTCGCCGATGCCGCGGCGGTCGACGGCAATGGTGGTCAGCGCCGGACACAGGGTGGCCGAAGTGGGCAGATCGTCGTGGCCGATGACCGAGATGTCCTCGGGGATGGACAGTCCGAGGTCGGCGGCCGCGAGATAGACGGTGTGGGCGATGTAGTCGCTATTGGTGATGAACGCGGTCGGGCGCGTCGCGGGGTCGCGTTCGAGGGCCTCGCGCACGGCAGTGCGGGCGGCGTCGGCGGAGAGTTCGGTGGTGACCGTGTCGGCGGTGAAACCGAGATCGGCGGCCAGGCGTCGGAAGTGTTGCAGGCGTTCGGGATCGGGTGACTTGTCGTCGGGAGCCACCACCATGGCCAGGCGGCGATGGCCCAGGTCCAGCAGATGCTGGACGGCCAGGTCCACCGAGGCCTCCTGATCCGAGCGCACACTCATGGTGGCGCGATCCGGGGCGGCGGTGTCGAGCAGCACGACCGGGCGGCCCGTGGCCGAGAAGCGCTCTCGGACTTGATGGTTGGTGCCGATCGGGGCGATGGCCAGGCCGTCGATGGCGCGGTGTTGAAAGGCGTCGACCAACTGCGCCTCGCGGGTCGGGTCGTAGCGCGAGGAGCCGACCATGACCTCGTAACCCGCACGGGCGCAGGTCTCGTCGAAGCCGTCGATCACATCCAGGAAGTGCGGATTGCGCAGGTTGCGAATGAGCAGGCCGAGGACGCGGGTCCGGCTGGTGCGCAGCGCGACCGCGGAGGCATTGGGGCGGTACCCCAGTTCGGCGGCGCGATCGAGAATGCGTCGCCGCAGGTCGTCGCCCACCCCGGGGCGCCCGGACAGCGCGAGGCTGACCGCGGAGATGGAGACCCCGAGCGAGGCCGCGACATCGCGTTGGGTGACGGGTTCTCGCGCAACGGGCACGAACGACACCCTAGCGAACGCGAATTGAACGCCCATGGTCATGGTCTGAACAGTCGATGGACTCTGACGCGATACCCTTCGACGACCCAGCTAGCTCTGCTAAAACGATTGAGTACAGCAGCTCCGACCCGGAAGGAGCATCGTGCCCCGCGATGCCTTCTCAGTACTGGACTCCGACGACCTGACCGCCTTCCACCGCAAGGTGACGGTGTTGTCGGCCGCCGGAATGTTCCTCGACGGCTACGACATCACCGTCATCGCCGTGGCCCTGCCGACCGTCACCAAGCAATGGCACATGTCCGGATTCATGACCGGCGCGGTCTCGGCCGCCGCGGTGGTGGGAATGTTCGTGGGCGCATTGGTCTTCGGGCGACTCACCGACCGGCTGGGCCGCAAGAAGATGTATCTGGTCAACCTGATCGGGTTCGTGGTGCTGGCCCTGCTGGCCGCGCTCGCCCAGGATGCCTGGCAGCTGCTGGCGGCGCGGTTCCTGCTCGGACTCGCGCTCGGCGCGGACTACACGATCTCGACCTCGCTCCTGGCCGAGTACGCCCCGGCCCGCCGCCGCGGCACGCTCATGACGCGGCTGGGTGCGACCTGGTTCGTCGGCGCGGCAACGACTTACGTGCTCGCCCTGCTGCTGTTGCCGCTGGGCACTGCCATGTGGCGGGTCATGCTCGTGCTGGGCGCGGTGTTCGCGGTGGTGGTGCTGTGGATGCGGCGCAGCATTCCGGAATCGCCGCGCTGGCTCGCCGCGCAGGGACGCCAGGACGAGGCCCGCGCGGTGCTGACCGAGCTCGGCGACACCGCGGAGGTGCGCGCGGAAACGCCCGGCCCCGAGCCGGTTTCGCCGTGGCGGACACTGCTCACGCTGCCGCTGGTGCGATTCACCTTCTTCTGCTGTGGGTTCTGGTTCATGTACACGATGTCCTACTACGGCATCACGCTCTACACGCCGACCATCCTGAAGCAGGTCACGACCAGTACGACGGGCACCTACACCGGATCGCTCATCATCGCCCTGGTCGGTGTCGTCGGTGCCGTCACCGGTGTGCTGCTGGTGGATCGGATCGGGCGTCGTCCGCTGCTGATCACCGGATTCACCGGCATGTTCCTGGCCCTGACGACCTTGGCGCTGTGGCGGAACCCGGGACTGACCGGGCTGATCATCCTGCTGGGCGCGGCCGTGCTGTTCGCGAATTCGGGCCCCGGCATCGTGAACCTGGTCTATCCGAGCGAGGTGTTCCCGACCCCGGTGCGTGCCACCGCCAATGGCCTGGCCACCGCCGTCTCCCGCATCGGCGCGATCATCGGCACCCTGTGGCTGCCCATCCTCATCTCGAAATGGGGTCTGCACCACGTACTCTGGCTGTTCGTGGGGGCAAGTGTGATCGGTCTGGCCATTGCCGTGGCGCTCGCGCCGGAAACCAAGGGCCGGACCCTCGAGGAGCTGTCCGCGGCGCACTCCCGCCGTGGCGAACCGGCGGCGGTGCGGGGCTGAGCACGTGACCTCCGACGAATTCACCTTCGCCCCAGCATCTTCCGGCCACTATCGCGCGCTGACGCTGGCTCCCGGTGAGCCTCATATGGAACGCGCCGATCTCGCGCCCGGCCGTTCGGCTCGCGCGCGCCGTCTTCGGGTGGCGCGGTTCGTGCAGATGACCGATTTTCAGCTCGCGGATCCCTTCTCGCCCGGACGGCTCACCTTCCTGCATCGCTTGGCCGGACGGCCCGGCTGGGAGTTCATGTTCCCGGCCTACCGGCCACAGGAACCGTTGCTCTTGCAGGCCATCGAGGCGAGCGTCCGTTCCGTGCGGGAAATAGAAGGCACCGCACCGGATTTCGTCATCACCACCGGCGACAGCATCGACAGCGCGCAGGCCAATGAGCTGTCCGCGCTGCTGGCCCTGCTCGACGGCGGTACCGAGGTGGACCCGAACTTCGGCGTCGACGACCCGAAAGCGCATCCCGCGCAGGCGGTTTCCGCCGAGTTCTACAACCCGGAACCGGAATCCCGGGATGTCTACAAGCGCGAGCACGGCTTCCCGGACGTCCCGGGCCTGCTGGCCGCGGCGGGCCGCCCCTTCGTCACCGCGGGTCTCGGCGTGCCGTGGCTGGGCTGCTTCGGCAATCACGACTGCCTGGTGCAGGGCCGTGCGCCGCTCACCCCGGAGTTCCAGGCATTGGTGACAGGGGATCGGCAGCCGATCGATCTGGGCATGGAACCGCCGGATCATCCGATGGATTTGTACCTGGCCGACCCGACCGCGCTGTCTCACGGTCCGTCCCGGCCGATTTCACCGCGCGCCGATCGCCGCGTGATCAGTCCGGCCGAATACGTCCGCGCACACCTGGACAGCCCCACCCAGCCGCCCGGCCACGGCTTCACCGAACAGAACCTGGCCGACGGCACCACCTACTACTGCTACGACGCGGTCCCGGGCCTGCGCCTGATCGTGCTGGACTCCACCCATCCCTCCGGCCATGTCACCGGCAGTATCGGTGCCCGGCAGCGGGATTGGCTGATCGACCGGCTGACCGAGGTCCACTCCTCGTATCGGGACGAGGACGGGGCGCGGGTCGACACCGGCAATCCCGATCGGATCGTGGTTCTCGCCTCGCATCACGGCCTGACCATGATGGACAACACCGTCCCCGACACCGAAAAGCGCTACCACGCGGCCGATCTGGAGGCCATCGCGCACCGATTCGGCAATGTGGTGCTCTGGATCGCCGGGCACGAACACCGCAACTCCGTGGTGCCGCACGCGCGGGACGGCGGCGGCTTCTGGCACGTGCTCACCTCGGGCCTGTGCGAATGGCCGTGCCAGACTCGCGCCTTGGAGCTGTCCGTGGCGCAGGCGGATTCGGGCGAGGACCTGCTGGTGATCCGCTCGACCATGATCGACCACGCCGCACCGGCCCGCCCGGGCACCGAGCTGAACCTGTGGGATCTCGCGGCCTGGCACCGCGAACTGTCCTACAACGAGCCGACCCGGGTGGGCGGTCCGCACTCGGCGGGCACCCGGGCCGATCGCAATGTGGACCTGCTCGTACCCATTACGCCCGCCCTCGCCGCCGCCCTGCGCGACCTCGACGCCTGAATCCAAGCCCTGCCAGCCTGGATCAAGCCCTGCCCGCCAGAATCCAAGCCCTGCCTGCCTGGATCAAGCCCAGCCCGTCTGGATCAACCGGCCAGCATGCCCGCCGTGACCAGTGCGGTAATGACTGCGATCGCCATGAACACCAGGATCACCCGGGCGCTGCGGGTCGGCGGTTCGGCGGGCGGCTGATCGCTCATCGGGTTATCTCCTCAGTGGTATGGGTGGTGGTGGAGGGTCATCGTATTCGGGCGGCTCCCAATACGTTTGGAGTCCGCGACGTTGGGGCATTATCTCTGCCGCCTCCCGGGCCACGCCAATGAAACCGGGGTGATCGATTATGAAACGCACCACGCGCTCGACTTCGGGTCCGCTGACCACCCGCATGAGAGCGTGGCTGGACCGGGGGAGAGCGCGAGTCAGCCGGTAGGCCAGCCACGATTCCGCTCGCAGCGGCAGTAATGCGCGATTGCTCTCGACCGCCTCGACGATCTTGCGCCCGGCCTTGTCCGGATGCATGCCGAGCAGCGTCATCGCCTTCACCACGATCTGCCGGGTAATGGCGACCTGCTCGGCACTGAGCGTGGCCAGGGTGGCCGTCGCGGCGAGATTGGTGGCGATCAGGCCCGGGCAGACCACCGTGACGCCAATGCGCTCGGAAGCCAGTTCGGTGCGCAGGGTTTCGCTGAAATGCTTCACCCCGGCCGCGGTGAACGCGTACGGCGTGCCCAGCCGGACCGGGGTGAAGGCCGCGATGGAGGAAATGTTCACCAGGTGCCCGCCGCGCCCGCGCGCGGCCATCTGCGCGCCGAAGAGCCTGCAGCCGTGCACGATCGCGGTCAGGTTCACCTCGGCGATGCGGTGCAGGTCGGCGGGGCGGATGTCGAAGAACGGCCCGCCGACCACGATTCCGGCATTGTTGACCACCACGTCCGGAATCCCGTGCGCGGTGCGGACATAGTCGGCGAAGGTCTCGAGCGCCAACGGATCGCCCACGTCCAGCGCGTACGGGAAGGCCGACCCACCGGCCGAACGGATCAGCGCCACCGTGTCCGTGGCGGTCGCGAAATTGATGTCGGCGACTACGACCTCGGCCCCGCGGGCGGCGAGTGCCTTGGCGGTGCCGCGGCCGATGCCGCTGCCCGCCCCGGTCACCACCGCGAGTTCGGGGCGGAAGGGTTTCGCTCTCAGGCGCTGCATTCTGCTCCTCCGCTGGAGAATCCGGAGTATATACTGTCTGGGACAGTAGACGCCACTCGAAAGCGGTGCCGCCGCAGCGGAAATGGGGAAACCACTCATGACAGGCTTCGACAACGACGTGGTCGTCGTTACCGGTGCCGGTGGCGGCATCGGCCGCGCGGTGGCACAGCGCTTCGCGCGCAAGCGAGCCATTGTCATCGTCGCGGATCTGGACAAGGAGCGCGCGGTGCGGACGGCCGAGAGCATCGAGGAATTCGGCGGGGACGCCACGCCGTTCGCGGTGGACGTGGCCGACGCGGTGGCCATGGAGAGCTTCGCCGAGGATGTGCAAACCGAGTTCGGCGCGGCGAAGGTGCTGGTCAACACCGCCGGATACACCACGGCGGGACCATTTCTCGAGCACACCCTCGACGAATGGGACCGGCTCATGGGCGTCAATGTGTGGGGATTGGTGCACGGCTGCACGCACTTCGGGCGGCAGATGATCGAATCCGGCCGTGGCGGACGGATCATCACCGTGACCTCGGTGGCGGCCTACACCCCGATTCCGATGAGTTCGGCGTACTGCGCCACCGCGGCCGCAGCGCACATGCTCACCGAGGGACTGCGATTGGAGTTCGCGGGGACCGGCGTGGCGGTCACGGCGGTGTGTCCGGACCGCGCCGGGGCGCACGGTCCGGAGGACATCGCCCGCACCATTGTTCGGGCGGCCGCGCGCAGGCGCCGTGCCGTAGTGGCCAGGATCGACGATTACCTCGCCAAGAAGCTGGAGCGATTCGAGGCGAGGTAGGCCGAAGCTGTAGCGCCGAACAGCAATCAATACCGCCCGAACAGCACCGCCGCATTGTGTCCGCCGAAGCCGAACGAATTGTTCAGGGCGAATTCGACTTCGGTGTGGCGGGGCTTGGTGTGCACCACGTCCAGGTCGACCTCGGGGTCCTGGTTCTCCAGGTTCAAGGTCGGCGGGATCACCTGGTCGCGCAGGGTCAGCACCGAGATGACGGCCTCGAGCGCGCCGACCGCGCCCACCGAATGGCCCAGCGCGGACTTGGGCGCGTACACCGAGGGGTGGGTGCCGATGGCCGCGGCAATCCCCTTGGCCTCGGCCAGATCTCCAATGCTGGTGCCGGTGGCGTGGGCATTGACGTGATCCACCTCGGCGGCGCCGACGCCCGCGGATTCGATGGCGCGGCGCATGGCGCGGGCGCAGCCCAGACCCTCCGGGTCGGGGGCGACCATGTGGTAGCCGTCGGCGGTGAGGCCCGCGCCGAGTAGTCGAGCCAGGGGTTTCGCGCCGCGGGCCAGGGCGTGCTCCTCGGACTCGACCAGCAGCAGCGCGGCGGCCTCACCGAAGACGAAACCGTCGCGGTCGCGGTCGAAGGGGCGGGAGGCGCGTTCGGGTTCGTCGAGTCGCGTGCTCAGGGCCCGCGCCATGGAGAACCCGGCAATGGCAACGGGATTGATGTAGCCCTCCACACCACCGGCCACGATCATGTCGGCCTCGCCCAGCACGATGGAGCGCCAGGCGTGCACCAGCGCCTCGTTGCCGGACGCGCACGCCGAGACCGGGGTGACCAGGCTGGCCCGGGCCCCGATCTCCAGCCCCACCACGCCCGACACCCCATTGGGCATGGACATGGGCACCGCGAACGGCGACACCTTGCGATAGCCGTGCTCGCGCATGGCGTCATTGGCGTCGACGATGGTGTCCGCGCCGCCGAGCCCGGTGCCGATGCACACGCCCAGGCGATCCTTGTCGACCTCGGGGCTACCGGCGGTGGCCCACAGGCGTTTTCCCATGACATACGACATTTGCTGCACATAACACATGCGGCGTTTCTTGATCCGATCGAGTTCCGCGGTCGGATCCGCCACGAGTTTGCCGCCAATGGTGACCGGCAGTCCCAACTTGGTGATCTCGGGATCGGTGAGGGTGGAAATTCCGCTGGCCCCCGAAAGCAACCCCTGCCAGGTGCCTTCCGTATCGGGGGCAATCGAGGTGGTCATCTCCACGGCGGTCACCACGACATTGCGGAATCCACCGTTGCGAGTGGAGAAGTCTGCGAGGCTATTCACTTTTCGTATCCTTCGGCGAGCAATTGGCAAGTCCTGCAGAGTGTTCGCGAGCGCTTGCGAGGCTATCCCGAGAATCCCATTGCAGCAGGACGACACTCAGATACGAGACGCCAATCCCTTGATACTCAGGGTCATCACAGGTTTCACGAACGGCGCTGCCCAGCGCAGCGGAAGGGAGCCGCCGACGCGCGGTCGGAACGCGATCGTCCAGCTGAGAATGGTGCCGCCGTCGGCTTCGTCGAGTCGGTAGTCCTGCGCGAAGGCGTCGATGAGGAAGGGAATCGAGATTCGAGTGCCCGTCACCGAGAGTCGCTTGTCCTGCGCCACGGTGACGACCTTTTCCGCGCAGGCGAACAGCAATCCGTCGAAGCTGCGCGCCGCGCCCTCGCGGCGGTGGTCGTCGCGGTAGCGGATGCCGTTGACGAGTGGAATCCAGGAGAAGGTGCCGTCGAGTTGCAGGGCGTCCCAGACCTGGTGCGGCGGGAACGGGAATTGGCGGCGCGCGGTGACGGTGAAGGTGGCGTCGGCGAGAAATGGGTCCAGTTGTTCGGTGGACAGCGGGCGCACCGAGAAGCCGCCACCGGCCAAAACCGCTGTGGTCCAGGCCCGCAGGACCGAGGCGGCAATGCCCGCGGCGAGCACCCCCAGCACGATGAGCGCGGCCACGATGACGATGATGGTGGTAGACATTGCCCGAATCCCTTCGCTGGATTGTCCCAGACAGGATAGGTCGGGCGGCCGTTTCGCGTCCGGCTATCAGGTGTCGCGGTCCGGCGTGGGCGGGTACTTTGTCTGAGACGGAATTTCGAGCAAGGAGAACGACCGCATGACCGAGGCCCTGCCCGATCGACCCGCCCTGGCCAGCCCGCCCTTGTTCGCCCGCCGCTGGACGGCCGACGACATTCCCGACCAGACCGGCAAGACCGCGATCGTCACCGGCGCCAATAGCGGTCTCGGCCTGCGCACCGCGGAAGCGCTGGCGGCCAAGGGCGCTCACGTGCTGTTGGCCTGCCGCAACGAACTCAAGGCCGCGGCGGCGCTGGAGCAGGTGAGCACCGCGGCCACCGGACCCAAACCCGAAGTGCTGCCCCTGGATCTGGCCGACCTGACCTCCATCCGGCGCGCGGCGGACCATCTCGACGTGCGCGGCACCCCGATCGACATTCTGGTCAACAACGCGGGCGTCATGGCCCTGCCTCGCCATCAGCGCACGGCCGACGGTTTCGACGCGCAATTCGGGACGAATCACCTGGGGCACTACGCCTTGACCGGGCTGTTGCTACCGGTGTTGCTGCGCGCACCCGAACCCCGCGTCGTCACCGTCTCCTCGATCGCCGCCTGGGGTGGGTTGATCAACTGGCTCGACCCGAACTGGCGGCTGGTCTACGTCCGCTGGCTCGCCTACAGCCAATCCAAACTCGCCAATCTCTTGTTCACGGCGGAACTGCACCGCCGGGCCCGAGCCGCGGGTGTTCACCTCACCGCCGTGGCCGCCCACCCCGGCCTCTCGGCGACCAATCTCTATGACTCCGACGCGGAGAAGGGCATCGCGGGCCGCCTCGCGGCAGCACAGCAACGCCTGCTCGTCTCCGTCGCCCAATCCGACTCCCAGGGCGCACTCCCGCAGCTGTACGCGGCCACCACACCGAACCTCGCCGGAAACTCCTATGTCGGACCGGCTTTCGAGACATTCGGCTATCCGCGCCGAACCCTGCGCAACCCCATCGCCTACAGCCGCTCGGAAGCCCGCAGACTCTGGGCGCTGAGCGAAAAGCTCACCGGCATCACTTACGACTGGTCTCACTAGCCGGATAAACCGCTACCTCGATCAAGTTCCCGTCGAGGTCCCGGCAATAGTGCGACACCATCTCGCCCAGCGCCCCGATCTTCACCACGGGACCGTTGGTGATCTCGACGCCGCACGCGGTCAGGTGTTCCGCGACGGCCTCGGGCGAGGCGGTGGTGATGAAGCAAAGGTCCTGTGCCCCAGCCGCTTCGGTGGCAGCGGTGGTCCAGGCCGGATCGGATTCCTGCGCGCCGACCGGCCGCAGGTTGATCTTCTGGTTCCCGAAGGCGAGCGCGATCCGTCCGGCCGGGCCGAATCGCTCCACCCGCATGCCGAGCACGCGCGCGTACCAGTCGGCCGTCGCTATCGGGTCGAGGCAGTTGATGACTATGTGATCGAACCGGTCCACGGTGAATGCCATGTCCGCATTCTGTCCGTGGACCCGGATCGAGATCAACGGCGGCGCAGGAGGAGTCCGCGTATGTAGGCGGCCTGGCCCGAGTGTTGGATGTCGTCGTCGATGACGCTGATGAGGCGCACGCCGAGGGTGACCGGGGGATTCCAGCGGGTGTCGACGATGCGGGGGAGGTCCGGGTCGGTGAGTTGGGATACGTAGGCGATGGTCTGGTCGTGGACCGCGTCGAAGTAGCCCAGGAGGAGATCGGCCGTAACACCTTGCAGCTGGGCCACTTCCGCGGAAGTGTGGCCGTAACCGGTGGCGGCGGCGTCGAAAGGTAGGTCGAAGCGCTTGACCCATCCGGCGGCGGTCCACACCTGTTCGAGTCCGGCCACCTCCGCGACGTGGTCGTCCTGCACGCGGGTCAGATGCCAGATGAGCCAGGCGATCGAGTTGCCGGTGCCGTCGGGGCGGGTGGTCAGCTCCTCCTGGGTCAGATCGGCGACCGCGCCGTGCACGTTCTCCTTGATTCGTCCGAATGCGTCCACCAGCAAATCAGCGCTCGTCATGCCCCCATCCAAGCACCGGGGTACGACAGTTATTCCGTGATGCGCGCCCAATCCGGCACCCAGAGTCCGGCGCGGGTGCCCACACCGGCGGCGAAGTGGTCGTGGAGTGCGGCGAGCGTCGGGTGCGGGTCGTCGGCGCGGTGGAGAAGGGAGTGGGGGTAGGCGGGGGTGGGATCGCGCAGTGGGATGCGGCGCAGCTGGTGGGTGGCGGGCCACAGGAAGCGGGTGTCCTCGCCGACCAGCGTCGCCACGGTGGGGGAGTCGGCGACGGCGTCGAGCAAGGGTTCCAGCCCGAAGTTCGGGCCGACCGGATCGATGGTGAGATCGAAAGCGGCGGCGAGGGATTCGTAATAGGCCGCCCACTCCGTGCCGGTCACAATGCCCGGCATCCAGATGCGATGGCCGACAAGGTCTTCGGGAGTGACCGTCCGCGCCTTGGCCAGCTTGTGATCGGGGCCGACCAGCAGTTCCAACGGCTCGTCGAAGATCGGGCGAGCCCGCAGCCCCTCGGGCAACGGATGCGCCGGGGTGGGCACACAGCGAATGGCCGCGTCCACCGTGCCCGCCGACAGCGCCTCCATCGCCGCGCCCGCGTGCTCGAGGGTGACCACGTCGAGTTCGATGTGGGGGTGCGCGCCGTGGAAAGCGCGCAGCAGCCCGGCCGGGGCGAGCTTGCGGCCGACCACATCGACGCGCAGGGCACGGCTGCCGGGACGCACGGACGCCAGCGCGCGCTCGGCGGCTTGGAGCACCGTTCGCGCGTGCGGCAGGAAGGCGTGGCCGTCGAGGGTGAGCCGGGCGCCGCGTGGGGTCCGGGTGAACAACTGCACGCCGAGCGATTTCTCCAGCGCCGCAATGCGTTTGGAGACCGCCTGCTGCCTGATGGCCAGATCGGCGGCCGCGTCCTGGAATCGCTGCGCGTCCACGACCGCGACGAAGGTGCGGACAGCCTCGAAATCCATGCCCCGAGCTTAGGCATACAACCATCGGTTGTGACTCGCCGCGGACCCGGTTGTTTGATCCCGAGGTCGCGAGTCTGCTTCGATCTCGCGGAACAACGATGACGGGATGGCACGAGGCGGGCGGGTATGTCGGACAGGCGGTCGCTGGGACGCGACTTCGGGTGGTTGTGGGCGGCCTTCGCGGTGAGTACCGCCGGATCGTGGCTGGCCTTCGACGCGTTTCCCTTGATCGCGGTGCTGGTCCTGCACGTGGGCCCGGAACAGGTGTCGCTGCTGGCGGCCGCGGGGCTGGCCGTGGGCGCGGTGGTCGCGGTGCCATTGGGGCCGTGGATGGAATTCCGGCCCAAGCGGCCGGTGCTCATCACGGCGGATGTGGTGCGGTTCGCGGTGGTGCTGAGCGTGCCGATCGCCTTCGCGCTGGGGATGCTGAGTTTCCCACAGCTGCTGGTGGTGTCGGTGATCGTCGCGGCGGCGGACATCGCGTTCAAGTCGGCGTCCGGGGCGTATCTGAAGACCTTGGTGGCCAAGGAAGACCTGCTCACCGCGAACGGGCGCTTCGAATCGACCATGTGGACGGCGACCGTGCTGGGTCCGCCGCTGGGTGGTGCTGCGATCGGGATCTTCGGGCCGGTGGTGACGGTGGCCGCGAACGCGGTCAGTTTCCTGTTGTCGGCGTTGGGAATTCGCGCCATCGGCGGTGGCGAGGAGCGCCCCGAGCGGCGGGCGTCCACCGGGTTTCGGCTGGCGGATCTGGTCGAGGGCTGGCGCTACATCCTGACGCATCGAGCGCTGCGGCCGCTGTACTTCAATACGGTGCTGGTGAATTCGCTGGTCATGGCGACCGCACCGCTGTTGGCGCTCATCATGTTGCGCGACAACGGGTTCACGGCCCTGCAGTACGGGCTCGCCTTCGGAATGCCGTGTATCGGCGGGCTCGTCGGCTCCCGGCTGGCGCGACCCCTGGCGGCCCGATTCGGCCAACGCCGGATCCTGGTGGTTGCCGGAATCCTGCGCTCCTGCTGGTCTTTCGCGCTCGCGTTCATCGGTCCGGGGCTCGGGGGACTGCTGCTGGTCATCGTGGTGGAGTTCGGACTCATTACCTGTTGCGGCATCTTCAACCCGGTGTATGCGACCTATCGCTTGGAACAGACTCCCACCGATCGCACGACGCGGGTGCTGTCCGCATGGTCGATCACCAGTAGCGCGAGCACCGCCGCCTTGACGGCCGTGTGGGGCGTGATCGCCGCGCTGACTACGCCGCGCACGGCCATCGCTCTCGCCGGGGTGTTGATCCTCGGAACCGCTCTGCTGTTGCGCCCCAAGAGATTCCCTGATTCCGCACCGGCCGAACCGGTACCCGCGGTGAATCCGGGCTGATTTCAGGGAAAAGCCCGATGTGCGGTGGGGCGGGTGGTGGTTGCGTGGTTACATGACTACCACCGCCACCCCGCCCACCGTCCCGGGCTATGTCAACGTCATGGTGAAAGCCTTACTCAGATCGCCATTCCATCGCGTCATGAGCAAGAACACCATGCTGCTCGAATTCGTCGGCCGCAAAACCGGCAAGCATTACACCGCCGTCGTGCGCTACATTCCCGAAGGGGAGATCATCAACTGCTACACCGACAGCAAGTGGTGGCGGAACTTGCGTGGTGGAGTGCCGGTTTCGATGGTGCTCGGCGGGCGGACTGTTCGGGGAATCGCGACACCGATCACGGATCGGACCGCGGTGGCCGCAAGTCTCGGAGCGTTTCTGACCGAAATGCCCGGGGATTCCAAATATTACGGGGTTCGGAACAGGGATGACGGGTTGCCGGATCCCGATGATGTGATCTCAGCCGCGCAATACACGACATTGATCCGAATCAAACGTGTGGAGTGAAACCTTTACAAGCTGAACGCCACGGCCCGAAGAATCAGCACCACGATGAACACCACCGTGAACGCCAAGTCGATCTGAACACCCCCGAGCCGAACCGGCCGAAGCACCCGCCGAACCGGCGCGATCACCGGCTCCGTGAGCCGATGCAGAATCTCCTGCGGCCGCCGCACCCCCTGCGGATTCTCGCTCAACGTCACGATCCAGTCCACGATCAACCGCCCGATCAGCAACAGCAGGAAGAGAGTAAGAACCAGCCCGAGCAGGCTCCCGATGACCGACATGGCGAACTCCTTCGTAATTGCCGCCCTTACGCTGATCAACGCTCCGCGAGCGTCGAAAGTGCCCCCATCGTCGACCATGATCGCCGGGTTCGGCGGCAAGCTCGCCGCAGCCGTGCAAGAATCTGGGCTGCTGTTCGACCAGCTCACCCCGAGATCGCACAAGGAGTCGAAGTGAGCAAGAAGTACCTGCTCGGCCTTCCCATCGCCGTCTTCGCGATGGCTCCGGCCGTCGGCGCCATCGATGCCGCCCCGGCCCAGGCCGGAGTTCCGACCTACACCTGCAATGCGCAGACCTGGGCGGGGGAGACCCTCCCGACCCTGACCGTCGAGGCCAAGTACAGCAAGCGTCAGGCCATCGGCGAAGCCCAGACCAACTGGCGTGGCACCGCCAAGTACTCCACGATCGACTGCCAGCTGAACAAGTAACCCCGCGCGCTCAGATCGCGCGACGGTGGTTCAGATAGGCGAAGGAGGCCAAGCCCAGGGGAATCTGGCACCAGAAAGTAAGGAGCCGATACCCCAGGGCCACTCCGACCGCCACCCCGGCGGTGAGTCCGGCGACGGCCGTGAGTCCCGCGGCAATCGTGATCTCCTTGGTGGCGACCCCATTGGGCGAGGGCAGCAGGGGAGCCAACGCCACCGTCACCAGCTCCACGACGAAGGTGTCGGGCAGGCTCAGGTCCGCGCCGACCGCGTGCAACACCGCCCACAGCGCCACCACCATCAGCAGCGGCTGCAGGAGCGCGCAGATCCACAGCGCCGCCGCCCGCCGCGGCCGTACCGCCGTGGCCGCCACCGATTTCCACGCGACCTCCGCGTCCGATCGCGCGTGCCGAATGCGCGCGGGCAGCCGACGCCATCCACCCTCGCCCTGCACGCGTCGGTTCACGGCGACCACGATCGCGGCCAGCACCGCGGCGCCCACGACCACCGCGATGATCATGATTCCCGCTGTGCGCCAGGGATTCTCGCCGACCAGGTGATGCCACCGGGTCGATGCCCGCCCACCCAGATCGTGCCACGGCGGTTCGGCCCCATGGCGACTCATCAAACTCGGCGCGGCCAGCGCGGCGATGATCACCAGCGGCACCCGCACCATGAGCGCCGCGAACCCCATCAACGCCATGGACGCCATCGCCCCGGTGTGACTCAATCCGGTGCGCCGCAGAAACCGCAGTCGCAGCAAGAGCGACGCCGCCGGAACCAGCCCGATCGCGGGCACCGCCAACTGCAACGCGAACAGCTGCCGCGCATCGGTCCGCGACGGAATCGACCCCCGCAACATGAAAACCGATGTGGGCCACAGCGCCAATGTGGCCAGCCCGGCCACCACCAGCCACCGCGGATCCGCCCCCATGAGCGCGTGCACCCCGGTGAGTACCGCATCCCGCTGCCACACCGCCGCGCCCGCCACCAGAACGGTGGAGCCGACGGTGGGTAGTGCCTTCCTCGCAGCTGCGGGAACGGCCGCCATCTGCCCCTCCTCAGGTACCGCAGACGTATTTCCCCGGTTGAATCGCATACGCGCGCCCCCACATTAACGTGCTCGGCGAAGAGACGACCCGCATTCCGGCACAACGGGGGGATTGGCCGGAGAACAGAACGTTCGAGCGGGTTGCCCGCGGCCCGCTGGGTGCAATTGCAGAACGGTCGTCTTTCAAGAGCGGCAAGGCGATTCGACGGTTGTCCGGGTAGGGTGGCGGGCGGACGAGTCGTCGATGAGCAGGGACCCGACGTGGCTGATTCCATGACCGCGACAGCATTGCTGGCAGAACTCGAACCGGTGGCGGAAGCGAATCTGAACCGGCACCTATCGCTGGCCAAGGAATGGCATCCACACGACTATGTGCCGTGGGACGAGGGCCGCAATTTCGCGGCGATGGGCGGAATCGACTGGGAGCCCGAACAATCCAGGCTGGGCGAGGTGGCGCGCGCCGCCATGATCACCAATCTGCTCACCGAGGACAATCTGCCGTCCTATCACCGGCTCATTTCCGACGCCTTCTCCCGTGACGGCGCGTGGCGGAACTGGGTCGATCGGTGGACCGCCGAGGAGAACCGGCACGGCATCGTGCTGCGCGATTACCTCGTCGTCACCCGCGGTGTCGACCCCGTCGCGCTCGAGCAGGCCCGCATGACGTGCATGTCGCAGGGTGTCGACGATCCCACGGGGACCGGTAATCACGAAGTTCTGCACGGCGTCGCCTATGTGACGTTTCAGGAACTCGCCACGCGGGTTTCCCACCGCAATACCGGAAAGGCCTGCCAGGACCCCATTGCCGACCGCATGCTCACGCGCATCGCGGCCGATGAGAACCTGCACATGGTCTTCTACCGCAATATTTGCGGCGCGACCCTGGACCTGGTTCCCGACGATGCCCTGGCCGCGATTACCGCGGTGATCAAGAACTTCCGCATGCCCGGCGCGGGCATGCCGGACTTCCGGCGCAATAGTGTGCTCATCGCCAAGCACGGCATCTACGACCTGCGCCAGCACTTGGAAGAGGTCATCATGCCGGTGCTGCGCAAGTGGAACATCTTCGACCGCAGCGACTTCAGCGCCCGCGGCGAGCAGATCCGCGACGAACTGGGCGCCTACCTGGACAAACTCGGCAAGGATGTGATCCGCTTCGAAGAGCAGCGCGACCGCGCCCTCGCCCGCGACGCCGCCCGCCGCGAACGCGTCGCCCGCTGAGCCCATATGTGACCCGCGGAGCCCACATGTGAACAGCCAGTGAGTTGTCCACATCCTGGACTTCTCATCTCACCTCGTCGTCGTCGCGCCGCTAATGTTCGGTCACGACGAAGGGGGAAGCATGACCGACATGCTGCGCGCCGACATCGCCGCGCTCCGAATCATGGCCGCGGGCATCCGCACCGAGGCCGATGCCATCGCGGCCATCGACCCGGTGGACCTGATAGCCCAAGTGGCCCAATCCATGCCCAACTCGGCCACTGGCGCGGCCGCCACCGGCGTCTGCGCACCCCTGCGCACCGCCCTGTCCCGAATGGCCACCCAACTGACCACCCTCGCGGACACCACCACCCACGCCGCCACCACCTACGAGCAAACCGAAGCGGACCTCGAACACCAACTCGACTCCTACCTCCACCCCACGCCCTGACCGACCGACTCGGGGAATCGATCTGCTTGGCCACGGGAGGGCGGGATGGGGCGGGCGAGGTTGTCGCAGGTGCGTGGGTGGGATGCCGAGAGCGCTTCGAGGGCCAGTGGGGCTGCGATTCAGGCGGATTCGGACTTTTCCGGCGCAATCGGGCGGTTCGGCGGGCTGGTCGATGTGGCGTTGAGTGGCTGGCACGGGGCGGCGGGAGCCGCCGGGGCGCTGCGGGCGGTGCAGTCGCAGGTGGGTGCCAATCACATTGGGGCGGCGCTGCTCGATATCGCCGAGGCGCTGGCGGAAGCCTCCACGCTCGAGCGGGTGTGTGAGCTCGTTCGGGAGTTGGAAGCCGAAGCGGCGGCCCACGGTTGCCGGGTGTCGGAGGATGGGAAGGTGGCCGGGCCGCGGTCCGCGACGGGGAACACGGCCTTGGACTTGATCTTTCAGGCCGGATTCGATGCCAAGGCGCGGGAGTTGCAGGCGCGGTTGGTGCCGCTGCTGGAGGCGGCGGGGGAGACCGACGAGCGAGCGGGGGCGCGGCTCGATGCCGCCGCAACCGCTTTGGCCGGGTTGGCTCGCGATCCGCAAGGGGGTGGGCCGAGTTCGCGGATCGCCGGGTTCCTCGAGGGAACGGAGAATTTGCCGGAGGATCCGAAAGCGCTTTACGCGCTGTGGAATTCGCTCTCGCCCGCCGATCAGGACGCGCTGTTCGCCTTCGATCCGCTCATTGGTGATCGCGACGGGCTGCCCGCGTTGGCGCGAGATCACTACAACCGGCTCGCGGTCGCACGGCTGGGCGAGGATGCGGTATCCGAAGGGCAGCGGCTGGTGGACCAGCACCCCGACTGGGCGCGCGGCGAAAACCTCCCCACGACCGCCGACGAATGGATTCGGTTGCGGCAGTGGGCAGCCGCACGGCATGCCGCGCAAACCAGGCAGGCGGGATATGAGGCCCTCGGTGATGCGATCGGCGCGGCCGGATCGGGACGATTGCTGCTGGAAGTCGACGAGTACGGCCACGGCGCGATCGCGTTGAACAATCCGGACACGGCGGCGAACGTCGCGACCTTCGTGCCCGGTACCGGGTCCCCGATCACCGCGATCGGCGAGGGCCTGGATCGTTCGCGGGCCCTGCTGGGTGCGGCCGAGCGCGCGGATCCGTCGGCGCGTACCTCGGTGATCGCCTGGTACGGCTACGACGCCCCACCGAATCTGGCGGAGGCGGCGACGGATTGGCGAGCCCGGGAGGGTGCGCCCGCGCTGGACCGGTTCGAGGAGGCGCTGCGGGCCACGCATGCCGGGCCGAGATCGCACAATTCGGTCATCGGGCACAGTTACGGGAGCACCGTGATCGGGGCCGCGGCCTCCGGAGCTAACTCCTTGGCCGCCGACGCGGTGGTGTTCGTGGGCAGTCCCGGCGTGGGTGTCGAGGATGTTTCGGAATTGCGGCTCGAGGGTATTCCTGCGGGCCGCAACGCCGCGCATGTGTTTGCCACCGCCGACCCCGCCGACCCGGTGCCGAGATTCGGTCAGTTTTTGCACGGGGTGGATCCGGCCGATCGCGAATTTCGCGCAACGGTTTTCACATCTTCCGGCCCGACTATCGACCTTCCGGTGCTGCGGGGCATGCCCGTTGACGCGCTGGCCCACGGAAACTACTGGGAGCAGGGTAATCCGGGTCTCGCGACCCAGGGGGAAATCATCGCGGACCGCTATCGCCCATGAGTGAGACCGACCAGCCCGTTGCGCCGTGATAGCCGTAACTGCAGGTTGCGGGTTCGTAGCCGGGTATGCCGTATCGGTACATTGGGCGGCTGACCAAACTGGTCTGAAACGGTTGGGTTCATGCTAGGGTTCCGTGAGGTTGGAGCGGGAAGTCGGAGACAAATGCGCACTGAGAACATCAATAGGAAGTTCAAACTGCATGACGAGCGCAGGATTGCCGCCCAACTTCCAGAGCAACTTCATGGTTTGGATGTCGTCGGTTTTGGGAAGATAGAAGAGTTTCCGGGTGAGTTGCTGAACTCCTTCGGGGAATTCGCGAACGGGTCGGTCGCGCCGCGGTCGCGCATCTATCGAAATGCCCAGCCGAATCTCATCGACGCATGGCTGCTGGAGCTGTTGCGCGGTGCGCGCATCGGTGACCGCTTCTATCTGCGCACCGGGCTCGAGTACTTCCCCTGGGCCGACTGCCGGGTCCTGGACCACCGCTGGCTGGAGTCGCTGCGGCGCGTCATGGGCACCAACCAGGGATACATTGCGCACGACAAGAATTCGGCCGTCATGACCATCGGCACCCAGTACGAGGTGCTCGGTTTCGTCGCCGGGTCCGGCCTGCCGAGCGCGGCCGAGGCCGCACCCGTCGAGGAGACCCCGACCCGCCGCATCGTCCACACCCCGTCCGCCGCGTCCGAGCAGTCCGCGGCGGTATTGAGCGAGGACCTGCGCGCTCGCCGCCTGGCCGCCCTGTCCGGCGATGCCTCGACCGCCACCTCCACCTCGACCCCCGACCGTTCCGCGACCCCCGCGCAGGATGCTGCCGCGGCGCGGAGTTCCGAGGCCACGGCGACCCCCGAGCCCGAGGCGACCCCGGCGGCCGAGGCCGCGCCCGTCGCGGAGTCCGCTCCCGAAGCCGTCGAGCAGAGTGGGCAGTCGGTCGCGCATGCCGATGACGCACCCACCCAGTTGCTCACCCGCATCGTGGTGCCCACCGACGCGGACTGAACCGCCTCGCCCGCACCCGGGTCCCGGGCTCGCCGAGCTGGGTCCCCGGGCTTGCCGAGCTGGGTCCCCGGGCTCGCCGAGCCGACCCGGGTCCGCACCGAACCAGCGGCCGTCGACATACGTTGTACTGATACGCCGGGCTTTTCGCCGAGTTCGAAAGAGCCGATATATGTCGACAATCAATGGGCTGCCCGCCCATGTCCTTCTCGTGCACGTGGTCGTGGTGCTGGTCCCGCTGACGGCGGTGGCACTGATCGCGTGCGCGCTCTGGCCCGCGGCCCGCGCCCGGCTGATCTGGCCGACCGCCGCGCTGGCGGTCGTGGTGACCGCGTTGACGCCGGTCACCGTGGCGGCGGGGGAGTGGTTCCAGCAGCAACTGGGTATGCCACCGGTGATCGACGAGCATGCGCGGCTCGGGCATCAGATGCTGTACTTCGTTGCGCCGCTGCTGATTTCGGCGGTGCTGCTGGTGATCGCCCACGTGCGGCAGGGCCGGGGGAAGCCGACCGGGCGGGCGGCGGTGGCGCTCATCGCGCTCGTGGCCATCGCGGCCGGGGGCGCGGCCGCCTGGCAGACCTACCGGGTCGGGGATTCGGGGGCGCACGCGGTGTGGAACGGCGTGCTGAACCACTGACGGTGTTCGATCACCGAAAGGGTTCTGGGAGTACGACTGTCGTGACCCGGCGGCCGGTCTGCGGGGCGGTCACCGGGTCACGACAGTGCGGCACGGTCAGATCTTGCGGATCACCGTGACGACCTTGCCGAGGACCTGGGCGTCATTGCCCGGAATCGGCTCGAACAGGGGGTTGTGCGGCATCAGCCACACCTGGGAACCGGTGCGCTTGAACGTCTTCACGGTGGCCTCGCCATCGATCATGGCGGCCACGATGTCACCGTTCTCGGCCACGTTCTGCTGCCGCACGACCACCCAGTCGCCGTCGCAGATGGCGGCGTCGATCATGGACTGGCCGACGACCTTGAGCAGGAACAGCGAACCCTCGCCGACCAGTTCGCGCGGCAGCGGGAAGACATCCTCCACCGCCTGCTCGGCCAGGATCGGACCACCGGCGGCGATCCGGCCGAGGACCGGGACGTAGGTCGGAATCGGGTGCTCGTCGGAGGATTCGGCCTCCGTGCTCACCGGGCGCAGCTGCGAGACCCCGGCGGTGGCGCGCATGGCCGTCTCGTCCAGGCCCCGGACATCCACGGCGCGTGGACGATTCGGGTCGCGGCGTAGATAGCCCTTGCGCTCGAGCGCGCGCAGCTGGTGCGCGACCGAGGAGGTCGAGGTGAGGCCGACGGCATCGCCGATCTCGCGAATGCTGGGCGGATACCCGCGGTCGTGCACCGAGGTGCGAATGACCTCCAGCACCTTGCGCTGCCGCACGGTCAGTTCCGCGCCGCTGCCGGACGACTCGGCGGAGGAGGCGGAGTCGTCTCCTGGGAGGTCTCCTGGAAGACCAAGGGGTCCGTTGTCACCTTCCGCGCCGCCGTGTTCGCTCACCGCCGCCGTCCTCCATTCACTGCTGTGGCTCATTGGAATTCGTTGAACTCGTGCCATGACTGTAGTCCGTGTGACGCGTGTGATCAAACATCTGTTCGACGCATGTCGGGGAAATGAGTGACATTGTCGGTGGGCCGTGGTAGAAATTCGAACATCAGTTCTTCGAACACATGATCGAGTCAGTTGTCCAGCATCATTCGGTCCGCCCTACCTTGGAGGTTTCTTCGATGCGCGCCGTGGTCAGCGAAATCGACACTCTTGGAAGCGATTTGGGATTCGACAGCCTCCCGTGGGAGCTGCGCTCGGATCGGTCGTCCGCCCGCGCGGCGGATGCCGTCGTGCGCCCCCTCGGCGACCGTCGGCCCTGCCGTTCGACGGCCCGGCCCATGGTCCGCCCCGGCGCTCGACGCGATCATGTCGTCGTGCGACACGCGGCGGGACGCGCCCGGGGAGTGCATCCGCTCGACCGCGTGCAGCGCGCGCAGACCGGTTTCGCCGCCTTGGCGATCACCGCACTGGTGAGTGCCCTCGCCGTCGCCGGTCTGATCGGTTTGGCCCAATTGCGTTCCGGCGACTTCGATTCGCAGACCACCCCGCCGCCCGCGGTGCAGATGGCACCCGCTCCGGCGCGCTAGCGATCCCCGGTCACAGGGTTGGCCGGAAATGCAGATTGAAAACTGAAACGTGTTGCTACCGTCCCCCTGACTGTGACCGAGGCTACAACGCAAACAGGGGGCGTCATGCCGAGAGTTCGAGGGCTGATCCGGCTGGCCGGAGTCCTCATCTGCCTGATGATCGGGCTGGTGACGGCACCGGCCGCACAGGCGGAATCAGGATCGACCTATACCGCCTATCTGGATCCTCCGTCGATCAATGGCGACGGTGCGGGCGGAGGCGGTTTGAATCCGGCCCTGCCCCTCGATCCGGACGTCCTGCGCGACGCGCTCGACCAGGCGCGCGCCGCGGGTATCGCACCCCGCCGCTACGCCACACTGCTGCACCAGTACTGGCTGACGGTCGCCACCCGCAATGCCGATATCGACCTGGCCACCTGGGATCCCGCGCTCGGTGTCGCGGCCAATACCCGCACCTTCACCCAGGTCTACGTGAACTACCTGCGGCTGAACAACGCCCATCCCGACTACTGGTGGACCGGGTTGGCCGGGCTGGCGGGCGGCTCGTTCGCCTCGGGCTTCTTCGACATGGGCGATGTGGCTTCGATCATCAGCGTGCCGGGCGTCCATCAGCTCGGCGACGCGGTCGCGGATCTGCTGCGCGGCACACCGTCGCAGTTGTTGGACATCCTGCCCGCCGATATCGCGAACCTCGCCACCGAGGGCGAACGGCTCACCACGGAGGATCTGGCCTGGTACCAGACCCGATTGATGATCATGCAGAAGCACATCTTCATCGACCAGGTCCCCATGCACGAGGCGTACGCGGCCGAGGGCCTGGCCGGGGTCGAGGAGATGTATCGGGCGGGCGTGCTCGATGAGAACGCCATCATCGCCTGGCGCGACATCGCCACCGGTACGCAGGACGGGCTGGCCGACGCGGCATTGCGCATGACCGATCGCGAACAGAACCAGATCATTGCCGACCAGTGGGATGTCACCTCGCACGGCCGCGGGGCCATGGGCCGGGTCATGACGTATGTGAGCACCGTCGCGGGTAAGGCCGCGGTCCCGGGCGTGCGGGCACCCGGGGTGTTCGCGCCCATCACCGTCACCGCGGGCGGCATGTCGCTGCGGGCCCCGCTGCCCGACTTCAACTGGGCCGATCGCGACACGCGGTGGAATTACATCACCCACGACCTGCTGCCGCGCTATCTGGAACTGTGCGAGAACCCGGCCTTCGCGAGAACGGTTCTGGCCGTGCCCTTCTCGACCATGCTGGCCAATGGCCGCCTGGTGCAGCGGCTGCCGGACGTGCTCGCGGATATGACCAAGGAATGGCAGCTGACCACCTGATTCCGGCCGCGCGACCCGGGCGGACGCCGCGGACCGCCGCTATCACGGTATCCTCGAGATTGCTTAAGGTTTCTGATCCCAGGCATCGACGAAGGATCCCGGATGCATTGCCCGTATTGTCGTCACCCCGATTCGAGGGTGGTCGACTCGCGTGAGGCCGAGGAAGGCACCGCCATCAGGAGGCGGCGTGCCTGCCCGGAGTGTGGGCGCCGGTTCACCACTGTCGAAACCGCGATTCTGTCGGTGGTGAAGCGCAGCGGCGTCACCGAACCGTTCAGCCGCGAAAAGGTCATTCGCGGTGTGAGTCGCGCCTGTCAGGGCCGCGAGGTCGATTCGGACGCCCTCAATCTGCTGGCCCAGCAGGTCGAGGATGCGGTGCGCGCCAAGGGTTCCCCCGAGGTGCCCAGCCACGAGGTGGGGCTGGCCATTCTCGGCCCGCTGCGCGATTTGGACGAGGTCGCCTACCTGCGCTTCGCCTCGGTGTACCGATCCTTCAGTTCCGCCGAGGATTTCGAACGCGAGATCGCCGACCTGCGTCAGCACCGCGCCGAGCATTCGGTGGCCGCGTCGACGAAATAACCGAGCGTCCGCTACCAGCGGCCTCGACGACTTGCGGTCCGGCTCCGAAGCATTCGGAGCCGGACCGTTTCGCTCTCGGGTCAGCGCTGCGGCTGAGGTGGGCGGCGGGCCGCGTCGATGGCCTTCTCGATGCGCTTGGCCGACACCGGATACGGGGTGCCGAGCTGCTGGGCGAACAGGCTGACCCGGAGTTCCTCGATCATCCACCAGATTTCGACGATGTCGCGGCCGCCGCGGCGGTTCTCCGGGAGGTTGGCCACCAGCCGGTCGTAGGCGGCGTGCACGCGGTCCAGTTCCGCCATGCCCGCCCGGTCCCGGTTGGCGGCGGCGGGCAGGGCCTCCAGGCGCAGCCGGGCGGCCTGCAGATAGCGGGGCAGTTCCCGCAAACGGGCGCTGCCCCATTCGGAGATGAAGCCCGGGAAGACCAGGTCGTCGAGTTGGTGGGCGACATCGTCGGTGGCGTCGCGGTCGCGGGACTCGGCGAGGGTGGCGCGCAGACGGTGGGCCTCGGCCAGCACCGGGACCACGGAGCGGACGATATTCGCTACCGCCGTGGTGAATTGGGGTCGCACCTTGTCGACCAGGGCCTTGAACTGGTCGGGGCTGCGGACGGGGCCGCCGTGGGCCGCGATGAGTTCGTCGGCGGCGCAGGCGCGACAGTCCTCGACGAGGGCGTCGAGGGAGCCGTACGGATTCTGGCTCAGCGCAAGGCGATCCGTGGGCGGCAGGCCCGCGGTGACGGCGCGGGTATTGGTGGTGATCGCGCCCAGGAGCAGGGCGCGAGTACCGGTGCGCATGGCGGTGGCCTGCTCGGCGGGGGAACTGAGCACGCGCACGGCCACACCCTCGGGCTCGGCGACGAGCGCCGGGTAGCCGGTGATGGTCTGGCCGCCCACCTCGCGTTTGACCGAGGTGGGCAGGGTGCCCAGCGATTCCGAGGTCCACACGGTGGCGGGCGCGCGTTCGGAGCCGGTATTGGCGCGCGCCACCGACTTCGAGACCTGTTCGGCGAGACTGGTTTTCAGCTCAGTGAGGCTCTTGCTGCGGGCCACGATCTCGCCCGCCGGGTTGGTGGCGGCGAAGGTCATGCGCAGGTGGTCGGGTAGGCCCGCCGGGTCCAGGTGTCCGGCGGTAATGGTGACCGAGCCGAGCTGGGACAGTTCGCGGGCGAGCCCGGTGCGCAGGGGTTCGGCGCGCGGGGTGAGTCGGTCCAGCGCGGCCTTGGCGAAGTCTGGGGCGGGAACGACGGTGCGGCGCAACTGTTTCGGCAGAGTCTTGATGAAGGCCGCGGCCAGTTCCTCGCGCATGCCCGGCACCAGCCAGTCGAAGCCGACCGAGCGCACATGCGCCAGTTGGGCGATCGGAATGTGCACGGTCACACCGTCATCGGCCTGGCCCGGCTCGAACTGGTAGGTGAGCGGGAAGGTGAGCTCGCCCTGTCGCCAGCTGTCCGGGTAGGCGGTCGGGTCCAGGACCGCCGCGTCCTCGTTCACCACCGTGGAGGCGGTGAAGTCCAGCAGGTTCGGGTCCTTGCGCTGTGCCTTGCGCCACCAGCTGTCGAAATGCCGCACCGACACGATGTCGGAGGGAATGCGCTGGTCGTAGAAGTCGAACAGCACCTGATCGTCGACCAGGATGTCGCGCCGCCGCGCCCGATGCTCGAGATCCGCGACATCCTTGAGCAATTCCCGATTCCGCTCGAAGAACTCGTGCTTGGTCTGCCACTCGCCCTGCACCAGCGCATGCCGAATGAACAGCTCCCGCGACAACTCCGGATCGATCCGCCCGAAATCGACCCGCCGCTGCGTAACCAACGGAATCCCATACAGCGTGACCCGCTCATAGGCCGCCGCCGAACCCCGCTTGGCCGACCAATGCGGCTCGGAGTAGGTGCGTTTCACCAAATCGCCCGCGAGCTTCTCTGCCCACTCCGGCTCGATCCGCGCCGCCGTCCGCCCCCACAGTCGTGAGGTCTCGACCAACTCGGCCGCCATCACCCACCGCGGCGGCTTCTTGGCCAGCGACGATCCGGGGAAGATCATGAACTTGGCATTGCGAGCCCCGAGAAACTCCCGAGTCTCCGCCTCCCGCACGCCAATATGCGACAACATCCCCGCCAGCAACGCCTGATGAATAGACGTCACATCCCAAGGCAGCGAGTCGTTGTCGACCCCAGCCTTGGCGGCCAGCGACTCGGCCAGACCTGACCGGCCACTGGTGGACCCGGAATTCCCACGACCAGAACCGGCCTCGCGACCGGCCCCTGCGCCGCGACCCGCGCTACGCCCGTCGGCGCGGCCATCGGCACGAAGGGCGCCACCGGATCCGCGGGGTTCCCTGCCGTCTCCCAAGTCGAGCCCACCGTCGGGCTCGGGCCCGCGGCCTGAATTCCCGCGCTGCCCGGCATCATTGGCGTGCGCGCCGCGAGCTCCACGCCGGGTTTGTCCGGTTCGGCTGTTGTGGGTGTTGGCGGTGCCGGTGCCGCCCGCGTCGGCGGAAGTTGTTGCGGTGCGGTCGAATTGGGCGTCGGTGCCCGCGGTGGTCCAGCCGAGGCCGCGGGTGATGGTGCGGAGTTGGCCGTGCAGGTCCTGCCATTCGCGGATGCGGAGGTAGTGCAGGAACTCGTCGCGGCACATGCGGCGGAATTGGTTGGAGGACAGGGCGTTGCGCTGTTCCCGGAGGTAATCCCAGAGGCGCAGGTAGGACAGGAAGTCGGAGCCCTCGACGGTGAAGCGGGCGTGTTTGGTGTCGGCCGCCTGCTGGTGCTCGACGGGGCGTTCGCGGACGTCCTGGATGGACAGGGCCGCGACGATGATCAGCACCTCGGCGAGGCAGCCGCCCCGATTGGCCTCGACCAGCATGCGGGCCATGCGCGGATCGACCGGGATCTGCGCCATTTCCCGGCCGATGGGGGTGAGGATCAGGCCAGCGTCGGGAATGTCCTGTCGCCGACTGGATTCCGCCTCCGCGCGCGCCAGCGCGCCGAGTTCCTCGAGCAGCGCGATGCCATCGCGAATGGCGCGACTGTCCGGTGCCTCCACGAACGGGAAGCTCTCGATGTCACCGAGCCCCAGCGCGGTCATCTGGAGGATGACGGCGGCCAGATTGGTGCGCAGGATCTCCGGTTCGGTGAACTGCGGCCGGGATTCGAAATCCTCCTCCGAGTACAGCCGAATGGCGATGCCGTCGGCGACACGACCGCAACGACCCGACCGCTGCCGAGCCGAGGCCTGCGAAATCGATTCGATCGGCAGCCGCTGCACCTTGGTGCGCATGGAGTAGCGCGAAATGCGTGCCGTGCCAGGGTCGATCACGTATCGGATGCCGGGCACGGTCAGCGAGGTCTCGGCCACATTGGTGGCCAGCACCACGCGCCGCCCGGTATGCGACTCGAACACCTTGTGCTGCTCGGCCGCCGAGAGCCGCGCGTACAGCGGCAGAATCTCGGTGCGCGGCAGGCGCATATCGCGCAGCGAGTCGGCGGTGTCGCGGATCTCGCGTTCGCCGGAGAGGAAGACCAGGATGTCGCCGTCGCCCTCGGCCTGGAGCTCGCGCACCGCATCGCCGATGGCGTCGGTGGGGTCGCGGTCGACGATGCGGGTGTCCTCGTCGTCGGGATCCTCGGACGCGACCGGAAGTTCCAGCGACAGTGGCCGATAGCGGATCTCCACCGGATACGACCGCCCCGACACCTCGACAATCGGTGCGGGCGTACCGTTCTCGTCGCTGAAGTGCCGCGCGAACAACTCGGGGTCGATGGTCGCCGAGGTGATGACGATCTTCAGATCCGGCCGCTTCGGCAGCAGCTGCTTCAAATACCCCAGCAGGAAGTCGATATTGAGGCTGCGCTCGTGCGCCTCGTCGATGATGATCGTGTCGTAGCGCCGCAGCAGCCGGTCGCGCTGGATCTCGGCCAGCAGGATGCCGTCGGTCATGAGCTTGACCAGGGTGCGATCCGAGGCCTGATCGGTGAAGCGGACCGTATAGCCGACCACGTCACCGAGTTCGGTGCCCAGTTCCTCGGCAATGCGCTCGGCCACCGTGCGCGCGGCCAGTCGCCGCGGCTGGGTGTGGCCGATGGTGCCGCGAATCCCGCGCCCGAGTTCCAGACAGATCTTGGGTAGCTGGGTGGTCTTGCCGGAGCCGGTCTCACCGGCCACGATCACGACCTGGTTTTCCGCGATGGCCTTGGCGATATCGTCGCGGCGCGCGGACACCGGTAGCTGTTCGGGGTACCGGATGGTCGGGACGGCGGCCCGGCGGGCATCGACCCGGCGTTGGGCGGCGTCGATCTCGGATTCGAGGTCGGTGAGATCGCCGCCGCGGGCCTTGTCGAGCCTGCGACGCAATCGGTATTCGTCGCGGATCGAGAGATCGGCCAGGCGGGAACGAAGCTCGCGAGAGGTGGCGGCGGTCCTGGTCATTGCACCGTCAACGATAGCGAAGATCCGATCCGGGCCGGTCGGCGCGGTGTCGAGCGCCCGCCCACGTGGATTGCCCGATGGATGCTGGCATCGGCGTATCGTCCGCATTTCGACCGGTTGGCATGCGAATATCGGGTGATGAACGGCAGTGCATATACGGGGCCGGGCAGTGCGGTACACCCGCTGTGGGGTCGGGCGCTCTTGTTGGCGTTCGCGGTGCTGGACATCGCGGCGGCGGCGTGGACGGCCACGCATCTGGCGGCGGGCGGGACCCTCGGAAACTTCTTCAGCTACTTCACGATCCAGTCGAATCTGATCGTCATCGCGGTCTGGCTCGGTGTCGCGCTGTTCGATCCGCAGGGCGAGCGCTGGCAGCTCGTGCGCTGTGCGGCCACGCTCTATATCGTCATCACCGGCGTCGTCTACGCGGTGTTGCTGCAGAAGATCGCCGTGGGCATCCAGTACCCCTGGACCAATGACGTGCTGCACCGGGTCACCCCGCTGGTCGCACTCGCTGACTGGTTGCTGGTTCCGGCCGCGGTGGGCCTCAGCGTCCGACTTATCGCCTCGCTGCTCGCCTACCCGCTCGTCTACGGCGTCTACACGCTGATTCGCGGACCGATCGTCGACTGGTACCCCTACCCGTTCATCGATCCCCGCGACAAGGGTTACGTCTCGATGTCGATCGGACTCGTGTTCCTCGTCATCGCCTTCGTGATACTGGCGGTGGCCGTCGCCGCGCTCGGGGAGATGGCGACCCGATGGCGCGAGCGTCGCTCAGCGGGGTAGCGCCAGGGTCATGAAAACACTGTGCGGGTCCTCGGTGTACTCGGCGAAGGGCCCGCAGTGCTCGAAGCCGTACCGTTCGTAGAGCCGCACCGCGGGCAGATAGAACTCCGACGCACCGGTCTCCAGGCTCACGCGCTCATACCCACGCGTCTCGGCGGCATCGAGGATGTGCGCCAACAACTGTGACGCCACCCCGCGCCCCCGGAATTCGGCGGTGGTTCGCATGGACTTGATCTCCGCGTGCGTCGGGTCGAGTTCCTTGAGCGCCCCGCACCCCGCGAGTTCGTCGCCCTCCCACGCCGACCAGAAGGTGATCTCCGGCTTGCGCAGCGCATCGACGTCCAGGGCGTGCATGCTCTCCTCCGGCGAGTTGTCGAGCATCTCGGCCACGTGGGCTGCCAAGAGCCCGATCACCTCGGCCCCGGTCAGATCGTCGATCATGATGCGCATGCCGCCAGGCTATCGGTCGAGGTTGGCGGCGTGCCCGGCTGACCTCCCGCGCCAACCCGCCGACCTCCCGTGCCGTTCCCCGCGGTGCGGGCGGCGTCCGGCGCGCGCAGCGGTGACACTCGTTGTGGGCGGACGGGTTTCGTGATCACCTCGCGACACTCGCTCCGACTGTTCGGAACGCCGTGGGGCGAACCGCATCGCGCACTGTCCGAGGGTGCCACCGCGGGGCGTCGGATACGTGCACGGCGTCTCGAAGCTCCACTGACGGCCCGGCCGCCGAAAGGCGACCGGGCCGTTGCCATGCGATGAGGAGGCAGGCGAGATCAGCGTTCGTGGGTTTCCTCCAGCACGGTCCGGCCCACCAGGGCGTAGCGGTCGGGGGAGCGGCGCTTGAGATATTCGGCGAAACCGAAGCCGCCCAGGGCGATCGCGGCCACCAGCCACGGGGTGGCCTTCAACACCAGGGAGCCGGATTCGGTGCCCGCGGCGGTGCCCATATTGAGGACCAGCAGCAGCACCACGCCGATCATGGCCAGACCACCCAGCAGCGGGGCGAGGAAAGTCCGGAACCAGTGCCGGGTTTCGGGATGGTTGGTGCGGAAGTAGTTGAGGACCGCGAACGAGCAGGTGGCCTGGACCACCAGGATCGCCATCGTGCCGAGAATCGCCAACAGCGTGTAGGTGCCGGAGTACGGGTCCTTTCCGGCGATGCCGAAACCGGCCACCAGCGCGATCGCGACGACCGTCTGCACCAGACCCGCGATGTGCGGCGACCCGTGCTTGGGATGCGTCCGGCCGACCGTGCGCTTGAGCACCGGGAACACGCCCTCCCGGCCGAGCGCGTACAGGTAGCGGGCCGCGCAGTTGTGGAAGGCCATGCCGCAGGCCAGCGATCCGGTCATCATGAGCCACTGCATGGCGCTCACCGCCCAGTGCCCGACATAGGTCTGGGTCGGGTGGAAGAACACGTCCATCGGATTGTCGGACCCGGCCAGCTGGGCGGATTCGGCGATGCCGTTGCCGGACATGGCCATCCAGGACACGAACACGTAGAAGATGCCCACGCCGATGACCGCGATCATGGTGGCCTTGGGGATGATCCGCTTGGGATCGCGCGACTCCTCGCCGTACATGGCCGTCGACTCGAAGCCGACCCACGACCAGAACGCGAAGAACAGACCCAGCCCCGCCGACGGCCCGGCGAAGGCATTGATCGGATTCAGCGGCGCGAACGAGAACCCGTGCGGCCCACCGCCGTGCAAGGCCACCGCGACACCCATGATCGCCAACACCAGACACTCGGTGCCGAGCAGCACCACCAGGAACTTCTCCGCCACGGCCACCCCGAACCAGGTGCCCATCGCATTGATGGCCAGCATGATCACGGCGAACACCCACCACGGCACATTCCAGCCGAACTGCGCCGCAACGGTATTCGCGCCGAAGCTGGAGAAGATGCCGACCAGCGAGCCCTCGAACACCATGTACGCGAAGGTCGCCAGCAGCCCCGACGCCAGCCCGGCCGAACGGCCCAGGCCGAAGGAGATGAAGCCGTAGAACGCGCCCGTCGCCGTGATGTGCTTGCTCATGGTGGTGAAGCCCACCGAGAACACCGCCAGCACCACCATGGCGATGAGGAAGGCGGCGGGCGTGCCCTTGCCGGTGCCCGCCGAGATCATGAAGGGCACATTGCCGGTCATGGCGGTAATGGGCGCGGCCGTGGCGATGGCCATGAACACGACGCCGAGCAAGCCCACGGCATTGGCTTTCAGCCGGTGTACCCCGTCGGGTGGTGCGGCCGCGGGTGGCGCGGCGGTGGCGCGGTCGATCTGCTGCGTCATGGATCCGTCTTTCTCCTGCTCCCGCACCCGAATCCCCGGGTGACGGGTTCACTTCCAATGCGGCGGAACGCTATAGACGGTCTGTAACAGGGGCGGGCGTTCGACGGTGTCCCTCGTCGAGAAAGCCGCGAGAGTTTTCTCTCGCCTCGCGACAAGCGGTCGTTACCGGCGTTTACGTCGGCGCAATACGCGTCGGCGACGCTGTGGCAAATCCCTGGCGAGAGAGAGGCGTGTGCGGATGAGATCGGCCCCGCCGAGCCCATTGCCCGTGGTCGAACGATCGCCGCTGCGGGGATTGACCCGGCGCGAACTGCCTTTCGTTCCGGTGTTCGCGCAGTCGGTGGCGGCCATCGCCCCGTCGGGGACGGCGGTGGTCACCCCGGCCTTCGTGATCGGCGCGGCCGGGGGCGGGGCGAGCATTGCCGTGTTCCTCGCGGCGGCCCTGTTGGCGTGGGCGGTGGCCCTGGTGATTCGGCCGATGGCGCAGCGGCTGGCGGTGACGGGCGGGCTGTACACGTATGTGGCGAAGGGGCTCGGTCCCGCCATCGCGGTACCGACCGGGTGGTCGGCGATTGTCGGGTACGCCAGCGTCAGTGTGTCCGGGTTGATCTCGGTGGGCATCTACTTGAATCAGATGGCGGTCACCGCAGGCCTGGCCGGATTCGGCGGGACCGCGGCGATCGTCGGGCTGCTGCTGGCCGCGGCGGCGGTGGCGGCGGTCCTCATGGTGCGCGGCATTCGACTGTCCGCGTCGGTGACGCTGCTCATCGAATGCGTCTCGGTGGTCACGGTGCTGGTGGTCATGGGCTATCTGTTGACCCGCGACGCGCACCGGCCGCGGCCGGAGCCGGTGTTCGAATGGCACGGCGGCACCGGCACTCTCGCCCTGAGCGCGGTGGTGGCCATCAGCGCCTTCGTCGGCTTCGAGAGCGCGACGACCCTGTCCGCCGAGGCCTATCGGCCGTTCCGCTCGGTGCCCCGGACCCTGATGTGGACACCGGTGGCCGCGGCCGTCATCTACCTGTTCGCGGTCGCGGCGCAGGCGGTGGCGTTGACCTGCGCGCCCGCGGGCACCGCCACCAGTTCGACTCCCGTCACCGACCTGTTGATGCTGGACAACTCCGAATTCCTCGTGGTGGTCCTGGATCTCGGGGTGGCGGCCTCGTTCTTCGCGTGCACCGTCGCCTCGATCAATGCCCTGGTGCGGGTGCTGTTCACCATGGGCCGCGAGGGCATCGCACCCGCCGCCGTCGGCCGTGCGCACCCCCGTTTCCACACGCCCGCGCCCGCCATTGTCGCGGCCGTGGGTGCCGTGGCCGCCTGCGCGCTGTGGTACCTGCTCTCGGGAGCCGAACCCCAGGACGGGATTCGCAGCTTCCTGACCTTGAGCGCGCTCGGCTACCTCGGCTCGTATCTGCCCGCCTGTCTGTCCACGCCCGCGCTGCTGCGCCGCATCGGCGAATCCAGCCGCCGCCTGGCCGTGCTCGGCTCGGTCACCGCGGTCCTGCTGGGCGCGCTCATGGTCGCGGCCGCCGTCTCGGCCCGCAATGACAATGTCACCGTGGTGATCGCCTACGCCGCGATCATGGCGGCCGCGGCGCTGTTCACCCTCGCGCTTCGGGTGTTCGCGCCGGATCGGTTGCGCGGCATCGGCATCTACGACGAGCCGCGCCCCGAAGACCTGCTGCCCACCGTGACCTTCCGGTAGCCGCCATGCCGGATTCGCGTCGCACCAATACCGTCTCCAACTCCATCGCCATTCTCGAGGCGGTCGCCGACTGCGGGGTGGGCGTCACCGCCAAGGAGATCGCCGAGCGCCTCGGCATCGCGCCCGCCACCACCTATCGGCTGCTGAATTCCCTTGTGGCCGACGAATATCTGGTGCGCACCGCCGATCTGCGCGGGTTCGCGCTGGGCGCGCGGCTGCGCGGATTCGCGGCGGCGGTGAACGTGCCCGCTGTGCCCACCGCCGCGCGCGGGTTGCTCGACGAATTCCGGGCCTCGACCCGATTCGCCGTGCACCTCATGCACTTTCGGCCCGCCGCGGTCCAGGTGCTCAGTGAGGATCCCGACCATCCGATCCCGGGCGAGCGGGAGCTGTCGCGGCATCTGCACGCGTCCGCGGCGGGCAAGCTGCTGCTGGCCTCGCGGACGGAATGGCGCACGCTGGTCGCGCATCCGGTGCGGATCGCCGCGCGCACCAAGGTCGATCACGCGGCCCTGGCCGGGGACCTGCAGGCCGTCCGCGACACCGGATATGCCAGGGCCGCAGACGAACTCGTGCCCGGTGTCGCGTGTTTGGCCCTGCCCATCTACAACGGCACCGGCACGCTGTCCGGCGCGTTGTGTCTGACCGGGCCGAGCAATCGGCTGCCCGCGCTGGAATCGCATCGCGACCCCGCCCGCGACTGCGCCACCCACCTCGGCCCGCTGCTGTATTGATCCCCGCGCCGCGAAAAATCGGTGGCTTCGATCGGATGGGCGCTCCTAATCTGGGACGACATTCGATGTGGAAAGGACCAATTGGAAGCGACTGTCACGGTGACTCCGGATCAGTTGCCGGAGCTGCTGCTGCACGTCGCGGTCGTGCGTCCGGTATTTCTGTGGGGAGCCCCCGGAATCGGGAAGAGCTCGCTCGTGCGCGATTTCGCCGAGAGCCTCGGGCTGGAATGCGTCACGCTGCTGGGGACCCAGCTGGCGCCCGAGGATCTCATCGGTGTGCCGCAGATCGTGGAGAACCGCAGCCGGTTCGCGCCGCCGGAGATGATCGCGCGCGACCAGCCGTACTGCCTGTTTCTCGACGAACTCAATGCCGCGCCCGCGGAAGTACAGAAATCGTTCTACTCGCTGATTCTGGATCGGCGCGTGGGCAATTACGAATTGCCCGCCGGATCGGTGGTGATCGGGGCCGGTAATCGCGCGACCGACAACGCGCTCGCCCGGCCGATGGCCTCGGCGCTGGTGAATCGCATGGTGCACGTGCATTTGCGCGCCGACGTGGACGACTGGCTGAAATGGGCCAGTACCGGCGGCATTCACCCGTGGGTGATCGAATACCTCATGCAGCGGCCCGATCACCTGTGGTCGCAGCCGCCCAAGACCGAGCAGCCGTTCTCGACGCCGCGCGGCTGGCACATGCTCTCCGACGCGCTGCACTCCTACGGCGAGGGCATCGACGACACGGTGCTGTGGGTGCTCGCGTCCGGAATCCTCACCACCGCACACGCTTCCGGGTTCCGCGCCTTCGTCAAGACCGTGCGCCACGCCTTCGATCTGGAGGCCGTCATCAAGGGCGAGGTCGGCTGGCCGCGCGAACCCGCCGACCGTGACCTGCTCTACTTCCTGTCCGAGGCCTTCCGCGCCCGGCTGATCAAGGAGCTGCCCGCCTCCCGCGAGCACGCCTCGCCCGGCATCAAGCGATTCTCGTTGCGCGCCAAGACGATGCTCACCGAGCTGGCCGAAATCTCGGTCGAGTGCGCGCAATTGGTGATCGCCTCCGACGATCAGGGGCTGCCGGTGCTGCCGTCCTGGTTCCTGGTCGAGATCACCCGCGATCTGCCGCGACTGGCCGCGCGGAGGTGAACCGTGCCCGGACGGTCGAATCGCAAGCGCGGCAAGGTGGTCGACCCGTGGCGTGAGAACCTGGTCAACGGCTGGGCGCAGGTGCGTCAGCACGCGGTCTTCCGGCGGCTGCGGAACGGGCTCAGCGAGGCGGATGGCCAGCTGCCCGAGGACGTGTGGGCGGTCATTTCCGACTGGGGCACGATCACCTACAACCCGAAGCGGCGCGGCACCGCCGAGGAATGGGCATGGGTGTTCGCGCATCTGCTCCTGCACGCGGGCTTCGGCCACCTCGATCCGCGCAACGCACCCGAGCGTGCATTGGAATCGAACTCCTACGCGCGCACCTGGCTCACGGCCGCGCACCAGCCGCATCCGATCTATCGTGCCGCCTGCTGCACGGTGATCGACCAGTACTTGGTGACCTTGAAGCTCGGCCGCCCGCCGGTGGACCTGCCGCCCGCGCCGGGCGGTGCCGACGAACTGGCGCTGGCGCGGCGGTGGTGGCAGGTCGGCGTCCCGGAACCCTACCGGCGCAACGAGTATCCCGACTTCTTCGTCGGCAGCGTGGAGGTCGCGAGCAAGCGCGACCATCAGAAACTCTTCGCGACCGGTATCGGCGACGCCGCGCGCGAGGCGCTCGAGGTGGCGGGGCGAGATGTCACGCGTGGGCAGGTCAAGACCATGCGGGTGTGGGACCGGGCGTTGAACTGGTTTGTCTCCTCGTATCCGCTGCTGGGTGCGCTGGCCGCCGGGATGAAGATCGTCGCCGACGCGGATCTGGCGCGCGGCTGGGATATTTCGATCGCGGCGGTCAATGCGGAGGCGGCCGAGATCTACATCAATCCGCTGGCCGGGCTCTCCGACGAGGAGTGGAAGTTCGTCCTCGCGCACGAAATGCTGCATGCCGCACTGCGTCACGGGGAGCGCGCGGGGTGGCGCGACCACTACCTGTTCAATGTCGCCTGCGATTACGTGGTCAATGGCTGGCTCGTCGAGATGGGCGTGGGGCAGCTGCCCGAGGGGCTGCTCTACGATCCGCAGCTGAAAGGGCTGTCCTCCGAACAGGTTTACGACCGCATCGCCTCGGATCTGCGGCGGCTGCGCAAGATCGCCACCCTGCGCGGTCGCGGCAAGAGCGACATCTTCGGAGAACCGTTGCCGCACGGGCAGACTCCGGGCCGCTACCTGGATCTGGACGATTATTACCGCAATGCGCTGAGCACCGGGCTGGCCTTCCACCAGTCCAGCGGCCGGGGCCTGCTGCCCGCCGGACTCGAGCAGGAGATCCGCGCCCTCGATCAGCCCCCGCTGCCGTGGGATGCCCAGCTGGCGCAATGGTTCGACGAACACATCCCGGCCGTGGAGAAGCGGCGCAGCTACGCCCGCGCCTCCCGCCGCCAGTCCTCGACCCCCGACATTCCCCGGCCCGCCTGGGTGCGGCCCGAGGAATCGGTGCGACTGCCGACCTTCGGCGTGGTGCTCGATACGTCCGGATCCATGTCGGCCGAACTCATGGGAAAAGGCCTGGGCGCGATCGCCTCCTACGCCACCGCCCGCGACGTCCCGCGCGCCCGGGTCGTCTACTGCGACGCCGCCGCCCACGACGCCGGATACCTCCCCGTCGACGAGATCGCCTCCGGCGTCCGGGTCCGCGGGCGCGGCGGCACCGTCCTGCAGCCCGGCATCCGCCTCCTCGAACGCGCCGACGACTTCCCACCCGACGGCCCGATCCTGGTCATCACCGACGGCATGATCGACGTCCTCCGCATCCGCCACGAACACGCCTACTTGATCCCGGCCGGTGCGTCACTCCCGTTCCGCCCGCACGGCCCGGTCTTCCGAATCCGCTGATTCCCCAGCGTCTTCGAGCTAGTCGTTGGGCTGGCTGTCGCCCACATGGGCCTCGAGGGCGCTGAGGCGGGCGTCGAAGCCGCGCATCTCCTGGAGGATGCCGCGCATGGCCTCGGTCATCTGCTCGACCGAATGGCGCAGCAGGTTCAGGTTGGCGCGTAAGTCGGCGATGGGGTCGATGGGGTCGGCGTTCGGGCGGGGCCGCATGCGGGTACTCCTCTGTTCATTCGTACGCGTAGCAACCCTTCAGGGCGATGGCGGCGAGCGAATCGGCCGGGTAATCGGTCATCAGTGGCGGTGCCGGGGCGGGGGATTCGGCAGCGCAAGGGCGGACGTGCCCGGGCGTGAGCGGTGTCACCATGGAGGGTGGGGCCGGTCGCCGCGGTGAGAGGTGGTGGGGTGTGGCGGAATTCGTGGAGCGGTACGGGGCGGTGCGGTGGATCGCGGTGATCGCCTTCTGCCTGGCGGCGGCCCTGGTGGTGGCCCGGCTGGGGCGACACCGGCCCGGGGTGCGGGAATGCGCGGATCAGGAGTCCGATGCCGCGCACCTGGTGATGTGCGGGGTCATGTTGGGAATGTTGGTGTTTCCGACGGCCGTGGCACCCGACGCGGTGCGCGGGGTGCTGACGGCCATGGTGGTGGTGTATTCACTGGTGCTGGGCGAACGGGTGTTGCGGTGGCGGAATGGGATTCCGCGGTGGCGCAATGGGATCGCGGACACCGACCGTGCGGGAGGCGGGGTCGGGGCGTTCGTGTATCACGTGATGGCGGCCGCGGCCATGTTGTATGCGATGAGCGGGCACGGGTCGCCCGGGCACGCCATGTCTTCGCCGGGGCACGCCATGGCCTCGTCGGGGGCGGCGATGTTCGGGCACGGGGGGCCCGCGTCCGGGCTCATGCTCGCGCTCGCGGCGCTGTTCACCGTGGACGCGCTCGTCATGTCGGTGCCCGGTCTCCGGAATCGTTTGCCGCGTGTGTTCCCGCATCCCGCCGGTGCGGCCGGATCGCTGGCCGTGGTGCCGCACCTGGTGATGGATCTCGGTACCGCCTACATGCTCGTGGCCGCCGCGGTCGCCTGACCCGGGGGCCGTTCGACCTGATCACCGTCGCTCTGGTGAGATGGTGAGGTTAGGTCGGTGCGCCCGGACGGGTGTGGCCGGTATCGGGTGATGGAGGTGCACTGGATGGGTTCGCTGTGGCATGGCTTCGCCGATATGGGTGCGGTCGAGCGGGACGGGGCGTTCGTGGTGGCCCGCGGCGAGGGCGCGGTCATCTGGGACGAGGGTGGCACGCAGTATCTCGACGCCACCGGCGGACTCTGGTTCGCCAATGTCGGTCACGGTCGACGCGAGATCGCCGACGCGGTGGCCGCGCAGCTGACCCAGGTCGCCCACTACTCCAACTTCGGTGACCTGGCCTCCCCGGTGACCCGCGAGCTGGCCGAGCGACTCTCGGCGCTGGCCCCCGTGCCCGGCAGCAAGATCTTCTTCACCTCCGGCGGCTCCGACGGCGTCGACACCGCCGCCAAGCTGGCCCGGCGCTACTGGCAGGAGATGGGCCGCCCCGAGAAGACCATCCTGGTCGGCCGCCAGAAGGCGTACCACGGCATGCATGTCGGCGGCACCTCGCTGGCGGGCATCCCGGTCAATGCCGAGGGCTACACCGGCGTCTTCATGCCCGACACCCGCACCATCGAATGGGATCAGGCCAAGGCGCTCAGCGCGCTCATCGAGGAGGTGGGCGCGGATCGCATCGCCGCCTTCTTCGCCGAACCCATTATCGGCGCGGGCGGCGTCTACCTCCCGCCCGAGGGCTACCTGACCGAGGTCCGCCGGATCTGCCGCGACAACGACATCCTCTTCGTCGCCGACGAGGTCGTCACCGGCTTCGGCCGCATCGGCGGATCCTGGTTCGCCTCTTCGCGTTTCGGCCTAGAGCCCGACCTCATGACCACCGCCAAGGGCCTCACGTCCGGCTACGTCCCCATGGGCGCGGTCTTCATTGCCCCCCACATCGCCGAACCGTTCTTCTCCGGCGGCACCTGGTGGCGGCACGGCTACACCTACGGCGGCCACGCCGGTGCGGCCGCCGCCGCCATGGCCAACCTCGACATCTTCGAGCGCGAAAACCTCCTCGACGCCAGCAAAAACCTCGAATCCCTCCTCCACCAGTACTTCTCCCCCCTGGCCGACCACCCCCGAGTCGCCGAGGTCCGCAGCGGCCTGGGCGCGGTCGCCGCGGTCCAACTCGCCGACCCCGCCGAAGCCCTCCCCTTCGTGAAAACCCTCCGCTCCCACGGCGTCTCAACCCGAGCCGCCGGTCAGGGCGCCCTCCAAATCTCCCCGTCCTTCGTCATCACCGAGACTCAGGTAGCGGAGATGGCCGACCGCTTCGCCAAGGCCCTCGGCTAGGTCACGGAGACGGACTACTGGCAGCCCGGTGCGATCCCCGCGCGGTCGGTCAGCGGCGGCGGGGTGAAGCCTGGCGGCCAGTGGTTTTCGTCGTTGGCGAACAAGTCCTGGACGGTCACCTGCGACATATCCAGGCCCGTCAGGTCTGTCTGCCGGATATCCATCGCATGCAAGGTCGTAGAGCCCACCTTGACGTTCGTCAATCCGGTTCGTTTCAGGTACCCGCCATCGAACGTCGCGCCCCGAAGGTCGTCACCGGTGAGGGACGTGTAGGTCAGGATGGTGCCCGCGAAGCAGGCATTTCGAAAGTCGGTGTCGGTGGTTCGCGCTCCGACGAAACTGACGTCCTGAAACCGTGATCCCACAAAGGTCGACGCCTTGATTTCGGCGTTCATGAGCCCACTCCGGGTCAGATCGACATTGCGGAAGTCCAGGTTCATGAGCTGGGCATAGTTCAGGCACGTCTCCGAAAGGTCGACAGGTTCCTCGGCGGGCGAGTCCCGATGGCCGATGACGGTCAGGGCGGCCTGAATGTCAGGTGTTATCTTTCCGTCCGAATTGCATTTGTAGGAATCCATTTGGCGCGGAACCTCCGCCGGGTAGGCGGCGTGCGTCCTGACATAGGCGCCGATGATCTCGAAGGCGACCGATCGATTCTCGATCGAATCATGCGCGAGCTGCCCCAGCAGATAGATCCCACCCATGCGGGCATCGAGGCCCTGATTGTCGAGCTCCTCAACGGCTTTCGCCAACCGGTCGGTGATCTCGGTCTGCTGCGCGAGCACCAATTGCCTATTGCTCGCTTCGATTTGCCGATTCGTCGCCTGCAAGGAGTGATCGGTGAACCAGAACCCGACCAGGACACCCACGGCCGTGACGACGGCCCCGAGTTTGAGCCATCCGTCCCATGTGACGGCCTTGCCTATGGTGTTGCCCACCTTGCTGATACGGCTCGGGTCCGACTGTTCGTCAGGCCGGTTCAGTCCCGCGGATACTCTCGCGAGACGGCGACGCCTGGGCGGTGTAGCGCTGTTCACCCCCGTCATGATCGCAGTGCGACCGGGCCACGGCCAGCAGCCCGATCAGGACCGCGCCGCCGCAGGGACGTGTCGTAGTTTGGCCACGGCCAGCACCCCGATCGCGATCGCGCCGAGGGCGGCGATCCAGGCGGTGACGTGGATGCCGTGGACGAAAGCGGTTCGGGACGTGGACAAGACGGCCGAGGCGAGGTCTGTGGGGAGGGTTTCGGAGACCTGGACGGCCTCGCCGAGGGTGTTGCGGGCGGCGTCGGTGGCGGGGAGGTGGTGGGGGAGGGTGGTGGCCAGGTCGGTGCGGTAGATGGCCAGGCCTATGGTGCCGAGGATCGAGATGCCCAGGGCGCCACCCAGTTCGGAGGCGGTTTCGGAGAGGCCGGAGGCCGCGCCGGACTGTTCGGGGGGTACGGAGCCGACGATCAGTTCGGTGGTGATGCCGAAGATCGGTGCCAGGCCGAGGGAGATGATGAACGAGGCCAGGACCGCAAGGGCCGGGCCATCGTCGGTCGACAGTCGCGTCAGTAGGAGCAGGCCGCTGGCGGCCAAGGCCATCCCGGCGGCGATGAGGTAGGCCGGGCGCAGGACGCGCACGAGATACGGGGCGGCCTGGGCTCCGAGGACGGAGGCAAGGCTGGTGGGGACCATGGCCAGGCCGGTCTGGAGGGGCGTCAGGCCGAGGACCAGTTGGAAGTATTGGGCTACGAACAGTAGGTAGCCGAAGAGCACGAAAACCGCGATCACGTTGATGCCCAGCGCGGTTCGGAACCTGCCCACGGCGAAAAGTCGCAGGTCGAGCAGGGGGTCGGGGCGGGTGAGCTGACGGCGGACGAACAGCGCGCCCGTGACCAGTCCGACGAGGGCCGCTGCCACGGGCAGCGGGCCGATGCCGTCCTGGGCGATCTTTTTCATGGCCAGTACCAGCGAGATCATGGTGATCACGCTCAGGGCGGCACCGGTCAGGTCGAGCCGACCGGCCTCGGGATCACGGAATTCGGGCAGGACGCGGGGGCCGAGGATCAGCAGCAGGGCCATGACCGGGACGGCCAGGAAGAAGACCGAACCCCACCAGAAGCGTTCCAGCAGAATGCCGCCCAGCAGCGGGCCCGCGATGCCACCGGCGGAGAAGGCACTCACCCAGGTGCCGACGGCCAGCGCGCGCTGGCGGGGATCGCGGAACATGGTGAAGATCAGCGACAGGGTCGAGGGGGCGATGGTGGCTCCGGCGATACCCAGCAGGGCCCGGCAGGCGATCAGACATTCGGCGTTGGGGGAGAAGGCCGAGACAATGGAGACGGTGCCGAAAACCGCTGCGCCGAGCAGTAATAGACGGCGACGGCCGATGTGGTCGCCGAGGGTGCCCATGGTGAGCAGCAGACCGGCCAGCACGAAACCGTAGATGTCGATGATCCACAGCAGCTCCGAGCTGCTCGGGCGCAGGGCCGCGCTGATCTTCGGTACCGCCAGGTCCAGCACCGTCAGGTCCATGGCGTAGACCAGGCAGGCCAGGGTCAGCACCCAGAGGCCGATCCACTCCCGCCGTCCCGCACGGTCGTCTCGCGGAGGGGCGGCCGGTGGCATCACTGTGGTCTCCACGAGGAATCGTCCCTTCGGGGGCGGACGAGCTGTTGCCGATGGTGACGGTGCGAGCTCCACAATTTCATCGCCCACCGACGTACGCTGCGGAAATGACCGAGTTCGAGAGCTACCGCGCCAACCTCGAGGTGGTCGATCTCCAGCCGACCGTCGAGTTCCTGCGGGACGTGCTGGGGTTTGTGGTCGAGGTGCACGAGCCCGAGATGGGGCTGGCGCTGCTGCGCCGGGACGGGGTCGGGCTGGGCATCGTCCGCACCGAGAATCCCGCTGTCAATGAGACCACCGCCGGGTACGTTGGCGTGCGTGATGTGGACGCGTTGCACGACCACTGCGTGTTACGCAAAGTGGATATTGTTATGCCGCTCACCGAACACCCTTGGGGGCTGCGGGATTTCGTGCTCCGCATCCCCGGTGGGCATCGTCTCGCGTTCGGGCAGCGAATCGGTTAGATCGTTCGGGCAGCGAATCGGTTAGATCTGGATCGGATGGTCGGCGACCACGCGTCCGCCGACGCGGGCCCAGCCGTCGGAATCCCATTCGGTGAAGATCTGCGAGCCCTGCCCCTGGGTGATGTTCAGGCCGCGGGTGAGCAGGGCGGTGAGGCGAATGGCGGCCGCGCCGGTGGCCTCGTCCTCGGGAAGTCCCATGGCGGGGGCGAACATTCGCGCGCGCACCGCACCGCGCGACTCATTGGTCCAACCCCAGCAGTAGTGCTTGCCCTCGGGGAAATCGGCCGGGTCCAGGGTGGCGATCTCGGCCGCGTCCTCGAACTGGTGGAATTCGAAGGTCGGGGCCCATTCGGCGCGGGCCCGCGCCCAGGTCATGCCGTCGGTGACGGCGACCTCGACCGGACCGGCGGGCACATCGAGAACCTTCACCGGATGTTGCTGCTCGTTGAGCCACCACGCCGCACCGACGCTGGGGTGTCCGGCGAACGGCAATTCCACGGCCGGGGTGTAGATGCGCATGGTGGCGCGCCCGTCCCGCGGATCGTGGAGCACCACCGTCTCGCTGAAACCGACGCGTGCGGCCAGGGCCTGGTGGTCGGCGTCGGCGACCGATGAGTACCGCGCGATGCCGAGCGGATTGCCGAAACGTCCGGCCTGGTCGGTGAACACGCGGACGACTTCGATTTGAGCGCCATCGCTTTCCGGAACGGTCATGGCAGTCGAGCTTACCGACAGTTATCGATTCACGGGAGGGGCGCAGGTTTCGAGCATGTCCGCCAGGGCGCTCTTCTCGGTGGGCTGCACGGTCAATCCCCAGCGGGCCTTCACGCTCACCCACCGGCGCGCGTAATCGCATTGGTAGGCCTCGCGCGGTCGCCACTGGTCCGGCGTCTTGGAGCCCTTGTCCTGATTGGCCTGCTTCTGCACCGCCAGCAGATTGCCGATGTCGTTGGCGAACTTCTCGCGCTGCTCGGGACTCCAGCCGGACGCGCCCGAACGCCAGGCATCGCCGAGCGCCACCACATGATCGATTTCTATGTCGGAGGCCTTGAATCGGTCGTAGGGCAGTCGCTCGCCGGTGTACGGATCGATGAGGATCCCCGTCAGCACGATGCACGAATTACTGTCGCCCACACGCGTTTCGGTCAGATCGCGCTTCAGCACGTCCTCGCGGGCGGTGCACCCGTCCGAGAGCACCGGCTCACCGCCGCGCCCCGACCAGCCGGGACCGAACGCGGTGCGCTCGTAGGATTCCCAATTGCGATTCCAGGCGACGGTGAGGCGATCCAGTCCGGTTCGCGCCTGCGCCGCTCCGAGCAGCTGCGTGCCCTCCGGATCGCCCACGGGCGGCGGCTCCGCTCGCGTCACCTCGTGATGGTTCAGATACAGCCCCAACCCGACCGCGCCCGCGGTGATGAGCAGTACGGAAGTGGCGAAGAGTTTGCGCCAACGACGCCGGGCGGTGGTCCGGGAGCGCTTGGGCATGCCGGGGAGTCTATGGGGGCAAATCGGACGATACGGGCATTGTTGCTGAGTGGTGACCTGATTGCAGCAATCCCATGGCAACCGAGGGGAGAGGCCGTGTGGCAAGCGAAAGCGAGGCCGTGCACCTCGCGGTACACGGCCTCTCCTTCGAGCTACAGCCTCTTCTTCGAGTTGCGGCCTCGTGCTCCGGGTTACACCGAGGTGGTCGCCAAAGCCTCGGTCGCGGCCACCGCCTGACCGACGCCCGCCACGATCGCCGCCGCGCGCAATGCCTCGAAGATCACCTCGCGCGACACGCCCTCTTCCCGCAGCGTGTGCTCGTGCGCCTCCAGGCAGTGCTGGCAGCCGTTGATCGAGGAGACCGCGAACGACCACAGCTCGAAATCGGCCTTGTCCACACCCGGATTGCCGATGATCTGCATGCGCAGGCCCGCGCGCAGATCGTCGTAGCGGCCCTCCAGGAACGCCTTGCCGCGGTAGAACACATTGTTCATGGCCATGATCGACGCGGCCCCGAGCGCGGCGTTGTACGCCTCGGCCGACAGCACGTCGGCCGCCTCCTCGGCGATCTCCCGCAGCGTCGAGGCCGAGCGGGTGGCCGCCGCCGTTGCCAGCAGGGTGCCCCACAGCTGCTGTTCGCTCAGCACGGTGGTGCGCGACAGCGAGGACAGGTTGAGCTTCAGGTCCTTGGCGTACTCGGGTAGCGAGTTCTTCAGGTTCTCGATGGTCACGGCGAAAGTCCTTGGGTGCCTTGGTCTCTGATGCCTCAGACGGAAGCGGACATGAGCTCGCCCGCCTTGATGGTGGGATCGCCCTTCTTCCAGTTGCAGGCGCACAGCTCGTCGGACTGCAGGGCGTCGAGCACCCGCAGCACCTCGTCGACATTGCGGCCCACCGAACCGGCGGTGACGGACACGAACTGGATCTCGTTGTTCGGGTCGACGATGAAGGTGGCGCGGTCGGCGACGCCGTCGGCATTGAGAACGCCGGTGGCGGTGGCCAATTCGCGCTTCAGGTCGCTCAGCATGGGGAAGGGGAGGGTCTTGAGATCCTCGTGCTGGGCACGCCACTGGAAGTGCACGAACTCGTTGTCGACCGACACGCCGAGGACCTGCGCGTCGCGGTCCTCGAACTCGTCGTTGAGCTTGCCGAAGGCGGCGATCTCGGTGGGGCAGACGAAGGTGAAGTCCTTGGGCCAGAAGAAGACGATGCGCCACTTGCCCGCGTAGTCGTCGCTCGAGATCTGGGTGAAGTAGTCGTCGGGCTGCTGAGCGTTCACCTTCGAGAGATCACCGCCGATGACTGCCGTCAGGTTGTAGGCGGGGAACTGGTCGCCGATGGTCAGCAGGGCCATGCTTGCTCCTCATATGTAGTCGTGCCGATTGTGTCGAGACGTATATACGATCCTTGCCGAACTGCGGTGACAGGTAAACGTGATCACTCGCACTACACTCATAGGCGTGACTGATCAGTCTTATCAGCCCACCCTGTCACAGCTGCGTGCGTTCGTGGCCATCGCGGAATACCGGCATTTCGGCACCGCGGCGACCCGGCTCGGCGTGAGCCAACCCACGTTATCCCAGGCCCTCGCATCATTGGAAAGCGGACTGGGGCTCCAGTTGATCGAGCGCAGCACCCGGCGGGTGCTGGTGACCGGCGACGGCAAACGGCTACTGCCGCAAGCCATTGCCACCCTCGAGGCGGCTGACCGATTTGTCGCATCCGCGGCGGGGCAGGGGCTCGGCGGCACCCTGCGCCTGGGCATCATCCCGACCGTCGCCCCGTACGTACTGCCCACGCTGCTGCCCGAATTGCGCAGGCGAATGCCGAATTTGGTGCCGCACATCATCGAGGATCAGACCGCGCGGCTGCTGGACGGACTGCGCTCCGGAGTGCTCGACGCGGCCCTGCTCGCGTTGCCCAGCGAGGCCACCGGGCTGGTCGAGATACCGCTGTACACCGAGGAGTTCGTGCTGGTGTTGCCGCGCGGGCACGCGCTGGCCGGGCGCGAGAACCTGAAACCCGCCGACCTGGACGGTCTTCCGCTGCTGCTCCTCGATGAAGGGCACTGCCTGCGTGATCAGACTCTGGACCTGTGCCGGAGCGGTGACGCGCATCCGGGCGCGGTCGGCGACACCCGCGCGACATCGCTGGCGACCGTGGTGCAGTGTGTCGCGGGCGATCTCGGTGTCACGCTGATTCCGGCCATGGCGGTGGCCGCCGAAACCGCGCGCGGCACATTGGACATCGCGACCTTCGCCGCGCCCGCGCCGGGCCGCACGGTCGGGCTGGCCTTCCGGTCCTCGACCACCCGCGGCGACGACTACGACCTGCTGGCCGAGATCATTCGCGAATGCCGTCCGTCCGCTGACGGGCAGCCCGACAATTCCGGCACCTGCGCGGTTGCACTGTCCCAGAGTGTCTGAAACGCTCGGGCCATGCGGATTCACCACCTGAACTGCGGCACCATGGGATTCGGCCTGATCGATCACTGCCTGCTCGTCGAGACCCGGGACACGCTCGTGCTCGTCGACACCGGGTTCGGGCTCGAGGCCGTACGACAGCCCGGAAAAATGGTGGGTGCCAGCCGGTTCCTGCTGGGCGCGAAGCCGACCGAGGCCGAGACGGCGGTACGGCAGATCCAAGCGCTGGGCTACGACCCGCGCGATGTCCGGCACGTCATCCTGACCCATCTCGACCTGGATCACTCCGGCGGACTCTCGGACTTCCCCGAGGCGACCGTGCACATCCACGGCCCCGAATTCCGGGCCGCCACCGCCACTCCCACGCTGTCGGAGCGGCTGCGCTATCGGGCGGCGCAGTGGGCGCACGGGCCCAAATGGATGGTGAACGAGGTCGAGGGCGGCGAGGACTGGTTCGGGTTCACCGCGGTGCGGGATCTGCCGGGGTTGCCGCCGGAGATTCTGGTGGTGCCGTTGGCGGGGCATACGCGCGGGCACGCGGGGGTGGCGATCGATCACGGTGATGGGTGGCTGTTGCACGCGGGGGATGCGTTCTTCGCGGAGTCCAGCATTCATCCGGAGGAACCGTTCACGCCGTTCTGGTGGAAGGTCTACGAGACCGGGGCGATCGTGGGCGACGCCTATCGGGCGAATCAGCGGCGGCTGCGTGAGCTGCGAAAACTGCACGGACATCAGGTCACTATCATCAACTCGCACGATGCGGGAATCTTCGCGCGGACTGCGCGTACAGTCGGCCGATGACCGACCGGTGGGCACGGAAACTTCCGTTTGCGAGTGATCCGCTCTTCGTTTACGGAACCCTGCGGTTCGGTGCGGTGTTGACCGAATTGATCGGGCGGGTACCGGAAATGGCGGCGGCGCGGGTGCTCGGTCGCCGGGCGGCGGCCTTGCCGGGGCGGGTGTATCCCGGGCTCGTGGCCGCGGCCGCTGGCGTCACGGACGGTTTCTTGCTCACCGGGTTGACCGCCGACGAGTGGCTGGTGCTCGATGCCTTCGAGGACGACGAATACGATCTGGTGCCGGTGTCGGTGAGCGTGGGGGAGAGGGTCGGGTACGCGTGGACGTATGTCTGGACCGCGGAAGTCGAGGAGCGAGACTGGTCGGCGTCCGAGTTCGCCACCGAGCAGCTGCCGTCCTATGTGGGGAAATGCGCTGCGTGGCGGCGAGATGTGATCCTGCTCAGCGAGACTGTATGACGCGGGACACATTTCTGCGGTAGAAGTTGATCGCATGGATGCAGTGGGCATGGAGCTGACGGTGGCGGGTGCGCGGTCGCAGGCGCTCGGAGATCTGCTGCGGCGCAGCGCCGCCCGGGTTCCGGACAAGACCGCGCTGGTGTGGCGGGAGCGGCGGGAGAGCTACGCCGAACTCGACGCCGCCGTGAATCGCGTCGCGCACAGTCTGGCCGATCGCGGTGTGGCGCAGGGGGATCGGGTCGCGATCTATTCGCACAATTGCCGGGAGTTCGTGCTGGCGTTCTTCGCGCTGGCCCGGCTGGGCGCGATCTCGGTGCCGATCAATTTCATGCTCACCGCCGACGAGGTGGCGTTCATTCTCGAGCATTCCGGCGCGATCGCGCTGATCAGCGAGGACGCGTTGGCCGCCGAGGCGGAGTCGGCGGTGAAACAACTGGGCGACAGCGAGATTCGGCTGTTCGGCTGGATCGGGCTGAGTGGTCGGCCCGCCGCGGCCGGTTGGGAGGACGTGCGCGACTGGGAGACGCACGCCGATGCCTCCGCGCCCGATGTCCGCGTCGGCGACGATGATCCCATCCAGATCATGTACACCTCCGGCACCGAGTCCCGCCCCAAGGGCGCGGTCCTGTCCAGCCGCGCCCTCATCGCCCAGTACACCAGCGTGGTCGTGGATGGCCGAATGAGCGCCGACGACATCGAAGTTCACGCCCTCCCGCTCTACCACTGCGCCCAGCTGCACTGCTTCCTCACCCCGGACCTGTGGCTGGGCGCGACCAGCATCCTGCTGCCGGGCCCCGACCCGGCCACGATCCTGCGCACCATCGAAACCGAACGCGCCACCAAACTGTTCTGCCCGCCGACGGTCTGGGTCTCCCTCCTGCGCCACCCGGATTTCGACTCCTACGACCTGTCCTCCCTGCGCAAGGGCTACTACGGCGCGAGCATCATGCCCGTCGAAGTCCTCATGGAACTCTCCCACCGACTACCCGACGTCGGCCTCACCAACTTCTACGGCCAAACCGAACTCGCCCCGCTCGCAACGGTTCTCGCCCCCGAAGACCAGATCACCAAGCCCGGCTCCGCGGGCCGCCCGGCGCTGAATGTCGAAACCCGCGTGGTCGATGATGACGACATCCCCGTCGGCGTCGGCGAGATCGGCGAAATCGTGCACCGCTCCCCGCAGGCCACGCTCGGCTACTGGAACGACCCCGCCAAAACCGCGGAAGCCTTCCGCAACGGCTGGTTCCACAGCGGCGACCTCGGCGTCCTCGACGCCGACGGCTACCTCACCGTCGTAGACCGCAAAAAAGACATGATCAAAACCGGCGGCGAAAACGTGGCCAGCCGCGAGGTCGAAGAAGTCCTCTACGAACACCCGGACGTGTCCGAGGCGGCCGTGATCGGCATCCCGCACCCACACTGGATCGAGGCCGTCACCGCAATCGTGGTGCCCCGCACCGGAACCGAACCCACACCCGCCGACCTCATCGCCCACTGCAAACAACGCCTCGCAGGCTACAAGGTCCCCAAGTACGTAACCTTCGTCGAATCCCTCCCCAAAAACCCCAGCGGCAAAATCCTCAAACGCGAACTACGCACCCAACACGCCCACCTCGCCGCTGAGGCCTGATCATCCGATCCGATCCACGTGCTCCACATTCGCCCGATCGCCGGGGTCCGCACTCGGGGCCCCGGCGAACCACGCATCGAGAATCTCACCTAGCTGCGCTCGTGAGGTCAGCCGCAAACTGAGCGCCAACACATTCGCGTCATTCCACTTACGCGCACCTTCGGCGGTATAGGCGTCGACGCACAATGCGGCCCGCACCCCCGGCACCTTGTTCGCGGCGATCGAGGCCCCGGTCCCGGTCCAACAACACACCACCGCCTGCTCGGCCCGTCCCTCGGCCACATCCCGCGCCGCGGCTTCACTGGCCCAAGCCCAGTCATCACGTTCCGACGGCTCCAACGCCCCATGCACGACGACCTCGTGCCCACGCCCCCGCAACTCCTCGACCACGGCCGCAGCAACACCCGTGTCTTCATCGGCGGCAACCGAAATTCGCATGAATGCAGTATCGCCGCCGATCATCCGAATTGTCGCCCACCACACCTGTGCGCGTGCACGGGTGCGCTGTTGGCTAGCGACCGGCGGCTCGGGCGAGGTGCTCTGGGTAGCGGGCTCCGGCAATGGATTCGGCCGGGGCTGCTGCTTCGATTCGGGTGAGATCGTCCGCTGTCAGGGTGATCTCGGTGGCCGCGACGTTCTGCTCCAGGTAGGTGCGGCGCTTGGTGCCCGGGATGGGGACCACGTCGTCGCCTCGGGACTGGACCCAGGCGAGGGCCAATTGGCCGGGGGTAACTTCCTTTTCGTCCGCGAGTTCCCGCAGTGCCGCGACAATCGCCAGGTTGCGGTCGAAGTTGTCGTCGGAGAAGCGGGGGAGGTTGCGGCGCATGTCGTCGGCGGGGAGGTCGGCGGTGGATTTGATTGCGCCGGTGAGGAAGCCGCGGCCGAGCGGGGAGAAGGGGACGATGCCGATGCCCAATTCGCGGCAGGTGGGCAGGATTTCGGCCTCGATGTCGCGGGTCCACAGGGACCATTCGGATTGGAGGGCTGTCACGGGGTGGACGGCGTGGGCGCGGCGGATGCTGTCCGCGGAGGCCTCGGAGATGCCCAGGTAGCGGACCTTGCCCGCCTGAACCAGTTCCGCGAGTGCCCCCCAGGTCTCCTCGATCGGGACGTTCGGGTCGACGCGGTGCTGGTAGTAGAGGTCGATGTGGTCGACGCCGAGGCGGGACAGGGATTCGTCGCAGCACTGCTTGACGTAGGCGGCATCGCCGCGGGTACCCGCGGGTCCGTTCTCGCCCCACAGAATGCCGAATTTGGTTGCGAGGACTACCTGGTCGCGGCGGTCGGCGATGGCGCGGCCGACGAGGCGCTCATTGGTTTCGGGGCCGTAGATATTGGCGGTGTCGAGGAGGGTGACGCCGAGTTCGAGGGCGCGGTGGATGGTGGCGATGGATTCGGCGTCGTTGTCGCGGACGCCGTAGGCGCTGCTCATGCCCATGCAGCCGAGGCCCTGCGCGCTGACGGTCAGTTCTCCGAGTTTCCTGGTCGCGATCATGCGTTCGACGCTACGACTTGGAGTGCGCTCCAAGTCAACTCGTTTTGGGCTCAGGCGCGGTTGGGGAGGTGGTGGTGGAGGAGGACGGTTAGTTGGGTGCCTGCGTCGGTGAAGGGGAGGACGGATTTCAGGGCTCGGCTTTGGACTATGGCGCCTTCGATGATGGAGAGGGTGAAGCCGGAGAGGGAGCAGGCGGTGGCTCTTTCGATGCCTGCTTCGACGAGGCCGTCGGCTAGGCGGGCGGTCCATTCGGAGAAGGCTTGGCCTGCGGCGGATTGGAGGGTGGGGTCGGTTTCGTCGAGGGCGGCGGCCATCATGAAGGAGCCCGCGCGGAAGTCGCTGGTTTCGAGTTGGCCGCGCCAGAAGGCGAGCAGTTCGTCCACCCAGCCGGACAGGGACGGGGCGGTCGGTAGGGCGTCGGACATGCGGCTCACGTGGGAGTAGACCATGCGCGAGACCAGGCGGGCCGCGGTCGCCACCAATTCGCTCTTGCCGGAAGGGAAGTGCTGATAGAGGGAGTTTCGGGAGGCGTTGCTGCGCTTGAGCAGCTCATTGAGTCCGGCGGCGTGGACGCCGTGCTCCTGGACCGTGGTGATCGTGCTCGCGATCAATCGGGCGCGCGGTCCCGCCGTCATCCGAATCCCTCCAGGTATGGAAATTGCGTCGGCACTTGTGTGAACCGATCGGTCCATGTTAAACCTTTCCCGTATGAACCGATCGGTTCACATACTCGTGTATCAAACGCGGCGGCGCTACCGAATCCGGCCGTGTTTCAACCCAAGGGGAATTCAGAGGATGCCCGCCCAGATCGCCACCGCCACCCCGGTCGCCCATGCCGCGCTGCTCGGCCTGGGCGTCTACCGCCCGCGTCGGGTGGTGCCCAATGCCGAGATCGTCGACCGCATCAATTCCTCGGACGAGTGGATCCGGACTCGCTCCGGCATCGAGGCCCGCCACTGGGCCGAGGCCGACGAGACCATCGTCTCCATGAGCACCGCCGCCGCCACCGACGCGCTCGCGGCCGCGGGCGTCACCGCGCAGCAGATCGACGCGGTCATCCTGGCCACCTCCTCCCAGATGGTGCTGGGCCCCTCCGCCGGAGCGGTGGTCGCCACCGAACTCGGCATGCACGACACCGCCGCCTTCGACGTCTCGGCCGGATGCGCGGGCTTCTGCTACGCCCTGGCCAATGCCGCCAACCTGGTGCGCGCCGGACAGGCCCGCCACGTGCTGGTGATCGGTGTCGAGCGGCTCTCGGACCTGCTCGACCAGGACGACCGCACCTGTGCGTTCATCTTCGCCGACGGCGCGGGCGCGGTCGTGGTGGGCGCTTCCGACGTCGAGGGCATCGGCCCGGTGGCCTGGGGTTCGGACGGCAGCCAGACCGCTGCGATCAAGCAGGACAAGGACTTTCAGCAGTACTTCGCCGAGGTGGCGGAGGCCGAGGCGACCGGCGGCACCACCGTGCGGCCCTACATTCGGATGAACGGCGCGGCCGTATTCCGTTGGGCCGTCACGTTCTTGGAGAAGGCGTGCCGGGACGCGCTGGACAAGGCGGGCGTCACCGTGGACGATCTCGACGCCTTCGTGCCGCACCAGGCCAACGGGCGCATTACCGACGCGCTGCTGCGCGCGCTGCACATGCCCGAAACCATCGCTGTCGCAAGGGATATCGCGCAGACGGGTAACACGAGCGCCGCCTCCATCCCGATGGCGATGGAGCAGCTGCTGCGCTCCGGCGAGTCCAAGCCCGGGGACACCGCGCTGCTGCTGGGCTTCGGCGCGGGCCTGGCCTACGCCGGGCAGGTCGTGAAGCTGCCCGCTATTTCCTGACCTTCGAGGCCATCACGCAACGAAATCCGTTGTGTGAAACAACGAAAAACGAAGCGGCCCCGGCACAGTGGTGTGCCGGGGCCGCTTCGGTGAAACGGGGTGCTGCCGGTGAGACCTAGACGCTCACGCCCACACGCAGCGCGTGCGGCTCGATCGCGCCCCGGACCAGGGCCTTCTCGTCGATGGTCGCGGCCTTGTAGGGCAGCGTCGACAGCGTCTCGGTCATCTTGGCCACCGGATCCGCGATCGCCTTCGGCGTGCCGAAGATGAAGGTCCACTCGTGCTCGTCGGACACGTACGGAACGACGGTCTCGAACAGGTTGTGGAAGCGGGTCCACGAGCGCTTGAGCGTCTCGTTGCGCCACATCGTCTGACAACCGGCCTGCGCGGCGAGCACGCCACCTTCGGACAGCAGCGCCTTACAGCGGTTGAGGAAGTCGTCCTCGTAGAGGCGGTTGTGCTGCGCGTCCTCGACCCGCTCGTCCGGCAGGTCGATACAGATCATGTCGTAGCGCACGCCCGCGGCCTCGGCCTTGGCCAGGAAGTCCCAGCCGTCGGCGTAGTGCATCTTGATCGGCCCGGTCTGCGCGACCGCCTCGGCCAGATCGGCCTCGGTGTAGCCGTAGGGGAGGTGCTTGGCGCACAGCTCCACCTCCAGCTGGTCGATGTCGACGTGATCGACGAGCGAGGCGCCCGCGGCCACCGACATCTGCGAGGCGACGCCCTCGCCGGAGCCGATGATCAGCACCTTGTCCAGCTTCGCGGCCAGCGCGTACCCCGGGACCAGCATGGCCTCGTGGTAGGTGAGCTGCGAGAACTCGGTGGACTGCCGGTCGTCGTCGGAGAACAGGGAGATGCCCTGCTCGGTCCGCGCGATGACCATGTGCTGGAACGGGGTGTTGGTGTCGACGATGGTTTCCGTCGTGTTCCACACCCGGGTCAGACCCTCGCCCACCGGCTCGTGGATCCGGCGGGCGGTGTGGCCGCGCTGGATGACCTCGATATTGACCGACCCGGGAGACAGCTCCTGCTGGAGCAGTTCGACCGCCTTGGTGGCGCCGGAACCGATGCTGCCGCAAGTGAATACGTCGACGAAGATGTCGCCGGACTCAGGGTAGGTGTGAATCGACGCGTGCGACTCCGCGAGGAGGGCCAGGATGGTGACACCCTGCGGCTCGAATTTCTTGCTCACGACATCGCAGATGGTCACCCCCGCGGCGACCAACGATTTTCGAAGCGCGGTTTCGAGTCGTTCGAGGTCGTCGCAGAGGTTGGCGTCGACACCACCGAACTCGGCCAGCACATGCCAGCCGGTGAATTCTGCCGTGATCATGGCTAAAACTCACTCTCGCTCAGCGCCAGTGACATGCACAGTCAAAGGCGGAAAACCGTTGAAGGACACCGACGAATAGCTCGCCGTATAGGCACCGGTTTCGAGGATCCGAACGGGATCACCGGCTCGCAACGTGGTCGGAAGGAGGACACGCGTGCGTTGATAGAGTACATCGTCGCCATCACACGTAGGACCGGCTACGACAGCTTCGTCCTTCGGATCCGTGTCCCGATCGGTTTGGAATCGGTAGGCGATGTACTCGTTCTCGGTCTCGGCCATGCCGTTGTAGCGGCCGATATCGAGGTATACCCAGCGCCGCCCGTCCGGCGCTACGCGAACATTCACCACTTCGGCGTGGATCACGCCGGTGTTGCCCACCAGGGCGCGACCGGGTTCCACGACGAGCGAGGTGTGTTCCGGGAGATAGCGGCTCGCCGCCTCGGCGATGGCCGCGCCCAGCTCCGCGAGTCCGGGAGCCGGATCGGCGTACGAAATCGGAAGTCCCCCACCGATATTCACCGCCGTGACTGGAATGTCCTTGACCGCCAACGCTTCCGCGATGGCACCGGCCTGCTCGATCCCGATGCCCCAGGCCTTCGGGTCCAGCTGCTGCGAGCCGACATGGAAGTAGGGGCCGACGACCTTCAGGCCCAGATCGTGCGCCCGCACCAGCAGCCGCTTGGCCTCACCCGGCGCGCAGCCGAACTTGGTCCCGAACGGTGTCTGCGACTGCGGGGCCGAGGACAGGAACCGGCACTCCACTTCGGAGCCCGGGGCGTGCTCGGCGATGCGCTCGAGGTCGTCCTCGGTGTCGAAGGCGTAGCGGCGCACACCGGCCGCGTAGGCGGTGGCGATCTGGGAGGCCTTCTTGATCGGATTGCCGTAGCACATGACGGCCGGATCGACGCCCTGCGCGAGGCAGAGTTCGATCTCACCGACGCTGGCGACGTCGAACTCCGCGCCCTCGTCGTTCAGCAGCCGGATGATCTCCGGCACGGGACTCGCCTTGACGGCGAAGCGAATTCGTGCCGCAGGGAGGGCGGCGTGCAGTGCGCGGTAGTTCGCGCGGACCTTGTCGAGGTCGATGACCAGACACGGCGACTCGGGCATGTTTCGACCGGGCAATCTAAGGGAACTCTTTTCTGTCGGCCGCAGTGGCAGGGGACTCAGGCAACCTGCGCGACAATACACGCGTTGAGCCTCGAAAAACGAACCGGTGGACGATCGATTACGTCACTCTAACGCCGGGATTCGTCAATATGCCCCGCGCGACGTCTTACGAGAGTGTGACCCCGCCGCGCACGGACCGTCCCCGGCCGCTGACGGCGCGAACCGAATCTCAGCCCGCGGTGACCGAAACCTCGTCGAACACCACTTCACCCGCCGCATCGGACTCGGCCAGATCGACAATGGCGTTGATGGACCAGCCGTGGTCGCCATTGGGGTCGTCGAGCACCTGGCGCACATCCCAGAACCCGGGCCGCTGCTCGACCCGGAACAGTTGGGGTCCACGGGCGTTCGGACCGGTCCCGATGGTCTCGTATTCGTCGAAATAGGGGCCCAGTTCGGCCTCCCAGTCCAGCTCGTCGCCCAGCTCGGCGAGCAGGTCCCAGCGCTGGAGGGCGGCCAGGTCCACGCGCCGGAACATGGCATTGCGCACCAGCACCCGGAAGGCCCGCTCATTGGCCGAGATCGGCCGCACGGTCTCGGCCCCGAACGCCACCTGCTGTTCATCGGACTCCGCGCCCGGATTGGTGAGCTGCTCCCATTCGTCGAGCAGGCTGGAGTCGACCTGGCGAATGAGCTCGCCGAGCCATTCGGTGATGTCGTCGAGTTCCTCGGTGCGCGCCTGTTCGGGCACGGTCCGCCGCAGCGCCCGGTAGGCGTCGGCGAGGTACCGCAGCACCACGCCCTCGGAGCGGGCCAGCTCGTAGCCGGAGACGAGTTCGGCGAAGGTCATGGACCGCTCGACCATCTCGCGCACCACGGATTTGGGGGAGGGCTCGAACTCCGACACCCACGGGTGTCCGGCCTTGTAGGTCTCGAACGCGGGCTCGATGAGCTCGGCCGCCAGGGGTTTGGGCCAGGTGACCTCTTCGAGGAGTTCCATGCGCTCCTCGTATTCGATGCCGTCGGCCTTCATCTCCGCGACGGCCTCGCCGCGCGCCTTGTGCTGCTGGGCCATGAGCAGCTGGCGCGGATCCTCGAGGGTGGACTCGATGAGCGAGATGACATCGAGGGTGTAGGTCGGCGAATCCTTGTCAAGGAGTTCCAGCGCGGCGAGCGCGAACGGCGACAGCGGCTGATCGAGGGCGAAGTCGCGCTGCAGATCGACCATGAGCCGGGCATGGCGTCCGTACTGGTCGGGTTCGTCGAGCTGCTGCACCACGCCCGCGTCGCGCAGCGCCCGGTACAGCCGGATCGCCTTGAGGATGTGCTTGCGCTGCGCCGCCCGCGGCTCGTGGTTCTCCTCCAGCAGATGCCGCATGGCGTGGAAGCAATTGCCTTTGCGCGCAATCACATTCAGCAGCATGGAGTTGGTCACGTTGAACCGCGACACCATGGGTTCGGGCGAGGCCGCCACCAGCCGGTCGAAGGTCTCCTCCGACCAGGACACGAAACCCTCGGGCGGCTTCTTCTTCTGGACCTTCTTGAGCTTCTTGGGATCGTCGCCCGCCTTGGCGATCAGCCGCGCGTTCTCCACCTCGTGCTCCGGAGCCTGCACCACGACCGTGCCCATGGTGTCGTAGCCCGCGCGCCCGGCCCGCCCGGCGATCTGATGGAACTCGCGGGCATTGAGCCGCCGCGTGCGCACGCCGTCGTATTTGGTGAGCCCGGTCAGCATCACCGTGCGAATGGGCACATTGATGCCCACGCCGAGAGTGTCGGTGCCGCACACCACCTTCAACAGCCCGTCCTGCGCGAGCTTCTCGACCAGTCGCCGGTACTTGGGCAGCATGCCCGCGTGATGCACGCCGATGCCGTGGCGGATGAACCGCGAGAGCGTCTTACCGAAACCGGTGGCGAAACGGAATTCGCCGATGGCGTTGGCGATGGCCTCCTTCTCGGCCTTGGAGGAGATGTTCACGCTCATCAGTGCCTGCGCCCGTTCCATGGCGGCGGCCTGGGTGAAGTGCACGACGTAGACCGGGGCGAGGCTGGTGGTCACCAGATCCTCGAGGGTCTCGGTGATCGGGGTGCGCACATACGAGAAGCTCAGCGGCACCGGCCGCTCCGAACCGGAGACGATGGCGGTCTCGCGCCCGGTGCGCCGGGTCAGGTCCTGGGCGAAGAAGTCGACCTCGCCGAGGGTGGCCGACATGAGCAGGAACTGCGCCTTCGGCAGTTCGATCAGCGGCACCTGCCACGCCCAGCCCCGATCGGGATCGGCGTAGTAGTGGAACTCGTCCATGATCACCTGGCCGACATTGGCCGAAGCGCCCTCGCGCAGCGCCAGATTCGCCAGGATCTCCGCGGTCGCGCAGATGATCGGGGCCTCGGGATTGACCGCGGCGTCACCGGTCACCATGCCGACCCGGTCCGCGCCGAAGATCTCGCACAGGGCGAAGAACTTCTCGCTGACCAAGGCCTTGATCGGTGCCGTGTAGTAGCTGCGCTCGCCCTTGTTGAGCGCGGCGAAGTGCGCGCCCAGCGCGACCAGCGACTTACCGGACCCGGTCGGGGTATTGAGAATGACGTTCGAGCCGGTGACCAGTTCCAGCAGCGCTTCTTCCTGCGCCGGATACAGGGTCAGGCCCTCACCGCTCGCCCATTCGGCGAATGTCTCGTACAACCAATCCGGGTCCACGTCGGAGACGGCACGGTCGGGAACCAATTCGGACAGCTGCACGCCGCCCAACGTTACCGGTCACCGCGCGCAAACCCCGCAACGACCACTACCGCAGCGGCGGATTCTCCGGCTCGTCGCCGTCGCCGAACCCGGCCTGCTCGGCCAGGAAGCGCTCGAACTCCGCGCCCAGCTCATCGCCGGTGGGTAGGTCGTTCTCGCTGGCCAGCAGGCTGGACTGGCGTTCCTGGGCGGTGACGAAGCTGTCGTACTGGCGCTCGAGCGCCTGCACCACGGTCTCCACCTCGGAGTTGCCCGCGATGTGCTCGTTGACCTGTTCGCGCACCCGGGCGGCGGCATCGGTGAGCGCCGCGAGTGGCAGTTCCAGGCCCGCGTTCTCGGCCACGTTCTCGAGCAGAGTCTGCGCGGCCTCGGGGTAGGCGGTCTGGGTCAGGTAGTGCGGCACGTGCACCGAGAAGCCGACCGACTCGTGCCCGTGCTGGGCCATGCGGAATTCCAGCAGCGAGGAGGCGCTGCCCGGCACCTGCAGCTCACCCGGCCAGCGCTGGTGATCGCCGATCAGGTCCGAGTCCGAGGCGTGCGCGGTGACGCCGAGCGGACGGGTGTGCGGAATCGCCATGGGAATGGCCGAGAGTCCGATGGTGCGGCGCACGCCGAGCTGTTCGGCCAGCAGGCGCACCGCGGTGACGAACTTCTCCCAGCGCAGATCCGGTTCGAGCCCGGCCAGCAGCAGGAACGGGGTGCCCGCCGTGTCCTTGAGCGCCCACAGGCTCAGCTCCGGCTCGGTGTAGTCGGAGAAGTGATCGGTCTTGAAGGTCATGAGGGGACGCCGCGACCGGTAGTCGAGCAGCTCGTCCATGTCGAACGAGGCGACCAGCTCGTGCTCGAGGCTCTCCTTGAGGTGGGTGGTGGCCAGGCGCACCGCGTGTCCGGCATCGGTGAAGCCCTCGAGGCCGTGCACCAGCACCGGTCCCGAGCCATCGTCGGACGACAGCTGCGGAGCCGGGAATTCCAGCTCGTACATTCGCGACTCGTAGTCCATCGCGCGCTCCTTCCTGCGTGGCCCACTTGCGCGACCATCCAACATTGTCCCTCATGGGCATGACAGGTGTGCACCACCCGCACCAGGGGTGCAACACGCCGAAGGGGGACACGCATTCCCGGCGCCCCGGTCAGTGCGGGCAACAAACACCGCCTGCGGCGTGGCATTCGCTGTGAACAGCCGATTTTCGGCATAGTGGACGAGGTGACGGTGGCCTTCCGAACTCCCATGCGCAACAGGCGTCGCAGGTCCGTGCAGGCCGTGGGAGCGGTAGTGGTGGGAGGGCTGCTCGCCGGGTGCGCGACCTCGGTATCGGGTCATCCGACCGCGGTGCGCGGTCCGGTCACACCCGCCGCGAGCGCCGATGGCACCCTGACCAAGCTGCTGCCGGATCCCTCGCAATTCCCCTCGCGCTACACCGCGCTCGTGCTTCCGGCCGACACCGCCAAACAGGCCGCCGACGACTTGAACGGCTACTTGCCAGGGGCACAGGTGGATCCGAGCGGCTGTGCGCCGATCGCGCCCACGGCCGGGCCGGTCACCGCGGTCGGCACCGACGACACCACGCGCGCCACGCTCACGGTCGTGCTCACGCGGTCGGACAAGCCGCTCTCGACCCTGCGAGATCAGTTGCAGCGCTGCGGAACCGTGCGGCTCGGGCACGCGGGGGCCACCTCGGTGGTGACCACGCAACTGGATCCCCCGCCGCCCGCCAATGCCGATGACACGCTGGCCGTCAAGCGCACGGTCGGCAGCGAGAAGAGCGCGAGCGGGCTCACCCGCACCATGCAATCGCTCATCGGCCAGATCGGCGATGTGCGAATCACTGTGACCTACATGACTTCTGGGTCCACGTCGGACGGTCAGGCGCTCGACGCGTTGTTCACCACAGCGCTGCGGAAGGTGCGCAAGGGCTGAGAACCTCCGGGGGAGAACCGGTGTGGGGAGCCGACCCCTGCCCGTTTCGGCTCCCGGGCCGAATCAGCAGACCGGCAGCGGGGTATTGGAACCCGACGCCGAACCGTTGCCGGAACCCGAACCGCCCGAACCACTCCCGCCCGAACCGCTGAGCGAACCGGTGCCGCCGGAGCCGCTGTCGCCCGAGCCGGTGCCCGACGAGCCGCCGCTGGCCGAACCCGGCAGGAACGAGGAGATCGGCGGGCAGGTGCTCGCCGAACCCACCTTGTAGACCGTGGTCACGGTGGACAGGCCCTGATGCGCGCCGACGGTGTAGGTGCCCTGGTCGGTCGGGTGCCAGGGCATATTGGCGGCCGCGCCCGCACCGTAGGAGGCCGGGTTGACGGTACCGATGACCGCGCCGTTGACCAGGAAATCGACCGGGCTCAGCTGGTCGGAGCCATCGAGCGCGACCTCGATCATGCAACCGTCGGCGACCGAGCACGGTTTGTCGCTGGTGAGACCGGCGACCTGGATCTTGTCGATCGAGGCACCGGCCGGGGCCGCCATCGTGCCGACCAGGACGGCGAGCGCGGCGGCCGCGCCAATGCCTATGGCGGGCCTGCCGATGCCTACGGCCGGTCGGTGGAGCTGAGTTTTCATGGGGGTGGTTCCTTTCGGCGCGTTGAAGGGGTCGCGCCGGGCGGACTGTAACAGTGACCAACCGCCGAATTTCGCGAAATCGCCACTGCTGCAACATGATTCGGTTATCGCATGATTGCGAAGCGGCTACTCGCGGGTAGGCGCGTATCGCCGCACCAACTCGGTCCCGAGCCGGGCGAGTTCGGCCCGCACCGACTCCGGCTCGACCACCTCGAGCGCCGCGCCCCAGCCCGCCAACTGCTGGGCGATCATGAGCGGCGTCGGCGCGGTGATCCGGGCTCGAATCCGTCCGTCGTCGACCGGACCCTCCAGGACGCAGTGTCGCCCTTGCTGTTTGCGCAGCACGGGCGCCAGCGCCGCCTCGATCAGCACGGTCGCCGCGAGCGTGGACCGATGCCGTTCGACCTCGTCGACCACCTGTGACCAGGCCGTGGAGAGGTCGAAATCGTCCGGGCGGTGGGCGATCTCGTCGGTGCTCTCTACCGTCGCGATGCGGTCCACCCGAAAGGTCCGCTGTCCCCGCTCCGTTCCGGCCACCAGGTACCAGAGGCCGTCCTTGTCGACGAGGCCCCACGGGTCGACCAGTCGCGTCGTCCGCTGCCCGGCCCGGGTGTAGCCGAGCCGAATCCGGCGGCGGCGCACCACCGCTCGCTGCAACTCGTCTACCAGGCTGGGCGGCCGCTCATCGGATTCGCCCCAGCGCGCCGGGTCGACCACGATCGCGCCCGCCGCCGCCTCGGCCTCCAGCCGGAACGGTTGCGGCAGCGCGCGCAACAGCTTCCGCAACGCCGACTTGGTGGCCGGAGTCGCCGTGGCCACCGGTCCCAGCAGCAGGAACAGCGCCTGGGCCTCCGTGGCGGTGAGCCCGCTCAGATCCGTGCGCGCGCCGCCGACCAGGGCCCAGCCGCCGCCGCGTCCCGGCTGCGGATAGACCGGAATCCCGGCCGTGGACAGGGCTTCCAGATCCCGGCGGGCGGTCGCCACCGACACCTCGAGCTCGGCCGCGACCTCCGCCGCGGTGACCCGTCCCCGGGTCTGCAGGAACAGCAGGGTGGCCACCAATCGATCCGCGCGCATATCCGGAATTGTCTCCGGGAAAGTGCTCACTCGGTGAGCACTTTGGGCGTGATGATGAATGCATATCCAGCACCACCCCCGATCGAGGAGACCGAAGATGCTGCGCGGAATGGCGACCGTCAACTACTACGCCGACGATCTGGAGGCGGCCAAGGACTGGTACAGCGAATTGCTCGGTGTGGCACCGTATTTCACCGTGCCGGGCGGGTACTACGAGTTCCGCATCGGCGACTACCAGGCCGAGCTCGGGATCATCAACAAGAAGTTCGCGCCCACGCACCCGGACCGGCCGGGCGGGCAGATCGTGAACTGGCACGTCGATGATGTGGCGGGCACATTTCAGCGACTGCTCGACATGGGTGCCACCGTCCACGAGCCGATCATCGAACGCGGTGCGGGGACCGGATTCGTGACGGCCTCGGTGGTGGACCCGTTCGGGAATGTCCTTGGCATCATGTCCAATCCGCACTACCTGGAGATGCTCGCGAAGTCCCGGTCGGCTCAGTGATCTGCATTGGCGGACTGTAGCAGCGGGGGCGCGGCCGCTCGGGTGAAATGAAATGAATCTATTTCAAGTTTGAGTTCGGGTGGCCGAGGCGCAGGATAGCCACGGCCACCGACACATTCGAGCCAGCGGCCTCCGGCCACGCCGAGGGGTCGCGGACGCGCCGGAAACTCCCCGCACCATCCACAGCCTCGGCGAAATCCCTGGTCGATCATCGGGCCCGGTGCCTCGCCTGGCGCACGCTCGACGGCATGACAGCGCACATCGACTCCGCCGCACCCGATCCCATCGACGCCACCCCGCCCGCCACCTGCCTGCGTGCGCCCGGTGACCTGATCGCCGCCATCCCGGCCATGCTCGGCTTCATGCCCGCGAAGTCCTTGGTGGTCGCGGTGCTAGCGGCGGATCCGGATCGGCCGGGCGGTGCCGCGGTCGAGATGGTGACCCGCATGGATCTGGACAATCCGGGGCGCTGCGCGACTCGGATCCTGGTCGACCAGGTCGCGGGACTGTGCGTGCGGCACCGGGCCGTCGCCGCCCTCGCGGTGATCGTCGACGACCGCGCGACCGTGCCGACCCGCAAACACAGCGGACAGCGTGCCGGAAAGCACCGGGATCTCATTGCGGCGCTGGAACATCGGCTGGACGCCGAGGCCGTGCCGCTGGCCGGGGCGTGGGCGGTGCGGGAGATCGGACCCGACCTGCCGTGGTGGACCGTGGCCGGGCCGTGGTCGCGTGGTCTGCAACCCGATCCGGCGGCCTCGATGGTCACCCTGCGGCACGTGCTGGAGGGACGCCCGCTGCGGGCCTCCCGTCGCGAGCTCACCGAGGAACTCGCGTCCGATCCCGTGCTGCGGGAGGCCACCGTCCCGGCCATTCCCGTGGCCGTCGCCGCCGCGGCGCAACGGCTGGCACGTGTTGTGCGGCACGGCAGTCCGCAGGTGCACCTGCGCGTCGAGGTGTGTCGGGTGCTGCGGTATCTCGAACGAGTCGAATCCGGTGCCCGGCTCACCGCCGCCGAGGTGGCGGAGGTGGGGGTGGCCCTGCGGGACAAGGCGCTGCGCGACATCATGTTCGCGCTCGCCCCGGGTCCGCGCGCGGACGGCGCGGAAGCCCTGTGGCTGCAACTGGTTCGGGCACTGCCGGACCCGGACCGCGCGGCAGCGGCGGCGCTGCTGGCCTATTGCGCGTACGCACGCGGCGACGGACCACTCGCGGGTGTGGCCCTGGAGGTCGCGCTGGCCGCGGACCCGGACCATCGGATGGCCCAGCTGCTGGAATCGGGTCTGCGACTGGGCGTACCGCCCGGGCGGCTGAGCAGCCTCGCCGAGTCCGGCCGCGAGATGGCCGCCGAACTCGGCATCCACCTCGGGCCGGAGCCGCGATGAAGGGCGGTGCTCGCGCACCGGGTGTGGCTCAGCGCTTGCGCGCGGAGTGCGCGCGATCGCCCAGGGAGCGCAGGAAATCCCAGGCGTCGGAGACGATCTCGTCGAGATCGGTGTGCTCGGGCCGCCAACCGAGTTCGGCGATGGCCTTGTCGCTGGAGGCCACCAGCACGGCCGGGTCACCGGCGCGGCGGGGGGCGTCCACCACATTGATCGGCAGGCCGGTCACCCGCTGGCACGACGAAATGACCTCGCGCACCGAGAAACCGGTGCCGCTGCCCAGATTGAAGATGCGATGCACACCCGGCTGCGACTGCGCCAGCGCCTGCAGATGCGCCTGCGCCAGATCGCGAATGTGGATGTAGTCGCGCACCGCGGTGCCGTCCGGCGTCGGGTAGTCGGTGCCGAACACCGAGATCGACTCGCGCTGACCCAGCGCGGTCTGCAACACCAGGGGGATGAGATGGGTTTCCACCACACGGTTCTCGCCGAGCCCGGCGTACGCACCGGCCACATTGAAATAGCGCAGGCTGGTCGCGGCCAGCCCGTGCGCGTTCGCGTAGGAGGTGATGGCGTAGTCGATGGACAGCTTCGACGCGCCGTACGGATTGGTCGGCAGCTTGGGGGCGTCCTCGACGATGGGCACCCGCTCCGGCTCGCCGTACACGGCCGCGGTCGAGGAGAACACCAGGCGCGGGGTGCCCGCGGCCCGCATGGCCTCGAGCAGGGCGAGGGTCTTCACCACATTGCCGTGCCAGTACTTCTCCGGCTCCACCACCGATTCCCCGACCAGGGACTGGGCCGCGAAATGCAGCACACCGTCGAAGGATTCGGCGGCGATGAGCTCGACGCCCGCGGTGGCGATATCGCCCTCCACGAACTTCGCGCCCGCCGGGACGCCGTCGGCATTGCCGGTGGACAGATCGTCGACGACCACGACCTCGTGGCCGTCCTCGAGCAGAACCTGCGCGCAGACGCCACCGACGTACCCGGCGCCTCCGGTAACCAGAAGCTTCACGTATCAGACCAACTTCACCTGGACGGCGTGCGCCATCTCGTCGGACAGTTCGAATCCCTCGTGACCGGGCACCGAGATGATCACCGCGCCCGGCTTGGTCTCCACGGTGACGCGGGCGTCGGGGACGACACCGGCCTCGCGGAGCTGATTGATGGTCTCCGGATCGGTCTGGATGTGCTCGGACAGCCGACGCACCACCACGGCCTGCGACTGCCCGGTCGGCAGATCGCTGAGCCGCACCAGCTTCTCGACATCGCCGGAGCCGGGCTTGACGCCCAGCTCGTCCAGGCCCGGAATGGGGTTGCCGTAGGGGGAGGTGGTGGGGTGGTTGAGCACCTCGACCAGGCGGCGCTCCACCTCCTCGCTCATCACGTGCTCCCAACGGCACGCCTCGGCGTGCACGTTCTCCCACTCGAGCCCGATGATGTCGACCAGCAACCGCTCGGCCAGCCGGTGCTTGCGCATCACGGCGACGGCCATGGAGCGGCCCTTGTCGGTCAGCTCGAGATGGCGATCACCGGCAACGGTCAGCAGACCGTCGCGCTCCATCCGCGCGACCGTCTGGCTCACCGTGGGTCCACTCTGCTCGAGGCGCTCCGCGATGCGGGCGCGCAGCGGCGTGACACCCTCCTCCTCGAGGTCGTGAATGGTACGGAGGTACATCTCCGTGGTGTCGACCAGATCCTTCACCTGTTAAACCCCTTCGTCGGCACGAATTCTACCCATGCACGGCGGCTGCACCGGGCGACAGCTTATTTCGCGAACGCACTGTCAACACCCAGGACGCACAGCGTGTTCCCTGCGCGTTTTCCGAGCGGCATCCTGCCATCCCGGTACGACAGCATTGCGGTGCCTAAAGGGTACGAAGCCGTCGGACGCATTAGCGTGGCAGGTATGCCTGGCCTCGCTGGTGGTGACGGAACCGTTGTCTGGACCGATCGGTTCCTCGACTACACCTGGACGCCCGAGCATCCCATGCGGCCGGTCCGGCTGCAGTTCACCATGGCGTTGGCCGAGGGGCTCGGCCTGCTCGACGGAGTGGAGCGGCTCACACCGGAGCGGGCGGACGAATCGGAACTGCTGCGGGTGCACACCCACGACTACATCGAGGCGGTCAAGCACGCCCAGCAACCGCCCGGCCCCGCCCCGCTCGACCCGCCCTACGGGCTCGGGTCGGCCGACAATCCGGTCTTCCCGCACATGCACGAGGCGGCGTCGGTGATCGTGGGCGGCACCCTGGCCGCGGCCCGGGAGATCGCGGCCGGGCGCACCCGGCGGGCGGTGAGCATCGGCGGTGGCATGCATCACGCCATGCCAGCCTCGGCAGCGGGGTTCTGCGTGTACAACGATGTAGCGGTGGCCATTTCGTGGTTGCTGGACAACGGTTTCGACCGCATCGCCTATATCGACGTGGACGTCCACCACGGCGACGGGGTGCAGCGCGTGTTCTACGGGGACCCGCGGGTGCTGACCGTGTCCATCCACCAGCACCCGGCGACGCTGTGGCCCAATACCGGATGGCCCGAGGAGACCGGCGCGGGTGCGGCCGAGGGCACCGCCATCAATCTGCCCATCATGCCGGGCACCCGGGATCCGCTGTGGCTGCGCGGTTTCCACGCCGTGGTGCCGGGGGCGCTGGCGGCGTTCCGGCCGCAGATCGTCATCAGCCAGTGCGGTGTCGACACCCACCGGGAGGACCCCCTGGCCGATCTGGAGCTCAGCGTCGACGGCCAGCGCGCCGCGTTCCTCGCCATGCGCGAGCTCGCGGACCGCTATGCCGAGGGCCGCTGGCTCGCGGTCGGCGGCGGGGGATACGGGCTGATCCGGGTGGTGCCGCGCGCCTGGACCCACCTGCTGGCCACCGCGTTGGACCGCACCATCGACCCGGCCACCCCCACCCCGCCCGAGTGGCGTGCGCAGGTGAGCAGATACGCGCCCATGGTCGCCGCCCCCGAGACCATGGGCGACGGCGCGGACACCGCCTTCGCCCGCTGGGACGGACCCGGCGGCGGCCGTGAGACCGGTGACGAGCGCGCCGACCGCGCCCGCCGGGCCCTCGACACATCCGTATTGGCAACGCGCCGGGCGAGTTTCGGCCTGCTCGGCCTGGATCCGGAGGATCCCCGTGACTGACCCCGCCGATCCGACCCTGCCGTCCGGAAACGGCAGCACCGCTCCCGCGTCTCTTGGCAGCACCGCTCCCGCGGCGGTCACCCCGCCGTTGCCGCCGGACACTCCCGGTACACCGGTGAATCCGCCTCCGCCGCCGGAGCATTGGTTCGCCGATGTGCTGGCCTCCGACGGCGGCGTGGTGCGGCTGCGGCCGATCACGCCCGCCGACGCGGAGGCATTGGAGCGCTTCCACGAGGGGCTGTCGGATCGCACGCGGTATCTGCGGTACTTCGGGCCGTACCCGCGAATGACACCCAAGGACCTGTATCGGACCACGCACGTGGACTATCGGGATCGGGTCGGGCTGGTGATCGAGCTCGGCGACGAGATCATCGCGGTCGGCCGCTACGAGTACCTCGCCGATCGGCCCGGGCCGCGCGCGGCCGAGGTGGCGTTCGTGGTGGCCGACGGGCATCAGGGGCGCGGGCTGGGGTCGATCCTGCTCGAGCATTTGAACGGCGCGGCGGCCGAGAACGATATCGAGACCTTCGTGGCCGAGGTGCTGGCCGAGAACAACGCCATGGTGCAGGTGTTCCGGGACGCCGGATATCAGGTGCAGCGCAGCCGCGACGGATCGGTGCTGCACCTGGAATTCGCCATCGACCCCACCGAGGCGCTGCTGTCGGTGCGGGATTCGCGGGAGCGGGCCTCGGAGGCGCGCAGTGTCGGGAACCTGTTGTCGCCCAAATCGATCGCGGTGATCGGCGCGACGCCATCGACCAGCCGGGTCGGCGGCGCGGTGCTGGCCAACCTGCTCTCGGGCGCCTATCAGGGGCCGGTGTTCCCGGTGAACCGCAACCGCACGGCGGTGCGCGGCGTGCGCGCCTATCCGACGGTGCGCGATATTCCCGACGAAGTCGATCTGGCGGTGATCGCGGTGCCCGCCAAGGAGATCGGCTCGGTGCTCGACGACTGCATGGCCAAGGGCGTCAAGGGTCTGGTGGTGCTGACCGCCGGATTCTCCGAATCCGGGCCGCGCGGCTACGAGGCCGAGCGGGAACTGGTCGACGCCGCCCGCGCGCACGGCATGCGCGTGGTGGGCCCGAGCGCGCTCGGCATCGCCAATACCGACCCGTCGATCGCCCTGAACGCCACGCTGGCCCCGGTGCTGCCCGGGCGCGGGCGCATCGGATTCTTCTGTCAGTCCGGACCTTTGGGCGCGGCCATCCTGGGTGAGGCGGCGGCGCGGCAACTGGGGCTGTCCACCTTCGTGTCCGCCGGTAACCGCGCCGACGTCTCCGGCAACGACCTCATGCAGTACTGGGACGGCGATCCCGATACCGATGTGGTGCTGCTGTATCTGGAGACCTTCGGCAATCCGCGCAAGTTCTCCCGCATCGCGCGCCGGGTGGCCCACACCAAACCCATTGTGGCGGTGAACAGCGGCCGCAATGTGGCACGGATGGACGGGGACCGGGACCTGGACCGGTCGCTGGTGCGCAATCTGTTCGCGCAGGCCGGGATCATCCAGGTCGATTCCATCACCGAGCTTTTCGACTGCGCCATGCTGCTGGCCTATCAGCCGCTGCCCGCCGGACCGCGGCTCGCGGTGATCGGCAATAGCGCCGCGCTGAGCTGGCTGGCGGTCGACGCCGCCCGCGGTGAGGGACTCGAGGTGGGCGAGCCCATCGACCTCGGCCCGCAGGCGAGTCCGGCCGACTATCTGACCGCGGTCGCCGCGGCCGTCACCGACCCGGCGGTGCACGCGGTCATCGTCATCTACTCGCCGCCGGTGCCCGCGGCCGTCGCCTCCTACGCCGAGGCCATTCGCTCGGGAGCCCAATCCGATCCGGCCACACCGGTTCTCACCACCTTCGTCGCCGATCAGGGCATGCCCAATCTGCTCGCCACGCGCGGGCTGGGCGGCATCCTCGAACGCGGATCCATCCCCTCCTACGGCGATCCGGAGCGCGCGGCGCGCGCCCTGGCGCGGGCGCGGCGCTATGCCGACTGGCGCACCCGCCCGCTCTCGCCCATTGCCCGACCCGACGGGGTGGATACCGCGCGGGCGCGGGAGCTGGTGGGGCGGTGGATGTCCGACGACGCCGGGCACTGGCTGACCGACCTGCAGGCCGCGGAACTGCTGGGCTGCTATGGGATTCGGGTGGTGGAGTTCCAGGAGGTGCGCGACGCGGATGCCGCGGTGGCCGCCGCCGAGGAGCTCGGCTACCCGGTGGCCGCCAAGGCGACCGGCGAGATGTGGCGCAACCGGCCCGATCTCACGGGCGTCCGCCTGGACCTGTGGCGACCGGACGCCGTGCGGCGCGCCTTCACCGATCTGACCGAGATCTCCGGCAATCCGGTGCACATTCAGCGCATGGCCACCAAGGGCGTCGGCTGCACCTTCCGCGTGCAGGACGACCCGTCGTTCGGCTCGGTCATCAGCTTCGGCCTCTCGGGCACCATTATCGATCTGCTGGGCGACCGCGTGTACCGGGCGCTGCCGCTCACCGAGGCGGAATCGGCCGAGCTCATCGACGCCCCGCGCGCGGCCCCGCTGCTGTCGGGCACCGTCGGCGGGCGCGATATCGGCAAGCCGGTGGACAAGGGCGCGCTGGCCGAACTGGCGCAACGAATCTCGGCGCTCTGCGACGCCCTGCCGGAGGTGCGGGAGTTGCAGTGCGAACCGGTGCTGGCCTCGCCGGAGGGCGCGGCCGTGCTTTACGGGCGGGTGCGGATCGGGCCGGAACCCAACAGGTTCGATATCGGTCCGCGCCGAATGGGTTGAGCGGGCGTCACGAACGGCCGCGACAGGAGAAGAAGCAATCGCTTCGGAGAGGTGAACGTAGTGCAGGTAAACCAGATCGAGACGGCCACCGCGCCACTGCGCGACGATATCCGGTTCCTCGGCGGGATCCTCGGTGACACCATCCGTGACCACGAGGGCGCGGAGATCTTCGACCTCATCGAGGCCGTGCGCGTGGAGGCGTTCAAGGTGCGCCGCTCCGAGGTGGAGCGCAGCGCGGTCGCGGACATGCTGCGGGATGTGGACATCCACACCGCGATTCCGGTGATCCGTGCCTTCAGCCACTTCCTGCTGCTGGCCAATCTGGCCGAGGACCTGCAGCGCGATCGGCGGCGCGCGGTGCACATCGCGGCGGGGGAGCCGCCCCAGGATTCCAGCCTGGCCGCCACCTACCGCAAGCTCGACGCCATCGGACCCAACGGCGACCACGTCGCGGATCTCCTGGTCGACGCCCTGGTCTCCCCGGTCATCACCGCCCATCCGACCGAGACCCGGCGGCGCACCATCTTCGATGTGCAGGGCCGCATCACCGAGCTCATGCGCCAGCGCGGTCGCTACAACAAGTACGAGCCCGAGTTCGCCGAACTCGAGGTCGATATCCGGCGGCAGGTGCTGCAACTGTGGCGGGCCGCGCTGATCCGCCTGGCGCGCTTGCGGATTCAGGACGAGATCGAGGTCGGGCTGCGCTATTACGACCTGACGTTGTTCGATGTCATCCCGCGCATCAACGATCAGGTGCGGGCCGCGCTGCGCTCGCGCTGGCCCGGACACGACCTGCTGGCCCGCCCGATCCTGCGGCCCGGCTCCTGGATCGGCGGCGACCGCGACGGCAACCCCTTCGTCACCGCCGACGTGGTGCACCGCGCCACCCACCGGGCGGGCGCGGTGGCCTTCGACCGGTATCTGAAATCCCTGGTGGAACTGGAGAAAACGCTGTCACAGTCGGCGCGACTGGTACCGGTGACCCCGGAGCTCGCGGCCCTCGCCGACGCCGGATTCGACGATTCGCCACAGCGCGCCGACGAGCCCTATCGCCGCGCGATTCGCGGCATCCGGGCCCGGCTCAGCGCCACGGCCCGCCGGTCGCTGGGGGAAATCCCCACGGACGGAATCGATGTCGGCGCGGAACCGTACGCCGGGCCCGAGGCGCTGCTGGCCGATCTGAATGTCGTCGACGCCTCCATGCGCGCCTCCGGCGACGGACTGCTCGCCGACGACCAGCTGGCCGCGCTGCGGGCCGCCGTGGAGACCTTCGGTTTTCATCTGCAGGGCCTGGACATGCGCCAGAACTCCGAATCCCACGAGCAGGTCGTCGCCGAGCTGTTCGCCTGGGCCGGAGTGCATTCCGACTATGCCTCCCTCGACGAGAGCGCGCGGATCGAGCTGCTGTCCGCCGAGCTGACCACCCGCCGCCCGCTGGTCGGGCCGAACGCCAAGCTCAGCGAGCTGGCCACCAAGGAACTCGCGGTGGTGCGCGCCGCCAAGACCGCCCTGGACGATCTGGGCCCGGACACCGTGCCCAACTACATCATCAGCATGTGCACCTCGGTCAGTGACATGCTCGAGGCCGCCCTGCTGTTGAAGGAGGCGGGCATTCTCGACCCGGGCGACGCGGACACCCCGCCGTCGAGTCCGGTGGGCGTGGTGCCGCTGTTCGAGACCATCGACGACCTGCGCCACGGGGCCGAAATCCTCTCGGCCGCACTGGAAGTGCCCGCCTACGCGCGGCTGGTGGCCGCGCGCGGCATGCGGCAGGAGGTCATGCTGGGCTACTCCGACTCCAACAAGGACGGCGGCTATCTGGCCGCCAACTGGGCGCTGTATCGCGCCGAGTTGAATCTGGTGGACGCCGCCCGCAAGACCGGAATCCGCCTGCGGCTCTTCCACGGTCGCGGCGGCACGGTGGGTCGCGGCGGCGGCCGCAGCTACGACGCCATCCTGGCCCAGCCCGCCGGTGCGGTGCGCGGTTCGCTGCGCCTGACCGAACAGGGCGAGGTCATCTCGACCAAGTACGCCGACCCGGGCACCGCCTACCGCAACCTGGAAGCCCTCGTCGCGGGCACCCTGGAATCCACCCTGCTCGATGTCGAGGGCCTGGGCTCCGATGCGGAGCCCGCCTACGAAATCCTCGACGAGCTGGCCGAATCCGCGCGCGTCGCCTATGCGAAGCTGGTCCACGAGACCCCCGGTTTCGTCGACTACTTCCGCGCCTCCACCCCCATCGCCGAGGTCGCCGACCTGAACCTGGGCAGCCGCCCCGCCTCCCGCAAACCCACCAACTCCGTCTACGACCTCCGCGCCATCCCGTGGGTCATGGCCTGGAGTCAATCGCGGGTCATGCTTCCGGGCTGGTACGGCACCGGCACCGCCTTCGAGCAATGGATCGGCGACGACCCGGCCCGCCTGGCGACGCTGTCCGACCTCTACCGTCGCTGGCCGTTCTTCCAGACCGTCCTGTCGAACCTGGCGCAGGTCATGGCCAAGGCCGATATGGACATCGCCGCCGCCTACGCCGACCTGGTGCCGGACAAGGCGTTGCGCGACAAGGTTTTCGGCATGATCTGCGACGAGTACTCCCGCACCGTGCGCATGCACGCCGCCATCACCGGCACCGACGAACTCCTCGCCGACAACCCGGCCCTGGCCGAATCCATCCACAACCGCTTCCCGTACCTCGAACCGCTGAACCAACTTCAGGTCGAACTCCTGCGCCGCCGCCGCGCGGGCGACACCTCCGAACTGGTCGAACGCGGCATCCTGCTCACCATGAACGGCCTGGCCACCGCCCTGCGCAATTCGGGATAGGTAGGAAAGATCCTACGGTTGACAGGTAGGTAAACTCCTACCTATTCTCGGTGCATGCCTTACCGCTTGAAATCAGGGAATGCCGACCGAGTGTTCGGGGCGCTGGCCAATCCCACCCGGCGCGACATTCTCGAGCTATTGCTCGAGGGTGAGCAGTCGGTGCAGGTGATAGCCGAGCGGTTCGATATGGCACGGCCCAGCGTGTCGGAGCACCTGAAGGTGCTGCGGGACGCCGGGCTGGTCGCCGAGGACAAGCGGGGCAGGCAGCGGTTCTACCGAGTGGAACCGGATCCCTTGCACGACTTGCAGTCCTGGCTCGATCCGTTCGAACGGTTCTGGCGGGCTCGGCTGCGTGATCTGGGTGCGGTACTGGATGCCATGCCCGAGGAAACCGAGGAGAAGGACCGATGATGACCGACGACATCACCAAGATCGAACTGGACCACTTCTACCCGCACCCACCGGAAAAGGTGTGGCGCGCCCTGACCACTCCGGAACTCATGGGGCAGTGGATGATGCCACCCATCGGCTTCGAGCCGGTGGTGGGCAACGAGTTCGAGATGAAGGCCCAGCCCATGCCCGGTCAGAACTTCTCCGGCGAGATTCGCGGCCGGGTCCTCGAGGTCGTCGAACCCGAGCTGCTCAGCGTCACCTGGAACGACGCGCAGGCCGATCACGAGAGCGGCTGGGTCATCAGCTGGGCCCTGCGACCCGAGGGCACCGGCACCCGAATCCTGTTCAGCCACACCGGCTTCGACCCGGAGGATCAGGTCATGCAGCGGGCGCGCAGCATCATGGGCAACGGCTGGCAGGCCATGCTCGGCAACCTAGAACCCGTCATCGCCGCCGCGTAGTCGATGGACGGCACCACCGATCGGGCTGTACCGCTCCGCATATCGCCTCGAGGCGGTATCGGAAGCGGTACAGCCCGATCCGGTGCTACGGGGTATCAGCCTTGGGGGACAGGCTCTTTCGCCGGAGCCGGTGCCTGATTGCCCGTAGCGGGCGCGCCCGGCTGCCGGAGCGGCACTTCGACCAGGAACAGCGCCACCACCAAACCGATCGCGCACAGCACGGCCGACCAGGTGAAAATGCTGTCGATACCGGCGGCCACCCCGGCGAGATGCTCGTGAGCCCGCACCTGCCGGTTGAACAGCGCCCCGAACAGGGCCACGCCGAACGACCCGCCCAGGGTTCGGAACAGCGTCTGCACGCCCGAGGCCGCGCCGATGTCCTTCATCGCCACGCTGTTCTGCGCGATGAGCACGGTCATCTGCATGAGGAATCCCATGCCCGCGCCCAGCATGGCCATGTACACCCCGGCCGTGAACCGGCTGGTGTCGGTGTCCATGGTGGCCAGCGCGATGCTGCCCGCGGTCAGCAGCACGCCGCCCGCGATCGGAAACACCTTGTAGCGACCGGTCTTGCTCATTACCTTTCCCGCGATCTGCGAGACCACGATGATCGGCACCATCATGGGCAACAGCAACAACCCGGAGTTCGAGGCCGATGCGCCCTGCACGGTCTGCTGGAACAGCGGCAGGAAGCTGACCGCGCCGAACATGGCCACCCCGGCCACCACCGACAGCACCGAGACGAGCGCGAAGTTGCGGTTGGCGAACAGATTCAGCGGAATGATCGGCTCGGGCGCGCGGGTCTGCGACCACAGGAACGCGGGCAGCCCGATCGCCGCGACCGCGATCACCGTCAGGACTTGCGGTGAGTCCCAAGCGTATTGGGCACCGCCCCAGGTCGCGACGAGCACGATGGCCGAGATGGTGACCGTCAGCAGGCCCGCGCCGAGATAGTCGATCTTGGCGTTCGGTCGTCGCGCCGTCAGGTGCAGGGCGGCCTGGCACCACACGAAGGCGATGATGCCCAGCGGCAGATTCAGGTAGAACGCCCATCGCCAGCCGAGGTGATCGGTCACGAATCCGCCGACCAGCGGCCCGCCGATGGTGGCGAAGGCCATGATCGACGCGGTCATGCCCATGTACTTGGCGCGTTCGCGCGGGGGAATGAGTTCACCGATGATGGCGAACGCCCCCGCGGCCAGCCCGCCCGCGCCGATGCCCTGCAGCACGCGAAAACCGATGAGCTGGTCCATGTTCTGTGCGGCACCGGACAGTCCGGAGCCGATCAGAAAGATCGCGATCGAAGTCAGGTAGTTCTTCTTGCGGCCGAACAGGTCGCCCAGTTTGGCCCAGATCGGTGTGGATGCGGCCGTGGCCAGGGTGTAGGCGGACACCACCCAGGACAGCCGGTCGAGCCCGCCGAGTTCGCCCACGATGGTCGGCATGGCGGTGCCGATGATCATGTTGTCGAGCATGCCCAGCAGCATGGCGAGCATGACGCCGAGCAGGATCCAGCGCACATTGCGCGGTGCCCGAGCAGTGGTAATCGAGTTCATGCCTCCAGAAAACCATAACGACTAAAGAAATTCAATCGATAAGATATTTGTATGACTTAGGCAACGGTCGGTAGGGTGGTTCCCCATGAGCGGACTGCGCGAGCGGAAGAAGGCCCAGACCCGCAAGGCCCTGGCCGATGCGGCCCTGCGGCTGTTCCTGGAACGCGGCTACGACGCGGTGAGCGTCAAGGAGGTGGCCGAGGCCGCCGACGTCTCGGTGCCCACGCTCTTCGCGCACTTCCCGGACGGGAAGGAATCGCTGGTGTTCGATATGGACACCGATCGCGAGGCGGCCCTGGTGTCCGCCGTCCGCGACCGCGCCCCGGGCACGACCGTGCTGGAGGGGCTGCGCGAAAGTTTCGTGAAGAACCCGCGTCCCGGCGACACCGCGGAGATGCGCGACTTCATGCGCCTGGTCGAGGAGACCCCGGCGCTGTCGAGCTACTTCCACAAGATGTGGTTGCGGCACGAGGGCGCGCTGGCCCGGGCCATGGCCGAGGATCTCGGCCGCGAGCCCGACGATCTGGCCGTGGTGGCCTTGGCGCACTTCGTCTTCGGCGCCCTCGATGTCGCCCGCCGCGGTGACGATCCGGCGGGCGACCTCGAGCGCATCTTCGACCTGCTCGAAAAGGGTTGGGGCACAGTCCTCAAGCCGTGAAGAGGTGCGCGTGATCGCGCGCCCAGTCGGCGTAGGTGCGCGGCGCGCGACCCGTCACCCGCTCGATATCGCGAGTGACGGTGGTGTTCCCGCCCCTGCGCACGAAGGCATTACCGGCCGTCGCGCGCTCGGCGAACGTCTCGGTCCGGCCCGCCGCGATCAACGCCGCCTTGACCTGATCGAAGGGAATATCGGCGACCTCGAGCCGACGGCCCAGCGCCGCGCCCAGGATCTCCGCCTGCTCGGGCACCGACAGCGCCTCCGGTCCGGTGAGGGTGTAGATGCGGCCCGCGTGCTCGTCGGACAGCAGCACCTCGACCGCCACCGCCGCGATATCCCGCGGATCGACGACCCCCTGCGCGCCGGTCCCGGTCATATTGGGCACCGGCTGCCCGGCCTTGATGGGTTCCGCCCAGCTCAGGGTGTTGGAGGCGAAAGAGCTGGGGCGCAGGATCGTCCACGCCGCCCCGCTCTCGCTGATCGCTTTCTCCCCGGGCATGTGCCAGGTGGCGAACGGTCCCAGCAGGGTGTCGCCGGTACCGATGGCGGACAGTTTCACCAGGCGGGGGACACCCGCCGCACGCGCGGCGGCGATCAACGCGGTGTCGGTATCGGTGTCGTCGATCGACACCTGCCCGTTCAGGAATGCCGCCTGCGCCCCGTCGAAGGCGGCGGCCATGGACGCCGGATCCAGATAGTCACCCCGGACCACCTCCACTCCCTCGGGGAGCCGCGCGGCCTCCGGATTCCGGCTCACCGCACGCACTTTCACGCCCCGCTCGGCCAGCTGCCGGACGATTTCACTTCCGATGGTGCCCGTGGCACCGGTAATCACGATCATGCCCATAACCCTGCCGATCGGGCCCGCGAGGTTATAGGAAGAACCGGCACACCCGCGCTAGCGCTCGTTGGTGATGGTGCGGACGCCGAACTCGCGGGCGGTCTCCACGAAGGCGCGGATGGCGGCGTTCTCGCCCGCGGTCAGCCAGACCAGCGCCCATTCGGTGTCGGGTGCGTCGACGATCGGGATGTAGGTGATGTTGGGTGGGGTATAGGTCCAGGCGACGTGGGCGTTCATGGGGGAGACCACCGCGCCGGACATGATCAGCGGCAGGACCTCGAAGAACGAGGCCGCTTCGGGGCCGCGGGCGATCGGGACGCCGCTGGGCGTCGTGGCGGGCAGCATGCCCTCGGCCCAATAGCGTGGCACATTGCCCAGTTCCGGGAAGACGCACCCGGCCAGATCCTCCATGGTGATGGCCGCGCGGCCAGCGAGTTCGGAGGTGGTCGGGGTGGCCAGCACGCGGCCCTCGGTCATGGCCACCGGGCCGACCGACAGATCGGGTTCGCGGACCGGTAGCCAGATGAGACCGAGGTCGGCGGCCTTGGCGCGCAGCGCGGTGAACGGCTCACTGTGCGGGAAGTCCACCAATTCGACTGTGCAGTCCGGGTATCGGTCATTGAAGGCCTCGATCACCGGGTTCAGATACAAGCCCAGAATGCTCATGACCGCGATGCGCAAGGTGCCCGTGACGCTGCGGCTCGCGGCGCGAGCCCGGGTCAGGCCGCTGTCGATCAGATGCTGGGCCTGCTTGAGGTCCTCGTAGAGCCCGCGCCCGATGGGTGTCAGCACGACCGAGCGGGAGGTGCGCTCGAACAGGGTGGCCTGAACTCGCCGCTCCTGCTTCTTGATTGCCTGACTGACCCGGGCGGGCGTGATACGGAGCTTCTCGGCGGTTTTGCCGAAATGTAGCTCCTCGGCCAAGGTCAGGAAGATCTCGATATCCCGCATCTCCACGGCGCTCTCCGCCCTCCAGCCCCGCTCTCCGACCTTCGACGAGCGGAGTCACTCTACCGCAATAGCAGAGCGCTCGCTCTGTTATCCCGTGCGGGCCGCGTTCGTAAACCTCTGGCTTAACCGACCTTTCGATCATTGTCGTTGTTCCTACCTGCGCAAACTCCGAAGCTGAGTGAGGCCGCCGAACCCGGCGGCCGCACCTGCCGAAGGGAACGAACGATATGAGAATTCTCGGCGCGGCCATCACCCTGGCCGTCTCCGATCCCACGGCGTCGAGCACGTTCTTCTGCACCCACCTGGGGTTCCGCCCGACGGTGATCGACGAAGGGTCGATCTGCCTCGAGCGCGACGACCTGGACGTGGAAATCGTTCTGCGGCAATCGGAGTCGGACCCGGGCGTGCGGATGTCCTTCGACGTCTCCGACCTGATCGCCGAACAGGAGCGCCTCGCCGAGGAGGGCGCGCACATCAGCGAGCCGCTGCGCCGCGCCGCCGGGGGGACCTTGCTGCTGCGGCTCACCGACCCGAATCACGTCGAGATCGAGCTGACCCAATGGCTGCCGCCCGCGGGCTATCCCTGACGACCCACCCCATCCGAGAAGAGAATTCGATGGAATCGATACACACATCCACGACAACCGACGCGGAGCCGACCCCGCCACGCAATCCCCGCCGCTGGTGGATCCTGGTGGCGTTGTGCCTGGCCACCATCATCCTCGTCATCGACAATATGGCGCTCACGGTGGCGGTGCCCGCCCTGGCCGCCGACCTGCACGCGAGCGCCCAGGACATGCAATGGATCCTGGACTCCTACATGCTGGTGTTCGCCGGTCTGCTGCTCACCTCGGGCAGCCTGTCGGATCGATTCGGGCGCAAGCGAATCATGACCATCGGCCTGATCCTCTTCGGCGCGGCCTCGGTCCTGGCGACGGTCGCGGGCAGCACCGGAGAGCTGATCACGGCCCGCGTGGTGATGGGCATCGGCGGCGCGCTGATCATGCCCGCCGGGCTGTCGATCGTCATCAACCTCTTCGACGAGCAGGAGCGGCACAAGGCGTTGTCCGCACTCGGCGGTGTGAGCATGCTCGGCCTGATCGGCAGCCCCGTGCTCGGCGGCGTGCTGATCGACCGATTCTGGTGGGGCGCGGTGTTTCTCATCAATATCCCGATCGTGGTGGCCGCGCTGGCCGCGGTGGTGACGCTCGTGCCCGAGTCCCGCGGTCCGTGGCGGCGGCCCGATCCGGTCGGCGCGCTGCTGTCCGCCGTCGGCATGGTCGCCCTGGTGTGGACCATCACCGAATTGCCCAAGGACGGACTGCATTCCGCCGGTACCGTGACCTCCCTGATCGTGACGGTGCTCGCCCTGCTCGGCTTCCTCGGATGGGAATCGCGGGTCGAGCACCCGATGGTGCCGCTGCGGCTGTTCCGGGATCGCGACTTCGCCGGGGGCAGTGTGTCGCTCACGCTGGTGCAGATCGGCAATGGCGGTCTGCTGCTGGTGCTCACCCAGTATCTCCAGTTCGGCCTGGGGTATTCGCCGCTGAAGGCCGGAACAGCGTTCCTGCCCATGGCGATTGCGGCGCTGGTGGCCAGCGGTGCGGGCGCGGGGCTGGGGCCCAAGGTCGGCAACCGGATGCTCACGGTGGTGGGCCTGCTGCTCATGGCGGCCGGATCCCTGCTGCTGGCAAGCCTTTCCGCGGACAGCGGCTTCGGAATGATCTCTGTCGCGCTGATCGTGTTCGGCCTGGGCGGCGGGCTGGCCATGCCCGCGGCCATCGCCACCATCACCGGCGCGGTGCCGCCCGAACAGGCCGGTGTCGGGTCGGCGCTCAACGACACCATTCAGCAGGCGGGTGCGGCGCTGGGCGTCGCGGTCCTCGGCAGCCTGGTTTCGACCGTGTTCACCCACAAGATGCCGGATTCGGTTCCGGCGCAGGCCGAACACTCCCTCGGCGACGCTCTCGCCGTGGCGGCCGCGACCGGTGACAGCGGACTGGTGCATACGGCCCGCACGGCCTTCGCGGGAGCCATGACCGTCAGCTTCGGCGTGAGCGCGCTGGGCGTGCTGGCCGCGGCGGTGCTCGCCCTGATCGTGGTGCGCGGTCGGCGGCCCGAACCGCGGGCGGCGACCGACACGGACAGTCCTGACACCGTTTCCGCGGCCGTGTAAGCCGCGTGTCAGGTCGATATCAGACCCGTTCGCGACCCTGCTCCCGTCGCAACCCTCAGCATCCACCGACACCGTCCTTTCGAAAGGAACCTCCGCCGATGTTCGCTCTACTCGGGCGCATTGCCGTCAGACATCCATGGAAGGTGATAGCCCTCTGGGTCCTCGCCACCATCGCGATTGTGGGACTGGCACCGAAACTCACCGCCACCACCGACCAATCCTCCTTTCTGCCTTCGCATTACGAATCCATTCAGGCGATGGATCTGCAGCAGAAGGCCTTTCCCGACGATGTGACGCCCGCGGCGCTCATCGTGGTGGAGCGGACCGACGGGGCCCCGCTCACCACCGCCGACTCCGACCGGGTCACCACCGTCGCCGCCGACCTGTCCGGCCGGAACATCAAGGGCGTCACCGGAGTTCAGGCGACCCCGGCCGCTGCGAACCGGTCCATCCAGGTCATCGCGGTGCAGATGACCAAGACCACCGACCCGAGCGACAAGACGCAGACCGACGCGGTCAAGGCGCTGCGCGACGCCCTGCACGGGCAGGTGTCCGGGGAGCTGAAGGCCGGTATCACCGGTACGGCCGCGCAGACCCTCGACCAGACCGAATCCGGCAACAAGGGCATGGCGATCATCGGCATCGCCACCGTGGTGCTGATCCTGGTGCTGATGCTCGTCATCTTCCGTAGTCCGGTGATCGCACTGCTGCCGATCATCACCATCGGCGCGGTCTCCAGCATGGTGGGCGGATTGATCGCCATCGTCGCCCACGCCTTCGACCTGAAGGTGGACAGTTCGGTCAACTCGCTGCTGACCGTCGTATTGTTCGGTGTCGGAACGGATTACATCCTGTTCCTGATGTTCCGCTACCGCGAGCGCCTGCGCGCCGGTGAGGATGCCAAGACCGCCATGATCAGCGCGGTCACCCGGGTCGGCGAGGCCATTACCTCCGCCGCCGGAGCGGTGATCATCGCCTTCCTCGCCCTGACCCTCTCCACCCTCGGCATGTTCCGCGCCCTCGGTCCGGCGCTGGCCATCGCCGTCGCGGTCGCCGCGCTGGCGGGCCTGACCCTGGTCCCGGCCATCGTCTCGAAGCTGGGCACCAAGGTGTTCTGGCCGTCCAAGAACTGGCAGCGCGAGCCCAAGGGCGCGGTGTTCGCCGCCCTGGGCCGCGGACTCGGCCGCCGACCCGGCATGTTCGCCATCGCCGCGGGCGCGGTGCTGGTGGCCCTCGGCGTCGCCGCCTTCGGCTTCCATCCGACCTTCGACATGAGCTCCGGATCCACCTCCGACACAGCCGAATCCACCGTCTACAGCAAGGAACTGCTCAAGGGCATGCCCGCGGGCGCGACCCAGCCGTCCCTGGTCTACCTGCACTCGGACGGCACCCTCACCGACGACCAGCTCGGCACCTACCGGACCGCGCTGGCGGCCACCCCCGGCGTCGGGCAGGTGAGCGCGCCGCGCGTGTCCACCGACGGGTCCATCGCCGAATACCAGGTCACCCTGACCACCGAACCGACCTCCGACGCCGCCCTCGCCACGGTCCGCGGCCCACTGCGCGACAGCGCACACGCGGCGGCACCGGCCGGTGCCACCGCCTACGTCGGCGGAATGAGCTCGGTGCTGGTCGATTTCAAGGCCGCCATGAACCATGACTACAAGGTCGTGTTCCCGGTCGCCGCCGTCCTCATCGCCCTGGTGCTCGCGGTCCTGCTGCGCAGCGTGGTCGCGCCCTGGTACCTGATGGGCGCGGTCGGCCTCGGCTTCGCCGCCACCCTGGGCGCGGCGGTGCTGGTCTTCCAACGGGCACAGGGCAATTCGGGTCTGATCTTCTCGCTGCCGATCATCATGTACATGTTCGTCATCGCCCTGGGCACCGACTACAACATCCTCATGGTGGCCCGCCTGCGCGAAGAGGCCGCCGAGGGCAAGGACCCGCGCACCGCGGCCGCGGAGAGCCTGCGCCACACCGGCCCGACCATTGCCGCGGCGGGTGTCATCCTGGCGGGCACCTTCGCCTCGATGCTGCTGGCGGGCAATTCGATGCTGGCGCAGATGGGTTTCGCCATCTCCTTCGGCATCGCGCTCTCGGCCTTCGTCATGGCGATGTTCCTGACCCCGGCCCTGACCGCGCTGCTCGGTCGACGCGCCTGGTGGCCCGGGCGTATCGGTACCCGGCACGATGAGCCCACCGATCGCCACGACCGGACGGATCGGCGGGTCGAGCAACCCAGCTACGTGAACTGAATCCGCCGACCGACCCGGGAACCGGCTGTCCTTCGCGACAGCCGGTTTCCGCGCTAGGAAAAACCGGCACACCCACGACCTTCTCGGCTACCTACAGTGGATGTGGTGACCACCGCGCAAGCCCCGACCTCGGTTGTGACCGCCGAGGACCTCGAGCAGTTGCTGATGCCGTCGGACGTGCTGCGGCCATGGATCTCCGAGATCGCGCACATTCCGGTTGTTCGGCCCCCGGCGACGGCCTTCACGCATGTTCCGCAGGCCGCGACCACGATCGTGGTGCGGCGGGGGGTGGCCGGTCGACGGGATGTGCTGGTGGTGGGGCCGCGGACTCGGGCCACCTATGCGGATCCGAACAAACCGGCGGGGTGTACCCGGATTCGGCTGGCTCCCGGCGCGACCCAGTCGCTGCTGGGTGTGCCCGCCGTCGAATTGACCGACCGTGTCGCCTTGCTGTCCGATATGCCGGGGGTCGCCGCGAAGCTTGCCGCGGCTCTCACCGAACTCGCGCCCGAGGATGTGGCGTCGTTCCTGGAAGACGAACTCCCGCAACGCCTCTCCGAGGACGCCACCCGGCGCGATCACCGGCGGCTGGTGGGCTCCGCCGTCGCCGCCATGGACACCGCCGCCTCGGTCGGTGAGCTGGCCGCCGCGCTCGCGGTCAGCGAACGCCAGCTGCGCAACCTCTTCACGGCCGGAATCGGTGTGTCGCCCAAGCATTACGCGCGCATCGTCCGCCTGCGACAGGTCCTGTCCGCCGCGGGCAACACGCCGTGGTCCCATGTGGCCAGCGCCTCGGGCTATTACGACCAGTCGCATATGACGGCCGACTTCCGCTCCCTCATGGGCGTCCCGCCGACGGCCTACTTCCGCGGCGATGTCCCCGCGCCGAGCCCGTGCCAGACGGTGACCCGAGGCTTCACGAATTGACCGCTGCCGCACGCGCGGCGGCGATCTCGCCCTGGTGCGCGACGGCCCAGTCGGCCAGCGCCGAGAGGGGGCCCAGCAGCGATTCACCCAGCGGTGTGAGCGCGTATTCGACGGTCGGGGGCAGGGTGGAAAACACCGTGCGCGTGATCAATCCGTCGGTTTCCAGGGAGCGCAGGGTGCGGGTGAGCATGCGTTGGCTGATGCCCTCGATCGCCCGGTGCAGCTCATTGAAGTGGTAGGGGCGGGTGCCGAGCAGGGTCAGCAGCAGGACGCTCCATTTGTCGCCGAGTCGGCGCAGGGTGTCGGTCAGCGGGCAGGCCTGGTGCTCGGCCGTGGGGACCGGCGTGTTCAGGACCGTGGCCAGCATGGAGGGCACACGCGTGTGCGTATCCGACATGAGAGTGCCTTCTTTCGCCGCTCGCTCGTGGTCTCCAGGATCGAGGTGGTCAACCCGAGGGTAGTGGAGGATTCATGACGCGCACCGTTGTCATCAGCGGAGGTACGGACGGTATGGGGCGGGCGTTCGCGCTGGCGCGGCTCGCGCGCGGGGACACCGTCTTCGCGATCGGCAGCAGTGCCGACAAGGGGGAGGCGCTGACCTCCGCGGCCGGTGCCGCGGCGGATCGGCTGCGGTTCCTGCGCGCGGATCTGAGCTCGATAGCGGAGACCGAGCGGGTGATCGGTGAGATCGGCGCGAGGACCGAGGCGATCGACGCGCTGGTGCTGTTCGCCAATCGCGTCACCCCGCATCGCATCCAGACCGCCGACGGGCTCGAGCGCACCTTCGCCCTGTACTACCTGAGCCGGTACCTGTTGGCGCACAGGCTGACTCCACTGCTCGCCCGCGGCACCGAGCCGGTGATCGTGAGTGTGTCCGGGGTCGGCGTCACCAAGGGCGAGATCCAGTGGGCTGACCCGCAACTGGTCGAGGGCTACGGTGCGGTCCGGGCGCAGTTGCAGGCCGGGCGGGCCAATGACCTGCTCGGTGTCGACTACGCCGAGCGATTCGGCGAGACGGTGCGCTTCGTGCACTACCACCCGGGCTTCACCCGCAGCGGCGACCTGTCGGCCCTGAATCCCGTGGCGCGCACGCTCATCCGAGTGCTGGCCCGCTTCTGCGCCCGGCCGGTAGGGGAGTCGATCGCGCCGATCCACGACTTCGTGGATCACCCGCCCGCGCGTCCGCTCACCGCCATCGATCGCGGTCGGGAGCTGCCATTGACCCTGCCCACCCTCGATCCCGGCAATGCCCGGCGGCTGGCGGCGCTCACCGAAGAGCTCTTGGCGATCCGGTCGATCGGCTAGATGAGCGCGATGAGGGGCTGGGTTTCCGTTGCCGGATAGACGGATTCGATGAAGGCCGTCAGGCGGATGCGGGAATCGCCGAGTCGGCCGGTGAAGACGCGCCGTCCCGCGGAGGCCTCGCGCTCGTCGGTGTCGTCGTCGAGATTCAGCGCCCGCGCCCAGGCCAGCAATTGAGTATTCGATTCGGCCGCAGACAGATCCGGGTGCACTGTGCCACAGAACTCGGCGTCCGTGCCCGCCAGCCGGGCCCGGCAGTCCCACATCCAGCTCACCGGTGGTAGCGAGGCGCCCGCGATCTCGCTCGCATAGGAATTCACCAGCTGCGACAGGGTGTCGATGGCGGCCATCGTCAGCGAATCGGTCACACGGGCCAGAGTCCCATCCCCGAGACCGCTTGGCCCGCAACCGCACTCACCCCAGCGTGTCGGTACCGCCAAAGACGGTCATACCTCGCAAACGTGATTCGCCGCCGCGCACAAGGACGCCGGTCGACTCTGCTCTCCCAGAGGGGGACGTATGGGGGAGCGGAATCGACCGGCGGTAATCGGGCCAGCGCCTCGAGATGGCCCGACGCGGGTGGGTGGAGCCGGGCAGGGGGACCAGCTCCACCGCGTGCCAACCGGTTCGGTTCGGGAACCGGCTCGCAGATTCGGGGTTAGCTGGCGTAGGCGCGCAGGCGATCGGCGCGCTCACCCTTGCGCAGCTTGGACATGACCTCGCGCTCGATCTGACGCACCCGTTCGCGGGACAGACCGAACAGCTTGCCGATCTGGTCGAGGGTGCGCGGCTGGCCGTCGTCCAGGCCGTAGCGCAGGCGGATGACCTGCTGCTCACGCTCGTCCAGGGTGGCCAGCACACTGCGCACATCGCGGTGCAACAGTCCGGCGATCACGGCGCTCTCGGCCGAGGTGGCCTCGGAGTCCTCGATGAAATCGCCCAGCGGGGCCTCTTCGTCATTGCCGACCGGCATGTCCAGGGATACCGGGTCGCGGCTGTGGTCGAGCAGGTCGGCGATCTTGTCGACCGGGATGCCCGACTCGCGGGCGAGTTCGGCGTCGGTGGCCTCGCGGCCCAGCTGCTGGTGCAGTTCGCGCTTGATGCGGGCCAGCTTGTTCACCTGTTCGACCAGGTGGACGGGCAGGCGAATGGTGCGGGACTGATCGGCCATGCCGCGGGTGATGGCCTGACGAATCCACCAGGTGGCATACGTCGAGAACTTGAAGCCCTTGGTGTAGTCGAACTTCTCCATCGCGCGGATCAGACCCAGGTTGCCCTCCTGGATCAGGTCCAGCAGCGGCATGCCGCGGCCGGTGTAGCGCTTGGCGAGGGAGACCACGAGGCGGAGGTTCGCTTCCAGCAGATGCTGGCGGGCGGCCTGGCCTTCGCGGACGAGGATCGCGAGATCCTTCTTCTTCGCGGCCGACAGACGCTTGCTCGTCTCCAGCAGGTGCTGAGCGTAGAGGCCCGCCTCGATGCGCTTGGCCAGCTCGACCTCGTCGGCAGCCGTGAGCAGTGCCGTTTTGCCGATCCCGTTCAGGTACACGCGTACCAGGTCGGCGGCGGGGCTCTGGGCGTCGAGGTCTTGTTCGCTGGTGCGCACGTCAGTGGTGGCGGGGCTTGTCATGACTTGCCTCCTGTCGGTGGTGTCTCGCTCCGTTCAACGGACCCGACATCAGGAAAGTTCCCCGCCGGACCACCGGTAAACCGCACCTGAGCTGCGGTTTTCACGCCGCACGGCTGAGAAGTTCCTGAGAAGCGCGTATCCTTGCGAACTCGCGCCCCCCGGCGGAAGGCCCTCGGTGTCCGGGTGGTTGCCGCCGCCGGGCCCGAACTTCCTGACGCGACAACCGAATACGTGCGCGATACCTGCGCGGCACGTGTGTATGGGCCTTGCCGGGGCGTCGAAATTCGAGCACGAGGGACAACGATCCGCAGGTCGCCCGCATTCCCGGGCCGTCCCGCATCGTTAGGCGGGCGACATGCGATCGTGATTGAGCTCACCGCCGCTCAGGGGCGATTTCCTCGGTTTTTCAGCGCGGGTGGATCAAGCCGTGGCGCACCAGCCCGGCCACGATGGTCATGGCCGCGGACTCGAATTCCTCGGTCGCGGGCTCGCCGGTCTCGCCGAAGGCCAGCAGCTCGATGAGTTCGCGCAGCGGCAGGCCGTCGGGGCGCATGCCCGCCAGTAGCGCGGCGGTGGTGTCGTCGACCTCGTGTTGCCAGCGCGGGCCGTCGCCGCGGTGTAGCCGGGCCACCCGCTGATCCCAGCCCGCGTCGCCGGGAAGGTAGACGCGTTCGAGGGCGGTGGCCGGATCGACCTCGTAGCGGGCATCGAGAATGCGGTCCGGGTCGGCGGCCGCGGCGCGCAGCCAGGCCGAGCGCTCGAAGTAGGCGAGCGCCTCCGTGCCCAGTGGATCGTCGAAGCCGTGGGTGAGGTCCTCGGCGAGCAGCTCGGTCGGGCCGTCGATGGCACGCAGGTAGACGAAGCCGAAACCAATGCCGACGACCCGGGATTCGGCGAAGGCGTCGAGCCAGCGTTCGGCACGCGCCTGGGCCGCGCCCTCGCGCGGATCCAATCCGGCGTCGCGCAGCCAGGTTCCGACATACAGGGCCGGATCGGCGATGTCGCGCTGCACGATCCAGGCGTCGATGCCGTGATCGGGCAGCCAGCTCGCGACGCGGCTGCGCCAGTCCTCGCCCTCGATGTGCACCCAGGAGGCGAGCAGGGCCGCGGTGCCGCCCGGATTCAACAGCTCCGGAATGCCGGAGATGACGAGTTCGCTCGCGCCGTCGAGGTGCAGGCCGGAGTCGCGGTAGGTGTGCTCGACGCGGGCCGGGCCCACCACGAACGGGGGATTGGCCACCACCTGATCGAAGCGGCGACCGGCGACCGGCTCGAACCAGGAGCCCTGCAGCAGTTCGATATCCAGATCATTGAGCGCGGCGGTGGCCTCGGCCAGCCACAGGGCGCGCTCGTTGAGGTCGGTGCCGGTGACGGTTCCGCCGTACGAGGCGGCGTGCACGGCCTGGACGCCGCAGCCGGTGCCGAGGTCCAGGACGGTGCCGACCTTGTGGGTCGGGGTGGCGCGCAGCAGGGAAAGGGAGGCCTGGCCGACGCCGAGGACGTGATCGGTGTCGAGGCTGCGGCGGCGCATGGAGTCGTCGAGATCGGACAGGACCCAGCGGGTGCCCTCGCCCAGATCGAGAGGACGCAGGTCCAGGGCGGCGCGAATCTCGGTGCCGTCGCGCTCGAGCAGGCCCGCCGCGACGGCCCGGTCGATGCTCAGCGGGGAGAAGGCCGCCGCCGCTTCGGTTTCCGTGACCGGATCGCCGAGCAGCAGCAGTCGCACCAGGGTGCCGAGCTCGCCCAGGTCCGCGGCGGCGCGGCGAACGGGGACCGGTTCGCCGCGGCCGAGGGCGGCGTGCGCGGCATCGCCCAGCGCCTCCAGGAGGGTGTCCGCGTCGTAGCGGACGCGGGTCAGGGCGGCGCGTAGGTCCGGCGCGAGGTCGGCGAGCAGGGACGATCGGGTCGTCTGGTTCGTCGGCATGAGCACGAACTCTGCCACCGCAACCCTCGGGCATTCGGCGGCGGGCCCGGTTCCAGGGGGCCGCCGGGAGGGAAACCGGTTGGTTGCTGGCGGCCCAAAGACATGAATTTCAGCTCACTTATCCATGAATTTGCGATCTCACCTGCGGTTATTCGGCCCGCTCACGGCGCGGTTCGTTGCTAATGTGACGCGGATCACCAGGAGGTATCGCAGTTGACAACTGAAACCCAGACCGGCCGACCCGACCCCGAGTGGCCGCAGGTTTATGACAGTCCCGAGTTCCAGCGTCTGCGTTCGCGCTTCCGGCGCTTCGTCTTCCCCATGACCGCACTGTTCCTGGCGTGGTATGCGCTCTACGTGCTGCTGGCCGACTACGCGCACGACTTCATGTCGCACAAGATCGGCGGGAACATCACCGTCGGTCTGATCTTCGGCCTGGGGCAGTTCGTGTCGACCTTCGCCATCACCGGGTTCTACGTCTGGTACGCCGACCGCAAGCTCGATCCGGCGGCCGAGGCGATCCGTCACGAACTGGAAGGAGAGGCGCTGTGAACGCGTACCTCGCCGCGGCCGTCGAGGGCAGCCGCCCCGGCCTCAACATCACCATCTTCGCGATCTTCGTCGTCATCACCCTGGGCATCGTGGTGTGGGCGAGCCGCGACAACCGCACGGCCGCGGACTATTACGCCGCCGGGCGCGCGTTCTCCGGCGCGCAGAACGGGATCGCCATCTCCGGCGACTATCTCTCCGCCGCCAGCTTCCTCGGCATTGCCGGGGCCATCGCGGTGTACGGGTACGACGGCTTCCTCTACTCCATCGGATTCCTGGTGGCCTGGCTGGTGGCGCTGCTGCTGGTCGCCGAATTGCTCCGCAATACCGGCAAATACACCCTCGGTGACGTGCTGGCCTTCCGCATGCGGCAGCGGCCGGTACGGGCCGCGGCGGCCACCTCGACGCTGGCGGTGAGTCTGTTCTATCTGCTGGCCCAGATGGCGGGCGCGGGCGTGCTCATCTCCTTGCTGCTGGGCGTATCCAGTTCGGCGGGACAGAATCTCGTGATCGCCATCGTCGGCGCGATCATGATCGTGTACGTGCTCGTCGGCGGGATGAAGGGCACCACCTGGGTGCAGATCGTCAAGGCGGTGCTGCTGGTCGGCGCGGCCGCGGCCATGACCGTGTGGGTGCTCGGGCGCTTCGACTTCAACTTCTCGCACGTGCTGCAGAACGCGGTGGACCACGGCGGCAAGACCGGGGCCAAGCTGTTGGAGCCGGGCTTCAAATACGGCAAGAACGGGACCAGCAAGCTCGACTTCCTGTCCCTCGCACTGGCTCTCGTGCTCGGCACGGCCGGGCTGCCGCACGTGCTGATGCGGTTCTACACGGTGCCGACGGCCAAGGACGCGCGGCGTTCGGTGGTGTGGGCGATCGGGTTGATCGGGGTCTTCTATCTGTTCACCCTGGTGCTCGGCTATGGCGCGGGCGCGCTGGTCGGGCCGGAGAAGATCGCCAAGGCTCCCGGGAAGGAGAACGCGGCCGCGCCCCTGCTGGCGCTCGAGTTGGGCGGGCCGGTGTTGATGGGATTCGTTGCGGCCGTGGCGTTCGCGACGATCTTGGCGGTGGTCGCGGGTCTGACGATCACGGCCTCGGCGTCCTTCGCGCACGACGTGTACGCCAATGTGATCAAGCGTGGCACCGGCGAGGGCCGGGTGAACGAGGTGCGGGTCGCGCGGATCACCGCGGTGGTCGTCGGCGCGCTGGCGATCGTGGGCGGCATTCTGGCAAAGAATCAGAATGTGGCGTTCCTGGTGGCATTGGCCTTCGCGGTGGCGGCCTCGGCAAACCTACCGACCATCTTGTATTCGCTGTTCTGGCGGCGCTTCAACACCGCCGGTGCGCTGTGGAGCATCTACGGCGGACTGACGGTCACGATCGTGTTGATCGTGTTCTCCCCGGCGGTGTCCGGGGCGCCCACCGCCATGATCAAATCGCAGGACTTCCACTGGTTCCCGCTGTCGAACCCGGGGCTGGTGTCCATCCCGGTTTCGTTCGCTCTGGGCTGGCTGGGAACCGTGCTTTCGCGCGAACGCAACGATGAGAAGTACGCCGAGATGCAGGTTCGGTCGCTGACCGGCGTCGGAGCGGAAAAGGCTGTGCACCATTGATGCTCGAATAAAGTGGCCGAAAGTTCGCTGAAAGCCGTTCCAGAATTTCAAGATCAACAATTTGAAGATCAAAAATACTGGCACGCAACGTGGTTGGGCTGTGTATGCTATTGATCATGCACGGCCCCACTACGAGGTGGGATGACGGCGAGGCGGTGTCGTATTGGACCTCAACAGGCTCCGGATGCGCAGGGCGACTGCTATTGCAATCGCTTTCGGCATACTGGCATTGATGGTCACAGGGGCGTTGGATCGATTGTTGCTGGGCGTATTCGTCGCCACCGGTCTGACACTCGGCTGGGTTAATGCCCGGCTCACCTGGATGTCGATTGTGCGCATCACCGATGCGGAAACTCCCAGCAAACAGAAGCTGGCGCTCTCCTCGGCCTCCCGCCTGCTGATTCTGACCGCCTTGTCCATTGTGGTGGCATTCCTGACGCGGCCCTACGGTGTCGGAATCTTCTTCGGGCTGGCCCTGTTTCAATTGATCCTCGTTCTGCATACGGTTCTGCCCGAGGTGAAAGGGCTTCGACAGCAATCATGAGCATTCCTGTTGCCACCTTTGCCCACATGTCGGCGCCCGCGCTGCTGGCCGCCGAGGATTCCTCGGGGGAGTCCAAGATCCATGTCGGCGATCACGCGCAGGCCCACCTGTGGGGCATGACCTTCAATGTGGACACCATCGTGTCCACCGGGGTCGCCGCGCTGATCGTGCTGGGCCTGGCCTTCTACCTCCGGGCCAAGATCACCTCGGGTGTCCCCAACGGGGTGCAGCTGTTCTTCGAGACCGTCACCGTCCAGATGCGCAATCAGGTGGAGACGGCGATCGGCATGAAGATCGCGCCGTTCGTGCTGCCGCTGGCGGTCACGCTGTTCACCTTCATCCTGTTGTCGAACTGGTTGTCGGTCTTGCCCGTTCAGTACGGTTCGGGCGAATTGATCGCACCCCCGGCGTCCGATTTCAACTTCACGCTCTCGCTGGCGCTGTTCGTGTTCCTGCTCTATCACGCGGCGGGCGCGTGGCGGCGCGGGCCGGGCGGGCACGTGAAGCAGTTGCTCAAGGGTCACACCGGGTGGGGCCCCATGGTTTTCATCAATGTGGTCGAGGAAATCGCCAAACCGTTGTCGCTGTCCTTGCGACTTTTCGGCAACATGTTCGCGGGCGGCGTCATGGTTTCGGTGATCACGTTGTTCCCGTTCTGGATCAGCTGGGGTCCGAATGCCATCTGGAAAATCTTCGACCTCTTCGTCGGAGCCATTCAGGCGTTCATCTTCGCCCTGCTGACCATCCTCTACTTCAGCCAGTCGATGTCGCTGGAGAGTGAAAACCACTGAGACGCTTCAGCGTTTCAGGAACAATTCCCCAAAGGAAGTGAAAAATGGCAGACCCAGCAACCGCGAGTATCGTCCAGGGCGCTCTCATCGGCGGCGGCATCATTCTGGCGGGCGGTGCCATCGGCGCGGGTATCGGTGACGGTCTGGCCGGTGCCGCTCTGATCAACGGTGTCACCCGGCAGCCGGAGGCCGAAGGCCGACTGCGCGTCAACTTCTTCCTGACCGTCGGTCTGGTCGAAGCGGCATACTTCATCAATCTAGCGTTCATGGCCTTGTTCGTATTCGCTACTCCAGGTAAGTAGACGTCATCATGTCTCCCAGAACGGATGTGGAGGCCGCGGGGAACTTTCTGGTCCCCAACGGCACCTTCTTCGCCGAGTTATTGATCTTCCTGATCGTGCTCGCGGTCATCTGGTTCTTCGTGGTTCCGCCGATACGAAAAGTGTTGGCGGAACGGGAGGCACGTGTCGAGGTCACGACGGCCACCGCCAAGCAGGCGAGCGAAACGTTCGCCGAAGCCGAGGCGCGCTACGAAACCGCACTCGAGAAGGCCCGCCAGGAGGCGGCCGACATCCGTAACCAGGCGCGGGCGCAGGGGCGGGCCATTCTCGAGGAAATGCGTGGCGAGGCGCAGAAAGAGGCCGACCAGATCGTGGCCGAGTCCACGGCGCACCTACGCGCCGAGGCCGACCAGGTGGCCGCCGAACTACGCGAAGCCGTCGAACCGCTCGCCCAGGACCTGGCAGGCCGGGTCCTCGGCGGTAACGATCGTGCCCGGACCAGCGCGGGCCAGCAGAGAGGACGGGGGTCCGCATGATCCTCACCGGTACCCATCTCGCCGAGGGTATTTACGACATCACCTTCGATTGGCCCGTCTTCTTCAGCCAGTTGTTCGGCTTCGCGGTGATCGTCTGGTTCTTCGCCAAATACGTTGTGCCGCCGGTGAAACGGATCATGAACAACGCCCAGGACCAGATTCGGCGTCAGCTCGAGGAGAGCGAGGCGGCCGCCGAACGCCTGGCCGCCGCCAAGGCCGCCTACGACAATGCCGTGGCCGAGGCGCAGGCCGAACTCGAGCGCATGCGCGAGGAGGCTCGGGCCGATGCCGAACGCATCATCCTGCAGATGCGCGAGGCGGCGGCCGCGGAGGTGGAGCGGGTTCGCAAACAGGGTCGCGATCAAATCCTGCAGTACCGCAGGCAAATGATCCGAGACCTGGAGGCCGACCTGGCCGCCGCCATGCTGGCCCTCACCGAGGAAAAGGTCCGCGAGCAGTTGGGTTCGCCCCAGCAGCGCGCCGACAGCATCGACAAGTTCCTCGAGGATCTCGAGGCCCTGGCCAACTCCGGCGAGGCCCGCAAACAGCCCCAAACCGAGCGCAAATAACCAACTTTCGACCCCCGAGCACTGGGCGGACCCGATTCAGCCGGGTCCGCCCGGTGCTCGTTCACCGTGGCTGTTGTTCCGCGATGACCGCCCAGTCGTCCGCGCCGCGCCCCTCGGCGATGGCCTGGGCGAAGACGGTTCGCAGCAGCTCACCGATCGGGAGCGGAACGTCGTGGTCGGTCGCCGCCTGCAGTGCCAGGTGGAGATCCTTGTTGCCCAGCACCGTGGTGAATCCCGCTGGCTGGTAACGCCGTTCGGCGATCATCGACCCGTAGCCGGAGTAGACGACACCCGGGAAGAGCGTCGAAGTCAAGAGCTCGACGAACTGCCCCGAGTCGACACCCGCGGCCTCCGCGACGCTGACGGCCTCGCTCATCGACTGGATCGCGCAGGCGATCAGGTAGTTCCCGAGAATCTTCACGATATTGGCCTGCTCCGGCCGGTCGCCGAGTCGCCAAGTCCGCGAGCCGATCACGTCGAAAAACGGCTGCACGCGATCGATCAGCGCGGGCTCACCGCCCGCGAGGATATTGAGCGCTCCCGCTTCGGCGACCGGAGCACGCCCGAAGACCGGTGCCGCGACATACCCGACACCGTGCTCGGCATGCGCCGCACTCGCCCGGCGAGCCAGATCGGTGCTCACCGTCGCGAGATTGACGTGCACGGTCCCATCGGCAGCCTGCGCGAGAACCCCTGAGTCGAGGAAGATTTCGGCGACGGCCCGATCGTCGGACAGCATCGAGAACACCACCGGCATGCGCATGGCCTCCGCGACCGACTCGGCTCGCCGCGCACCCGCCGCGACGAGTTCCTCCGCGGGCCCATCGCTGCGATTCCACACGACAACCTCGTGACCCGCCTTCAGCAGGTTGTGTGCGATGGGCCGTCCCATCACTCCGAGACCGATGACCGCGATGCCGCTCATGTGCGCGCCTTCCTCGAACCGTCCAAGACGGTTCAAGAATGCCATTCGGGCCCGGCGTCACAGCCTGCGAAGGCCCCGGCCGCGCTACTCGGCGGGCAGGCGGTCAGTGGATGACGTCGAAGACGTTCTTCTGGATGCCGTTGGAGTAGGTGGCGGAATCGACGAGGCGAAGCTTCTGGGCGTCTTTGTCGGTGGCGGGGAACAGGCGCTTTCCGGCACCGAGGAGGACGGGGAAGACCAGCAGGTGGTAGCGGTCGATCAGGTTGGCGTCGGCCAAGTGCTGGTTGAGGGAGGCACTGCCGTGGATGATGATCGGGCCGCCGTCGGTGTTCTTGAGTGCCGCGACATCGTCGAGTGAGCGCAGGATGGTGGTTTCGCCCCAGTTGGTGACCAGGTCGGCGTCGGTGAGGGTGGTGGAGACGACGTATTTGGGCATGGCCTTGTAGCCGGTGAACTCCTCCATGTCCGGCCAGACCGGGCTGAACGCTTGGTAACTGACGCGGCCGAGCAGCATGGCGGTGGCTTCGTCCTGCTCGGTGCCCTTGAGTTCGTAGGCCTCGGGGACGAATTCGATGTCCTTGAAGGTCCAGCCGGAGTTGCGGTATTCGGGTTCGCCGCCGGGGCCTTCGACCACGCCGTCGAGTGAGATGAAGGCCGAGCTGATGAGTGTGCGCATGGGGATCTCCTTGTGTGAGTGTGGCGGTCAGGCGACGGTGGCGGTGAGCCAACGCTGCCAAGCGCTTTCGGTGTCGCCCTCGGGGGTGCCGAACAAGTGGTGGAACATCACCGTCAGCCCGGTGGGCGCGTGATGGAAGCTGAAAAGGCCGTCGCTGGTTCGGATCTCGAAGCGTTCGTCATCGGCCCACACGATCTCGCCGTCCAGCGGCGGCAGGCCCGTCGGCCGGGCGTGCACCGATGCCCCCGGCACCAGGGGAGTGGGCAGGGTAAGGGCCTCGGCGAGCGCCGCCCGAACCTGTTGTCCGGACGATCCATTGGCCACGGCGAACACCGGAGTGCCGGTGCGGCCGGGGAAATGGGTGAGGTATTCGCTCAGGGTGTGCAGATGGAACGGCCAGCCGCGGCGCAGGGCGTCGTATTCGTCCTGCCAGTCGTCGCCGAGCATGCCGCTGTGCACGACCCGCAGCACCGTGCTGCCGCCCTCGCGTCCTTCGATCAGGTACTCGAAGGCCATGAATCGCCCGTCCGCGTCGGTGTCGGTACGGGTGGCGAATCGCTTGCCCGGTTCGTAGGCGGTAATGGTCGCTTCCTCGCGTCGGCCGCCGGTCTCCATGGCGGCGATCCCGCCCTCGTGCGCCTGGACTTCGTTGCGCCCCATGAACCACGAGTCGATTCCGGGTCCGGTCGCGATCGCTTCCCACACCTGATCCGGTGTCGCGTCGAGGCTGATCTCCAACTCGATCTCGAACGGGTTGGTCATGGGCGATTCTCCTGTCCTGCTTCGTTTTCGGCGCCCGGGGCGACAGTCGGGATCTGGTGCATGCCGACCACCACGCGGTGGGTGCGCCCGCCCGCGGCGGATTCGTCGTGGTAGCGGCCGACCAGCGCCGCCACGGCCTGGGACAGCTCCTGGGCGAACGCCGCCCGATCCGCCGCCGAGGCGAACCGCACTTCTGCGTCGATCCCGAAGGTGGCGACCCGACGCTTGGCCCGGCTGGCCCCGCCGAGCAGTTCGGCCACCTCCTGCACGAGCCGCGACCCCAGCGCCAGCAACCACCGGGCAGACAATTGATCCGGTGCGCGCGACGGATCCGGACTGATCGCCCCCAGCGCACCGGGCGAAATCACATAGGAGGCGGCGCAAGCCCGATACACCCGCTCGGTGACATTGCCCTTACGCCGCTCGGAATCGAGCTCCACCAGCCCGAACCGCTCCAACTCCCGAAGGTGATAGTTCACCTTCTGCCGAGGCAACCCAAGCCGAACAGCCAACATGGCCGCCGACCCAGGCTCGGCCAGCGCGGCCAAAATCCGGGACCGAATCGGGTCCAAGGATGACGAGGCCGCAGCAGGATCCGCGATCACAGCAACATCGAGCACCCACCCACGGTCTCACCGACAAAAATTTTTGTCAAGACAGTTTGGATTGTCGGTTCCTCCGGATCAGATTTCGACGCCGATTTGGCGGAGCAGGGTGATGTCGTCGAAAACTGCTCGGGCGGAGGCGATTTTGCCGTCTCGGAGGGTGTACATGCCGAGTTGGGTGTATTCGACCGGGCGGCCGGTGGCGGGGATGCCGCGCAGTGGGGCCGAGTGGGTGCCGCGGATGGTGATGCGGACCCATACTCGATCGCCTTCGGCGACAAGCTCTTCCGGGGTGAAGGTGGCGTCGGGGAGGGCCTCGAAGTAGGTCAGGAGGAAGAGCTTGTAGTCGTCGACGGTGAACGTTTCCTTGCCGGTGCGTTCGGCGAGGGTCGGGAAGTCGCAATTGGGGGTGAAGCAATCCCAGATCGCTTGGAGGTCACGGGTTTCGACGTCACCCACCTTCAGGAAGTGGCGGATGGCGTCCTTGTTGGCGGCTTCGAGGGTCGAGGTCGACATCGGGTACTCCAATAGTCTCATTGAGATGGTTTCAATGAGATCGAGACTATGGTCTCAGTGAGACCATGTCAACACGGGTGCTGTGTCAGGCCGGTTTGCGGCTGGTGAGGCAGTAGGGGTGGCCGGTGGGGTCGGACATGACTATCCAGTGTTTGCCTCGGGAGGTGCGGTGGGCGCCGAGGGATTCGTGCCAGGTGGCGGTGGCTTCGATGTCGGTGCAGGCCAGGTCGGGATGGGCGGTGGTGGGGCGGGATTCGCCGAGGCGCTGCATGAGGAAGTCGACGGGGATGTCGGGGCGGGCGGAGAGGCGGGCGAATTCCGGCAAGGTGCTGGGACGCCACGCCCAGCCGGTGAGGTCGGTCCAGAAGCGGGATTCGATGTCGTAGTCGGTGTTTCCGATGTCGAGGCAGATTTGGTCCAGGCGGCTGAGGTCGCCGGACGGACCCTCGACCGTCGGGGTGAGGGGGCCTGCGTCGTCGTGAAAAGGGGTGATGCAGAACGGCATTCCGGCGGGGGAGTGCAGGACGGCGTAGCCGATGCGTTCGGTGAGGATATTGTCCTCGGCCAAGGTGGCTCCCAGTTGGACCGCGCGGTCGGTGGCGGCGGAGACGTCGTCGACGTCCAGGTCCAGGTGGATGCGTGCCGGGCCGTCGATGCGCTGCATTTTGAGGGTCGGCGCGCCGGATTTCGGGAGCAGCGTGACGAATTCGTCGTGGTCGCCGCGGGTCGGCGACAGGGTGGTGGCGGTGACGGTGGTCCAGAATTCGGCGGCGGTGTCGAATTGTGCGGCGGGACGGTCCAGGAAGGCCCACACCCAACGAATTGTCATGCTTTCTCCAAGGTTTCGCGTTTGCGGAAGGTCTTGCGGTAGGCCAGCGGGGGCACGCCCAGTTCCAGGCGCATGTGGTGGCGCAGGGAGGCGGAGGTGCCCAGTCCGGCGCTGCGCGCCACCTCGTCGATCGGTAGGTCCGTGGTCTCCAGCAGATGCCGGGCGTGCCGGACGCGCTGCTGCAGAATCCAGGCGCCCGGCGCCATACCGGTCTCGGCCTTGAACCGGCGGGTGAAGGTGCGCACGCTCATATGAGCGTGCGCGGCAAGGGAGTTCAGGTCCAGGTCCCGATCCAGATGGTGCAGCGCCCACCGGCGTGTCGGCGCGGTGCCGTCGCTGCCCGCCTCGGGCACCTGCCGCTCGATGAACTGCGACTGCCCGCCCTCGCGCCACGGCGGCACCACGCAGTAGCGGGCCGCGCCATTGGCGACCGCGCTGCCGTGATCGGTGCGAATCAGGTGCAGGCACAGGTCGATTCCGGCCGCCAGACCCGCCGAGGACCAGACGTTTCCATCCACGATGAACAGCTGGTTCTCGTCCAGCAGGACGTTCGGATACAGCGCTCGGAATCGATCGGCGAACTGCCAGTGCGTGGTCGCGCGGCGGCCGTCGAGAATCCCGGCCGCGCCCAGCACGAACGCGCCGGTGCAGATGGAGACGATGCGGGCGTCGGGGCGAATGGTGGCCAGCGCGGCGGCGAGATCGGGTGGCAGCCGGCCGTTCTGGCGCGGCCCAGGGATGCGGGTGCCGGGCACGATCACGGTGTCGGCGCGCGCCAGCAACTCCGGACCGTATTCGGGAATGACGGTGTACCCGGTGGTGGCGGCGACTCCGCCCGTGGAGACCCCGCAGGTGTGGACCTCGTAGAGCGGATTCTCATCCTCATCGGTGGCGGCCCCCAACACGACGGGTGGAATCGCCATATCGAACCCCACGGTGGGCTCCACCACGAGGACGGCCACGAGATGCGGTGTCGGCGTGTTCGTCGGTTGGGGTGGTGGGCCGGGCATGCTGCTCCCTCCGGCGGTGGCTGGATCTTGACGCATTGTGGCATTCAGGCCACTCGTTCCGAAAGGGATTTTCGGCCACGCTCGACCGGTGAGCGAACTGACCGACGATCTCGACCGGGAATCAGCCGACGGCGCAACGCCATTGGCCGCGTCATCGACCGCGATGGACACCGCGCCCACCTCGGCGGGAGGCACAGTGCCCGCCGCCACGTCGGACCTGCTGGAGCCGCCGGTGAACGCGGCCGGTCGGGCCGACTCGGCGCACCCGCCCGCACGTCCGGGCCTGCATCCCGCCTGGATCGTGGCGGCGGTGAGTTTCGTGGCGCTCATCGGCGCGGCCGGGTTCCGGTCGGTGCCGGGTGTGCTCATGGATCCGCTGCACGACGAGTTCGGATGGTCGCACGGGACCATCGGGGCGGCCGTGTCGGTGAATGTGGTGCTGTACGGGCTGATTTCGCCGTTCGCGGCGGCGCTGATGGATCGGTTCGGGGTTCGGCGGGTGGTGGCGTGCGCGCTGGTGCTGATCGCGGCGGGCAGCGGGCTGACCTTGTTCATGACCGAGTCCTGGCAGCTCATCGCCACCTGGGGTGTGCTGGTCGGGGTCGGCGTGGGGTCGATGTCCATGTCCTTCGTGGCCACCATTACCGGGCGCTGGTTCGTGAAGAACCGGGGATTGGTCACCGGGGTTCTGACCGCCGCGGGTGCGGCCGGGCAGTTGGTGTTCCTGCCGCTCATCGCGAGCCTGGCCCGCGATCACGGCTGGCGCACACCGTCTTTGGTGGTGTCGCTGCTGGCGTTGGCCGTCGTGCCGCTCGTACTGCTGTTCCTGCGCGACTTTCCCAGTGACGCCGGGGTCCTCGCCTACGGCGCCGAGCCCGGCAGCGAGGTGGGCGTGCGCACCTCGGCCCCCGGCGGTGCGGCCCGCGCCGTCACGGTGTTGGCGAAGGTCGCCCGCAAGCCCGTGTTCTGGCTGCTGGCAGGCGGTTTCGCCATTTGCGGCGCGTCCACCAACGGCCTGATCGGCACGCATTTCGTGAGCGCCGCCCACGATCACGGCATGCCCGCGACCACCGCGGCCGGATTGCTCGCGGTCACCGGTCTTTTCGATGTCCTGGGCACCATCGCCTCGGGCTGGCTCACCGACCGCTTCGACTCCCGCTACCTGCTGGTCGTGTACTACACCCTGCGCGGCACCTCACTGCTGTACCTGCCCATCCTGTTCGGCCCGGAAGTGCACCCCAGCATGTGGGCGTTCATCATCTTCTACGGCCTGGACTGGATCGCCACCGTCCCGCCCACGGTCGCGCTGTGCCGGGAGAACTTCGGTGCGGACGGACCGGTCGCCTTCGGCTGGGTCTTCGCCTCCCACCAGATCGGCGCCGCCCTGGCCGCCTTCGGCGCGGGCGTCATCCGCGACGCGCAGGGCAGCTACACGATGGCGTGGTTCATCGCAGGCGGCCTGTGCGGCCTCGCGGCTCTCTTCTCAGCGAGCATCCGCAGACCGCGCGTGCAGGTCGCCGCTGGCCTCGCGTAACTCGTTTGGGGGTTTCAGGGGGAACCCCTGAGAGTCCGAGAGTTGGTTTATCCGTCGATGGCCTTGTGCGGCCGTGATTCCAGCGCCGTCTGATTGCCTCGCCCGTCCCAGCGACTGGGCTCGTCCTTGCTGCGGGGCGGGCGGTCATTGGCGATGAGCACCGCGATCCACGGCAGCGGAATCGAGACGCCGATGATCAGCAGCGACAGCCACCAGCTGTGCCACACGCTGTAGGCCACGGCCGCGCCGACCAGGCACGGAATGCGGAACGACATGATCGCGATATAGCGCCGCACCCGATTGCGATGCTGCTGTTCGAGCGAGAGCTGCGCCTCGGTGATGAGCGCCGGATGCTGCTTCTGTTCGCCCGGGAAGTAGCCCTGCGAGGGGCGCGGCGGCATGGGGATCGATCCGGCGGGAAGGAATTCGACGTCGGGGCGATCCTCGCCGCTGGTGCCGTCGGCTGGGGATTCGCCGTCACGCTGCATGCTCCCGAGTCTTCCACTACAGCGCGTCGGATGCACACGCCGCCCGCTCCGGGCCTTGTTCTGACCGCCCGGCCCGGTCCTGGCATCATGGACGGGTGAGCGCAGACACCCTGGTCCGTCCGGACGAGACCGTCGACGAATCGACCGACAACGACACTCCCAAGGTCTTCCACTACGTGAAGAAGGACCGGATCGCCGAGTCCGCCGTCATGGGCACCCACGTGGTCGCCCTCTGCGGTGAGGTCTTCCCGGTCACCCGTTCCCCCAAGCCGGGCTCCCCGGTCTGCCCGGACTGCAAGCGCATCTACGACATGATGAAGAAGGATTGACCGTTTCCGCAGGTCAGCGGGTTGTGAACTGCTGAACTAGGCCCCGGTGTGCCACTTTGGTGCCACTTTGAACGGGTTCAGCAGTTCCAGTGTTCCTCGCGGTGATGGCGATGGCACCGGTCTGTCCTTTTCGTCAACCGCCAGTACCCGGTCAACAGACGCGTCCCGTCACTGAACTCGATGACGGTGTCGAACACGGGGGCCACCCCGGTTGAGTCCGTCTCATACTCGACGAGGGCCTGCACCCTCTCACACTTCACCCCGCACCACCATGCTGAAATTCACCGGCAATCTGGCACCTACACGACGGCAAGAACACTGAAATTGAGCAGTTGCTATTTCTTCTCGTAGGTGTGCGAGCGTTCGTAGATACGGATCATCATCGTCGTAGATCGAACCGCCGCACGGGGTACCCGCGAGTTTGGTGCCGCCACCATCGACCGTCCAACCCAGTGCGAGGCAGGCCTTTTCGACCTGCCCGCGAGGGATGAGCCTGAAGTTGATCATGGGCCAAAACCCGCACTATGGCCGCTGAATTGGCAGAAAACTGCCTTCCAATAGCGATCTGTGCACGAATAGGCCCACCGTCCAGAATTCGGCAGATCGGTGCGTTCGCAGGCCGGGTCCGCGGCCTGGTTCACGACGACCGGATTGCGGCAAGACAGTGCGAGAAGGCCAGGGTTGGTAGACGATCCGGCTTAGCCAAAGGGATGGCTTGGTTTCTTGGAAATCGCTTTCGTCGTTGTGTGATCGCTTGGCGTGGAATGACCTCCAGGTGACGTGAACTGGCTCCGTCAGGCGTTTGCGCTTCGAATCGTCTTGGGCAGGGCGGAGATTCGGTCGCGGTGGCGCTGCTGCAGGGCGCGGCTTCGGGTGAGGAAGTCCAGGATGGTGTGCAACTGGTCGCCGGTGTAGGCGGCCATCTCGGCCGCGCCCTCCTCGGCGATCGGGCCGTAGATCTTCCAGGCCTCGGCCTTGGTCTCCGGGGTTATGCGGATCAGGACCTTGCGGCGGTCACCCGGTTCCGGTTCGCGGGTGACGTGGCCGAGCTTGGCCAGGCGGTCGAGCATGGTGGTGACGCTGCCGCTGGTCAGGCCGAGTTCGGCGGCGAGCGCGCCGGGGGTGGACTCGCCGCGGATCAGGACTTCCAGGCAGCGCAGGTCGGTGCGGTTGACCCCGAGTGCGGTGGCGGCGGCTCGATCGACGTCGTCGACGGCCGCCTGCAGCGCCTGGGACTCCCGTCCGACCCGGGCTCGCAGCTCATCCAAATTTTCTCTTGACATTCAAACCTCTTGATCGTCAAACTACATATGTCTTGATAATCAAGATACAGCACGATCAAGGTACTTCAGGAAGAGGCACAGCGATGAAGAAGGCACTGGTCATCGGCGGCGGCATCGCCGGTCCCGTCACCGCCATGGCATTGCAGAAGGCGGGTTGGGAGCCGGTCGTCTACGAGGCATACCGGGACGCGGCCGCCGAGCAGATCGGCGCCTACCTCACGGTCGCGGTCAACGGGCTCGCGGCGCTGGCCGAGATCGATGCCCACCACGTCGTCATGAACACCGGCCACGCCACCGACACGCTGTCGTTCTACACCAGCGGCGACAAGCTCATCACCGATCTGCCGATCGGCGGCACGCTGCCCGACGGCACCGTGACCCACAGCGTCAAGCGGCGCGATCTGTACCGGGCGCTCAATGCCGAAGCGGTGCGCCGCGGGATCCGCTACGAATTCGGCAAGCGTCTGGTCGATGCGCAGGAGACGGCGGATGGCGGCGTGGTCGCGATGTTCGCCGACGGCACCCGAGCCGAAGCGGACCTGCTCGTCGGCGCGGACGGAATCCATTCCCGCACTCGCGAAATCCTCGACCCGAACGCGCCGAAGGCGCACTACCTGGGCATCTACGGGCTGGGTGGCTTCGTCACCGATCCGGGTCTGCGGGCAGAGCTCGGAGTCCGTCCCGGCGCCTACGGCATGATCTTCGGCAAGAAGGCGTTCTTCGGCTACCTGGTCGCCCCGGACGGCGAGATCTGGTGGTTCGCCAACATGCCCGGCGCGCAGGAACTTTCGAAGCAGACCCTCGCCGAGACCACACCCGCGCAGTGGCGCGAACGACTGGTGAGGCTCTTGGAGGCCGACCGTGGCCCCGCGGCCCGCATCGTGGCTGCTACCCCCGACGCCACCTTCGTGCCCGGCTTCAACCAGTACGACATGCCGTCGGTCTCCACCTGGCACAACGACACCATGGTGATCGTGGGCGATGCCGCGCACGCGGTCGCCTCGTCCTCGGGTCAGGGCGTCTCCATGGCGGTCGAGGACGCGGTCACCCTCGCCCTGTGCCTGCGCGATCTGCCCGATACTGCCTCGGCGCTGGCCGAATTCGAGCGCCGCCGTCGCGATCGCGTCGAGCGTGTGGTCGCGCACGGCGCGGAGACCAGCGGCGACAAGGCCCAGCACGGCCTGGCTCGCGTCCTCGTCCGGTTGCTGACCCCGTTCTTCCTCAAGCGCGCAGCCAAACAGGGCATCGGCTCACTGAACTGGATGTTCGACCACCGAATCAGCTGGTCCGACAACACCACTCCCCAGCCAGTCACCGTCGAGAAATGAACGGCTTCCGAAACTCCTGCAATGCAAGACGTTTCGGCAGGAGCAGAGGCGCTGCCTGTTCCGCGTATGATCTGCGCCTTTATTTTTCGTGGTGCACCGAGCGGGACATGATGAAGTAGGACTAGCTGGGAGCGGGCCGGTCCGATCACACCGCGACTAGTGTTCCTCTGCTGTCGGCCGGTGGGTCAGTCCGGGAGGTGCGGTGCCGCGTTCTGGTGCTGCGTGGCACCGTTTTCGTCGCCGGAGTGGGCTCGGCCGATCATGACCTCGCCGTCTCGGGCGACGAGTTGGCTCTCCGACTCGGACATTGATTCCGACCAGCCGGTGTCGGTGAACGACACCATCTGATCGTTGACGGCGACGGTGCCGACGAGATACCTGGTCACCCCGGATTCGTCACCCTGGTGCTCGCGTCCGATCAACACGTGATCGTCCTCGGCGACGAATCTGCTGCCGGACTCACGGATCGGGCTGCTCCATTCGCCCGGGATCACCGTGGCGGTGACCGCGTCCTTCCCCTCACCCAGCACCAGCCGGGCATACCGATATCTAGTCTTCCCGTTCTCGTCCCCTCGATGCTCGCGCCCTATGAGCACCCGGTCGGTCGGGCACTTCCACAGGCTGTCCTTCTCTCGCATCCAATCCGACCACTGGGCATCGACCGTCGAAAGCCGTTGGTTCATAGCGTCTTCTCCTTTCGAAGACCCGCCCGCCATCGTGCCTTCCGTCGATAGACTGCCCACTCCAACGCCGAACTATCGTGCAGCGCCGCGGTGGGGGCGTGGGCGCGGGATGGCGGCAACCGGCAGACTGTGGGGATGGGTACTGGTTCGTTGACTCGGCCGTCGGCCGCGGATTTGGCCGCGGCGCGGGACAAGACGATTCCCGATTTGATCGGGCCCGGGTTGCGGGTGCTGTTCTGCGGGATCAATCCGGGTCTGTGGTCGGGGGCTACCGGGTATCACTTCGCTCGTCCGGGGAACCGGTTCTGGCCCGCGCTGCATCGGTCCGGCTTCACGCCGCGTCAACTGCTGCCCGATGAACAGCGGGAGTTGCTGGGGCTGGGGTTGGGGATTACGAATGTGGCCGCCCGCACGACCGCCAAGGCCGACGAACTGACCGCCGAGGAACTGCGTGCCGGTGGGCGCGCCCTGGTCGAACGGGTCGAGCGATATCGGCCGCGAGTTCTGGCGGTGCTCGGAATCGGTGCCTACCGCACGGCTTTCGGTCGCCCGCGCACCACGATCGGCCCCCAGTCCGAGTCGATAGGCGACACCGAGGTCTGGGTCCTCCCCAACCCGAGCGGTCTCAACGCCCACTACACACCCGACTCTCTCGCCTCGGAATTCCGCGCGCTGCGCGAGGCGCTCGATCGACCGTCGGTGTAATCCGTGCTATTTCGGCGAGGAGGGTGCGGCGGCGATACCGCCCAGGAGGACCTCGGCGACATGATCGGCGTAGGCGAGCGGGTCGATGTCCGGGTTGGCGTCGAGGTGCTCGAGCATGGTGTCGACTATTCCCTGGTAGGTGACCGCGAGTAGGTGGGGGTCGAGGTCGGCACGGATCTGCCCGTGCTGTTGACCGTGCTGGATCAGCGCGGCCTGCCGTGTGTACAAATGCTTGTATTCGTGGGCGGCCGAGCCGATTTCGGATCCGGGTGCCTGCAACCGGTGTGCGATCTGACGCGCGGCGCGTAATTCATTGCCGTGCGTCGACGGCAATACCGCGGCTCGGCGGATGGCCGCCCGCAACAGGTCGGCGGCGTGTGCGTCGAGATCGATATCGAATGCCACGGCCGCCTCCAGGATGGTCAACGCTCGACGCCCCGCGTGCAGGATCAGGTCGTCGAGGTCGGTGTAGTACCGCCACAGCAGACCTTTCGAGACGTCCGCGGCCCGGGCGACGGCCTCGGCGGTGGCCGCGGCGAGCCCGTCACCTCCGATGATCGCGATGGTGGCGACTTCCAACTGTTCGCGACGAGTCTCGGCGCTGAGCCGCTGGCGAATTCGCGGTGCGCCGCTCACAGGCGCTCCCGGACCACGAGCGCGATGACCAAGGCCATCAGCACCGCGATACCGATCATCTCCACCCGCATCCACACCGGCACGAAATCCGGGAGCATGGCTTCGACGACATTGACCATGAGCAGGACCGCGGCGATCAGCCCGACGGCGCGCAGTCCGCGGACGCTGCCTCGGCGAGCCGAACGCAAACGCAAGGGCAGCACGATCGCGAACGCGGCGACGATCACCGCGTGCACCCACGCGTCGCGCGGCGCCTGGTGCGGCGCGAACGCCGACAGTGCGGCGAGGACGCCCAGCGTCGCGACAGCCACAACGAGGTAGATCCGCAACAGGATACCGATGCGCCCCAAGTGAATTGACGATTTCAATGCCTCATCGACCACCCCATCCACGCTAATGACCGTGCAGTCATTAAGTCAAGAGTCCTCGCCTCCCGATGGATGTGCAATCTGCACATGCGAAGCCGTGGCATCTGCGTGCGCGATGTGTGTTGCGTGAACTTCCGGGGCTGTTCGCTGGCTGACAGGCTCTTTCTGACGGGACGGACAGCGTCCCGATGAAGCCGAATGAGAAGAGAGACAACAGCAATGAGCACACGAGTCGCCGTCGCAGGTGCCACCGGGCGGTTGGGTAGCCACGTGGTCGAGGTCCTGCGGGAACAAGGGCATGAGGTCGTGGAGATCTCCCGCGCTCAGGGCGTGGACATCGTGACCGGGGAAGGGTTGGCGCAGGCCCTGCGCGGTGTCGAGATGGTCATCGACGCCGCCAGCACGCCCTCGCCCGATGAGGCCGAGGCGATCGAGTTCTTCACCGCCTCGGCCCGCAACCTGCACGCCGCCGGGCACGCGGCCGGTGTGCGACGGCTGGTGGTGGTGTCGATCATTGGAATCCAGGCTGCCGCAGCCGGATACAACCGCGCGAAACAGATTCACGAGCAGGAGGTGCTCGCGGGTCCGGTGCCCGTGGCGATTCTGCGGGCCGCGCAGTTCGACGAGTTCGTCGAGCTGTTGTTGCGATGGGGTACTCGCGGTGAGGTCGCCTATCTGCCGCGCATGCGCACCCAGCTGGTCGCCGCGCGCACCGTCGCCGAGGAGTTGGTGCGCGTGGCCTTCGACCCGAATGCCACTGCGGCCCTGCCCTTTCCGGAGGTGGCTGGACCGCGCGAGGAACGCCTCGCCGATGCCGCCGCCCTGGTTGCCGACCGCCTCGGACTCGACGTCCGCATCGAGGAGGTCAGCGACCCGGCCAATCCGGACACGCCTCTGAACGAGAACGGCGGCCTCCTGCCCAGCCCCCACGCCCACCTCGCCGGACCGACCTTCGCCGACTGGATCGACGCCACCTACCCGGCCCGCACCGCCTGACCGCGATCGGCCAACCGGACAGCGCCTCGAATCGATTCGGCCCGGATTCGCCTGGAATGCGCGAGACTTGCTGTGATCGGTGTCGGACGTGTCACGGGAGTTGGGATGTCGGAGTCGGACCAGGGTTATCCGAGCGCGGTACCGGTGGGGGTCGACACCACCCGCGCCAGTATCGCTCGCGTCTACGACGCGGCGTTGAACGGCAAGGACAACTTCGAGGTCGATCGTCGAGTGTTGGACCAGGTGCGGACGGTGGCCCCGGGCGTCGCCGAATTGGCATGGGCCAACCGCGATTTCCTGATCCGGGTGTGCCGGTTCCTGGTCAAGCAGGCGGGCATCGACCAGTTCCTGGATCTCGGATCGGGTCTGCCGACCGCCGAGAACACCCATCAGGTGGTGCAGCGCGTCAACCCGGACTCGACGGTGGTCTATGTGGACAACGATCCCATGGTGCTGGCGCATGCTCGGGCGCTGCTGGTCGGCAGTCCGCACACCACCATCGTGGCCGCCGACATCTTCCGGCCTCTGGAGGTGTTGAAGAACCCGGAGGTTCGCGAGGAACTCGACTTCTCCCGGCCGCTGGCGCTGTTCCAGATCGGGACGCTGCACCATTACTCACCCGATGACGTGTCCGCCATCATGGCCACCTACATCGACGCGCTGCCCTCGGGTTCCTATGTGGCCATCGCGCACTTCTACGATCCGGAGGTCGCCGAGTACAGCGAGCTGGCCCGCAAGATGGAGGAGAAGTTCGTCCACAGCCCCATGGGTTCGGGACGGTTCCGCACCCGCGCCCAGATCCAAGCCCTTTTCGGCGATTTGGACATGATCGAACCGGGCCTGGTGCTGTGCGACGACTGGTGGCCCGAGGGCCCCCGCCTCGCGCCCTTGAGCGCCGTGCGGCGTTGCATCCTGGGTGGCGTCGGATTCAAACGCTGAAATCGGCCCCTCCCCGGGCAGTACTCGGCCCGATCGAGCGGATGGATCAGGTCGGGTTCACCTGGCGCAGACGGTGATTCGTCTCGGCCGGGGTGGCGGCGGTGATTTGGGTGGGTGCGGTGAGGACCTCCTGGACGCCCGTGGTGCAGCCCTTGACGAATCCCGACCACGCACCGGACAGGCCGCCCGCCGCGGCTCCGGTGACGATTCCCACCGGACCGCCGAGGACGCCGGTGAGCGCACCGGTCAAGGCCCCGACCAGGCCGGGCATGACGGCCGCGGGCAGGCCCTTCGCCACGCACGCGTCGGCCAGGACGCCGCCCAGTCGGCTGTTGTCCGCCAGCACCTTCGCGCCCTCGCGCAGACCGCCCTCGACCCAGACCGACAGGCCGCGGCCACCGGATTCGATGGTGAACCGGAGGTGTCGGATCGCGCCGTCGACTTGCAGGGTCTCCGGCAGCCACTCGAGCGCGCTGCCGGTCGCGTCCACCACCGCGATCAGGTGCGAGGTTTCGTCCTCGACGAAGTGCCCGGCGCTCAAAGCGATGATGGCACCGGCGTTTTCGATACCGCGGGCCAGGAAGAATCCGCCCTCGGTGAACGGCGTCGCCTGCGCGTGCGGGCTCGGCGCGGCCAACGAGGCGCATCCGGCGACCATGGCGAGTGCCACGCCCGACCGAAGCACACGCGGAACCACGCGGCACTCCTCCCGGCAGCAGGGACAGAATCCGGTCAACGGCGAATCTAGCCTCGTAACCGGACGATGCCGTCGTTCCCTTCGCGACCCGAGGTCGGCTCGGCGTTTCCCGGCGGCGCGGGGAGGTGGCCGCGAGACATTGTCAGGCGGCAGAAGGGGTTACGCCCGGGTCACCGACTACCGTCGAGGCATGAGTGAGCGCGCGGTGATCATCGGCGGGGATGCGGCGGGAATGGCGGCGGCCTCGCAGGCACGCAGGTTGAAGAGCGCGGCGGAACTCGAGCTCGTGGTGTTCGAGCGGGGCCACTTCACCTCGTACTCGGCGTGCGGCATTCCGTACTGGGTGGGCGGCGCGGTCGACGGGCCCGATGCCCTCATCGCGCGCACGCCGGCCGAACACCGCGCGCGGGAAATCGATCTGCGCCTGCGCAACGAGGCCGTGGAGATCGACCTCGACGGACAGCGGGTGCGCTCCCGCGAGCTCGACACCGGTCGCGAAACCTGGACCGGCTACGACAAACTCGTGATCGCCACCGGCGCGACACCCATTCGGCCCGCCCTGCCCGGCATCGACGCGGCGGGCGTGCACGGGGTGCAGACCCTCGACGACGGCCAGGCCCTCATCGGCACCCTCGAGGCGAGCCCGGGACGGCGCGCGGTGATCGTCGGCGCGGGATACATCGGCGTGGAGATGGCGGAGGCGTTGATCCAGCGCGGATTCCAGGTCACCATGATCAACCGCGGGACGGAGCCCATGTCCACCCTCGACCCGGACATGGGTGTGCTCGTCCGCAAGGCCATGCAGGGCATGGGGATTCAGGTCATCGGCAATGCCGAGCTGACGGCCGTGCGCACCGACGAACGCGGGCGCGTCACCGCCGTCACCACCGCCGAGGCCGAATACCCCGCCGACGTAGTGATTCTCGGCATCGGCGTGCGCCCCGCCACCGACCTGGCCCGCGCGGCCGGACTGCCACTGGGTGAGTCCGGGGGCCTGCTCACCGATCTGGCCATGCGGGTGCGCGGGCACGAGAACATCTGGGCCGGAGGCGATTGCGTGGAGGTGCTCGACCTCGTCTCCGGCTCCGAGCGTCACATTCCGCTGGGCACGCACGCCAACAAGCACGGCCAGATCATCGGTTCCGGCGTCGGCGGCGACTATGCCACCTTCCCCGGCGTGGTGGGCACCGCGGTCAGCAAGGTCTGCGATCTCGAGGTCGCCCGCACCGGCCTGCGGGAACGCGACGCGCGGGCGGCCGGTCTGCAATTCGTCACCGTCACCATCGAATCCACCAGCCGCTCCGGCTATTTCCCCGGCACCGCGCCGATGACGGTGAAAATGCTCGCCGAACGCCGCACCGGCCGCCTGCTCGGCGTCCAGATCGTCGGCCGCGAGGGTGCGGGCAAGCGCATCGACATCGCCGCCGTGGCCCTCACCGCCCGCCTGACCGTCGACCAGATCGTCGGCCTCGACCTCGGCTACGCCCCGCCCTTCTCTCCGGTCTGGGATCCGGTCCAGGTCGCCGCCCGCAAGGCGGTCACCGCGGTCCGCAACTCCTGACCGTCGGTCACGTGGACTGCGGACGGGTGGTGATTGTCGTCGGTGGGGGAGGCGCGGGCGGCTCCGCCGGATCCGGGGCGGGCGCGGCCACCCGGCGGAGTCTGCGAGCACGCCACCAGTGGCGCAGCTGGGAGAGTCGGGTGGCTCGGGCGGGCCAGAACTCTTGGACGCTGGCATTGAACTCCGCGCCGAGGATGATGGCGAAGCCGAGGAAGAAGGTGAAGAGCAAGAAGGCGATGGGGGTGGCCAGCGCGCCGTAGGAGATGCCGGTCTTGGTGACCCAGGCGAGGTAGCGGCGCAGGCCTTCGCTGGCGGCCATGAAGAAGACGCCCGCCACGAGCGCGCCGCCGAAGAGTCGATGCCACGGGAGGGTGCGGTGCAGGGCCGTCTTGTAGAGGAAGGTCAGGCCGACGATCAGCAGCAGACCCGTGCCCGGATAGTAGAAGGCGTCGATCAGGCGCAGGCCGGGTTCGCGCCAGGCGTGGGGCAGGACGCGGCCGATGAGGGTGGGGCCCAGGGCGATCAGCGGCAGCACCAGGACGGCGATGATCAGGAACGCCACATACAGCAGCAGCGCGAAGATACGCTGCCAGACCGGGTGGCGGGCGGTGGCCTGGCCGTGGGCGGCGGTGATGGCGTCCACGAAGGTCGCCATGGCCGACGAACCGGCCCACAGCGACAGCACGAAACCGACCGACACCACCCCGCCGTGCCCGCGTTGCAGGACGTCGTTGACGGTCGGCTGGACCAGCGTATCGACCACGTTGGGGCTGAACGCCTTCCGGGCGAAGCTCAGAATCTTCGCCTGCACGACGCTCACCGTATTGGGCCCGAACCAGTGGCCCACGTACCCGAGGCTGCCCAGCAGCCCCAGCAGCAGCGGGGCCAGCGACAAGGTCTGCCAGAACGCGGCCGAGGCCGACTTGTTGAAGATCGAATCGTCCCAGGCCTTCACCGCGACGTGCACGACGAGCTGGCGGATGCGGCCCCAGCGGGTGGCGGCGAGCACGACGGACGATCCCGGGGCGGGCGCGTCGGCGTGTTGCGGAGAATCGTCGTGCGCGTTCATCGTGGCCTAAGCATCGCCTACCAGCGGTTCGAATGGGAGCGGACCCGCAATGTGTCGTGCGGCACTCGAAGGTGCTGTGTCGGATTGGAAAGCAGTCGGTGGCGAAAGCTAATCTCTTCCGAGTGACTTCGGGTGGTGGCGGTTCGTTACGTGCATGGCAGCGCAGGGCTCTGACGAAGTATTTGACGACCAAGCCACGCGACTTCCTGGCCGTGGCCACCCCCGGCGCGGGTAAGACCACCTTCGCGCTGCGGGTCGCCGCCGAACTGCTCAACGACCGCACCGTCGATCAGGTGACGGTCGTCGCGCCCACCGAGCACCTCAAGCACCAGTGGGCGGCCTCGGCCGCGCGCAATGGGATTCAGCTGGATTCGAACTTCTCCAACTCGACCGGCTCCACCTCCTCGGACTACCACGGCGTGGTGGTGACCTACGCGCAGATCGCCTCGCACCCGTTCAAGCACCGGGTGCGCACCGAGAACCGCAAGACGCTGGTGATCATGGACGAGATCCATCACGCCGGTGACGCCAAGAGCTGGGGCGAGGCCGTCGAGGAGGCGTTCAGCGACGCCACCCGCCGCCTGCATCTGACCGGAACCCCGTTCCGCAGCGACGATTCGAAGATCCCGTTCATCACCTACGAGGTCGACGAGTCCGGCTTCGAGAAGTCGCGCGCCGACCACACCTACGGCTACTCCGAGGCGCTCGCCGACGGCGTGGTCAGACCCGTGGTGTTCCTCGCCTACTCCGGCGAGGCGCACTGGCGCGACAGCGCGGGCGAGGAGTACTCGGCCCGCCTCGGTGAACCCCTCAACGCGGAACAGACCGCCCGGGCCTGGCGTACGGCCCTCGATCCGGCCGGTGACTGGATGTCGAAGGTGCTGCAGGCGGCCGACACCCGCCTGCGTCAGCTGCGCGCCACCGGCATGCCCGACGCGGGCGGGCTGGTCATCGCCACCGACCAGGACAAGGCGCGCGACTACGCCGAACTGCTGGAACACATTTCGGGCACCAAGCCGACCATCGTGCTCTCCGACGACCCGGACTCCTCCGACCGCATCGGCCAGTTCAGTGAGAACACCGACCCGTGGATGGTCGCGGTCCGCATGGTGTCCGAGGGCGTCGATGTGCCGCGCCTGGCCGTCGGCGTGTACGCCACCAGCGCGTCCACGCCGCTGTACTTCGCCCAGGCCATCGGCCGATTCGTGCGTGCGCGCAAGCCCGGTGAGACCGCGAGCGTCTTCCTGCCCTCGGTGCCGGTGCTGCTCGACCTGGCCGCCCAGCTGGAGTTGCAGCGCGACCACGTCATCGGCAAACCGCACCGCGAGGCCAACGCGCTCGAGGACGAACTGCTCATCGACGCCAACCGGCAGAAGGACGAGCCCGGCGAGGAGGAGAAGAAGTTCGTCGCCCTCGCCGCCGACGCCGAACTCGACCAGGTCATCTACGACGGCGACTCCTTCGGCACCGCCACCTTCTCCGGCAGCGACGAGGAGGCCGACTACCTCGGCATTCCCGGCCTGCTCGACGCCGACCAGATGCGCGCCCTGCTGCGCGAACGCCAGTCCCGCCAGCTCAAGGAACGCAGCGCCGCCGCGGCGGCCCCGGCCGGACCCGCCGTCGAGGCCGCCGCCGAACGCGCCGCCACCTCCGACCGCCTCTCCGAACTCCGCCGCGAACTCAACTCCCTGGTGGCCATGCACCACCACCGGACCGGCAAACCCCACGGCGTCATCCACGGCGACCTACGCCGCGAATGCGGCGGCCCCCCAACCGCTCTCGCCACCGCCGACCAACTCACCGAACGCATAGCCGCCCTCCGCCGCCTCTGACAGCGAGGACGGTTCAGACCACGCGTAGCTCGATCTCGACCGGGTCGCCGACGGTCAGACCCTCGGCGACCCGAACGGCCTTCTTCATCGGCAACACGTAGGTTCCCCGCTTGCCGTCGGGGAAGATCGAGGTCGACCAGTGGCTGGTGCCGACGCTGACCTTCACCTTGATCGAGCCGAATCCCGCCGCGCTGTGGCCATACCGCTCCTCGATCTCATCCGCCACACCCTCCGGCAAACTCACGAAATGCCACGCCGCCTGAGCTTCCCATTCCCAGAGCTCAGCGGTGAAGGAGTATGTCTCGACCATGGCCCGACGGTAGCCGCCGGGTCCGACACTTCCGTGGTCAGGCGAAATAGACGGCGGGGTCGAGGGCGTCGAGGGGTGTCCAGTGCGGGATCGACGTGGGGACGTCCTCGTCCAATTCGGGTGGGTTGAGGCGGTAACCCTGGAGATCCAAGGCGAGCCAGGGGGTTTCGTCTATGAGGCGGACGACGGCGTAGCAGGTGGCGAGCATGTGCAGGCAGCGGGCGTTGCGGGCACGGCAGGAGCAGTCGGTGGCGGCGAGGATCGGGGTGACCGTGATGCCCGCGGCGAGGACCGCCGCGTGCTGGTCGTCGCTGAGCGTCAACGTGTCCGAGGGGATCACCGCGGCGATGGCGTCGATGGTGGCGCGGGGGAACGGGGTGAGTTCGAGGTGGGTGACCGAGGCTTCCGAGCCGCGGTGGATGTGCGAACGGACCACCGTGCCTTCGATTTCGACGCGGACGCCGTTGTTGCGGGCGATGCTGCGGGCGCGGGGGAGGAGGGGTTCGGGTTTGGTGAGGGTGAGGGGTTCGGCGAGGCGGAGCCAGTCCTTTCCCCACGCGGTGTAGCCGAATTCGTTGTCCGCCATGTCAGTTGCCCCGCTTTCGGCGTAGCAGTTCCAGGAGTCGTTCGTCGTCGAGGCGCGCCAGTTCGGCGACACCGGCGGCGTCGGTGAGGTCGGTGAGGGCGGATTTGCGGTCGTGCATGCCCGCGATGTGCTCCTCGATGGTGGTGCCCGAGGTCAAGGTGGTGACGGTGACCGTGCGGGTCTGGCCGATGCGGTGGGCGCGGTCGGAGGCCTGGGCCTCGACGGCGGGATTCCACCAGCGGTCGTAGTGCACGACGTCGGCCGCGCGGGTGAGGGTCAGACCGGTTCCCGCCGCCCGCAGGCTCAGGATCAATATCGGTGGGCCGTCGGGTGATTGGAACTCGGCGACGATCCGCGCGCGCTCCTCGTGGTCGAGGCCGCCGTGGAAGAACGGCACCCGCACCCCGAATTCCTCGGCGCAGTGGCGGACCAGCAGTTCGCCGGTCCGGCGGTACTGGGTGAACACCAGCGTCGGCGCGTTCACCTCGAGATTGTTGGCGAGGATGTCGGAGCAGACGTCGAATTTGCCGGAGCGGCCGAGCAATTCGTCCAACTCACCGGTGATCAGTCCGGGATGATTGCACACCTGCTTGAGCTCGGTCAGCACCGACAGCACGCGGGTGTGCCGCTGCGCGCCGGTGCCGAAGCCCGCCGCCTCGGCCGCGTCGAGCAGTCGGTCGTAGAGCGCTTCCTGCTCGGCGCTGAGGTCGCACACCAGGTCGGTGTGGATCTTGGGCGGCAGCGACGCGGCCACCTGGGATTTGCGGCGGCCCAGCACAATCGGTTCGAGCGCGTCGCGCAGCCGCAGTACCGCGTGCGCCGACCCCTCACCGATCGGCCGGGCGAACCGCCGCCGGAACTGCGCCTTGTGCGTGAACTCCTGCGGCACCACCAGATTCAGTAGCGCCCACAGCTCATCGAGATGGTTCTCCACCGGCGTCCCGGTGAGCGCCACCCGCGCGTCGGCCGAGAGCGTCCGCGCCGCCCTGGCCACCTGGGTGCGCGGATTCTTCAACATCTGCGCCTCGTCGAAAACCACACTGGCCCAGTGCTGCCCGGCCAGCACCGCGCCGTGCCCGCGCAGGGTCGGATACCCGGTCACCACAATGGTCCCGGCGTCGGCCGCCGGAGCGTCCCCGCCCCGCCAGGCGACCGCCCGCAGCCCGGGCGCGAAGCGTTCGATCTCGTGCGCCCAGTTGCCCACCAGGGAGGTCGGGCACACCACGAGTTGCGGTCCGTCCCCGGACTTCCCGAGCAGATACCCGATGGCCTGCACGGTCTTGCCCAGGCCCATCTCGTCGGCCAGCACCGCGCCGCCGTGCGCCGCGGTGGTCTCCCGCAGCCAGGTGATGCCGCGCGCCTGATACGGCCGCAGCTCGGCCTTGAGCCCGGACCGCAGCTCGGCGTCGAGCGTGACGGTCGACCGCAGCGCCCGCAGCGCGCGTCCCGCCGACACGATGGCGGTCCCGGTGGCGTTCGGGACGGCGTGCGCGGCCGTGGGCAGCCGCCGCGCCTCGACATCGGTCTCGAGCGCCTGGCGTAAGAGGTGTATCGATTCGCCCGGATTTTCGATAGCAAGGGTGCATAACCGTTCCGGTTCCACGAGAGCGCATTCCACGTCCGTGACGCCGATTCCGTCCCGATTCGGGACGGCGAGGGCGAGGGTCTCCACCTCGCCCAGATTCTTCGGTGCGCGTCGGGGAGCGTGGCCGTCCCACGTCCAGAGCGCGACCATATGTCGATCCTGCAGATAGGTGGCTTGCGAGGTCAGCGGCACCCATCCGTTGTACCGGGGCGATCATGCGTCGCACACATGACGTTTCTCGCGTTGCGCCCGGCGGGACCGACGTGTCTTCGGTCATAGAGTGGCGCAGACCACATTTGATAGCCGAGAAGTATGGGCAATGTCCTCGCTACACAGCAGCAGCGGGCGACCTGCTGGTCGCCCGCTGCCGGGTTTTCTGTTGGGAAGATTCAATTGTCGAGCGGGCTCCCCGAAGGCTTGCGACTCCCGATCGAGTCCCTCCGGGTTGGAGGAGCTGTTAAAGCGCCGGTGCCGACTCCGTGTCGATCACGGCCTCGAGCTCACGAAGACGGTCCATGTGCTCATTGGCGTGATGCTGGCAGAAGAGCAACTCTCCACCTGCGGGAAGCGTTGCGCGCACGCGCGCAGCTGCACCGCAGCGGTCGCAACGGTCGACCGCGGTCAGTGGGGTGCTTGTCAGGGTTCCTGGCATGACTCCTCCGTCCTGGCTCCTGGTGCTCATCACACCATTCGCCTGGTGTGGGGGTCCGCGGACCATTCCGCGAACCTCGCTACCGCTACTTCCCAGCAGTGGCTGATGACTACTCTGTCAGACGTTCGGCGAGAGGGCTTTGTTCCCGTTGAGTTTCCCGTGTGTTTTCTGTAACACGACCTGGGATTTCGCTGAAAGCGAACAGGTCTTGGGAATCGGTCGCGAGGGACTCTTCACCTCCCGTTCGAACACGCTGATCGAGTTGTCTATCGGGAGACTACCCCCGGCCTGTGACACTCACACTCCGATTGCGCTTCGTGGCTGGGACGCCAGCAAACCGTAATCCAGGCGGGTTGATCGGAGACCGCCCCGCGACCGTCGTGACCTCGCGACACGTGCCCGTATCGATACGGGTACGGGGTACCGGCGAGTCGGGTTGTTCGCGGAGCGCGAACAGCGGACCCGCCCGCGCCGCCTCAGAACCAGGACTCGTCGAGCTCGAGCGTGGTGCGGTCGCCGGAGTCGAGCAGGTCGAATTGCGGTGTGGTGCGGGGGAGTTCCCAGCGGAAGAAGTACCGGGCGGCCAGCCGCTTGCCCCGCAGGAAGGCCGCGCGGTCGCGGTGTTGCCCGTCCTGTGCGGGCGCGGCATGCGCGGTGGTTGCCTGCTCGAGCCAGATCCAGGCCAGCACCACGTGGCCGAACGCCTCGAGGTAGACCGCCGAATTGGCCAGGGCTGCCTCGGGATTGCCGTCCCGCCACAGGCCCGCCGTGGTGGCGGTCAGGCGCGCGGTGGCCGCCTCCAGGGCCGCGGCGAAGTCGGCGAGCTCGGCATCCCCGGCGCTACGAGCCCGGGCGATGCTCGCGGCCATGGTCTCGAGCAGGGCGACCAGGGCCGCGCCATTGTCGAGGGTGACCTGGCGGCCCAGCAGGTCCAGGCTCTGAATGCCGTGGGTGCCTTCGTGAATCGGGTTGAGGCGATTGTCGCGGTAATGCTGTTCGACGTCGTAGTCGCGGGTGTAGCCCGCCCCGCCGTGGATCTGGATGGCGAGGTCGTTGGCGGCCAGGCACCACTGGCTCGGCCACGACTTGGCGATCGGGGTGAGGATGCGCAGCAGGGTGGCGGCGCGCGCCCGCTCGGAATCGTTTGCCGCGGTGCGCTGTTCGTCGACCAGCTTGCCGCAGTACAGCTGCAGCGCCAAAGCGCCTTCGGCATAGGCCTTTTGGGCCAGCAGCATGCGCCGCACGTCGGGGTGCTGGATGAGCGGGACCTGCGCGCCGCCGCGCGCGGTCACCGGGCGGCCCTGCGGGCGGGTGCGGGCGTATTCGAGGGACTTCAGATATCCGGTGTACCCCAACGCCGTCGAGGCCAATCCGACGCCGATGCGGGCCTCGTTCATCATGGTGAACATCTGCGCCAGACCGTGATTGGGCTCGCCGACGAGATACCCGATGGCGCCGGGCTCCCCGCCGGGGGTGAAATTGCCGTCGCCGAACACCGGCGCGGTGTTCACCGTGCCACGCCAACCCATCTTGTGATTGATGCCCGAGAGCGCGACATCGTTGTGCACGGTGGGATTGCCGTCCGCGTCGGGGAGGAACTTGGGCACGACGAACAGCGAGATGCCGCGGGTCCCCTCGGGCGCGCCGGGAATGCGGGCCAGCACCAGGTGGATGATGTTCTCCGACAGCTCGTGATCCCCGCCGGAGATCCACATCTTGTGCCCGAACAGGCGATAGGAGCCGTCCGCGGCGGGCACCGCGCGCGTGGTGATATCGGCGAGGCTGGACCCCGCCTGCGGCTCCGACAGCGCCATGGTGCCGAAGTTGCGCCCCTCCAGCATCGGCCGCACATAGGTGTCGATCTGCTCCGGACTGCCGTGCGCCGCAAGCAGATTCGCATTGCCGGTGGTGAGCAGCACGTAGGACGCGGTGCCGACGTTCGCGGCGTGGAACCAGGACATGCACGCGGTGTAGACCGAGTGCGGCAGCTGCATGCCGCCGATCTCGTAATCCATTGCCGCGCCGATCATCCCGGCATCGGCGAACGCCTTCAACGCCTTCCCGACGGCCGGGATGATGCTCACCCGCTCACCGTCGAAGGTGGGCTCGTGCAGATCGTTCTCGCGATTGTGCGGCGCGAAGTAGGTCGTGGCCAGATCCTGGCACAGCCGCAACACCTGATCGAAGGTCTCCCTCGAGTGGTCGGAGAACCGCTCCCGCCCCGTCAACCCCTCCACGTCCAGCCAGTCGTACAGCAAAAACTCGAGATCCCGAGCGGACATGATGACGGAGGAGTTCATACCTGCCGTCCTACCAGACCCCCTTCGTCGAGTGGCACACGGTGGCGGGGATTTGTCTGATTTCACCGCCCCGGTGTGCCACTCGGCGGGAGGTCAGCGAGTGCGGACGGGGGCGCGGCCGCGGTGGGAGCGGCCGAAGTGGCCGGGCGACTGCCCCTTCCAGGTGCGGAAGGCCGAGGCGAACGCGGAGACGCTGGAATAGCCGAGGCGGTCGGCGGCCTGTTCGACGGTGAGGCCCGCGATGAGGAGTTCCTCGGCGAGCATGCCGATGGTCTCCAGGCTGAGCTCGCGGAAGGTGGTGCCCTCCTCGGCCAGGCGGCGGCGCAGGGTGCGGACGCTGACGTCCAGGTCGGCGGCGATGCGGGTCTGGTCGGCGGAGCCGCCGTGGCGAATCAGGAGTTGGCGCACGCGACCGGACAGGCCCGAGCGGCTGCGGCGGGATTCCATCAGGTCGGCGCACTGCTGCTCATAGAACCGGGCGGTCGACAAATTCGCCTGGGGTAGCGGGGTTTCCAGGGTGCTGGTCTGAAATGCCATGCGGGACTGCGGGGCCGAGAAGGTCACCTCCTCGACGCCGAAGACCGCGCCGAACATCTCGTAGATCGGGTGCGCCTCGACATAGAGCTCGACCCGCACCGCCGGAATGCGCGTCGGGATGAGGTCCTGCTGGATGGTGGCGATGGCGGCCAGGTCGCGCTCCAGGGTGAAGCGCCGGATCTCCTCGGGCAGCGCGCTGTCGTCGCGCAATACCCATACCTCGTTGCCGTGGTTCTCGCTGTAGTGCCGGGCCGCGCTGAACGACAGGTCGGCGTAGCGCAGGGCAATGTCCATGGCGTGCCGCAGATTCGAGCTGCTCATGAGCGCGAAGCCGAGCACACCCATGGACGGCGGATGACACAGCAAACCCGCCAGCAAACCCATGCCGGGCTCGTCGTCGGTGGCCTCGACGACATTGCGCAGCACGCAGAACTCTTGGGCCATGGTGATTTCGGCCGACGGGTCGCGCAGATTGGCCTCGCGGATGCCCGTGTCACGCAGTACCACGTCCAGCGGAATGCCGCGGCCCAAGGCGAAATCGGCCACCAGCGCCGTGCTGAAGATGGACCGCAGGGGCACCACTTCTTCGCTCACCCAGGAAGTCTCGCAAACTTTGGGCTTCCGCATGGCCGTTACCGGCCGGTAAGTTGCCTGGGTACGGCCCATATTCGCCGGTTCCTGGCCCATAGGAAGCTGGTCGGCCGAAACCCTCACCCATACGGTGAGATTCATGCGCACCGCGCAACAGTCACAGACCGCGCACGATTCACCGACCGCGTCCGATTCACCGACCGCGCCCGAATCGCAGCCACAGGTGCCGGATGCCGGAAAGGTCCGCCCGCCCATGCTCACCGTGATCGCACCCGCCGACGGCCGGGTGGTCGACACCATCGTCACCGAATCACCCGAGCAGGTGCGCGCCACCGTCGCCCGGCTGCGCGAGAATGCCACGCTCTGGCACTCGCTCGGGGTGGTCGGTCGGATCCATTGGCTGACCTTGTTCCGAAACTGGTTGCTGGACAATCGGGATGGCTTGGTGGCGCTCTTGGGCGCGGAAACCGGTAAGCCCGAGTCGGAGGCCGATGCCGAGTTCGGCCTGGCCCTCGACGCCCTCGACCACTATCGCGCGCACGGCGCGGAATTCCTGGGCGGACGACACCCGCAGGTCGCCCTGCGCCCGGGGGCGGCCATGCAGCTGGCCGTCGCGCATCCGGCGGGCGCGGTGGTCGGGGTGATCGGGCCGTGGACCTACCCGCTGGCGCTGGCCGTCTTCGACGCCGTGCCCGCGCTGGTGGCGGGTGCCGCGGTGGTGGTGAAGCCGTCCTCGGAGACCCCGCTCACCCTGCGCGCCATTGCCGAGGGCTGGGGGAGTATCGGGGCCCCAGCGGTTTTCGAGTCGGTGAGCGGCCGCGATGCCGGACCGGCTGTCCTCGATTGCGTGGATTATGTCCGGTTCACCGGGAGCGTGGAGACCGGGAAGGTGGTGGCATTGCGCGCTGCCTCCCGTCTCATCCCGTGTTGTCTGGACCTGGGCGGCAAGTCCGCGGCGGTCGTTTTGTCCGATGCCGATCTGGACCGGGCGGCCGCCAGCATTGCTCTCGGCGGGCTGGCGAACAACGGGCAAAGCTGCAACTGCATCGAACGCATCTACGTCGAGACCGCGGCCTACGACGCCTTCCTCGACAAGCTGGTGGCCGAGGCCGCCGCCTTCGGGCCGATCCACGGGGACGAGATCGGCACCGGGGTGATGACCTCGGCCGCCCAGGTCGAGTTGGTGCGCGACCAGGTGCGCGACGCGCTGCTCAAGGGCGCGACCCTGCGCTGCGGCGGCACCGGCGCGGACCACGCCTTCGAGCCGACCGTGCTCGCCGATGTCGATCCGAGCATGGCGGTGCTCACCCAGCAGACCCTCGGCCCGGTGCTGCCCGTGGTCCGGGTGGCCGACGCGGGGGAGGCGTTCGACTTGGCGCGCCGGTCCCCGGCCGGGCCGTGCGTGAGCGTCTGGACCACCGACACCGTCGCCGCGGCCCGCGCGGTCGGCCGCTTCGCCCCGGTCCCGGTGGGCGTCAACGACATCTCGGTGCACGTGGCCCGCCCGCAGCCGTTCTGATCCCGGGTCCGTCGGAACGGTTGGCGCGCAGACGAATACCCCCGGTGCAGACCGGGGGTATTCGTCTGTGGGCCGATCTAGCCGAACGAGCCGCCGGTGGCTGCGCAGCCGACGCCGCCCGAACCGGAGGAGAACGGGTTGGCCGCGGAGACGGTGACGTCGATGGACTTGCTGCTCAGCGGCTGGCTCGCGGTGATGGTGTGCTTGCCCGCGGTGGTCGGCGTCCATTTGATGGTCGCCTGGTTGACGCCGACGGCCGGGCTGGCCGAGCCGATGGAGGTGCCGTTGTCGGTGAAGTTCACCGGCACGAGGTCGCCGGTGATGTCCACGTTGGCCGTGATGACATCGCTGCAGCCGACGACCGGGCTGTTCGACGCTAGCTGGACGTTGATGACGAATGCGCTGGCAGACGGCGCGGCGAGCACCGCGGCCGCCGCCATCGCGCCAATCGTGCTGGCGCCGAATCCGACCCGCTGGATCTTGCCCATTTGATATACCTCTCGCAATGACTCGCGTCGGCTCAGGCCCCGACGCGAAGTGAAATATAGGCGCTTCACTAAATGTGTGTGAGAGATTCGCGGACTTTCTCTCAGGCGGCGAGGAATTAGTCTGGATCGGTGGGAAACGAATCGGACCTGACACCGTCGACGCTGCTGCACATTTGCTCCCGGGCGGAATGGGAATCCGCCCGCGCCGCAGGCGAATACCGCACCCCCGACCTGCCCGAGACCGGCTTCATCCACCTGTCCGCCCCGTATCAGGCACACCTGCCCGCCAATCGGCTCTTCGCGGGCCGCACCGATCTCGTCCTGCTGCACCTGGATCCGGAGCGGCTGGACTCGCCGGTGAAGTGGGAGCCGGGCGTGCCCACCGATCCGGAGTCGATGCGGTTCCCGCACCTGTACGGCCCGCTGCCGCTGGCCGCCGTGATCGAGGTGACCGATTTTCGCCCCGGCCCGGATGGCACCTTCGCCCCGCTCGCGGCGAACTGATCACGCCGGGGACGTAGCTCCCCGGGTTTCGCGCGGGTTGTCCTAATCTGGACGTCGTGAACGTCGATGTGACAGCGCTGCCCGGTATCGGTGTGCGGAAGGATTTCGAGGTCCGATCGGGGCGGCGGATCGGGGTGGTCGCGCATCGGGACGGCGCGATCGATCTCATTGTGTCGCAACGGGATGACCCGGACGCCTGCCTGGCCCAGGTGCCGCTGACCACCGACGAGGCCGCGGTGCTGGCCAATCTGCTGGGCGCGCCGCAGCTGGTGCAGCAGCTCAAGGAGGAGCACTCGGACCTACCCGGGATCACCACCCGGCAGATCACCGTCAGCGGCAATTCGCCGTATCGGGGCCGCATGCTCGGCGAGACCGCCATGCGCACCCGGACCAAGGCGTCCATTGTCGCGATCATGCGGGCCGGGCAGGTGCAACCCTCACCCGGACCCGATCAGGTGCTCGACTCCGGCGATGTCCTCGTCGTGGTCGGCACACCGCACGGGCTGGACGCGGCCGCTCGCATCCTCGCCGACGGCTGAGCGCGTGGATTCGACCGGCCTAGCCCTGTTCGAACTCGGCGCGATCTTGTTCGCGCTCGGCATGCTGGGGCGTCTGGCCGCCCGCTTCGGCATGTCGCCGATTCCCCTCTATCTACTAGGTGGCCTGGCCTTCGGTGACGGCGGCATCGTGCGGATGCAGGCGGCCACCGAATTCGGTCACCTCGCCGGTGAGATCGGTGTGGTGCTGCTGCTCCTGCTGCTCGGATTGGAGTACACCGCCGCCGAATTGGTGACCGGGCTGCGCCGGGACTGGCTGGCGGGTGTGCTCGACATCGTCCTCAACGCCACCCCCGGCGTGATCGTGGCGCTGGCCCTGGGCTGGGGTCCGGTCGGCGCGGTGACCATGGGCGGCGTCACCTACATCTCCTCCTCGGGCATTGTCGCCAAGGTGCTCAACGACCTCGGGCGACTAGGCAACCGCGAGACGCCGGTCATTCTGTCGATCCTGGTGTTCGAGGATCTGGCCATGGCGGTGTACCTGCCGATCCTCACCATGATGCTGGCCGGGCTGAGCTTCCTGAGCGGGCTGCGGTCCGAGGCCATCGCGCTGGCGGCCATCACCATCGTGTTCGTCGTCGCCCTGCGCTACGGCCGCTACGTGTCGGCCGTCGTGGACAGCGACGACCGGGAAGTGTTCCTGCTCAAGCTGCTCGGTGCGGCGCTGCTGGTGGCTGGCGCGGCTTCGGCGCTCAACGTCTCGGCGGCCGTGGGCGCGTTCCTGCTGGGCATCGCCATCTCCGGATCGACCGCGCACGAGGCCGCGAAACTGCTCGAACCCCTGCGAGATCTGTTCGCGGCCATCTTCTTCGTGGCCTTCGGACTCAATACCGACCCGAAGGCGATACCGCCGGTCCTGGGCTGGGCGGTGCTGCTCGCGATCGTGACCGCGCTGACCAAGATCGCCACCGGCTGGTGGGCGGCCTCCCGGCAGGGTGTGCGCCGGATGGGTCGGGCGCGTGCGGGGGCGGCGCTGGTGGCGCGCGGCGAATTCTCCATCGTCATTGCCGGGCTGGCGGTTTCGCTGGGCGGCGTGGACGGGCGACTGGCCGCGCTGGCCTCGGCCTACGTGCTAATGATGGCCGTGCTCGGCCCGATCGCGGCGCGCGTCGTCGAGCCCGCCGTCCGGCTCGTGCAGCGCGACCGGGGGCGGACCGACCCGGTGCCCGGTTGATTTGCGGGCCTTGCGGTCTCGCACCGCGACCAGGCGGTGCGACAGCGCCACCGCGATCGCGCCGACCGTGAATCCGATGAGCAGCGCGAAGAAGTGGCCGTAATCGGTGAACGTGCGCCCGTGCCAGACGCCGTAGGCGTACCAGACCAGCACGCACAGCGCCCACAGCCAGCGCGCCGGACCGCGCAGCCGGAAGGTGAGCGCGGCCAGCATGGCCGAGATCCCGTAGCTGGGGCCGACGTCGGAGGCGAAGGCCACCCGGGTGGGAATGAGATGCCGGTCGATCTTGTGCGCGATGCCCAGCACCGTGATCAGGGTGGCCCCGACGTGGCCGGTCGCCACCACCAGAATCCAGCGCAGCGAACCCAGCCAGCGCTCGGCCAGGGCCATGAGCGTGATCAGAATGAGGATGTCGCCCCACGGGAAGCCGCCGTCGGTCCAGAAGGCCGAGGCGACCAGCACCTGGATCGGATCCTTCTGCATATTGCGGAGATTCGTCGACGCCGAGAAGATCAACCGCCGCCCGACGATATCGCTGGCCCCGCGCAGGGTCCACCAGGTGATGAACAGGGTGAAGGCGTAGGCGATGCACGCCGGGGTGCCCGCCAGCAGATCGCGGTACGCCTGGATGGCCCGCCGCACGCGCTGCGGCTGCCGCCACCAGACACGCAGGGCGCGGACCTCGTCGTCGAGATCGACGGTGCGCAGCCAGGGCGGCTCGTAGGTGGCGAAGGCCATTTCGCCATCGTAGCCCGGGCTCACCGGCCGTTTTGGGGAAGCGCACCCGGCCGGGCGGTTCGGCACGCGTAACGCGCTTTAATGCCCAGGGAAAACGGTGGTTACGTCGCAGCAACATGGGCCCGGACCATCGGAGAGGTGATCTACCACCAACGCCTGGGCGGCACCACCTACACCTTCGACGGTCTGGTCGAGCTGTTGGCCAAGGCCACACCGCGCCGCAGCGGCGACGAACTCGCCGGGTGTGCCGCGCATTCCGACGCCGAGCGGGCGGCGGCGCAATGGGCGCTGGCCGAGGTGCCGCTGACCACGTTTCTGAACGACGCGGTGGTGCCGTACGAGACCGACGAGGTCACTCGGTTGATCATGGACAGCCACGATCGCACTGCGTTCCAGGCGATTTCGCACTTGACCGTGGGTGGACTGCGGGACTGGCTGCTGGCCGTGGCGGCCACCCCGGAGGCCGCCGCCACCCTGGCCGCGGTCGCGCCCGGGCTCACCCCCGAAATGGTCGCGGCCGTCAGCAAACTCATGCGGAGTCAGGATCTGATCGCGGTGGCGCACGCGGTGCGGGTGCGCTCCGGGTTCCGCACCAGCATCGGGTTGCCGGGGACGCTGGCCACGCGGCTGCAGCCCAATCACCCCACCGACGACCCGCGCGGCATTGCGGCGGCCGTGTTGGATGGGCTGCTGTTGGGTTGCGGGGATGCCGTGATCGGCATCAATCCGGCCACCGACTCGCCCCAGGCCACGGCGGATCTGCTGCATCTGCTCGACGAGGTGCGGCAGCGCTTCGAGATTCCGACGCAGTCGTGTGTGCTCTCGCATGTCACCACCACTCTCGGGCTCATCGAGGCCGGGGCGCCGGTGGATCTGGTGTTTCAGTCCATTGCCGGGACCGAGGGCGCGAATTCCGGGTTCGGGGTGAACATCTCACTGCTGCGCGAGGCCAATGCGGCGGGGCGGTCCCTGCGGCGCGGGACGGTCGGCGACAATGTCATGTACCTCGAAACCGGCCAGGGCTCAGCGCTTTCCGCGGGCGCGCACCTGGGGACCGGCGGCAAACCCGTCGATCAGCAGACGCTCGAGACCCGCGCCTACGCCATCGCCCGCGACCTGGACCCGCTGCTCATCAATACGGTGGTGGGTTTCATCGGCCCCGAATACCTCTACGACGGTAAGCAGATCATTCGCGCGGGCCTCGAAGATCATTTCTGCGGCAAACTGCTCGGGCTCCCCATGGGCGTGGACGTCTGCTACACCAACCACGCCGAGGCCGACCAGGACGATATGGACACGCTGCTGACGCTCCTGGCCACCGCGGGCTGCCCGTTCGTCATCGCCGTGCCGGGTGCCGACGACGTCATGCTCGGCTACCAGTCCCTCGCCTACCACGACGCCCTCTACGCCCGAAAAGTCCTGAACCTTCGCCCGGCCCCCGAATTCGCCGCCTGGCTCGACACCCTCGGCATGCTCGACTCCCACGGCCGCGTCCTCCCGGTCGAACCGCTGTCGTCCCCGCTGCGCGCCCTGGCCGCGAAGGGGGCCGCGTGACCACCTGCCGCCCCAATCCGCGCGCATTCCGAACACCGGCGACTCGACCCCGCAGCTGGTGCGAGGTGCACCGCCGCGACGGCAGCTGCCGCCCAGACCCCGAGCCGAACCGGGAGGACCACGCATGACCGCGACCCCGCGCCCCCTGCGTCGCCCCGAAGACGCTGCCGCACAGTCCTTCTGGGATAGCTTGCGCCGCACCACCCAGGCCCGTATCGGCCTCGGCCGCGCCGGAGACGCCCTACCCACCACCGAAGTCCTCGAATTCCGCGCCGCCCACGCTGCCGCCCGCGACGCCGTCCATAACCCTCTCGACGTCGCGGCCCTCGCGACCGCCGTCTCCGCGCTCGGCCTGGGCGAGCCGGTCCACGTCCGCAGCCTGGCCGCAGACCGCTCGGAGTACCTGCGCCGCCCCGACCTCGGCCGCCTACCGGGCAGCGTCGAAGCGGCCGGACCCGTACGTCTCGACGCGGCGAATTCGATTGCGGGAAGGATGATCTGGTCGGGTGAGACGTCCGCCACGGGCGATCCTCGCGATGGCGAGGACGTCCTGGCCGGGGTACCGAATGTCGGCGCGGAGGTGGGTTTCGTTCTGGCCGACGGGCTTTCACCCCGAGCGCTGGCCGACCACGGCGTACCCATGCTGGCGGCCCTGATCGAGGCGCTCGGCGAGCGCTACACCCTCGCGCCACCGGTGATCGCCACCCAGGCGCGAGTGGCGCTGGGCGACCACATCGGCGCGGCCCTGGGCGTCACCACCGTGCTGGTCCTCATCGGCGAACGCCCCGGCCTCTCGGTGGCCGACAGCCTCGGCATCTACCTCACCCATCACCCTCGCCCGGGCCGCGCGGACTCCGAACGCAACTGCATCTCCAACATCCACCCGCCCGAAGGCCTCACCTACACCCGCGCCGCCCGCATCGCCACCACCCTGGTCGACGGTGCCCGCCGCCTCGGCCGCTCGGGCGTCGACCTCAAGGACACCTCCGCCGACCCGGCGCTCACCATCGCACACGTCGAGCCACTGCTTCTCGACACGCGGACCGGCCCGGTCGATGCGCGCACCGCTTGCCCACCGCTGACGCTCGACGTCAGCGACCGAGCCTGATCCGGTTGCCGCGGAACGGGTTCGGATGACGCCTCGGTCGTGCCGCGGCGGGCGGGTCGAGGCATCGGAATGAAACATTCGGTGCGGTCGGGACGATCGATCGGGCAGAAACGGCAATCGAGGAGGTAGCCGATGACGTCCCCCCGGCTTCGAGCGCTCGGCGCGAGCGCGGGTGTGCTGGCGGCGCTGGTCGCGGTGCCCGCGGCGCAGGCGCAGTCCACCGCCGCGCACCACACAGATGACCTGTCGCCGTCGGTGCTGACGCTGACCTTCGCGCAGGGTGATTCGCTCGAGACCTCGTCGAGCCAGCGGACCGTCTTGCTGATCTGCTCGCCGAGCGTGCTGGGCACCCATCCGTCGACGCAGGCGGCCTGTGACGAATTGAGCGCCGCCGGAGGCGATTTCGAGAAGCTGTCGGGCCACCCGATGCGCTTCTGCACCATGATCTACGACCCGGTGACGGTGGCCGCCGACGGCGTCTGGCATGGCAGCCCGGTCAGCTACCGGCACACCTATCCCAACAAGTGCCAGGCCGAGAACCGCAGCACCTACGTCTTCGCCTTCTGAGCCCACGGCCTGTCGCGACCAGGGCTTCTCGCGCGAGCCGCTACCGTCGATGCGGTGTAGGGGCGTCGGTCGACGCCGTGCGGCGAGGGCGAGGAGGTGCGTGCGGATGCGGCCGTGGGGTGTGGGGGTGGTGGCCGGGGTGGGTCTGATGGTGCCGTTGGTGGGGTTTGCCGGATATACCGTGCGGCGGGGGCGGAGTGCGCCTCGGGTGGGGGCGGATGTGGTGGTGGTGTTGGGGTGTCGGTTGCGGGGGAATCGGGTGGCTCCGATGTTGGCTCGGCGGTTGGATCGGGCGGTCGAGGTGGTGCGGGGGGAGCAGGGGCGCGGGGGTGCGCCGCTGGTGGTGGTGTCCGGCGGGCAGGCGGGGCGCGAGAGCGTGGCCGAGGCGGAGGCGATGGCGGATTATCTGGTGGCGCACGGTGTTTCGGGCGACACCATTGTGCGGGAGGACCGGTCTCGGAACACCGAGGAGAATCTGCGGTTCACCGCGCGGGAGTTGCGGCGGCGGGGGATCGACCCCGAGAAGGCGCGAATCACGGTGGTGACCAGTGACTTTCACGTACTTCGGACGAAATCGCTCGCGCATGGGCTGGGCTTGCGGGCGCAGGTCACCGGTGCGCGCACGGCGCGGCTGTGGTCGCGCAAGTCGTTCTTTCGGGAGTTCGCCGCCGTCCTGGTGATGCGCCACCGGATCATCGCCTAGCTCTCAGGTTCCGCGCAGGTCCAGGCGGCGCATGACGCGGTCCACGACATCGGGTGGAATTCCCGGTTCCCGCCGTGCCGCGAGGGCTTCGGCGCGGCCCGCCTCGAGGACGTCATTGGTGATGGCCCGCATCTTGGTGGTCAGGGCCAGCGTGCGGTCGGTGTTCATGCGCGCGTTGCGGTCGGCGGCCTCCGGATCCGCGTGGGCGAGACGGCGTTCGAAGCCCGTGCGCAGGCGGTCGTAGACCTCGTCGGGCAGCTCCTCGGTCTGCGCGATCTCCTTGAGCCGCGCGAGTTCGGCCCGCAGCACCCGCGTCCACAGTTGGCGTTCGATGGCGCGTTCGACGCCGGTGTCGGCGTGCACACCCGTCGCGCGCACGACCGCGGGCAGGGTCGGCCCCTGCAGCAACAGCGTGAACAGCACTACCGCGAAGGCGGTGAACAGGATTTCCGTGCGGCCGGGGAACGGCGTGCCGTCATCGGTGGCGAACGGCACGGCCAGCGCCAGCGCCACCGTCGCCACCCCACGCATGCCCGCCCACCAGGTGACCACGGTTTCGCGCCAAGTGTAGGGCTCGTCCTTCTCGCGGCTGCGCCACCAATTCTGGAAGACCGCCGTGGTGCCCAGCAACCAGACCAGCCGCAGCAGCACCACCACCGCGATGATCACCAGCGCCCCGCGCACATAGCGCGGCCAGTCCGGCCCGGCATCGCGCAGCACCGTGCTCAATTCGAGCCCGATCAGGCCGAAAGCGAAACCGGTGACCAGCATTTCGGTGATCTCCCAGAAGGAGTCGCCCACCAGCCGATAGTCGCTGTCGCCGAAATCGGTTGCGGCATCGGTGAGATACAGCGAGCACACCAGCACCGCGAGCACCGCCGACCCGCCCCGCGATTCGGAGATCCCGTAGGCCGCGAAGGGCAGCAGCAGACCCAGCGCCACCTGCCACGGTGCCTCGCCGAGCCGTCGCATGAGTTTGCTTCCGGCCCAACCCAGCACGAGCCCGACCCCGACCCCGACCAGCGCCGAGGTCAGGAACCTCACGAAGGCGTCCCAGGCCGAGAACTTTCCGGTGACCACCGCCTCGATCGCCGCGCTGTACAACACGATCGCGGTCACGTCGTTGAACAGGCCCTCGCCCTCGAGCACCGCCACCAGTCGCCGTGGCAGTCCCAACTTGCCCGCCAGCGCCGACACCGCCACCGGATCCGGCGGCGCCACCAGCGCGCCGAGCGCGATCGCCGCGCCGATCGGGACGGAGGGATTCGAGAGATGGAAGACCCAGGCCACGGCAGCCGTCGTGACGATGACCAGCACCACGGCCCGCAGGGTGATCGCCGCCCAGTTCTCGGCGAATTGTCGCCACGAGGTGCGGCGCGCGGCCGCGTAGAGCAGGGGCGGCAACACCAGCGGCAGGATGAGATCGGGGTGGATGTGAACTTCCGGCACCTGCGGCAGCAGGGCCAGCACCACACCGAAGGCGGTCATGAGCACGGCCGGGGCCTGGCCGAGCCGCCGTCCGAGCGGCTGGGCCAGGATGGTCGCGAACAGGACCGCGAAGATCAGTTCCAGCTGGTGGTGCTCCACGGCAGTCAGTTTGCTGCCGATATGCCCGAAAGTCGAACACCCGGCCCGGATTCTCAGCGAACCGGGACGGCAATTCTCAGCTGCCGCGGCCGGGCGCGGTGCGCCGCCGTATCCGGCTAGTGAGCGCCGCCGTATCCGGCTTGTGAGCGCCGCCGTATCCGGCTTGCGGGTGCCGCCGTATCCGGCTAGCGGCGACTGCGCTGGAGCGGAACCGAATTCCGTTCCCGCCGCGCGGCCGCACCCACCCCGGCGGGCTGGTACTGGCCTGGCCGCGGATATTCGGGCGCGGCCGAGTGCCGACCGGGCACCTGATAGTCAGCGGCGGGTGGGTAGAGTCCGGCCGTCCGATAGTCCTGCGGGCCGAATTCGTCCTGCCCGGAGCCGAACTGCGGCTCGACCGGCATCGCACCCGCCCGCAGCGACCAGCCCGCCCGCGAGTCCGGTTGCGGCCGAACCGGTTCGGGCATCATGGAGCGTTCGTCCACCTCGGTGAGACCGACGTGGATCAGCAGCACCAGCGTCACCATCGAGACGGTGATCATGAGCGGCGCGAGCAGCTCCATCGCGCCCGCGCCGTGCGGGGCCGCGGCATTGTCCACCCGGTGCGCGCTCATCGACGCCATGCCGGTGTAGTGCATGCCGCACACCGCCACGCCCATGATCAGCGCCGCGCCGATGGTGGCGTAGATGCCCTTGATGACCAGCGTGAACCACAGCGCCACGGTGGCCGCGACCACCGCGATGACCATGGACAGAGTCACGATCGTCGGGTCGTAGTCGATCGAGGCGTCGGACTTCATGGCGTACATGCCCGAGTAGTGCATGGCCCCGACGCCCAGGCCGGTGACCGCGCCGCCCGCGAACAGCGACAGTTTGCCGAACGGTTCCCGGGCCACCACGTACAGCCCGATCCACACCACGGTCACCGAGATGACCGCGCTGAGCAGGGTTTGCGGCACGTTGTAGCGGATCAGCGCCCCGTGAATGGTGAAGCCCAGCATGGCCACGAAGTGCATGACCCAGATCCCCGTGCCGCCGATGGCGATCGCCGCCGAGATCAGCCAGCCGCTGCGGCCATCCCCGTTCCGGGCCCGCGCCGTGCATCGCAAACCGAGCAGGGATCCGATGACGGACATGATGTAGGCCAGCACGGGGGTGATCCATCCGTAGCTGAAGTGGTGAATTTCCAGCACTCGAACTCCATTGCCAGAACAGGGGTTTCGCCATCGCAGACGCGACGGGGGCACACTACCGGGCAGGATTCGAATTGGGAAATTGAAAGGGAATGTTTCAGACAAATTGCTACCGGCTGGTAGAGTTCTGCTGGTCGAGCGACCGACTAGCCACCGGAAGCCACTGTGCGCCTGGGCTTTTCGACGTCACGTGACGCCGCGCCGCCCGGTCATTCCAAGGGCGGCGCGAATGTGTCGGCTACTACTCGGCACCCAGGTCCGCGAACATCTTGCGCTTCATGGCCGGGATGGCATTGGCCGTGCGGAAGACGAGTTTGCCCGCCTCACGCGCGAACCGACTGTCGGACACCGACTGATTGGCCGCGGTCAGCGAGGTGCGCACCGCCGCGAAGCCGTAATCGATCATGGCCGCCTCGTATTCGCGCAGGCCCTCGATCAGCCCGTGCTCCCGGCGCTCGGCGGCGACCAGGGCCCGGCACAGACCCTGCGCGTCGCGCAGCGCGGTATTCGCGCCGATGCCCGCGAACGGGGTCATGCTGTGGATGGCGTCGCCGAGCAGGGTCACCGTGCTGGTCTCCCACGCCGGGATCGGCACCGAGGTCTTGATCGGCAGCAGGGTGGCGGTCTCCGGATCGGAATCGGCCACCAGCGTGCGGAGTTCGGGTGCCCAGCCCGTGGTCATGCGCACGGCCAGGTCGTGCAGGGCCACGGGGGAGAGGGATTCGAGGTCGGTGCCGTAGCGTTCGCGCTTGGCCGCGAAGGCCCAGAAGACGTAGGGCTGGGTGTTGTCGTGCAGCAGGCCCGCGGGCAGTCCGGCCTGGTTACCGGCGATCTGCTCCGCGCCCTCCGGAATCTCGAATTCGTGCGGGGCCAGGAACATTCCGCAGCCCGACGGCGGGATCACGCTGAGCGGATTGCGCAGCAGCCGCGCGTCCAGGCGGGCCCGGGACTCCGGGGTCAGCCCGTATTTTCCGGCGATGGTGACGATTCCGGTGTCCACGCGCTCGGCGTGCGGCAGCAACTGCGCGCGCACCCGCGAGGTGCCGCCGTCCGCGCCGACCAGCACATCGCCGACTTCGGAAGTGCCGTCGGCGAAATGGGCGCGCACGCGGCCGTCGGGCAGTCGTTCATAGCGTTCGAACATGCTGCCGTAGTGCACGACGCCGTCCAGATCGGCCAGCAGCAGCTGGCGCAGGGTGATGCGGCTGATGCCGTAGTGCCCGCTGCTGGTCTGCTCGCCCTCGTCGGGATCGATCTGCAGCAGTTCGCGCAGCTGGTCGGTGATGAAGCCGAAGCCGTTGCCGCCGCGGCCCGCGCAGGCCACGAAGGTCGAAAACAGTTCCGGCGACAGCAGTTCGGCCAAGGCGCCGCTGCCGTGCGGGTTGATGTGGATGCGGAAGCCCTGCAGGCGGTCGGTGCGCTGGGTCTCGCGTTCGTGGACGCTGACGCTCACGCCCGCGCGGCGCAGTCCATTGGCGAGCGCGAGCCCGCCGATGCCGCCGCCAGCGACGATCACGTGCAGGGGTGTGTTGGTGGCCATGACAATTCGGTTCCTCTCCGTGCTCAGATCCGGCTCCAGCCGAATCCGCCCGGGCGTTTGCGATTCGCCCGTTGCTGGTGCTGTGCTCCCGCCGTGGCCCAGGCCTCGATCATGCGATCCAGCAGCCGGGTCAGCGTCTCCACGTCCTCGGCCGACCAGTCGGCAATGACCGCGCCGAACACCTGGTCGCCGATCTCGAGGAATTTCGCGAGCTCCGCGCGTCCCTCGTCGGTGGCCGAGACGAGCACCGCCCGCCGGTCCGCCGGATCGGGGGAGGTGCTGACCAGGCCGGAATCGATCAGGGCCTGGACGTGGCGGGTAATGGAAGACGGCAGGGCGTCGAGGCATTCGGCGATCTCCCCGGCCCGCAACGGCCCCGACTCGACAGCGCACTGCAACACGCCCACCCGCACCGGGTCGTAGGCGCGAGAGGTGCCCTGCCGCATGGCTTCCGCGAACCGTGAGGTGCTGCGTGCCAGCCGCGACACCTGATCTTTGTTTGCTTCCATGAATCAACTATAAAACTTGATTGCGTGAAACAAAAGAGTGTCGCGGAAAACAGACATCAGCGTGGGGGTTGGATTCAGTACGCTGCCGTCAATGCCCTGCATCGGCAGGCGGAACGAGGGGGACGGATGAATACGAGACTGACCAGCTTCACCCATGACGGTCTGAGCTTCGATGTGCTCGATGAGGGGCCGCTGGACGGTGTGCCGGTCGTGCTGCTGCACGGCTGGCCGCAGACCGCCACCCAGTGGTCGCGGCTGGTTCCGTATCTGCACGAGAACGGTTACCGCACAATCGCTCCCACCCAGCGCGGGTACGCGCCCGGTGCGCGACCGCGGGGGCGGTACGCCTACCGGATAAGTGCGTTGGTCGGCGATACCGTGGCGTTGATCGAGGCGCTGGGTGGGTCGCCCGTGCATCTGGTCGGGCACGATTGGGGGTCGGCGGTCGCCTGGTCGACGGCCGCCGCGCATCCGGAGTTGGTGCGCACGCTCACCTCGGTGTCGGTGCCGCATCCGATGGCGTTCATGCGCACCATGCTGACCAGCTCGCAGTTCTTCCGAACCTTCTACATGGTGGTGTTCCAGCTGCCCTGGTTGCCGGAGTTGGTGATTTCCAATGCTTTTCGGGCCGTCGGCACCGACCCCGATCGCCGTCGGCGGGCGTTGGCCATGTCGGGCATGGACGGTGAACAGTTCGATCGAATTCGGCGCGACATCATCGACGGCGGTGCGCTGAAGTACTCGGTCAACTGGTACCGCGCGATGTTGATCGCCAACCCGCGGCAGGTATTCCGAAAGGTCACCGTGCCGACGACGCACGTGTCCAGCACCCGCGACCCGTTCATGGTCGCCAAGAACGCGGTGCTCGCGGCCCGCTACGTCCAGGGGCCGTTCACCCACGAGGTGCTCGACGCCACCCACTGGGTTCCCGAGGAACGACCGGCCGAGCTGGCCACGCTCATCACGTCCCGAATTTCGGCCGCGGTTCGGTAGCGCGGCGGGCGCGTTTGCCGCGCGCGATCTCGGTGCCGAGGGCGTCGAGCGGATTCGCGAAGTGCCGCAAGGGATCCGCGAGTGCGGCAAGCCACGAGGTGGCCGATTCGACGCCCGCGGGATCGAGGCCGTAGAAGCGCCTGGTGCCCTCGGCGCGCACGATAACCAGCCCGGCCTCCCGCAACACCTTCAAATGCTGCGAGACGCCGGGCTGCGAAATCGAGTACTCGGCGCGAATCGTCTCGACGATCGTGCCCGCGGGCTGCTCCCCACCGGCCACCAGGACGAGAATGTGGCGGCGGATCGGATCGCCCAGGGCCTCGAAAACACCTTCAGGAGAAGGGGAAACTCGGGCTGGTGAAGGGGAAACCCGCGCAGGTGAAGGGGAAACCCGGGCTGGTGAAGGGGAAACTCCAGCCGGGGAGGAGGAATCCTGGCCGGGGGGAGGGAAATCCCCGGTGGGCGAAGAGGAATCCTTGGACGGGGGAGAGGAATCCCTGGCGGGGGAAGGGCTCATCGGGATTCGGGGGTGTCCTCGGGCTCGACGGTGTAGAAGGCGAAGGTAGCGTCCGCGGCGGCGCGCGCCGCGTCCGGGTCATCGCCGTCGGCCATGGCGGCCTCGGCCCAGGAGGTGGCGGCGCGGCGGATGAAGTCCTTGCCCTCGGGCGTCTTGTGCAGGGTGCGGCCCACGTCCGGATCCACGGGTTCGCCGGTCGCGATGTGTGCGGCCAGGCCCAGGAGCGCGAGATCCCAGCCGACACCCACCGCGCCCGGGCCGAACTGGCCCCAGAACTGCGGATCGACGGGCATCTCGTGCTCGAGCTCCAGCTCGGTGTCGTCCCCGGACGGGCTCAGGCTGACCTTCACCCACGAGACCTGCCCGGCGAATTCCCAGGTGATGGCAAAGACTTTGGGCGCATCGCAGCGCTCGACCACTCCGCCCGCCTGGCCCTCGAGCTGATAGCGCCCGCCCTCGGCCAGTTCGCCGCTGATCGGCAGGAACCAGCGCGGAATCCGCTCCGCATCGGTCAGCGCGTCCCACAGATCGCCCTGATCGGTCGGGTACGTGCGGCGAGCCACCGCGATTCGCGTCGGCTTGCCGTCCCGCGAACCGGTTCGCACCTCACGGGTCACCATTCCCGCCAGTGCCGCGGGGTCGGAAATGAGCGTCATAGCGTTCCTCCTTCTATAAGTATGAACTTATATTAGCAACTCCGGCGAGCGAATGCCGCGCCCTGTCGGTCTCCGGCCGCACACTGGTGGGCATGGAGATCACCTCGGCCGTCGGCGCGGTACTCGGAGCCTTCGGACTCTCGGGGGCCGCGGGGCTCAATGCCTGGCTGCCCCTGCTGGTGGTGGGCATCGCCGATCGCATCGGCTGGATCGACCTCGGCAGCTCCTACCACTGGCTCTCCTCGATCCCGGCCCTGCTCGTCATCGGGGTGGTGTTCCTGCTCGACCTGATCGGCGACAAGATTCCGGCGTTGGATTCGGGGCTGCACGCCATCGGCACCCTCATCGCCCCCGCCTCCGGGGCGATCCTCTTCACCGCCGAATCGAGCATCTCCTCCCACCTCCCGCCCGCCGTCACCGCCATCCTCGGCGCTGTCACCGCGGGCAGCATCCACGTCGGCCGCTCGGTGGCCCGCCCCTTCGTCACGGGAACCACTGCGGGCGTGGGTAATCCGGTGGTCTCCTCGGCCGAGGACGGAACCTCCCTGGTGCTCACCGTCCTGGCCCTGGCTCTCCCCATCCTGGCTTTCCTGGCGGTCTTGGTCCTCCTGGTCGCCCTGACGTGGCTGGGCTTCCGAGCCCGCCGCTGGCTACGCAGCCGCCGCACCCGAAATCAACCGGATCCGGCCTAAGCTTCGGCCGATTCCTCTTGGGGTTGGCCCTATTTCGGGCGTACGCGGGCGGATTCGATACGGGCGGCGAGTTCGACCAGGTCCGCGGCGGGGCCGGTCGGTGGTGTGCGCCGGTGCCAGATGGCGCGAAATTTCCTGGTCAGGACGATCGGGTCCGCCAGGCGCACCTCGTGGAGGGTCCCGGCGCGCAGTTCGTGCGCCACGATCAGGCGGCTGACCACGGCGGGTGCCGCACCGCTGCGGGCGGTGGCGAGAATCGCCGCGGCCGAACCGAGTTCGGCCGCGGGCGGGGCCGGGGTGCCGTGGATGGCGAGGGCCTCCCACACCGTGTCGCGGGTTCCGGATCCCTTCTCGCGCCACAGGAGTGGGGTGTTGGCGAGCTCGCTCGGGGTGATCGGGCGGCGGCGAGTGGCCCAGGGGTGAGTGGGCGCGACCACCACGACGAGTTCGTCGGCGGCGAGGATGCGGCTGCCCAATCCCGTTGGCGCATGCGGTCCTTCGACGAATCCGAGTTCGGCCTCCCGGTCACGGACCGTCGCCGCGACCTGCCGGGAGTTCGTCACGTCCAGGACCACCGCCAGGTCCGGATGGGTCTTCCGCAGCGCCGTGAGCCAGTGCGGAATGCGCAGGTCCGCAATGGTTGTGGAGGCCACGATGCGCAGCCTCGGTCGCGTCGCCCGATGCAATTCGGCGATGCCATCGCTCAATTCGACCGCCGCCGCCAGCACCCGTCGCCCAAGTTCGACCACGGTCTGTCCCGCATCGGTCAACACCGACCCGCTCCGCCCGCGATCCAGCAACCGCAGATTCACCCGCCGCTCCAGCGCGCTGATCCGCATGCTCGCCGCCGGTTGACTCATGCCGTGGCGTCGCGCGGCCGCCCCGAGACTCCCCAGCTCCGCCACCGACACCAGCAGGTCGAGCACCTCCAAATCGGGTGTCCCCGGCGGCAAAGTCATAAGCCCACCTTATGAGGTGCTCGCCATTCGATCACTACCTGCCGACCGAACCGCCCACCAGGATTGACGCATCCGCACGTAGCGGACCGAAAACTCAGTAGAGGAGCGCCCCGTGACCTACGTAATCGGAGCCGCCTGCGTCGACGTCCTGGACAAGGCCTGCATCGAAGAATGCCCCATCGATTGCATCTACATCGGCAACCGCATGGCCTACATCCACCCCGACCAGTGCACCGACTGCGGCGCCTGCGAACCCGCCTGCCCCGTGGAAGCCATCTACTACGAAGACGACATCCCTTCCGACCAACAACAATTCATCACGGAGAACGCCCTCTTCTTTCGCGACCCCCTCCCTGGCCAACCCGCTCCGCTCGGCGACCCGACCAGCGCCACCAGCGTCGGCCACCTCGGCGTAGACACCCCCTACGTCCGCGACTACCAGCGACCCGAATAGGTCGAGCCCCGGTGAGTTCGTTTGGGCCGCAGGGTGATTGCTCTGCGGCCCGGTGTCGATCACCACGACTGGAGTTTGCGGCGGTAGCGAGGCTGGAAGACGATGCGGTTGAGGAGGCCGATGGGTCGCGGCATGGCGGCCAGGAATGCGCGGCGTTCCTCGGGCGTGACGTTGTCGAGGATCCACGGGATGTAGACGGCCGCGCCGGAGGGGCCTTGGCGGCGGGCCATGGCCGAGCGGAAGGCGGCCCAGTCGGAAGGCTTCAATACCCGCTGGATCAACGGCAGTGCGGCGTCTTCCTCGTGGCGCATGTGGTCGTCGAGGACCTCGGCCAATTCCCGCACGTGCTCGCCGAGCGTCGAAGATCGTTGCGCGAGGGCCTCGTCCACGACCGCGAGCAGCGGGTCCAATCGCGCGTGCTCGGCCTCCATCTCCGCGATGAGTGCGAGGTCGTCGGGTCGGTCGGCCACCGCGTCGAGCAGGCGCGGCCAGAGGACGGCGTCCTCGACCGAATGATGAACGTCGAGTTGGCGTTTGAAGTTCGCCCAGCCCGCGCGCACACCGGGAGTGTCCATCCGTCCGGTCTCGGCGGCCTCGCGCAGGCGCGCCAGATCGCGGCGGAAGGCATTGTGGGTGGCGTACATGGGTGTGAAATCGATGAGCTCGGTGTTCGAGGCGTCGACAGACATGGTGTGTCCCTTCAGTTCTGGAACGCGGCGGCGTTTTCGGCGGACCACTGCGCGAAGGTGAGCGCGGGGCGGCCCAGCAGCTCCGCGACGGTGTCGGTGGTGGGGCCGGGGGTGTGGGCGTAGTCGGCGAGCGAGCCGAGCAGTCGGGCGGGGATTTCCTCGGGCAGGCCCTGTGCCAGGAGCGCGGCGCGTACCTGCTCGGGCGCGACCTCGTCGAAAGACAGGTCGATGCCGAGGGTTTCGCCGAGAATGCGCACCTTGTCGAGTTGGGTCAGCGACTCCGGCCCGGTGAGCACGTAGGCGCGGCCGTCGTGCCCGGGATCGGTGAGTGCCGAGGCGGCGACGGCGGCGATATCGCGGTGGTGGATGGGCGAGGTGGCCGCCTTCGGGTAGGCACCCCGGACCATTCCGGTGGCGCGCACCTGCGGAGCCCAAGCCAGCGCGTTCGCGTCGAAATCCGCGCACCGCAACGCCGTCCACGCCAGGCCGGACTCCTGCGCGGCCTGCTCCGCCGCCCGAAATCCGTCGGCGAAACGCGGTTCTCCCGCCGGATACTGCACCGTCAGCGCGGAAATGACCACGGTACGACGCACTCCCGCCGCGGCCGCGGCCGCCAGCAACTCCGGGGCCGCGCGCCCGACCGCCCGCGGACTGATCAGCACGGCCTCGGCCCCCTCCCACACCGATCGCAATGACCGCGGGTCGGACGGATCTCCGGTCACCACTCGCGCCTCGGCGGGTAGCCGGGCCTGGTCCGGGTCGCGGCTGACGGCGGTCACCTCCCGTCCGGATTCCAGTAGGAGCCGGATGGTTTCGCGGCCGACGAACCCTGTCGCTCCGGTGATGACGATCATCATGAACCTCGATTGATAATATGAAATTCGTACAATCACTAGACTAGCGTATATGGGTATCGTATTAAATGGTGATCTGAGTCACCTGATCGTTGGCTTTTCCGCAGGTGGGATGCCGCCGCCGAGCGCTATGACTGCCGTAAAATGTGGATTTCGTACAAGTTGAGGGAGGGCGCGGTGAGCTCCGCGACGCAGCAACCCGAGGATGCGCGGCTACGCCGCCGCGCCGCGGGCGAGGTGAAGTCCGCGGTGCGCGGACTCCGCAACAACCTCGCGATGCTCAACCGCCAGGTCGGTCTCCGCCTGGACCTGCGCGATGTCGACCTGGACTGCCTCGACCTGATCAACAATCACGGCCCGATCAGCCCCACCGCCCTCGCCCGCACCGCGGGCCTCCACCCCGCCACCCTCACCGGCATTCTCGACCGCCTCGAACGCGGCGGCTGGATCATCCGCGAACGCGCCTCCGCCGACCGCCGCTCCGTGGTCGTCCGCACGATCCCCGACCGCCTGGGCGACCTCTACCGCCTTCTCGCGGGAATGAACACCTCCCTGGACGAGATCTGCGCCGACTACACCCTCGACCAACTCCGGCTCATCTCGGAATTCCTCCGCCGCACCGCGACCGCCGGTCTCGACTCCGGCCGAGAACTCCAATAGGCGCGTCGCCAAATCCCCTACGGCACAAGGGTTTCGTGGACGCTGCGCCACCGCAGCCCATTGCGGGCCGCTGCGTCTGCCAGGAGCAGACCACTGGTCCACCGCGCCGCCGGTCCGTCCGGGCGATGATGAATCTCCCGAAACCGCGCCACCGCACAATCATCCGCCCGATGCAGCACCTCGATATCGACAATGTCGATCGTGAGCCCCGGCATCGAATGACCCGCGCCCTCCAGCCCCTTCAGCAGTTGCTCCCGTGCGACGACTGCCCCCTGCATGACGACCATCGAAAACTCACGATGCAACTGCTCCCCGAAACGCTCCAAGCCATCGTGGGCGTCCGGCATCCCGAGCCAGCGTCCCAGATCGTCGTGCAATGTCTTGATCTCATCGACGAGCAGGTCCTGATCGATCACCACGCACCTCCGATTGGTCAATGGGATTCGGTTCACCGACCTTATCCGCGCCGCGTCATGCGCCCACTGGCGGAGCGGTAGCGCGCCTTGCCGTTCTGGATGCCGTGGTAGGACACGAGCTGCTGACGGGAGTAACCGGTGAACTTCTCCAAGGGCAGCCCGGCGGGGGCGAACAGGTCCTTGCCGACCGGGACGAAGCGGCGGGAGATGACCGGTACGTTGCCGCCCGCGAAGGCGGTGACGATCCGGCGCTGCGTTTCGTCGGCGGGCTCGTAGGTGGCGGTCTCCGCGAGTACACCATCCTCGACGCAGACGTCCACGCGCATCTGGTTGGATCGATAGGTGCCGGTGTAGGGCGTCAGATCCTCGACCTCGATGGGCGCGGCGATCAGGTCCGGCACCGTGACACCCAGTCGATTGCGCAACAGCGACAACAGGATTCGGTCGAACAAGGCCATGGCCCGGGCGTCGTTACCGTAGGCGGCGAAGACCAGATCGTGTCCGGGCACGGCCATCAGCACGGCCACGCCACCCGGGGAAGCGCCCGAATGCGACAGCACGGTGATATCGCCGAACGGCATGAGCAGCCAGCCCAATCCAATGGGTGGGAGATGCGGAGTGCCCATGCTGTAGGTGACCGTCCGCATGCGCGCCGCCGAATCCTCGGACAGCACCCGCGTTCCATTCGGCGCGACCCCACCCGACAGGTGCAGACGCCCGAAGGCCAGCAGATCACCGACGCTGCCGATCGCCGAGGAACCCGCCGGACCCCACGAGTCCGGAAGCTTGAACAGATCCGTGCGTCGCGCGCCGACCGGATCCGCGAAGTGTCCGACGGCGGTGCTGCGCAGAATCGCCCGCTCGGCGCTGGTCACCGCATCGTTCATCCCGGCCGGTGTGAACAGATCCCGTTGCAGCAGTTCGTGATACGGCAGCCCGGCCACCACTTCGAGGACCCGACCCGCCACGATCATCCCGCCATTGGAGTAACTGATGTACTCACCCGGCGCGAAGAGCGTGCCGACCTGTTCGGCCATGCCCGCCACCGCAACCCGCAGTGCCTCCGGCCCATTCACATCCGGAAAGTAGAGATCCGCATCAATCCCATTGGTATGCGACAGCAGATGCCTGATCCGAATGTCCTCCGCCCCAGGCACCGCCAGCCGAAACTCGGGCAGATACGCAATCACCCTCTCGTCCAGATCAATCCGCCCCCGCTCCACCTGCCGCATCACCAACGTGGTCGTGAACACCTTGGTAACCGACCCGAACAAGAACCCGGTATCCGCCCGCATCGGCTCCCCTGTAACCACATTGGTCACCCCCTCCGCCACCACCTCCCGCTCACCCGCGTGATACACCCCGGCAACAACCCCGGGAACCCCACTCGCACTCCGAAATTCAGTCACCATGTCCTGCAGCTCAAAATTCGTCATGCCCCGACCATGACCGACCCCGCTGACAGCCCACCGACAGACCGCCGACAGCGCCACCGCAGGTCAATCGGTCGCGGGCCGTAGGTGACGCCGAGACCGGGGATCGGCCGGTTTCGCCATAGTGTCGCCGCGCTCACACTTGAACGTGTTCAATAAACGGCATAGCCTCCTAGTTGAACACGTTCAAATATGTAAGGAGCTGGGGAAATGGACCTCGTCGTCGTCACGTACGTGACCTACGCGATTGTCAGCTTGGTGCTGACGTTCTGGGTGGCCCGCACCCTGCACCACACCGGTGCGCGGTTTCTGGTGGATGTCATGAATGGAGACACCGATCTGGCCGAGGTCGTGAATCATCTGCTGGTCATCGGGTTCTGGCTCGTCAATGCCGGCTTCGTGGCGTTGGCCCTGCGGATCAGCGGCCCGGTCGTCGATGTGCGCGCCGCGATCGAGGAACTGGCCTCGAAACTCGGCATGGTCTTGTTGGTGCTCGGCGGTATGCACTTCGCAAACCTGATCGCCCTGAACAAGATCCGACGCAGCAGGCACCAGGAGAAGCAGGCCGCCGTCCCTCCCGTTCCGCCCGCCGCTGCCGCACTAGCCTGATCCACATGACCCGCCCCGAGCCCGCGACCGCGCGCGGCGAGGAAACTCGCCAGCAGATCATCGACGCCGCCCTCCGTCTTTTCGAGCAGAACGGCTACACGAAGACCACCATGCGCGCGATCGCGGGCGAAGCAGGCGTCAGCGTCGGCAACGCCTACTACTACTTCACTTCCAAGGAACAGCTGGTCCAGGGCTTCTACCAACAGATCCAAACCCTGCACGAACAGCGGCTCCGGCAAACCACCCGCGGCGACTCGCTCGCCGCCCGCTGGCAGACAATGGAACTGGCCTTCGTCGACATAGCCGCCCCCTACCACGAATTCGGCGGCAAATTCTTCGCCAGCGCGGCCGAGCCCACCAGCCCCCTCAATCCCTTCAGCGCCGAAAGTCGCCCCGCCCGAGAATCATCCATCGCCATCATGCGCGACCTGGTAATCGGCAACGACATCAAAGGCGACAAGCGCCTCCTGGCCGAACTCCCGAACCTCCTGTGGCTGGCCCACATGGGCATAGTCCTGTTCTGGGTCCACGACCGCACCCCCCACCAGGAGCGCACCCGCCTCCTGATCCGCCGAGTAGCCCCCCTCGTAGAACGATTCGTGTCCCTCTCGAGACTCCGCCCCCTACGCCCCGTCCTCTACCCGGCCCTGGACCTCATCAACGACCTCGCCAACGAGCCCCCTCCGAAACCAGAACCCGACCCCAAAACCTCAGCCCAGAAATCAATTGGCACGGGCTCGTCGTTCTGAACATGAAGAAGGGAAACGTCGATGCGGAGAACAGTTCTCGTCGCCGCGGCGCTGGTGGCAATCACCGGCGGGATCACCGCGATTACCGGTACGGCGGGTGCGGTCGATGACAAGGCGACGTGCGCGGCCGTCAACACCGCGTGGGACGAACTGCGCAGCCGTCTCGCAGCGCTCGACGACAAGGACTCGATCACCAACCTACGGCAAATCTACGTCGACACCGCGGGGAAACTCTCCGCCGCCGCGGCCGCCGCGGACCCGGGACCACTGGAGGACGCGCTCAATACCGCTGCCGCACAACTGAACCGGCTCCAATCCGCAACAACCCGCGACGACTTCGACAGGATCGTGCACGATCCCGCATTCACCGCCGCCATGGACGCCTTCGGCACCCCCTGCGGCCTCTGACCCGGCCCCACCGTCCGCCCCCAGAAACCAGAATTGGGCCGTTGAGCTTCAGCTCAACGGCCCAATCCGAGCGCTACCAGTTCGACCAATTTGCGTGGAGGTTGGAACGTCCGTATCCGCCAAGGCGATGTCGGCGCATTCTCCGGCGCGCATCGCCGTTTCGAGCATCAGCCGGACGATGGCTTCGGATCAGCGGTCACCGAGGGTGGGTTCGAAGAGAGTAGCTATGCGGGTGGCGGCCGCGCAGGAGTCTTCTCTGACGGGAACGACCATCACATTGATATTGAGCACGCCGGATTTGGTGCGGAGCGCCGTGGAGCATCCCATCGAGATCGTCCTGCCGTCGGCATCGTAATTTTCTGGATGGGTGAAGGCCTCACGCCCATTGATTGCGGAGAGCTCGGGCTGCCGAGATCCGGTGGCGGTAGCTCGAGCTTGCGCGTCGGCGAGCAGAGCATCATATTGCGACGCGGAGTTCTCGACGGGCGCGGTCAACAAAATCAGCTGCAGCGTGCTGTACGGCGAGTTCATCGAACATTCCTGCGCCGGCACCCCCTCACCCTTCACCTGCTTGGTACCCGGATTGAACCCCGCCTCCCGAATCAGCGAGTCACTGATCTCCCGACACGGATCCAACACCCCCGCCACCGCCGTACCCGATCCCCTGGAACAACCACCAACAACCGCTGCCGCGGACACGACAATCACAATGCAGCCCAAGCGCTTCAGCACAACATCCTCCCGCCCCGAACCTTAGCGCAGGCGAAACCCAAAGCGCCCGCCCACTTTTCGGAAACACGAATTGGGCCCCCGAGCAGCAGCTCAGGGGCCCAATCAGGCACTGACCTCAGTCCAGATAGTCGCGCAAGACCTGGCTGCGGCTGGGGTGGCGCAGTTTGGACATGGTCTTGGATTCGATTTGGCGGATTCGTTCTCGGGTTACGCCGTAGACCTGGCCGATTTCGTCCAGGGTTCGGGGTTGGCCGTCGGTGAGGCCGAAACGCAAACGGACGACACCGGCTTCGCGCTCGGAGAGGGTCTCGAGGACCGACTGCAGCTGGTCCTGGAGGAGGGTGAAGCTGACCGCGTCTACTGCGACAACCGCTTCGGAGTCTTCGATGAAGTCGCCGAGTTGGGAGTCGCCTTCGTCGCCGATGGTTTGGTCCAGGGAGATGGGCTCGCGGGCGTATTGCTGGATTTCCAGCACCTTTTCCGGAGTGATGTCCATTTCCTTGGCGAGCTCTTCGGGGGTGGGCTCGCGGCCCAGGTCCTGGAGGAGTTCGCGCTGGATGCGGCCGAGCTTGTTGATGACCTCGACCATGTGCACGGGGATGCGGATGGTGCGGGCCTGGTCGGCCATGGCGCGGGTGATGGCCTGGCGGATCCACCACGTCGCGTAGGTCGAGAACTTGTAACCCTTGGTGTAGTCGAACTTCTCGACCGCGCGGATCAGACCGAGATTGCCTTCCTGGATGAGGTCCAGGAACGCCATGCCGCGGCCGGTGTAGCGCTTGGCCAAGGAGACGACCAGTCGCAGGTTGGCTTCCAGCAGGTGGTTCTTGGCGCGGTTGCCGTCGCGCATGATCCACTGCAGGTCGCGGCGCGACTGCACGGGCAGCTTCTCGCCCTTCTCGGCGAACTCGCGCAGCTTCTCGGTGGCGTAGAGCCCGGCCTCGATGCGCTTGGCGAGCTCGACCTCCTCCTCGGCGTTGAGCAGCGCGACCTTGCCGATCTGCTTCAGGTACGCGCGGACCGAGTCGGCCGAGGCGGTGAGCTCGGCGTCCTTGCGGGCCTGGCGCAGCGCCTCGGATTCCTCTTCGTCCCAGACGAAGTCGCCGGAGGCCTTGTCCTTCTCCGAGGGCTCGTCGGCCTCTTCGGCCTCCTCGCCCGCGACGGCGGCGGGAACGGCCTCGCCGTCCGCCTCTTCCTCGTCGTCGACCTCGTCGACGATTTCCTCGTCGTCGCCGAGGTCGTCCTCGTCGACTTCCAGGTCATCGAGGTCGTCGAGTTCCAGCGACTCGTCGTCGAGGACCTCGTCGCCCTCGGCGCCTTCCAGGCCGGGCTCGGCGGCCTTCTTCGGCGAGGCCTTCTTGGCCGCCGTCTTCTTGGCGGTGGCCTTGGTCGCCTTCTTCGCCGCGGTCTTCTTGGCCGCGGTCTTCTTCGCCGCGGCCTTCTTGGCCGGGGCAGCCTTCTTGGCGGCAGCCTTCTTGACCGGCCGTGCTGCGGTGGTGTCTGCTGAGTCGGCGGCGTCGGCCGATTCGGCGGTCTCTCGGGTATTCGTGGCTACCACGTACGCCCTTTCGTGACGGTCTCGTGCGGCGTCACGCCAGAGTGGAGTTCCGGCGGAGCGGTTCTGTCGGGGGGTAAACCGGCTCTCGTGCCGGTGTCGGTTTCCGGCCTACCGCCGGGCATGTGTTCCATTGTAACGATCGAACCAGCTTACTTATGGCGCGATACCGGCCGACACCGCCATGGCGGCTCCGACGATGCCCGCGGTATTGCGCAGCGCGGCGGGCACCACGGGGGTTCTATTGGTGAGCAAGGGAATCCATTCCTGGTAGTCGCGGCTGATGCCGCCGCCCGCCACGAAGACGTTCGGCCAGAACAGGTTTTCCAGCGTGACCAGCACTTTGGACACCTCGCGCGCCCACTCCGGATAGGTCATGCCGACCCGATCCTTCACCGAGGCGGCGGCCCGATGCTCGGCCTCGCGACCGTCGACCTCCATGTGCCCGAGCTCGCTGTTGGGCATGAGGACGCCGTTGTACATCACTGCCGATCCGATACCGGTACCGAAGGTGAGCAGCATTACCAATCCGGTGAGATCCTTTGCCGCGCCGTACCGGTCCTCGGCCATGCCCGCCGCGTCGGCGTCATTGAGGACGGTCACCTCGCGCCCGCCCAGCGCCACCGAGAAGTGATGCCGGGCGTCGATGCCGATCCAGGTCTTGTCGATATTGGCGGCCGTGCGGACCTGGCCGTGCTGCACCACGCTCGGCATGGTGATGCCGACCGGACCCTCCCAGCCGGACTGGGCGACCAGTTTGGCCACCGCCTCGGCGACCGCGTTGGGGGTGGACGGATGTGGCGTCTCGATCTTGATGCGCTCGTAGCACAGTTCACCGGTCGCGAGATCGACCTCGGCCCCCTTCACACCGCTGCCACCGATATCGATGCCGAACGCGTGCCCGGGATCGGACATGGACCACTCCTCGTTCTCCAGTGATTTGCCGGGCAAACCGCAGGTCCCGGCCCATGAGCTGTGTCGTGCACGACAAGCCTAATGCGCGTGCTGCCGGATCTGTGCTGCGATGGAGGTCGTGCCGGAATCGAATTTCACTTCCACCGCCCCCGCCGCCACTCCGAAGCCCGACACTTCAGACATAGCCGAACTTCGCACGGACATAGCCGAACTGCGCCGCGTCGCGGTGTATCTGGCCGAGACCGCCGCCGCCCACGTGCGGGCGCGCCGCCCCGAGGTCTTCGGGTCCGGCCCGCATGCCGCGGATGCCGTGCAGGCCAAGAGCACGCCGACGGATCCGGTGACCATCGTCGACACCGAGACCGAGCAGTTGGTTCGCAAGCTGGTGGCGGAACTGCGCCCCGGCGACCGCGTGGTGGGGGAGGAGGACGGCGGTAGCCTGATCGACGATCCCGATCACGTGCACTGGATCGTCGATCCCATCGACGGCACGGTCAACTTCCTCTACGGCATCCCGTCCTATTCAGTGTCGGTGGCCGCGGTGCGCGGTGGCCGACCGGTTGCGGGCGCGGTCGCCGACGTGGCGCACGCGGTCACCTTCAGCGCCGGGCTGGGCCTGGGCGCGCATCGCGCCGAGTCGAGCCCGGACGGCACCGCTCCCGGCGGCACCCCGATCCCCTTGCGCGCCAACCCGGTCGACACGCTGTCCATGGCGCTGGTCGCCACCGGTTTCGCCTACGCGACGCCGCGCCGCACCCGTCAGGGCGAGTTGGTGGCGCGGGTGCTGCCGCACATTCGCGATATCCGCCGGTTCGGTTCGGCGGCACTGGATTTGTGCGCGGTCGCCGAGGGCCGCACCGACGCCTACTACGAGCACGGCCTGAACCTGTGGGACTGGGCGGCGGGCGCACTCATTGCGACCGAGGCGGGCGCGCGCCTGATTCTGCCCCCCGCGCCCGACTCGCCGGGCGCGGCAGGCGATTTGGTGGCGGCCGCGGCACCCGGCATCGCTGACGAACTGTTCGGTCTGTTCAAGCGTTTGGATGTCACCACCCCTATCCCGGTTCCCTGACAGGGGCCTGAACAGCTCCGGATATAGAGGACAAACAGGACGAAGCAAGCAAAAAGAATCGCCGCGGCCGAGGGGCCGCGGCGATTCTGTCATCCCGATTCATGGATGGCGTTGCGCCGCTACGGGTTTCGCGACGCCCCGGAAATCAGAGCCGAGCCGCCGCGAAAGAGATTCTCAACACTTCGCGTGCCGCGCCGCTTCCAACAGTTTGGGGTCGATGGCGGGCGCGGTGCCCGGCGTCGGGTTCTTCAGCGACTTCAGCACCTCTTCGGCATCCGTTCCGGGCCGGATGTCACGGAACAGCGTGCCCAGCACCAGATCCACCGTGTCGTCCTGGCGCTGATCCTCGATCAGCTCGGCGCACGGCATGACCAGCTGCACCGAGGCCGCCGCCGGACGTCCCTTGACGCCGAAGCGAATCTGCCCGGTGCACTCCAGATCGCCGTTCACATAGACCGGGTCATTGCCGATCTGCACGTCCGGCGCGCTGGCGAAACCGAGATCGCCCAGCTCGGAGGCCACGTGCGCGGCCTGACCGCGCTGATTGTTGGCGTTGAACACGCGCACCTTGGACGAGGCCAGCGCCGCGGGCTCCACATCCCGTAACCGCGAGTTCGACACCCGCTCCCCGAGTGGCGCGGGCTTGGCCGCGGACGTGCTCGAGGCGGGGCTGGGGGAGTTGCAGGCCATGGCGCCCTGGTCACTCTCGGTCGTCGTCAGCGCCTTGAACCACACGCCGACGCAGAGCAGAGCGATGACTCCCACCATGGCCGCCCACGGTTCCCAGCGCCGCCGAATGAACGGCCGCCCCTGCGGATCGGTCGAGTTACCTTGGGTGATCAGTGAAACCACGCCCACACTCTACGAAAACGCGGAGGTCGACGCGTGCAGGGCGTCGGCAAGTCGGGCATCGGGTGTGGCGATCGCCGTTCCCGGGGTATGCCGGTGGGGAAGGTCCCCGTCAGGTCTCGAACCTGGCGAGGAAGATCTCGGACTGTTCCCTCATCGGTGACGATTGACCCTCATTTTCAACTCGCACGGCTTTTGATTGCGACTTTTGTCCCGGGGTCCGCTATTGTCTGGCGGCCCAGATCGTACAACCCAGGTGAAACTGGGGTTCGATTTCGGGAACAACAAGGGCATGTCCTGCGTTGACCGAGCGCGATCCGCTGCGGATGAAGGACTATCCGGCTCGGATCTGTGACCGGTGTACGCGTGACGTACACCACGGGCGGGGCGGCATTCCCTCCCGATCCGGACCCGAAAGGGCCCGGTCAGGTGGGTGCCGGTCCGGGATATACGGAGTAAGGACGAGGGGAAGACGACATGGCAACCGACTATGACGCACCGCGGCGCAGTGAATCCGACGACGTGTCGGAGGACTCGCTGGAGGAGCTGAAGGCTCGCCGCAACGAAGCCGCGTCCGCCGTCGTGGATATCGACGAATCCGATACCGCGGAATCGTTCGAGCTTCCCGGCGCGGACCTTTCCGAGGAGGTGCTCTCGGTCCGGGTCATCCCGAAGCAGGCCGACGAGTTCACCTGTTCGAGCTGCTTCCTGGTGCACCACCGCAGCCGACTGGCCAGTGAAGCCGGCGGTCAGCTGATCTGCATGGATTGCGCCGCCTAAGGCTCTGTCCAGGTAGGGGATTCAGACGATTCCGTCAGCCCGCGCTCGGTCCGCCGAGCGCGGTCAGGAATCGGTCCGATCAATCGATCAGGAACCGGTCAGTTGCAGTGGCCGGTCCCGTCAACTCTGCTCGGCCGCGTTCTTCAGGCCGAGCGCGGCGATGATCTTCTCCGGATGGCGCGTGCTGACCAGCCAGTACGGCGTCGGATCGTCCGGATCGTCGAGGACGAGCAACACCATGGGCCCGATCCAGGCCCGATGCTGGACGAAGGCGGCGGGGTCGAGCTGTCGACCCAACGCCGCGCTCTTCGCGCTGGTCGGCACCGGAGCCGCACGCTTGACGAAGGTCGCGGGCAGGTGGGCGCGATCGGTGCGCAGCTCCGGCACGCCGTCGGCGTCGGTGGCGACTTCCACGGTGTGGCGGGAGAACCACACCAGCACCCAGGCCGCGACCGGGAACAGCAGCACGTACGGCAGCCAGGCCCGGATTCCCGGTGCGCCCATGTGGATTTCGGCGGCCAGCAGCCCGGTCACGACCAACGCGACGGGCACCCACCACCACGGCACCCAGAGGCGCTCGCGGTAAAGGACGGGGGTCTGCGGCTTGGATTCCATGGACACCTGGGGCTGCTGGTCGGACACGACATCAGACTAGGTCAATGAGTGCGGACCCGAACGCGTAGGCTCGGCCTACGTGACCGGTATTCCACCTATTCCCCTGCTGCGGCTCGATCCCGGCATCCCCGTACCGACGCGTGCCCACGAGGGCGACGCGGGCGTGGACCTGTGCACCACCGAGGACGTCATCATCGAACCGGGCGAGCGTGTGCTCGTCGGCACCGGCATCGCGGTGGCGCTCCCGATCGGCACCGTGGGCCTGATCCATCCGCGCTCGGGCCTGGCGGCCAAGGCGGGTCTTTCGGTCGTCAATACCCCCGGCACGGTCGACGCGGGCTACCGCGGTGAGATCAAGGTGTGCCTGATCAATCACGATCCGCGCGCGGCCATCGAGCTCCGGCGGGGTGACCGGATTGCGCAGCTGCTGGTGCAGAAGGTCGAATTGGTGGACTTCGTGGAGGTCGACACGCTCGACGAGACCGCGCGCGGCGCAGGAGGATACGGGTCCAGCGGTGGGCATGCCAGCCTGTCCGCTGGGTCCGGTGGGTCGGGTCAGGCGACCGGCAAGGAGGCATGACGATGGTGTTCGGACGCAAGAAAAAAGGCGGCGACAGAGCTGACGCGCCGCAGTACGACGACGAGTACACCGAGTACGACGAATACGACGAGTACGCGGACGAGTACGACGAATCCGGCGTGGGCACGGGCGAATTCGACACCGCCAACTTCGCGCCGGTGACCGTCGCCGCCGACCCGAAGTCGGGGCCCTACGACTACGAGGACGTCGCCGATCGGCTCGAGGCCATCGCCGAGCAGCGGCTGGACCTGGGCTCGGTCATCGTGCCGGTCCCGCCGGGCGGGCAGCTGCAGGTCGAGATGACCCCCGACGGCACGCCGCAGGCGGTGCACCTGGCCACCCAGCACGGCCGGATCACGGTGGCGGCCTACGCCGCGCCCAAGACCTCCGGCCAATGGCGTTCGGTGGCAGCCGATCTCGCCGAGACCCTGCGCAAGGACGGCGCGACCGTCTCGGTCGTGCAGGGCCCGTGGGGTCGTGAACTGCACGCCGTCACCCAGGGCGCGGACCTGCGCTTCATCGGCGTCGACGGCTACCGCTGGATGGTTCGCCTGGTGGCCGCCGGTCCGTCCGGTGCGGCCGACGACAACTCGCCGCTGGTGGCCGCCGCCCGCGCGGTTCTCGGCGAGACCGTGGTCCGCCGCGGCGACGAGCCGCTCCCGGTCCGCGAGCCCCTCCCGGTGGTCCTACCCCAGGAACTCGCCGACCAGCTAGCCGCCGCCCACCAGCAGCAGGTCGCCGCCCAGCAGCAGGCCATGCAGGCCCAAATGGCCGCCATGCAGGGCGGCCCCGCCTTCCAGCCCGAACAGCCGCCCCAGGAGCCCCGCCGCGGTGCCGAGGGCTCGGCCATGCAGCAACTCGGCCTGAACTGACGGGCCACCCGGCCCGGATCGGGTTCTGGCACAAGACGAACGGGGCACCGCCGATGTGGCGGTGCCCCGTTTCGCTTTCAGCGCAATTCGTGACAGCCGCTGGCCGCCGCGGCTCGACGACACGACGCGCGGTCGCGGTGGTGATGCGCGGCACGGTTGCGGCGGCCAGGCACTCCCGGATGCCGCCGCCCGTCGGCACAGTCGCCTGCGGCCCGGTAGTGAGACGCGGTGGTCAGGGGGTTGGGATGCGGCGGGGGAGTAGGGCGTTGAGGCCTCGGGTGCCGAGGATGGCCGGGTCCGCGCCCAGTTCGTCGAGGGTGATGGTGTGCAGGGTGGCATTGGGGATGAGGGTGGCCCAGTGTTCGGCGACCGTGAACGGGTGCACGGGATCGTCGATCGCGCCGATGATTTCGACCGGGGTGGTTATCCGGGCGAGGAGTTCGGGTTCGGGCCAGGCGTAGGCGGCGGCTTCCTCGAGAGCCGAGGGGAGATCCGGCCATTGAGCTGTCCAGGAGCGGGTCAGGGCCTCGGCGAGCCAGGCTGGACTCGACGCCTGCATGCGGGCTACGACGGCATCGAGACCGTCGGCACGAAGTTGGGCGGCCGTGGCGGCCGCACTCGCGGCGGCGGGGCAGTCGGTGGTGTCGGCACCGGTCCAGGCGGGGAGTGCGGCAACCACTCCGCAAACCAGGTCGGGGTGGTCGGCGGCCCAGTCGAGGGCGACGGCCGCGCCCAGGGAGATGCCTGCGATGAGGATCGGGCCGGAGCGCGCGGCGACATCCAGCGCGCCGCGGTAGCTGTCGATTACCCGGCGCGGATCCGGGTCGACCGCCAGGAACGGCAGATCCGCTGCGGCACAGGCGGATCCGAAGGCGCGGCGGGCGAAATGGGCGTCGGAGCCGGTCCCGGGCAGGGCCAGGGCCATCGCGGGACTCGCAGGGGCCACCGCCGGACGTGGAAGATCGGGCACCGACCGAGCGTAGCCGGGGCGACCACGACCCTGCCCGCGAGCGGGGGCGGGTTTGGGTACCGGTGGGTAATGGGTATGGCAAGTGGGATGCAAGCACCGTGTCCGCCACTGACGGGCACGCGTGGCGGGTGCGGGCCGGTGCATCTACAGTGGCCCTGTACGGCCATGGGCGGCCGGGTGGCAAACCACCGGGACGTCGTGGAAGGAAAAGGAACGACGTGAGACCCACGCCGTCGAGCTCTACAGGAGAGCGTGCGAAATGCCATCCGCGGGTGGGAAGGACACCCCGTCAGGCTATTTTCGACGGCTCAGCCGTCGCCTGACCGAGGACCTTGATCGTTTGGATGCCGAGGAACTCGCCGAGACGTCGGAGGCGTCGGGCGCGTGTCGGGCATCGGAGTGTCGACGCGGTGAAGAGGTCACCATGCTCGGCAGATTGCGCAGCGTCGAGGCCTGTCCCCGATCCGCGGGCGCGGAGGTCGAGGCGGAGTTCTTCGACGGGACCGACAGTGTGGCGCTGGTGTTCATCGGTCGGCGTCGCATTCCGGGAATCGAGCCGGGGCGTCGTATCCTGGTCCGCGGCCGCGTCGGTGAACGCGACGGCGGCAAGGTGATCTTCAACCCCTACTACGAACTCCGCGGGAACTCCTGACACTCATGCCGAATACCGACAGCAGCAGCGACGAGAGCCGCGGATCGACCGAGGCTTTCGACCCACCGACGGTGCAACTCGACGCCGTGATCGGTGACCAGCCGCCCCTGCGCCTGGATCGCGCGCTGCTGGACGAGGACACCCAGGCCCTGGTCGATGCCGAGCGCGCCGCCCTGGCCTCCGAGGTGGATGGGGACCCCGAGGCGGACGAGGAGCCCGAGCAGACGCTGCTCGAGCAGATGGGCGGCATCAGCGGCCTGATCTACTCCTCGCTGCCGGTGCTGGTGTTCGTGCCGGTGAATTCGCTGCGCGGGCTGACCGCCGCCATCTGGGCGTCGCTGGGTGTGGCCGCCGCGATTCTGGTGTGGCGCTTGGCACGTCGCGGTCCGATCCAGCCCGCGATCTCGGGTTTCCTGGGTGTGGGCGTGTGCGCGTTCATCGCCTACCGCATGGGTGAGGCCAAGGGCTTCTTCCTGTTCGGCATCTACGCGAGCCTGATCTACGGCGGCGCGTTCCTCATGTCCCTGGTGGTGCGTTGGCCGTTGGCGGGCGTGATCTGGGGTGCGCTCAACGGCCACGGCACGGGCTGGCGGTCCGACCGGCGCGCGATGCGGCTCTACGACATCGCGACCGCGGTGTGGGCGCTGGTGTTCGTGGCGCGCTACCTGGTGCAGAACCACCTCTACGATTCCAACAGCACGGGCCTGCTGGCGGCGGCCCGCATCGGCATGGGGTGGCCGTTGACCGCGGTGGCCGCGCTGGTGACCTTCTGGGCGGTCCGCAAGGCGGGTCATCTGCCGTCGCAGGCGGCCGAATCCACCGAATCCACCGCATAAATACCACTCGGTCTGCTGGCCGGTTGGCCGCATTCGGGCACTTATCGCGGTAAAAGCCCAGGGCGCAACACCTTCGGGGCCATTGGGGGCCGTAAGGGGGTGACCAACCCACCCCTGGGGTACCTATTTCCGGGCCCCCACCGCGAGCACGATCTTTCTCAGCACCTACGGAGAAAGGATCGTGGAGTTGGTTACCGACGGCAAGGCAGTGGCAGCGCAGGAACGGGGCGAGGGGCCCGGGACCGCGGTGCAGACTCAGGCCTCGCGCCGGCACCCGGCGGGGCGGGGAAGCAAGAGCACGAGCAGTGTGGCGACGTCGGAGTCCCGGCGCGCCGCAGCGGAACTGGAGAAGCTGATCGGTCCGGCCGCGGCCGGTGACCGGGACGCGGTCTCCGAAATTCTCAAGATCGTCTATCCGCTCGTCCGCCGCTACTGCGCGGCGCGCATGAGCGGCGCGGGTCACCTGCACGTGACCGCGGACGATGTGGCGCAGGAGATCTGCCTGGCGACCGTCCAGGCCATTCCGCGTTACCGGGATCAGGGCAAGTCGTTCCTGGCCTTCGTCTACGGCATCTCGGCCAACAAGGTCGCCGATGCCTTCCGGCGGGCGCAACTGCACCCGGCCTACCCGGTGGCGGAGTTCCCGGACGCGCCGATGAACGAGGCGGGACCCGAGGAGCGGGCGCTGGCCATGGAAACCCGGCGCGCGGCACGGGATCTCATGCAGGTGCTGTCCTCGACCCACCGCGAGGTGCTGGTCATGCGCATCGTGCTGGGGTGGACCGCGGCGCAGACCGCCGAGGCCATCGGCACCAGCCCGGGCGTGGTGCGGGTCATGCAGCACCGCGCGCTGAACCGGCTGCGGGCCGAATTACGGGCGGCGTCCTGATCGGTCGGGGGATTGCTCGACGATGAGCTGGACGAGAAGTGGGCCGGGCACTGGGGAGTGCGCCCGGCCCACAGTCGTTTCTGTCGTTGCCCAGTCGTGTCAGTCGTTGCCGAAGCCGTTGACGCCGAGCGCCTTCCGCAGATCGTCCTCGGCCTCGACGGAGGCGACGAACAGCAGCTCGTCCTCGCCTTCGAGGGGATCGTCGGCCTGCGGCACGATGACGCGCCCGCCGCGCAGGATCGTCACCAGGGCGGCATCGCGCGGCAGGGCGAGGGTGCGAACGGCCTTGCCCGCCAACGGGGTATCGGTGGGCAGGGTGATCTCGACCAGGTTGGCCTGACCCTGCCGCAGCGTCATGAGCCGCACCAGATCGCCGACGGACACGGCCTCCTCGACCAGCGAGGCCAGCAGGCGCGGCGTGGACACCGCCACGTCCACACCCCAGGACGAGTCGAACAGCCACTCGTTGCGCGGATCGTTGACGCGCGCCACCACTCGCCCGACTCCGAATTCAGTCTTGGCGAGCAGGCTGAAGACCAGGTTCACCTTGTCGTCGCCGGTGGCGGCGATGACCACGTCGTAGGTTTCCAGCCCGGCCTCTTCGAGCGTCTCGAGCTCGCAGGCGTCGGCGTGGGTCCACACGGCGGCGGGCGCGCTGGTGGGGTCGATGTGGTCGAGTCGGCGTTCCAGCAGCATGACCTGGTGGCCGCCGCGCAGGAGTTCCTGGGCGATGGAGCGTCCGACGGCACCGGCCCCGGCGATGGCTACCTTCATGATCAGACCTCCCGCGCAGGGGCATTCGCGGCCAGCGCCACGGCTTCACCGACGCTGCCGGAGGTGGCGGCGATGTAGACCTGGTCGTCGGCTTGCAACATGGATTTGCCGTTGGGCAGCACGCCCTGTCCGAAACGGATGATGAAGGCCACCCGCGCGCCGATGGCGTCCTCGAGCGCGTGCACCGGGTGGCCGTACCAATCCTCGTGCAGCGCGATCTCGGTGACCGCGACGGTGCCGGTGGGGTCGCGCCAGGTGGTGGTGGACTGATCGGCGATCAGGGTGCGCAGGAAGCGGTCGGTGGTCCACGGCACGGTGGCGATGGTGGGGATGCCCAGCCGCTCGTAGACCGCGGCGCGTTTGGCGTCGTAGATGCGGGCCACGACGCGCTCGACGCCGAAGGTCTCGCGGGCCACGCGGGCGGAGATGATGTTGGAGTTGTCGCCGGAGGACACCGCGGCGAAGGCCCCGGCGCGTTCGATTCCGGCGCGGGTCAACACATCTCGATCGAAGCCGACGCCGGTGACGCACAGGCCCGGGAAATCGCGGCCCAGCCGCAGGAAGGCGCTCGAGTTCTGATCGATCACCGCGACCTCGTGGCCGATGCGGACAAGGGCCCGAGCGAGCGAGGATCCCACCCGCCCACAGCCCATGATCACCACATACACCGTTCGAACCCCATTCCCGAAAACCTTTTGTGCGGTCTGGTTGCTTTGTTCGGGTCGCAACCGTACCGCTCGAGTTTCACTGCGGGCATTTTCCCCCTCCGGAAGGAGTTCAAACCGAATCGGAAAAAGCTCACGTCCCTCTTCCGCCACCCTACGACCGACCACCCCGTCGGTCGCGCGGTGGACGCGGGGCGTCGCGCACTGCCTTATGCTGCCTGGAGTGTCGAAGTTGACGACGGCCGCCAAGCGCATGCTGGTCGGCCGCCCTTTCCGCAGTGATTCACTCGGGCACACGCTGCTGCCCAAGCGAATCGCGCTCCCGGTTTTCGCCTCGGACGCCCTGTCATCGGTGGCTTACGCGCCGGAGGAGATCTTCCTGGTGCTGTCGGTGGCCGGGCTGTCGGCCTACGCCTACGCGCCCTGGATCGGTCTGGCGGTCGCGCTGGTGATGGCGGTGGTGGTGGCCAGTTACCGGCAGAACGTGCACGCCTATCCGTCCGGCGGCGGCGACTACGAGGTGGCGACCAAGAACCTCGGGCCCACCGCGGGATTGACCGTCGGCAGCGCGCTCCTGGTGGACTATGTGCTCACCGTGGCGGTGTCGATTTCGTCGGCGGCCTCGAACATCGGCTCGGCTGTGCCGTTCGTCGCAACCCACAAGGTGCTGTTCGCGGTGGTGGCGATTGTGATTCTCACGGCCATCAACCTGCGCGGTGTGCGGGAATCCGGTACGGCCTTCGCGATTCCCACCTACGCGTTCATGATCGGCATGTTCATCATGCTGATCTGGGGGTTCACCCGGATCGGGGTGCTGGGGCAGTCGGTGCACGCGGAGTCCTACGGGTTCGGGCTCAAGGCCGAGGAGAACCATCTGGCCGGGCTGGCGTTCGTGTTCCTGATCGCGCGCGCGTTCTCCTCCGGCTGTGCGGCGCTGACCGGTGTCGAGGCGATCAGCAATGGTGTGCCCGCGTTCCGCAAACCCAAGTCCCGCAATGCCGCGACCACGCTGCTGCTGCTCGGTGCGATCGCCATCACGCTGTTCATGGGCATGATCGTGCTCACCCAGAAGGTCGGCATCGTCTACGCGCACAACAGCTCCGATCTGATCGGCGCACCCGCGGGATACGAGCAGAAGACCCTGGTGGCGCAGTTGGCGGGCGCGGTGTTCTCCGGCTTCCAGCCGGGCTTCTACTTCATCACCATCGTCACCGCGCTGATCCTGGTGCTGGCGGCCAATACCGCGTTCAACGGGTTCCCGGTGCTGGGTTCGATTCTGGCGCAGGACCGTTTCCTGCCGCGGCAGCTGCACACCCGCGGTGATCGGCTGGCGTTCAGCAACGGCATCCTGTTCCTGGCCGGTGCGGCCATCGCGTTCGTGGTGCTGTTCGGCGCGGAGGTGACGCGGCTGATCCAGCTCTACATCGTGGGTGTGTTCGTGTCGTTCGTGCTGAGTCAGACCGGCATGCTGCGGCATTGGACGCGCCTGCTGCGCACCGAGACCGATCCCTCGCATCGGGCGCGGATGAAGCGCTCGCGGGTGATCAACGCCATCGGCCTCACCATGACCGCGACCGTGCTGGGCATCGTGCTGGTGACCAAGTTCCTGGCGGGCGCGTGGATCGCGATCGTCACCATGACGGCCATCTTCGGGTTGATGAAACTCATTCGCCGCCACTACGACACGGTGTCGCGGGAGCTCGACGAGACCGATTGGGACGGTGTGCTGCCCAGCCGCACGCATTCGATCGTGCTGGTGTCCAAGCTGCACATGCCCACCAAGCGCGCGATCGCCTACGCGCGCGCCACCCGCCCCGACACGCTCGAGGCGATCACGGTGAACGTGGACGAGCCCGACACCCGCGCGCTGGTGCGCCAGTGGGAGGCCAGCGATATCGCGGTGCCGCTCAAGGTGATCGAATCGCCGTATCGCGAGATCACCAAGCCGGTGGTGGATTACGTCAAGCGCGTGCGCAAGGATTCCCCGCGCGACGTGGTGACGGTGTTCATCCCCGAATACGTGGTCGGTCACTGGTGGGAGCAGTTGCTGCACAACCAGAGTGCGCTGCGGCTCAAGGGCCGTCTGCTGTTCGAGCCCGGCGTCATGGTGACCAGCGTCCCGTGGCAGCTGTCGTCTTCGGCCGGGAAGGCCCGCGCCGCCCGCGTCGTGAATGCCCCCGGCTATGTCCGTCGCGGCTTCGGGGACGAATCGTGAGCTCCGACTGGTACGGCCAGATTCTCGAGGTCCGCCTCGGCCCACCCGGCCACGGCGGCTTCTGTGTGGCCCGCCACGAGGGCCGCGTGCTGTTCGTCCGCCACGGCCTCCCCGGCGAGCTCGTCCGCGCCCAGGTCACCGAGGACCGCGGCGGCTCCTTCTGCCGCGCCGAGGCCATCGACATCCTCGAGCCCTCCCCGGACCGCGTCCCCGCCACCTGCCCGGTCTCCGGCCCCGGCGGCGCGGGCTGCTGCGACTTCACCTTCGCCACCCCCGCAGCCCAACGCGACCTCAAGCGCCAGGTCGTGGCCGACCAACTCCGCCGCCTCGCCAACTGGGAACCCGACTTCACCGTCGAGCCGATCCCCATCCCTTTCGGCCTGCCGAGCGGCGTGGTGGCGCAACAGGACTCACGCCCCGGCGGGCGCGATGACGCCATGCCCGCCGGTGCAGCGCCGGGGCGAATCGGCGGCGTGGCCACACATCTGGCGAGCAGCTTGATCGCCCGGCCCGGTACCGACGCGGCCGAAGTGGCGGTGGGGAGCCGGGTTTCAGCGGCGGGGTATACCTCCGGGTGGCGGAGTCGGGTGCGGTTGGCGGTCGATGCCGACGGGCGGGCCGGGGTGCATCGGTATCGGAGTACCGAGGTGGTCGCGGATTTGCGGTGCCCGCAACCCATGGCGGGGGCCATGGCGGGGATCGCGGAGCGGAAGTGGACGCCCGGGGCCGATCTTGTTGTGGCCGTTGATGGTGACGGGATGCGGCATATTGTCGAGGTCGCGCCCGCTGAGGCCGAGGAGGGCGGTCAGCGGGGTCGGGGTCAGCGTGGCCGTGGTGCTGGACGGGATCGCGGACGCGGTGCCGGAGGGCGCGGGGGTGATCGGCGCAGTACCGCTGCTCGGCGCGCGGCCGCCCATGGGGTGCGCGAGGAGCGGGTGGTCGAGGGGACCGGGCGGGCCGTGCAGTATGTGGCGGGGCGTCGGTGGGAGTTGTCGGCGACCGGGTTCTGGCAGCCGCATTATGGTGCGGCGCAGTGTTATTCCGATGTGGTCGCGGAGTGGGCCGAGGCCGCGCCCGGGGCGCTGGCCTGGGATTTGTATTGCGGTGTGGGGGTTTTCGCGGCTCGGGTGGCCGAGCAGGTGGGGGAGGCCGGGGCGGTGCACGGGGTCGAGTTCGCTCGGAGCGCGGTCGCGGAAGGCCGTGTGGCGCTGCGGGATCTGCCGTGGGTGGACCTGCGTGCGGAGCGGGTCGAGCGGTGGATTGTCGAACAGCCGAGTACCGCACCGGATGTCGTCGTCCTCGACCCGCCGCGCGCAGGCGCGGGCAAGGACGTGATCAACGCCCTGGGTGAGCGTTCCCCGCGCCGAATCATCCACATCGGTTGCGACCCAGCGGCTTTCGCCCGCGACATCGGCCTGTACCGCGCGGCGGGCTACCGACCCGTCGAATTGCGAGTCTTCGATGCCTTCCCGGGCACTCATCACGTCGAGTGCATCGCAGCACTGGAGCGCTGACTCTTCACGATCAGGGAGCTCTCACCGAGGAATTTTGTCCGATTCCCCACGCTGAGAGCTCCCTGATCTTGCCCTGTGGGATGGGTTGGGGGACAGGGGGTTGGCGGTGCGTAAAGATGGATGCTCGTGACTACGTTGTCGGATCCGACGTTGGCGTCGGTGGTCGAGCTGATCTACGGGGATCAGTCGAGGTTTCACTCGCTCGAGGCGCTGCTGTTGGGGGTGGATCTCAAGCGGCCGGAGTATCGGGGTGAGCTGTGGGTGAACGCCGACAGCTACTGGGGGCGGTTGGTGACGCCGGTGTTCGGGGCGCGGCAGGCGGCGCTGGGCGGGAACGCCGAGGCCGATCGCGCGCTGCTGGATCTGGTCGAGGTGACGGTGGCGCGGTTCCTGCAAGGGGAGTCGTTGGCGCGCAAGCATCTTCCGGGCTGGATGCCGGGCCTGCGCAAGGCGCTGCTGGTGGACGGCTATCAGATGAAGATCGACCGGGCCGGGGTCATCGGCCAGGACGGCGGGGTGCGATGTCGCCTGAAACCCACCGCCTACCTGCCGATTCGACTAGAAGAGCAGCTGAACCTGCTGGCGACCGAGCTGGAGGTGCGCGGCCAGCAGGCGGCCCTCGCCGACCTGCGCCAGGCGCTCAAACACCATGAGCGCGAGCGCTTTCAACCCTGCGAGAAGCGCCTCCGCTCGGCCCTGCAACACATCACCGCCTACGCCGCCGGAACCGGCGACCTCGACGCCACCGGCAACGTCCGCCACCTGGTCGACACCGGCCGCCTCACCGTCGCCGAGGGCACCCGCCTGCTCCACGACCTGCGCACCATGGTCGTCTCCGATCCCCACCCCCACCGAACCCGCCCCGACGCCACCCGCTTCCGCATCCAACTCACCCTGGTCCGCGCCACCGCGCTGCTGGCCCGCGTCGACCTCTAACGATTGCCTACACGAGTTGCCAGGTGACCCGGATGGTGGTGGAGAGTTCGCTTTCGCCGAGTTCGACCGGGATGGATTCGGCGTAGCCGCCGACCTTGTTGGCGGCGAAGGCGATTCGGGGTTGGGGGACGGGCCCGGAGATGTTCTCGGTGATCTCGACCACCGGGCCGAGGGTGCGGCTCGCGCGGTAGACGTACTGTTCGGCCTTGCCGAGGGCGTGATCCCAGGCCGCGTCGCGGGCACGGACCATGAGGGCTTCCTCGTCGGCGACCGCGAGGGTCAGCCCGCCGAGTCGCACATCGTCGCCACCGGCGTCGACCGCGTGGGCAATGATCGCGGCGGGACCGGTCTCGTCGGATTTGGCCTCGCCCTTGTCGGTGGCGATATCGCGCAGGGTGACCGTCAGCGAGGTTCCGGCGATATATCCGACCAACTGCTCGCGATTCCCGTCGGTCCACACGGTGTCCGCCCGCACCGTGAGCCCGCTGGTATTGATGTCGCGCCCGGCCACCCCGTCCGCCCGCAGCGCCCCGATCACCGCGTCGGCCCGCTGCCCGGCCCGCGCGTAGGCCGCCGCCACCGTGTCCGCCCGGGTCTCCACCGAGATGTTCACCCGCATGATGTCGGGTGTGGCACTGGCGCTCCCGGATCCGATCATCGTGATCGTGCCGATGGCGTTATCGCTGGTCACGGATTTCCTCCTCGATCGGATGGGCACAACCCAGCCGATGCTACCGACGCCCGCGGACCCGCCGCCCGTGCCGCGCGGTCAGGCCACCGGGTCGGGGAGCGCGCGGGTTCCGGCGGCGATCTCGGTGGCCTCGGCCAGATCGAGCCGGAGTACCAGGTCGGGCTGTTCGGCCGGACCGTCGTGGTGGGTGATGCCGGATTCGGTGATCACGTAGTGAAAGACCGTGTCCCCGATGTGAATCGTGGCGGTGCCGCTGGGTATCCGTTCGGCGATGGCGTGCCCGAGGGGCAGCGCGAACCAGTGCGCGCGCACGGCGTCGGTGGCGCGGCGCTCGCCGAGTTGTGTAGTGCCCCAGACGGACAGCGAGTCCAGCACCGGCCGCAGGGCCGCGCCGGAGTCGGTGAGTTCGTAGACGGCCGTGCCCGCGCGCGGCCCGACGCGGCGCTTGGTGAGAATCCCGTCACGCTCGAGGTCCTTGAGCCGGGCGGCCAGCACGTCGGTGCTGATGCCCGGCAGGTCGGCGAACAGATCGCTGTATCGGCGCGGGCCCGAACACAATTCGCGGACCACCAACAGGTTCCACCGGTCGCCGACGATGTCGAGGGCGCGGCTGACGGTGCAGTAGTGGTCGTAGCTTCGGCGTGGCACGACCCCACTGTAACCAAGAACTTGGAAAAACAAAGTGAAAACTTGGAAATTCCAAGTAGAGTGTGCGGCAACCACACCGAGAAGGGGTCGTTCATGCAGGTGAAGCAGTCGAGCAAGCTGGCGGGCGTGTCCTATGAGATTCGCGGGCCGATCGCCGAGCACGCCGCGCGGCTGGAGGCGGAGGGGCATCACGTGGTGAAGCTCAATACCGGCAACCCGCTGCCCTTCGGCTTCGAGGCACCCGCGGAACTGCTGCAGGACATGGTGCGCAACCTGCCCGCCTCGAGCGGCTACTCGTCCTCGAAGGGGCTGCTCTCGGCGCGGCGCGCGGTGGTGCAGTACTACCAGACCCTCGGGCTCACCGAGGTCGATGTCGAGGAGGTCTTCCTCGGCAACGGCGTCTCCGAACTCATCATGATGGCCATGACGGCGCTGCTGGAGAACGGCGACGAAGTCCTCGTTCCCGCACCGGATTTCCCGCTCTGGACCGCCTCCACCGCGCTCAATGGCGGGCGACCGGTGCACTACCTCTGCGACGAGGGCGCGGACTGGATGCCGGACCTGGCCGATATCGAGTCCAAGATCACCGACCGCACCCGCGCGCTGGTCATCATCAACCCGAACAACCCGACCGGCGCGGTCTACACCCCCGACGTGCTGAAGGAGATGCTCGAGATCGCGCGCCGCCACAACCTGGTGGTGTTCTCCGACGAGATCTACGACAAGATCCTCTACGACGGCCTGACCCACACCGCGACCGCCGCGCTGGCCCCGGATCTGTTGTGCCTCACCTTCTCCGGGCTCTCCAAGTCCTACCGGGCCGCCGGATTCCGCGGTGGCTGGATGGTGGTCTCGGGCCCGACCGAGCACGCCGAGAACTATCTCGAGGGCCTGACCATGCTGGCCGGGCTGCGGCTGTGCGCGAATGTCCCCGCGCAGCAGGCGATTCAGGCCGCCCTGGGCGGATACCAGAGCATCTACGACCTCACCCTGCCCGGCGGCCGCCTGCGGGAGCAGCGCGACCGCGCGTGGGAGACCCTCAATGCCATCCCGGGCATCTCGTGCGTGAAGCCGAAGGGCTCGCTGTACGTGTTCCCGCGCATCGACCTGGACATGTACCAGATCCACGACGACGAACAATTCGTCCTGGACCTGCTCCTGCGTGAGAAGATCCACATCGTCCAGGGCACCGGCTTCAACTGGCCCCGCCCCGACCACTTCCGCCTCGTGACCCTGCCTCACGCCGACGAACTCGAAGCCATCATCGAACGCATCGGCCGCTTCCTGGCCACCTACAAGCAGTAGTCAGCCGATGGTTCCGTCCAGGTCGATCGGGGAGCGGTCGGGGCGGAACACGCAGCGGGTGCGCGTGTAGATGGTGGGCATGCACTTGTTGCAGTGGACGCAGGCCGAGCGGGTGGTGGCGTCGGATTGGATGCGCTGCAAGAGGTTTGGTTCGCGCAGCAAGGCTCGGCCCATGGCCACGAAGTCGAAGCCCTCGGCGCGGGCCAGGTTCATGGTGTCGAGGTTGGTGATGCCGCCGAGGAGGATGAGCGGCATGGACAGTTCGCGGCGGAATTGGCGGGCGCGGTCGAGGAGGAAGGCCTCCCGGTAGGGGTATTCCTTCAGGAAGGCGCGGCCGACGGCGCGGAAGCCCAGGCGGGCGGGGGTGGGGAGGACTTTCGCGAATTCGGCGCGGGGTGCCTCGCCGTGGAAGAGCAGCATGGGGTTGAGAAGTGAACTGCCAGCGGTCAATTCGAGGGCGTCGAGCGCGCCGTCGGCCTCGAGCCAGGCGGCGACCTGCACGCTCTCGGGGACGGTGAGTCCGCCGCGGCGGCCGTCCTCCATGTTCAACTTGGCGGTCACCGCGAGGCGGTCGCCCACGGCTTCCCGTACCGCGCGGGCGATTTCGCGGGCGAGGCGGGCACGGTTGGACAGCGAGCCGCCCCAGCGGTCGCGCCGCCGGTTGAGTAGGGGGCTCAGGAACGAGCTCACCAGATAGTTGTGGCCGAAATGGATTTCGACCGCGTCGAAGCCCGACTGCTCGGCCAGCAGCGCGGCCTTCGCGTGGGCCGCGATGAGTTCCCGGATCTCGGCGTCGTCGGGAACGCGCATGGCCCGCATGCTCAAGGGGCTGAACAGCTTGCTGGGTGCGAGCGCGGGGGCGCGATTGGAGGCGGCATTGGCCACCGGCCCCGCGTGCCCGATCTGCGCGCTGGCCGCCGCGCCTTCGGCGTGTACCGCGTCGGTCAATTCCCGCAGTCCCGCAATGGCTTCCGGGCGCATCCAGATCTGGTGCCGGTCGGTGCGCCCGCCCGGCGCGACCGCGCAGTAGGCGACCGTGGTCATGCCGACGCCGCCCGCCGCGACCTCGCGGTGGAAGTCGATCAGCTCGGGGGTGACGAGTGCGTCAGGGGTGCGGCCTTCGAAGGTGGCGGCCTTGATCACTCTGTTGCGCAAGGTGATCGGGCCCAGTCGGGCGGGTGCGAAGATGTCGTTCATCGTTGTTCTCCCGGTGCGGTGAGTCCGGCCACCACGAAGTCCCGCAGGGCGGTCAGCGCCGGTCCGGGCATCCCGTGCTCCTCGATCTCGGGGGTGCCGAACCGCATGATGATCAGGTCGAAGGCCAGCATCCAGCGCCGCTTGGCCTCGGCCGGGGCGAGTTCGGGTAGCAGCTTGGCCCAGGAATCCATGCGGAACCAGGGGCCGCGCCACGAGGTGAGGTGGCGTCCGAGCACGAAGCGGGCCAGCAGTCGAAGATGCAAGCGCCCCAATGGATCCGCGGCCAGCTCCAGGAACGGCGCGAGAATGGTGTCCACCACCGCGGGCACCGATTCCCGCCCGCCGGTGGCTCCGGCGAGCCCCTCGGCCCACAGCGGCCCCAGCCGATCCTCGATCAGCGCACCGACGAGCGCCTCCTTGGACCCGAAGTGATAGTGCACCGCCGCCGGATTGGCCCCGGCCGCCGCGCACACCGCCCGCACGGACACTTCGTCGTAGGGCTCGGTCAACAGCAGCCTCTCGGCCGCCGCGAGCAACCGCTCCCGCGTCCCGGCCGCCACCTTCTCAACCATGCCCAGCAGTGAAACACGTTTCAAACATCATTTCAATCATTGATTGAAAACGGTGGTAGATGGAGTGTGTCTACCCCTTCGAGAGAGCGTGGCCGGTTAGCGTCAGCGCATGGACGAGGTCGTGCAGCGGGTACTGAGCTTTCCGGCGATCTGGACCTATGTGGTGGTGGCGCTGCTGGTCATCGCCGAGGAGGCCATGGTGTTCGGGCTGCTGGTTCCGGGGGATACCGCCGCCATCCTCGCGGGTGTTGCCGCCAGCCAAGGGCATGTGGGGATCGCCACCACGCTGGTGTTGGTGATCGTGTCGGCGGTGGTCGGGGCGAGCATCGGGTATTGGCTGGGGCGCGCGTACGGGACCCGGATGCTGCAGTGGGCGATCTTCAACCGCTATCGCGACAACCTCACGCGCGCAGGGGATTTCCTGCAGCGGCACGGCGGCTGGGCGATTCTGGTGGGTCGGTTCAGCACGTTCTTTCGGACCATGCTGCCGCAGTTGGTCGGGATGTCGCCCATGTCGTACGGCCGGTTCGTGGTGGCCAGCGCGGCGGGCGCGATCATCTGGGGCTCGGTGCTGGTGCTCGCCGGATACCTGGTCGGCCAGTCCTTCACGGCCATCCTGAAGCGCATCGACTCCGACCTGATGATCATCGTCCCGATCGTCGCCGTGCTCGCCCTGATCTACTGGAAATGGCACCGCCACCGCAGTGCCGGGCAGGAGTGAGCTACTCGCTCTGCGCCCACGCCGCCACCGGAAGTGTCAGGTAGACACCGATATTCGCGTCCACGAACTTTTCGATGTCGGCGAGCAGTCGATCGCAGCGCTCCTGCCGGTTCTCCGCTCGCGACGCGAAGTACTTCGACCGCACCTCGATCACCAGATCCATGCCGGAGCGATCGAACTCCCCGAGCGGTCGGAAGCGGATCTCCACGTCACCGGGTTGCAGGTCGCCGTCGTACGGCTCCTCCGGGCACTCGACCGCCGTGGACACCAGGTGAGGCAGCCATTCGCCGAGCTCGCGCAGCACGGTCTCGGGTAGCTCCGGTTTGTAGGTCACCTCGACGAGCGGCATTCGATCATTCTATTGATCTGCCGCGGCACCGGATTGGCCGCGTCAGGAGGTGCGCAGGCTGGCGATCATCTGCTTGGCCTGGTCGGCCGGGAGCTCACCGGTGGTGCCGCGGTCGGCGAGGACGGTCATGACCAGGGTGGCATTGCGGGGACCGGCGAAGGCGAAGGTGTAGACGGAGTATCCGTTGGTGGTGCAGCCGGGCTGGGTCGGCTTCCACGGACCCGACGTCTCGACCTGCTGCCCGGTCATGCCGCTGGTGGTGGTCACCGCTACCGGCGCGCCGGGCTTGCCGCCGGTCGGGTCGTCGTAGCCGCCCTCGATGGCGATCTTGGCCGCCTTGGTGGCGGCGGCCCCGAGATCGGTGCCGGGGAGCTGGGCGACGAAGGCCAGGGAGCGGAAGGCCGAGCCGGGGCAGTAGTTGTCGCCCTCGCTGGACCTGGCATACCCGATGAGCACGCCGTCGGCCCCGGACTGCGTGGAGGTTTGGGTCGGCGCGGAGATGGTCCACCCGGCGGGTACGTCGTAGCTGATGCCCAGGGCCGGGGCGACCACGGTGCGGCCGCCCGGCTTCGAGCCGGAGGGGGTCGGGGACGGGCTGCCGCCCTTGCTGGTGGACGGATTGCCGCCCTTGCTGGTCGGGGGCGCGCCCGCGGTGCTGGTGGGCGCGGCGGACGTGCTACCGGAATCGTCGCGGGTGAGCGCGTAGGCCGCGATGCCGCCGCCGACCAGCACGAGCACCGCCGCCACGGCACCGAGAATCAGCCACGTCCGATTCGGTCCGCCCGGCGCGGGAGGTCGGCCGTAACCCGGAACCGGTTGCTGCCCAGGAAAATTCGGGTCGGCCTGCCCGGGATAGAACTGCTGCGTCGGCTGGTAACCCGGCTGCTGATAGCCCTGCGGCTGATTCGGGTCGATCGGCGGATACGCGGGCTGCCCCCACCCTTGCTGGCCCTGCTCCGGCTGTCCCCAGCCCTGCTGCACCGGCTGCCCCCATGCCTGCCCCGGGTCCGGGTACGCGGGCTGCTGGTACGGGGCCTGCGGCGGATATCCACCCGCTACACCGTGATTCGCGGAACCATAGGGATTCGACCACTGATCATGGTTGTCCGTCACGTGTTTTCACCCTCGCACCCGGCCCGCCGAGACTCCTCGGCCTGTCGCGGCTCACCCTAGCGGCTGCGCTCTAGCCCTGCGAGGCGGGAGTTTCCGGATCCGTGTCGGGCGGGGTGGCGGGGGAGGGGGACAGCTTGATCACACCGGCATCCAGATCGATGGCCAGCCGCGGCCGGTGCGTCTGCCCGTCGCCGCTCTCGCTGCCGTCGTCTTCCAGCTTCTTGCCGGGGAACAGTTCGCCGATGACACCCACGAATCCACCCTAGATCCGGTAGTACCGGGGCCCACGCGGCCCGAACCCGCGCCGACCGCGAACGAATGCGAAGAACAGCACCGGGAACAGGAAGAACGGGAAGAAGTGGGTCGCCACCGCGAAGGTGATGCCGAAGACCAGAATCGCCGCCACCCCGATCGGCGCGTACGGCAGCGCCCGCCGCGGCGCCGGAACCGGTGTCGGCGCGAGGACCTGCGGCGCGGGCGGCTGCGGCCGGGGTAGGTCCCCGAACAGCGCCGCCAACTCACCCGCGGTCTTGGCGGCGTACGCCCGCCCCACCCGCTCGTCGTATTCGCTGACGTCGAGGCGGCCCGCCGCGAAGTGCTCGCCCAGCGCCGCGGCGGCCTGCTCGCGTTCCGCGGTGCCGACGCGGACATCGGACGGTCCGTAGACCGCGGGGTCGAAATCGGTCATGACATCCGCCTCATGGGAGGAAGGGAATCTCGTTGTCCGCCAGCGTAGGCGCGTTTTCGGCGGCGCGCCTACACCCGTCGGCGTAATCCGCGCTACGCCTGCTGACGTATGTCCGCCGCGCGGTGTTCGGCGGCCAGCGCTGCGAATTCGGCCACGCGCGGATGATCGTTGTCGGACCGCCAGACCAGCAGCACCCGGGCCGCGGGCAGACCCGTCAGCGGCACGAACGCCACTTCCGGATGGGTGAAGTAGCTGGGCATGGCGGTGGTGGTGGCGAACACCGCGTTGTTGTGGGCGACGGCCGAGAGCATCTCGGGTTCGGTGCGGGCGGGCGCGGCATGCGGAATCGGGCGGCCGGACGGCGTGGTGGCGGGTGGCCAGAAACCGCGCGCGAATTCGGGACTCACGTCCGGGTGCGGCGCGATCACCCGCAGGTCGGCCAGCTCCTCGATATCGATGCTGTCCCGCGTCGACCACGGATGGCTGCGCGCGATGGCCAACAGCCGCGGGAACACCGCCAGCTCCGGACCCACCGTCAGATCCGGTTGTTCGACCGGGGCCACGCAGATCTGCACATCCACCTCGCCGCGCCGCAGCGGCCCATGGATATCGGTCCACGCGACCTGAATGCGCGTGACCGGACAGTCCCGGTGCCGGGCCCGGAACACGGCCAGCGCCTCGTCCAGCGTGGACCCGTACGGCCCGAGGAATCCGACGCGCAATCCCCGTGCGGCGGTGCGGGTTTCGGTCAGCGCGCGCTGCAGGTCGGCGAAGGCGGGCCGGACGCGCGCCAGCAGGTGTTCACCCAGCGGATTGAGCGCGACCCGGCGGCTGGTGCGCTCGACCAGCCTCCGGCCGATGCGCCGCTCCAGGCTCCGGATCAACTGGCTCACTCGGGGTTGCGACAGACCCAGGCGGGCCGCGGTGCGCCCGAAGTGCAGCTCCTCGGCCAGCACCACGAAGGCTTCCAATTCGGTGGGGTCGACGCGAGTTTCGCGAGCAGGGTCTTCGATCAGCATTGCTTATCGATCTTTCCGGATTTCGCCGTTGATGGCCATCCGGCGGATATTCGATGCTGAAGCCGTGAGTGACGTGCGGCGTTTGGTGGTCGGGATCAGCGGGGCGACCGGGATCGCCTACGGGATGCGGGTGTTGGAACTGGCCCGCAAGGCCGGGGTGGAAACGCATCTGGTGGTGACCCCGGCCGGGCAGCAGACCCGCGCCTACGAAACCGAGCTGAGCGCGGCGGATCTGGCGGCGATGGCGGATGTGACCTACCGGCCCGCCGATATCGGCGCGGCCATCGCCTCGGGGTCGTTCCGGACCGCGGGAATGATCGTGGCCCCCTGCTCGATTCGCACCCTGTCGGCGGTCGCGTACGCCAATAACGACAACCTGCTGACCCGCGCCGCCGACGTGACCCTCAAGGAGCGCCGCCGACTGGTGCTCATGGTCCGCGAAACCCCGCTCACCCTGGCGCATTTGCGCGCCATGACCGCGGTCACCGAGATGGGCGGCATCGTCATGCCGCCGGTGCCCGCCTTCTACCTGAACCCGGAATCGGTGTCGGACATCGTCGACCACACCGCCGGGCGCGCCCTGGACCTGCTGGGCATCGAGGTGCCCGAACTGCCCCGCTGGGGCGAGTAGACCGACCGAAGGAAGTGAAAGAACCTGTGGCCCACTTGAAGAGCCTGCGCGAGTTCATCGACGCCCTCACCGCGATCGGCGAGATCCAGGAGATCACCAAGGAGGTCGACTGGAACATGGAGCTGGGCGCGATCATTCGTCGCTCCTACGATCTGAAGGCCCCCGCTCCGCTGTTCACCAATATCACCGACTACCAGGACAGCGGATTCCGCGTGCTGGGCGCGCCCGGTGCGCTGTCGGGCCCGGCCCATCGGCTCGCGCGAATCGCGTTGGCGTTGGGTCTGCCCGCCGAGGCCAGCGGTCAGCAGATCGTCGAGGCGCTGGCCGACGCGCGTGCCAAGCCGGGCATTCCGCCGGTCGTGGTGGACCGCGCGAGCGCGCCGTGCAAGGAGAACATCAAGCTTGGCGACGACATCGACCTGTTCGTGTTCCCTACCCCGAAGCTGCACGGCAACGACGGCGGCCGCTACATCCAGACGTACGGCATGAACATCGTCAAGACCCCGGACGGTTCGTGGACCAACTGGTCGATCAACCGCATGATGATCCACGACCGCAACACCCTGGCCTGCCTGATCCCCGGGCCGCAGCATCTGGGCATCATCCGCTCGAAGTGGACCGAGATCGGCAAGCCCATGCCGATCGCCCTGGCCATCGGCGTGGAGCCGGGCCTGCCGTGGGTGGGTGGCATGCCGATTCCCGAGGGCGAGGACGAAACCCACTTCCTGGGCGCGCTTTTCGGTGAGGGCCTGGAACTGGTCCCCGCCGAGACCGTCGATTTGCTGGTTCCCGCCACCGCCGAGATCGTGATCGAGGGCCATATCGCCCTCGACGAAACGGTCATGGAGGGCCCGTTCAACGAATTCCCCGGCTACAACGCCACCGAGGCCAGCCCCAAGCAGGTCTTCCACGTCTCGGCCATCACCTACCGTGACGGCGCGATCCAGCCGACCGTGGCCGCGGGACCGCCGGTGGAAGAGGACCACACCATCATCGGCACCACCAGCGCCGCGGAAATCCTCTACCTGCTGCGCCAGGCCGGACTCCCGATCTCCTCGGCCTGGTACAACTTCGAGGCCGCCGTGCACTGGCTGACCCTCGCGGTGAAGCAGGACTGGCACGAGACCACCGGCCTCGGCTCGCACGAACTGGTCGACCAGATCGCCAAGATCATCTTCACTGGCAAACCGTCGGTGAACGCCCCCAAGATCCTGGTCGTCGAGGACGACGTCGACATCACCAACCTCGACGAGGTCGTATGGGCCTTCGCCACCCGCTCCCATCCGGATGTCGATCGCGGCGAATTCCATTACCCGCCCGCCGTTTCCGACCAGCTCGCGGTCTACCTCTCGCCGGAGGAGTCGCACAGCTTCAAGGCGGGCAAGGTCATCTACAACTGCCTGCTGGCCGACCACTTCCCGCAGGGCCGCCGCCCGGTGAAGGGCAGCTTCGAAAACGGCTGGCCCAAGGAAATCCAGCAGCGCGTGCTCGACAACTGGCAGGCCTACGGCTACCGCTGATCCGGTCAGATGCCGCCGTGCGCCGCGACCGCGCGCACGGCGGCATCGGCCTGGGTGTAGGCGGCGGCCGCGAGGCGTTCCAGCAGGGCGAGTTTGATTTCGGGGGCCTGGCTGGTGAGTTCGTCGAATTTCACCGGGGGGAGGACGGCCAGGCGGACCGTGGTTTCGGCGTAGACGTCGTTGGCGTAGGGCATGTCGGCGAGCATGGAGGTTTCGCCGAAGGACATGCCGGGGGTGAGGGTGATGAGGCGGTGGCGGCGGTTGTCGCGGTCGGTGAAGGTGAAGCGGACACGGCCGTCGAGGATGAGGAACAGGCCGCAGCGGGGGCTGTCGCGGGGGACGATGAGCTCGCCGCGGGCAATGGTGCGGGTCTCGAATTCCTTTGCCAGGCGGGCGCGTTCGTCGTCGGGCATATCGGCCAGGGCCGGGTGCTCGTCGATGGTCAGGGCGGCGGGGCATTCCTGGCCGGGCGGGCGGTGCCGGTCGAGAATGAGTTGTTCGCACCATTCGGTGGCGGAGTCGCGGTCGATGAAGACGCGGCCGCGCGGGTCGTCGGGGACCAGGCTGGAGAACTGGTGGCCGAGTTTGGCGTCCGGATCGACCAGGGCCACCCGGCAACCCGCCGCGGCCAGTTCGGCCTCGAGATCGTTGAGCATGCGGATGGCGATCGGACTCACGTCCCCGACCTCGCGCAGATCCAGCACCAGCGCCTCGAGCGTCCCGGCGGTCTCCTCGACGGTGCGGACCGTGGATTCGGCACCGGCGAAGAGCAGGTCGCCGTGGAGTTCGAAGATGCGGGCGCGGTCGCCGAATTCGTGCAGGACGGAGAGTTCGTCGCTGTCGCGGCGCAGGCGGGAGGGTGCCTCGGCGACGGAGTAGGCGGCGCGGATTGCGGTGTGGGCGGCGCGGGTCACGTGCAGGAAGTGCAGGCCGAGGCGGTCGGAGAGTTCGCGGCAGGCCTTGACGCCGCGCACGCTGCTGCCGTGCGGGTCCAGGCGCGGCGAGTACACGGCGATGCCGATCTGTCCGGGCAGCACGGCCAGAATCCCGCCGCCCACACCGCTTTTCGCGGGCAGCCCGACGGTGGTCACCCAGTCGCCCGCCGAGTCGTACATGCCGCAGGTGGTCATGACCGAGAGCACGTGCTCGACCAGCGGCCGGGTCAGCGCGCGTTCGCGGGTCAGCGGGTTCACGCCATTGTTGGCCAGGGTCGCGGCCATCATGGCCAGATCGCGGCAGGTGACGTCGATCGAACACTGCCGGAAGTAGCGGTCCACCGCCTCGTCCGGATCGATGTCGATGATCCCCGCGCCACGCAGCAGCAACCCGATCGCCCGATTGCGGTATCCGGTGCGCGCCTCGGAGGCGTAGACGGCCTCGTTCAAGCTCAGCTCACGTCCGGCGAATCGGCTGTAGCTCCGCCGAATTCGGGCAAACCGGTCGGCCGCATCGGTGCCCTTGATCAACGAGGCCGCCGCGATGGCCCCGGCATTGATCATTGGATTGCGCGGCCGCTGCGTCTTGGGGTCGAGACTGATTTCGTTGAACGGTTCCCCGGACGGCTCCACGTCGATGCGTTCCGCCACCGCCGCGGGCCCGCGATCGGCCAGGGCCAGCGCGTACGTGAACGGTTTGGAGATCGACTGAATCGTGAAGGCGGTGTCCAGATCTCCGCTCCCGTACACCCGTCCGTCCGCCGTAGCCAGGCAGATGCCGAACGAATCGGGTTGCACCGCCGCGAGTTCGGGAATGTAGTCGGCGAGCGTTCCCGACGTGTCGGCCCGGCACAACTCGTAGACTTCGTCGACGATGCGGGCCACGACGCCGCCGGAGGGGACCACCGAGCCACTGTAACCGGCGTAACGTGTGTTGAGCTTCACATCCGCCGGGGATGTCGCAGGTGACGAATGTTCCTGGCGTCGGGGGCCGAAAATGCCTCCGTAGACTGTTGCAATCACAGGAGACATCCGGAGGGAGCAATAGCCGTGGGAGTGCTTTCCCGGGTCGACACGCCCGAGGATCTGCGTCGGCTGTCGGTACCGGAGCTACACGAGCTGGCGGAGGAGATTCGCGAGTTCCTGGTGCGGAAGGTCGCCGTTACCGGCGGGCACCTGGGGCCGAACCTCGGGGTCGTGGAGCTGACCATCGCGTTGCACCGGGTCTTCGACTCGCCTGCCGACCCGATCATCTTCGATACCGGTCATCAGGCTTACGTGCACAAGATCCTCACCGGCCGCAAGGACGGGTTCGACACGCTGCGCAAGGAAGGCGGCCTGTCCGGCTATCCGTGCCGGGCCGAGAGCGCCCACGACTGGGTGGAGTCCTCGCACGCCTCGGCCGCGCTGTCCTACGCCGACGGGCTGGCCAAGGCCTTCGGGCTGACCCGGCAGAAGCGGCACGTGGTCGCTGTCGTCGGGGACGGCGCGCTGACCGGCGGCATGTGCTGGGAGGCGCTGAACAATATCGCCGCGGGGCAGGATCGCTCGGTCATCGTGGTGGTCAACGACAATGGCCGCTCCTACGCGCCGACCATCGGCGGGCTCGCCGAGCGGCTGGCCGGGCTGCGTACCCAACCCGCCTACGAGCACGCGCTCGACGCCACCAAGCGGATCGTGCAGAGCATTCCGCGCGTGGGGGATTCGGCGTATTCGATGCTGCACGCCATCAAGACCGGCATCAAGGACGCGGTCGCGCCGCAGGAGCTGTTCAGCGATCTCGGGCTGAAGTACGTGGGCCCGGTCGACGGACACGATCCGGTGCAGTTGGAGGCGGCGCTGCGGCGCGCCAAGGACTTCGGCGGTCCGGTCATCGTGCACGCGGTGACGCAGAAGGGGCGCGGGTACACCCCGGCGGTGAATCACGAAGCCGACCAGATGCATTCGATCGGCGTCATCGATCCGGAGACGGGCGAACCGCTGCCGGGCTCGTCGGGCACCAGTTGGACCTCGGTGTTCTCCAAGGAGCTCATCGCGCAGGGCGAGCAGCGCGACGACATTGTGGCCATTACCGCCGCCATGCCGGGACCGACCGGTCTCACGCCGTTCGGAGAACGCTTCCCGGACCGCATGTTCGACGTCGGCATCGCCGAACAGCACGCCATGACCTCGGCGGCCGGTATGGCGCTGGGCGGGCTGCATCCGGTGGTCGCCATCTACTCGACCTTCCTCAATCGGGCCTTCGATCAGCTGCTCATGGATGTGGCGCTGCTCAAGCTGCCGGTGACCCTGGTGCTGGATCGCGCGGGCATCACCGGCGACGACGGCGCGTCGCACAACGGCATGTGGGATCTGTCGGTGCTGGGCATCGTCCCGGGGATGCGGGTCGCCGCCCCGCGCGACGCGGCCACGCTGCGTGAGGAATTGGACGAGGCCCTGCACGTGAGCGACGGGCCCACCGCCATCCGGTTCCCGAAAGGCGCTGCCATCGAGGAGATTCCGGCGGTCGAGCGCTTCGAGGGCGTGGATGTGCTGCGTCTGCCCGCCACGAAGGACGCGTCGTATTCGGTGCACGCCGATGTGCTGCTGATCGCGGTCGGGCCGTTCGCCGATCTCGCGCTGAAGGTCGCGGATCTGCTGGAGGCCGAAGGGGTTTCGGTGACCGTCGTCGATCCGCGCTGGGTGCTGCCGGTGTCGGACGCCGTGGTCAAGATGGCCGGGAACCATCGCCTGGTGGTCACGCTCGAGGACAGCGGCCTGCACGGCGGCATCGGGTCCACCGTCTCCGCTCGACTCCGCAGCTCGGGCGTCGACGTGCCGACCCGCGATCTCGGTGTGCCGCAACAGTTCCTGGATCACGCCGCGCGGGCGAAGATCCATCAGGAGCTCGGCCTCACCCCGGGCGAGGTCGCCCAGCGCGTGCACGTCTGGCTCGGTGCCTCCGACACCTCGGATATGCAGGACGCTCTGCTACCGGCCGCCGAATGACGGCTCGATACCGACGGACCCGCGATCTACGGATCGCGGGTCCGTTCTTCTATGCGTAACCGAACCCCTCGCGTAGATTCTGAAACAGGTTACAGTTTCGGAGCAGGAGTTCGGATGTCGTTTGTGCTCGTCGAGAAGCCGCGTCCCCAGATCGCGCTGGTCACCTTGAACCGGCCGGAGCGGATGAACGCCATGGCGTTCGACGTCATGGTGCCGCTGCGCGAGACCCTCGAGGAGGTGGCGGCCGACAACGAGGTGCGGGTGGTGGTGCTCACCGGGGCCGGGCACGGGTTCTGCTCGGGCGCGGATCTGCAACACGCCGGGAAGGTGCCGGGGGTGGAGGGCTTGACCCGCACCAGCATCGCGCGCCGCTCCATGACGTTGCTCGACAATGTCATGCTCACCATCAAGCGCATGCATCAGCCGGTGATCAGCGCCATCAATGGCGCGGCCATCGGCGGCGGCTTCTGCCTGGCCATGGGCACCGATATCCGAATCGCCTCGGAGGACGCCTATTTCCGTGCCGCGGGCATCAACAACGGCCTCACCTCCGCCGAACTCGGCATCAGCTACACCCTCCCGCGCGCCATCGGCTCCACCCGCGCCTTCGAGATCATGCTCACCGGCCGCGACGTCGACGCCGCGGAAGCCGAACGCATCGGCATCGTCTCCCGCGTCGTCCCCGCCGACAAACTCCTCGAATCCGCCTACGACACCGCCGACCAAATCATCCGCTGGTCCCGAGTAGGCGGCGAACTCACCAAACGCCTCCTCTGGAACGGCCTCGAAGCAGCCTCCTTCGAATCCCACATGCAAAACGAGGGCCTGGCCCAGCTCTACATCCGCCTCACCACCGACAACTTCGACGAGGCCATCCGCGCCCGCCGAGACCGCCGCGCCCCGGATTTCAAGGACTGAGCCCACGCTTTGGAGGACTGAGCTTCTGGTACTAGCTGCCGGGCAGGAGATTCGAGCTGCCGGAGCCGAAGCTGCCGCCGCCGCCGGTGCAGGCGCCCTGCTTGGGTTGCTGGGGTGTTGGGGAGCCCGCGGGGGCGGCGACCACGGTCACCGTGGTCGAATCCGACCAGCTGCCACCGGTGTTGGAGATGGTGTGGGTGCCCGGGGTGAGCGGCACCCAGGCGACGGAGTGGCTGCCACCCCCGAGGCAGGTGCCGTTGTCGTAGAAATTGGCCATGGGCGTGTTCGTGCTCGTGCCGTCGTAGGGCGCGTAGATCCAATAGCTTTGTCCGACAACAAAAGATGTGGGTGTTACGCAGTTTCGTCCGGCTGTGTCGCATTGCTCGAACTCGATACCGTGGATGCCCGCGCTGGCGAGGCCGGGGGACAGGGCGGTGAGGCTTCCGGCGACGGCGACAAAGGTTGCGGCCCAGGCGATGTGGCGGGTGGTGGGCATGTGTGGACTCCTGTTCGAGACCCCGGGTTCGGGTCGACAGAATCTAACTTCCACGAACTGTGAAATGCGTTCACTTCAAAAAAGTGCTGTGCCCCGACTTGCTGGGGCACTAGAAGTTGGGTGGTCCGGGCCTGGTTCGCGGCTTCGGTAATTGTTAAGATCTTAACTGTGAACGAGGCTGCGATTTTGATGAATCGGATTGCGGGGGATCTGGCTCGGGCCGGTGATCGGATTCTTCGGGCGGAGCTTGGGATTTCGTATTCGCGGGTGCTCGTGTTGCTTGCGCTCGATCTCGATGGCCCGGCCAGTCAGCAGGATCTCGCCAGGTGGCTCGGGTCGACGGCCCCTGCGGTCACCGGGCTGCTGGGTGAGCTGTCCGCGGCGGGTTACGTCCAGGTCAGCGCCGATCCGGACAATCGGCGGCGCAATCGTGTCGACCTCACCGGGGAGGGGCAGCGCATCATTCGTGCCGCGCGCGCACTGCTCGACCGCAGCTTCGACGAACTGCTGCGCAAGGCCGACGTCGATGGCGCGGTGCTCGTCACCGCGCTCTCGCGCATCGCGGCGACAATCCAGAAGGCAGGCGACTGATGGTCAATCCACTCGCGGCGATGCTGCGCCGTCCGCTCGAACGTCGGCGGCGCGCACGGCTGCTCGAACTCGTTGGGCCCGATGCCATTCGCGAGGAATCCTTCGTCTCGTTGGGTGGCATCGATCAGTGGGTGACCATCCGCGGACGCGATCGGTCGAACCCCATTCTCCTTGTGCTGCACGGGGGTCCGGGATCGCCGTATACGCCGTTCAACTCGTGGCTGGGGGACTGGGAACGTGAGTTCACCGTCGTCCAATGGGATCAACGCGGTGGCGGCAGGACATTCATCCGCGCCGACGAGCGGGCCCCGGACCTGTCCCTCGACCGTCTCGTCGCGGACGGCCTGGAACTGAGCGAGTCGCTCGTCGCGCGGTTCGGCCGTCGGGTGCTGGTGCTCGGCAGCTCGGTGGGCAGTCTCATCGGCGCGATCATGGCCAAGCGACGCCCCGAGCTCTTCACCGCGTTCATCGCGGCCAATGTGCTCGCGCCCGATCCCGAACACGAGGGCTTCCGCCTGGTGTACGAGCGTGCGGATCGGCGGCGCGATCGCCGCGCGCTGCAACGCATCGGACCGGATTCCACCCGCTGGAGCCCCGAGGAGTCACTTCGGTTCAGCAAGATCGCCCTTCGGGCGAGCGTGGGAGCCCCCGACATGGTCTACGACCTCATGCTCCCCGCCCTCATGTACGACCCCGAGCTGAGCATGTCCGACATTCGCGCCTTCGACCGGGGCATGACCGTCTCGCTGCACGCCCTGCAACCCGAGTACGAATCCTTCGACTTCGACGGCCTCGGCTACGACTACGCGGTGCCGGTCGTGATCGTGCAGGGGGCCGCCGACCTGCTGAGCCCGCCCTCGGTCGCGCGCCGCCATTTCCAGCGCGTCCAGGCACCTAGGAAGCGCTTCGTCGAGATCGAAGGCGCGGGCCATCTGGTCGAATTCGCCGACCGGTCACGCTTTCTCGCCGAGCTGCGCACCACCGACCGCGTGGGTCAGGCCTTCGGATAGAGGGCTTCGGCCAGGCGGGGAACGGCGAGTTCGCGCTGCCAGGGACGGGCGCCGCCCGCGGCGAGATAGTCCTCGATGAGGGTGGGTGCCTCGCCGTTGGTGGCGGATTTGGGCAGGCCGTCCCAGCACATGCGGCGCAGCAGGTCGGGGGTGAGGAGATTTTCGACGGGGATCGAGACCTCGGTGGAGAGATCGGTCATGGCGGCGCGGGCGCGCTGGAGGCGGGCGGCGGCGGCCGGGTCGCGGCGCTCCCAGCGGTTGACCGGCGGCGGGCCGTCGAAGGGCTGGGTGAGCGGGGGGAGTTCGTTGTCGGGCAGGGCGCGGGCGCGTTCGATGGCGCCGAGCCATTCGCGGGAGTAGCGGCGCTGGCGGGGGCCGCCGAAGATCGGCAGGGTGCGCAGCTGGGCGATGGACTTGGGCTCGTTGGTGGCGGCGGCCACGATCGCGGAGTCGGGCAGGATGCGGGCGGGTGCCACATCGCGCAGGCGGGCCAGGCGGTCGCGGGTGGTCCATAGTTCGCGGACGATGGCGAGCTGGCGGGTGCGGCGCAGGGTGTGGATGCCGGAGGTGCGCCGCCAGCGGTCGGCCTTGGGGCCCGACGGTTCGGCGGTGCGGACGTGCTCGAATTCCTGTGCGGCCCAATCGGATTTACCCTGCTCGGCCAGGTCGGCGGCGACCGCGTCCCGGAGCTCGATGAGTAACTCGACATCGAGGGCGGCGTAGTTGAGCCAGTCGTCGGGCAGCGGGCGGGTGGACCAGTCGGCCGCGCCGTGGCCCTTCTTGAGCTCGCGGCCGAGCAGCTTCTCGACCATGGCGGCCAGGCCGACGCGCTCGTATCCGGCGAGGCGACCGCCCAGCTCGGTGTCGAACAGCGCGGCGGGATACAGGCCGAGTTCGGCCAGCCCGGGCAGGTCCTGATCGGCGGAATGCAGCACCCATTCGAGCCCGTTGATCGCGTCGGCGAGCGGGGCGAGATCCCCGTCCACGGGAATCGGATCGATGAGGAAGCTGCCCGCGCCCTCGCGGCGCAGCTGGATCAGATAGGCGCGATTGGAGTAGCGGAAGCCGGAGGCGCGCTCGGCGTCGACCGCGAGCGGACCGGTGCCAGCGGCCAGTGCGCGGGCCGCGGCCGCCACCTCGGCGGCGGTGTCCAGTACCGGCGGTACACCGTCCACTGGCGCGAGCAACGGTACCGCGGCAGTGGCTTCGGGTTCATCTGGTACGGACATGGTCTTGAACTTTACGGGTAGGGCAATGGCGAGCCGCGTCACGTCGGTGAAACGACCGGCCGTGACACTGCGTCGGGCCATTGGGAATCGTACGTCGCGCCGGTCGATTTCGTTGCAGTACAGACGTTCTCGCAGGCGAGGGGCGATTTTCTGGCAAGGCGTGCGGGATTTGGCGGGTCGGCGGCCGGGCTCTGGTGGGCAAGTTATTCCGGGCTCTCGTCCCGGCGCACGTCCAGCCGGGTTACCCCCGCGGGCGGCAGCCCGGCCGCGTAGGCGAGCACCTCGCAGAAGGCCTCCACGTGCGGGCGCATGACCGTGTCGGAGACGGTCCAGGAGGCGCGCAGTTCGAGTTGATGCGCGCGCGGTGGTCCGGCGATATCGCCGTAGCGCACCGAGCTGGTGGAGGTGACCGTGCCGCCGAGGGCGGTGAAGGAGGTGCGCGAGTCGAGCGCGTCCACCAGCCAGCTCCAGGCCACCTCCGGCAGCAGCGGGTCGGCGGCGAGCGCGGAGTCGATGTCGGCCTGGATGTAGGCGACCAGTCGGAACACCCCGTGCCAGGCCTCCTGCCCGGCCGGATCGTGCAGCAGGATGAGGCGACCGAACGCGTCACCGTCGGAGTCGACGGGCACCACATTGGTGTCGGGCCGCGTGACCTCCGCGCCGAGCGCGTACGAGTAGGGGGCCAGGCGCTGCGGCGGACGGATCGGTGCCAGCTCGATTCGAGGATGCACAGATGCGGTTCCCATGGCCTCGACCGCGGCGCGGAACCGGGCTGGTTCTTCGGGCTCCGGGGTCGGGGCAGCGCCGTCGCGGAAGTCGAGCGGTGTCACGAAAGGCACCGTAGACCTTGTGGGTGCGCAGCGGTGCGAGGCGCGCCGCCGGGGCCCCTTTACGATGGGCGGTGATGAACACTCACGCCCGCCGCCAGCTGACCGATGCCCCCTACCTCGTCGCCGCCACCGGTGGGGTGCCGCGGCGGCGGCCGGTGTGGTTCCAGAGACAGGCCGGTCGGTCCCTTCCGGAGTACCGCGAGGTGCGCGCCGGAATCGGCATGCTGGAATCGTGTTTCGATCCGGAGCTGGTGTGCGAGATCACCATGCAGCCGATCCGCCGCCACGACGTGGACGCGGCAATCCTGTTCTCCGACATCGTCGTTCCGCTCAAGGCGGCGGGCATCGACCTGGATATCGTGCCGGGCGTGGGTCCCGTCGTCGCCAATCCGGTGCGCACCGTGGAGGACGTGCGCAAGCTTCCGCGCCTGCGGCCCGAGGAAGTGGGCGCGGTGACCGCGGGCATCGGTCTGCTGCTGGACGCGCTCGGTGAGGTCCCCTTGATCGGATTCGCCGGTGCCCCGTTCACTTTGGCGTCCTACCTGGTCGAGGGCGGGCCCAGTAAGAACCACGAGCGCACCAAGGCGATGATGCTCGCCGACCCCGAAATCTGGCATCAGCTGATGGGCGTGCTCACCGACATCACCATCGAATTCCTGCAGGCCCAGATCGGCGCGGGTGTCGATGCCGTCCAGCTCTTCGACTCCTGGGCGGGCGCGCTGACCCAGGCCCAGTACCGCGAATACGTGATGCCGCACTCGGAACGGGTCTTCACCGAGATCGCCGACGCGGGCATCCCCCGCGCCCACTTCGGCGTCGGCACCGGAGAACTGTTGGGCGCCATGGGCGAAGCGGGCGCGGACATCGTCGGCGTCGACTGGCGCATCCCCCTGAACGAGGCCGCCCGCCGCGTCGGCCCCGGAAAAGCCTTGCAGGGCAACCTCGATCCCGCCGTCCTCTTCGCGGGCCCGAAGGCCATCGAATCCGAGGTGCGCCGCATCGCCCACGAGGCCGACGAGGCAATCACCTTGGGCGCCAAGGGCCACATCTTCAACCTCGGCCACGGCGTCCTCCCCAACACCGACCCCACCGTCATCACCGACACGGTCGCCTTGATCCACAGCCTGCCCGCACCGCTCTGAGCCGACACCTGCGGAAGATATATTTCGCCGCGCTGTCGGCTGTCGAGGTTGCGCGGTATCAATCACGTTTTGCCGCGAGTCATTTTCGTCGCGGTCGCGCCTTCACACCGCTGCTGCAGGTGAAAGCCCAGGTGAGGGCCAGGTTCGCGAGAAGTGGTTCGGGGCTCGGCGGGCGGGGACCGGGCGCGGGCGAGCGGCGTGCCCGGGAGTAGGTTGGCTTCGAGAGCGACTCGACGCGTAGGCGCGGAGTCGCGGTCGCGGGTGCGAAATGGTGCGGTCGCGACGCTGACGAGGTGACGAGGAGTGTCGATGCGGGTCGCGATTGTCGGGGGCGGCATCAGTGGGCTGGTGGCCGCGTATCGGCTGCGGAGGGCGCTGGGGGACGCGGCGGAACTGGTGCTGCTCGAGCGACGTGACCGGGTCGGGGGGATTCTGCGGACGGTCGATATCGAAGGCGATCCGGTGGATCTGGGGGCCGAGGCGTTCGTGGGGCGGCGGCCGGAGATTCCGGAGTTGATGCGGGAGTTGGGGATCGAGGAGCAACTCGTGCATCCGGCGGGGAAGCGACCGTTGGTGTGGTCGGAGGGGACCGGGCATCGGCTGCCCGAGCGGACTCTGATGGGTATCCCCGCGGCGGCGGAATCGGTTGTGGGACTGGTGGATGCGGCGACCCTGGCGATGATCGCCGATGAGCCGACGCGACCGTTGACCTGGGTGCCGGGCGGGGATGTGTCGGTGGGGGAGCTGGTGCGGGATCGCTTCGGCGAGAAGGTGGTCCGACGCAGCGTCGATCCGCTGCTCGGCGGAGTGTATGCGGGCCTTGCCGATTCGATCGGTGTGCGCGCCGCCTTGCCGACCTTGGCCGCCGCACTGGATCGGGGAGCGCAGAGTCTGACGCAGGCGGTCTCGGAGGCCTTGCCGCCGCCGAGCACCACGCCGGTGTTCGGCGGCATTCGCGATGGCTACGGGGTCCTGCTCGAGGCCCTGCGCACCGCCGCCGACGTGAAGGCCGAAACCGGCACCGCCGCAACCCGACTCACCCGCACCGCCACCGGCTGGCACCTGGACCCGGTCGGTGACGTCGACGCGGTGATCCTCGCGACCCCCGCCCCGGTAACGGCGGAACTCCTCCGCGACACGGCCCCCGAAGCCGCCGACCTCGCCGGTGGCATCGAACTGGCATCCGCGGCGGTCGTAGCCCTGGCCCTCCCCGCCGACACCGACCTCCCCGACAACTCGGGCATCCTGGTCGCCACCGGTGAACCCTTGCGCGCCAAGGCCTTCACCCTCTCCAGCCGCAAATGGCCCCACCTCGCCGCCCGCGATGTCGCCCTGGTCCGCGCCTCCTTCGGCCGCTTCGGCGACCCCACCTCCCTGTCCTGGTCCGACGAAGACCTCATCACCGCCGCAGTCGAAGACCTCACCACGGTCACCAACACCGAAATCCGCCCCCTCCACGCGGTAGTCCAACGCTGGCCCGGCGGCCTCCCCCAATACGCCCCCGGCCACACCACCCGCATAGCCGACCTCCGTTCCGCCACAGCCGATCTCCCCGCCCTGGCCCTCGCCGGTGCCTACCTCGACGGCGTAGGCGTCCCCGCCTGCGCCGCCACCGGCACCAAGGCCGCGGCCCGCATCACCGCCCACCTCGCCTGAGTCGACAACTATCGACCAGGGTCGGCTGTCAGCGGGTGACGAGGTCGCTCGGGTCGGTGTTGGCGCCGCAGATGATGACTGCCACGCGTTCGCCGGGGGAGGGGACGTACGCCCCCGAGAGGAGGGCTGCTAAGGCGGTGGCCGCGGCGTGTTCGACGGCGAGTCTGCGGCAGTCCCAGAGGGTTTGGCGGGCGGCGATGATTTGTTTGTCGGTGACGAGGACCGAGCGGACGTCGCCCTCCGCGGCGGCGGACAGGGCCATGGGGGTGACGCGGCGGGCGCCGAGGGCGTCGGCCGCGATGGAGTCGATCTCCACGTCCACCGGTTCCCCGGCTTCCAGGGCGGCGTTGAAGGAGCGGCAGTTCTCCGGTTCGACCGCGACCACGCGCACGCCATGGTGGTTGGCGGAGACGGTGATTCCGGTCAGCAGCCCACCGCCGCCGACCGCCACCACGACGGTGTCGAGGCCGGGCAGTTGCGCCACAATCTCCTCCATCAGCGTGCCCGCCCCGGCCGCGATGTACGGGTCGTCGTAGGCGTGTGAGCGCAGCGCGCCCGTCGCGGCGGCGTAGCGCTCGCATTCGGCGGCGGCGTCGGCATAGGCCTTGCCGCCGGTGAGCACCTGTGCGCCGAGGGCTTTCAGCCGAGCCACCTTCACCGCGGGTGCGGAGTCGGGCAGGAACACGGTGGCGGCGGAGTCGACCAGCCGGGCGGCCCAGGCGCAGGCCACCCCGGCGTTGCCGCCCGAGGCGATGGTGAGCCCGACCCGCGGCAGCCGCCCCTGCTCCCGTTGCGCCAGCACGAAATTGGCCGCGCCGCGCGCCTTGAACGTGCCGGTGTGCTGCATGTGCTCGAGCGCGAACCACACGTCCCCGGCGACCGGAACGGTGTCGGCGTCGGCCTGGGCCAGCACCGCTCGGCGGGTATGGCCGGAGATGCGTTCGGCGGCCGCGGTCACATCGGCGTATGTCGGGTGCACTTGCGCTTCTTTCGTTTTCATCGCCGGTCCGGAACCGATCTACCGTATCGAAATCCCGCGGAGCTTCGGGAATCGAGTTTCCGCGCCGTCGCCCTCCATTTTTCCAGGTGTCCCGGATGAGCGACCTGAATCACCATGTCCGCCCCGCCCCATTTCCGCCGCGTTTTCGCGCAGTGGCACGATGGGTGCCATGGCGCGACTCGACTACAAGGCCCTCAACGACACCATCCGCTACCTCATGTTCTCGGTGTTCCAGGTGGAGCCCGGCGTGCTCGGCGAGGATCGCGCGGCCGCTATCAAGGAGGCCAAGGCGTTCTTCGAATCCCTGGAGGAGCGCGGCGTGGTGGTCCGCGGCATCTACGACGTCGCCGGTCTGCGTGCCGACGCCGACTTCATGATCTGGTGGCACGCGGAGAAGATCGAGGATCTGCAGGCCGCCTACGCAGACTTCCGCCGTGTCACCGAGCTGGGTCAGATCTCCAACCCGGTCTGGAGCCAGGCCGCCCTGCACCGCCCGGCCGAGTTCAACAAGTCCCACATCCCGGCCTTCCTCGCCGGTGAGGATCCGGGCAACTACATCTGCGTGTACCCGTTCGTGCGCTCCTACGACTGGTACCTGCTCCCCGACGAGGAGCGCCGCAAGATGCTGGCCGATCACGGCAAGGCCGCCCGCGACTACCCGGACGTGCGCGCCAACACCGTGGCCTCCTTCGCCCTGGGCGACTACGAGTGGATCCTCGCCTTCGAGGCCCCCGAGCTGCATCGCATCGTCGATCTCATGCGCGATCTGCGTGCCACCGAGGCGCGTCGCCATGTGCGCGAGGAGATTCCGTTCTTCACCGGCCCGCGCGTGGAGCTGGAGAACCTCATCAACGCGCTGCCGTAAGGCGATTCGCGACGAAACGGGCCCGACCGCACAGTGCGGCCGGGCCCGTTTTTCGGTTTCAGGATGCCTTCCGGCTATCTGCCCGCATAATTCGGGGCATGCGTGGAATCGACCCTGCCCCATAGTATTTCTGCGACTCAGTCAGCTGCGCTGTCCGAGGGGTGTAGCCGGAGCGAGATGGAGTTGATGCAGTAGCGCTTGTCCGTGGGCGTGGGGTAACCCTCGCCCTCGAACACGTGCCCCAGATGGCTGTGGCAGGTCGCGCACAGCACCTCGACGCGCCGCATGCCCAGCGAGTTGTCTTCCCTCAGGATGACCGCGTCCGACTTGGCCGGGTCGAAGAACGACGGCCAGCCGCAGTGCGAGTGGAATTTCTCGGTGCTGCGGAACAATTCGGCCCCGCAGGCGCGGCAGGAGTAGACGCCCGCGGTCTCGGTGTCGGTGTATTCGCCCGTGAACGCCCGCTCGGTGCCCGCTTCGCGCAGGACGCGGTATTCGTCCGGGGTCAGCTTGGTCCGCCATTCCTGCGGCGTCAGCTGGATGCGCGGGGCAGGCAGCGAGTGATCGGCTTCGGAACTCATGGGCTCCACGCTAGTACGAGGCGGCGGCCTTCGTCCGGGGCGCGGGGGTGGCGTCGGTGGTCTCCGCGGAGTCGATCGCCCATTCCGGATGCATCCAGGCCGGATCCAGCGACTTGCCGGCCTCGAGCCGTCCCTCGCGCTTGGCGGCCAGGTAGCGATCCCCGAGCACACAGAACGCGACGATCAGCAGCAATCCCCAGCCGAAGGTGGTGCGCAGGTATTCCAGATCGCGCCCGATGCTCTGCCAGCGGTCGGAGAGCCACTTGTCGTAGGACATGAATCCGAAGATCGCCAGCCACGCGGGCCAGTTGCGCAGCAGCGAATTGCGCTGCACGACGGTCAGGAGCATGGGGAACAGGAACATCGAGTAGTACATCTGGCCCAGCGAGCCCAGCAGCATGACCGCGGTGATGAGGATGCCGGAGGTGTTGCAGATGTAGAACACCTCGTCGTCGCGGTAGTACCGGTACAGGATCCACAGCGAGATCAGGACCAGGATGCCCATCACGATGCGCATGGTCCAGGTCAGCCACTCGGCGACACCGTAGTACCCGGCATTGCCGACGATCGCGCTGTTGAAGTAGTCGCGGGCTTCGGCCAGGTACGGCAGCGTGTGGGTGAAGAACTGCTTGTAGTCCACGATCAGCGGCCAGGCGATCAGGTTCAGCGCGATCGGCACACCCAGCGCGGTGATGAACACCTTCCACTGCCCGCGCACCAGCGGAATCAGCAGCAGCGGCACCAGCAGTGGCCCCTTGACCGCGATCGTCAACCCCAATGCCACACCGGCCCACAGGTCTTGGCGCTTGAGCAGCAGGTGGATGAACACCATCATGGCCAGGAACAGACAGCCGTTGATGTTGGTGAAGGCCAGCGTGTTGGTCACCGTCTCGGAGACGAACATGGCCAGCAGCAGCGCGGGCGCGGCCACCGAGTCGAGGGTGAAGTTGAACAGCTTCAGCAGCAGATACCAGGCCAGCAGCAGCGCCAGCGCGTTGACCAGGATGAAGCACCACCGCGACTTCTCCGGATCGATGATCGCCAACGGCGAGATCAACAGCGTCCCGCTCGGCGGATACAGATATGCCGGATCGGTCGAGTTGAAGTTCGCGTCGTACACGGCCCGGTGGTTCAGGAACGCGAGCGACGCGTTGTACACCGGCGTGAAGTCATTGGTCACGTGATAGTTGACAGCGTTGATGAACACCCGATGAATCACGGTGAGTATCGCGACCGGCCACAGCGCGAAGTTCAGAACTTCACTGGTGGTACGAGCGGTCCGGGGCTCGAGCTGTCGAAGGAACACTCGAGCAAACTACACCGAAACCCCGCCGCCCACATGCGCCGACCCGCACTACGCGTTACGTGGCGCACACCCTCAACCCAGGTCCACCCCACCCCCTAACGCACCCCCAATGGTCAACCCCGCCAAGCGCGCTCCACTCCGCGCCAAATCGCCGAGTGGCACGTCCCGGAGGCTATTTGCCCGAATCTGCCTCCAGGATGTGCCACTCGCCGAGCGTTAAGCCGGGCAGGCGGTCCCGTCGGCGGGGAGGGTGGCGTCTTTGAGGTAGTCGGCCAGGGATTGTTGGGCGCAGCCGGAGTGGGCGAAGGTGGGGTGGCCCCAGCCTTGCCAGACGACCGTGGAGGTGCGGGCACCTGCCGCGCCGAGCGCGCCGGTGACGGTGGGGCGGCCGTCTTGGCCCACGACCGGGTCGGCGCTGCCGCCGAGGACCAGGACAGGGAGGTTGAGTTTGTCGGGCAGGACCATGGGGGAGGCGGCGGGCCAGGCGGAGCAGGCCATGAGGTCGATGGCGGCCACCTTGCCGAAGATCGGATACTGCGTGGCCCAGCTGGATTCGAGTTCCTTCGCCTTGTCGGGGGTGGAGGGCTCGTGGTTGTCGCTGCAGCGGTTGACGAATTCGCCGTCATTGGCGATGCCTGCGGCGGCGCGCAGCTGGAAGGGCGTGAGGGGGCCGCGGTCGCCGCGGCCGAGGGCACTCAACGCGTCGGCGAATTCGGTGATCTGCGGATTGCCCTGGGAGCGTGAGTCGCCCAGGAATCCGCTCAGGGTGGTGACGAGTACCGAGGCCGACAGGTCGCCGAATTGTCCGGCCCCGGCGCGATTCACCAGGTCGATGATGGCCTTGCGCGGATCGGCTCCGAGCGAGCAGTTCAGCGAGGCGCAGCGCTGCGCGAACGCGGTGAGCGCGGCCTCCTGCCCCTTGACCCGCTGTTCGGCGCGACCGTTCGCGTCCAGCCCGACCGCCTGCGGCGAATCCAGCACCAGCCGTCCGAGGTGCTGCCCGTACTTGCGCGCGTAGTTCAGCGCCACGTTCGCGCCGGTCCCGGTGCCCATCAGCGCGATGTGGTCCACCTGCAACTGTTTCCGCAGCTGCTCGATGTCGTCGGCGGCGTGCGGCGCGTCGAAGGTCGCCTGGGCGGGTGCCAGGAAGTCCAGGCAGGCCACGGTGGCCTCGCGCCCGGAGGTGCTCATGGCGTCCACGGGATCGTTTGCGCCCCGGGTGAATTGGTTCTGGTCGGCGATCGCCTTGCGCTGCGGATCGGTCATGCAGGTCACCGGCTGTGAGCTGCCGATGCCGCGGCGATCCACCGCGATGATCGGCCGCGCCGCCAGCAGCGCGCTCGCGTTCCCGGCCGCCAGCCCGGCGAGCGTCGCCGTCGAGGACCGATCCGATCCGGAGGTCAGGATCAGCGGCGCGGCGTCCTTGGGTGTCCGGTCGTAGCGCGCCCGCATGGCCGCGTTCTTGAAGTTGCCCGCCACATTCCCGGCCACATCCGTCTGCGACGGATACTCGGCGCATTCCAGCACCAGCCCCTGCGGTGGCGCGCCGAGCGAGAGCAGGTTGAACGTCGGTGCGGTGCAGTCCTTCCAGGACAGGTCGGTCTTGGGCACCTCGGGTGCGGGCGGGACGGCGTCGGCGGGCGCGGTGGAGGGTGCGGCCCCGCCCTGGTGCGGCTGTTCCACGGCGACGGCGGGCCGGTCGGACGGCCCGGCCCCGCAGGCGGTGGTCACCAATACCGACAGTGTCGACGCCAGCAGAGCGGCCCGAGTCCAGCGCATGCGCTACAGCCTGCCAGGTCCGGCCACCGGTTTCAGCCTCGGGTGTGCGCGCGTTCCCATCGGGTCAAGATCGTGCCGTCGGTGTCGAGCAGCAGGTGGCGGGGGACCATCGGGGTGGGCAGGGCCTTGGGGTACACCGCGATTCGGCCCGCCGCCCCGCCCACCAGCTGCGGTGACACGGTCAGGCAGAGGTCGTCCACGCCCCGGTCGGCGATGAGTTCACCGAACAGCGACGGCCCGCCCTCGCACAGCACGCGCCGCAGTCCCAGGCTCTCGAGTCCGGCGCGGATGCTCTGCGCGGTGCACAGGTTCTCGCCCGCCAGAATCAGTTCCGCGCCCGCGTCGATGAGCCGCTTCTTGTTGTCGTCGGATGCGGCGGCGGTGGTGAGGATGATGGGCCGCGCGCCCTCGTCGGTGAACAGCTTGCTCGCCGGGTCGAGTGCCGCGCGGGCGGAGACGACCGCGATGCGCGGCGGCGTCCCGTCCGGATCGCCGCCGCGTCCCTCGGCGTGCAGGCGCTTGCGCAAGGCCGAATCGGTATGCGCCGCACCGTAGTTCTCCGCGCGCACGGTCCCGGCCCCGACCAGCACCACGTCGGCCAGATCCCGCAGCAGCGCGAAGATCGTCTTGTCCGCGGGCGTGCCCAGTCCGCCGGACCGTCCGTCGACGGTGACCGCCCCATCGATGCTGGTGACGAAGTTGACACGCAGGTACGGCGCGGATGGTTCCACCGGGTACGCGTACAACTCGACCAGGTCGTCGCGGGTGAGGTCTGTGAGCTGAATCGCATTGGGCACAGGGGGCATAAGGTCCCATCCCACCACGGCCTTACGCTGACCGAGTGCAACAACGCCTCGTCGATCGCCACCCGGAGGTTCCGGCCGACCAGCTCGTGGCCCAGATGGTTCCGCCGCCCACCTTCGACGAGGTGAGCTTCGGCTCCTACATCCCGGACCCGAAGGAGCCCTCCCAGGCCGCGGCCGTGCAGAAGGCCGAGCAGTTCGCGGAGAACGTGACCAAGCTGCGCAAGGCCGCGGACAAGAAGCCGCTGTTCGGCAAGAAGAAGCCGGTGCACGGCATCGGCCTGTACCTCGACGGCGGGTTCGGTGTGGGCAAGACCCACCTGCTGGCCTCGATCTTCCACAGCGTGCCGACCCCGAAGTCGTTCGGCACCTTCGGCGAGGTCACCAATCTGGTTGGCGCGCTGGGCTTCAACAATGCCGTCGAGCGGCTCTCGGGCAACAGCGTGCTGTGCATCGACGAGTTCGAGCTGGACGATCCGGGCGACACCATGCTGGTCTCGCGGCTGCTCACCGAGCTGACCGACCGTGGCGTGTCGATCGTGGCCACCTCCAATACGCTGCCGGGTCAGCTGGGCGAGGGTCGTTTCGCCGCGCAGGACTTCCTGCGCGAGATCAAGAAGCTGGGTGCGCTGTTCGAGGCCGTGCGCGTGGACGGCCCCGACTACCGCCACCGCGATCTGCCGCCCGCCCCCGAGCCCACCTCGCCGGAGGTGCTGGTCGAAAGGGCCGCCGCCACACCAGGTTCCACGCTCGACGACTTCGACGAGCTGACCAAGCATTTGAGCACGCTGCACCCGTCGCGGTACGGCGCGCTCATCAATGACGTGTCGTCGGTGTTCATTTCGGGTGTGCATCCGGTGCAGGATCAGGCCGTCGCGCTGCGGATCGTGGTGCTGGCCGACCGGCTGTACGACGCGGGCATCCCGGTGACGGTGTCGGGCGCGAAGCTGGACCAGATCTTCACCCAGGAAATGCTCGACGGTGGCTACCGCAAGAAGTACCTGCGCGCCATCTCTCGTCTTCTGGCGCTGTCCCGCTTCGAGGCTCCCACGCCCGCGTAAATCCGACCCGACGGTTCTTAAGGTCCCCTCAGATAATAAATTTCGAGGGTCAACGAAAACCGGGCCGACTTCGGTTTTCGTCCTCGGAAGGAGCTCTACCTTGCGTAACCGTGCCGTCCAAGCCGCCGCGGTGGTGACCATCGCGCTCTCCGCCAGCCTCGGATCGGTGGCGACCGCCTTCGCCGCCGACCCGCCCGCCGCCACGAGCAGCGTGCTGGTCAACACCGACAATCGGTCCGTCGGCCTGACCGGCGTCCTCAATGCCCGGGACGCGGGCGGCTACCGCACGATCGACGGTCACACCGTGCGCACCGGTCTGGTCTTCCGCACCGGCGATCTGTCCAAGGCCACCGACGCGGACCTGGCCCAGCTTGCCGCGCTGAACGTGGTCTCCGTCCACGACCTGCGCACCTCCTACGAGCAGCAGCTCATGGGCGTCGACAAGGTTCCCGCGGGCGCGAGCGCGCACCACGACGACATCATCGGTCAGGCCCCGCCGCAGGTGATGGCCTCCACCCTGTCCGCGGGCACCGACCTCTACCGCGCGTTCATCACCGCCCCCGGCGCGAGTGACGGCTTCGCGAATGTCCTGCGCGACATCGCCTACAACCCCGGCGGCGTGCTGTTCCACTGCACCGCGGGCAAGGACCGCACCGGCTGGACCGCGGCCGTGCTGCTCACCATCCTCGGCGTGGACAAGGACACGGTCTACTACGACTACCTGCTGTCCAACTACTACCGCGGTGCCAAGGACGGCGACATGATGAACGGCGTCACCGCCTCGGCCCTCGACGCCGCCTTCGACCAGGTCGACAAGAGCTACGGCAGCTTCGACAACTACGTTCGCGACGGCCTGAAGCTCACCGACGCCGACATCACCGCCCTGAAGGCGAAACTGCTGGCCTGACAGCGTTTCACGCCGGTGAGGTTCGCATGACCTCGTAGTGGTGGACGGAAACGGGTGCCGGGCGCGGTGTTTCGTGCCAGCCGATGTCCCGGGCCCGTTCGGCGACGGCCACCCCCGCGGCCTCGGCGGCGGTGTCATCGTCGAACAGCGAGATGCTCAATCCATTGCCGGTCGCGGGATCTCGCAGATGGTAGGCGGCGACGAAACCGTCCACCGCGCTGACGGTCTGCATGACCCAGGACCGGTCGTCGTCCGGCATCGGCTCCCATACGGCGATACGCGCGATCATCGTCCCTCCCGCTCGGCGATCATTGTCCGTCCCACTCGGCATCGGCGGTCCCAGCGTGCGCCCCGGCCCTTACCGGCGCATTACACCGGCGGTATCCGCGCAGGTCGGGTTAGGGTGGCGGGCGTGATCCTGTGTCGTGTCCTCGGTCCGGTGGTGATCGAGGTGGACGGCGTGGCGTGTGAGCTCGGCGGCCCCACCCCGCGGCGGGTGCTGGCCGCGCTGGCCACCGGGTCCGGTGCGCCGGTCGAGGATGCCGTGCTGGCGGAGCTGGCGTGGGGCACGGAACTCGACGACAACGTCAAGAACATGATGCGAGTCGCGATTCATCGGCTGCGCGGAGCGCTGGGCCCGGCCGGGCCCGCCACGATCGAGCGCACACCGAGTGGGTATCGGCTCACCGGGTCGGCCGAGCACGAGTTGGCGATGGATCACGAGGTGTTCGCAGCGCGTGTCGATGAGGGTTGGCGGGCGTTGGCGGCCGGTCGCGCGGCCGCGGCGGTCGACCTGCTGACCCGGGCCCTGGGCTGGTGGCGTGGCGACGCGTGGGCCGAACTCGGCGACGCCGTGCGGGTGTCGGCGCTGCGCGCCCGCCTGATCGAGTTGCGCGACACGGCATTCGACGAATTGCAGACCGCCCGCCTGGCCTGCGGTGACCTCGCACCCGTGGTGGCGGACACCAGCCGGGCGGTAGTCGAGACACCGTATCGGGAAAGACGCTGGGAGCTACTGGCTTTGGCGCTGTACCGCACCGGTCGCCAGGCGCACGCCCTGGCCGAGTTGCGGCGGGTCCGACGGCTGCTGGCCGAGGAACTCGGGGTCGAGCCCGGCCCGTCGCTCCGCGAGCTGGAACGACGGATGCTCGACCACGATCCCGCCCTGCTGGCAATGTCGAGCATGGACCGACCGGTGACCGCCGACGGCTCGACCCTGCGGACGCGGGCGGGTGGGGATCGATCGGTGACCGCCGACGGCTCGACCGTTCGGACACGGGCGGGTGGGGAGGCGATCATCGAAACCGAGACGGCAGCAGCGGGTTTCGCCGAGGACGTACCACGGCGGGAGGCGGCCGGGAGTCCGCCACCGACCGGTCGGCCTGTCGCGGCCGCAGGGCAATCCGCCGCCCGAGCAGCCAACAGGTCGGCGGGCTGGGCGTCGACGTCCCCGCCCGGGGTGATGCCGAGCGCGCCCCTGGCCCCGTCCGGCCCTCCCCGCGTCGGCCCGCCCCGGACCCGGCTGATCGGGCGGCAACGCGAGCTCGCGCAGCTCGACTCGCTGGTGGCCGCGCATCGACTGGTCACCCTGGTGGGTCCCGCCGGGGTCGGCAAGACCCGTCTGGCCGTCGAATACGCTGCCGTGCAGCCGCTTTCATGGCTGGTTCGGCTGGCCGACGCACACCACGCCGACACCATCGCCGCCGTCGTCGCGGCCGCGATCGGATTACCCTCCGCCGCAGACGATCCAGCGCTGGCCGTCCGCCGAGCCCTGGCCGACAGCAATGGTGTGCTGGTGCTGGACAATTGTGAACACCTGGTCGACGAGCTACCGAATTTCCTGCTGCCGCTGCTGGACTCGGCGAGATCGATCCACGTCCTCGTCACCAGCCGCCGCTCCACCGCCATCGAGGGCGAGTACCTCGTGCCGCTGTCGCCGCTCCCGCTGGAGGCAATCGAGTCGCCCGGCACCATCGGTGGCGAGCGCCCCGCGCCGGTGACGCCGCCTTCTCGGGAGGCGATCGACGCGCCCGGCACCATCGGTGGCGAGCACCTTGCGCCGGTGTCGCCGCTTCCTCGAGAGGCAATCGAGTCGTCCGGCACCGCCATCGGCGGCGAGCACGTCGCGGCGGTGTCGTCGCTCCCGCTGGAGGCGACGGAGGGGTCCGGCACCGCCGTCGAGCTGCTCATCGATCGGGTGCGCATGCACCGTCCACACTGGCAGCCCGATGCGGCTGAATTCGCTGCGGCGCGGGCGATTTGTGTCGCTCTGGACGGTCTGCCGTTGGCGATTGAGCTGGCCGCGGCCCGCGAGCGGGTCCACGGTCTGGGTGGTATCGCCGCGCACCTGCGCGATCGGATCGATATTCTCGCGCCGACCCCGCGCGGGTCGCTGTCTCCGCATGCGTCGCTGTCGGCGGCCATCGCGTGGAGTGTCGATCAACTCGATGCCGCCGATCGTCGACTGCTGTTGCGGCTGTGGCCGTTCGAGGATGGATTCACCTGGGAGGCCGCCGCCGCGGTCTCGCCGGGTGACACGGCCGTGTTGGCGGGGCTGGCCGGACTGGTCGACCGTTCCGTGCTGGTCGCCGATACCGGCTCCGGGTTCGCGCGTTACCGGATGCTGGAGACCATCCGAATCTATTGCCGCGGTATCGATCCCGATCCGGCCGCTACGCGTGCGGCGCATGCCCGTTGGGTGCGTGCCCTCGCGGTGGAGCAGGCCGCGCTGCTGACCGGTCCGCGCTCGGGGGAGGCCGCGCGCACGCTGTCGGCCGAGCTCGCCAATATTCGTGCCGGAATCACCCACGATCTGGCCGTCGACCCCGAATCGGCGCTGCGCTCCGCCGGGGCGCTCGGGTATCTGTGGGTGACCGGCGGCACGATCGCCGAGGGCCGGGCGCTGACCGAGGCCGCGCTGGCCGCGTGCCCGGCCGCCCCGGCGCGCGACCGTGCCACGGCGCTGATCGGGCTCTCCATCTGCGCCCTGCACGGGGGTGACCACGAGGCTGCCCTCCGCCACGCGGACACGGTGCTGGAACTCCTCGATCCCGCCGACCCTGAGCACGAGGTGCTGCTGGCCCTCGCGCACTCGCGAAAATGCAACGCGCTGGCCCAGATTGCCGACCACACTGCGCTCCGGGCGGCCCACGCCCGCTTCCTCGCCGCCGCCGCGCGCCCCGGCATTCCCGACCACCTGCGGGTGAATGCCCAACTGGGCGTGGGGCTGCTGAAGTTCCGCGACGGCGACGAGGCCGCCGCCCTCGCCACCCTCGACGCGGCGCACGAGATGGCCGGTCGATGCGGGTACCTGTGGGGCGCGGGAATCACCGATCTGCTCTCGGCCTGGTGTCTGCTCGGGCACACCGCCTCCGACGCCAATCGCATCCGCGCGATCCTGCGACTCTTGGAGCGCGCTGTCGAATCCTTTCGCGCACAACCGAATGTCTCCGATCTGATCAGCGCCATGTTCGCGGGCGCCTGTGCACTCGCCGATCTCGGCGACCTCGACGCGGCCGTCCGCCTGCACGCCGCCGTCGGCGCGCACGCTCACCGAATCGGCGTGAACCCCCACCGCTATCTGCCGCTGGCCGGGCCCGCCGCGCGGGAGCGGATGGATCGGCTGGCGAGTCTGGCGTCGGAATCCAGGGAACCGACGCCCGATTGGGAGGCGACGATCGAATTGTTCTTCGCGACGGCGAGGACCACGTCCGCGACGGATTGATCTCGCCGGGGCGGATGGCACGGGTTAATAGGGTTGACGGTCGTGGCGGGGTCGAATTACTGTTCCAAGCCTCATGGGTATCGGTTTCCTGTTTTTGTGATCGCCTCGCCGCGTTGAGCTGAGCTCCGCGGCGGTCCCCTTCACTCACTCCACAACCGGGAGATCACTGTGCTTACCCTCCAATCTTCTTCTGCTGCATCCCAGCTCACCCTGTCCGATGTCACCAAGCGCTATGCCGATCGTGTCGTCTTCGACGCGGTGAACCTGTCGATCCGCCCGGGCGAGAAGGTCGGTGTGATCGGCGACAACGGCGCGGGCAAGTCAACCCTGTTGCGGCTCATGGCCGGTCGGGACGTGCCCGACAATGGCGAGCTGATCGTGCAGGCTCCGGGCGGCGTCGGTTACCTGGCGCAAACCCTGGAGCTGCCGCCCACCGCCACCGTCGCCGACGCAATCGATCTGGCGCTGAGCGATATTCGCGAACTGGAAACCCGAATCCGCACGGCCGAGGCCGAATTGGCCGAGCTGACCGGCCCGCTGGGCCGCCACCTCGACCGGTACACCACGCTGGTGAGCCGGTTCGAGGCGCGCGGTGGGTACCAGGCCGACGCGCGGGTCGATGCGGCGCTGCATGGTCTCGGGCTACCCGGCCTGGATCGAAATCGACTGTTGGGCACGCTGTCCGGCGGGCAGCGGCGGCGGCTGGCGCTGGCGGCCACCCTGGCCTCCGCACCGGAACTGCTGCTGCTCGATGAGCCCACCAATGATCTCGACGACGCTGCGGTCGACTGGCTCGAGCGCCGATTGCGTGACCACCCCGGCACGGTGGTGGCGGTCACCCACGATCGAGTCTTCCTGGAGCGCATCACTTCCACGGTGCTCGAGGTGGACGAGAGCAAGGTCACCCGCCACGGCAACGGCTATACCGGATACCTGCGCGCGAAGGCGGCCGAGCGGCAGCGCCGGGAGCTGGAATACCGCACCTGGCGCAGCGAACTGGCTCGCAATGAACGTCTGGCCGAGTCGAATGTTGCTCGCCTGGACGCGATTCCGCGCAAACTGCCGCTGGCGGTCTTCGCGGCGGGCCCGTTCCGGACCCGCAGTCGAGGCCACGGCGCACAGTCGCGCATCCGCAATGCCAAGGAGCGGGTGGCGCGGCTGACCGCAGACCCGGTCGCACCCCCGGCCGACCCGCTCCGGTTCCGCGCCGAGCTGACCCGCGGCGGATTCGCCACCGACACAACGCGATCGGCAGCCACCACCAAGCGGTCGGCCGAGGCAATGCCATCAGCCGAGACAATGGGGTCGGCCGCGGCAATGCGGTCGGCGGAGGCAGTGCCATCGGCCGAGGCAATGAGGTCAGCCGAGGCTATGCCATCAGCCGAGGCAATGAGGTCAGCCGAGGCACTGGGGTCGGCCGAGGCAGTGCCATCAGGCGAGGAGACAGTCCGATCGGCCGAAGGGCAAGCGGTCGCCGAGTTGTCGGATATCGAGGTGATTGGCCGTCTGCGACTGGACGGTCTGCGCCTCGATGCCACCGACCGGCTTCTGGTGACCGGACCGAACGGCGTCGGCAAGACCACGCTGCTGCGCCTGCTGGCGGGCGAGCTGGCCGCGGACTCGGGCACGGTCACGGTCCGCGGGCGGGTGGGTCATCTGCGCCAGGAGGAGTCGCCGTGGCCCGTGGACCTGACGGTCCTGCGCGCCTTCGCCTCCGGCCGCCCGGGCCACCCGGACGAGCATGCCGATCAGTTGCTGTCGCTGGGCCTTTTCCGCCCGGAGGATCTGCGCCTGCGCTTGCGCGAGCTGTCCTACGGGCAGCGCCGCCGCATCGAATTGGCCCGGCTCGTGACCGATCCGGTGGATCTGCTCCTGCTCGACGAGCCCACCAATCACCTGTCCCCGGCCCTCGTGGAAGATCTGGAGCAGGCGCTGGCGGACTACTCGGGTGCGGTGGTCCTGGTCACCCACGATCGGCGGATGCGCCAACGCTTTTCCGGCCGCCGCCTCGAACTGGCTGCGGATGCAGCCCGGGGGACCACCGCGTAGTGGCCGGTCAGAACTCGTGCTGCATCACATAGTCGTGGTGCAGTTGGGCTCCGACGGTGAAACGCTTGGTTCCGGCGACGGTGAAACCGTGTTTGCTGTAGAAGCGCTGGGCGCGGGCGTTTTCCTGGTTCACGCCCAGCCACACGGCGACGCTCCCGGACGCGCGGGCGGTGTCGAGGGCGGCCTGCATGAGGGCTCCCGCGATGCCGTTGCCGTGCTGTCCGGGCAGCACGTACATCTTGCTGAGCTCGGTCACCGGCCGCCGCGTGATCACGGCCGCGACGTCCGGGTCGGTGGGTTCCATGGCGTTGAGCAGTGCGTACCCGACGATCTTTCCGCCGACTACGGCCTTGAGCACCACCCGGTCGGGGTCGGCGAGGTACTCGCGAAACCGCTCCGGCGACAGCACCTTCGCGATGAACTCGGCTTCGTCCTCGGGTGTCGAGCCCGGCGGGCAGGCCAGCGGGAAGGTGATGGCCGCGACGTCGTGGAGTTCGTCGGCGTCGGCGGCTACGGCCCGGTCGATGGCAACGGTCACCGTTCCAGTCAAGCAGGCTCGGTGGCGGGTTCGACGGGCGAGGGGCGTGCCCCATTGCGGGTGTGGAAGATCCGCGCGAACCCGATCAACACCACCGCGAACCCGAGCGGAATGGCGAATCCGGCCCGCAGATTGGCCGCGTCGGCGACCACCCCGACCACCGCGCCACCGACCAGCGTGCCCGCGTAATTGAAGAGATTGAGCCGCGCGATGAGCGCGTCCAGATCCCGGCCGCTGGTGAGTTGCCCGGCCTCGCTGAAGCACAGCGGCGCGATCACCGGCAATCCGATTCCGGCGACCAGGAATCCGAGAATGGCGGCCACGGGCCCGGGCGCGGCGACCACGATCACCAGGCCGATCGAGCCGACCAGCGCGGCCGTCCGCACCACCGTGCGCGGGCCGAACCGGCGCACCCACAGGTCGCCGGTGAGTCGTCCGAGCAGTGACGCGCCCTGGTAGGCGGCCAGCGCCAGTGCGGCCGTCGACGGCGAGGACAGCAGTTCGTCCTTCAGGTACAGCGCCGACCAGTTGCCGACCGCGAGGTCGATGGCGAAGGCCAGTGCGATCACCACGCCGAAGATCAGGAAGATCCGCACCGGCACCGAGCTGGTCGGTTCGTGTTCGGCCGGACCGGCTTCCGCCTCATCGGTGCCGAGCAGTCGCTGCCCGGCGGCCAGGCAACCGGCCAGCACCACCGCCGCGGCGGTCAGGATCGTGGCCCACAGCGGCACTTTCAGCCATTCGAACGCCGACACGAACAAGGCCCCGGTAATCGATCCCGCACTCCAGGCGGCATAGAACGACACCAAAACGAATCGGCCATAGCCATGTTGAATGAAGACCGCCTGCATATTGGTTCCGGCATCCACCATGCCCACCGCGATCCCGTAAACACCCAGCACCACGAACGCGCAGATCCGGTTCGGCGCGAACGCGATCCCCACGCCCGCGCCCGCGACCAGCAGCAACCCGACGCGCAGCGCGGTCCGGCTCGACCAGCGCAGCGCCACCCGTTCGGCGGTAATGCTGCCCACGCCCGCGAGCAGTGAGATCAATGCGACAATCGCCACGATCAGCCCGTCGGACAGCTCGTAGCGGTCCTTCATCTGCGGCAGTTCGGTGAGGATGACGGCCAGGAAGAACCCCTGCAGCGCGAAGGCCACCGAGTTGGCGGCGCGCGCCGTGCGCAGTGCCGGGGCGAGCGCACTGGACGGCCGGTTCTGGGGTTGCGGGTCGAGCATGGCGAAAGAGTAGCGGCGGCAAGGCGGTCCGGCATCCCGGGCATCGGTTACGAACCGTCCGCCGCTTGATCACACGCGGCTCGCGATCGGGTAACGAATGTGGTCGCTTTCCTGCCGGTTGGCGGTCGCACTGCTGCACTCTGGAAGTAACGGCTCGGGCTGGTGGTTTCCGATGAGGCGGAAGCGGCCCGGGTTTTGAGTGTGGTGGCTGGGGTGATCTTGTGAGCACGAGGCGAGTCGAGGGTCCGCGCGAGCGGGCGGTGGCCCTGGCCGAACCTGATCCGCACTCGAAACCGGGGGTGGGGGTGCGGAATTCGACCGAGTCGGATTCGCGCGGTCGCGCGGCGCGGGATTCGGGTGGTCACGCGGCGGGGGAGAAATGTCGAGAGACCGACTGCCCGGATTGTGGCTGGGATGTGCGGCGGCTCGAGTACTGGTTGCGTGGCCGTCTGCTCGCCGCGGGGGCCGAGGACGCGCAGGTGAACGCTGAGGTCGGCGCGCACACCGTGGACGTGCTGTGGCGCAAGGGCGATCGGGTCTGCGCCATCGAGGTCTCCAGCGCCCCACCCGAGTTGGCGCGCGCCCGAATGCTCACCGCGGAACTACGGAACAGCGGTTGTAGCGAAGTGCTCTGGATTTGCCCGCCCGGCTTCTGGACCGCCCAACTCCCCGCGGTGGGCGTCGACGATTTCGCGGCCGACGGCTGCGACTACCGCATTGTCGGCGGCCTGCTCGCCTCCGGCCCGGGCGGCGTGGTGTCATCCCGTCAATCCGCCTGGGAACTGCGTGAATTCATGACGGCCTGGGTAACCGAGCAGATAGCGTTCGGCTGCCGCGACGAGCACCAGGGAGGATGGGCCACCGTGACCGACTGGGAGCGCCACACCCGGACACAGGCGGCCGTCATCGCACGGCAACGCCAGGAATTGATGAACCAGCGCACCGCTCTCGCCTTGGCCCGCAAGGCAACCCGCGACAAGACGAAGCAACTGATGCGCATGACCCACCGACTTGAGCGCGCCGAAATCGCCGCCCAACAGCAGGCGGATGACCTGGCTCAGACGAAGCGCAAGATCGCCGACCACAACCGCGTGGACGCGACGCTGCGATTGACGGTGGCCAGCCAGCGGGCCGCTATTCTGCATTGGCAGCTGATCACCTGGTTCGCGGTGCTGGTGATCGTGACGTTCATCTGCGCCGGATTGGTGCTGAAGTAAGTGATCGGAAGACTCCGAATTTCCTCCCCTCTTTAACGTATAACGCAGTGAGGGGCTTGCGGCAAGACCCCCTATGTGCCGCACAATCGTCGGCCGGAGGTCAGTACCTGCGAAAATAGCGTTTTCGCATGGGCTGACCGATGGCAACTTCGACGATGGGTGGCTTCATGTTCGATGTGATCATTGTTGGTGCTGGGCCGACCGGTCTGATGCTGGCTTGCGAATTGCGCCTGCAGGGCGTGCAGACCGTTGTGATCGAGCGCGATGCCGAACCGACGAAGGTCGTGAAGGCGATGGGCATGCATGCCCGCACCATCGAGATCCTGGATCAGCGCGGCATCGCCGAGCGTTTCCTGGAGCTCGGCACGCAATATCCGACCGGTGGGTTCTTTGCCGGTATCCACACCGACACCCCGATCACCCTCGATACCAGCTTCCCATTCGTGCTGGGTTTGCAGCAGCCGATCACCGATCGCCTGTTGGCCGAGCACGCGCTCGAGCTCGGCACCGAGTTCCGGCGCGGCGTCGAACTGGTCGGTCTGACCCAGGATGCGAACGGTGTCACGGCCGACCTGTCCGACGGCACTACTCTGCGTTCCCGCTACCTGGTCGGCTGTGACGGCGGCCGCTCCACCGTCCGCAAGGCGATCGGCGTCGATTTTCCGGGCGAGCCCAGCCGCATCGAAACCCTGCTCGGCGAGGTCGAATTGACCGCCCCGCGCGAGGAGGTGATCGCCGCGGTCATGGAACTGCACAAGACCCACCGTCGTTTCGGCGCGGTTCCCTTGGGCGGCACCGTCTTCCGCGTGGGCGCACCCGCCGACGGCCTGGCCGACGACCCCCGCGTCCCGCCGACCCTCGAGGATCTCCGCCGCCAGTTCCAGGCCATCGCGGGCACCGACTTCGGCATGCATTCCCCCCGCTGGCTCAGCCGTTTCGGCGACGCCACCCGCTTGGCCGACCACTACCGTGTGGACCGCGTCTTCCTGGCGGGCGACGCCGCCCACATCCACCCGCCGGTCGGCGGCCAGGGCCTCAACCTGGGCGTCCAGGACGCCTTCAACCTCGGCTGGAAACTGGCCGCCGCGGTAAACGGCTGGGCCCCAACCGATCTCCTGGACTCCTACGAGGCCGAACGCCGCCCCTGGGCCGAGGACGTCCTCAACAACACCCGAGCCCAAACCGAACTCTCCCTCCCCAACCCCGGCCCCCAATCCATCCGCCGCCTCCTCACCGAACTCATGACCTTCCCCGAGGTGAAAAAGCACCTCACCGAAAAGGTCATAGCCATCAGCACCCGCTACGACCTCGGCGACGGCCCCGACGCCCTCGGCCGCCGCCAACGCGACATCCCTCTGAAGAAGGGCCGCCTCTACGAACTCATGCACCAGGGCCGAGGCCTACTCCTCGACCAAACCGGCACCCTCTCGACCGCCGGTTGGTCCGACCGAGTCGACCACGTCGTCGATGTCAGCGAGGAACTCGACACCCCGGCCCTGCTCCTCCGCCCCGACGGCCACATCGCCTGGCTAGGCTCCGACCAACCCTCTCTGAACACAGCCCTGACCCGCTGGTTCGGCACCCCCACCCCCTGATCCACCCAGCCACCTCGCACCGCCCGCCACGTGTGAGGTGATCAAGATCAGGGAGCTCTCACGGCGGCGAACCGGACAAAATCCCTCGCTGAGAACTCCCTGATCTTGTTGCCTCGCATACGGCACTGCCCGCCCCGTACGGCTGTGCCTGCCTGGGCGGCTCTGTCTGCCGCGCGGGTCGCCGCCGCCTCGGCGAAGGTGCGCGGTCAGTTTCCGGGGGAGAGGCGGAACGGGCCTCGGTCCCAGCGCCAGTTGTGGCGGAGGACCAGGGCGGCTAGGTCGAGGGGGGTGAGGTCGGCGCGGAGGGTGTTGAACTCGGGCCAGGTGAGGGGGGTGGTGGCGAGGCGGTTCGTGAGGGTCGACTCGTGGCGGGCGTTGACCGGGCGCGTCATCAGATCCGCGACGGTGTGGCGGCTGCCGGTCCAGGTGAGCCAGCCCCAGCCGTGGGCGTGGGCGTAGGCGCGGGCGGCGCGGGCTCGGGTGCGGTGGACGTGGAGGGCGGTGTGGGTTGGGGGGAGGACGTCGATGAGGGCGGTGCGGCCGTCGGTGAAACGGGCTGCGGCGGTGGGGTAGTGGGTGCGTTCGATGCCGTCGATGTCGTAGGTGACGGCGGCGGGGAGTTCGCGGAACGTTTCGACGCGGCTGCTGCCGTCCAGCAGGCGGAACAGTCGCGCCTGGAGTGCGGTGTCGAAAGTTATTTCGCGGCCGAGCTTTTCGGAGTACATGTGGCCGCGGCCGTCATCGTCGTAGTCGAGCCGACCGGCCGGGAGCGTCGGCATGTCGGCGGGGGTGCCGGAACCCCATTCGACGCGCTTCAGCCACGGGTTCCAGACGTCGTCGGGCACCTCTTCCGGTTGCGCGTTGGGCATCAGATGCCAGCGTCCCTTCTGCTGCCACCCCGCGATTCGCTGAAACACGAACCCCGCCAACCGTTTCGAGTCCTGCAGGTCGTGCCCTGCCAGCCGCAGCTTGAGATACGCCCAGTCCTGCGCCGCGATATCCCCGTCCGTCGCATAGGTTTCCGCGAGCAGCGTCCGAACGAGCCGCTCATCACCCCACCCGACCGGATACCGCTGGGCGAAGACGCCAAGATCCGGTTCCCCGGTGGCCAGCACCTGCCGCAGCATCGTCCCGACGGCCCGGGTATACAACTGCCGCGCCCGGTCCCGCGACACCCCGAACCGCGCCCCCATCAGCATCAATGTCTCCGGGCTCTCCCCATCCAGCCCGAGCCGACAGGTCATCAATTCCGCATCCCGCGGCCGATCCGCGGCCACCTCGCCGACCATCCCGGCCAGCACCTCATTGACCTGTTCCAGCCCGAAATCCACCCCGTCACCCGGGTCTTCGCCCGGTGCCCCGCGCCTCGGTTCCCGAGTCGCCGTCGTGGGTGTATCGCTCGTCGTCAAGGCGGCCCCTACCCGTCTTCGCCAGTCTGTTCGACGAGCCTAACCGCGCCCACCGACACTTCCCGTGTCACGCGCGCGGATGTGGTCCGCGCCGCCCGGATTCGGGTGCCGGACCGGCGCGGGTTGGCAAGGGTCGCTCAGCCGATGACGGCGTTCATGATGGTGCCCGCGCTGGTGGCGATGATGCCGCCGATCATCGCGCCCGCGACCATCTTCGGCGAGGCCAGCCCGCCGCCGGACCATTTCTCCCACGCGAACCGACCGCCCGCGTAGGTAATGCCCAGCACACCGGACAGCAGGACGAACCAGGTGAAGTATCGGACGAGCTTGAGCAGCTTGTCGGCGACCGGCGGGGTCTCCGGCGTGGGATTACCGAGCTGGGCGAGTACCCCACTGTCGATCTGGGAAAGCACAGTGTCGTGGAAGGCGCTGAGCAACATGGTCACCACGAAAAGGTACCGCGAAATGCTGGCGACATGCCCGGGATGTGCGCGAGATCTACTGCGCGAGAACAACTCTCGAAGCCATTGGATGGAAGACCCGAAATTGTGTTGAGCGGATGACGGGATTCGAACCCGCGACCCTCACCTTGGCAAGGTGATGCGCTACCAGCTGCGCTACATCCGCATCGCATCCCTCAGGGCTTGTCGGCCCGTCCGGCTGCGAGAGAGAACATTAGCCCACCCCCACCCACTTCACCAAAACGCCTGGCAACTCTCGGCAACTCCCGCAGCTCTCGTGCCTCGCTGCCGGTGGCAGCGAGGCACGAACCGAGAGGTGGTCGGGTGTGCCTCCCGCAGCCTGGTCGTTGCGCCGACGAGCATGCAATTCTGCAGGGGGTTAGTCGGGCGATGCCTGCTGGATTGCATGCTCGTGGGGTTGGGGGCTACTTGGGGGTGTCTTCGTTGACGGGGACTATGGCGGAGATGAGGGTGGCGTCGCCCTGTTTGGTGGTGATGACCAGTTGGGGGGACCAGGTGCGGGTGGTGGCGTCGGGGTGGTGTTCGGTGACGACCATGATGTGTTGGCCGTCGAAGGGGCCGGGCATGATTTGGACGCAGTAGGTCGTGCCTACGGGGATGGTGTCGATTCCGGCTTGGATTTGGTCGGCGGTGGGGGCGGCGGCGTCGGGGGCGAACATCTCGCGGACGGACTTGCCGGAGCGGTCGACGTAGTAGCGATTCTGTAGGGCGAGAATGACATCCGGGCCGGACTTGGTGCTGCCGGGGCCGTTGCCGCGGACGGTGCTGCCCTTCGTCTCATTGGGGCACAGGTCGGCGGGACCGGCCGCCGGTTGGGCGAAGCCGGAGGCGGTCGGGGCGGTGGTGGCGGTCGGGGCCTGCGGTGCGGCGACCGGCGGGGTGGCGACATGCGGTTTCGAGGGCGTGTGGTCGCCGGTGACCTTGGCGATCTGCACCGCGATGGCCGCGGAAACCGCCAGCACTGCCAGCAACCCCAGCAGCGGAACGACCCACTGCCGCCCTCCGAGATCCAGCGACAACCCCAACCGTTCCCGCGCCGGGGTCGGCTTGGGTGCCCGCTTGAGCGGCCGCCGCTCGGTCGGATACCCGGGCGGCGGATCGAGCCGATCCGCCCGCTTCGACTGCCCGCCCGGATCGAACGACGCCCGCTCCCGCAACACGTCATACGCACTCAAAGCCCGCGGCGACCGATACCTCCGCCCCCGCGGCGGATTCCCCGCAGTCCGCATGTGCTGCGCGTCACCGCCCGCCCGATGCCCAGACTCGACGCCACCGGCCGCCCGAGACCCGGACTCGTAGCCACCGCCCGACTCGGATTCGTAGCCGCCGACCGCGCGACTCCGAACCTCGGAATCATCTGGGCGGTGGCCAGTCTCGTACCTCTCGCCCGAGCGGGGATCGGGCTGTTGGTCTCCGTCCGACCACGATCTCGACCCGTAGTCGTCGGTAGTGCGGGCCTGGGGCTCGTAGTCATCGCCGTTGCCCGGGCGGGGCTGGTGTGCGTGGCGGCCGGTGGGTTGGGGTTCGTAGGCGTCTTCGTCGAGGTCGTCTTCGTCGTATTCGATGGGCTCGTAGTGTTCCCGGGCTCGGGGGTATTCGCCGCTCTCGTAGTAGTCGTCGTAGTAATCGTTGTCGTAGTCTTCGGGATTCGTGTCCCGCCTCGGTGCGGGGGTGCCGGTGATCCAGTCCGACCAGGTGCCTGTGTACGCGCCGCCGGGTGTCGGTGGCGGTGGTTCTGTTGTCCGCGAGTTGGATTCGGTGGTGCTCATGGCGTGGCCTGGGGGCTGAGGTTGGGGATCAGGGGTGCGCCGGACGTCGGGGGTGAGCTGGTGCCGAAGAGGGGTGTGCCGGAGGTAGGGGTGGGGGAGGTGGTGGGGTCGGAGCCGCCGAGGGGGAATTGGTTGTTGGGTGGGGTGGAGGTGGGAGCGGTGGAGGTGCCCGCGAAATCCATTCCGACGCTGGGCTTGTCGCTGCCGCCGAGGGGGGTGCCGCCGGATTGGGCGGCTCCGGAGAGGTCGTGGGCTACGGCGGCGAACCACTGGCCGACCCAGTCGGTCGGGCTTTCGCCGAAGCCCGCGCCCTGCGCGTGGGTGTAGTCGTGCTTCTGGGCGGTGTCCCAGTACCGCACCCAGGTGGTGACGTCGAGCAGATCCTTGTTGTCGGTGATGTTCTGGGTGACCGCCGAGAACGACTGGGTGACCAATCTGCTGATCGTGGTCGGCGGCACCAGGTTGGTGACCGCCCCGAGCAGCTTCCCGCCGAAGACCGCCAGTCCGGCAATGGGATTGGCGAGTCCGGCGGTGGCGATCTCGGCGATATTGGCGGGCGTCAGAATGTCCTTCACCACGGCCACAATGGAATTGATGGCAATGGTCCCGACCTTGAGCAGCGCCTGGAACGCGCCCGGGATATCGACCTGGGTATTGGGATTCGAGGCGTCGGCGATGCGCTGGGAGATCGACTTCTGCGGCTGATACGACAGATCCGCGATCGAAGTCCCCGACACGTCATTGTTCACCACCGAGGTGACGGTCTTGATCGAGGTGTAGGCCAGCGCCTCCGCGATCGACTTCAGCGACCCGATCGGGTCACCGGCCGAAAGCTCCACCTGCCCGGCGATATTGGCGACCGTCCGCACCAGCGGCGCGCCGACGGGCGTATCGCAGGCCAGATCGCCCTCGGTGCAGAATTCCGCGACCCGCCCGACCAGCGACCCGAAGTTCTCCAAAGTAGCGCTGTCGGGCGCGATTCCGGCCCCGGACGCGGTCTTGGTGGCGGGCGGATCGCCGAGCCCCGACACCGCCTTGCCGTCGGTGCCGGGTGCGGCCGTGGGCAGCTTCTGATCCGGCTTGCCGGGGAACAGCGGCGCGTTGGCATTGCGGTTGGGATCACCGAAAAGCGCTACGGCCGCGACCTTCTCGGCCGACACCGTGCCCTTGCCCGCGCCGACCTCCTGGGCGAACTGCGAGGCCACGTGCGCGCCCTGCGAGTACCCGGCGATCGCCAATCGCGAACTGGGGCACCGGTCGACGACCTGTTTGGCCATGGACCGCAGCCGGTCCAGCCCCTCGTCCACGGACTTGGTGTAGGTGACGGTGCTGGCCGAGGTCGCCCCGCCGAACGACGCCTCGTACGGCACGTACGCGCGATCGACCAGCCCGGGATCGCTGGCGGCGGCCATCATGGGGCGGAATACCTCCGACAGCATGCCGGTGTCGGTGGTGACGGCGGCGTCGGGGGAGGATTCGCCGGTGCCCTGGATGCCGAGGGCGAACAGGGCCGGGCATTTGTCGATGGGCACGGTGGTGTCCGGCGGTCCGCCGCGGGCCACCCCGGCGGCGGCCATGGCGAGGACGCAGACGACCGCCGTCAGTAGTGACGAGCTGCGGAATCCTATGGTGGGCAGCGGGTTTCGATGCACGTCGCACCTCGTTCAGATCAGGGATCGGCTGATTCCGCGCCGTGCTGCGCGCGTTCGGTGATCCGCGCCCCGGCAATGCGTGCCGCGGTGAGGATCTGTTCGGCCAGGAGCCGAACCGGTTGCGGGGGAGTGCGAGTGGGATCACCGTCGTCCATCGGGGTGTGTCCGGCGGCGGGATCCCATTCCGCCATTTCGTAGGGTTCGAGGGCCCGCCATTGCTCGAGCCAGCCGAGCCGCCAGGTGCGGGCGCCCAGAGCGAGGGCCAGTCCCTCCATTTCCTCGCGCCGCTGCGCGACCGGAATCGGCAGTGGCCGTGCGGCGTCCGCCACCGTGAGCACCCCGACCACCGTGCTGCCCACCGGCGTGGCTTGCGCCTGATGCGCCAGCAGGGCGCGATGCAGGGCGTTGACACCGCGCAAATGACTGCGCCCGACCAGGACGACCAGCGGCGAATCCATATCCCCGCTGAGCCCGATCCGCGCGGGCCACCGCTGCCCGGCATCCCCCGCCCAACTCAAACTGGCGGCCAGACTGCTGACCCCGGCACCCCCGTGTACGCCGACCAGCCACACGAGTGGCGGTCTGGCGGGCCGATTCGGTACGGCCCGATGCCACATCGGCACCGGCTGCATGACGGGCGCGGCCTGCCCCGCCGAGGCGACAGGCATGGACTGCCGGTGCTCTCGGCCGGGATCTACCCCATAGGGGCGCGATAGTTCGATGGTCATCGCAACGCCCCCAAGAGAGCGAGGTAGGCGTCCCGGGTCTCGGCGGCTAGGCGATGCCACGAAATGGTTCCGCCGCTCGCGAGGTGAATGTCGAATGGAATCTGCAGCACGTCCCGCACCCACGAACCCAGGTGCGTCCGAACGTGATCCATCACGGCCGCTGCGGAGCCGGGCACCTGCTCGGTGAGCACGATTACGGCGTCGCCGACCACGAACTCGCTGAAGCTCTCGTCCAGCCACGCCAGCGCGGGTTGCAGCCGGTTGATGGCGTCCGGCCGCGCGGCCACGGTGATCACCAGCCCGACACGAGGATCGGACAGCAAGGGCGCGGCCAACCGACTCGTGACGGGTGCTCCGGCATCGAAAATCCCCAGGAGCCCGGCGGTTTCGAGATGCCGAGCCACCGATACCAGAGATTCCCTGCGCGGCAATGGATCCGGCGTTCGCGCCAGCACCCGCACCCCGGTGGACGTCTGCCCCGAACAAGCCCCCACGCTGGACGCGAGCCCCGGATACGCGGTCCCCAACCACTTCTGAAGCGTGCTCACCGGCGCGGCCGCATCACACCCCCGCAACGCCACATCCCCACCCCCGAGCGTCGCATCGACGACAACCGGCCAAATCTCCCCATCACTGTCCACAGCCGCCGCCGCGGCCAACCCCAACGCGGTGGTCGTGGCCCCCGACGACCCCGACCCCCCGAGCACCAACACCGACGGCACCGCCGCCCGCACCAGCCGCCCCTGCCCACCCCGCAACGGCACCGCATCCGTCGGCGACCCCGCAGGCGCAGGCTGCCACAACTCACTACCCCCCGAATCCCCTTCCCCCACACCCTCACTCACCCGCACCGCCTCCAACAACCGCGCCACCACCTCACCCGACCGCCCCACTCCACCCTCTACTTCCGCACCGGCTTCCGCCGACATCCCCGCCGAGTCCGCCTGCCGCTCGACTGGAATCCCACGCCGCGCTACGGGATTGGTCTGCTGCGCAACGGGTCCAATCCGCTGCGCCGCCGGATCAGTCGGCAGCGCCGCTGGTGTGCTAGGTCGCGCCGCGACGGGTGTCTGCTGCGCGACGGGTGTGGCCTGCAGCCCGCCCGGGTTGGGCTGTCGCGTAGCCGGGGTGCCCTGCGCTGCCCGACTGGACTGCGCCCCGGCGGCGTTGACCTCGCCCGCTGCCGCACTATTGGGTCGCTGGGGCGGGGAATCGTTCTGTGCTGGCGGGTGGGGTTGCGCGGCTGCGGGATTCGGTAGTTGTGCGGCGACGTGGTGTGGTGAGGCTGGATCGGCTTGCGCGGTAGCGGGGTTGGGTGGCGTGGGGGTTGGGGCGGGGCGCTGAGCTGCCAATGCGGCCTGCCATGCTTCGGCGGCGGCTCGGCGGGCGGCCTCGGTTTGTTCGGCTGTGTGGGGTTGGTGGGGTGTGTCTAGAGGCGGCGCGGGGGTGGGTGGCTGCCACATCGGCGGCGTGGACGGGTCTGCGGGAGCGGCGGAGTTCGGCTGTGGGGGTGCAGGGTTGGGCTGCTGGGCGGTGGCGTCCGGGCGGAACCAGAAGTCGCGGTGGGGTGTTGGGGAGCCGTGTGGTTCGGCGGGGGCGGGTTGGGTTGCGCCCGCGCCCGCGCCCGCGCTCGGGTGAGGTGGGTTGGGGTGGGGTGGGCCGGGGTGCGGGGGGCGGAGCCGGTCGTCGAGGTCGACCATGGGGTTACCGGCTTCCGGCGACGATGGCGGTGATGCGGAGCTGGCCGTCGCGGACGGCGGTGGTGATGACCTGTTGCCAGGAGGTTTGGGAGCCGTCGGGGTGTTTCTCGTCGACGGTGACGTTCCAGTGGTCGGGGTCCGCGCCGGTGATGGTCACGCAGTGCTGGGTGCCGGAGGGGGTGGCGGCGATGGCGTCGCGGGTGGCCTGTTCCGGGGCGACGCGGGCGTCGGGGGCGAGCAGGGCTCGCACCGCGTTGGCGTCGCGCTGGACGTACCAGGCGTATTCGAGGCGCATGATGATGCCGGGGCCGCTGCCGAGGTCGCCCGCGCTGGCTCCGCTGACTCGTTCGGGGGTATTGCGCTCCTGGCACCAGGCCACCAGTCCGGGCTGGTTCGCGGGCGTGGTGGCGGCGCTCGCCGTGGTGGTCGGAATGGCCTGCGGCGCGCCGGAATCCCCGGGCGTGAGGGTCAGCCATGCCACGACAGCCACGATCACCAGAGTCAGCGACACTCCAGCAATCGCGAGGGCGCGCTGGCGAATCCGAATCCGCCGCTGCGTCTGCACCGCCCGCCGCCGCGCCTCGACCACCAGCGCGGCCATCGGATCCTCGGCCATCAGGTCGTAAGGGCTGGCCCCGGCTTCCCGCCGCGGACCGCTCGGCGCCGGCGCACCGCCTTCGGTCAGCCACGAAGCCCACCCGGGCTCCGTACTTTCCGCCTCCGCTGCGGGCACCACCCCCGCCCCCGATGGCGCGAGCGCAGGCATCGGCGGCCGCCCGCCCCCTTCACGCCGCACCCCCGGCCGCGCCCCGGCAACATCGATGTCCTCCCGCCAGGCCCGCGCCCGCGACCCCGCCCCCTCCGGCTCGAACCGCCGACCCCCCGATTCGCCCGCCGCCCCACCGATTTCAGCCCGGAACGACGCGGACTCCCGCCAACCCGAGCCACCTCCGACCCGATCCGCCCCATCCCCGAACCGCTCACGAGCGAATTCGGAACCCCCCGAGCCCGATCCGGCACTGGCCGAGCCAGATCCGAACCGGTCCGCCGCTGATCGAGTGCGGTCCGCCGATGACCCAGTGCGATCCTGGCCCGATTCGACGCGCCGCGCCGACGACCCGGCGAGGTCCGGTGAAGTCTCGGCACGGCCCTGACCTGATTCGGCGCGGGCTGTACCGGACCCGGGACGAGCCGGATTCGATTCGGCGTGGGCGGCAGCCGATCCGGGACGAGCCGAGGTCGATTCGGTGTCGGTGGAAGCCGATCCGGGACGAGCTGGGGAACTTTCGGCGTGAGTCGAAGCGGACCTCGGACTGGCCGGAGTAGGTGTGGCGTGAGTCGAGGCCGACTTGGAACGGACCGGGGAAGTCTCGGCGTAAGGCGGAGTTGGGCCGGGACGGGTCGGGGTCGATTCGGCGCGTGGCGAGGGTGAATCGGGTCGCGGCGAGGCTGAATCGGGCCGGGCTGGGGTTGGTTCGGCCGGAATGGAGGTTGGTTCGGCCGGGATCGAGGTCGAGTTGGGGTGGGGCGGGGTGGGTTTGGCCTGATCCGATATGGATTCGGCACGCGGTGAGGTGGATTCGGTAGATGGGGTGGTGGCTGCGGGTCGGGTGGGGTTGCCGCTTCGGTGGGTTGCGCCGGGCTTGGGGAGACCGGACTCGCCGGTGAGGCGGCGGGTGGTTGATCCGGTGCGGGGGTTGTCGCCGGTGAGGCGGACCGTGGCGGGTTTGGGCGAGTTGGGCTCGCCGGTCAGGCGGGTCGGGCCCAATCCGAGTCGCGGATTGTCGCCCGTCAGCCGGGTGCTGCCTGACCCGGCTCGGGCGCTGCCGGACCCGGTTCGGATGGTGTCGGACCCGGTGCGTGTGGTGTCGGACCCGGTGCGGGTGGTGTCGCCGGTGAGGCGAGCCGAATTCGATGCGCCCCCAATGGCCGCGGATCCAGTGGTGGCCGACCCTGATCGACCACCGGCTGCGGAGTCGGCAGCGGTCGAACCTGCCTCGGAACCGGCGGGGGCCGGACTTGGCTCGATGCCGGTGGTGGCGGATCTGGTCGTGGCCGAGCTTGATTGACCACGGGTCGCGGATTCGGCAGCGGCTGGGCGCGCCTCGGAGGTGGCCGCGGTCGGACGCGGCTTGGCGGTGGCGGCGGATTTGGTCGTGGCCGAGCCCGATTCGGCACGGGCGGCGGGGGGTTGGTCGGCGGACGGGCCTGATTTGGAAGCGGTTTCCGCAGGGGCCGGGTCGGTGTGGGTAGTGCCGCCCGTGTGTGCCGCTGCGGTTGAGCCGAGCGTGGTGGCGGCGTTCGTAGGCTCGACCGAGGTCCCGCTTGTTTCGGCGCTGGCCGCTGCGGGTTGTGCTGCGGCCGGGCTCGATCCGACATTGGCCTCGGCGCGCTCGCCCGCAGCCGGGTGCGATTTGGCGGTGGCTTCGGCGGGGTCACCCGCAGCTGGGCGCGATTTGGGGCTGGCCTCGGCGGATTCGGCCGCAGGCGGGGCTGATTCGGTGTTGGGCTTGGTGGGGTTGGTGTTGGGCGGAGTTGGGGTCGGGGTTAGGCGGGTGAAGTCGGGGGATAGGGGGGTGGGGTTGTCGTTTGTGGTCACGGCGGCACCCGTGGTGTTCCGGTCAGGCGCCCGGGGCGGCGGGTTGGAGGGCGGCGAGGAAGGCGTCGGGGGTTAGGGCGGGCATTTGGGCCACCGCGGTGCGGAATGAATCCACCTGGGTGTTCACCGCTTCCGTCACCTGGTCGACGAGGGGCGCGGCTTGCGGGCCGACCGCGGCGCTCACCTGCTGACCCATGGTTGTGACGGCCTGCTCGACCACCGGCGCGGCCGCCTCCACCACCGGGGCGACCTGCTGTCCCACCGTGGCGGCCACCTGCTCGACCGCCGGAGCCACGACCTGAGCCTGCTGATCCACCACCGCGGCAACCTGCTGCACCACGGGCGCGGCCACCTGCGCGACCGGCGCGGGCACCCCCGGCAGATTCAAGAAGTCCGCCACCGGCTGCACCGCAGGCGTCACGCCGGGAACCCCCGGACTCGAAAGCGGCACCTGCGCAGCGGTATCGACGAGAGCCGTGGGCATCGCGGGCGCGGGCTTGGTGGCATCGCCGCCACTCAGCGCGCCCGCGCCGAGTGCCGCGAGAGCGCCGCCGCCGACAACCAACGGGACGCTGAGCATGCCACCCAAAGAACCACCGCCGACGCAGCCAGCGATTCCACCGACGATCGCGCCTGCAGGCGCGCCGACGCCAGCGGTCGGAACGCCAGCGATCGCCGCTCCCGCGAGCGCACCGACTACTGCGCCGACTCCGCACCCGATCGGTGCCAAAACGGCTGGTGCGGCAACACCGACCGTGCCCGCGCCGAGCAGGGCACCCATCGAGCTCGAAGCCGCCATTCGGTCGGACTCGTCTCGCGAGAAGCCCATTCGGTCGTAAGCGGCCGCGATCTGCCACTCCGCCATGTCGAGATACGCCTGGGCCTTATCCCGCGTCTTGGTGTCGATGAAGTCGGGTAGTTCGACCTGACCGGTGCCCACACGTAGCTGGTGCGGATCAGCGGGCATCACCTCGGGCGCATTCGCCGCGGGCTGATCCTGCGTGGCCTCCGGTTCCGTCGGCGTCACCTTGGGCGACGTCTGCGGCTGGATGATCGTGTCCTGCTGCGGCGTGGTCTGCTGCTTGGGCCGCGGCCGGTTCGGGGGAGCGACGGGCGGGTCGGGAATCCAATCCGCCGGGCTCGGTGCGGAATTCGCGGGTGGCTGGTTGGGCTGGGTGCTCAGGCCGGGTTGACCGTCGCCGGGCACCGCCAGGCCGGGTTGGCCCGGGGCCGCGGCGGCCACCCCTTGGCCTGCGACCAGCGCAATGGGCAGCATCGACAACAGGAGCGACGTTCGTGTGGTCTTCATGTCCCCAATTCCCATTCCCCGAACGGACAACACCGGGCGCGAAGCCCGAATCCCCCGGCTGCCATGGCATTCCACACCACCGGCTCACAACACAGGCGGCCCACCGGAACTGCGCTCCGATGATCCATCATGAAACCCCACCACCTGCGATGATCATGTTTCGGACCAGATCTTACCCGGATCGCCAGTCCCCACAACCGGATCCGTGACAGGAGTTATCAACTGTTAAACCCAACCGACTATGACTCGTAGGGTCAACCGCCCCCACCCGGGCAATCCCTGATCCCGCGCCACCGCAATCCCTGATCCTGCGCCACCGCAATGCCAGATCCCGCACCATCGCAAGCCCGATCCCGCGCCACCGCAAACTTGATCCCGCGCCGCCGCGAAATCAATCCCCGCGCGATCAGCGAAACTCGATTCCACTCCACCGCGACATTCGATCCCGCATCACGCAATACTCGTTCCCGCCCCCTCGCGATTTTCGATCCCGCGCCACCGCAACACTTCTCGACCGCACCCCGGTGCCTCCGAAGGAAACCCCATGCGCGCCAAGTCAGCACACCATGCGCAAACATTCGCCGCCGCGGCAATGACCCTGGTCGTCTCGGCCTGCGCCCTGACGCTCGCGGCCTGCGGCGGCAGCGATCACAGCGCCTCGACGACCAAGACCACGCAGGTAGACCCGGCGCGAGCCCCGTCGGACGTGCACTGGGAGAACTATCAGGGCGTGCAACTCCCGATCGGCGATTACGACGGTCCCAGCAAACTCGGCACCACCGCCGCGGGCTACTCCCACACCCCGCAGGGCGCGGCCCTGGCGGCGATCAACCACAGCACCCGACTGTCGCTGGCCCCCGACGGCGTCTGGCCGCAGATCGCGGCGATCTCCCTGATCCCCGGCCCCGCCAAGGACTCGTGGGTCCTGGCCCGCGCCCAGATCTCCCTGACCGCCCCCGCCAACCCGACGGTCGCCCCGCACATCACCGCCTACAAGATCACCAACTACACCCCCGACCGCGCCGACCTCACCGTCTACTCCACGTACTCCGACGCCAGCATCACCGCGACCGCCGAAACCGTGCTCTGGGTCTCCGAGGATTGGCGACTCCTCCTCCCCGACCCCGCCGCCAAAATCCAAACCGTCCAATCGGTATCCGCCATCCCCGCCGACACCGTCAAACTGGAAGCACCCAAATAGTCTCTACCCGACCAGCTTCAACCCGATCACGCACGCCACGATCCCGCCGAGCAGCAACAGCTTGACCGCACTCACGGCCGCCCCGCCCGTGGCCATGGAGTAGACGACGGTCAACACGGCTCCGATCCCCACCCACACCGCGTACGCGGTCCCGACCGGCAGCCCCCGCATGGCATAGGCCAACCCGCCCATGCTCGCGACGAGTGCGACGCCGAACACCACGCTCGGCCCCAGCTTGGAGAACCCCTCGGACTTCCCGAGCGCGGTGGCCCACACCGCCTCGAAAACCCCGGACACGACCAGTACCAGCCACGACATGACAACCTCCGAAGGCCGTCTTGTCGCACACCGGGTACGGCTCCCTCGTCCGGGCCCCCGCTCGGGGACTACCTACACGATGGCAAACTCCCAGCGACCAGGGCAAATTCCCGCGCGGTGATCTCGGCCTCCACCCACCGAGATCACCCGGTCACCGCCAGATGCCGCTCTCGAGGAATCGATCCCACTGCTCGCCCGAGAACACGAGCACCGGCCCCGCCGGATCCTTGGAATCACGCACACCCACGGAGCGCGCGTTCCCTATGAAGGCGACCTCGACGCACTCCGAGGCATTGGCAGACCTCGAGGACTTGAACCACTGGGCACCGGACAGATCATTGATCACGCGCTGTACTCCTTCGCGATCGTCGACACCAGATCCCTGGAGTCGTCTTCACTCAAAGCTACCTGCTGAATACCGTTCAGCGCCTGCCGGAAACGGGCAATGACCGATTGTTGTTCGAGGTACAGCGCGCCCTCGGTGCCCTCCACGTAGATGACCGGTGGCTCGATCAAATTGATTGCCAGGTGCGGGAATTCGAGCAACGTGAACGACTGGAAGGCGACACCGATGCGCATGTTGACGCCAAACGGCACGACACGGATCGAAACGTTCTCCTGGCAACCTATCTCGGTGAGGTGCCGCAGCTGGTCGTGCATGGTCGCCGGATCGCCGAGTCGATGTCGCAGCGCGGCCTCCGACAGCAGTGCCTCGAATCGGAACTCTTTGTCGGCGAGCCGTTTCTGCCGCCGCGCGGCAAGTTCCAATCGGCGTTCCATGTCGACCTCGGACACACCGGGCTCGGTCGCCTCGATGATCTCGCGTCGGTATCGTGGGGTTTGCAGCAAGCCGTGCAGCAGCGCGAGCTGGTGTGTCGCCAGATGATTGGCCCGCTGCTCCAGGCGCATGTAATGGTCGAAATGCGCTAGATACTGATCGGCATATGCATGCCACCAGCCCTTGTACGTGCCTTGGAGCTTGGCCGCCTTGTCTTGCCGTCGAACCTCCTGCCACAGGTCCAGCGCCTCTGTCCGCACCGCCGCGGTGACCTCGTAGAGGTCCAGCAGTGACTCCAGTTCTGGCGTGGACACTTTGGTGGGCTGCCCGCCTTCCAGCCGAAGGATGGTTTGCTTGGAGGTATCTATCCGCACGCTGGCCGTCAGAAGTGTGACCCCGGCATGTTCGCGGAGCCCGCGCAGAAATCGACCGAATGCCCTTTTGGGAATGGTAGATCCGACCATTTCGTTAGCCTCGCTATCTGGGGATTGCATTTCACGGAACGGTCCACCGTGGAACTCCAACGAATTGAACGTGAATCCACCCTTTGATGGTGTCAATTCGGGTCGCTCGGTGTCTACTGGGATTCGGCGCGCCACACCGAATTTCACCGAACAATTCGCAAAAGGGAGCCTGAAATGCCCTGGGACGCATGGGCGCTGCTGTCCATCATCGTGCTCTGCACCGTCGTGATCGCTCGAACCTGCTGGGATTCCTACCGAATCGGCCACGAGTCGACTCGCGAGTCCCTCCGCCTGTCCCTATTCACCGGCGGCCACCTCGAAATCCCCTGCTCGCCAACCCATCCCACCGGCCGACACCGAGCCGCCCCACCAAGGTGATCCCGATGGCCCTGACCGCTTGCCGCCGCGAGATCTCCTGCTCGCGACTCCATCCCACCCGGCTGCCACCGCGCCGCCCCACGACGATGATCCTGAGGTCTCTGACCGCTTTCAGCCTCGAGATCTCCTGCCCGTGACTCCATTCGATCGGCCGCCCTCACGCGACCCCTCCGAGGTGATCCCCATGACCCCAGCCGAAATCGCGGTCCTCGCCGCCCTCCACCCCGACCACACCCTCACCGCTCCCCAAATCGCCCGCAATGCCACCCTCACCAGCTGGCGCACCCGAAATGCCCTCTCCCACCTCGAATCCCGCGGTCTCATCACCCCCAGCCGCCCTCGCGGCCGCTACCGCATCACCCCGCGAGGTCGAGCCGCCCTAGCCACCAAATCCCGCCGCTTCGCCAACTGACCTTCCCTCGACGCCCCCTCATCCCCTGACGACCGGCCTCTCGATCTCCGACGAAAGGAGTTATGGGCGTTTGACTTTTGTTCGGCGGGATAGCCAGGGACTGCCGTCGGCGAGGACTGATCCGGACTCGATCAGGGATTTCATTCGCCATTTCAGGATTGCGTCATCGGCTTTCATTCCGGCCATGACGGGGGCTATGGCTCGGGCGAGGGGGGTCCACTCCGGGCGTACGTGGTAGAGCAGTGCCTTGTCGTAGTGGTCGGCGGGGGCGGAGACCAGGTTGCCGTCCTCGACGACTCGGAATGTCTCGTTCTCCTGTCGAAGCCGCTGCCAGGTCTCGTGGACCCGGGTTCGTTCGGCGTCGGTGATCGGGCGGGCGCGAGTCGCGTAGTAGGCCAGTTCGTGGGGTGAATAGAACGGGACCGCTACGGGGACCTCGACCACATCGAGCGGACGGTCGGGCAGCCTGTGGCAGATTTCGTGGAACATCGCCGACTCCTGGGCATTGTCGCGGCCGTACCAGACCACCAGATGATCGGCCTGTTCGGCGCGTGCCCAGAAGGCCGCCATGAGGTCGGGCAGGGTGCCCACCCGGGTGGGATCGAACTCGGGGAATTCCGTCCGGACCATGTCGTCGTGCCAGCTCCACCATTCGACGCGGGCGGCGTAATCGTCGGGCTCCAATGGTCCGGAGTTCAAATTGTCGGGAAACCACTCGATGGAATCGGCGGCACGGTCGCTGTCATCGAGCACCGCGCACACCACCTCACCCGCCGACGGGCCGCCAACCAGGTGCAATGTCGTCATTCAGCCAGTGTGCCCACGGTTAGCCGACCCCCGCCTCCGGGTTTACCCCCAATTCCCGATCACCCCCGATTCCGGCCGAGACAATCCCTAGAGTCTTAGCCATGAACTCCTTGTTCTTCGGCCTGGCCGTGACCGATTTCGCGGTCGCCGACGACTGGTACTCCCGCCTGTTCGGGCGGGCCGCCGATGTCGTGGTCACTCCGGGGACCGAGGCGATGTGGCAGCTCGCCGACACCGCATTCGTCTACATCGTGGTCGATCCCGAACGGGCCGGACACGCGCTGGTCAACATCGCCGTGCCGGACCTGGAGACCGCCGTGGCCGAAATCGGTTCGCGGGGACTGCATCCCGGCCCGTTCATGCTGGTTGGTCCGGACGGTGCGGCGGGCCGAAAGGCTCCGTTCGTCGATCCGAACGGGAACTCGATCTTCGTCATCGAGATCGCGGGAACATGAGTGTCGTGTGCCGATCGGCCGCCCCGGCCGGAACTTCGGCCGGACTCATTTTCGGCGGAGCGGCGGGACCGCTGGCCGGAGCCGGAGTCGGCGGGGATGCCTGCGGCAGGGGCTTGATCACCACCGGGAATACCAGACGAAAGCGGCCGTCGGAGACGGGGGCGTACTGGCCTGAGATGAACTCGATGCCGACGAGGATAAACGCAACCATTGCCATGACACCGGCGAGGGGTCGTAGGAGCGGTAACCATCGCTGGCGCGCCGATCGTGCCAATGATCCGGAGATGTCAGGCATGTTCCGCTCCCTACCGCGCCGGAGCCCTCAAGGGTCTGTCGCAAGGCGGGAATCGGTTGTTACGGGGGCGGATTCGTTGGGTTGAATGGGCCGATTCGTGCACAAATCGCTCCCAGCGGGCAGTTTCCTGCCAATTCCGGTGGGATTGTGCAGGAATAGGCCCATGATCAACTTCGGGGCCGCTGCCGCGGATCACCACGGGGGAGCGAGAATCGTCCATTCGCGTTCGCGCTTCCAGTCTTCGAAGCTGATCGCGTTCGTATAGGCCGGGACCGGGGTGAAAGGCGGATCGGCGGGGTCGTTCAGGTCGCCGAGGTCGGGTGGATCGGCCGGTACGCCAAGGGGTTTCGACAGCGCGGCTCTGATCTCCTTGGGCAGGTCCAACCAGCTCATAGCGCGCTCCGGATCGGTGAATTACTGGGAGGCTTACGTTTTGCTCGCGGGCCAGCCAGGGTAGGGGTCGAGCGTGGGGGCTGGAGTATCCGAGCTCTTTCTGGAGTCACGGGCGCGTAATGCGGTGGGAACCGGGTTATCGGGGCGGTCGGCGCAGAGGTTCGGTTCGCCGGGGAAGTCTGTTCCCGAATCCGTCATCTTCGCATCGGTGACCTTCCAATCGCCGAACACATCGTTGCTCGGATATCGTGCCGGGCCTTCGCCTGCGGAGTTACGGGTGGGTCGTCCGGTCGACGGTGGCTGCATGGTCAGTCGAACGGTACGACCGGTTCCGGTGAAATTGTCCCCGCTGCCGACGTTCACGAAGGGCCGGTATCGATCGCCGAAGGGGTCGTCGCCCGGGTGGTCCGACTTCACATCCAGTCCATCGACCCAGACGCACATCGTGGCATGCCAGGTCTGCGGGTTCGTGTCCGAAGTCAATTCCAGCAGTTGGGCGTAGAAGGTGCCCACGGTTCGAGTGTCCGCGGGCTCATAGAGTGCCATCGACATCCCGTCGAGCCTCATATTGCTACTGCCTCGTTCGGGTGACGCGTGCTCGTAGCCCGGATAGGAGAATTTGTTCGGCGTCGGCCATGGATTGCCGGTTGGATCTGTGCGGTAGGAGATGAACGCTGACTCCATGTAGGCACGCGCGATGATCGAGGCGTCCGAGGTCAAGTTGATGCCGTGCTCGGCGGACCAGCGGAAGTTGAATTGCAGCCGATCGAGTAAACGATATGTCGGCGCACTCGTTGTGCAGGCAGCAAGCGTGGCAACCAGGACCCCGGTCACCGCGAGCCGCCGCAAGGTTCTGTGAGGCAGGGAGGTGTTCATCGCGGATGCTGTTCGGATTGGCTGTGCCCGTTGTCCCAACCGTTCTCGAAGGCAAGCAGCCCGGGAAGGAACTTCTTCATGCTTTCCTTGAATTTCGGGAGGCTGGATTCGGGTGTCCCATCGAGCTTCTCGATTGTTTCGAACGACAGCAGTTTGCCCTCTCCGTCGAAGTACCGTCTGAGGTTCGGATCCTGTGAGTACTCCGGATGATCCGGCACCAGCGTCATGCCCTCGAGAATGTTGTAGAAGCGTTTGGCCTGGCTGCCGTATCCGTCCAGATCCGCGGTCGGACCGAGTTCGGGTACCGCGCCGAACAGCCAGTTCTTCACCTCGGGAGCCGCGACCTTGACGCCGAGTTCGGTGAAGTCGCTGAGGGTGAAGCCCAGTGGCATGGTGAGGGATTCGCCGAGCCCGGCTCCGGCGATGCGTGGGATGTGCTTGCCTCCGAACGCGGCGATGTCCTTGACCGAGTCGAAGATGGTTTGCTCGTACTTCAGCTGAGTGGCTTGATCCAGTTTCCGGCCGTCGAGTTCGAGCTGCATTCCCGATTGGGCGGCGGCGTCGATTCGTCCGGCCCATTCACCGAGCGCGTAGTCGGTGCCACCGTGGATGCCGAAGGACTGGTTCATCTGTGCGATCGTCACGTACGCCGCGCGGTTGAAGTCGACGGCGGCGTCCTTGTTGGAATCGATGACGGCGAAGACGTTCTTGACATTCGCCGGGTCGATTTCACCGAACCCGTGAGCGCCGAACATGTCTGAGGGGACGCCGACCATAGTGGGAATATACGTGGCCAAGGTCTGCCCGAGCGCCTTGGTCATGTCCGGGTTCACCCGTCCGATCGAGTAGTCGCCGCCGTCGAGGTGGAGCAAGTCATTGCTATGGGTGCTGGCGTAGCTCGCCAGGGCCCAGGCGGATTCTCCCGCTTGCCGATTCAGCGTCGGGTCGGTCGACATGCTGTATTGGCCCGCGGTCTGGATGACCTTCGTGACGCCGTCCTCGTGCCCGTGCCAGTCGCGGCCGATGATGTCGGCGACGTGGGAGGGGGCGTCGTAGTGGCCGCCCTCGGTGACGGTGCACTGCATATTGGTGCCGTACAGCAGGTCGTGGACGGCCAGGCGGTCGCTGCCCGCGCGGGCCAGCATGCGGTCGGCCAGGTCGGTCACGCTGTGCGGCTTGGGGTCCGGGACCAGGTTGACGGCGCTGGCACCGGCGATTTCCGCGCCCTGTTTGAGGAGTCCGCGGTCGAGATCGCTGCCCTGGGCGAGGGCGGGGGTGCCCTTGCCGAGTAGGTCCACGAAGGTGGCGAAGTCGGCTTCGTGGGGGACGTCGATGAAGTTGCCGATGAACTCGCTCGAACCGTACTTCTCGCTGCGGCGGACGGGGTTCTCCTGCAACAGGTTTCGCACCTGGGTGGGCAGTTGGATCATGCCGCCGCGGTCCTCGACAGTGCCGTCGCCGACGGTTTCGATCTGCGGGTTGGACATCAATTGCATGGCGTCGACCACGCCGGTTTTCAGTGTGCCCTGCTGGTCCGGCGGCAGCTTGTCGCCGAGTTGCGCGAGGTCGGACACGCTCATGCTGTCCATGCCGCGCAGGAGGCCGCGCAGGTAGTCGTAGCGCTCCTGCGGCAGGTTCACGGCCTTGCCGTTGAGGAGATCCTGGAGTTGGTCGGGGGTGAGCTGGGTGGCCAGGCGCAGTCGCTCGAGCTGATCGGGGGTCGACTTTCCGCTCTTCCAGGCATCCAGATCGTGTTGTGCGAGTATGGGATTCAGTCCGGCCGAGGCGGGCGAGAGCTGTTCGATGGCGGCCAATGCCGTGCTGATCGCGGTCGCCACTTCGTCATCGGCGATCCCGATGTCGGCCGCCAACCGTTGCAGGGCGACGGTCTGGTTCGCCGCCTCGTTCGACCGGTCGGTTTGCAGTTGGTTGATTTGATCCGTCTGCTGTTGATTCCCGCGCGCCAGCACCAGCGCAGCCGGATAGTTGTATTTGTCGGTGACATACCAGTTCTCGGCCACCTGATAGCCGTCACCGGTCAGCACGGCGACCGTCTGCCGGGCCGAGGTGACCATGGGCTCCAACCGCGCCTGACCATTCCGGCACGCGGTCGCGAGCTCGTCGAAGGCGTCGGCGAGCACACCCATCTGCTGGCGTTCCCGCTCGGCGCGGCCGTCCGCACCGACTCGTCCTTTGCCGGACCAGTTCAGGCCGTCGATGGTCTTGTACATCGTCGACGCGTTGTCTCGGATGCCTTTGGCGATCGATTCGATTGTCGGCGCGAGGTAGCCGAGGTCGACGATCCAGTTCAACACCGTGGACTTGCTGGGTACGGCCATGAGTCACCGCTCCCCGGTATTCAGGTCACCCAGTGCCGCGAACCGCGCGGCCGCGTCTTCGTCGGTGCCGTGATAGGTGTCGGCGGAGGTGCGCAGCAGCCCGGCGATCTCCTGATATCGCCCCTCGACCACGCCCATCGCCTTGGATCGCACCGCCTCGATCCGGTCGAGTTGGGCCGCCGTGGCGGAGCCCGCCATGCCCGAACCCAGGGAACCCAAGAGCCCCGAGGCCGTGAACGGCGCGGCGAAGGTCGCGAGTTTCCCCACCGCGTCGGCGATTCCGTCGATGGTGCTCGCCGCGTCCCGCAGTTCCTGCGGCGACACCTCCATGCAGGCCCCCTGCTCAGATTCGCCTCACCTGCAACGCATTTCGCGCCACAGCACGATCAGTCGGGACCGAACGATACCAGAGCGGGTCAGGAGATTCGCTTGATGCGGGCGTGGGCGTCAGCCCAGGAGAGAGGGAGATCGGCGGGGGTCGCCGTGGAATCGGCGAAGTGTGGGTCGCCCAAGCGGCCCTTCATGTCCTCCAGCATTCTCGCGTGCACACCGCTGTGGACGAACTTCTCCATGGCCTGCTTGTCGGACCAGGCGGACAGGGTCCAGAAGGTCTTCACGAACGGCTGGGCGTCCAGCGTGTAACCGGCGCAGCCCTCGGCGGTCTTCAACTGCGTGCGAATCCGCATGGTCCACATCAGGAATCGGGGGACGTCTCGGAAACGGTTGAGCGGCAGGTTGCTGGTGAGCACATGGAGTTCGGTTCCGTCGGCGGGCTTGTAGAGTCCGGCGGACCAGGGGAGGGCGACCATCGACGGCCTCTTTCCGATCGAATTCGAGAACCCGCGGTCAGGACTCGCGCGGGCTGAGCTCCAGATACACGGTCTCCTCGGGGACGGCACCGAAGAAGATCCGGTCGTACAGGCGAGGTATCAGGCGGTAGAGGGAATTGCGCGCCTGCTCCGCGTGCGGCCATTCGGATTCGTCCAGCACCCGCGCCGTGGCCCGCATGGCCGGACCGAGCGGCCGCCCGCGCACATTGCAGGGGGCTATGAGCGCGTGCGGATTGTTCCGAATGCGCTTGACCTTGCCCGAGTTTCGCTCGGTGAAGATGTAGGCGATGCCCTTGTCATCGAGCCCGAACCACACCGGTGAGGGGACCGGCTCGCCGCTGCGCCGGAACGTCACCAGCACCGCGTGGCGATGGCCGCGCAGGCCTTCGAAATCACCTGCCACCGCGGAGGATTCGGTGAGCTCGAACGCACGCCGATCCCGCAGACTGTCGTACACCAGATTCATCCGGGTACCGAACTTCGCCAGGATGCCCACGATTACCACCTCCGGCACCGCATGTCGTGGCCCGCAACCACGATACGTCAGCCGGTACGGTCCCGGTCGAATATCGTTGCGCGCCGCTCGAATCCACGACTGTAAGAGGATTGAAATGTCGTCGGCGCAGGCTGTCACGGTGACGCACAGATCGACGGTGATGGCGGGGCTGCTCTCCACGCTTTGCACGGCATTGGTCTTCGGAGCCGCGCCGACCGAGGCCAAGCCCAGTCCCGCCGGGCAATATCTGCACAACGAGTACTACGACGGCTGTCTCAGTGCGTGTTATCCAACTGATCGCATAACGGTCCCAGTGTTCTGAGCTGCCGAAATCTGTGGGGCGCTGTTGTTGTCGTGGTCGGCGGCATATCGTCGGTGCGGGGGCTTGGTCGGTGTGGAGGCGG